>JAMFSR010000030.1 GCA_026225395.1 Granulicella sapmiensis
AAGTAGCGGCGAGTCGCGAGATCGAGTCGATCAGTTGGCTAATACGCTCGCAGCCGTAGATCTGGTATTGGATGCCGAACTCAAGAAAGAGCTTGATGAGCTAACCGAAGAGTATTGACGCAGAGATGCAAGCAGGTAAACGGAGGACTAGGAAGATGCACAACTTAGTAGTGAGCTTTTTGGCGGTTGCTTATCTCGCAGCGAATGTATACGCCATCGTGAAGGTAGGAGTGTTTGAGTTAGCCCGTTCACGCAAGCACCTCCTACTCTATGGCGTTCCCTTCATATTGTGGGGCTCTCTCATCCTGTTGGGATACAAGCTCATGGAGATCATGCGCCGATTTGATGAATGGGCCGCCTGACCAGGCGTTCCCAATTGAAGAAAACAGGCTAATGCTCTCATTGTCGGCGAGAGACCATCGTCGTGATGACTCCTGATAAACGCCGTTGTCGTCATCAGCTTGGTTGGTGTCTAGGAATGGGAAACAATCGATTCCATAAGTGATCTAACTGCGGTCAGTTGAAGCAGAGGGAGGGTGCTTGAGCACCCTTCCGCACCCGCGAAATTCGACTACCCCGCATGTGCGGCAGACCTCTGCCCAGCTCGACCTCGCTGCCTATGCACGGCAGAGGTCAGGCTCTCAGCACCGTCATTTGGTGAGGGTGCTGGCGAGGGTGCTGAAATTTCGAACCTGCGTTTTTCCCAGTGTTTTTGAGTGCTCAAGGGTGCTGTAGTTAGCCATCAACGCCCGTGAAATCATTTAGATACAACCAGTTAGCGTAACTGTCACGGCAGAGGTCGCGGGTTCGAGCCCCGTCGTCCCCGCCACTAAACCTCAGAAATGCAATGGTTTAGCGGTCTTCCTCCAGCGACAACTCAAGAGCCTGTAGTGCAGAACGGTGCAACTCCGTTTTGCGGCTCAGTTCAAACTGTCAAGACCCTTGATCGGCGAAAATAGTCGAATGCTGACGCGCATAGACCGGGAGTGGGTGGAAGCTCGTGCGTTGACTGCGGGATTTGACCTTGCCGGCATCGCTGATGTTCCCGATGCTACAAGCGCGGATGCTGCCGAAATTGAGCGCAGGTACGTCGAATGGGTTGATGCCGGGCGTGCCGGTGAGATGGAATATTTGAAGCGCGAAGATGCCGCTGGAGAGTTGCTGCGCGGGGACCTTCGCCGAGCGATGCCGTGGGCGCAGTCCGTCATTGTGTGCGCGCTTAACTATAACGCGGAGGCTCCGCGATCAATCGATCCCGCACCGCTCTCCACCGGATGGATCGCGCGCTATGCATGGAGCGGGCGTGGCGAGAGAGATGGTGGTAGCGATTACCACGACGTGCTTTTGCCGAAGCTGCAGTCGATAGAGCGTGACCTGAAGGAGCGCTTTGGTCAGACCTGCGAGACGCGTTGCTATGTGGATACGGGGCCGATTGTCGAGCGTGGATATGCGGAACGTGCGGGAGTGGGATGGATCGGAAAAAATACGTGCGTGCTGAACCAACAGCAGGGATCTTGGCTGCTGTTGGGCGTCATCGTGACCTCGCTGGTATTGGAGCAGGACGCATGGACTGTGCCGGCAGCCGACCGCTGCGGCTCTTGCACGCGTTGCATCGATGCGTGCCCGACCGATGCCCTGATCGCGCCGCGTCAGATGGACGCCTCGCGTTGCATCGCCTATCTGACAATCGAAAAGAAGGGAAGCATCGCGGAGGGGTTGCGCGAAGGCATGGGGCGGCAGGTGTTCGGGTGCGATATCTGCCAGGATGTTTGCCCGTGGAACAGGCGGGCTCCAGTTGGGAAGTCGAGTGAATTGCCCCCGCGCCAGCAACTGGTCAATCCCGCACTTGCGTGGCTCGCGAATATGGATGGACCGACGTTCAATCAGTGGTTTCGTGGCTCGCCGCTTGAGCGCACGCGGCGCAAGAGGATTCGGCGCAATGTGGCGATTGCGATGGGCAACAGCGGTGAGCCGGAGTTCCTACCCACGCTGAAGCAGTGGACGTCGGAAAACGATACCGTATTGGCTGAGGCCGCAGGATGGGCGATTGACCGGCTTGAAAACAAGACGAAGTAGACTGAATGCATGTCTGGCGAGAAGGAAGTTCCAATTGCGACTCCAAGCGCGAACGCTCCCGGTGTGATCGGGGCGCGAAGTCTGATCGTCCCCGATGCCGGCACTGAGGCGATCGCGCCAAGCCTTGCCGCTCGACGATCAGTTCCTGTTGAAGAAAGCGCGACGTGGGACCAGGTGAAGGCGCTGGGTGCCTACATGGCCCGCACCGAAGTGCATACTTATGCGTTCAGTGTGGCGGCACAGGTGATTCTTTCCTTGTTCCCGTTCATCGTGCTGCTGCTTACACTTTCGCAAAAGGTGTTTCATTCGGCGAAGATGGCCGATGTTGTCGGGGAGATGATGACGAACTTCCTGCCGAATCATCAGGCTTACGTGATGCGTAATATGCGGTTTTTGGCAAACTCGCATGCGCAGGAACGGATCTTTTCGGTGGTCATGTTGCTGGTCACGACGACGGGTGTATTTTTGCCTCTGGAAGTTGCGCTGAACAGTGTGTGGGGTGTGACGAAGAATCGTTCGTATCTACAGAATCAAATTGTGTCGATATGTCTGGCGGTTGGAGTTGGTATGCTGGCTATGGCGTCTGTCGCGCTTACGTCCGGTCAGCGCACCGTGATGGCGTGGGTGTTCTTTGGCCATACGGACAACGGGTTTGCGAACTTCATCGGCCACGGCTTTCTACAGATATGCGCACTGGCTGCGAGCATTGGTTTGTTCTTCCTCATCTACTGGGGACTGCCGAATCGAAAGGTGCCGGTTGCAGCCGTTCTTCCGACTGCGATCGTGATGGGCATTCTTTGGACAGTGGCGAAGTATCTCTACATTCTCGCGCTGCCGCATCTCGACTTCGACTCGGTCTACGGGCCGTTCGATGTATCGGTGAGTCTGATGATGTGGGCGTTTATCTCTGGCTTGCTCCTGCTGGCCGGCGCTTATGTCTCGGCCACGCGGCAGGCGCTGCGCGAGACGCGCGAACACGAGCTTCAGGGCTAAGCCATCATTTCGCGGTGAACGCCTTCACGACAATGTCGTTCGGATGGCTTCCGGCAGGCAGCATCGTGAAGAGCGACGGGCTTCCACTACTCTGATTTTTGATCACGGCGACATCGCCTGATCCCGAATCGACGACCAACAGCAGATGCTCATCCTTACCATTGCAAACGCAGAAGGTCAGTGCGTCGGGATGGCTGCCGTCGTGGACGGCTGTGATCAGGCGGCCGTCGTTGATGCTGTAAAGGCTGGCCGATTCGGCGCCGAAGTTGGTGACCCAGAGGCTGGAGTCATCGCGGCTGATGATGGCACTTGAGGGATTGGTGCCAATCATGTACGTTCCGCTGACTTCGTTGGTCCAGGTGGAAATTTCGGAGATGCTATTGGAGTCGAAGTTGGTGGAGAATACTTCGCCGCCATCGGGCTTGAGCGCCAAGTGGATGGGTGTCTTGCCGACATCGAGCATCGCCAGTATTTGATCGTGCTGCAGTGAAACATCCTGCTCGCCTCGCCAGGAGGCCGGCGCAGCACCTAGCCAGATATCCATCACCTGATGGCCGCCTGAGCAGGCAACAAAGGCCTTGGAGCCGGACGCAGGCTCGGAAAGAGAGTTCGCCGCGATGGCGATGTCCGTAGCGCCGGGGCAGCCGGAGAAGGACTCACGGAACTGCAGCGGCTGCTTGTCCGAGTCGGTGATGGTGTAAACCGAGACGCTGCCGGCGATGCGATTGCTAACGACCAGAGATTTGCCATCGGGCGAGACGCGCGCGACGCCGGGCCCTTCGCCGGTAGCCGCTACGGCAATCTCACGGCGCTTGTCGAGATCGAGGATGCTGACAGTGTTCGAGGCTGAGTTAGGCACGTAGGCGCGCTTGCCGTCCGGGGACACTTCGATGAAGTACGGCTTGTGGTGGACGCCGATGGTAGCGGCTACGCGGTTGGTGGTCGTATCGATGACGCTAACGGAGTCACTACCGCTATTGACGGTGTAGACCTCGTTGCGCACGGGGTTCGCTGCGAGGCCGGTGGGTTCATGGCCGACCTGCAGGACGCGATCCTGGCGCAGGTAGACGAGATCCAGAACGGCGACGGTGTCGGACGCCCCGGCAGTGACGTAGGCGAACTCGCGATAGGACGCCGGATAGGTAGGAAACGCGTTGCGATGGCAACCCGCCGCGGCCGGCAACAGCGCGAGAGCGCCGGCGGCGAGAGTTTTTCGAGGGCTGGGAGGTTTGAGCACTGTTGTGAAGTTTAGGTGTCTGTTCGGTGGTCTGCAACGTCCGTGGAATTATTTTGCGGGTTTCCGCGAAACCCTTTGCAAAAGACGGTGTTAGAGAAAACGACGCGGTAGCCACGGAGCTGCCGGGCGCACATGATTCCTCGGATCAACGGAGTTGGGCGGAAGCCTAACTCCGTTATTTTTTGTATTTAATTGGGGCCTCGCGACTTGCGCCATTGAACGATCAGCCAGAGGCCGTAGCCGAACTGCAGGATAAAGACCGCGAGATAGGCGTAGACGAGGTGGCGTTGCGAGAGCGTGTGGAAGGGAATCATCGTGCGCCCTCCAGGCCAGTTGGCTCTTCGCCTTCAAGGAAGGCGACGGCGTAGGCTGCGGCTTGGCGTTGACGGCGGCGTTCTACGGCGTATCGAACGCCAAGCAGGAACGCTCCCCAGAGTGCCCAGGCGGCCATATTCCAGAGGACGGCCGGCAGCATGCTGGGGTCGATACCGGAGTCGGCGTCGCCGCCGAAGACTGGCGCAGGATGCTGCGTACGATACCAACGGATGGACATGAAGCAGATCGGGACGTCGATGGCTGCAAAGATGCCGAGCACGGAGGAGAGAACGGCTGTCTGTCCCGGCGCGGAGAAGCTGCGTAGCAGCAGGTAACTTACATACAGCAGCCAGAGCAGCAGGTAGGTGGTCATGCGCGCATCCCAGGCCCACCAGATGCCCCAGGCGGCGCGGCCCCAGATGCTTCCGGTAGCGAGGCCGATGCTGGCGTAGAGCACGGTCATCTCGGCCGAGGCCAGCGCGAAAGCGTCCGCAGCAGCAGCGCGGTCTGTATCGCGGCTTCGCCAGTAGAGATAGGCGAATGAGGCCACGCAGTTGAGATATGGAAAGACGAAGCTAATGATCGCGTGCGGCAGATGGTAGAAGAACACGCGATAGAGATTACCCATCGTAGCTTCTGTGGGCGCGGTCATGGCTTTTTGAAATCCGATGACGAGAATGACCACCGTGAAGGCGAGGTAAGCGAGTGCCCACCTGGGCATCGGGCCGTTCGATTTGCGAAGAGTTGTCACCGGGTTCAATTTTATCTTCTTGGCAGGAGTACTGCCGTGGAAAGCAGTGCGCTAATCGGCGGTGCTAAAGCCTTTGCTAATCAGCATTCAGGATGGTTTCAAACAGGAAAAGGCAGGCGATAGTGAAGACGACGATATAGGCCACCAGCACCTTGATCCACAGCGTGGGTTCGCGCTCGCCAGTAAGGACGTTCGTGGTGGCCTGAATCATCGCCAGAAGGGCAGGCATGGAAACCGGCAGCAGAATAAGTGGCAGGAGGGTTTCACGGTTGCGTGTACGCAGGCCAAGCGCGGCGAAGAAGGTGCCGTTGACCACCAGAGCCAATGTCCCCAGCGGCAAAATGAGCAGCAGCTTCCAGGTTTCGCCCAGCGGATGCAGGTTGTAGAAGATGACGAAGACCGGCGTGAGCACGAGCTCCACGGCGGTGACGAAGAGAAAGTTTGCCACGGCTTTGCCGACGAACAGGGCGGAAGACGGCGCAGCGGCCAGGCGGTGGGCATCCAGTACGCTGTTCTGGAGTTCGCGCGACCAGGATTGGTTGAGAGCTGTCATGGCAGCGAACAACAGGCCGACCCAGATGAGACCGCCGCTGATCTGCCGTGCGAGCGTGGGGTAGGAGCCGGGGTCGAAGGCCATGGCCAGCACTACCACCACCAGCAGCGAAAAGAAGAGCATTCCGTTGATGGAGTCCTTGGCGCGCCACTCCAGCCGCAGGTCCTTGCGAAGGTGCGCGAGAACGACCTGCGTGTAGCTCATAGTGTTCATCTTATACGGCTTGCGCCCTGCGTTCGGGACAAAGGCAAAAGCCCCGGACGCAGGGAGCATCGTGGGCAAATTACTTCTTGGGTGCGGGTGTGGCGGATGGGGGAAGCATGCCGTTGAGGCGGAGGTAGGCGGCCATCTGGGAGTAGTGGTCTTCGAGGTCGTCGGTGAGCTCGATAAGGGCGCGAGCGCGGGGGACGCGGGCGCCGCGGAAATAGGTGATGGTATCGCCGAGCTTGTCGTCGTGGAGGTTGGCTATGACCGTGTCGCAGAAGGCGAAGGAGGCTTTGACGGCGGCCACAAGTTCAGGCTTGGTTGCGGTTTCGGCGACCTTGACGGCAGCGGGGGCGGGCTGGTCGGAGAGCAGGCCGCAGACACCGCCGTTAGAACCGGCTACATGGGAGATGATCTTGGCAAAGCTCCATTGATCGGGCGTGGGGTGGTAGCCGTACTTCTCGGCCGGCATTTCCTCCGCGGCGGCAACCATGTACTTGGACTGGCGCTCGTAGATCTGGTTGGCGCTCCAGACGACGGGGTTGGAAGTGACGACGGGCGGTGGTGGTGCGGGTGCCTGAGCGGTCAGGGCCGGGGATGCGGCGAGAGTGGAAAACAGGAGAACGGCGAGTGCTTTCATCGGGAGCGTCCTTGGTTTCTTGGGTTTGTGGATGGATTCGAGTAGCAGTTACAGAGCCTGAAGCAACCATAGGGTTCGTGAAGGGACGTGTCAACGAAATTGGTTTGTGTTCGGAGCTGTTGGCCGCGGCCCTGGCGGTTGCTTATACTGGTCTTGTTCGGGACGCATCCGCCTTTTGCGGAGCGGCACTGGAGAGACGATGAGTTTGACTGGTATACGCGACGAATTTCGTCGCATGGACGTGACAAAGGTCACGCCCCAAAGTCTGCTGGCGCAGAAGCAACATGGCGCCGCAATAACTGCCCTTACAGCGTATGACTATCCCACGGCCCGTCTTGTCGACGAGGCCGGTATCGATGTGTTGCTTGTTGGCGACTCGCTGGGGATGGCCGTGCTCGGCTATGACGACACCCTTAGTGTGACGATGGACGACATGCTGCATCATGCGCGCGCTGTCCGGCGGGCAGTGCGGCGAGCGATGCTGGTGGTCGATATGCCGTATGGCAGCTATCAGCTTTCAGTGGATGAAACTATTCGCAATGCGCTGCGGTTTGTGAAGGAGGCTGGAGCGGAGGCGGTGAAGCTTGAGGGTGGGGCTTCGCAGGCGCATCGCGTAAGGGCGATTACGGAGGCTGAGATTCCGGTGGTAGGGCACATCGGGCTGACGCCGCAGTCAGTGCATAAGATGGGCGGGTATCGGGTGCAGGGGCGGTCGGAGGCGGCGGCGCAGCAGCTCTGTGACGATGCTGTGGCGTTGGAACAGGCGGGTGCCGTAGCGATTGTGCTGGAGGGGATTCCGCGTGAGCTGGCGGCGAAGATTACGGCGCTGCTGAGCGTGCCGACAATCGGTATTGGAGCAGGCCCGGAGTGCGATGGGCAGATCCTGGTGTTCCACGATGTGTTTGGGCTTTCGTTCCGGCAGCGGCCGAAGTTTGTGCGGGTGTTTGGCGATGCGGGGACACTGATGCGGGAAGGGCTCGAGGATTTTCGGGCCTCGGTGGAGGCGCGAAACTTTCCCGATAATGAGGAGAGTTACCACATGCCGCGTGGCGTGGCGCTGGAGCTGGCGGGCGCGGAGTGATGGAGATCCTTCGGACGATTGATGAAGTGCGGCGAACCTGCAATGCGCTGAAGCGTGGAGATCGGACGCTGGGGCTGGTGCCTACCATGGGCGCGCTGCATGTGGGGCATTTGTCGCTGGTAAGGGCGGCGAAGGCGAGCTGCGATGCGGTCGCGGCGACGATCTTTGTGAACCCGACGCAGTTTGGACCGAACGAGGATTTTGCGGCGTATCCGCGGACGTTTGAGCAGGACTGCGCGATGCTGGAGCGCGAGGGTGTGGATGTGTTGTTCGCGCCGGCGCGGGAAGAGATGTATCCGGCGGGTGCGGAGACGTTTGTGGACATCCCGATGGTTGGCGGGCGCCTGGATGGGGCGTCGCGGCCGGGGCATTTTCGCGGCGTGGCGACGGTGGTCGCGAAGCTATTCAACATCTTTCAACCGACGTGTGCTTTCTTTGGGCAGAAGGATGCCGCGCAGGTGGCCGTTCTGCGGACGATGGTGCGGGATCTGAACTTCGATGTGGAGATGGTGGTTTGTCCTACCGTGCGCGAGGTGGATGGATTGGCGATGAGCTCGCGGAACCGGTATTTGAGTGCGGAGGAACGGGAGCAGGCGTTGGTGTTGGAGCGGGCATTGCGTCGCGTTGAGCGGGTCGTGGCCGAGGGCGAGCGCGATTCTGATCGGCTGCGAGGCGAGTTGCGGCGTGAGCTGGAAGACGCTGCTGGAGTTCGGTTGGACTATGCGGAGATTGTGGATGCTCGCAGTCTTGAGCCGGTGAGTGATGTAGGCGATGGAGTGCTGGTGGCGGTGGCTGCGTGGGTAGGGAAGACGCGGTTGATCGACAACGTGGTGATTGGTGCGGAGGATGCGCGATGAGGATTCTGCTGGGTGTGAGCGGGGGCATTGCGGTGTATAAGGCGGCGGAGCTGACGCGGGAGCTGCAGCGTCGCGGTGCGGAGGTGCAGGTGGTCATGACGGCGGGAGCGGAGAGGTTTGTGACCCCTCTGACGTTTGCTGGGCTGAGTGGGCGGCAGGTGTTGACGTCGTTGTGGGAGCCGGCGGTGGACGAGGCCGCGAGTGGTGAGGCTGGGCAGTTTGATATAGAGCATATTCGCGTGGCGCAGGAAGTGGATGCGGTGGTGATTGCTCCGGCGACAGCGAACACGATTGCGAAGCTGGCGCATGGGTTGGCGAATGATCTGCTTTCGACGATCTGCCTGGCGACGACGGCTCCTTTGTTGGTTGCTCCGGCGATGAATGTGAACATGTGGCGGCATGTGGCGACGCAGGAGAACGTGGCTACGCTGCGTGGGCGGGGCGTTCGGGTGATCGAGCCCGGGGCGGGGTATCTGGCTTGCGGGATGGTGGGTGAAGGAAGGCTGGCTGAGGTCGATCAGATTGCCGATGCGGCTTTCTGGGCGGTAAAGGAAGCTGGGCGTAAGCGGGACGATCTTGCAGGGGAAGTGGTGTTGATTACGGCTGGAGGGACGCAGGAGTCGATTGATCCGGTCCGGTTTCTTGGGAATCGGTCGAGCGGGAAGATGGGCGTGGCGGTGGCGCAGGCGGCGGTGGCTCGAGGGGCGAAGGTGGTACTGGTGACGGCGGCGGGTGCGGATGCTTCGCTGCGGTGCGAGCAGGTGGTTGTGGGGACAGCGGCGGAGATGCAACGGGCGGTGATGGAGCGTCTACCGGAAGCGACGGTGGTGGTGATGGCGGCGGCTGTGGCGGATTATCGGGTGAAAGAGGTTGCTGTGCAGAAGCTGAAGAAGCGGGATTCGATGGTGCTGGAGCTGGAGCGGAATGAGGATATTCTGCGGCGGGTTGTGGAGGAGAAGAGGCAGGGGACGGTGGTGATCGGGTTTGCGGCGGAGACCGAGCGGATACTTGAAGAGGGAAGGCGGAAGCTGCGGGAGAAGGGTGTGGATGCCGTTGTGGCGAATGATGTTTCGCGCGCCGATAGTGGATTTGAGGTGGACCGCAATGCGGGGACGCTGTTGATGCGGGACGCGGAGGTGGAGCTGCCGGCGTCGTCCAAGCGGGAGATGGCGGAGCGGATACTGGATTATGTGGGTGCGATGCGGGCCGTGCCGGTGGGCTTGGGGTTTTGAACAGGTTGCGGTGTGGTGGGCGGTATGGTACAAACGATATATTCCATCCGCGCAAGCGGGTCGAATTTCATGCAGAGTGGTTGAGGGACGAGCCCTTTGACGCCACGACAACCGGACAGCTACTAAGTACCGGTGTCAACTCTCTCCTGGAGACAGGGAACATGAGGTTCGGTTGGTGCCATAGTTGCATGTTAATGCCTGTGGTCCACGATTCTCTGCATTCCCCCTTCAGACAATTGAGAGTAAGCGTCGCGAGCAGGACCCCTTGGCCCTTGGAGTCGAGTGATGGGATCTACCGTGTACGAGCTGCGCTGTAATGAGTGTGGCAAGAGCTTTGGCAACCGGCCGCTTTCGGCCTGTGATGAGTGTCTGGCGCCGCTGGAAGTCCAGTACGATCTGGAGTCGGTGCGGGGACGGTTTACGCGCGAGACGGTAGCCGCGGGGCCGATGAACATCTGGCGGTACAAAGAGCTGCTGCCCATCCCTGAAGGATTTCTGCCGGACCTGCCGGTCGGCTTTACGCCTCTGTTGCGCGCGAAGAACCTTGGCAAGAAGGTGGGCGCGGACAATCTCTATATCAAGAACGATGCGGTGTGCTTCCCGACGCTGAGCTTCAAGGACCGCGTGGTGAGCGTGGCGCTGGCGAATGCTCAGGCGTTCGGGTTCAAGACGGTGGGTTGCTCGTCGACGGGGAACCTGGCGAACAGTGTGGCGGCGCAGGCGGCTCGGTTGGGGATTCGCGCTTGCATCCTGGTGCCGAGCGATCTGGAGCCGGCAAAGATTTTGAATACGCTGGTGTACGGAGCGCGGCTGGTGCGGATCGATGGCAACTATGACCATGTGAACCGCCTTTGCACGTTGATTGCGGATGAGTACAACTGGGGTTTCGTGAATGTGAACCTGCGGCCTTACTACGCTGAGGGTTCGAAGACGATTGGGTATGAGATCGCCGAGCAGCTGGGGTGGAAGCTGCCTGACAACGTCGTTGTGCCGATGGCCGGCGGCAGCATGATTCGCAAGATTCGCAAGGCGTTTCGCGAGCTCGTGGCGCTGGGGTTGGTGGAGCACAAGGATGTGCGCTTCTTTGGAGCGCAGGCTACTGGATGCTCGCCGATTTCACACTCGGTGAAACAGGGATGGGATTACATTGAGCCGCAGCGGCCGAACACGATTGCGCGTTCGCTGGCGATCGGCAACCCGGCGGATGGACCGCTGGCTTCGAAGATGATCCAGGAGACGGGCGGCTGGGCTGAGGATGTTTCGGATGTCGAGATCGTTTCGGGTATCCAGGAGCTGGCGGAGTGTGAGGGCGTGTTCACGGAGACGGCGGGCGGTGTGACGACGGCTGTGACGGCGCGGTTGTACTCGCAGGGTCGCATCTCGCGCGACCAGGTTACGGTATCGATCATCTCGGGCAACGGCTTGAAGACGACCGATGCGCTGGAAGGGCAGTATCCGGCGGAGCGTGCTGTGAAGCCGAAGCTGGCGGCGTTTGATGAATACATTCGAGAGGTCGATGCATCTCTCGTGAGTGAGCTTGAATTGGCAGGAGGAGTGCAGTGAGCGTAAAGATTGTTTTGCCGACCGCGTTGGCTCGGCATACGGATGGGCAGAAAGCGTTTGATTCGGATGCGAAGGATTTGCCCGGATTGATTGCGGAGTTCGATACGAAGTTTCCGGCTCTTTCGCAGAACGTGAAGGATGAGAACGGCAAGCTGCGGCGGTTCATCAACGTATATGTGAACGACGAGGACATCCGCTTCCTCGGCGGGGATGCGCATCAGTTTGAGGACGGCGATGAAGTGATGCTGATTCCTTCGATCGCTGGCGGGCATTGCGGGCAGCGGCGCTGGTTGACGTTACCGTATGATGAGTCGATTTTGTAAAAGCTAATGCTTGGAACGGGCAGCGAGAGATTTCTCGCTGCCCGTTCATTTTGCGAAACTAGATGATTTCGTCTGGCCGCGTGCTGCCTGTGGGCAGGAGCCAGCGCTCAATCATTGGGCCGCAGTTCCAAAACAAGGCGGCGATCAAAAGAAGTACGACGATGCGCACAATCGAAAGGGCAGGCCCAATCCAGAACATGGGCGACATGAGATGGTCGTTCGACGGAAACCTGCTTTGCAGGTGGAGCTGCTGCGACAGCACAAAGGCTTGCTGCGGAAGGTAGAGAAACGCGTCGATCAGGGCAGCGATGAGCTGTAGCAGAGCGATGGCGCGGCTGACGAGAAGTACGATTTCTCTTCTGGACATTGATGTATCTCCGAAAGCGGGTTGCTTCGAAGATTACACCTGATAGTCGTCGAGACGGCGGCAGGCTTCTTCCAACTCCGCATCTTTCTTGGCATAGCAGAAGCGCAGGAGATTGTCACCGCGGTTGGTGCCGTCTGTGTTCGTGCCAAAGAAGGCGGAGCCGGCGACGGCGGCGATGCCGGTATCGGCGAGAAGGCGACGGGCTTTTTGTTTGGCGTCTGCGCCGGGGATGCGGGTGGCGTCGGCGAGAATATAGTAGGCGCCGTTGGGGACGGATGGAGTGAGGCCGGCGCGGGTGAGGGCGGCGCAGACGAGGTCGCGCTTGGCCTGGTACTCGGCGGCCATGTCCGTGTAGAAGCTGGCAGGAAGTTGCAGCAGGCCGGTGGCCGCGCCGTGTTGGAGCGGGGCAGGTGCGCAGATGTAGGTGAGGTCGTGGAAGTTGCCGATGGCGGGAAGCCACTTGGTGCTGCCGGTGAGGTAGCCGAGACGCCATCCGGTCACTGAGAAGGTCTTCGAGAAGCCGGAGATCGTAATGGTGCGGTCTTTCATCCCGGGCAGTGCGGCGATGGAGAGATGCTCGGCGCCTTCGTAGAGGAAGTACTCGTACATCTCGTCGGTGAAGACGAAGAGGTCGTGCTCCATGGCGAAGTCGGCGAGCTGCTCGAGCTCAGCCAGGGTGAAGACCTTGCCGGAAGGGTTTGCAGGGGTGTTGAGGATGATGGCGCGGGTCTTTGGCGTGACGGCGGCGCGAAGGGCCTCGATATCCAGCGCGTAGTTCGCGCCGACAAGTGGCACCGTGACTGGCTTGAGGCGCTGCGAGCGCAGTGTGAGGATGTGATAACCGTAGAAGGGCTCGAAGATGAGGCATTCGTCGCCGGGATTGAGCAGCGCCTGCAGCGTGCAGTACATGGCGCCGGTCGCGCCGGAGGTGACGAGAATCTCGCGCTCGGGGTCGACTGTGAGCTTGTTGAAACTGGCAAACTTGTGGGCCAGTGCTTCGCGCAGGCTGGTGATTCCATCGAGGCGCGTGTAGATATTGAAACCGTTGCGAATGGCTTCGATGGCCGACTCGACGACCGGGTGCGGCGGATCGGTGTCACAGACGCCCTGCGCCATGTTGATGCCGTTGACGGCGGAGCAGGCGACGTTCATCGCGCGAATCTCCGATTGAACGAAGGTGGGCGCGAGATCGCTGAGGCGGAGGTCGGTTAGGTTCGTTGTCGCTGTCGGCATAAGAGAAGGCGTGTTCCGCGGAAATCGCGAAACCACGCCTTTATCTTACCGAACCAGCCGGCAAACTACGGAACTAAACGATCTGCAGCAGCCAGAGAATGACGACGATGAGCAAGATGGTGCCGAGAACACCACTGCCGCGATAACCCCAGTCGCGCGAATAGGGGAAGATGGGGAAAGACCCGAACAGCAGAAGGACGAGAATGATGACGACAATGAGTTCCAAGGCGTGCCTCCAGAAATTGCATTTCAGGCCGTTCGATGCGGGCGACGCGCCGGATGTTATCTGACTTCATTGGATGAGAATATTTTTCGATGACAAGCAACGCAGCTACAGTACATATGGCTCTCATGGGACGTAACACGCGTGTTTGGCGCGATTTCAGCTTCAGGGGTGGATGATGTTTCTTATTTTGGCGATTGTTCTTTTCCTTTTGTGGATCGGCGGCTTTGTGATGTTCAAGAGCGCCGGTCTGCTGATTCATTTGCTGGTGATCTTTGCGGTGATATCGTTGGTGCTACATCTGATTACCGGACGACGCGCCTAACGGAGGGTACGAATGTTTCTCTATCTGGCAATTGTGTTGGCGATTCTTTGGGTCATTAGTTTCGTCGTGGTCCACGTCGCGCCCATCCTGATCAAGATCCTTTTGATCCTGGCGGTGGTTTCGCTGATTATCCACTTGATCCAGGGTCGGCGTCCCACAGCACCGTAGCATTTACGAGTGCACAGCAAAAGGCCGAGGTATATTGCCTCGGCCTTTTGCTGTTTGTAGGTTGGTTTACTGGCGTGCGACGTTTGCGTTGACGTCTGAACCCGTCTGTGGGACGGGCATCGAACCGACGAGAGCTTCGGGCGTCTCCTCGGCAAGGCGTGGAAGCTTTCCGGCCAACGCAATCTCGAGGACTTCGTCCATCTGCTCAACCCAATTGAGTTTCATCGTGGTCTTGATGAGCTCGGGCAAATCGGCCAGGTCCTTCTTGTTTTCAGCAGGCAGGATGGCTTCAAAAATGCCCGCGCGATGAGCTGCGAGGAGCTTTTCCTTGAGGCCGCCGATCGGCAGCACCTTGCCGCGGAGGGTAATCTCTCCGGTCATGCAGATGTCGCGGCGCACCGGGATTTTGGTGAGCGCGCTGGCGAGTGCCGTGGCCATCGTGATGCCGGCCGAAGGACCATCCTTGGGGATGGCGCCCTCCGGAACGTGAATGTGGATATCGATATTGCGGTAGAAGTCCTTGGGCAAGCCTAGGTGCTGCGACCGCGAACGGATCCATGTGAGAGCGGCTTGCGCCGACTCCTGCATGACATCGCCGAGCTGACCCGTAGGCGTCATCTTGCCCTTGCCGTCGAGCACCTGCACTTCGGTCTGCAGGATGCTGCCGCCCATTTCCGTCCAGGCAAGACCAGTGACAAGACCGACTTCGGACTTCTCCTGTACCTGCGAGTCGCGATACTTGGCGACGCCGAGGAGGGTTACGAGGGTTTCAGCGGTGATGGCCTCCGTGTGCTTGGAGTCACCAACAACCTTGCGCGCGACCTTGCGGCAGACATTACCGATTTCGCGCTCCAGGTTACGGACACCGGCCTCGCGCGTGTAGCTGCGAATGATCTCGCGAAGCGCATCGTCGGTGAACGATATCTGCTCGCCGTTGAGGCCGGTGGCTTCGAGCTGTTTCTTCACCAGGTACTGCTTGGCGATTTCGAGCTTTTCAACCTCGGTGTAGCCGGTGAGGCGAAGAATCTCCATGCGGTCCTGCAAGGGGCCGGGGATGGTGTGGAGGACGTTTGCCGTGGCGACGAAGAGGACCTGCGAGAGATCGTATTCGACGTCGAGGTAGTGGTCCTGGAAGGTATTGTTCTGCTCGGGATCGAGGACTTCGAGCAAGGCACTCGCGGGGTCTCCGCGGAAGTCCGAAGCCATCTTGTCGATCTCGTCGAGCATGATGACCGGGTTCTTGGTGCCGGCCTTCTTCATCGACTGGATGATCTGGCCAGGGAGCGCACCGATGTAGGTGCGGCGATGTCCGCGGATCTCGGCTTCATCGCGCACGCCGCCCAGCGACATGCGGACGAACTTGCGGCCCGTAGCCTTCGCGATCGACATGCCGAGCGAGGTCTTGCCGACGCCCGGAGGACCGACGAAGCAGAGAATCGAGCCCTTGGGGTTCTTGACGAGCTGGCGGACAGCGAGGAACTCTAAGATGCGGTCCTTGATCTTCTCGAGGCCGTAATGGTCTTCGTTGAGAACGGTCTCGGCGGTCTCGATGGAACGGATTTCCTTGGACTTCTTCTTCCACGGCACGGCGAGCAGCCAGTCAAGGTAGTTGCGGCTGACGGTAGACTCGGCGGACATCGGTGGCATGGCTTCGAGCTTTTTGAGCTCGAGCATCGCCTTCTCTTTCACCTCGGGGGTCATGCCGGCTTCTTCGATCTTCTTCTTGAGCTCATCGAACTCGGACTTCTCGCCCCGGCCAAGCTCCTTCTGGATAGCCTTGATCTTTTCGTTGAGGTAGTACTCTTTTTGCGCGCGCTCCATCTGCCGCTTTACGCGCGACTGAATGGTGCGGTCCATGTTGAGCTTCTCAATGGCGATGTCGAGTGTGTCCGCGATGCGCGAGAGACGAATTTCAGGGTCGAAGACTTCGAGGACCTGCTGCTTCTCTTCGATGGAGAGTGCGAGGTTGGCGGCGATCACGTCTGCGAGCT
The DNA here is from genome assembly GCA_026225395.1 of Granulicella sapmiensis. Lineage (GTDB taxonomy): Bacteria > Acidobacteriota > Terriglobia > Terriglobales > Acidobacteriaceae > Granulicella > Granulicella sapmiensis. The sequence continues at coordinate 16,133 of JAMFSR010000030.1, forward strand.
TCGCAGGCTCGTCGGTGCGGAGCGCGGCTGCGGTTTCGTGGTTCAGCGACTGCTGTAGCTTGTTGTATTGCTCAAAGAGCTGATGCACGCGCGTGATGAGCTGCTCGGTGGCGGGCGTGGACGGCAGCTCGGCTTTGGAGGTGCGGACGGTGGCGACGAAGAATCCGTCGTCGTCGTTGACCTCAGAAGCGCGAGCGCGCTCGACGCCTTCGACGAGCACCTTGATGTTGCCGTCGGGCATGCGGACGGACTGCACGATGTTTCCAATCACGCCGACGGTGTAAATGTCATCAGCGGTGGGCTCATCGACCGAAGCGTCGTGCTGCGTCGCCAGGAAGATGCGGCGGTCGCCGTTGAGGGCTTCTTCGAGGGCGCGGACGGAGGATTCGCGTCCGACGACGAAGGGCGCCATCATATGGGGAAAGATGACCATCTCGCGGATGGGCATCATGGGAAGCTTGCGCTGAGCGCCGGTAAGGAGATCGCGTTCGTCGTTTGTCATAGGCCTCCCGATTAGACGCAGCACGCGAAAGAACGATGCGATGCTGTGGCTTGGAGGAAATTGTACGCGCATCCGGGCCGGGGAATTGCACACGGATTACCAAGGTTTTTATCGGGTGAACTTGAGTGCTGGAATGCAAACAAGAACGGACAGCTAAAAGCTGTCCATCAGGTTCTTGCTTAAGGCCCGTTAACCGGCTTTTTCAAGCATGACAGGGAGCGTGATGTCGCGGGACTTGACCATGTCCTCGGTAATCGTCAGCTCCTTGATTTTCTTGTTGCCGGGCACGTGATACATGAGGTCGAGCATGAGCTCTTCGAGGATCAT
>JAMFSR010000003.1 GCA_026225395.1 Granulicella sapmiensis
GGTCACCGTCGACGAGCACGACTACCAGACCAAGAAAAACATGGCGATCCGCTTCCTCAATGAAGGCGACAAGGTCAAGGCATCGCTGCGCTTCAAGGGCCGCCAGATGGCGCATCGTGACCTGGGCTACAAGATCATCAACCGCCTGATCCAGGATCTCGGCGATGCTGCTGTGGTCGAGTTCATGCCCCGCATGGAAGGCACCACGCTGCACGCGATTCTGGCTCCGAGCAAGAAGGCTCCTGTGCCGGTGGCGAAGCCGAAGGAAGCTGCCCCTGCGGGAGTTCCTGCGGCGGCGGTTGCTGTGGCAGAGACGACGGAAGCGTAAGTCGAGTACGAAATAAGAAGGGCCGCGGAGTGATCCGCGGCCCTTTTGTTGTGCCGGTGGTGGGTTAGTCTTCGGTCGATTCGCCCGGCGTGTCGGGGTTTTGCTCGATCAGGATGAGCGGATCGGCGGGCGCTTCGTCGCTGAACTGCGCGGAGGCGAAAGCGTGGGGCGCCGACGTGGGGGCGCCGAGGTCGCCGCCGAGGTTGTCGCCAGCGGTGGCCATGGTTTTGCCGCCGAGCGCACCGGTGACGGCGGAGTCCATCATGAGCTCGGCCATGCGGCGGGTGGCCTTATCGAGCGTGGCGATGGCGGCGCGGACGATCTTGTGGTCGTCGTCCTTGAGTGAGTTCTGCACCTCGACGATGGCGGCAGTGATGGTTTCATGCTCGTCCGCAGTGAGCTGTTGCCAGACGGGGGATTTCTTGCCCTTGGCGACGGCGTCCAGGATGGTCTGGGCTTCGTTTTTGGCTTCGATGAGCTGACGGGCGTTGATGTCTTCCTCGGCGTTGTCGAAGGAGTCAAGGATCATGGTTTCGACCTGCTCGTCGGTGAGGCCGTAGGTGGGTTTTACCTCGATCTGTGCCTCGGTGCCGGAGCGCTGTTCGCGGGCGGATACCTGGAGGATGCCGTTGGCGTCGATGAGGAATTTCACTTCGATGCGCGGCAGACCGGCGACCATCGGCGGAATGCCTTTGAGGTCGAAGCGGGCGAGGGAGCGGCAGTCCTTGGCGAGTTCGCGCTCGCCCTGGACGACGTGGATAGCGACATTCGTTTGGCCGTCTACGCCGGTGGTGAAGTGCTCGGTGGCGCTGGCTGGGATGGTGCTGTTGCGTTGGATGATTTTGGCGACGACACCGCCGAGGGCTTCGATGCCGAGTGAGAGCGGTGTGACGTCGAGGAGTAGCAGGTCGTTGGTGGCGGCGTTCTCTGTGCCGGAAAGGATCTGTGCCTGCACGGCTGCGCCGAGGGCGACGACTTCGTCGGGGTTGAGCTCAGTGTGGAGTTTCTTGCCGCGAGCTTCGAGGTTGAAGATGCTTGCGACGAGCGTGCGGACGGCGGGGATGCGCGTGGAGCCGCCGACCATGACGACTTCGTCGATCAGCTCGGGTGTGAGCTGCGCGTCTTTGAGGGCTTGGTTGACGGGGGCGGCGGTGCGTTCGATGACGCTTGCGATGAGCTGCTCGAACTGCGTGCGGGTGATCTCGCGAGCGTAGATGCTGCCGTCGGGGAGGGTGAGCGCGAGGCGTGTGGAGTCGTTGGCGCTGAGGACGATCTTGGCTTCGATGACGGCTTTGCGGAGTTGCTGGATGACCTCGGGGTTTTGCGTGACGTTGAGGTTGAGGTCGCCACGGATGTCGTCAAGAGCGACAGCGGTGAGGAGATTGTCGATGTCGTCGCCGCCGAGGTGTGTGTCGCCGCCGGTGGAGATGACTTCGAAGATGCCTTCGTGGAGCTTGAGGATGGAGATGTCGAAGGTGCCGCCGCCGAAGTCGTAGACGGCGATGATTCCGTCCTTCTGCTTGTCGAGGCCGTAGGCGAGCGCGGCTGCTGTGGGCTCGTTGACGAGGCGGAGGACGTCGAGGCCGGCGATGCGGCCGGCGTCTTTGGTGGCCTGGCGCTGAGCGTCGTTGAAGTAAGCCGGGACGGTGATGACGGCCTTGGTGACTTCGGCGCCGAAGAAGCGCTCGGCGTTTTTCTTGAGCTGGAGCAGGATGTAGGCGGAGATTTCGGGGGGGGTTAGGGTGAGGCCGCCTACGTTGAGCTTGAGGACTTCGCCGGGTTGGAGGCCTTCTGCTAACTGGAAAGGGAAGAGCTTCAACTCGGGCTCGACGTCGGTGAGGTCGCGGCCCATGAGACGCTTGACCGAGTAGACCGCATTGGCGGAGTTGGTGAGCAGCACATTGCGTGCGGCGTTGCCGACTGAGAAGCCGGATGTCGTGTCCTGATCGAAGGCGACGACCGAGGGGACGATGGGTGAGCCGTCTTCGCCGGGGATGACCGTGGGGGTGTCGCCCTGCATGAAGGCGATGAGAGAGTTGGTGGTGCCAAGATCGATGCCGACGACGCGCTGCTGTTCTGCCAAAGCTTCCTCTTCCGAAGGCGCGGGATTGCTGGAAATGCGCCTGTTTCTATTGTCCTATAGGTGGGATGCGGAGAAGGGCGTAGGGATGCGGCTGATTTGGGTCATGGGCTAGTGGCTGGCGATGCGGCGCTTGCGAGCTCGGGCGCGAGCGATCGTCCCGGGAACCGCCATGGCGAGCATCATGGCCCATCCAAAGAACAAAATGCGCAGGGTGCGGGCAGTGTACTTTTCGGTGGACGACAGGCTCTGGCCGGAAAGGACAAATCCTCCGGAGTTCAGCGGCCGACCCGTCAGGGCGACGCGGATGCCGGGCTGAGGCTGCCAGGTGACGCGAAATTCTCCGCGGCTTCGGATGGTGTCGAAGATGCCGTGAGGTGGTTGCGGCCAGGTGCCGTTCAGCGTGGCGTTGCCGCCTACGGCCCGGCCTGCGCTGTCGTAGAGGCCGATGAAGAGGCCCCCGCCGTTGAGCCATGATGAGGAGGTGATTTCCTGCCGGGGCTGCGATGCCAGCTTGTCTGCGCAGGATTGGATGCGTGCGGCGACCGAGCAGTCATTGCTGTACTGGCGGGCCGCCCAGGCCGGCATGACGTCAGCGGAGCCTCGTTCGGTGCGGCGAGTGGAAACCGCCTGGAAGAGGACGAGAACGGTGTAAATGGAGAGAGCCACGATGCCGAGGACAGGACTTTTCGGCTTGGCATAATCCCAGTGGGCGCGGGGCAGAGAGCGCACGTTGTCCCAGAGAAGGGATGCGGTGAGGTGAGGGAGGTTGTGCGATTGGGCGATTTCGAGGCTGGCGGCCTCCAGCATTTCGTCGGCGTAGCGCGCGTAGAAGGACTTGGGATAGAGGCGGAGAGCGATGGCGTAGAGCTTGAGGCACAGCTTCGCGGAGGTCCTCATGCGCGGGCTCCGGCGGTGCGGCCCGTCAGCGGTTTCACGCCCTTGCGGCGGGCGAAGGCCGCGGCTTGTTCGAGGCGGGCGGTTTCGGCGGCGAGAGTTTGACGGCCTGAGGGGGTGAGGCGGTAGTAGCGGCGGCGTTCATCGTCGGTGAGGCCGGTTTCTTCGACCAGGCCCGCGGTAAGAAGACGGTCCAGCGAACCGTATAGCGTACCCGGACCCATCGGCGTGTGCTCGCGAGCCTCCTGCATGATGGCGTAACCGTGCTTCTCGCCGTCAGCCAGTGCCAGCAGGATAGCGAAGACGGCTGGTGTGAGAGGGATGTGGTCTTTGAGGATGGAAGCGGCCATGCAGAGACAATATATCCGTCACGGATGTATTGTCAACGGATATTGCGGCAAAGGATGACGGGATATGCACGAGCAAGCCCGGGTCCGAGAATCCGGACCCGGGTACTCGTTTGTGGAACGACAGTACGGGTCTGCGGCTATTTCTTTGTTGCGGGGATGCCCGGGCGGGCTACCTTTGGGTCGATGCGGTTGGCGCTCTGGAAGGGCAGCATCCAGCCGGGGTACTCAGGTGGGAGGGTGCTGACTTCGTCGAGCTGTTTGAGCTCGTCGGGCGTGAGCTTCAGATCGACCGCGGCGATGTTGTCTGTGAGCTGGTCCATGCGCTTGGCGCCGATGATGATCGACGTGACGACGGGCTTGGCGAGTAACCAGGAGAGCGAGACGCGAGCAGCGGAGCAGTTGTGGGCCTTGGCGATGGGCGCGATGACGTCGAGGATGCGCCAGGCGCGTTCCTTGTCGACCAGCGGGAAGTCGAACTCGGAGCGGCGGGAGTCGGCGGGCTTCTGATTTTCGCGGCTGAACTTGCCGGAGAGCAGGCCGCCGGCAAGCGGGCTCCAGACGAGCAGGCCGGTCTTTTCGGCTTCGAGCAGAGGGACGATTTCGCGCTCGAGATCGCGGCCGGCTATGGAGTAGTAGGCCTGCAGGGTGTCGAAGCGGGCGATGTTCTGGAACTTCGAGATGGTGAGGGCCTTCGCTATCTTCCACGCCTGCCAGTTGGAGACGCCGATGTAGCGGACTTTGCCGGAACGCACGAGCGTGTCGAGGGCGTTGAGGGTTTCTTCGACGGGTGTGAGGATGTCGTTGCCGTGGATTTGGTAGAGGTCGATGTGGTCGGTCTGGAGGCGCTTGAGGCTGGCGTCAACGGCGTCCATGATGTGGCCGCGGGAGGCGCCGACGTCGTTGCGTCCGGGGCCGGTGCGGCTGTAGACCTTGGTGGCGATGACGACGTCTTTGCGGGCGATGTTGAGGTTTCTGAGCGACTGGCCGAAGGTCTTTTCGGATTCGCCTTCGGAGTAGACATCGGCGGTGTCGAAGAAGTTGATGCCGGCGTCGATGGAGCCCTTGATGAGGTCGTCGGCTCCTGCCTGATCGACCTTGCCGATGGCCTGGAACATGCCGGTGCCGCCGTGGAAGGTCATGGTGCCGAAACAGAGAGTAGAGACGAGAAGACCGGTGTTGCCGAGTGTTTTGTATTCCATGGAACGGCTGATCCTTTGCCGAGAGTTCGGCGATGAGGATTGGATGCGGAGGGTGAGGGTTGGTGGCAGAAAGGGATGAAGCAGTTGACTCGCAGCGTTCAGTTTTCCGTAGGCTGTTCCACGTGGTCGACCACCAGAGTCTCTACCGGCCCCTTTGCGGGTTGCAGCTTTAATCCAAGCTGCTCCTCGATCGCTGTAAAGAGATTCGGTGGAGCGTCAGCCGCACTGTTATCGGCGGCCCCGTTCACGACATTATCCGCAGTCCATTGCAGTCGAAAATCGTATCGACCCGTGAGGCCCGTCTTGTCGATTACCGTGCGATCCAGTGGGAAAGACAGGTTTCCCGCCAGATCCGATAGAGTCACTCCTGTGGCAGTCATATCCGTATTGTGTACATTCATGTTTCCGGGAGCTGTCGAATCGGCCGCAACTGCGCTGGCCGTGAGCTTCGGGCCGTCTTTTGCGACCACCAGCTCGTATACAGGAAGCGTCTTGAGATCGATATGGGTCTTGAGATGAAAGCGATCGATAAGGATGGCGGCAATCATCGCCTGCCGCTGCTCGCGCGAAAGATGGCTCACGACCTTCATGTCCGGATCAGTCACCTTGGCGGAAACGTCGTACCGCAATGAATCGGCCCATGCGGGCAGGCCAAACATCAGCCCTTCGCGAATCCCAAACGCATTGACCAGCAAATGTTTGAGTGGCACGTTCGTCGCGCGAAATGTGGTGTCATCCATATCCACGTGAGTGCCACGCCCAAGGCCATTGTTCAGCTTGATCACAACAGCGTCATAGGCCGGCATAGGAGGAGTGAGCTGTTGGGCTGCACCGTTCCTACAGCAACCCAGAGAGGCAACCAGCGTGAGGGAAAGCAAGAACTTCGCCATACCGACCTTACGCTGCAAAGAATCAGAAAGTTCCTGCCAGCAAGTGCAAGCGTTCAGTTTCGCGAAGTTGTTATGGGAGGAAGACCAGCCGAGTTGCCTGGTCTTTCTCGTTCCAGAGCGCGTTGACCTCGGAGAGCGGTGCGGTCTTCAGGCTGAACTCGAAGGGCGACTGCGCGCATTCGTTGAAGAACTCGGCGACGGCTTTGAGGATCTGGTCAAGCGAAGCAGAGCCGAAGCCCGAGCCGAGCAGTTCCAGACCGGAGCTGCGGAGTGTAGCGGCGGCTATGGAGATAGTAGGACCGGCGGTCGAGCCGATGTTGATATAGCGGACGCGGCCGTCGCTGTTTGTAAGGCCCTTTTGTGCGATCGCGCCGATGAGGGTCTCAGCGGGTGAGCCCCAGATGTAGTCGAGCACGATGTCTATGCCGTGGTCCTTGATGAGGTTGCGAAAGGTAGCGGTGAGGGCCTCGTGCGACTGGTCGAGCGAGATGACGGTGTCTGCGCCGAGAGAGCTGAGTTTCGCGAGTGCTTCCGGGTTGCGGCCGACGGCGGCGATATGCCGCGCGCCGCGGCGCTTTGCGATCTGGACGGCGAGCTGACCGGAGGTTCCGGTGGCGCCGAGGATCAGGACGCTTTCGCCCGCGACAAACTTAGCGCGTGCGCTGAGAGCGACCCAGGAAGACATCGCGGGGTTGGCGATGGCGGCGGCAAGCTCGCTGGGTAGGCCGTCGGGGAGCGGGACGATCATCTGGCCACGGATGACGGTCTGCTCGCACATGGTGCCGTAGGGGAAGCGTGCGCCGCCGAAGTAAACGCGGGAGCCGTCAGCGAGCAGGCCGACGCCGTCGACGCCGGGGATGAATGGGAGCTCACCGTTCGAGCCGTAGTGCGTGCCGTTGGCGAGGGATTTGACGATCTGGTGGAGGGCGGCAGCCTTGACGGTGATGAGCTGTTCGCCTTCCTTCGCGATGGGCGCGTCGAAGGTTGTGTAGATGGGTGGGGCGGTGAAGGATTGGACGAGTGCGGCGTTCATAGTTCCAAAGTGTACCTCTGATGGAGCGAAGAAGTTTGTGCGCTAGCGGGTGACGTTGAGCGGTACTTCGACGGTATCGGTGTGGGGCGGCAGGCAGACCTGGTCGTTGCAGGACTGGAAGCGGATGAGGACGTGCAGCGGGTTAGTGCCAGGCTTGGCAGAGGGGTCGACGCGGAGATGCAGGGTGAAGTCGACCGAGGAGCGGAAGAAGCCGGTGCGCAGATGGAAAAGCGGATCGTCGATGACGATGGGCTTGCTTTCGTCGACGCTCAGCAAATCGGCCGGGTCGCCTTCGGTGAGGCCGACGACGGTGGCGATGGGACCGCCATCGGGCTCTTCGAGCGCATAGAGATGCCAGCCCGGATCGATCTGTCCGGAGACGGTGATGGCGATTTTTGTGTTTGCTTTTGCAGCAACTGGAAGAGCCTTGACGTGCCACTGCGCGGGAGACTTTGGTGCGGCGTAGGCGGTTGCGGAGAAAAGAAGGAGCGCGGCGGCGTAGCGGCGGGGTGTCGGGATCATTCTGATTCTCCGGTGCTCTTTGCGGGAGCGAGTGAGACGAAGGCGGCTTGCAGGACGCGATGGTCTGCGGTGTTCTCAACCCAGGCAACAACCTTCAGGTGAGCAGGGTTGATGGTGGTGTCCTTGGCGAGGAAGTGGGTGTTCTCGAAGCGCTCGTTGTGCTTCTCATAGCCATCGAGATAGATACTGAGTTGCTTGCCGATCTCCGTGGGCTGGAAGGCGGCATCGAGCGTGGCGGATGAGTTCGATGTGAGCGCGAAGCCTTCGCCTGCGGGCTTTGCGAGAGCGCGAACGACCATGCGGTGGAAGCGAATGCCGTTCTCGCCGGCGTAGCGCACTTCATCTTCGACGAGGGCGAAGTTGAGCGTGAGAGAAGGAGCGGCGAGTGGCAGTGGGGTAACGGCAGCGGGTGCAGGCGCGGTTGTGGCAACGGCTTTCGCGTCAGGCTTTGGAGGTGCGGGTGGAGGAACGGGAAGGACGGCGATTTCTTTCTGGAGTTGCTCGTCTCCAGCCAGCGTTACGTGCGCCTGTGCGGTGACACTGCCCTCAGGAGTGAGAGCGGCTGTTAGCTGAAGCTCCACGCCACTGGGTCGGGCAGCATCGGCGTCGAGGGTTTTTGTCACGTCTTTGTAGAGCTCTTCGCTATCATTGCGGTCGCCGCCCGCGGCTTCGAGAACCTGTCCGTCGATGGCGAAGTTGGGCGTGTGAATGACGCCATACTGCGTGGCGCGGGCCAGCGAGTCAGGGTTGGCCAGCGGGTCGGGCAGCGGGATGTGTTGATCGAAGGCCAGGGTCACGAGCTCCGTGCGAGGGAAGGCTTCGAGCATGGCCTCCATCGCAAGATCGGCGCCTACGCAGGGTTCGCATCCGGAGCCGGTGAATAGCTCGACGAGAACGGTATGGCCGTTGGCCGGCGGAGTGTGCGGCGCGGGCTTGAAAGGCGGCGGAAATAGCTGGGCGTAGCGCGCGTCCTGGTCGGCCTGGAAGTTGGCGTCGCTGCCGTTATGCGCGTCGCGATAGAGGGCGAGCGTCTTCTGCTGCAGCACGGGGCGAAGTCCACCGTAGAGCTGTGCGCGTTCGAAGGCGTCGAGGGCGTCGGCGTCGCGGTGATCGGCGAGGGCGATCTCGCCGCGGATGGAGTTGGTGTCGTCAACGGCGGGGTCTGTGGCGAAGGCCAGTTCCGCGAACTTGCTGGCCTCGCTGAGATTGCCCTGATGGAAGGCGACTTCGGCGACGATGCTGAGGCCTTCGGACTTCTCCTGCACGAAGTGCGCATGCACTTCAGCAGAGGAGGGAAGTGGGAGCTTGGCCTCGCTGTAGGAGGCGTCAATCTCCTTGGCGAAGGAACGTTCCTGCAAGTCGTCGTTGGCCTGTTTGGCGAGTTTGGCGGCGAGCGTAAGGTCGATGCCGTTGGGCCCGGCTTCAGCGAGCTTCTGGGCGACGCTCTGTTCTTCGTTAATGTGGGAGTTGCTCTTGCTGGTTCCTTTGACGAGCAGTGTGGCCTGGGAGTCGATTTCGGCGGCGCGGTCGGGGAAGTAAGCGAGCAGGAGATCGAGGATGGCATTCTCGGCGCGTGAGGCGCTGTTGCTCTTTGGGTAGTCGATGAGGAACTGGCGCATGGCCGCCAGGCGCGCTGCGGGATCGAGCTGGGCGCGAGCGGAGGTGTAGGCGCGGCGATCGGCGGGAAGCTGCATCTTGGGTGCGGTTTGCTGCGCGGGTGCGGCGGCCTGCTGTGCGAAAGCGCCGGCGACAGCCGCCGAAAGCGTGAGGATCGTAAGAGTGCGAAACGGGATGATCAGGACTTCCTCCAGAAACGGCGAGTGCGGCGACGGGGTTCGTATGTCTATCCAGTTTAGGCGGCGACGGCGCGAGTTTACATGTTGTTGCGGGAAATTCGTAGGCGAGGCTCTTGTGCAGATGCGCGTTCGAGCGCGATGATTCTTGTGAGGAGAGCGTCATGGCTATCTCGGGTTCAAGGATTATCCCCAGCCTGCGCTACAAGGACGCGCACGCGGCGATTGCGTGGCTGGCGACGGCGTTCGGGTTTGTGCGGCATGCCGTGTATGACGGACCGGAGGGCACGGTCGCGCATGCGGAGCTGCGGTTTGGGACCGGCATGATCATGCTTGGGTCGAGCTCGAACGCGAGTCCTCATGGTCATTTGTATGCGATACCGTCGGAGATTGGCGGACGGGTGACCTCGCCGCTGTACCTCATAGCAGAAGAGTGCGAGGCGATGTATGCGAGCGCGAAGGCAGCGGGAGCGGAGATCGTGATGGAGCTCAAGACAATGGACTATGGCGGGCAGGCGTTCACGGTGCGCGATCCGGAAGGATATTTGTGGTCGGTGGGTCAGTATGATCCATGGGCAGGTGCAGAGGCGCCCGAAGGAGAAGCATGAGTGTTCCGTATGCAGGTGCCTTGGGCGGACGCGATCCGCAGGCCGTGATTGCCGAAACCCCCGCGCGATGGGCTGTCGTGTTGGATCGGTATACAGCGGAGATGGCGAATGTGCCGACGGCTCCGGGCAAGTGGAGCGTGCGCGAGATTCTGGCGCACATGGCCGACTGCGAGATCGCGTGGAGTTGGCGGTTGCGGCAGGCGTATGGCGAGGCGCACTCGGTGATCCAGCCGTTCGATCAGGATGCGTGGTCGGGCGTGTATAAGGCGTATTCCTTTGCTGAGGCGCGGGCGACCTTCTTTGCGCTGCGGGCGTGGAATGTGGCGTTTGTCGGGGCATTGAACGAGGCGGATAAGCGGAAGCCGGTTACGCATCCGGAGCGTGGGGAAGAGACGCTGTGGACGATCGTGGAGATTATGGGCGGTCACGATTTGCACCACCTGACAAAGCTGGAAAACTAGCGCGGGCTCTCCCGGTGCGCGGCTATGACGTTGCGCACCGGGAAGCCCGGGCTGGCCGCTACTCCGTGGTATCGAGCTTGACGATGTGGATGGGGAGATCCCAGTGGTTGGTTGTGAGCTCCCAGCGGCGGTTTTCGTCGCGCGTGAAAGCTGCCTGGTCGGGGAAGAGTTGTTTGGCGACTTCGCCTTCGGATTGACCGGGAGGCGCATCGGCGGAGGCACGGACGATGATGATGCGGTAGTCCCAGCGGGAGTCTTCACTGGTATGCAGGCTCGGCGCCCATACGGTGTACTCCTTTACGTAACCGAGCTGCTTCTGACGCTCCAGAATGGCGATCTGGTACTTCTTGAAGATCCGCCACCACTCATCCTTGTAGCCGTACCTGGTGCGATAAACCCACTCGACCACGCTTGGTTTTGGAGCCGATGTGGTCGCAGCCGGTTGTTGTGCGGAGGCGAGTGAGGGCGATGCGAGTGATGAAGAGAAGAGGACAGCAGCGAAGAGGAAGGCTTTGAAAAAGTTGCGGGTGTATAGCTTCATAGAGCGTTCTCCTGGGGTTGTGGAGACATCCTTGCCTGGGACGACAGGCATGAGAGCGGCCAGCGCTTGTCCTGGTATCAGACGAACGGGCGCAGCATCGGGGAGATCGCTGGATGGGCTTTTCGGGACAGTAGAGAGAGTGTGTTCGAGCCGCGACGCCGCTTAACCAGCGAGTGGATGCTGGCGGCAACAACAACGGCGAAGAGCAAAGCTCGACATGAATTAGACCTTATCGAAGCTTGGGCGGACCGTCAAATGGAAGGCAGGGGCTTTCAGTTTGCCATGCCCTGCTCTTTGCTTAGCGTGGCTTCGTAGACTTGCTGGTACTTGTCGACGAACTGCTTGTATCCTTCAGGATCGATGAAGACGGCGGGGCCTTCTGTTTGCAGGCGGGGCAGTTTGGCGAGCAGGTTGAAGTAGCTGCCGTGCTCACCGAGGAAGACATCGCAGGGAAGGGCGTGGAGCGTGCGGAAGGTTTGCGTAAAGTCCTTCGCGATGCCGGGATAGCTGGCGGGATGGCCCGGACGGTCGACGAAGTGGAAGTCCGACCAGAAGCTGACGCCCCCGACGATGACGACGTTGCGCATTTGGCCGGCTGGTTCACCTGGCAGGTGAACACGGAAGGTCCAGGTGGTGCAGCCACGCGTGTGGCCGGCGGTTTTGTGCGCGGTGAGGGTCATGTTGCCCAACGTGACGGTGTCACCGTCGTGCAGGACGCGATCGACGTGTGCCGGCGGGTAGTTTTGGAGCGAGCCGGTGGAGGCGAGGAAGTCGGTGCGGCCACCGGACTCAACTACGCCGACATCGCCATCCATGACCATGTTGCGTGCGTGAGTTTCGCGCAGGACCTCCGCACTGCCGGCCATGTGGTCGAAGTGAGCCTGGCCATTGAGCAGTATCTTGGTGTCGGCATACTTGAAGCCGAGCCTCTCGATGCTGCTGCGGATTTGTGGAGGCGAGGTCTCGAGATTGGCGTTGATGAGGATGTTGCCCTTTGGTGTGACGATCAAGTAGCTAGCGAGGTCGCGGCTGCCGACGTAGTAGAGGTTGTCGGCGATCTGGAAGGGCGGCAGCGGCGTGGTCCAGTCGGAGTTGGTGTCCGCGTGAGCAGAGCCGATGAAGGGTGTGAGACAGGCGAAGACGAGAAGGAAACGAAACGAGCGCATCTATGTTGAGTAACAGGTGCGCGCGTGTGGAGTGCTGTGAATCGCTGGTGGGAACTCGATTCGTTACTCGTCGAAGCTACTCGAGGGCGGTGTTGACGTCGCGGACCAGGTTGCGAATGTAGCTGCGGCGGTTGAGGAGGGCGACCATAGCTTGCTTGGCGGTGTCCTTCGCGGCTTCGTCATTGCTATCGATCGCGGCGTCCCAGTTGGTCCAGAGGCTTTCTAGCTGGCTTTGTGACTCGGCGAGCATGGCGGTGAACTTCTCTCGGGCCGCTTCGAGGTCCTTGCGCGTGTTGGGATCGGGGTCCAGGCGCATCTCTTCGAGAGCCATATTGAGCTCGAAGGCTTCTTCGAGCAGATCGGGCGGTGCAACCTGTTTCTTCTCGGTGCCGGTGGACTTGGCGAGATCGGTGGCGGCGCGGGACTGCTCTTCAAGCTGGATGCCTTCGAGCGAGAGCAGGTACTCGGTACGGGTGATGGGGTCGCGGAGGGTGCGGTAGGCATCATTGAGCGCGGAGCTGGCTGCCAGAGCGGCATCCTGCTCAACTTGCGGTTTGGCGGCGAAGCGGTCCGGGTGCAGCTTGCGGGACTGCGCGTAGAAAGACTTTTCAAGCGCGGACAAATTCAGGTGCAGCTTTCGTGGGAGTGAAAAGACAGTGAAAAAATCCATATCTGATTCTAATGTTCGGTCTATGATTCTCCTACGGACACCTACTGAGAGTCTTATTGTTTCCCTTTGCCGCCTTGTTCCTCTCCCCATGATTGCTATGGATCAAATTGCTGTGCATTATTCTTACGGGTTGATCGCCGTTTCCGTTTTGACGTCGATGATCGCAGCTTACGCTGCGTTCTCGCTGGCGGAGCGCATGCGGCGCTCTGTGACTGCGCAGCATAGGCGTGGCTGGCTGCTGGGTGGGTCGGCAGCGATGGGCATTGGCATCTGGTCGATGCACTACCTGGGTATGCTGGCGGTGGTGCTGCCGGTGGCTGTGGCGTACTTTGTGCCGACGGTACTGCTTTCGCTGGCGTTGGCAGTGGTGGCATCGGCGGTGGTGCTGTCGGTTGTGAGCGCGACGAAACTGGGCTGGCGGCACCTGGCGATCGGCGGGTTGCTGATGGCAGCCGGCATCGGCGGAATGCACTATACGGGCATGGCCGCGATGCGGTCCACGGTGATGCATCACTACGATATGCGGATTGTGGCGCTGTCGCTGCTGGTTGCGGTGGTGTTTTCGACCATGGCACTGTGGATCGGCTTCTCGGTGCGGGATAGATCATGGCATGGGGAGTGGCTGAAGATTGCCGCCGGCGCGGTAATGGGCCTGGGGATCGCTGCGATGCACTATACGGCCATGGCCGCCGTGCGGTATATCCCGGACTCGATGCCGATGTCCACGGTGTGGACGGTAAAGGTGACTGCGTTGGGGCAGGCGGCGGTTGCGGTTGCGGCGGGCGTCATTCTGGCGGCCGCCCTGGGGTCGGCTGCGCTGGAGAAGCGGCGCAACAGGGAGCTGGAGGTTTCGCAGGCTTCATTGCTGGACACACAGGAGCAGTTGCGCGAAGCCAATGCGATGCTGAGCGAGCTCTCGTTTCGCGATGGGTTGACGGGTTTGTACAACCGGCGGCACTTCGATGCAGTGGTCGAGACCGAATTTCGGCGGGCGGCGCGGGCCAGGCAGCCGCTCGGGTTGCTGATGATCGATGTCGACCACTTCAAGGCGTACAACGATACCTATGGTCACCAGCAGGGCGATGAGTGCTTGCGCGAGGTCGCGCGGGTACTCGAGACAGAGCCCCGGCCGCGGCGAGGGCATGACACCGTAGCACGGTATGGCGGGGAAGAGTTCGCGGTGGTGCTGCCAGGGGCGGATGCGACTGCGGCGACGGGAATTGCGGAGTTGCTACGGGAAGCTGTGCTGGCGTTGCGGCTGGAGCATACCGGATCGGGCACGGGACGATTCGTGACCGTGAGTATTGGCGTGTGCAGCCGAAAGCCTGAGATCGGTGAGACGACGGAGAACATGCTGCGGGACGCCGATACGGCGCTGTATGTGGCCAAGGGTATGGGGCGGAATCGCGTGGCAGTGGCGGGAACTGTCGAGGTCGGGGCGTAGAGATCCCCGGTACACTGCATGTATGTATAGGCCCCGGGTATTGCTGGCGTTTCTTCTTTTGAATGGCTGTTTGGGTGTATTGGCGCAGCAGGCGCAAACGCCTGTGTCTCCGTGGGCGGCCGACGCCGCAAAGCGGCGACAGGAGCTGATCGAAAAGAACGGGCAGGGAACAGACTTAGGCTTGCAGGCGCGGCTGCTGGCGATGCGCGATGCGGATGAGGGTGCGCGCGGAGTCTCGCACGGTGAGGCGAAGAACAAAGAGAAGCTGCAGATGGCCACCAATATTACGGAGATCGATGCGCAGCTGACCGCGGGGTTGAAGGAGATCGTGGCGAAGAGTGGGTGGCCGACAATTACGACTGTCGGATTTGATGCTTCGAACGCAGCGATGCTGGTGCTGGGGCATACGCGGGATCATGCGTGGCAGCTTTCGCTTTTGCCGCTGCTGACCAGGCTGGCGGATGAGGGCAGGATCGACGGCGCACCGCTGGCACTGGTGATCGATAAAGAACTCGTCAGCAAAGGGAAGCTGCAGCGCTATGGGACGCAGTTCACGCGGGTCGCCGATGGGATGGCAATGTACGGCGTGGAGAATCCGGGTGAGCTGGATGCCGAGAGGGCGAAGGTTGGTCTGCCGCCGATGGATGTGTACAAAGGGCAGCTGGAGGCGATGTTCCACCTGAAGGCTACGGGGAAGATTGTGACGGCACCTGCTCCTGTGCCTGCTGCTAAGTAGCTAGGCCGAGAAGCTTGAACCGCAGCCGCAGCTCTTGGTGGAGTTGGGGTTGATGAAGTTGAAGCCCTGGCGCATGAGGGTTTCTTCGAAGTCGAGGACCATGCCGGCGAGGTAGAGGAAGCTTTTGGGATCAACGAAGAGCTTTACGGGCTTGGCGCCGGAAGGGTCATTCGGAGTTTCGAGACCTTCGCCGAAGATGAAAGTACGATCGCGCTCGCGGGGCTGAGTGTCGAAGCGGATGTTGTAGCTGAGGCCGGAGCAGCCGCCGCCCTGGATGCCTACGCGGAGACCGCCGGCATCGGGTGAGATGCCTTCCTTGGCCATGGCGACGCGGATGCGCTTGAGGGCG
Source organism: Granulicella sapmiensis (assembly GCA_026225395.1). Lineage (GTDB taxonomy): Bacteria > Acidobacteriota > Terriglobia > Terriglobales > Acidobacteriaceae > Granulicella > Granulicella sapmiensis. The sequence goes on from JAMFSR010000003.1 coordinate 15,068, forward strand.
TTCTTGGTGATCTCGATGGCGGCTTTGGCGCGGGGCTGCTGGCCTTCGGCGGTGAGGAGGGTCATGCCCGCGAGGGGGTCTTTGTTCAGCTCGGGCGCAGGAGCGCTCATCGAGGTCGAGGTGGTAGTCGAGATGGAGACGGTGGACATAAGAGAGTGAATGGGGATTAGTGAACAGTGAATAAGTACAAATGCAAGGTCGCAGAGTAAAGCGCCCCATCCGGCCACGGTGGTTGGTGGCGAGGATGGGGCTGGGTTCGAGCTTGATTAGTGAGCGGCTACGGCTACGCCGGCTTCTTCGGTTACGCCGTTCTTCTTCTTCCAGTCGCCGATGGCGGCGCGGATGGCGTCTTCTGCCAGGACCGAGCAGTGAATCTTGACTGGGGGAAGCGCAAGCTCCTTGACGATGTCGGTGTTCGAGATCGTGAGAGCTTCGGCTACTGTTTTGCCCTTGACCCACTCGGTGGCGAGTGAGCTGGAGGCGATGGCCGAACCGCAGCCGAATGTTTTGAACTTCGCGTCTTCGATGACCTGGGTCTCGGGGTTCACCTTGATCTGGAGGCGCATGACGTCGCCGCACTCGGGGGCGCCGACGAGACCGGTGCCAACTTCGGAGCTCGATTTGTCGAGTGTGCCGACGTTGCGGGGATTTTCGTAGTGATCAACAACCTTATCGCTATATGCCATGATGTGTTTCCTCGTAAATAAGATGATACTCCGCGCTGTTTCGGTTCGCGGAAAAATCTGGTTGGGAGGCCTACCCCCTTCCCCCGGTTTTTGGTGCAAAGTCCGCAGCCGATTGGGGTTAGCGGTGGACTTGGACTTCTTACGCCGGGAAGCGAAGGCTTTGACGCGGAGTACGCAGAGAGAAACGCGGAGTTCGCAGCGTAAGACCCAGGCGAAACGCTGGTTTTAGTTTATCGCGGCTGTCAAGGGGGGTGGGGTGGGGTCGGTGCCATCGCCGTAGGTGGGGTAGGGGGTGGGGTCGGTGCTGGTGGGCATAGTTTGGAGGGTGGTGAGGTCCTTTTGGACCTGCATCCAGACGTCGGGGAGTTTTTTGGAAGAGAACGGGAGACTCAGGTTGGCGTAGTAGACGAGGATGTCGTCCTTGATGCCGGGTGGGATAGGAGCGGTGGGAGTGAGGGTGAGGCGGTGGAGGAGCGTGGCGTAGGTGTCGTCGGTGAGGCGGTAACCTGCCGGCTGGACTGGGTTTCCGGTGTCGAGATCGCGGTTGACTAAGGGATGGCGGGGGTCGAGGGTGCCGCGAGGAGTGTCTTGCGAGGCTCCGGGTTTGGCCGGGACGGTGTCGGAGGAGGCGGGAGACTTGCGGCTGTCGACGGCGGCGGCTTCTCCGGCAGTGGCGTTGAGCGTAGGTGGAGGGGTGAAGCGGCGGAGAGCGAGGGTGAGGTCGTCCGTGGAGGTGAGTACGGAGCGGATGTAGTCAGCCTCGGTCTGCGGTGTGGGGCCTTTGACGGCGGCGAGTTTGATGGGCCCGATCTTGGGAATGATGTAGATGACGCCGGCGAGCATGTAGGTGCCGATGCCGGCGTGCTTGCGGTAGTCGTCCCAGTGGTTTTCGGCGGCTACCTTGGCGATTTCTGCCGTGAGGCGCTGGAGGTCAGGGTTGTCGGCAGGGTCGGCGGGCTCGTGCCTCCGGTGTAGCAGTGTGGTGGCGTAGGCGATGCGGGGGATGAAGCGATGCACGGCGAAGCGATAGGCGTTGACGTTGATGCGCTGATGACGGGTGGTGGAGAAGTCTTCGCGAAGGCCGTAGGTCTGGTAGAAGGCTAGCGATAGCTGCTTGGTGGGGACTTCGAGGCCGACGTGGCGGAGGTAGTGGACGGGGGCGAAGCGGCCCTTGGCTATTTCATTGATGTCGAAGGCGAACTCGGTCTGGACGTGCTGGTGTTCGCCTTCGGCGTAGTTGACGCTGGAGCCGTAGCGGGCTTCGAGTTTGGGGAACTCGATGGGGACGGCGCGGTTGGTGGCGGTGGAGTGGCCGACGGAGTCGCCGATGTAGTGAGAGAGAGCGCCGACGGCGAAGGCGAGCTCGTCGACGTTGCCGGCGTTGCGGAAGAGGTTGACCACGAAATCTCCCGATCGGACGTAGTGGGTGAGGTCGGAGAAGAAGGCGTCGCCGAGGGGGTAGTAGCCGATGTCCTGGATGACGCAGCCGCCGTAGGCGAAGGCGCGGGCGTGTTCGATTTCGGCGTCGGTGAGGGTGGGGTAGCGGCTGCGGAGGAGCGGGACGATGGAGGTGTCCCAGGTGAGGTCGATGAGCTGCTCGTGGGTGAGGACGGAATAGGCGCGCGCGGGGCGCGGGGACGTGAGCGTGAGACAGACGAGGAGGGTGGTCAGGGCGAGACGGAGTCGTGCAGGCATCGAGTCTGTTCAGAGGGTTGCGGGGGTGGGGTGGGTTGCATGGGGGCGTGAGATGAAGGAAATGTCATTTTTGTGGCGATGAGTCCACGATGCAACATACGGGGTCCTTCCAGCTTTGCTCGGGGTCTCTGATGATGGCTAGAGACGGGCAATGACAAGGCTGGTTAGTTGGTCTGCTGGTGTTCCCCACTCATGCCCCAAGTGCGAGGGCATGAATGGGCCACCCGAGCTTAGGTGGTTTGAGCTGGGTTTAGTTGGCGTTGACGCGCCATTTGCCAGCCAGGGCGGCTAGTTTGTCGTTCATCGAGACGGGCTCGGGAGTGGGCTTGCGTGGGGTTTGGGGGCGTGGGGTGTGGGTTGCGGCTACGGGTGAAAGAAGCGCTTTGATGGAGAGGGAGATGCGCTTGGATTTGGCGTCGACCGTTAGGACTTTGACTTTGACGATCTGGCCGGCTTTGAGGGCTTCGGCGGGGTCCTTGATGAAGCGGTTGGAGATTTCGGAGACGTGGACCAGGCCGTCCTGGTGGACGCCTACGTCGACGAAGGCGCCGAACTTGGTGACGTTGGTGACGACGCCTTCGAGCACCATGCCGGGCTGGACGTCGGAGAGTTCGCGGACGGATTCGTTGAAGCTGGGGGCGACGAACTTGTCGCGGGGGTCGCGGCCGGGTTTGCGGAGTTCTTCGAGGATGTCGTTGAGGGTGAAGGCGCCGGCGGCGAGGTCTTTGGTGTTGAGGTTGGAGAGTAGCGCGGGGTTGCGGATGAGGTCGGGCACGGGCGTGGAGAGCGAGCGGGCGATTTGCTCGACGAGGGCGTAGGACTCGGGATGGACGGCGGTGGAGTCGAGGGGCTCGATGCCGTCGCGGATGCGGAGGAAGCCGGCGGCCTGCTCGAAGGCTTTGGCGCCGATGCCGGAGACTTCCTTGAGCTGGGCGCGGGACTGGAAGCGTCCGTTGGCGTCGCGGAAGCTGACGATGTTGAGGGCGATGCGTTCGGTGATGCCGGCGACGTAGCGGAGAAGCGTCCAGGAGGCGGTGTTGAGGTCGACACCAACGCGGTTCACGCAGGACTCGATGGTGGCGCCGAGCGATTGCTGGAGCTGGCGCTGGTCGACATCATGCTGATACTGGCCGACGCCGATGGATTTGGGGTCGACCTTGACGAGTTCGGAGAGTGGGTCCTGCAAGCGGCGGGCGATCGAGATGGCCCCGCGGACGGTGAGGTCGAGGTCGGGGAACTCCTGGCGGGCGATGTCGGAGGCGGAGTAGATGCTGGCGCCGGATTCGGAGACGGTGACCTTGAAGATGTTGGGAAGGGATTTTTCGTGGAGGAAGTCGCGGACGAAGGCGTCGGTTTCGCGCGAGGCGGTGCCGTTGCCGATGGCGATCGCACGGACGTTGTGCTGCTGGACGAGCGCGGCGAGTTTGTTGGTCGCCTCGGTGGTGCGGCCGGTGTGCGGGTAGATGACGTCGTGGGCGAGGAACTTTCCGGTTTCGTCGACGATGGCGATCTTGCAGCCGGTGCGCAGACCGGGGTCGATGCCCAGGACGGAGATGGGACCGGCGGGTGCGGCGAGCAGTAGGTGGTGCAGGTTGTCGCGGAAGACCTCGATAGCGGCGGTGTCGGAGCGGCGCTTGAGCTCGAGGCGGATTTCGCCCTGGAGGCTGGAGTTGAGGAGGCGTTTCCAGGAGTCTTCGATGGCTAGCTGGAGGTGGGGTGTCCAGTCGCCAGGTGTTTTGAGGATGCGGGAGGCGATGAGTGAGAGTGTGCGTGCGTCTTTGTCGGCGGCGCTGGCGGTGGATGCGAGTGTGCTGGCTTCGGCGCTTTCGATGAGCCAGTAGAGGACGCCTTCGGCTTCTCCGCGGCGGATGGCGAGCATGCGGTGCGAGGGGATGTTCTTTACCGGCTCGCGGAAGTCGTAGTACATCTTGAATTTTTCTTCGGGGTCTTTGGGCTTTTCGCCTTCGGCTTCGTAGGACTTGCGGGAGACGATGACGCCTTCGTCGAACATGAGGGCGCGGGCGGCTTTACGGACGTCGGCGTCGTCGGCGATGCGCTCGGCGACGATGTGGCGGGCGCCTTCGAAGGCGTCGTCGGTGGTGGGGACTTCTTTCTCTGGGTCGACTAAGGATGTTGCGAGGTCGAGTGCGGAGGTAGTGGTGAGTGTTTGGTTCCAGAGGTAGTCGGCGAGGGGTTCGAGGCCGCGCTCGCGGGCGATGGTGGCCTTGGTGCGGCGCTTGGGTTTGTAGGGGAGATAGAGATCTTCGAGCTCGGAACGGTCGAGGGTTTTGAGGATGCGGGCCTTGAGCTCGTCGGTGAGCTTGCCTTGTTCTTCGATGGAGGCAAGGATCGTTGCTCGGCGGTCGGTAAGCTCGCGGAAGTAGGCGAGCTTGTCTGCGATGTCGCGGATCTGGACCTCGTCGAGATTGCCGGTGGCTTCCTTGCGATAGCGCGCGATGAAGGGGACGGTAGAGCCTTCGTCAAGCAGCGCCATGACGGCTTTTATGCCGGGGAGCGGGAGGTTGAGGGCCTGGGCGATGTGCAGAAGGAGGGACGGGTCGAGCAGTGTTGGGACAGACATTCCTCGCTAGGATAGCGGGTGCGAGGGAGGAAAACGCGGGCGCTATGGTTGCGCTGCACCGCGCGTTTGCTGATGGCTTGTATTAGTGGCCGGGATGGCCTGAGAAGGCTTTGTAGAACATGTAAAGCAGACCGATGGCTACGAGCCAGAAGACGATCTGGGCGGGGATGCTCTTTTTGCGGACTATCTTTTCGTCGAGCGTTACTTTGTTGGGGTTGGAGGAGGATACTTCGAGCGGGGTTTTATCCATAAGTGTGCGATGCAGTCTGGCGGGATGACGTTACTTCGTTCGTCGAGATTGGGTTAGAAGATGCTGTCGGAGCGAGACCATTTGCGGAGGGCAAAGAGCCAGGTGAGAATAGCGGCGAAGATTGAGCCGGCGAGGGATTCCGGGAGTTGCGACCACGATAGGTGGCCGCGGAAGGCGTACTCGAAGAGGAGATCGAGGATGAGGTAGGCGAGGAGCCAGGCGAGGAAGAGGGGCCAGCCGGGTTTGCGGGTCATGGGTGTTGAGCGGCGTCCAGCTCAGCGGCCCAGGCTTCGATTTGTTGTTTGAGAATGGGGACGGACTCTTGGATGACCTTCCAGACGTAGGCATCATCGACATACATGTATCCATGGACAATGATGTTGCGGAAGTTTGCGATGTCTCGCACGTGGTCCACTCGCGAATGAAGTTCAGGCGAAATCTGCCCAATGTGTGACAGCGCTTCAGCGATGATGATGAAGTCACGTTCGCATCCGCGGCGGAGCAGGAAGACCTCCTGGTATGTTTCGAAGCCTAAGCCACCGACTGTGAGTTCGATCTCAAGGATGCATTGCAGGATGTCTTCTAGATATTTTCTAGGATCACGCCGCATAAAGAGTGACCTGAGTGTCTTCGATTTCTTTTCGAAAGAACCTGTTGGGTATAGTTTCCCCGGTAATCATGTCTACCTTGCGGCCGAACAGGGTGACCAGCTCGTCATGCAATGCGTGAATATGCCTCACATAGTTATCCAAAGCTTCCGGGGCAAATTCGACGCGCACGTCGACATCGCTGGTGGACGGGTCAAAGTCATCGCGAGTAGCTGAACCGAAGACGGAGAAGCGGCGCACATGGTGGGTGCGGCAGAGTTCAACGATTTCACTTTGTTTCGCAGTGATGAAGTCCTGCATGGCGCTTCTCCTTTCGTGGGTAGTTTAGCGCGAATCATAGCGTGTTGCATGAAGAAAGGCACGGCCGAAGCCGTGCCCCTTGTGGCTGTGATGCGTGGAGTTTTAGTGAGCGGCCCACTCGATTTTCGAGAGGTCGATGCCTTCTTTGACCATCTCGTAGAGCGGGGAGAGCTCGCGGAGGTGGAGGACTACGTCGATGAGCTTGTCGGACACGTAGTCGACTTCCGCCTTGGTGTTGAAGCGGCCGAGGCCGAAGCGGATCGAGCTGTGGGCGACGTCGTCGCCGAGGCCGAGGGCCTTGAGGACGTAGCTAGGTTCGAGCGTGGCTGAGGTGCAGGCCGAGCCGGAGCTTACGGCGATGTCGTTGATGCCCATGAGGAGCGACTCACCTTCGACATAGACGAAGCTCATGTTCAGGTTGCCGGGGAGGTGGTGGTCCATGTTGCCGTTGACCTGGGTGTAGTCGAGCGCCTTTTCGAGCTTGGCGCGAAGGTAGTCGCGAAGCTCGATTTCGCGCTTGGCCTCGGATTCCATCTCGTTCATCGCGATCTCGCAGGCTGCGCCGAGGCCGACGATGCCGGGGACGTTGAGTGTGCCGGAACGCATGCCGCGTTCGTGGCCTCCACCGTTCTGCTGTTCGGAGATCTGGACGCGAGGGTTGCGGCGGCGAACGTAGAGCGCGCCGACGCCCTTGGGGCCATAGAGCTTGTGGCCGGAGAGCGAGAGGACGTCGATGTTGTCGTTGATGACGTTGACGGGGATCTTGCCCACGGCCTGTACGGCGTCGGTGTGGAAGAGGACCTTCTTCTCGTGGCAGAGCGCACCGATTTCCTTGATGGGCTGGACGACGCCGATTTCGTTATTGGCGTACATGATGGAGACGAGGATGGTCTGGTCGTCGATGGCGTTGCGAAGGTCTTCGAGATCGATGAGGCCGTCAGCTTTTACGGGCAGGTAGGTGATGCGGAAGCCCTGCTTTTCGAGCTTCTTGCAGGTGTCGAGGACGGCCTTGTGCTCGGTGACCTCGGTGATGATGTGGTTGCCGCGCTCCTTGTACATCTCGGCGATGCCCTTGATGGCGAGGTTGTTGGACTCAGTGGCACCGGAGGTGAAGATGATCTCCTTGGCGGTGCAACCGATGAGGGCGGCGATCTGTTCGCGGGCCTTTTCGACGCCGGCTTCGGCTTCCCAGCCGAAGGAGTGGTTGCGGCTGGCGGCGTTGCCGAAGATGCCGGTGAGGTAGGGCATCATGGCCTCGAGCACGCGGGGGTCAAGCGGCGTGGTGGCGTGGTTGTCCATGTAGATGGGCAGCTTGACGCCTGCAGGAAGAGGCTCTTTGGACTGAGTTACGTTGACTCCGATGGTTTCAGGCATGATGTGTACTCCTTGAACGTGCTTGCTGAGGCGGGCGAGAAGCAGATCCTTCGCTCCGCTCAGGATGACAAAAATTGGCTAAAGGCCGATGCTGACCAAGCCGCCGGCTAATGCTGCGGAGGGATTGGTTTCGGCCGGGTCGATGAGATCCGAGATGCGAATACCGTTGAGCAGGTCCTTGATGCTGTCATTGACCTTGCGCAGCGGTTCTTTGATGGTGCAATGGCCTGCGAGGTCGCAGGTTCCGTGAATCGTGATGCAACTGGTGATGAAAAGCGGGCCGTCGATGGCGCGAATGACCTCGAAGGCGGTGATGTCGTGCGCGGATCGGGCGAGCGAATATCCACCGTTGGTGCCGGCGTGGGAGACGAGCAGGCCGGCTTTGGCCAGGGTCTGGAGGATTTTCGCCAGCAGCTGCGGAGGGATGTGGTACGCCTCAGCTATATCTTTGGCGGATTGGGCAGGGTTCGCACCATTGCGGATGGAGGCAGCGAGGGTCTGCTGCTCGGCGAGATACTTTAGCGCCATCAGTCCGTAGTCCGCTTTTTTTGTGAGCCTGAGCATGGTTTCGGGGGCGATTGGACGCTCGCGCGAGCTCGAATTCCGCCACCTTCAGTTTACGGCTGGAATCGACGCGAAGCAAGACCAAAGCGGTCGGAGATGTGCCTCCGACCCGTAACGGCTGGATAATGGTGTACATGGAAAAGATGAAAGTACGGCCCATGGCGCTGGCCGATGTGGCGGCGGTTGCCGAATTGGTGGAGCAGCTTTCCTATCAGCGAACGGTAGAGGATGTGGCGGCGTGGATCGCTGGTGTTCGCCCGGAGACGCAGGCGGCGTTTGTGGCGTGTGTGGCGGACGAGGTTGTGGGGTGGATTGAGGTTTCGATGGAACGGAGGTTGCAATACGCTCCGTATGCGCTGATCGGCGGGCTGGTGGTGCGGGAAGGGATGCGCAGCCTGGGGATTGGGCGGCGGCTTTGTGAGGAGGCTGAACGCTGGTGCGTGGAGCGCGGGGCGGCCAGCGTCAGGGTGACTTCGCGCAGCACGCGTGAAGCGGCGCACCGGTTCTATCTGCGCGATGGCTACACGCTAGTGAAGACCTCGATGGTGTTCGAGAAGCAGGTTGGCGAGTAATGCGGCGTAGAGGGACAGCGCATCCACCGGGCGAAATCGGCTACCATGCGGTATCCATGAAGTTGCGATTTTCTGAGCTACTGTGACTGCCTTCCGACAAGTTCGAGCTGTGCCTAATCTTTTGACCATGGCGCGGCTTTTTGTGTTGCCCTATCTGGTGATCACGATTCTGGACGGACACTGGCGGCTGGCATTTGCGCTGCTGTGGCTGGCCGGCGTAAGCGATGGCTTCGACGGGCTTCTGGCGCGCAAGCTGCATCAGCGCACTACGCTTGGGCTGTATCTGGATCCCATTGCCGACAAGCTGCTGATGAGCACGATGTTTCTGGTGCTGACGCATGTCGGGGTCATCCCGCGGTACGTGACGGTGCTGGTGTTCAGCCGCGACCTGGGGATTCTGCTGATTGCTACGCTGCTGTTTGCGACCAACACGCTGCGGGACTTCCGGCCAAGCCTGCTGGGCAAGATCAATACGGTGATCCAGATTCTCGGAGTGCTGACGGTGATGACCTGCCAGGTGATTCCTCGGGCGGGTTTGAACGACTTGAAGGCGCTGCTGTTGTGGTCGATTGCACTGCTGGCGCCGGTTTCCGCGGCGGAGTACGCGTGGATCGTGCTGAAGCGGATGCAAACGCCGCATACGCCTCAAGGGCCTACCGTAACGGCGGATTGACCCAGGAAGAATTGCAGCCAGGGGTCGCTTGCGGTAAGCTGAATAGACGCAGTACAGGCGCGTAGCTCAGTTGGTTAGAGCGCTACCTTGACACGGTAGAGGTCTCCGGTTCGAATCCGGACGTGCCTACCATCCTTTCCCCACTACAAAAGCATTCTCGCTGGCCAGGGCTCTACGTTCCGCAGAAGGTTTGCGTCACGGACTCTTCAGGGCGAGCCGGTGTGGCATAACGTTCGAGGTGCGGACGGTCCTCGTAGGGGTGCGACGTCACGCTCAACAGCTCCTCAAACGGCTGGAAGTCCTGCCGCTCAATGGCGGCGTCGAGCGCTGCTTCAACCACATGGTTGCGTGGAATGAATGCCGGGTTTGCCAGTCGCATCGCCGCAGTGCGTGCTTCTCCAGAGAGAGGTTCTGCTTCAAGGCGTCTGCGCCATCCAGCAGCCCACGCGTCAAACGCTGCGGGATCTGCAAACAGGTTGCGAACTCCTGCGTCGCCATGCGGTTGAGCAGCGGCATCGCACAGGCGGCGGAAGGTCAGCGTGAAGTCGGCACGGTTGGCCGCCATGCGGTCCAGCAGGTCCTGGGCCAGCGCTTCATCGCCTTCCTGCTCGGTGAAGAGACCGAGTTTGTGGCGCAGGCCGGTAAGTCGCGTTGTTTCATACTGCGTTGCGAAGGTCTCCAGCGCTTCGTACGCCGACGCCAGCGCAGCTTCCTGACTACCGGCCTCCTGCTCCAGTATGGGAAGCAGTGCTTCCGCGAGACGTGTGAGGTTCCAGTGCGCAGCGTGAGGTTGGTTGCTGTACGAGTAACGGCCCTGGCGATCAATGGAGCTGAACACTTTGTCTGGGTCGTAGGCTTCCATAAACGCGCACGGACCGTAATCGATCGTCTCACCGAAGATGGAACTATTATCCGTGTTCATCACACCGTGGATGAAGCCAAGCAGCGTCCACTGGGCGATCAGGCGAGCCTGCCTGCCGACCACGCTCTTCAGCAGCGTTTGATACGGCTGCTTCGCTTGAGCAGCTTCAGGATAGTGACGGCCAATGGCGTAGTCCGCAAGAATTTGCAGGCCTTCCACATCGTTTCTTGCGGCGAAGTACTGGAACGTGCCGACACGGAGATGGCTTGCTGCAACGCGAGTCAACACGGCCCCGGGCAACACGGATTCGCGAAACACCTCTTCCCCTGTGGTGACTGCGGCAAGTGCGCGCGTGGTCGGCACACCGAGTGAATGCATTGCCTCGCTCACGATGTACTCGCGCAACACCGGACCGAGTGCTGCTCTGCCATCGCCACGGCGCGAAAAAGGAGTTGGACCGGAACCTTTGAGCTGGATGTCGTAGCGGGAAGCATCGCACCCTACTACCTCGCCCAACAGGTTCGCACGGCCATCGCCGAGTTGAGGCACAAAGTGGCCGAACTGGTGTCCGGCGTAGGCAAGCGCTATGGGCTCAGAACCGGTGGCCACCTGGTTGCCGGATAGGATCTCTATGCCTTCGGCGCTTGCGAGCGCTTCGGGATTGAGTCCCAGCTTATGGGCAAGTTCCACATTGATCTTGATCAAGCGAGGAGCCGCTACCGGTACCGGATTCGTACGAGAGTAGAAGCGTTCCGGTAAGCGTGCGTAGCTGTTATCAAAGCCAAAGAGAACGGGCTGGCGTACGAGATTGGAAAGCGACGGGCTTGTCATTACGGGAGCATCTGGAGAATTCATGATCGGATCAAAGTCTCGCACGGGGATGATGAAATGACCTCATGCCCCATCCCTGATTCTATGCTTCGGCGATTCGTGAATGCGGGACCTCGCAGCCGCTTAAGGCAGAAGCTTAGACGAGGATTTCCTTAATCACATTGCCCGACACATCCGTTAGCCGGTAATCCCGACCGGCGTGCTGGTAGGTTAGCTTCGTGTGATCGATCCCCAGCTGGTTGAGCATCGTAGCGTGCAGATCGTGAACGTGGCACTGGTTTTCGGCGATCTCATATCCGTAGTCGTCGGACTTTCCATAAGTAATGCCGCCCTTGATGCCACCGCCTGCCATCCAGGAGCTGTAGCATTTCGAGTGATGCGCTCGCCCCTTGGCTTGCGGATCTTTATCGCCTGGGGTGCGGCCGAACTCGGTCGACCATACAACGAGGGTGTCCTCCAACATGCAACGCGACTTCAGGTCTTTCAGCAACGCTGCAATTGGTTGATCCACATTCTTCGCCAGCGGAATATGCGTCTTCATGTCCGCATGCGCGTCCCAGTTCACAAGCTGCAGCGACCCGATGTCGATCAACTCAATAAAGCGCACGCCACGCTCCGCCAGACGGCGCGCCATGAGGCATTGCCAGGCGAAACCTTTGGTGCTGCCGCGCTCCAGGCCATAGAGAGCCAAAGTGGCATCGGTCTCCTTCGTCAGGTCGAAAGCCTCAGGAGCCTGCACCTGCATACCGTGAGCGGTCTCAAAGCTCTTGATGCGAGCCGCCAGCATGCGATCGCCTTCGCGCGTATCGGCGTGCCGCTTGTTGAAGTAGTTGATCAGGCCGAGCTCTTTGTCCTGCACGTCCCCCAGGTCGGTGCGAAGCATGTTCGGGATCGGCACTGCGGGGTTGTCGACATGCACACCTTCATGGCAGGCAGGAAGGAAGTTCGCATCCCACACCAGCGATCCGCCGTAGGGCATTTCCGGCGCCAGCACCATGAACGATGGCAGGTTCTGGTTCTCCGTGCCAAGTCCGTAGCTCACCCACGAGCCCATGCTGGGCCGTTGCTGGACGACCGAGCCACCGTGCAGGCCCATGACGGCCTGTACATGGTTGGGGAAGTCATTCTTCATGGAGTTGATGACGCAGATATCGTCCATCATGGCGCCAACATGCGGGAACAGCGAGCTGACCATGGTGTCGCATTTGGCGTAGCGCTTGAAGTCCCAGCGTGGAGCAGAAAGGTAATCGCCCTTGTAGGCCTTGCCGGTATCGGCAATGAGCTTGGGTTTGTAGTCGAATGTGTCCACGTGTGACGCGCCGCCGGACATGTAGAGGAAGATCACACGTTTGGCTTTGGCCGGAAACATGGGCGGCTTGGGTGCGAGTGGGTTGGCAGCATCGGCAACATGCGCGGTGGACTGTGCCATGAGCTCATGCAGCACGCCGGGGAGAAATAGCGAAGCACTGGCGAGGGATTTTACGAAGCCACGGCGGGATGGAGGTGTCATGAGAGACTCCGGTCTAGTCGATGAACATGAATTCGTTGCTGGCGTAAAGCGCCTGGATGAAGTTGCCGAGTGCCAGCTTGTGGGCTGCTTCCGAGGTCAGAGGCTGCTGTGTTGTGCTTGGTTGCTGTGCAGGAAACGAAGCTTTCTGCAACAGGGTCGCGGTTGCCGGTTTCTCCGGAGCATCCGTGCCCTGCGTCTTATAGATTTCAGTGACTGAATTCAGGAACTCCTCGGCATGCGCGATCTCATCCTTCTCGGCAGGCCGTCCATAGATCAACAAGAACGCACGATTGATCTCTTCATGCTGCGTCACATGCGCGGCCTCAAGCTCTGTCGCGAGCGAAGCGGCGCACTCCTTGGGAAATTCACCGTTCATGAAGTAGAGCGTCTGCAGCGGTGTAATGCTGGAGTCGCGTTGCGCGACCGACATCGTGGCATCGGGCCCGTCGAAGATGCCAAGATACGGATGCCGCCGTGTGCGTTGCGTCATCACGTACAACGTACGGCGATTGGTTTCATACAATGCATGGAACGGTGCGTGGCCGGAGTAGTTCCACTGCGCCTGCGTGGGGAAGGGATGCGGACCGGCGGGCGTTGTGTCAAGCATGCCGGAGCTCGCGAGCATGGCGTCGCGGATCTCTTCCGCATCCATGCGGCTACGCGCGTGACGCCACAGATCGATGGCATCTGGATCGATCTTCTCCGCTTGCTCGGAGCTGTCGCTCGAAAGCTGATACGTGTGCGAGAGCAGAATCTCCCGCTGTATTGCCTTGATCGACCATCCCTTCGAGACGAAGTCCGTGGCCAGGTAATCGAGCAGCGGTTGGTTGCTCGGTGTCGCTCCACGCTTGCCGTAATCGTTTGGCGTAGCGACGATGCCTCGTCCAAAGTGTCCCTGCCATAACCGGTTCACCATCACGCGCGCGGTCAGGGGATTGTCCGGATTGGCAATCCAGTTTGCCAGCTCCATGCGTCCACTGCCGGTGGTGTTTGCGGGCAGCTTCCAGTTACCTGCCAGCTGCAGAAAGTGCCGCGGAACAAGATCGCCAAGGTTCTTCTTATCGCCCAAGTGCTGAATATGCTCATCGCGCGGGGTGCTTTCGCGAACGCCATAAGCAGACTCAAAGTGCGGCGCGTTCTCAAACAGCGCCATGCGCCTTGCTTCGAGCGCCGGAAGAATATCGTCGAAGTAGGGAAGCTCATGGGCGGCGTGGATGGTATCGGCCACCGGTTTCAGCTGCGCTTCAAAATCAAGATACTGCTGGCTCTTCACGACGCTGGGGTCGCGATAGATCATGTTGCGTTCGTAGCGAACATCTTCCCACCCGCTGGTGGAGTACTGCGTGCTCGCAAGGATGCCATAGATGCCGTAGTAGTCCGCCGTTGGAATGGGATCGAACTTGTGATCGTGGCAGCGCGCGCAGGCAATCGACGTGCCGAGGTAGGCGTAGCCGATGTTATCGACCGCATCCGAAACGTTGTCCTCGTAGCGGTTCGAGTTCGCGAGATATCCCGTCGCGATGATGTTGTTCCAGTGCTCCGGCTCGGAGGTTGAAGGTAACAGATCGCCTGCGATCTGCTCCTTGATGAAGCGGTCGTATGGCTTGTCCGCGGCAAACGATGCGACCACGTAGTCGCGATACTTGTACATCTCTGGAACGGGGAAGTCCGCACCTTCTCCGGTTGTATCGGAGTAGCGAACCACATCGAGCCACATGCGTCCCCAGCGCTCGGCATAGGCTTTTGACGCAAGCAGCCGATCGACAAGCTTCGCGTAGGCATCCGGCGATTTATCTGCAAGATAGGCGTTGATCTCAGCCGGCGTCGGCGGCAGGCCCGTTACGTCATAGGTGATGCGGCGAATCATGGTGCGTTTGTCGGCATCGTGAACCGGAGTGATCTTCTGCTGGTCCAGCTTGGCGAGCACAAAGCGGTCGATGTCGTTGTAAGCCCACTTCGAGTTCATCACAGCCGGGATCGCGGACTTCACCGGTTTCGTGTAAGCCCACCACGAGCGGTCGGCGTCCGTTACGACGGGGTTCACGACCGCAGTTGAACCAGCAGGCCACGCCAGCCCATCCTTCACCCATTGCTCCAGGATGGCGACATCGCCCGGATCGAGAGGCCCTTTGGGCGGCATCTGGAGCGCCTGGTCGTCGTAATGCACGGCCTTGAGCAGCAGGCTGTTTTCGGGATGATCCAGGTCGACGACGGGGCCGTCCATGCCACCCGCCAGAATGTCCTTGCGAGAGTCCAAGCGCAGGCCACCGGCCTGCCTGCCTGTGTGGCAGCCGTAGCACTTGGCGGAGAGAAGGGGGCGAACCTTGGTTTCGAAGAACTGTTCCTGCGCGGAGGCAATGTTTGGCGGCAAAGAAGCAGCAGGTGCCGTGCTGCCGGCGATCGGCGTTGCACCTGGCGTCAGATCCGGTGCACCGGCCTTGATCCAGGCTTCCACGGTCGAGATATCCGCGTCCGGCAGCTTGCCCTTGGGCGGCATCTTCAGGTCGTCATCCTGATAGTGCATCGCTTTGATGATCAGGCTGGATTCGGGATGCCCGGGTACGATGGCTGCGCCGCTGTCGCCGCCTTTCAGCATGTTTGGCACGGAGTCGAGCCGCAGCCCGCCCTTCATGCGCGCCGTGTGACACGTATAACAGTTCGCTGCGAGGACAGCTTGTCCGTCCGGCGTCTTTTCCTGGGCGGCCAGCGGGAGCGTCAACGCGAGGGCGCCGAGGACCGTGATCCGCGAGATGAAAGAGCTTGAAAGCAACCGGATACACCTTTCCTGCAAGAAAAATTCCTGTGAATCAACTGCGGAAGTACCGCTGGTGACGAAAAATCCGGTAAAAATGTGAAGATTGAGACAGTTATAGGGTGACGCGATTTGGGGGTGGTGTCAATCGCGGAGACTCGTTCTCCTGGAATCAAAAAAGCAGCGGGGAGCTGCATGTCTTGGCCCTCATGGCCATTTCGAGTAAACTTGGAGAGCTGGAGAGTTGGCAGAGCCCGGTTGAATGCACCTGACTCGAAATCAGACATCGTCGCAAGGCGATCGGGGGTTCGAATCCCTCACTCTCCGCCATATTTCCCCTCTTGGTGTTTTGGTGTAAAGACCGGAGGGGATGCCGAGCCAAGGTCTCCTAAGGGACCGCATCCTTCTACGTGAGGCGCCTCAATGCATGGTGGCGCTCCAGCAGTCCTCTCATATAGACAGATGCGCGTGGATATCGGCTAAGGATCGGCTGTCCGGTCGAACTGGCGGTGTCCGTAGCGCGACAATTGGATTCGGCTGCGCGTAGAGTGTTGCACGGTGTAGAACCGGTCGTCACAGGTGCCGTTACGAGCTGGTGTTGGAGGGATGTCATGGCCACCGTAGCCAATGCTTTGCGACCCCGGGCCGAAGATGCGGCAGTCGATTTTCTGCCACTTCGCGGAACGGACCACGTTGAGTTCTTTGTAGGCAACGCACGCCAGTCTGCCTACTTCTATCGTGTGGCTTTTGGCATGTCCCTGGTTGCGTATGCGGGACCGGAGACGGGATGCCGCGACCGTGTCAGCTATGTTTTGCAGCAGGGCAAGGTACGCTTTGTTCTCACGACGCCCCTTCGGCCCGGGAATCCCATAGCAGAGCACATTGCCCGTCATGGTGACGGCGTGCGTTCCATCGCGTTGTGGGTGGACGATGCAAGCAAAAGCTGGATGGAAACCACGCAGCGTGGTGCGCGAAGCGTCCTTGAGCCCACGGAAACTTCTGATGAGTATGGGAAGGCTGTGGTTTCGGCGATCGCCGCTTATGGCGACACGCTGCACACGTTTATTGAGCGAAAGGATTACTCCGGGCCGTTCCTTCCTGGCTACCGGAGTGTTGCGGAAGACCTACTTGCTCGCCCGGTGGGGCTGCTGCATATCGACCATTGTGTAGGGAATGTCGGTTGGAATGCGATGAACGAGTGGGTCGGGTTCTATGAGAAGGTGATGGGTTTTGGCCTGTATCAACACTTCGACGACAACGATATCTCCACCGAGTACTCCGCACTGATGTCGAAGGTGATGGCGAACGGAAACGGTTACGTCAAGTTTCCGATCAATGAACCGGCAGAGGGAAAGCGCAAGTCGCAGATCGAAGAGTATCTCGAGTTCTATGGTGGCCCGGGTGTGCAGCACATCGCCCTTGCGACCAACGATATCCTTCACACCGTTTCGCGCATGCAGGCGCAGGGCGTCGATTTCCTCACCGTCCCGCATTCTTATTACACGGAACTGCAGCATCGCATTGGCAAGATTGACGAACCGATCGAAGAGCTCGAAAAGCTGGGGATACTCGTGGACCGCGATGATGAAGGCTATATGCTGCAGATATTTACCCGGCCGGTGGAAGACCGTCCCACGCTGTTCTTTGAAATCATTCAGCGAAAAGGCAGCCGCAGCTTTGGTAAAGGCAACTTCAAGGCTCTGTTTGAAGCTATCGAACGAGAGCAGGCGGAACGCGGCAACTTGTAGCTTGCGATAAGTAGAAGGACGCTTCGATGGGAACGAACACGATCTACAACTCCGGCTTCGGAAACGGTTTCGAGACGGAAGCGCTTCCCGGTGCGCTTCCAGTGGGTCGTAACTCTCCGCAACGCTGCGCCTATGGCTTGTATGCGGAACAACTTTCCGGATCGCCTTTTACCGCGCCTCGCGCTGCTAACGAAAGAAGCTGGCTGTATCGCATCCGTCCTACGGTGCAGCACTGGGGACGCATGGAGAAGTGCGATCCGCTATGGTGGCGCACAGCGTCCTGTCTTGAAGTGGAGTTGCCCCCGGCACCCATGCGTTGGGATCCAATCCCCATCCCTGACTCTTCCGCTTCTTTCATCGAAGGAATGCACACCATCACAACCGCAGGCGATGCCGGTGCGATGGCAGGCATGGCGGCACATATTTATTGCGCCACTCGATCCATGGAGAAGGAGACGTTCTACAACGCGGATGGAGAACTATTGATCGTGCCGCAACAGGGTGAGCTTCGCCTGCGCACGGAGTTCGGCGTCATCGACATTGAGCCGGGTGAGATCGCCGTCATTCCGCGCGGTGTTAAGTTCCGTGCTGAGCTGCTGGGTGGCCCGGCCCGTGGATACATCTGCGAAAACTATGGTGGCAAGTTCACGTTGCCGGAGCGGGGACCGATTGGCGCAAACTGCCTTGCCAATCCTCGTGACTTTCTCACGCCCGTTGCGGCCTACGAAGATAAAGACGAGCCCACGGAGTTGATCGTGAAGTGGGCTGGAGCGTTGTGGAAGACCACGCTCCAGCACTCTCCGCTCGACGTTGTAGCGTGGCATGGAAACTACGCTCCCTACAAATACGATCTCCGCAGGTTTTCACCGGTGGGTCCGCTTCTTTTCGATCATGCCGATCCGAGTATCTTCACCGTGCTCACCTCGCCCTCTGAGACGCCAGGTACCGCGAACGTAGACTTCGTCTGTTTCCCAGATCGCTGGCTCGTTGCAGAGGATACGTTTCGTCCACCCTGGTACCACATGAATGTGATGAGTGAATTTATGGGACTCGTTTATGGGAAATACGATGCCAAGCCGCAGGGCTTCGTGCCTGGTGGATTTTCGCTGCACAACACCATGCTTCCGCATGGGCCCGACGTGGATGCTTTTGAAGGGGCGAGCCTGGCGGACCTGAAACCAACGAAGCTTACGAATACGCTTGCGTTTATGTTTGAGACGCGCTTCCTCCAGCGAGTGACCCGCTATGCGGCGGAGTCTCCGTTCCTACAGAAGGAGTATGCGGACTACGGCCAGAAGCTGCAGAAACACTTCTGTCCGCCCGCAGCAAAATCCTGATGACACCTATGCTCGATCACACGCATGACCCCGAGCTTCGATCCTGGGTGCAGGATGCAAATGGACCTTCCGATTTTCCGATACAGAACCTCCCCCTGGGCATATTCCGGCCGCCCAATGAAAGACCCCAGAGCGGCATCGCCATTGGGGATCACATTCTTTCGTTGAAGGCATTGGCCGAGCGCGGAGGTCTCGACGAAGAGGCATCAATGGCTTGCCGGGCAGCTGCGGGAGAAACGCTCAATCAGCTGCTCAGCCTAGGGACGCCGTATAGAATTGCGCTTCGCAGAGCGGCTTCCGCGTTTCTAGCACAAGGTGCAAGGGAGCATCACGAACTTCTCTATCCCGCTGTTGCATGTGAGCTGATGCTTCCAGTCAACGTGGGCGACTATACCGATTTTTATGCTGGGATTGCGCATGCGGAGAACGTCGGTAAGCTCTTCAGGCCTGAGTCTCCCTTGTTGCCCAACTATAAATGGGTTCCCATCGGGTATCACGGTCGAAGCTCATCGGTTCGCGTATCGGGCCATCCTGTCCGCCGTCCCAGTGGTCAACGTAGGCTGGCCGAAGAAACAGTCCCCACGTTCGGGCCCACGCGCAGCTTGGACTTTGAGCTTGAGCTGGGTATCTGGATTGGCCCCGGCAATCAGCCGGGAGAGCCGATCCCCATCGAAGATGCTGCAAAGAGCATCGCCGGCTATTGTTTGCTCAATGACTGGTCCGCTCGAGATATTCAGTCGTGGGAGTATCAGCCGCTCGGTCCGTTCCTAGCCAAGAGTTTCCATACGACCGTCTCCGGCTGGATCGTCACGCCGGAAGCGCTTGCTCCATTTCGACAGCGGCAGCCGCTGAGGCCTGCGAGCGATCCGCAACCGCTCTCGTATCTCTATTCGGATGCCGATCAAACAACCGGTGCGCTCAACATCGAGCTTGACGTATTTCTTGCGACCGCGCTGATGCGCGACCGTCGTCTCGCTCCCCACCGCCTAACGCGCAGCAGCGCCGAATACCTATTTTGGACTCCCGCTCAATTAGTGGCCCACCACGCCTCTAACGGATGCAACCTCGTAGCGGGCGATCTTCTCGGGACGGGAACCATCTCCGCGCCGACACCTGACGGCTTCGGCTCCTTACTGGAAGGGACGAAAGGAGGACTCGAAGACATCGCACTACCTTCGGGAGAAGCGCGGCGCTTTCTCCAGGACGGCGATGAGGTGATTTTCCGGGCACGTGCCGCCCGCGACGGTTATGTCCCGATCGGTTTTGGGGAGTGCAGGGCTTGCATCACTTCGGCGGAGTCCTGAGTCGCAGGCCGATGCAATTTGTGGCGTTAAATGCCCGTGTGGTGGTAAACTTACGAGATGCAGTTCAGGTAGCCGCAGCGGCAGTTCCGCTGGCACGGGCTTCCTTCGAGCTCCCCCCGCACAAGTCCAGCCGGACCCGAGCGCCTGAGGGAGAGTCTGCGACCTCAAGTTTGTTTGGAGATACGTTATGGCACAGGTATGTGAGCTTTGCGGCAAGGGGCCGCAGTTTGGTAACAACATTTCGCACGCGCACAACGTTACGCGTCGCCGCTGGAACCCGAATCTTCAGTCGGTCAAGACTGCTGGCGGCGGTGGTAACACCAAGCGCGTCAAGGCCTGCACCAGCTGCATCAAGAGTGGCAAGGTCACCAAAGCCGCGTAGCTCTTAGCGGTTTCCAGCTCTAGTTAAAAGGACGAAGCCCCGGCTACCAAGGTAGCCGGGGCTTTTCGTGTTTGTCTCGCAGGCTGGAGGCTACTTCCCTTCAAAAGCCAGCGATGCCGAGTTAATGCAGAACCGTTCCCCGGTGGGCTTTGGGCCGTCCGGGAATACGTGTCCAAGGTGCGCTCCGCAGCGGGCACAGGTCACTTCAACGCGATGCATCCCGAAGCTGTTGTCCTCGTGCGAGTCAACCGCCTTCGAATCGATCGGGGCATAAAAGCTGGGCCAGCCGCAGCCGGAGTCGAACTTCGTCTCCGAAGTAAAGAGCGGGGCGTCGCAGGCACCGCAGTGATACATGCCGTCGGCGTGGTTGTTGGTGAGCACGCCGGTGAAGGCCCGCTCCGTGCCTTTTTCGCGCATCACGTGGTACTGTTCCGGGGTCAAAAGTTCGCGCCACTCGGCGTCGGTTTTCTGGATCTTCTGCGTGCCGCTCGTTTGAGGGGTATCGGACATGATGCTCTCCTTATCGTATGAGATGCGGTCTGCGGATATTGGACTCCTGTAGGGTCGGGCAGTGCAAGATGCCAGCGGAACCGCGGCTGAAATGGGGTCATGGGTTACAAAAGAACGGGCAGCGAGATACTCTCACCGCCTGTTCTATTTGCTACAGCAATTATTCAGCGGGCGATTCTTTGGCAATGCACTCGATCTCCACGAGCGCATCCTTGGGCAGTCCGGCGACGGCCACGGTCGAGCGCGCCGGTGGCACAACGCCTTCGGGCGCAAAGTACTTCGCATAGATTTCGTTCATCGCCGCAAAGTCCTTCATATCCTTCAGGAAAACGGTCGTCTTCACCACGTGGATCATGTCGATCCCTGCCGCCGACAGCACGGCTTTCAGGTTCTCCAGCACACGCGTGGTCTGCTCCACGATCCCGCCCGTTACCAGCGCGCCGGTGTGCGGATCGAGGGCAACCTGTCCGGAGGTAAAAAGCATGTCGCCCACGCGAACAGCCTGCGAATAAGGGCCGATGGCGGTCGGAGCGTCTTTGGTTGAAATAGCGGTCTTATTCTGTGACATAGCTAGATTGTGCGCTCCAGCAAGCCGGGCCCGCAAGGCTACCAGCGCAGTACAACTAATGACGTCGCCTGTCGCGGCAGTGAGAACGGCAGCGTCACTCCACCATTCTTCGCTGCAGTTGCGGTCTCCGGGGTCAGTGTCTCCAGCTGCCCTGCTTTCTTCAACGCAGCTATCTGCACTGTCGTTGGCTGTTGCGGCGAGCCCATCGCCTTCCATGCACTGTAAGCATTGCTGTGGGTCTCGTCGATCCGGAAGTGTTCCACGCGAACGCGTCGCGCGCCGGGCGGCAATCCATTCACATGCAGTTCCACCGCAGCCGCGGAAGCCGGCACGTCGTCGTCATGGTAATTCCACACCAGCACCGCAGCCGAGTGCTGCCCAGCCGTAGCCAGCGCATCCACATCCGGCGCCTGTCGAACGCCCGATGCAAGAATACTGTCGAGCGGCACTTGCCCGCTGCTCGTCGTGGCAACACGGTTGGCCTTTCCATCAAGGCCCATCTTGCCCGCCATCCGAAACACGTTCAACACCGGCTTATCGATTCCATTGGTCGCCAACGTTCGAAAGCCCTGGAAGTAGTCCTTGCCCTCGAACTCAAACGACCACGTCAGCATACCGAGCAGGTTTAACTGGTGCCGGTCCTGCAACTCAAACAGGGCCTTGATGCTCGCCGCCGTATACACCGGATAGAGCGGCCCATTGCGATAGTTGTTCGCCGGTTGCTCGCGCGCAGAGCAGGCAGCACATCCC
This sequence comes from Granulicella sapmiensis, assembly GCA_026225395.1. GTDB lineage: Bacteria > Acidobacteriota > Terriglobia > Terriglobales > Acidobacteriaceae > Granulicella > Granulicella sapmiensis. The sequence continues at coordinate 36,925 of JAMFSR010000003.1, forward strand.
TCCGGATCAGCTTCGCTCAGGATGATGGGCAGCTTGCGAAACTGAGGGAATGACGCAACAATGGCAAACCCCTTGTCCGTGTCTCCCAACTCTTTGTCAAGCCCCATCTGCACATGCCCCGCAATCACCTTCGGCTGTCCTTTCACGTGGAAGGAGATGAAGTCCAGTGGTATAGGGTCGTTGTTCGCAAGCGACTTGTCATTGGCAACATGGTGCAGAAATGACTCGAGAAACGCAGCGGCTTGTTCACCATGCGGTCCCGTAGTCGCAGGCCCACCAACACGCGCTTCGGGAAGCGCCGCACGGATTCCGGCTACTGCATAGTCATAGAGCTTCTCGTACTGCTGCTCAGTCCCATGCCAGTACGTAATGTTGGGTTCATTCCAAACTTCCCAGTACCAGCTCGCCGCGGCATCATGCCCATAGCGCGCCACCATATGCGCTGTAAATACTCGGCAAAGCTCACCCCACGCAGCATAGTCTTTCGGCGGCGACTGCACGCTGCCATCGAGCGTATGTGGATAGTGCACTTCATAAAGTCCCACGCCCGAAGCCAACGCTTCCGGCATAAAGCCAAACTCCACCATCGGCCTCACGCCTGCATCGCGATACGCGTCGAAGATCTGATCGACAATCTTGAAGTCATACACAGGCTTGCCATTTGCATCGACTGTATACACATTCGTCGAGCTCCACTTTAGGTCCGGCATGCCATTACCGGAGGTCAGCAAATGATGCGCACGTATATATACCGGCACAGGATAGGCATCGTGCAACTCATGCAGAAGCTCGCGCCCATGGGGCGCAGTCGTATAGTTGGCTTCGTCATACCCGAACCACGAGGTAAACGGCTTCCAAGCTCCCACCGAATGCTGAAGATCCACCGTAATCTTCACCGGCGCCTGCGCTGTGGCGCCCGCCGTAAGTGCCAATAAAAGTGCAAAGCTGCGAAGCATGTTTTATCCCCCGTGCATCGAGGGCCATCATACAGCCGCAAGCTAAACCGCAGCCACACTGCTTAGTCGGCGGAGCACTGCGAACGCCGTCTCCCAATCAGCGCCAAGCGCCTCGCGCATTTGCTGCTGCGCGCGGTTCCAGTGGGGCGCCGCCGTCTGTCGTACTTCAAGCCCGGCAGGCGTAACCGCATAGCAGGTCAACCGCCGGTCCTCCTTCGAACGTGTTCCCTTGATCCACTTGTTCTCAATCAACAGCCGCAGATTCCGCGACAGGGTCGTCTGATCCAGGTCGAGCATATCCGCTAGTCCCTGCTGCGAAAGCCCCGGACATTCGGCCAAAACAGAGAGCAGGCCAAACTGTGGTGGCGTCAGGCTGCAGGGCCGAAGGTGCTCTTCATACAGCCGCGTCAGCGTGCGCGCAGCGTGTCGCGTATTCAGGCAAAGGCAGTTCATCCAGTTATTTTGCCGCAGGCGCAGGATTTGCTTTCAGCAGCGCACTGAGAGGCGCCAGCGGCCCCAGCGGAATCAGATCAAACTCCATCATCTTGTGCTGCCCCAGCGGAAGCTTCTCCAGGATCGTGTGTGCCTCCTCCACTGTTGAGCAGTTCATGATGAACACAACGCCGTTGACATCGGTGCGGAAGTACCACTGGTCTATCTTGCCATCGAGATACAGCTGTAGCGTGGCAGGGACTTCATCCTTCATCACCGGCGCGATATCGGCGCGGCTCGTCCCCGGTGTCAAATGCCCCATAGCAAGGATGCGTGTGGTCGGCACCGCCGCCGGCTGGAACGGAGTTTGCGCAACCGCGAAGGCAGCGGAGAAGAGAGCAACAACAAGTAGCATAGGTTTCTTAGCGAAGAGTGACATCAAAAGTTCCTTTCAATGCAAAAGTTTGTCAGCGAAGTCCAATTGCTTTTTCCACCTCATTCACCAGCGCCTGAGAATCGGTAACTAGTTTCTCGCGCTCCTTCGCTCCTGCCAGCACGATGAACTGCCCGTGCGGTCCAGGCCGGTCGATGAACGGAGTCTTGCCCATCACGCCGCCGACATCCGTATCGGTAAGGAATGGTGCATAGAACATTGTGTGCGGCGGCACGGCCTTCAGTTTGCCTTCTTCAAACATGTACGTACAGGGCGAAAGCATATAGGCAATCCCCGGCCGAGCAGGCGGACGATATTTCCCATCGGCAAAGCCTTTCGCCAGCGCCAGCTCTACATCCTGGTCAGACGCCCCCTTCAGCCGCATGATCGCATCATCCTCGTAGGCCGGGAGAATCGTTCGCGTGCCTTCCTGGTCAAAGCACACAGGATAAAAATTGCCTCCGCGACGGCTCACAATGCACGTAAAAGGATTCGTGCCATGCCGTGCCTCCACATATCCATCCGCCTCCATCACGCGAATCGTGGCACCGTCGCGCAACAAAGCAGGCAGGGCATTTACCGCCAGCCGAAGCTCAAGATCTCGAGAAATCGCGACGACCTTACCACCTGTAGCGTCGTGGTTATGAACCTCGGGAAGCTGCGCCTGCACTTCCGGGCAGAGAATGGCGAGCGCGGCAGCGAAGAGAACAAGTTGAAAACGCATATAAATGTATATACATGGATATAAGCGCTTCAGCAATAGAAAAAGGTCCGACTCTCTCGAGCCAGACCCTTTTCCTGCGAGCAGGGAACAGCAAAACTAAGGCTTTTCGATCGTTGCCTCAATCGCCGGTGTACCCTTTAGCGCCGCCGCACGTTGCTCGACCGCGCGCATCACGCGCAACAGGTTTCCGCCGTAAATCTTCTTGATGTCCTCCGCGGAGTAACCCTTTTCCAGCAGAGCCCGCGTCAGTGCCGGGAACTTGTCGTAGCTGCTCAGTTCCGTGGGGACGCAGCCTACGCCGTCGAAGTCGGTGCCGATACCTACGTGGTCGATGCCACCGATCTTGACGGCGTGGTCAATCTGAGCGACGACTTCGGCGAGCGTAGCGGGCGGGAGTTTGGCGGCGGACTCCATGTAAATCTTCTCCATGGCAGCGTCACGTTCGGCGGGGTCGGCGATCTTGCGGGCCTCCTGCATCTTTGGGCGCATCTCAGCCTGCAAGGGCTTGGAGGCGTCTTCGTAGCGTTGCGAGAGGTAGGCGCAATCGAAGTTGATCTGCATGGTGCCACCGTTGGCGGCAAGCGCGCGAATCATGTCGTCGGTCATGTTGCGTGTGTTGGCGGATACAGCCCGGCACGAAGAGTGCGACGCAATGATTGGAGCCGAAGACGCCTTGATCGCCGCATAGAACGTATCGTCGGCCGTGTGCGAAATGTCGACCATCATGCCGAGCCGGTTCATCTCATGTACGACGTCCACGCCGAACGGCGTCAGGCCGCCATGGTGCGTCACCTTGGTGTCGGTGATGTCACCCTGTGCATCGGCCCAGTTATTGGTGTTGAAGTGCGTCAGCGTCATGTAGCGAATGCCCAGCGCATAGTAGTCACGCAGCAGCCGTAGCGAGTCTTCAATCGCATGGCCGCCTTCAATACCCATCAACGCGGCGATCTTGTGGTCCTTATGCGCCTTCTCTATATCGGCCGCGGTCGTCGCGAACTCAAAATCATTTGGGTGTGCTGCGATCACATCGGTCTTCACCGTGTCGATCATCTGCAGCGTGCGGTTCGCCGAGTGGTTCCCATTCACATACTCCGCCGAAACAAACACCGCAAAGAACTCCGCACCCAGAAAGCCCTTCATGCGCGGAAGATCCGTCTGCCCACGCTTGTTCGGCGTAGCAATGTCGTAGCCGTCGACGGTTTTTGAAGGCACGTCGTCATGTGTGTCGATCAGGATGGCCTCGCGCGTAATCTTGTCTACCTCGGCCTGCGTCACGGGTTTCGTGTGTGAAGTCTGGGCGGCCAGAGGAAGGGCGATAAGGCAAAGAACAGCAGTGTTGCGGAGAGCGTTTGTCATTGGTGCCTTTCGTAAACGTACGTTAGTAAATGCTTGCACAATCCAGACACAATCGGCAGCCAATAGCGGCTGCCGATTGCAATCAAGAGGTACGACTCTTTTACACCCCGGAAGCCGGGCGGCGGAAGCGCAGCATCGCGAAGCCGACCAGCAGCATTGCAAAACCAACCACGCCATAAAGCGGGAGGTTGGTGCCGGCAGAGGGCAGGTCGTCGGTCTTCACCACCAGCAGTGCGCCGGCCAACGGTGGGGTGTCGGGAGCTGCAGCAACTTCTTCGCCTTCCGCGGCAGGCGTAATCACCGTGGCGTCAATCGTCACATCGGAAGCCAGGTCGCCCAGCCCAAGTGCCTTGCCGCCGACCATAAACGTCGTACCCGCGGGCACGGTGAAGTCCTTCGCGCCCTGTGGCGTGGTCAGGGTGATGCCGTCAGGCGGAGCGGTGGCATATACCTTGGCCTTCATAATCATCACGCTGGCAACTACCTGCGGATCGGTGCCGGTGGCAACCGGTGCGGTCAGCTTATCGCCAGGCTTCAACTGGCCCAGCGTGGCGGGCTTGCCACCATCGGTGAAGCTATAGCCTGCGGGAACGGTGTAGTTCAACACTTTGCCGTCGGAGGCTTTGATTACCAGATCATTGCCACCCACATACACAACCGTGGAGCTGGGGCCGGACGTAATGGCAAACGAAGCAGCGGCGGACGCTGCAACAACGAAAAGAGTCGCGAGTTTAAGACAGCGGGTCTGCATAGTTAATCTCCTGAAGAGGTTGTTGCTGGCAGTAACGAGGCCTGAATGATGTATCGCTGCGGCGCTGCACCGACGTAATAGAACGGATAGCACGTGACGAGGGTGAGGGTGGAATCGGTTGTTGGGTTAAGGACGCTTGTATCCGACGGAAAGACGACCTTTATTTTGCGAACGACATAGCGGTCCGTCTGCGACTGCCGCTGCACTTCAATCACGTCGCCAATCGAGGCGTCCTTCAGCGGACGGAAAAAGCCGTCACGGTGTCCCGTGATGGCAAGGTTGCCGGGTTCACCCGGACGTGCGGTGCCCGGAATATGCCCAACCCCGCGGTTGAGCGTAAGGTCGGAAGTGCCTTCCAGCACGGGAACTTCGATGCCCAGGCGTGGAACGCGCAGCACAGCTTCAGGCGCAGGGAAGTTCACATCCAGTGTGCGCTGGTAGGCATGAATGCGCGCGCTGTCCCAAAGGCTGTTCGGTTTACTTGATGACCGAAACCGCGCCACCGCAAGGTGCGACATCGCGGAGCCATACACGGTCGGCACAATATACATGCCAAGCAGTATCGCGCCAGTGGCGATCAGGGACACTCCGATCTTGCGCGACAGGGTCATGCAGCGGCTGCTCCGAAAACTGGAAATGCGTGGAGTCACCAGTCTACGACACGCCACCGCAAAGCTCGTTTAGAGGGGCACCTTCGACAGAATTTCGCCCATCAATTTTTGAATCACGTGATATCGCCTTTGAATCAGGCAGCCTTCTCCAGCAGCAGCCGCTGCTTCAGCAGGTCCAGCAGCGCCCGCTCCTCCCGCCGCAGCGCCTCCGCATGCTCGGCAATCTCCTCATCAAGCTTGTGCTGCGCCGCCCGCGCCGTAATGCCGCCCATATACGCCTCAAGTACCGCCGGATGCACATAGCACTTCCTGCAGACCGAAGGCGTATTGCCCAGCCGCGCCGCCACGGCCGCAATCGCCTGCACCACATTCCGCTTGGCTTCGGCTTCCGAGCTGAACGGCCCAAACTCCCGCAGCATATCGCTTGCCAGCACGCTTCCCGCCCATGTCCGGAAGTCCTTGGCCGTGAAGTCCTGCCCCGTAATCTCATGCAGATACGCATTCACATCCGACGAGTCCACCGAGTGCCGCTCGCCCACATCATCCAGGTACTGAAACAGCTCATACCCCGGGATATCCGCACACCGCTTGATGATTCCCGCCAGCCGTCGGTCATGCAGGTTGATCGTATGGTGTACGCGACTCTTGCCCTGGAAGCTGAACGTGATGTTCGCTCCATGCACCTCCACATGTTTATTGCGCATTGTCGTCAGCCCGTAGGAGTGATTCTCGCGCGCATAGGCCTCATTCCCTACACGAATCAGCGTCGTCTCCATCAGGCGCACCAGCGTGGCCAGAATCTTTTCGCGCGGTAATCCCGCCAGCGCAAGGTCATGGGCAATCCGCGTACGAATCACCGGCAGCGCCGCCGCGAACGTCGTCATCCGCTCATACTTAGTCTCATCACGCACCTCGCGCCACCGGGGATGATACCGGCTCTGCTTCCGTCCCCGGGCATCGCGCCCAGTCACCTGCAGATGTCCCAGCGGATTCGCGCAAATCCACACATCGGTCCACGCCGGCGGAATCACCAACGACTTGATCCGCCCCAAAGTCTCTTTGTCGCGCACGGGTTTGCCATCGGGCCCGGTATAGGCAAACCCATCGCCCTTCTTGTGCCGATGGATTCCCGGCTTCTGATCGGACACATAGCGCAACCCCGCCGCGCGGGCGGAGTCGGCTGGATCGGGCTTGGTCATGGCGGAAGCAAATCGTGCAGCTTTGTTGCGGAGTTTCGGAGCGGAGGCGGCGCGCATGGCATTGGGATGCACCTTCGCCGCTCCGCGTCATCTTGCTACTTGCACGTCATCAAATCTAGACGCAAAAAAGGAGGGCAGGAAATCATCCCCGCCCTCCTTTTGCATTTCTTATTGAACCGAAGCGTTACCGCCCGCGGTTGCTGCCACCGGGACGACGTCCCGCCGGCCGGCCAGCATTCCCGCCATGGGGGCGACCGCCGCCGCCGCCAGGACGTCCGCCGTTGCCGCCACGGAAACCGCCGCCGCCCGATCCGCTGCGCGAACGCTGCGGCGTAGACGAAGGTGCAGCCTCAGAGATCGTCCCATCGGCATTCTTCCAGCTGCGCGTTTCCATCTGCAGCAGGTCGGAGATTCCGTTCATCGGCTTGGTCGCCAGGTCGATCGGCTGATTGCGCAGCTCTTTCTCCAGGCTCTTGTCAGCTTCGTGCCATTGGAACTTGATCTTCAGCTCGCGCTCCAGCTTGCGGGCGTCGCCCTTTTCGAGCGGCGTCACAAACGTGCTGGCGACGCCATTTGCGCCCGCGCGTCCGGTACGGCCAATACGGTGAACAAAGTCGTCCGAGCCATTCGGCAGGTCGTAGTTCACCACGTGCGCAATGTGCGATACATCGATGCCGCGAGCAGCAACGTCGGTGGCTACCAGAATGCGGCACTTGCCAACGGTGAAGTTGCGCAGAGCAGCCGTACGCTGCGACTGCGACCGGTCGCCATGGATCACCTCGGTCAGGTGGCCAAGTCGTTCCAGCTTCGTCGCAATGCGGTCCGCGCCATGCTTGGTGCGCGCGAAGACCAGGTACGTTCCTTCTTCTTCCTGCAGCATCTTGTTCAGCTGCGAAAGCTTCTGGTCCTGCATCACGGTGTATACGCGAAGTTCAACGCGGTCGCTCGGCTTAGAGGTAGAGCCGATCTCCACGCGAACCGGATTCTGTACGTAGTCGCGAACGATCTCGCGGATGTTGCCGTCCAGTGTGGCCGAGTAGCACATCGTCTGGCGATCTTTAGGCAGGGCCTGCACGATGCGCTTGATGGCCGGCAGAAAGCCCATGTCGAGCATGCGATCCACTTCGTCCAGCACGAGCATGTCGACGTCCTTCAAGGACACCGCACGACGGCGCAGATAATCTTCCAGGCGTCCGGGAGTAGCCACAAGCAACCGGGGTCCGCGGCCGATCTGGTCCAGCTGCGTGTGCTCGGAAAGCCCACCGCACACCAGCACGGCATCGTTCTTCAGGTTCGGGCAGATGCGGTGATAAGCCTCGAGCACCTGCATCGCGAGCTCACGCGTCGGCAACAGGATCAGCGCCAGGATCGGCGTCTTCGCGCCGCGGACCGAAGGCTTCGAAATCTCCTCGAGGCGATCGATCATCGGGATCAGGAAGCTCAGCGTCTTGCCGGTGCCGGTTGAGGCCGTAGCAAGAATGTCGTCGCCTTCAAGCGCCGGCGGAATGGCCTTCGCCTGTACGGGCGTCGGGATCACGAACTTCGCGGCTGCGAGGCGATCCTTCAAGGACTGTGAAATGTTGAAGTCAGCAAAGGTGAGAGTGGAAGCGTCGTCGCTGGCGGTAATGGTGCGGGGAGTTTCAATTGGTTCAGGGTTCAAAATCGATTCAAGCGTAAGTGTAGACAAGGTTTTCCTTCGTATGGGTTAGGTCAAAAAGCGGCGGACAAATGCAGAGACACACGAGTGCGCAAGCGCACGAACTGCGTCATGGATTCCGGTTCAGCATTGCCTTGGCTTAAATCCAACATCGAAGCACTGCTGCTGCACGGCGAGGCATGTCCCAATGGACGGCCTGCTAGCCAGAGCAACCAACACGCCCGTGGGCGGTGGAGGAGGGGAACTGTGTTACTGCGGTCGCGGTCTCTGGCCAGACTCGAATCCATAGGGAGTCATCTGCCCGCGGCGCTTTGCGCAATTTTCATACGCACAACCAGAATAGCACGAATTGCCTTACGTTTGCCGCCGCCAGAACCCAGGTAGATGCGCCACGTAGATCAGCTTGCTCACCGCCGCCGTCACGCTCGCATACAGCCGCGCCAGCGGCAGCGGTAGCCGCAGCACCGGGTACACGAACACCCAGTACCGCGCATTGCCGCCCAATACCTCCCGCAGCGTGGCGTGCGCCTCCTCAATGCCCATCGTGGTGTTGCCTGAGGACCGAATCTCCAGGATTGCCGCAGGAAACCACCGCCGCACCGTAAAGTTCACAATCGGATCGCTCAGGTCAGGCCGGTTGGGCAGCAGCCGCAGCACATTCGCCACCAGGTTGCGCCCAAACACCAATCCCACTGAGTACCCATTCGCATTCCCCACACGCCCCGCCAGCGGACGGTCCCAAAGCACCACCGACCGCCGGTGATGCAGCAGCAGCGGCAACGACCAGGCCAGCTGCACGAGGTTCGTTCCCACGAACGCCCGCGGCGCCTCATGCGGCAGCGACTCCAGCCGCTCTTTGTTTACGATCAACCCGCTGATGAACGTGAACATGATGTTCACCGTCGTCGCGAACGTCCGCGCATCCCTCACCGTATGGAATCTCCGCCCCAACGGATCGCCATGGGCCTCCGTACGATAGTCATTCCGAAACGGATAGCTGGTCACGTACACCATATCGATCTCAGCCGGAGCACCGTCCGCTGCCTGCAGGTGCGACACCACCTTCGCCAGCGTCCCAGGCAGTATCAGGTCATCGTCTCCGCACAGCCAGAAGAAGCTCCCCTTCGCCTGCTCATAGCTGAACGCAAAGTTCGCGTCTGACCCAATGTTTGCCGCATGCCGCTGATAGTCGACCGCAATACCAGCCTTGGCCAACCGCTCGCGAACCCCGGCAACCAACTGTGGCGTGTCGTCTTCAGAAGCGTTGTCGCACACCAGCAATTCCACCTGTGGAAACGCCAACAGCTGCGGTTCCAACGAGCCGAGAAGCTCCGCTAGATACTCCGCCCGGTTATAGGTCGGTATAGCGATGGTCAACAACGGCCTCGCGCCGGTGTTCGGCAGTCCGTCAAACCTCATGCCAAACCCTCCGGTAGTGGACAAACAGATACCAGCCCCAGCCCACGCCCAGCACCATTCCAATCGCCAACTGCCCGGACGTCATCCCCAAGGCTCCATACCGTCGCCCCAGGAAGTACGTCGACATCGTAAGACAGACCGCGGAAACCACCGAAGGCAGCAGGAACTTCTCTTGCTTGTGCGCCCTCAGGTAAAGCGCCCAGGAGCTCACCAGCTGGTTCAGCACCATGCAGATCAGCAAAAACGCCAACGGCAACGGCGGCAGCATGCGCTGTGCAAACGGCAGATGGTGGAGGTTCAGCAGCACCACCCCTGTCCAAACTACCAACGCACCCAGCACGGCCAGCGACACGCTCTGCCACACCGATCGGAAGAACAGCCGGTCGAGTATTCCATACTCCTTGCGGGCAATCATCGCCCCAAACGGCGCCGCTTTCGTATTGATCCACGCAATGGCCACCGAAGCCACGGCATTCGATAGGTTCATCGACATACCCATGCGCCCCGCCGCCGCTGGCCCCCAGTACTTGAACAGCACCGGATTGAACAACTGGAAGATGAAAAAGCCGCACGCATAGCTCACGGCAATCCGCCACTGGAACGGCCAAACCTCGGTCCACCAGTCGATCGCATGTTCCCCGACCGGATGCCGCAGCAGATGAAACAGCAGCCGCCGCCGGCTTGCAAGCCACACAATGCCGGCCAGCGCCTGGCCTGCAATCAGCAACGCCGGCGCGAATAAGCCATGGTGCATCAGCAGCGCGCCCCACGCCAGCAATCCGCCTGTCATGGACTGCGCCAGCCGCGTCCGCGCCACCCGCGCCACAAACCCGCAACCCTCCAGGAACGAAAAGATCGGATCGATCTGAAACGTAAGGCTCGAAGCCAGCACAACGCAAACCCACGGCAGTCGCCACGCAATCGCCTGATGCACATCCGGGGTTGAAGCAAAGAAGTGCCATCCCACCGGCACCAGGAAGCAAGCCATCAACACCGCCGCCACGGTATACCACTTCAGCGCCTTCCTCAGAATCGAAGCCAGCCGCGAGTGCGCCGCCTCCGGCCCCGTGATGCGGTCGTAGGCGTCAATCGTCAGATGTGCCACTTCATGGGTCGCCAGCTGCAGGATCACCACCGAAAATCCCAGCTCGAACACGATCTGCAGCGCCACCAGCGAACCGAACGTGTAGTAGTACCCCTGCTCCGCAGGCGACAGCTTGCGGGCGATCAACGCCACCGTAATCAGCCCGGAAATACCCGACCATCCCCGCGCCAACACTGTATAAGCAATCGCGCGATCCAATCCGACAGCATGCGCAATCCGTCCCAGCGGCCCTTTGCGCCATCCGCTCGGTGAGGGAGACGGTGCAGCCTGGGCGTCGCTGCCGTCACCGGGAACGAGAAGAGAGACGGGCGTTTCGGTTTCGGGCAACTTGGACATTCTTTAATCGGGGGTTGGGCGACTCGGCCTGCCCAAAGTTTATCAGCGCGTGGTAGGCGACAGAGGGCGCGCCCACGTTGCCATCAGCGGCTTCGCTTCGGACGCCGCTTCGTACCCATAGCTTCGGAAAAGCGTTTCGATGTCCGTATGCGTCGACTCTCCATCCGGCTTCAGGTGGCATGTATCGAGCGCAAAGTTTGTTTTGTTCGCCCGCAAAAGGTCAGCAGACTTCGCAATCACTTCAATCTCGGAGCCTTCAATATCCACCTTGCAGAAAGCAGGCACGCACCATCGCTCGAATCTGTCTGTAAGCGTGATGGCGTCGACGGTCACAACATTGCTCGCTGGGGCGCGGTCCAGCACGGACATCAGCATCGATCCCACCGTTCCTTCGGAACTGAACGCCATCTTGCCCGCCGTGCCGGCTACTGCCGCGTTTACCAGTTCGACATTAGTCAGGTTGTAGCGCGCCATGTTGCGCTTGAGAATCTCGAAATTCACTGGATCGGGCTCAAACGCAATCACCTTGCCCTCCGGTCCAACCATCTGTGCAAAGTGATATGTGGAGACCCCACAGTGTGCGCCTATCTCAAACACCAGATCGCCGCTCTTAGGCCGGTACCAGCGAAATGACTCTTCCAGTTCGTCCTCTTCTTCCGGAAACGAAGCCATCTCAAACTGCAATCCCGATCCCCGGTAGGTCTGTAGCTGTCCCGGTTCCGAGTAATCCACCACCTCGATCCCATCCCGCAGCTCCGGCACCAATGGAGAAAAGAGCCGGTCGAACGTCTCAGCATTGTCCGCCGCATACACAAAATGATCTTTGGCAAGGATCATCGCCTGCTTGCCTTTCAGCAGCCAAACCTTACCGTTCCTAGACTCAATCACGACACCCGCGCGCAGGCTCCTCCTGCAGATATTGAAATCCGCCGGAGCCGCGGAAAAATCCACAACGCTCACTCCGTCTTCCACCCTGGCCGGCAGCGCATAAGCATAGCCATTGAAGTTCCGTGCCACCTCCGGCGCAAAAAAAGCATGCTTCGACGCCAGTACGATAGCCCGGTCGTCTTTACGCAACTTCAGACCGTTCGTCACGCGTTGCGCCTGCACCCCGAATTTGCGGCATTTTCTTTGAGCCCACAACGCAACCAGCCAACTTCCACCGGCTGCGGTCAATAGTTTGGTACGTAACTCCTGCTTAGCCAATCTCATCTCCGTAATCGTGCTTCTTCGCTGAACAAGGAAAGTCTGCCGGGCTGTTTCAGCGTGAAAGAGTCACACCATGACACCTTCGCCTCACAGGCATATCTCTTCAATTGAAGGCGCTACAAATTCGATCCATACCCGGCCCGAGGGGTTGTGTCGAGATAGCCCGCAAACTGCATCTAAAGACACAGTACAATCGACCTGCTTCGCTTACGCCTCCAGGAGTTTCCTGACGACCATAATGAAACGTGCCTGGGCTTCTATACCGTCTCACGAATCTCCGAATTCCGCTGCCAACCACTCCCGCCATCAGCCAGAACTGGATGGCATCCGCGGCATCGCCATCCTAGCGGTACTACTTTCGCACACCATCCTCTCCCTTGGGGTGTTTCCCATCAAACATCCCCATACCACGGCAGGCGGCCTCTTGGTCTACGTCCTGGTTCCGGGCTGGGGAGGCGTCGATCTCTTCTTCGCGCTTTCCGGGTTTCTCATCACTGGAATTCTTCTCCGCGCCCGTACCAAAGCCACGTACTTCCGCTCCTTCTATGCCCGTCGCGTGCTTCGCATCTTTCCCATCTACTATCTAACCTTGGCCGTCTCACTGCTAGCGGGTATCCTTTGGCCCACATTCGGCGTACATTTGCCGGCCACTAACCTCGAGCGCATTTCCTTCTTCCTTTATCTCCAGAACTGGCCCATCTTCTGGCAAGGGTGGCTCGGCCTCACTTCCATATGGGGGGGAGTCTTCTGGTCGCTCGCCGTGGAAGAGCAGTTCTACCTCATCTGGCCCACGCTCGTCCGCTTTTGCACCCTTCGTTTCATGCTCGGCATCTGCATCGTAGGCTTCCTGTTCGGAGCCCCGCTGCGCTGGTGGCTCATCGAACACCTTACCGGTGCTAGCCTCGGCCTTGTGCAGTTTCCCGTCTCCCGCCTTGACGGCCTTTTCATCGGGGCCGGCATCGCGCTTTATCGCGAGATCCGCGGCCGAATCGTCTCCCTCGCGGCAGCCAAAATGGCTTTGACCGCGGGAGCACTCATGATCCTCTACATCGCCGCTCTTCACCGCGAGGAGCTGTCCACAACAGGCGTTCGCATGGGCACCTTCGGCATCACAGCCTTCGCCCTGTTCGGTGGTGGTCTGATCGCAGCATCGCAACATCATCTACCGCGCCTTAGCCGTCTTCTCACGCTCCGCCCGTTGATCTTCGCTGGCAAGTACAGCTACGGCATGTACGTCTACCACCTGTTTGTCTATCTCGGCTTCCAAACGCTGGCACACCACCTCTGGCCCGCCACCGAAGGAGAAATCTCCTTTATCCCGGCACTCCTCTACACTGCTGCTACCATCGCCGTGAGTGCTGCCATTGCCATGCTCAGCTTCCACTTCGTCGAGGAGCCCTTCCTTCGTATGAAGCGATTCTTCCCATCGCCTAGCGCCCCCACCACATCTGAATAGCCCATCCATCACGGCATTTCCGGTACCGTAACGAAGTTGGTTCGCCCGCCAAAATGATTCTGGCCGCATCTCCATTCGCGCTACAGTTTGCTTCACCCAGCCGCTATCCGCGGCGCGAAAGACTCCCGTTTCCGCTATCTTCCGCGCCTTTGGCACCGTAAGCTGGACTTCACCCCAAACCTTTCGCCAGAGTGTACGACCGCCATGCTCTTCCCGACCGTCGAATACGCCGTCTTCTTTCTCATTGTGCTCGCGGCCGCCTGGGCGCTCGAATCCCGCCCGCAAGCGCACAAGCTCTTTCTGCTTGCCGCAAGCTACGTCTTCTACGGCTTCTGGAGCTGGCGCTACGTCCCACTGCTCATCCTCATCTCACTCTTCGCCGGCCTCATCGCACAGTCCATCCAGCACACCGAAGACCCCACCCGCCGCAAGCAGCTTCTCATCGTCGGCGTAACAGTCTGCCTCGCCGTCCTCATCTACTACAAGTACGCCAGCTTCGTGCTGCTAACCGCTCTTGGCCTTTGGGGCTACGTCGGCCGCACTCCCGTCTGGAACCTACCCGCCCCGTTCCTCCCGCTCGGCATTTCGTTCTTCGTCTTCCACGCCATCTCGCTGATGGGCGACATCTACCGCCGCAAACTCCGCGAACCCCTCTACCTCACCGACGCTCTCCTCTACGTCGCCTTCTTCCCGCAACTCATCGCCGGCCCCATCCTCCGCGCCTCGCACTTTATCCCGCAGCTCATGAAGCCCCGCTACAAAGCCATCTCCGACGCGCATCATATCCGTGTCAACCGAGCCTTCCTGCTCATCCTCGCGGGCCTCTTCAAAAAAGTAATCGTATCGAACACCCTCTCAACACGCCTCGTTGAACCCGTCTTCGCCGCTCCAGCCAGCTTCCATAGCGGCGACGTCCTGCTCGCCATCTACGGCTACGCTGCCCAGATCTACTGCGACTTCTCCGGCTATACCGACATCGCCATCGGTTGCGCCATGCTTCTCGGCTACCACTTCCCGCGCAACTTCAACGCTCCTTACACGGCCACTGATCCGCAGGACTTCTGGCAACGCTGGCACATCTCGCTCTCCAGCTGGCTCCGCGACTACCTCTACATCCCCCTCGGCGGCTCGAGGTCAGGCGCCGCCCGCACGTACGTAAACCTCATGCTCACCATGCTCCTCGGCGGCCTCTGGCATGGCGCTTCATGGACGTTCGTCATGTGGGGTGGCTTGCAAGGCCTCTACCTCATCATGCACCGTCTCTGGTCCACAAGCTCCTCGCAACAAATCCAACACCTCCGCACCCGCACATGGTGGCCGTGGGTCGCACGAATCCTCATGTTCCACGCCGTCTGCATCGGCTGGGTCTTCTTTCGCTCTCCCACCTTCAACGTCGCCGCAACAGTCTTCCATCAACTAGCCACCAGCCGTGGAGCCCTTACCATGGCGACCTGGCCCGTCCTTCTCACGCTGGTCCTCGGCATCTTCGGTCAATACGCCCCCAGGCTCTGGCGCCGCACAGCAGAGTCCACCATGTCCCGTCTCCCCATCTTCGCCAGCGGCATCACCTTAGCCTTCGTCATCTTCCTCATTGAACTCCTCGGCCCCACCGGCGTAGCTCCCTTCATCTACTTCCAGTTCTAGTGACCATGAAACCTTACCGCCGATTCTCGACGCTACCCCAACTCACACTGAGTCTCGCCACCTTCGTCGCGCTCATCCTCGTGCTTGAGTCCGGGGGCCTCTACGACTGGGCCCAACGCCTCGATCTCGGTCCCGAGCGAACTATCGCCCTACCCACCTTCACGCTCCTCCACCGAGCGCTCACACCACTCCGCATTGAAAAGCAACGCACCCACGCCCTCATAGCACTAGCCCGCATCGGCTGGTCCGACGACCCCGCACTTCTTGCGACCCTCAACCCACCCACACCAATCATTCCAATCACAAAAGCGGGTGCCCCCGATCTCTCGCACTTGGAGATCGAGGTTCCCACAGCGACCCCCATTAGCACCAACCCCACACCTCAACCCCCAACCCCCACCACCCCAATCCCCAAACCCCGTCCCATCCCACTCAACCTCACTGAGCCACCCATCTTCACCAAACTCCCATCCATCCCCGCGATGGAATCCGGGGAAACCCGCACCATCGCCATGGCCGGCGACTCCATGATGGCCGTCGGTCTCTCCTCGGCCATGATGCGCGAAGCCCCGCGCTACCCCGCGCTCACCTTCCTCAGTCTTTTCAAGTCCGGCACCGGCCTCGCCCGCCCGGATGTTTTCAACTGGCAGCTCGAGTATCCCGCGATGCTCAAGCAATCCCGCCCCGACTTCATCATCGTCGCCATCGGCGCCAACGACGGCCAGGGCTTCGTCGACAACGGCACCGTCTATCCGTTCGTCTCGCCCGGCTGGCAACGCATCTACCAGCACCGCGTCGAGGCCTACCTCGACATGCTCCAATCACACGGAGCCACCGTCATCTGGCTCGGCCTTCCCCCCATGAAAGACGAAACCTTCGACGCCCGCATCGACGCCATCAACCGCATCGACTACGACGTCGTCACCTCCACGCCCCATGCCATCTGGTTCAGCACCGCCGGCGTCATCGGAGACACCACCGGCCACTTCCGCGACTTCGGCGAAGTCCACGGCCACACCGAAAAGCTCCGCCAATCCGACGGCATCCATCTCTCCGACGACGGCGCCGCCCTCATCGTCGCCAAACTCCTCCCCTGGCTCTCCGCTCAATGCGCAACCCAGACGGAAAACCCCTGCGCAGCTCATTGAGCGCTACGCAGGGGGAGTGGGTGTTACTTTTCTTTCTGTCTTTGCAGAAGGAATGTGTTTTCCGGACTAGCTCCGGGCGTTAGCGGTGGCCGCCGTTGACGTACCCACCGTGCTGCGCTTCGGTGTGGTAATGCCCACCCGGATCGCTGTAGTGGCTCGCATGGAAGCTCTGGAAGTGGTCCGGATGCTCCTGGTAGGGGCCATGCTGCGGATAGCCGCCGCGATACCCGTAATGAGGATCATAAGAGCGGTTCACGTGGCCGTAGAAGCCGGGACCACCGTGGTACCAGCGGCCTGCACCGCGAAAATGCCCACCCTCGAACCACTCCGGTCCATAGTAGCCATACGGTGCGCAGCGATAGGGAGCAAAACCGTAGTACCCATATGGGCAAGCCGGTTCGCCAACGCCAATGCCGATCGAAATTTGAGCCTGAGCTGGTTTAGGTGCAGCTGCCGCAAACACAAACATCATGGCTGCCGCGAGAAGGACGTACTTGATACTGCGCATGGGGGAACCTCAGGCTATCTGAGTGCCCACCTCTGCACTAAGTTGCACACGCGGCAGAAATACTCAAAGAAAAAGCCCCGCAACTTAGCAAGGGGCTTCTTCAGCGCTTCAAATCTTAGCGATGGTGAAACTCGAATATTACTCTACCGGTGCGGCTTGTCTGCATGTCCCTGTCCATCGCGACTTTCATTCGCCTGGAACTTCGCATGCGGGGCCTGCGGCGCGCCATGCTCCGGAGCCGGTCCCTTATACCCGTGCTGCGGATCGAAGTGGTTGTTTACATTGCCGTGGAAGTTCGCCGGCCCATGGAACCACTTGCCCGCACCAACAAAGTGGCCGCCGGCAAACCACTCCGGCCCATAGTAGCCATCCGGCGCACAGTTATACGGAGCGTAATCGTAGTAGCCGTAAGGGCAGCTTGGCTCGGGGCCAATCTGAATGGAAATCTGCGCCTGCGCCGCGGGTACAGCGCCTGCAAGGGTCAAAGCGGAAAGAGCAAGAATCGTCTTGATACCACGCATGAAAAGTCTCCTCTAGAAACAAGAGACGGTCGCCTCGCGACGGAAGTTTGCCGCATGCATGGAAATTTCAAGCTCAATTCAAAGCGCCAAATTGGTTGCTTCTCTTGCAGCTTTTTGCGCATGATGCAGGCGTGCGATGAGGGTAAAATCCTCCAAACCTCAAGCTCTCAATCCTTATCCCTCTTCAGAACAAGGGCAACCTTACCCGCGCCCACGCCTCGGAGCCCCAAACGACTTCCGCTTCGGCGGCACGGGCTTTTTCAACTGCGCTGCCTCCGGCATCGTCTTCTTCCGCTCCACCTTCTTACCTGCGGCAGCACGTCCCAGCGCCTGCACCTCACCCGTCGTCAGCTCACGGAACGCCCCCGGTGGAACATCCAGCACCAGCGCTCCATACCCAATGCGCCGGATCTTCTCCACATGGTGTCCGATCTCTTCAAACATCTTGCGCAGCTGCCGATTGCGGCCCTCGGTCAGCGTCACTTCAAACCACGGATTCTCCCCACGCCGTACCTTCTCCACCTTCGCCGGCTGCGTCAGCACACGGTCCCGACGTCCACTGCGCACTTCATTCAGCCGCCCACGATCGATCATGATCCCACGCCGCAGTTGATCCACAGCCTCTGCCGTAGGCGCACCCGAAACCTTCACCAGGTACGTCTTCTCAACGCCCGCGGCAGCCTTCGACAGCTTATTCGCCAGCTCTCCATCATTGGTCATCAACAGCAGACCCTCCGACAGGTAATCCAACCGCCCCACCGGATACAGCCGTGGCATCTTCGAGTGCTCACCCACCGTCTTCTTCTGCGAATCCTGACCCAGCAACTGCATCACCGTAGGCCGATGCTCCGGGTCATCGGTCGTCGTCACATACCCACGCGGCTTGTTCACCATAAAGTACCGCTGCAGTTCCGGCCCATGCAGCAGCTTGCCATCGACGCGTATATGGTCCTTGCTCGCATCGGCCCGCGTGCCCAGCTCGGTAACCACCTTGCCGTTCACAATCACGCGGCCTTCGAGGATGATCGCCTCAGCCGCTCTGCGACTCGCAATCCCGGCCTGAGCCAGAATTTTTTGCAACCGGTCGCCGCGGGGCTCGTCGCCGACCGCGGTCTTCTCTATCGGGGTCTTGCTCATGTTATCTATCTTTCTGACTGCGGTACGTGCTCGTCGCGGTCGCTGCGCTCAAAGTTGGCGCTACTTCAGTGTAGCCGCCTTCGCCGCCCGCGCCTTGCCATCGGTATGGATCGTCACCCCATACTCCTCGCTGATACTGGCAATCTGCTTCATCTCGCTCGCCGGGGAAAGCCCATTCACTTCCTCAAACCACTGCTCGAACCCCGCCGGCGCATAAATCGTCGCCAGCCTCCCGGCTGTCTTCCCCGTATTCCGATAGCTATGGGTCGTCCCGCGAGGCGAAAACACCGGCTCATCGATCGGCAGCGGCGTCCACTCGCCATCCTGCTGTAGCTCAAAGTCGCCTTCGAGCGCCATAAACATCTCGTCCTCAAACTCGTGCGCGTGCGGCGGAAGCCCTCCACCCGGCGGCACGGTCAAAACCACAACCGAAGTCACGCCATGGCTCATCGCACCATCCACCGTAATTTCCACGGAATTGCCAAACACCTTGAGTGATCGTACCGGGGGCATCCATTCACCTCACGGGTAAGATGCGCCGTTACCCCAAAGCGTCGCGCAACGGCTCCACGCTATGCGGCTCATCTCCCCGCGGACGCTCCACAACTGGCTCGTCAGGCGACAGCGGCTCGTCCGGCAAACCCTCGTTATCACCCTCCGGTGTAGCCAGCGTATCCGGCTCGTTATCTTCTGGAGAATCAAACGCTTCGGTAGGGAACTCAGCCATCGCTACGCCCCTCCGGTCTTGCCGTCATGCTCCGCTTCGCTGTCCACAGAGGGATCATCACTATTCCCATCCGCCTGCGGCTCATGCTGTTCCGCCATCGGCTCAACCTCGCTCGGGTCCGCATGCTCCGTGTTGTGCCCTTCAGGCGCCGTCGAGCGATCCGACAGCATCTCTTCCACATCCTCATGCACCACGTTCGTCGGCTCAGGCGCTGCGTTCAACTCGTCCACACTCGTCGGCGTCCCACCGGCTGCGGCATCCTCTTCTGAAGTATTGTGTGGCGACATCGGAATCTCCTCCTGCACCGGCTCCGCATCAGCAAGCTCGCCGGCCATCTTCTCAAACTCTTCGATGCTCGGAAGCTCGTTGATATCTTTCAACCCGAACCGCAGCAGAAAATCCTTCGTCGTTTTGTACAAAATCGGCCGCCCGATCACCTGCTTCCGCCCGGCCGTCGTAATCAGCTTCCGCGCCATCAGCGACCCCAGCACGCCGCCCGAATCCACCCCGCGAATCTCCGAGATCTCCGGCGCCGTCACCGGCTGCTTGTATGCCACTACCGCCAGCGTCTCCAGCGCCTGCAGGGTCAACTTCAGCGGCGGTTTCAAACTCTTCACGAACCCGCGCACGGCATCGTGATACTCCGGCTTGGTTGCCAGCCTGTACCCACCCGCTACCTCGCGAACCTCCAACCCCCGCGCATCCCCGGCATAGTCGGAAATCAGCTCATCCAGCAGCGACCGGAAGTACTCCCGCAGCTTCCGCTCCCGTTCCCGCGCCACCTTCTTCTCATCCCCACCCGAAGCCGCAACCTCAACCGACGCAACAGCTTCGCCCTCAACCGGTACCTCTGCAGCCTCGCTCTCAACCGCATCCACAACCATCTCCGGCTCGGACGTCGGCGCATCTGGCTCAACCGCCACAGCTTCCAGCTCTGCCGTAGACTCACCCGGCTCCAGCACCTCGCCATTCAGCGGATCCGGATCATTCGCCTCGGCCTCGGCGACAGGCTCCTCTGACACGCCGTCTTCCTCCAGCGGAAGCGACTGCTGCTGCGCATCCAACGCATCCAGTTCGGCCTGGCCTTCTTCGCCCAGCAATCCGGTAAGTTGAGCAAGCGTGACAGGTTCTTCTGACGCGTAGATGACGGCTTCGATCTTGGCTTTAAGACTCATAGTGGCAGCGTTGAGTGTATAAGACTCCCCACCGTGGATTTCTGGCTCTTATCTGCTGGAAACGCAAAAGAAAAGCCCCACCCGTCTCTTCGGGTGGGGCTTCACGGGGCCTTCTGCGCCTACCCCGCGATCTTATTGAACAGAAAGAACAGCAACCCCGAAAGCACCGCCGCCGCCGGCAGCGTGAACACCCACGCGAGCGCGATATTCCGAACCGTGCTCATCTGCAACCCGCTCCCGTTCGTCGCCATGGTCCCGGCTACGCCCGAACTCAGCACATGCGTTGTGCTTACCGGCAGCCCAAACCCATCCGCCAGCCCGATCGTCACCATCGCCGTAATCTCAGCCGAAGCTCCCTGCGCATACGTCAGGTGCGTCTTGCCGATCTTCTCGCCCACGGTGATGACGATCCGCTTCCAGCCCACCATCGTTCCCAGTCCGAGCGCCAGCGCTACCGCTACCTTCACCCACGACGGAATGTACTTCGTCGACTTGTCCAGGAACTTCCTGTAGTTAGCGAACACAGCCGTGTCATCCGCATTGAACTTCGGCGCACCCACCGCCTTCGGCAGCAGAGCGAACGCCGACGATGTCAGGTACATCTGGTTCCTCACGTTCGCCTGCATCTCCGCCGGCACGTTTCCCAGCGACCCATAGCTCACCGCCTCGTTGCGAATGTCGGTCACCATCTCGCCCAGCGCCGTCAGCACCTGCGGCTCATAATGCTTGGTCGCAATAAACTGTTCCAGCTCCGGCTGCGACTCACCCAGAACCACATTCGGATCCTCATAGTTATGCAGCGCACCGGCCACCTGCGTCGAAACCGCCGCAAACGTCGTCACCGACCCCTTATCCACCGTGTGGTTCAGCGCATACGCCGTCGGCACCGTGCCCACGAGGATCAGCATGATCAGTCCCATGCCCTTCTGTCCATCGTTCGATCCATGAAAGTAGCTCACACCGCCACAGGTCAGGATCAGCAGGCAGCGGATATAGAACGGAGGAGGCGCCGTACCTTCCGGCGCTTCATACAGCCGCTTGTCCTTGGCCAGCAGCTTGAACAGTAGGAACAACAACCCGGCTAGCAGAAAACCAACCACCGGCGAAACCAGCAGTGCCGTGAACACCTTCTTCACCTGCTCCATGTCCACGCCACTCACACCGGACCGTCCCCGTATTAGCTGGTTCGCAATGCCCACCCCGATCACCGACCCGATCATCGTATGCGAGCTCGAAGCCGGCAATCCCTTCCACCACGTCGCCAGGTTCCACAGGATCGCCGCAATCAGCAGCGCGAACACCATCGCAAATCCTGACCCCGAACTCACCTTCAAAATCAGCTCCACTGGCAGCAGGTTAACAATCGAGTAAGCCACCGCGCCCGAGCTCAGCAGCACACCCACAAAGTTCATCGCGCCCGAGTACACCACCGCCACATGCGGCGCCAGCGAGTTCGTATAGATCACCGTCGCCACGGCATTGGCCGTGTCATGGAACCCGTTCACAAACTCAAATCCCAGCGCAATCAGCAGCGCCACACCCAGTAGCACGTACGGAAATACCGAAGCCGAATGCACAATCGAAAGGTCGGCGGCCAGTTTGCTGCCAATGTAGATCAGCCCACCCACCAGCATGACCCCAAACACCGCCGCACCCCAAATCCCGGCCGAGCTTTGAGAGAAGCGGTCGGCAGCCTTTGCGTCCGAACTTTGTGCGTGAAGAACAGGAGGAGGAGTAGCAGCGGAAGAAGCCATCGTTTGGGTTCACCTTACAGAGCTGGTTTGATTTGCCAGCCCAGCCTAGAACCCCACGCCAAACCTTAATGTGAACGGCATGTGAACATCCGAAGAAATCCCCACACTATGCACTCACCTAACATGGCGCCAACCACGCCCTACCGCAACCCCCGCAGACTCTCCACCGAAGGCACAAAGTAATACGACCCCGTCAGGGGCTCCGTATACCGTGTCAACGCATCGCGCTTCCCGTTCACCAACCCCGCCATGCTATCGAGCATCTTCGAAAGCCGCTTCTGCTCCGCGCTAAATCCCACAAACACAGTCCCATGATCGTCGACGTTTCCATAGGGCATATTCCGTCGGAAGATGTTCCCAAACTCGTCCTGGTCCGTGCGCGCCACATGCGAGTCCTCGGGCTTATCCTCCAACTCCACGCTGTCCGCCTTCGTCCTTCCCATGATCAACTCCTGCTTCTCCACCGGCAGCGCTTCCCACTCCGCCGTCCTGTGCTTCCATTTCTGCAGTAGCAGCACGGACCCCGCAGCTCCCGGCCCACCCTCCGGCACCAGCGCATCTGTGGGAGCATCCAGCAGCGTCGGATTCTCCGACCCATCCACGAACCCCGTCAAATCTCGGTCATGCCGGTAAGGCCAGCTCGAAGTCTCTTCCCCCAGCTTTGCCGTCGCCGCCAGGTCATGCAGCACGGACCGCGCCATATCGAACACCACGTCATACGCACTGCCTGACATCCACACCAGCGCATCATGCTGCGTGGCCGGCATCACAAATCCCTCCACACCCTCAATGCTCTTGTTGAATCCCTCCACGCCTACCGGCATATCTCCCGGAACAATCTCCCCCCACAGCTCCGGCCGAAACCCGATCACAAAGTTCACGCCGCCCGTCGTAGTCCGCGGCTCACGGATCGCGGAGATGGCCGAAGCAAACTCCTTGCATTTACTTGCATCC
Source organism: Granulicella sapmiensis (assembly GCA_026225395.1). Taxonomy (GTDB): domain Bacteria; phylum Acidobacteriota; class Terriglobia; order Terriglobales; family Acidobacteriaceae; genus Granulicella; species Granulicella sapmiensis. Next base: position 60,137 of record JAMFSR010000003.1, read on the forward strand.
AGCAGATCAAACTCCAGATACACATGCGACGAAGTTCCAAGAGCAAAAATTCCAGCCTGAGGCGTATACATGCGGAAATTATATCGAGCGCTGCCTTAGCCAACGCAACTGGCTTGAGCGCTCTGCCACATTCCCATAGGACACCTCTTATTACCGCTGCAGCGGTTCAGTCAGCCAATTATGTGATCCAAAGATTCACATCTAACAGTGCTGTTATATTTACAGTGTATGCCTTCGAATCGCACTCTCGGAACATTGCTTCGTCATCTCATTGAGCACCTCGACGACGCTGTCGAACATCGTTATCGTGCGGCCGGATTCGGCTACAAACCGCGGTACACGCCTGTCGTTCGCGCGCTTCTGGATCTGCATGAGGCGTCGCTGCGTCAGATTGCGCACCACGCTCAAATCACTCACTCCGCTGTAAGCCAAACCATCGCCCAGATGGGAGACTCCGGCCTTGTGGAGACGGTGCAGGGTACCGACGCACGCCAACATGTTGTGCGTCTGACCTCGAAGGCTAATCGCATGGTGCCTGAGCTGCGCAGCATCTGGCTTGCGACCAACACCGCTGCCGATCGGCTCGATACGGAGCTCCCATACTCCCTGTCCTCGCTCCTTGCCGACACGATTTCCACGTTGGAGAAGCGCTCTTTTGAAGAGCGCATCCGCAGTGAACAAGAGCAGCTTCAAAACCCCGAGGAAATCCACGTGAAGCATTCAAAACACCCCTCCCGCAAACGGCTCTCCGCAAAGCCCGCGATCCGAAGCATTCTTCTCACGCTTACCGCTTATGCGGCGATTCATGCTGCGTGTCTGGGACAGAACACCAGTCCCACGCCTATGCTCGATGCGGCTACCCGCCGTGCCGTGGTTCAGCAGATGGAGGCTGATATCAACAGCACCTATGTCTTTCGGGAGATGCGTCCCGCTCTTGTCTCGATGTTGGAGCAGGCATTCAAGGCAGGCCGTTATGACGTCAGCGATCCGAATATCTTTGCGGAAAAGGTAACAGAGGATCTGGAGGCGGCAAGCCATGATGGGCATCTGTATCTCAATAGCGATCCCGAGCAGTACGCAGCCACCATTGCTCCGCCTCGCAGTGATGTCGGCCTGGACGCCTATCGCAGGCGGCTTGCTATCCGGACGCACAGCGGCTTGACGAAGCTCGAGATTCTGCCCGGGAATCTCCGCTACCTTCAGGTCGAAGCATTCCATTGGACACCCGTACTCACGCCCGCAGCGTACGATGACGCGTTGAAATTTTTAAGCGATGGCGACGCGCTCATCCTGGACCTTCGGGAAAATGGCGGTGGCAACAGCGATGCTGTGGACTATCTGGCCAGGTTGCTCCGTCCCCTGGCAAAGCGCAAGCCTCTCTACATCCTCGTCGATGCCCATGTCGCTTCCGCGGCAGAGGCCATTTCGTATGGATTCCAACAGGAAAAGCTGGCGACCATCGTAGGCGGCACCACCTATGGGGCGGCAAACAACAACAAGAAGCTTCCCATCGCCCCACAATTCATCTTGAGCGTGTCGTACAACAGGCCCGTCAATCCCATCAGCGGGACGAACTGGGAAGGTGTAGGCGTCGTTCCAGACCTCAAGGTGCCGTCCACGCAAGCGCTTGCCGCCGCGGAACTCGACGCATATCGTCGCTTACGTTCAACTCCCGGCCTCGCCGCTGAGCGAGCGGCGGAGTACACATGGGCAGCCGTAGCTACTGACGCGCAGTTGCATCCGGTTGTCATCGCAGCAACTCATCTGCAAACACTCGCGGGAGACTATGGCACGATCTCTGTCCGTTACGCGGACGGCGCATTGCGGTTAAATCGCTCGGATCGCCCTAAGTGGCAGAAGAACCTCCTTCTCGCGCCATTAAGTGCGGATGACACCTTCCAGGTCGAGGGTTCCGAGGATCTTCGTCTACGGTTCACAAAGAGTGGTCTCGATTTGCTTCATGGCAGCGAAGACGAACGCGAACCCTTCACGCGCTCAACGGTTCAACGTTAGTAGAAATCCTGAAAAGAAGATTTCTCCCCAGCCGGGTATCCATGTTCCTCGCCTTCGTCCTTGACCCCTAAAGCGTCGCAGGGAAGGATCTCCGTATTTCCCGGCGGTCATGCAACCGTCATCTTCACTAGGTATCATCGCTTCCATGCGATCCTCGACGCTCCCCATGCTCTTCGCTTCCTGCGCGGCCATCCTTCTCGCCGGCCCCTCGCTCCTCGCGCAGTCCGACGGTCCCTACAAGATCACCCACACCAGCGTCCTCGGCGGCGAAGGCGGCTGGGACTACGTCGTCCCCGACCCCACCACGCACCGCATCTTTATCGCCCGCGGCACGCACCTCATGGTCGTCGATGAAGACTCCGGCAAGCTCATCGGCCAGGTCGACGACATCCACGGCGCCCACGGCACCGCCATCGCCCCCAACTACGGTTTCGCCTCTTCCGCGCAGGACAAGACCGTCGCCATGTTCGACCTCAAGACCCTCAAGGTCATCAGCCGCTCCCCGGCCCAGGAAGACACCGACGCCGCCCTCTACGACGCCCCTTCCAACCGCGTCTTCACCATGAACGGCGACGCCGCATCCGCCACCGTCGTTGACGCGGCCACCGGAAAGACCATCACCAACATCCCCCTCGGCGGCAAGCCCGAGTACGCCGTCTCCGCCGGCGACGGCAAAGTCTACGCCGACATCGCCGACAAGGACGAAATCGTCGAAGTCGACGCCCGCAAAGCTACCGTCCTCCGCCGCTGGCCCACCGCCCCCTGCAAGCAGCCCACGTCGCTCACCATCGACTCCGCCCACCACCGCCTTTTCACCGGCTGCCGCAGCGGCGTCCTCGCCGTTTCCGACACTACTACCGGCAAGGTCATCACTACCGTCCCCATCGGCAAAGGCGTCGACGCCTCCGGCTTCGATCCCTCCACCGGCGACATCTTCTCCTCCTGCGGCGACGGCACACTGACCATCATCCACGAGGACACCCCCGACCAGTACCACGTCCTCCAGACCCTCGCCACGCCGATCGGCTCCCGCAACCTCGGCGTCGATCCCTCAACCCACAAAATCTTCGTAGTCGCCGCCGACTTCGGCCCCATCCCTGCCGGTGGACGCAGAGGTCCCGTCCTCCCCGGCTCTTTCAAACTCCTCACCATCGAACGCCAGCCCTGACCCTGCTCGTCGTCTCAGGAAGCCTTGTTTGGCAGCACAATCGGCAGACCCGCCGCGCTCCACGCGTGAAATCCACCCACAACGTCGGTAGCGCGCCACAGCCCGAGATCCTGCAGACACGCCGCCGCGAGGCTTGAGGTGTAACCTTCCGAGCAAAACACGACCACCTGCACATCGTGATCGGTCGCGACCGGCAGCCGCGCGCTGGATGTAGGATCGAACCGCCACTCCAGCACGTTCCGCTCCACAACCAACGCGCCCGCTATGCTGCCCTCGACCGCGCGCTGGCCTTCGGGGCGAATATCCACGAGGACCGCTCCCGTCTCCGTCACCGCTTCATAAGCCTCAACCGGCGACAGTCGCCGCAGCCGCGCACGCGCTGCCGCAAGCATCTGCTCAATGCCCACGGCACCGGCCGGCTTTTCGGGTTTCTGCCCTTCCGCGTTCCTCTCCTGACCAAGCGCCTCAACCCGCTCCGACGCATGTTCGCGCGGAACCAGTTGGCCCCCATCCAGTTCGTACTCGTTCATCTCGTTGAGCGGCGGCGAGTAAGCATGAATGCTCACAGCCGGCGCAACCGAGGCATTACGCACATCATGCGCGTAATCGAGACCGAAGGCCCGCGTCTCGCCCGGACGTATTGCAAGGGGCTGCTCTTCAGGACGATGCTCCTCAAGCACACCGGTCGCTACAACGAAGGCTCCCGAGCTCTCGCCGTGGTCGTGGAAGCCGGTGGACTGTCCGGGCATCCAGCTGATCACCCAGATGTCATACTCCGAATCTTGATACAGCCGCTCATACCAGCGATCTGCGGTGCGCAGCCGCACCCGGTCCATCCATCCATCCGCCGCCGCGAACGTGGAAACGATGGCCGCCAACTCCGCAGGCGTCTTCGAAACCCCGCCGGAAGATATCAAGGTGCTGCTCACCTCACGCACAATCTGTTCTTCTGTTGCCAATTGCATCAATCTCTCCAAAGTGAAAAGTGAACCATCGCAGACAAGCCAGGGCACGGACGCCCGCCTGTTGACGGATACACGAGCAAAGGATGGGAGTAACGGATGAACTTTGGAGGGGACGTTTCAGAGATATCTGAGAAGGTCGCGGCTCACCCAGGGAAGGGTTGGTCGCAGCGACAACAATGCAGTAGGTGAAACGCCATACTTTGACGCTAGCATGCTCTGAAGAATCGGGTCAAGATTGGCGCATCGCCCCTTACCCCGCAATCTTGCAGAACGGCAGGCATCCAATCACTTTTATAGGCCCAGCATATATTCGGAAAAGCGGAGGCAGGAAAAATTGACGCAGTCAGCACACAAACTCGAAATCTCGACCCGTGGGCAGGGGCTCTATGAATGCACTTCGACGATCGACGAATGGGTGCGTCGCCAGAAGATGCAAACCGGCCTTCTCACAGTATTTTGCCGGCACACATCAGCGTCTCTCTTGATCCAGGAGAACGCCGATCCCACCGTGCGCCACGACATCAAAGCCTACTTCGACCATCTCGCTCCAGAGGATGGCCCATACGAGCACGACTCTGAAGGGCCTGACGATATGCCCGCTCATCTCAAAACAGCACTCACTCAAGTCCAGCTATCGATACCGCTTATCCATGGCAGTCTCGTCTTAGGCACATGGCAAGGCATCTATCTTTTTGAACACCGCGTCCGCCCTCACAGACGAGAGATCGTGCTGCACCTGATTGGGGAATAAGTAGCCATGAACGCGAACACGTGTTGCGTGTGCGCGGAAAGGAATGCGCGCTAACCTGATATCAGGAGAGAAGAGATGGCTCGAACGTCGGACACCATCGCCGATCACGAACTTCTGGAAGCCCGGCTAAAAACTCTTCTTCCGGAGGAGTATCAGGACTCCTATGAAGACGTGCAGCCCGTGTCCATGGGCTCCGCAGGCTTGAGGTACGGACAAGATGGTCGCGTTGCGTGGAATGAAATCTGGGGATCGTTCTGCGATTTAGCGATGGCTGGTGGCCCTCCTCATCGAGGTACGTTGCTGGAATCCGCTACGAAAGTAGAGATCGATCTGCACCCAGGGCGTTACAAGCAAGTCGTATACGAACTTTGCCGCGGCGTGGAAATGGTTACAGGACTTGCCGCCGAGCCTTCGTTTATCTCCGGCTGGATCCATGTGGACTGTCCAAGCACCAATATGGCGGGATGGCTGGCCCGCGCCATCAACATGGAGAATGTCTCCGCTCATGTCGACGGCATGGTTCTCCATCTTCCAGCCGGCCCTCGCTTTCGTCTGGAAAAAGAAATAAAGAACGTCGTGACGTCCATCGCGAAGACCTGTCACTATTGGCTGGGGCACACATCCGTCGCGCAACACCGCGCAATCGCAGATCTTTTTAGGGTCATGGAGTTTGAGTCGCCGCTCGTACAGGCGCCATTTTCAACTAGAAACACAAGAACTGCGGCCTTTGAAAAATCACGCGGCGAGGTCGCCGAGAAAATTCATTCTCAAACCCGCCTTCAGGCGAACGGGCGCGAATATCACGGCTGGTTAGGTGTTGACTGTCTTAAGGCTCGGCCTGCCATTTGGATGATGCGGGTCATGGTAGCAAGCAACGTTTTGTGCAGGCGCGAAGGGAACCTCATCTACGTTCCCGTAAATCCATCGACGGATCGCAATGGCGATCGGGTAGCCGAACTCCTGGCACGCGCTTATCGTGTGGCAAGTGCGCAGAGAGTGTTCTGACGTCTCAGGCCCACGAGCTGTTCCCCAATGCCATCCGCCCTTGAGTCGCGCAACGATCGGCATTAGTCTGATCCGAGATTCGCAGGGAGGTCCCGGCAAGATGTGTCGAAACATTAAGATGCTATTCAACTTCGATCCACCCGTAACACCAGATGAAATTCAAGCTGCGTCGCTGCAGTTCGTTCGAAAGATCAGCGGCTTTAATAAGCCGTCCAAGGCTAACGAAGAAGCATTCTTCTCCGCGATCAATGCGATCGCTGGTATTTCGACAAACCTCCTGAACTCCCTTGAGACGAATTCGCCTCCTAAGAATCGAGACGAAGAGGCGGCGCGACTCAAAGCTCGCAGTGCGGAAAGGTTTGGTAGTCCAAAACGTCCGTGAATATCCTCTCTGCAGTTCCAGGATGTGGCCAGAAGGGCGAATGAAGAATCAGTCAACGGCGAATCTCAAGATCCAATCTCTGAAGTCCTCGCTAAATAAGTAGATTCGATTCTCAAGGGTTGATACCAGGCCAATCCAACCTTTTTGCGCAAAATCTACGGCTCACATCTTGCTGCACTGCGCGTCTCATACCATGATTCGATCCCTTCTCTGTGCATTTGAGCGGGACGTATCCCTCCATCCCTCGCAAGTCTCATAGTTCAATCAGCCAAGTAGCTGCGGATATCGCGGACATTCAAGAAAGAGGGTCGAGATTCAATGACATCGTACTCATTTCGACGAGCCTTCAAGTTAGCGAGCTTCCTTCTTCTCATCGCACCCTCCTCCGCTGCCTTCTGCCAGCCTCTCAAGCCAGCTCCCGACAACGACCCGACCGGATACTTTCAGCAGCCCTATCGCATCGCCGACCATGTGCATTTGCTGCGTCAGGAAGCCGGTTTTCACGTCGAGGTCATCGGTAATGTCACCGTGGTCGAGCAAACCGACGGCCTGGTCCTGATCGACGCAGGCGGTTCGCCGGGTGCTGGGCGCCGCGTCGTCGAACTCGTCCATGGCATCAGCGCGAAGCCCGTCAAGGCAATCGTGATCACGCATTGGCATGGCGATCATCACTTCGGCCTGTCTGAAGTGATGAAGGAGTGGCCGCACGCTATGGTCATCGCCACTGCTGACGCGCAAGCGGATATGAACATCCGCGGCCTGCCGGCGCAAACCGATGCCGCCTTCGACGCCACACAACAAGCAATCTTCGACCGCCTAAGAAAAGGGTTCGAGGACCAAAGCCACGCCGCGCAAAACGAAGCCGATCGTGTACGCTATGCCGCGGATGCCCATGAAGAACAGCTCTACAGCGAAGACTTTCGCGGCATATCGATCCGTTACGCCAACGTGACCTTCACCGACCGCATGTCGCTACTCGACGATGTCGCACCCATCGAGATCATGTATCTGGGCAAGACCCATACCGATGGCGACGCGATCGTGTGGCTACCCAGGCAGAAGGTGATCGCAACTGGCGATGCTGTCGTCTCGCCGGTGCCGTTCTGGCGAGGAGCCTACCCTGTGGAGTGGGTGCCGGTGCTCGAAAAGATCAAGACCTTCGGCTTCACAACGCTCATCCCGGGCCACGGATTGCCGCAGACGAACACCTCCTATCTCGATACATTGATCGCCGCCTTGCGTGACGTGAACACCCAGGTAGCCGCCTTCGCTGCCAAGGGTTTGAGCTTGCAGGAGACGCAGGCCCGCGTAGACTTCTCCTCTCAGGGCAAGGCATTCGCCGGCACCGATCCACAGTTCATCGAGCAGATGAAAAGTAATTGGTCTCCCGTGGTCGCATGTTCTTACGCGGAAGCCACACACGTCCCAATCATCCAAGGGAAGCCCTGCGCACCCGTGAAGTAAAGTAACAAGGTATCCCTGATACCAACACATCAACGAACTAGATATTTCTGCATCGCCTTTACACTTTGCGTTGCAAAGGATAAGCTTGCTTTGCAATACAAAGTTAGTCAAGCATATGACCGAACTCAAGCAGGCACTGACCGACATACGCAACATTCGCCGCCAGGTGGCACAGACTACCGAGTTTCGGGGCTACGGCCCGGCGACTCTCTCCGCGACGGCAATCGCCGCACTGCTCGCCGGCGCTGCCCAATCCCGCTGGCTCCCGGAGCCCACGACCCACCCCGCAGCGTACGTCGCCCTGTGGCTTACCACCGCTGTCATCTGCGCGGCGCTCATCGCCACTCAAATGCTCACCAGGGCCACCCACCTGCACTCCAGCATGGCGGACGAGATGATCCGCATGGCAGTTGCACAATTCCTTCCCGCCGGAATCGCCGGCGCCATCCTGCCGTTCGTGTTGCTGCATGTCACGCCCGGCGTCTTCTGGATGCTTCCCGGCCTCTGGCAAATCATCTTCAGCCTCGGTGTGTTCGCCTCTCGCCGCTGCATGCCACGGTCGATGCTCCTGGTAGGCATGTGGTTTCTCCTCACCGGCTTCGCCTGCATCGCCCTGGGAGACAGCCGATCGCTCGCTTCTGTCACCATGTCTGGTGCTTATGCCGTTGGCATGGTGCTCGTCGCTGCCATTCACTATTTCTCCGCAAAGAAGGCCTTAATCGATGAAGACGAAGAACTCTAAATCCGCAGCTCCGTTCGCGTATGAGGGCCTCGACCGTGTCATCCACGAGCGCGCTCGCCTGAGCGTTCTCACCTCACTCATCACCCACCCCGCTGGCCTTAGCTTCGTTGAACTCAAGAAGCTCTGCGCCCTCACAGACGGCAACCTCGCCCGCCATCTCCAGGTATTGGAAGGAGACGGCATGATTCGGGCCACCAAGGAAGAAGACGCAGGCCGCGCACAAACCACCGTTCGTGTCACCGCTTCGGGCCGCAAGCGTTACCTCGAATACCTCACCATTCTCGAGCAGATCGTTCGCGATGCCGCATCCGTGGCCCACGAACACGATGAGTCGCAGCTCCTCCGCAAGCTATCACCCCTCAGTACTTAAACTTTCTGCTCCGAACATCGAACCAACAGTCTTGCGTCCTCGAACTTTGCAATACAAAGTTAATTCGAAAAGGAGAACACAACCATGAGCACTCTCATCCCGCCTCAACCTTCCCTGCCCAACCTCCGCTCCCGTTCCCTGGGCGCGAAGTTCTTCATCATCGTCTTGCTTGCCCTCGGCATGAGCCTTTCCGGCTTCTTCGTCGAAAGCCTAACCACCGACCGCGCCGACCGGCACGGCGTTCTCGCAGCCTCTTCAGACAGCCCCTCCGAACAGCCGAAGACGGTCCTCGGCATCCGCCTTGCCGACTCCTACCGTTCCATGCGCCGCTCCCTGCACTACATCACGCTCTTCCTCGGTCTTGTCTTCCTCACCTATTTTCTCTTTGAAGTCCTGAGCGGAAAGAGCCTCCACCCGGCCCAGTACGCTCTAGTCGGTGTCGCGCAAATCATCTTTTATCTTCTTCTGCTTTCGCTGGCAGAGCACCTCGGCTTCGACCTCAGCTTCCTCATCGCCGGCGCATCTACCGTCGCTCTCTTCTCGATCAACACAGAGTGGGTCTTCCGAAGCCGCAAGCTCGCCATCCGTTCGCTCGCCGCCTTCACGACTCTCTACGCCTTCATATACGTGCTTTTGCGCGTGGAAGCATATGCCCTGCTCGTCGGAGCCGTCGCCAGCTTCGCAGCTATAGCAGCGGCAATGTACATCACTCGCAATGTCGACTGGTACGGAAACGGCACACCGGCATCCGGTTTCGCCACCGCGTCATCCGGAACAGCGCCGCGTGATTCGTGGCTCGAATAGCTGCGAACGCGCGCAATGCCACCTGATCTTTCCGCAGGATTGCAGCATGAGCGAGGGCGCTATATGCAGGATATGGATTTGAAAATCACCCCCAGCGGGAACAATCAATGGTCGCTCAAGCCTGCGGTCGTGAGCCTGATTGTAGCCGCCGTTCTCCAACTAGCTTGCGAACTTCCCGGATTGGTCAGCTTTCTTCTCATACCGCTCTCATTGCTCGGTTATGGGGCCGCCTCACTGCTCATCGTGACGATTGCCTTGTTCTACTTCATCAAGAAACGTCCGCGAAGAGGAGCATCCGTCCTCTTCGCATTTCTACTTCCAGTGCTGCTGTGGCGGCCAATGAACTGGGCGGTGGACGTGGTTCACCTTGGACTCACAGCGGGCTTCGGAGTCGGTCAGCTTGGCTCGACTTCAATGTCGAGCAATAGTGACTTCGCAGCCTACGACTGGTCCGTGGGAGTCGCCGGGGGACCGAACACATTCCTGATCCATGACGCAACCGACGAGATCGCTTTGCCGATGGCTAAACACACGAACCCACCGAGCGCTGAGAATGGCTTTGGGGAAGAATGTGCCGGCAGAGTCCAGCGCCTGATAAGTCATTACTACGTCTGCAGCTTTTGAGGATCAGTCTTGAGAAACGCGCTTTCCATCAGCTAGCCCGGCCTGCAATCGCGTCGCCCTCGCCCACCCTACCCCGCAATCTTGCTAAACAACAAAAACAAGCACCCCGAAAGCAACGCCGCCGCCGGCAGCGTAAAGAACCACGCCACCAGAATATTCCGTATCGTTGCCCGCTGAATCCCACTGCCACTAGCAGCCATCGTCCCGGCCACGCCCGAGCTCAGCACATGCGTCGTACTCACTGGCAGCCCATACCGGTCCGCTGCGAGAATCGTACACATCGCCGTTAGCTCAGCAGCCGCGCCCTGCGCATACGTCAGGTGCGTCTTGCCGATCTTCTCGCCCACGGTAATCACAATGCGCTTCCAGCCCACCATCGTTCCCATCCCAAGCGCCAGCGCCACCGCCACCTTCACCCACAGCGGAATGTACTTCGTCGACTTATCCAGAAATCCCTTATAAGCGGTGATGGTCTTCACATCGCTCGCCTTCAACTGCGGCCCAAACTTCGGCAGCAGCCGGAACGTCTCGCTCACCAGGTACATCTGGTTACGAACATTCGCATGCATGTCCGGCGGCACGTTCCCCAGCGATCCAAACGAAATCGCCTCATCGCGAATTGCTGTCACTATCTGCTCCAGCGCCACCATCGTCTCCGGCTGGTACTTATGCTGCGCGATAAACCGTTCCAGCTCCGGTGCCGACTCCGTCACCACCACACCCGGCTTCACATACCCCTGCAGCTCACCCGCAACCTGCGTCGAAACCTGCGCGAACGGCTGCACGCTGCCCTTATCGATCGCATTGTTCAACGCATAAGCTGTAGGCACCGTACCGACCAGGATGAGCATGATCAATCCCATGCCCTTCTGCCCATCGTTCGATCCATGTGCGTAAGAAACACCCGTGCAAGTCAAAATCAACAGCGCCCGAATATACAGCGGGGGCGGCCTATCACCTTCCGGAGCCTTATAAAGCCGCGGATCGCGCAGCAGCGCCTTGAACGCCAGGAACAATAAAAACGCCATCGCAAATCCGATCAGCGGAGAGAACACCAGTGCCTTCAGCACCTTGATCACCTGTTCCCAGTCCACGCCATTCAAACCGGAGTGCAGATTCCGCAGCTGGTTCGCAATCGCCACCCCGATCACCGACCCGATCATCGTATGCGAGCTCGAAACCGGCAGCCCCCGATACCACGTCGCCAGGTTCCACGTAATTGCCGCCGCCAGCAGCGCAAAGATCATCGAAAATCCCGTGCCTTTGCCCGCCTTCAGAATCAACTCCACCGGTAGCAGCGCCACAATCGAAAACGCCACCGCGCCCGAGCTCGTCAGCACCCCAATAAAGTTCCACACACCCGACCACACCACCGCCACCCGCGGATCGAGAGAATGGGTATAGATCACCGTTGCCACGGCATTGGCCGTGTCATGGAACCCATTGACAAACTCGAAGCCCAGCGCCGTAATCAGCGCAATGCCCAGCAGCACATACGGATACACCGACGGCGCATGCACCATCGAAAGATCGGTCACCAGCTTGCTCACGATATAAACGACACCGATCACACCGATCGCCGCAAAGGCAAAGATCCCGCCCTTGTGGTTCTTCGTGTTGTTCAGTTTGCGTTCCAGTGCGGAGCGGCTGTCAGTTGTCGGGGGTGCTGCGGTGTGCGGCGCTGGAGGCGCACTTGCTGTCAGAGGGGTAGGATCTTCAATCAAAATAGGGGACATCGTTTGTTTCGCTCAGTACCAAGTGCGTCGTCACGACCCGTGAGCCAGCATACCTGTATGAACATAAGGTTAAAGTGGAAAAGCCGGTGGATTGTGAACAGAGTGTGAACTTTCCCCTTTTTCAAGCCATTCGCCGCCGTTTCTTCGCCTAGCCGGCTCCCAAAACCACTCCTGGACGAAGCCTGGCAGATGTCAAGTTTGCTGGACACCACAAAACGTCAAAACTCACCACAACTCACCATAAAACTGCCACATTATTCACCTGGGATTTGGCCGTAATATTTGGGCCAATCCGTGAGGATTTTGTGTAGCACGGTACTCCCACAAAGCCACGCCGACTCCAACGCCAGCCGCCCGCCAATATAAGGCGCCGTAAGCGACTCTACCGCTGCGTGGCCTGGTAGCGGCATGGAGTAGTTGCTGGCCGTGCGCAGCACCATCACGCGATCCGCATCCACGCGATGCATTGCACTTAGGCGCTCCAACGCGTTCATAAAACCGGCGTCTTCCATCTCTGTCATCGCGAAGGTGCCCTTGCCGTGCGTGTAGAGGCGCACCCAGTCTTCGGCAAACTTGGTCATGGTGGGCCCGTGCCAATAGTCGTCGGAGGCGAACGTGTCTCCCATGAGCACGAAGGGTGGTTTCTGGGCTTCGGGGAAACCGTTGAAGCCGGTACGATAGGCGGCGACCTTGGGATCGTCGCCAAGGTTCAGGCCCTTGGTTTGGGCATAGGCCCAGGCTGCGAGCTTCGGGTTCAGCGTGTACGTGTTCGAGCGCATCCATGAGGCCGCGGGAACCTCAAGTGGGTTGGCAGGGCTGGCTGCAGCGATGGCGCTGGGTATGAGCTTGGAGTTTCCGCTGTTGGGGAAGAAGCCGTAAGGCCAGTCAGCCGGCGCGTCGCGCGGGTCAAGATAGCGGGAAACGTCGTTGATAACAAAGCTTGCCCAGGCCGCCGAACCCATCGACGCGACATGAGGATCAACGCCGGCGATGCCGTTGATCAAAAAGTACGCATGGGTCAGATCGAAGCGCGGATCGAGCCCCAGCGCCATCATCGAAGCTGTTGCGTTCACCAGCGTTGTTCCTGAAATGATGCCCAGCACCGTGTGATCGGCGTTGGTGCGCAGCGGGTGCTGTCCAGCGGGAAGATTGGGGCCACCGGGGAAGTCGAGAATTTCGGTCAGATGCTCGCGTTCGACCCAGAACTGGTACTCGCCGGGAATGTCTCCGGTGTCGTTGCCCACCTCAAATGTGGTCACAATCACAGCGCGGATAGGCCACGGCTTCTGCTGGGCTTGCGTTATTCCGGTCAACGCGAGGAGCAGAGAAAGGACACAAAGGGTGCGGACACGCATACGGAGCTCCTGAGATGCAGAGGTTTGAATCTCTAGGCTAACGCATGCGCTGCACTACTTCGCCAGTTGCTCCCGCGCGATGCGCAGGAAGTTGGCCGTCATCGTGCAGACCGATCCGCTGCGAAACCCTGAATCGACGGTAGTTCGCACAGGGCTCTGCACATCGCGATAGACAGATCCCGGAATAGCCAGGTTTGCGAGACACGCGGGCATAAGCGACACGCCGACCCCTGCTGCGACGAGTCGAATGACGGTAGGGAACTGCGGCGCTTCCTGCACGATGTTCGGCGTAAAGCCTGCCTGCTTACATGCGCCGATCGTGCGGTCATACGCCAGCAGGCCGTGATGCCGACCGAAGAGAACGAAGCGCTCCTGTGCGAGATCCTGCATGCGCAGGCTGCGCTTTGCGGCCAGCGGATGCGACTCGGGAAGGACCGCAATAAAGCGCTCTTTGAGCAACGTGCCGATTTCGAGGCCTTCGGTTGGGTCACCGTCGCGCAGGAACGCAAGATCGATGGTGCGATCGAGCAAAGCCGCGAGTTGTGCGGCTGTGACCATTTCGCGGAGACGTAGTTCCACCTTGGGATAACGCCGCCGATAGGCCTGTATCGCTTTCGGCAGGTTCGTAAACATCACTGAGCCGCTGAACCCGACGGTGAGTGTGCCTTCTTCGCCGCGACCGAGGCGGCGCACCTGTGCGAGGTCGTCGTTGATCTTGTTCAGTGTGTCGCGGGCGCGAGTGGCAAGCATCGCTCCTGCCGGAGTGAGCCGAACGCCGCGCGTGGACCGGACGAAGAGCGGATAGCCGAGGAGTTCTTCGAGCTTCTTGATCTGCTGGCTCAGCGGCGGCTGCGCGATGCCGAGCAGTTTGGCCGCCTTGGTGAAGTGAAGTGTGTCCGCGACGGCGAGAAAGTAGCGAAGGTGGCGAAGTTCGATGTCTTCATTCATAGCTTGCACGTCTCAATAGCGATATTTTGGCTATTGGACATATTAGACGACAGTTTGTAGCGTTGAAATTAGAGGAACCCGGCATGAGCGGCGAAACGATGACGATCACGATGCGAGAGTTCGAGGACGGCGATGAAGAGGCTTTCCGGCGATTGAACGAAGAGTGGATCAGCCGACACTTCAAGGTAGAAGCGACCGATGAGTCTGCGTTTGCGCATCCGCGCGAGAAGTATCTCGATGGCGGTGGGCGCATCTTCTTCACGCTGCGCGACGATGAGATTATCGGTTGCTGTGCGTTGATGCCGATGGGGCCAGGTGAGTTTGAAGTCTCGAAGATGGCGATTACGGCGTCTGCACAGGGGATTGGCGCGGGTCGGTTCCAGTTGCAGGGAGTGGTCGACGCGGCCCGAGCGATGGGCGTGAAGCGGCTCTATCTAGAAACCAATCACGCGCTTGGGCCAGCGATTCATCTGTATGAAGCGGTGGGCTTCACGCATGTGCCGGCGGAGCGGCTGACGCCTTCGCCTTATGCGCGCGCGGATGTGTTTATGGAGATGTGGCTGTAGATTCAGAGGAAAGACTGCGCACCTCTCCGCGTCGATAGATGCGGGCTAGAAGGCGGAGCGCAGTATCGTGTTGCATCATCGCTCCGTAATGATGGCGGTCCCCGATACATCTTCTTTGAGGGTCCACCATTGACCCTCGCGATGTGCGCTTACGCGGGCGCCATCGACTCTTACTTCGGTCGAACCTTCCAGTGCGGGCAGCTCGACTTTCGCCGTCATTTTGGGGGGCAAAGTGAGTGCCAGGGTGAAGCTGCCGTCGAGTTTCCAGGCTACCGAGAGTTCGCCGCGCGGCGTTGGAATGCGGCCTTCGACGCTGGCCAGGCTCCCTGGATGCGGTTGAATGAGCGCTCTGCCCCAGCCTGGCGTTAAAGGCTGCGCGCCTAACACGAAGCGAGGTAGAAGGTTAGCCGGAGCTGCGCCCCAGGCATGGTTCCAGTCCTGATTGGGCTTGTACTTCTGGTCCCAGGCTTCCCAGGTAATCGTTGTGCCGCTCTCGACCATGTGACGCCAACTGCGATCTCCTGGTGCGGTGATGAGGCTGAGCGCGGCAATGTCCTGACCATTTTCGAAGAGCGCTTCAAGGAGATACTGTGCGGCGTAGACGGAGCCAGCCATGCCCCGACCAGCCAGCCACTGCGCAAGGCGCGGACGCTGCTGGACGGGCACGAGACCGAAGGCCAGGGGGAAAAGGTTTGCGTGAAGCGAAGCATGATCCGTCCCAACCCCATCACGATAGAGCCCGGTGCCGGGATCAAAGAGCTTTTGCTGGAAGGCGGCCTGCGCGGTCCGCTCGCGCTTGAGAAAGTTCGCCGCTTCGTCCGGCATGTGCAAGGCTTCGGCCAGTTGGCTCATCTCTTCGAGTGCATGCAGATGGAAAGCGTTGACAGCGGTATTGACGCTGGTGAAGACGTAACCATCGCGCTCCTGCACCGGCCAGTCGACAATATCGCCGTGCCTGATCAGTTTCGAGGTGGATAGAACCAGTCCATCGGGACCCACACGTTCATCGAGCAGCTTTGTCTTCAAAACGCCATAGTGCGCAGCCAGCCAGGCCGTGTCGCCGGTTTGCATCCAGTCGGCATAGGCCATGAAGACCATTTGCGGAGCCCACTCAGAAGGCCAAGTCGGGAACTGGATGAGGCGATCGAAGGTGGCTCGTGCGATGCGTGGGTCGGCGTCGCCGGCATAGTAGCTGAGCTGGGTAAGATAAGCGTCAGCCTCATAGGCGAGGCGCTCGCGATCTCCATCCACGAAGACTCCGGCAAAGGTCGTGGCCTTGATGGAGTAGTGGCAGAGATCCCATACCTTATCGAGCATAGGGTCGGATGAGTGAAAGGCTGCAGCATCGTCGATCCATGTGCGGTCGAAGGCAGCGAGGCGGTGAATCTGATCGACGCGGAGTTCCGTGGGCCAACCCTGCACCTCCACCCAGCGGAAGGGGGTTAACACTCCCCAGGATGGCGGGGTGAGGACGGCTGGAGGTTTGATATTACGCGCGTCCGCTGGAGGAGCGACGATGGTTGTGGTCCCGGTAAGCGCGACCTTCACGGCGGCGTAGCGTACCGAACCGGGTGGATTCGTGTCGATGCGGCCGTCTTTCAACGCTTCGCCAAAACGCACCTCAACCTTGCCCGGCACACTCGGAGACGTGAGCGATAGATTCCCAAAGGCTACCCGGCCAAAGTCCACCAGAAACGTCTCCGGTGCGACCTGTGTGATCGCTACAGGCTTTTGTTCGACCAGATGGACCGACGCGGTATCCTGCCCTATTGCTGGTGTGAGCATGACTGCAAGCCACACCACGCTTCGATACCACTTCCCCACCATGTACCTCCTGGACCTTACGATTCTCCGCTGGACCAGGTGACAGCGTGTGCGCAAGATATCCGCTTCTTATAGATAGGTCATCTTCGAGGTTGAAAAACAAACGGACAAGTTAATTTACCGGAAGGTTACACGCAGTCTTTACCGTAAGAACGCCAGCTAAAAATATGCTTTGGTTGCGATGCCGGTCAATTGGCGCATCGATGCACTTTTAAGCCGACGCACGTGTGTGAGGCGTTGCCGATTCTGCGTATTCTTATTGTTGTATGAGTTCAACCGGCCCTTCGAGTGTCCTTGCTGCTACCCCGGCTCCATCTGCTTCCAGTAAACGGCTGCTGCCGTGGCTTGTCGCGGTCGCGTTCTTCATGGAGTCGCTCGATACGACGATTCTCAATACGGCCGTGCCGGCGATCTCCGCGGCCCTTCATGTTGGCCCCCTTAGCATGAAGGCTGTGCTGGCCAGCTATACGTTGAGCCTTGCTGTGTTCATCCCGATCAGCGGATGGGTTGCGGACAGGTTCGGAACGCGGCGCGTGTTTGCCGCGGCCATCGGACTGTTTACGCTGGGGTCATTGCTATGCGGGCTTTCCAGCAACATTCATGTGCTGGTAGCCTGCCGCATTCTGCAAGGCTGCGGCGGTTCCATGATGGTGCCCGTGGGGCGGCTTACGCTGGTGCGCACGTTTGCGAAGTCGGATCTGCTGCGGACGATGAGCTTTGTTTCGATACCGGCGCTGGTCGCTCCCATGCTCGGGCCTATTGCGGGTGGCCTTATTGTCGGCTACCTGCACTGGCGGGTGATCTTCTTCCTCAACATTCCTATTGGTCTGATCGGCCTGGTTATGGTCTATCTGCACCTGCCGGATTACCGGGAGGAGACGCACCCGCTGGATATCGTGGGCTTGATCCTTTTCGGGTCGGGTATCGCGCTGCTGTCCTACGTGCTGGAGGTCTTCGGAGAGCATACGCTGAGTGCGCGCGAGATCTCTGGATTGCTGGTGGTTTCGCTTGCATTGCTCGCTGGGTATTGGCTGCATGCGAAAGCCCTTGCCTTCCCGTTGCTCCAACTCGGCCTGTTCAAGATTCGCACCTTCCGCGCGGCGGTCGGCGGAAGCTTCTTTACACGGCTGGGTATCGGCGGCGTGCCGTTTCTGCTGCCGTTGCTGTATCAGGTCGGTCTCGGGTTCAGTCCGGTGCAGTCGGGCTTGCTGATCATGCCGCAGGCGATCGCCGCGATGAGCATGAAGGTGGTGATGCCTCGGCTTTTGTCGGCCATCGGTTATCGTTGGGTGCTCATTTCCAATACGGTCATCCTCGGCCTGCTGCTATTACTGTTCGCAACCATCGGACTTCATACGCCGGTGTGGATGATTGTGCTGCAGGCGTTCCTCTACGGGGCTTTTACGTCGTTGCAGTACACCAGCATGAATACGCTGGTGTATGCCGACACCACGGACCAGCAAAACAGCGCCGCCAGTTCTATCGCGAGCACTATGCAGCAGATGTCGATCAGCTTCGGTGTGGCGAGTGCGGGATTGGCGACAGCATTCTTTGTTCCCAGCGGACACTCCGGTGCGACCGAGATGATCCACGGGATTCACAAGGCGCTTGTAGCTCTTGGCGCCCTGACCATTCTGTCGACCATTGTCTTCCGAAGTCTCAGGAGCGGAGATGGTGACGATCTCAGTCACAAGAAGGTGCTTCATCCGGATGGCTGAACGGTTTGAGACCTACTGCAGGAGGATGGATATCGTTCCGTCCGCGGAGTTCGCTACAGCCAGATCGAGTTTCCCATCGCCGTTGAAATCCGCGGCGACGATGGCGGACGGTGCATCTCCTACTGCATAGGGTGAGCCGGAGGCTTGTACGAATGTTCCATTGCCGTTCCCTAAAAGAAGCGTGATCGAATTGCCGCCGTAGTTTGCTACAGCCAGGTCGAGCTTCCCGTCGTTATTGAAATCTCCTGCGACGAGGGCGTAAGGTTCATTCCCTACCGCGATGCTTGTGGGTGGCTGGAACGTTCCGTTGCCATTGCCCAGCAGGATGAACACAGTGTTTGCTCCGTAATCTGTCACAGCGAGATCCAGCTTTCCATCGCCATTGAAGTCACCTGCAACGACCGCTGAGAGGTCTTGCCCGAGGGAGATGGGTGAACTATTTGCCTGTCTGAACGTCCCGTCGCCGTTTCCGAGGGAGACAGTCACTCCTGAGTTTGGATATGTCGTTGATCCGCCGTTCGCCACGGCGACGTCGAGTTTTCCGTCTCCGTTGAAGTCGCCAACTGCCGCGCCCGCCGGAAAGCCTTCTGACCCGGCATTAAGATTTCCGGCTGTATTAAACGCTCCCTTTCCATAACCCAAATCGACCACCGAAAGGCCCGTGAACGAGTTGGTGAGCGCGAGATCGAGGTTCCCGTCCGCATTGAAGTCCGCAGCTTCCACCGCGGACGTGTATGCACCCGGTGAATTGGCGAACACAGCCGAGGAAGTGACAAAGCTTCCGTTCCCGTTCCCCAGCAGGATCACAGCAGCTCCATTGCCGGGCAAGCCAACCGCCAACCCGGGGTGACCGCTGTGGTTGAAGTCGCCGACGGTCAACGGTCCCGTATAGGGTGATGCTTCGGTGTTGTAGGGCGGGCTCGGCATAGAGACCGGAGAACCCAAAGCAGGCGTGAAGGTGCCGTCTCCGTTACTGAGCAGCGTATACAGCCTTACGTTCGCCGCGATGGCAAGGTCCGGCTTCCCGTCTTGATTGAAGTCTCCTATCGCTAATCCAGAAGGCTCAGAAACCTGCAGTGGAGAGTTCGCAGCATTCTTAAAACTGATTGCAGACGCCTGCGGTCCGACCTGGAAAGAAGCCACGTTGGACGCGCCGCCGGGAGCGGGATTAACAACGGTCACTGAAGCCGTCCTCGCAGTTGCCAGGTCTGTTGCGGGCACGACTGCGCTTAGGTGTTCGCCATCCACGAACGTGGTCGTAAGCGGCGCACCATTGAAATCGATCGTCGCGCCGGGAGCGAAGCCGGTCCCAGTCATGCTAATGGTGACGGCACCACCACCGGGCGATACGGCGGATGGCACAAGCGGTTGATTCAGAAAAGGAACTGCGTTCGTTGTCGCCGCGCTTGCAGGACTGATCTCGATGCTGAGAAACCCATCCACTGCGGCTTCGCCAACTGCGTCCGTTACAGCGGCTTCAAAGTACCAGGTCCCGGCGGCGGTAGGGGTTCCGCTGATCGTGCCGGTAGCAGCGTTCAGCGTCAGCCCGTCGGGCACTGCGCCGCCCACACCCGCTCCGCTGAGAATCGGTCCGTTGTAGATGCTCCACTGGAACGGAGCTGTGCCGCCGGTGAGAGCGACGGGCTGGCTGTACGGTACGCCTACAGTTCCGTTGGCAAGCGTTTGAGAGATGGGGATAGCAGGATCTGGATTGACAGTGATCTGCACCGAAGCGGTTTTCGTCGGGTCTGCGACGGAGGTGGCCGTTACCGTCGCTTGCTGTGCGCTGGTGATCGTGGTCGTTACAGAATTATAGGTAGTAGACGGACCGGTCGGTGGTGCGATTGTGCCCGGGCCACTGAGGCTCCATGTGACCCCTTTGGCAGACGTGTCATTCGCGACGGTTGCCTTGAGGCCAACTGGGATCCCTTGATCGGTCGCCTGGGGGGAGGAGGGAGTGACACTTACGGAAACTGGAGCTGAAAGGGACGGACTCGAGCATCCGCTCAGAACGATCACCGTAGCAACAAATGGCCCGACCAAAAAGGAACGCATCCCGGATCTTCTTTCTTTAGTTCTCAGAGTGAGAAGAATCGTGTCCATTGTACGAGTAATGCGTTGGCCACGGCTTTCTATTGCGGTGTATCGCGGATGAGAAATGTATTGACGTACTCAAAGAGATGCTTGCGGTGGTGGGCGCGGTAGTCGGGGTAGTCGGCGTGGATGCCGGCGTCCGCCGCATTGAGGGCGATCCATGCGCCAAGCGCATTGGCTGCTTCTAGCTTGCGGATGTTCGCGATGGAGGGATCCAGCGCAGCTTCGGTGAGAGTGCCGGATTTGATCTTGTCGTCGACGTCGGTAAGCATCGCGCGGAGCGCTGCGTGTTCTTCGTCGATGGTGTGAAGATAGCCCTTCGGCGTAGCAACCGCATTGCGGTCGAAGCCGCCGGCGATGATGGTTTGATTGAGCGTGCGTGCGCCGTGGGCGACGCGGTACTGCTGGTAGACGATCCACGAAGAGCGGCCGTCCTTCGTTGAGGCTTCAAGGGCGGGGTCGATTTGAAGGACGCCGTTAGGCGTGATGAACTCGGGGCGAATGATCGCGGGATGGACGAGTTGATGGTGCGTATGGGCGGCCCATTCGCCAAGCCGATGGAAGGCTTCGTTGCCGTAGGGCTCGGCGACGACGGCAAGTACGTATTCCTGCCGGGCGGTAAGGGGGCTGCCGGTCTGGTAGAGCATATCTCCCCAGTAGCGGTAGGCCGTTTCGCGGTCGGGGTCGATGGCGATGGCTTTGCCGAACCAGAGACCGGCGTTGTTCCAGTCCTTGGCGCGGAAGTAGGAGTCGCCGGCGAAGAGCGCAGCCTGATACCAGGCGGGATCGATAGTGCAGACCTGTCGAAAGAACTCGGCCGCATTGGCGAACTCAGCACGGCTGAAGGCGGTGTTGCCTTCCTGGAATGTTGACTGTGCCTCGGGCTTGCCCTGGTAGCTATACCCAACGGTGATAGAAATGCCGGAAATGACCGCGCTCGTAAGAGTTTTGCTGTCGACATCGAGTGCGGTACGCACGTAGACGCTGTTATCGCCAAGTTTGACGGCGCGATTGAGCTCGTTGATTGCCTGCAGGTGAACCTGAAGCCGGGCTTTGGCTTCAGCGAGGTTTGTGTTGGGAAGCGACGCCTCTTTGGCGATCAAGCCGGCGGCATGGCGCTCGGCAAAGAGCCCGACGGTCGGGTCCTGACGGCAGAGGTCTTCATAAAGCGGAAGCGCCTCAAGCTCTTTTTTAGCGAGGAAGAGTTTGTCGGCTTCCTCACGCTCTGATTCGAAGTTCGGCTGGTGGTTCGGGACAGGCGCATTCGAGGCCGGGGCTTGCAGGAGGGCGGCAATGACGAGAGTGGGGAGCAGCATTGGATGGAACTCCTCAGAAGAATCTGGCCTCAGCCCCAGTCGTCTCGGACGGCGGCCTGGTCGGCGAAGACCTGCTCGAATTGGTCGGTCTTCTTGACGAGGATATCGCCTAATAGTTCGGATTGGCGAAGCAGGATGGCTTGCAGGCGGACGAGTTCGAGCATGGCGAGGAAGGTGCAGATGAGGGCGCGTTCGGACCTGGTCGTGGAGAGCATGCGGCGCAGGCTGATAGGTTTGTCTTCCATCAACAGGCGGCGTTTGACGAAGTCGATCATCTGCGCGACGGTGACGGAGTCCTCGTCGATGGAGTGGACGGGCCGCTCGCGCAGGCGATGAAGGATGTCCTGGAAGACGCGGACGAGGTCAACGGTATCGGCGTCGATCTCGCGCTCGCCGTCGGCGGAGTCGAGACCGGCGTCCTTGAGGAAACTCTTCATGCCGGGCTGCGACCAGGTGGCCTCTTCTAGCATTTGTTTTTGCTGCAGCATCTGCGCAGCAGCTTTGAAGCGCTCGTGCTCGAGCAGGCGCTCTACGAGTTCGCGGCGGGGATCGTCGTCGGTGCCGGCGGCGATGGCGAGCGGGTCGCGCGGGAGCAAGGTCTTCGACTTGATGTGGATGAGCAGCGCGGCAACGTAGACAAACTCGCCCGCGGCGTCGACGTCAGTCTCCTTGAGATTGTGCGTGTAGGAGAGGAACTGCGCGGTGATGCGCGCGATAGGGATGTCGTAGATGTCGATGTTCTGCTTGCGGATGAGGTCGAGCAGAAGGTCGAGCGGGCCGTCGTACACCTTGCCGACCGTGATGGAGAAAGGCGATTGCGAGGCTTCTTCGGCCTGCTTGTCTTTCTCTTTTTGAGTGAGCTTTTTGGGCTCAGGCGCCGGTGGCGTTGGTGGGTGCTCGAGCGCGAAGGGCTCGCTGGGCTTGATCGCGTTGTCGTCAACGGCAGGCGCGGGCTCGCCTGGCGCTTCTACGGGAGGCGCATCAGCTTCGGGGCGTGGCTCGATGTCGTTGAACTCTTCGGTGAGCTCATCGGGCTTGAGATCAGAGGATTCCATAGACCTCCTCCGTGGTTGTGATGTCGATAGGTTCGGCGTGGGGCAGATGCATGAAGTAACGACCGTTAAGTCGTTCAACCGAGAAGACCAAGTCGTTTTTGCCCGCCTGTTTCTTCGCGGTTACCCAAGGCGCCAGGTAGAGTTTTTGCGGGACGACGAAGTCGTGAATCCGTTGTGAGTTATCCCAACATAAGAGGACGATGACCTCATAAGATTTCGCTTTGACAGCAAATATCCAGGCTTCATCGCTCCCATTTTGTGAGGCCGCGGCTACGCAAACGCGGCGCTTGTTCAGTGTGAGCCAGACGCCTTCCGACTCAGCCTTCAGCTGGGTTTCAATAGGGAGAATTTCTTTGTGCCATATTTCGCGAAGATTACGCGAAAGTATTGCGGGTTCCAGACCGAGCCAATCTCGATAGCGGCTCAGATTGCGAGGGTCAGCGACATTCCGGTCAAACGGCGACTGTTCGGCGCGGATGCCGGATAGGTCGCGCGAAAGCCCTGTCACGGCGCGTATCTGTTTCATGGTCTCTTCCGCAGCTGCGGTAGCATACTTTGCTCCCGTTTCGAGTGCCGCCCAGACCGCATCAGGCTTGGTGGCAAGCTCTTCACGTCTTTTTTGAATCGGGCGGATGATCGTGTTGATGGAAAGACCTGCCTTGAACTTGCATTCGTCGCATCGAATCTGTGCGGTGGTGCATCCTGCGCGGATCATCAGGTCCACTACTGGATCGGAGAAGACGCGATGCATGTCGCCCACGGGGCAGATTTCGGGATTGCCCGGGTCGTTTTGTGTGGGTCTCTGTCCGCCATTGGACATGCCATGCATTTTTTGAAGGACGACAGTGTCCGGGTCAGAAAGGAAAATGCTGTTGCCGTAGCTTTTGGACATCTTTCTTCCGTCGAGGCCGGGCAGCTTTGGTGATGGCGTTAGAAGAACCTGTGGTTCGGGCAAGAGCAGCAAATCGGGATCGGGCTCTGTTTGAAGCGACAACGAAGCATTGGGACCGCCTGTACCCGGAACGATTCGTTTGGGGGAATAAAGCTGATTGAATTTGCGGGCCACCTCGCGAGTCAGCTCGACGTGCGACACCTGATCGGCGCCGACGGGAACGAAATCAGGCTTGTAGAGAAGGATATCGGCAGACTGCAAAAGCGGATAGCCGAGGAATCCATAGGTGGCCAAATCTTTTTCTCGCAATTGTTCCTGCTGATCTTTGTAAGTCGGCACGCGCTCGAGCCACCCAAGCGGAGTGAACATGCTGAAGAGCAGATGAAGCTCCGCATGCTGCGGTACATGCGACTGTATAAAGACTTTGCACTTGCCGGGATTGAGCCCCGCCGCTAAGAAGTCCACGGCGACATCGAAGATATTCTGTTTCAAGCGGCTCGGATCGGCGTAGTCGGTGGTCAGCGCGTGGAGATCGGCGATGAAAAAGTAGCAGTCGTAGTCATGCTGCAGGCGCACCCAGTTATAGAGCGCGCCCATATAGTTGCCGAGGTGCAGTCTGCCGGTAGGACGCATGCCCGAAAGGACGCGGGGGCGGGGAGTGGATCGTGTGGTGTCGGGGCTCATGAAGTCGTGGTTTCTGCTGTGCTTTCCAAGAGCCTTAAGGATACATGGCCGGAGGCCGGCACGATATGACCTCGGAGGCTCGTTTGGTCGCCTCAGCACGACGGCGAGCGCGTTGCGGCGGGATGATGGGAAGATATTTCGAGCGAACCGGGGTGTGAACCGTCTGTCGCAGTAGAAGCGGCGACACGCTATGGAGCAACTGGAAGCATTGAAGACGAAACCTCAGGATGGGGCTATAGCCCGCACAGGCGCGGCTGTTCAAGGCGTCGAAACGCGGACGGAGCCGACGTATGCCGCTGCGTTTCGGTGCATCGGCGCGGCTTGCGAGGATCCCTGCTGCGGGGACTGGGACATCCCGGTGGATCGGAAGACGTATGAAGCGTATCGGGCGTTTCCGGCCGAGAAACTGGGCGCGGAAGTTACGCAGTTTGTGACGATCCAGCCCGCTCCTGCTGCAGACGAGATGTATGCGTGGATTCGCAGGGGGCCGACGGGGTGGTGTCCATTTTTAGGGGCGGACCGCCTGTGCGGCATCCAGAAGGAGTATGGGCCGGGGCTGCTGTCGTCGACATGCTCGATTTATCCGCGGCAGCTGAGCCGGGTTGAGGGCGTGGTAGAGGGTTCGTTGAGCTTGTCCTGCCCGGAAGCTGCGCGGAATGTGTTGCTCGATCCGGGGTTTATGCAGATCGAAGGTAATCTATTCTCCGGGGAGTTTCGGACAGACAATATCTTCCATCTCGCTTTGACGCGAGAGAGTGTGCTGCGGCCGGAGAGTTCTTATCTCGCGATACGGCAGCTAGCGATTGACATCGTGGGGAATCGCGCTTGGCCTTTATGGCAGCGGCTGTTGTTGATCGGGTCCGCGTGCAAGGACCTCGATAGCGCCATGGCGGAGCCGGCGAAGGGTATTTCCACTCTGCTGGCGGGGTACCGTGGAATCAGCGAGGGCAAGATGTTCCGCGACGAGCTGGAGAAAATGCCACGCCAGCCCTTGCTGAGGCTGCAGGTGATCTGCGAACTTTCGGACGCGCGTGTGCGGGACGGTGCGGGGCCCCGATTCTGCGAGGTGTTTCGCGCACTGGCAGGCTGCATCGTGCCCACCGAAGAGCGCACTCAGGAGCAGGGGCTGGAGGCGTTCGCATGGGCTGAGAACGAGTTCTATCGGCCCTTCATGGAGAAGCACCCGTTCGTGCTGGAAAACTTCCTGGTCAACTTCATGTTTGTGAACCTGTTTCCCTATGGCCGCGAGGGCAGGTCGGCCTTCAATGCCACGGGCATGTTCGACGAGTACATGCGCATGGCGATGCTGTTCGCGTGGGTGAATGTATTTGCGATTGGCATGGCAGCTCGCCACCGAGGCACGTTCGGTGGGGAGCATGTGGTGCAGGTGGTCCAATCGCTTACGCGAACGTTGGAACACGATCCGGCGGCGTTGAAGGGTATCACCGAGTACATGAAGGTACGCGGGCTGGATAACCTGCAGGGCATCGCCATCATGCTCAGGAGTTGAGCAAATGGGAACGTCAATGGATCTCTTCGATCAGGATATGGACAGGTTGCTGGCGGGGTTGGGAGGGGTTGCGGCGCCGCTCGGCCTGGTGCGTCGGCTGATGGAGGGCTTGCTCCTGATTCGGCGTGCCAACGGCAAAACCTGAAAGCTGGCTTGCAGAATGGTGTCGATCGAGGCGGAGGAACGGGCCTTGCAGGGGCTATTTGCACGGGTTTAAGGCAGGCTGGCCAAATGCGAACTCCAAACCTGAAGCTTTCTTCATCTAACGGTATATAGCGGGGAGGATGTTACGTCCGCGCGAGGAGATTGAGAAATGGCGATGAAGAATCTGGGTGGAAGCTATACGTTTCCAGGAACGACGATGACGGTGAACCGCATGGGCTATGGCGCGATGCAACTGGCCGGACCGGGCGTGTGGGGACCGCCGAAGGACGTGGATCAGGCCGTAGCCGTGCTGCGCGAAGCAGTGGAGTCCGGTGTGAACCACATCGATACGAGCGATTTCTACGGGCCGCATGTGACCAACCAGATCATCAGGCAGGCGCTGCATCCGTACGAGGATGGGCTGGTGATTGTGACCAAAGTCGGTGCGCGGCGCGGCGACGATAAGTCGTGGATCCATGCGCGTGGAAGGCAGGAGCTGATCGATGCCGTGCATGACAACCTGCGCAACCTCGGGCTGGACGCGCTGGACATCGTGAACCTGCGAATGGGTGGGATGTCCGATCCTGTAGAGGGCACGATTGCGCCGCAGATGGAGACGCTTGCGGAGCTGCAGCAGCAAGGGCTGATCAAACACATTGGCGTGAGCACCATGAGCGCAACGCAGATCAAGGAAGCGCAGGAGATCGCGCCGGTGGTGTGCGTGCAGAACTTCTACAACGTGGCGCAACGCGGTGATGATGCGCTGGTGGAAGACCTGGCGAAACAAGGGATTCCGTATGTGCCGTACTTTCCGCTGGGCGGGTTTACGCCGCTGCAGTCGGGCGTGCTCGATGAAGTGGCGAAGGACCTGAGTAAGACGCCAATGCAGGTGGCGCTGGCATGGCTGCTGCATCGCTCGCCGAACGTGTTGCTGATTCCGGGCACGGGGTCGTTGGGGCATCTGCGCGAAAACCTGAGCGCGGCGGAGCTTGTGCTGCCGGTTGAGGTGATTGCGAAGCTGGATGCTGTTGGGAAGAAACAGTGATTTCCTAATCCATTGTTATCTCGACCGAAGCGCAGCGTAGTGGAGAGACCCGCAGTTTCGTTTTGGCAGGTATTAGAGCTGCGGTCTTCTCCACGACGCTGGATGATGTCATAACCTATTCGAGGACGAGAGCGATGGCGAAACCGTCGTAGCCTTTGCTGCCGACCGTCTGCAAGGCCGTAGCGCTGACACGAGGTTCGGCGGCGAGCAGCGAAAGGAAGTCGCGTGTGCCCTGCACGCGGGGGTCCGGATGGTCCGGATCGAGGATATCGCCGTCGCGGATGACGTTATCGCCGATGATTACCGTTCCAGGACGCGAGAACTTGAGGGCCCATGCGAGGTAATGCGGATTGTTGGGCTTGTCGGCGTCGATAAAGATCAGGTCGAAGGGCTCGGGGTCTTCCGCAGACAGCGCGGCCAGTGAGTCGAGCGCGGCGCCGATGCGGATATCGACCAGAGGAAAGAGTCCAGCGCGCGAGATGTTCGCTTTGGCCGTCGCCGCATGGTGCGGATCGAACTCCATCGTGAGGAGCAGGCCGTCCGGCGGCAATGCACGCGCCAGCCAGATTGTGGAGTAGCCGCCCAGCGTGCCAATCTCCAGGATGCGGCGCGCACCGGTTATGCGCGCAATCAGGTTCAGAAACTTGCCCTGCGTGGGCGCTACATCAATGGACGGAAGCCGGGCCGCCGCGTTGGCCGCAAGCGCGTCATCGAGCACAGGGTCGTCGCCAATGAAGAGTTCGTTGAGGTACTCGTCGACAGCGGTCCAGGTGTTTTCTTGATGGGGCATGGGTGGTCCTCGCTGCAATTGATGGTAACGAAAACGCGCGGGACGATGACAGCCATCGCCGCGGTTTGTTATAAGGCCGCATGAGAGTTCTTCGCAGTTTGCGGTCAATCGCTTGTCTTGGGATATTGGTGGTTTGCGCGGCAGGTGCGCAGACTAAAACGGAGCGGCCGAAGATTACGGGCATCTCGCATGTGGGGTACTTTGTTTCGGACCTACCGAAGGCCCTGCTCTTCTGGCATGACTTCCTCGGGTTCGATGAGAGCTATGACCTGAAGAAGCCAGGAACGGACGACGTTCGGATTGCGTTCATCAAGATCAACGATCATCAGCACATTGAGTTGTTCAACGAGCCACCTACGAATCCGCCGAACATAATGAGCCATATCTGTTTCATGACGGATAACGTCGAGCAGATGAAGGCATACCTCCGTTCGCAGGGCTTCGATGTAAAGCCGGGCAACGGCGGCAAGACGCGCACAGGCGACTACGCCTTCGAGATCAAGGACCCCGACGGCATGCTGGTAGAGTTCGTGCAATCGCTGCCGGATGGGCTGGAGATGAAAGCCGCGGGCAAATTTCTTCCAGAGTCGCGCATCTCGGCGAAGATTTATCACGCGGGGTTCATAGTGGGGAATAGCGCGAAGTCGCTGGATTTCTATGGCCGCGTGCTGGGCTTTACAGAAACCTGGCGCGGCGGCGGGAACCCCGCGGAGCTGAGCTGGATCAACATGAAAGTGCCGGACGGCGACGACTATGTGGAGTTCATGCTCTATCGCACGTTCGATCCCAAAAGCCTTGGCGGCAAGAACCATCTCTCACTCGCCGTACCCAACATGGACAAGGCCGTTGCGGCGCTTGAAGCAAGGTCGGCGTTCAAGGCTTACGGCAAGCCGTTGGAGATCCATACAGGCATCAACCGCAAACGGCAGGTGAATCTCTATGATCCGGATGGAACGCGCGTGGAGCTGATGGAGCCGTTCACGATCGACGGCAAGGTGACGCCGTCGTCCACCGCGCCGCCACCACCGCCTGCGCATGACTAAAGGCTGATGAGCAGCGCATTGAAGATGGCCATCAGCGGGCCGAAGCCTATGGAGATGAGTGGGCCGCCGATGAAGAAGAATGCGAGGACGAAATACATGCTGTACTGCTCGAACGCCTTGGCTGCGTTGTAAGGCAGAAAGCGAACGAGAATCTTGCCTCCATCGAGAAACGGGAGCGGCAGCAGGTTGAAGACGAACAGCAACAGGTTCATCACCAGCAGCATGTAGAGCAGCAGCAGGACCGGGAAGATGCCACCCATCTGATCGCCGACGCCGGGGAGCATCACTCGACGCGAGAGCAGGATGGCAAGGCCGAGCGATTGGCCGCCTCCCTGCACCGTGTGTTTGACCACGAGCAGGATGATCAGCGAGACGATTGCCGTGAGCATCTGCGCCGCGGGTCCTGCGATGACGGAGATCACTTCGCCGTTCTTGCTGCGGAAGTTCCGATAGGTGGTGGGAACCGGTTTGCCCCAGCCGAACGGCAGCGGGTTGTGGAAGATGAAGATCGAGAGCAGCGGAGAGATGCCCATGCCCCACGGGTCGAAGTGCATGGCGGGGTTCATGGTGATGCGGCCCAGCATGCGTGCTGTGGGGTCGCCGAGGCGGTTTGCCATCCAGGCCTGGGCACAGTCGTGCAGGGAGATGGCAATCACCATCACGAAGAGCTCAAAAACGATCAGCGCTAGATCCATCGGCGACATGGATTTAGCTTACCGGAGTGGGTGTGTGCTACTCGATGGCGAAGACGGCGTAGACGGTGGCGGACTTGGTGATGCGCTCCGGAGAGATCGCCAGGGGTTTAAGATTTACGACACGGCCACCCATCGCAGCAACCGTTGCATTCTCTGTGTTCAACATTACGTTGCCGAAGCCGAGATTGCCGAAGATGCCTCGGGGTGGGGTTTGATTGCTGGCGTAGATCAAGCTGCCGAGTTTGGCTCCAAGACCTTGCGCCATGCGCTCGGCGATCTGGCGGGCGTGTTCGAGAGCCTTGCTGGCGGCTTCGGCCTGGAGGGAGTCGTCGTTCTTGAACTGCCACTGGATATCGCCACTGTCATTTGCGCCCGCTGTGATCGCGAGATGCAACACGTTGGCAGCTTGATCGGCGGGGACCGTGACATGCCAGCTTTGAGAGAATTCGAAGCGAATTCCCTGTGCGTAGCGAATCTTGTTCTCATCGCCATTGGGCTCGATGGGATTGAGGCTTTGCTGGACGCTTTGAATGGCCTCCTTCGGCAGACCACCCGCACCCAAAGCGGTGGTGATGGCGTTTGAGACCCGCGTCGCATCCGCGTAGGTTCCGTCCTGATCTTTGCCGAAGGCGTGGAAGCCGACGGTGACGATGGCTGTATCGGCGAGCGCTGTAGCGTCGTCGCTGGTGTTGATGGCGATGGTTTTGTTTTCTTTGCTGATCTGGATTTGCTGGGCAGTGAGCGGGAGTGTGGCAACGAGAAAGAATGAAGCTAGAAGCCGAGATGGATTCATGATTAGGCGTCCTTATCGCCGCTCAAGAGGTCGGCGAGGGTTTCTTTGTGCTTGGGCTTGGCGGCAGCTTTGGCCTTGGGATCGGGAAGTGCGAAGGACTGGGGCGGCGAGCCGAGGCGCTCGCGGGCGTTGGCCTTGACGGCTTTGGTGACGGAAAAGACCTGCTTCTTCGGCTTCGCCATGGATCGTGCTCCTCTGCGATTTTCAGGCTACTCCAGTAGTTGTGTGAATTTGGAGAGGAATGAGAATTTCGAGGGGTGGTGTTTGAGGTGCTGTGCCGGGGATGTGGCATATACTTCGGGTTGCAGCGCGGATTTTTGGCGCTGCGGAAGACGCGGAGGACACGATGGAAGAGCGCGACTTCTTTGACGAGATGTCTGAACAGAAAAAGCACACGCTGGTGTGCCCCCACTGCAGTCAGCCGGGGGAGTATGAGCTGAGCTGGCTGGTGCGGCGCAAGAAGCAGCAACTGCCACGCGGCGCCGATGAGCGCGACAAGGCACGCTTCCAGAAAGCACAGAGCTACATGGTTCGGCGGGACGACCTGGTGGGCTGCAAGAATATCCGGTGCCGGAAGCGGTTCGATGTGGCCGGGATCCAGTCGGTGGCGTACATCCAGGAGACGGCAACGGGGCCTGTGGAGGACCGGGAAGCGCGGATTCGGGCGGCTTTTGGGCGGCGATCGCAGGGATAACGGAGCGAACCAAGGTGGTTAACCCTGGTTCAAGCATTGGTTGAGGTGTTACAGGTTTGACAATGACGGCAGCGGTACACAGGCCGGATTGTGATTTAATGAAGGTGCAAACGGTGCGCGTTGAGCTTAGACGCATCAGATAGATACAGCAGGAGCTGAACAAATGGCCAATACGCTTATCCCGATCGCAGAACGGATGTTGACCCCGGCAGAAGTTTCCGCACTTGATGCACGCCGCCGGCGCGGGCACCTGTACCTGGTGATCGGCTTTCAGTGCCTGCTAATAAGCGCATTTGTGCTGCTTTGGAGCGGCCAGGACGCTACGTACTCGCCCGGTTGGGCTCGTCCGATGCTGGATTGGGACATCTTGACGTTTGCCATGGCTTGCTTCTTCCTGACCAAGGGAGTGGCTCTGCGGCGAGGCGTCAACGAGTTCTTCAGCTACTAGATTTCAAAGGGTTTCCGCGAACGGCGAGCTTCGGCTCGCCGTTTTGCTTTGGGGGCTGCTATCGTGGCGGGCATGATGATGGCGGAGCTGGGGCGGTTTTCTGGGTGGGAAATGGGGTTGGTGGGGGCCCTGTGCTTGGCTTCGGCGGTAGTGTTTGCGTGGCGGGTTAAGCCGATTGCGCTCAATATTTTGCGGGCTAAGAAAGATGTGGGTTTCAAGCTGGCGCCGGTGGGGCGGCGGGTTTGGGTGTTTGTTTGGGAGGTGCTTTGCCAAGCGAAGGTGATTGAGCAAAGGCCGTTGCCGGGGTTGGCGCATGCGTTTGTATTCTGGGGTTTCCTTGCCTTTGCGCTGGTGAGCTTGAATCATCTGGCGACGGCGTTTGGCCTTGGTTTTCTGCAACATATGGGGTGGTTTGGAGCGTTTTACTTTTGGTTTGCAGGGGTTTGGGCGGTGCTGGTGGCGGTGTCGATTGCCGGGCTTTTCTGGCGGAGATTTGTGACTCGACCGCGGTGGCTGGGCAAGATTTCGGTGGAGTCGGGGGTGATTGCTGGGCTGATTTTCGTGCTGATGGCCACGTTTTTAGGTGACTTTTTTGTGGAGAGTTATGGAGTGTTTGTGGTGAGTTTGTGGTGGGTTCACACCATGGTTTTGCTGGTTTTTCTGCCTCTGATTCCCCGGACGAAGCATCTGCATCTGGTGCTGAGTCCGTTGACGGTTTTCCTCAAGCGGGGTGAGTTTTCCGCGATTCCCACACTGGATGACTCCGAGGGTAGTGACGATTTTGGGCTGGTCGCGGGGAAGGATCTGACGCAGCTGATTGCGTTGCAGGCTTACAGCTGCGTCGAGTGTGGGAGGTGTACGGAGCACTGTCCGGCGTCGGCTACGGGGAAGGTGCTGAACCCGAAGGAGATTGTGCTGGGGGTGCGGGGGTATCTGAATGCGTTTGGGCCGCGGAGTGAGGTGCCGCTGTTGGAGGAGATGCGCGAGCCGGGAATGCAGGATTCGTTTGTGAAGACGATGAGCATGGAGGCGGCGTTTGAGTGTACGACGTGTGGGGCGTGTGAGTATCAGTGTCCGGTGGGGGTGGAGCATCTGCCGATATTGGTGGGGCTGCGGCGTGGGGCGGTGAATACGGGGGCGTGGGAGGATGGGCATGGGACGAAGCTGTTCCTGGCGCTGGAGAAACAGGGCAATGCGCTGGGGATGAGTGCATTGGAGCGGGACAAGTTTGTGGTGACGGAAGAGTTTCCGATCTTCGATGGATCGCAGGAGTACTGTTTGTGGCTCGGTTGCATGGGTGGGTATGACCCCAAGGGACGCGAGATCATTGCGGATTTTGCGCGGGTGATGCGGTACCTGGGGATGAGTTTTGGGGTGATGAAGAAGGAGAAGTGTACGGGTGACCCAGCGCGTCGGTTGGGGAATGACCTGGTGTTTGGGACGCTGGCGGAGGCGGGGTTGAAGGGGTTCGAGGCGGCGAAGGTGAAGAAGATTGTGGCGATCTGTCCGCATTGCGTGAGGACGATTGCTACGGACTGGCGCGCGTATGGAGTGGCTCCGGAAATTGAGCACCATTCGGAGTTTATGGCGCGGTTCGCGGATCGGTTGCCGAAGAAGGCCGGGGAGAGCATTGTGTATCACGACCCTTGTTATCTGGGTCGATATCGCGATGTGTATGAGGAGCCGCGGGCGGTGGTGGCGCGTGCGGGTGAGTTGGTGGAGGCGGAGCGGAACCATGAGCGTAGCTTCTGCTGCGGAGCCGGGGGTGGGTTGGTTTTTCTGGGGGAAGAGACGGGCGAGCGGGTGAGCCATGTGCGGGCGCAGGAGTTGGTGGCTACCGGGGCGGAGACGATTGGGACGGCTTGTCCGTTCTGCAACACGATGTTTCGCGATGCGCTGGGAGCTGTGGGTGGGACGAAGCCGCCGCAGTTGCTGGATATTGCGCAGTTGACGGCGCGGGCGTTGCCGGTAGTGTCCTAATTTGGTATTTCGTGGTTATGGCGGGGACGTTACTTGTTGTAGTTTCTCTGGGGAATGTTGCTCTGCCTAAAAAGCATCCCGGATGGATTCATTCCATACCCGAGACTGGTTTCGCCTTGGATTCCATGCCCATCGTGATACTTGATCACGATCCAAATAAAAAGATCGTCAGTTTCCCCGGTCAGGTGCCCGAGACACTCAAAGTTGGGATTCATGATTTCTTTCCCTTTCACCATGAGCGTAAAGCGATATGGAAAGGAATAGAATTCCACTTTTTTGGGTGGAGTCTGCTTCCTTGGCAATATCTCCATGTGCGCTTGAATGGTTTCTACCCACGCCGGGGAAAGCCCTTGATTACTGAAGTTCAATCTCAACATGAGATAGGTTTTAGGGGGGCCATCTCCAGAGCCAACGGAATACATCTGGCCGCCAAGCTTCTCAAGATCGGCGAATACCCAAGCCCTATTTCCATCCGCTTGAGCGTTAGCAGCCCTCCTCGTCTCATAGGCTTGCCAGATGATTGCAGCCAAAGTAGCTATGAGCGCAAGAGTCTCAATCCCGGCGGGCCATGCAAAGAGGTCGTCCCACCATGGCACGTAATCCTTGCGGCTTTGAGCGTCTTTTTGGCAGTCATGACGCTCCGCTAGACTGAGTGCGCTACGCAAGCAATCTTGGGTGCGTCTGGATTCATAGTATTCGCGTGCGCGATGCTCATGACGGGCCACCAATGGTATTGCAATGACTCCCGCAACTATCCCTATGACCCACAATTTCTTTATCATGCGGAAAAATGTATCACAAAAACACTTGACTAGGCGCGAAATTATGTAATACATTTAATTCGTGGCAAACGTGCCATCGTGCAGGAGTTCAGAAATGCCCAAACCTAAGAAGGTCGGTAGACCCGTCTTGCCTAAAGGGGAAGCCAAGGCCAAGATCATGCCGGTACGCCTCAACCCAGACGACCGGAAGCGGATAGAGAAGGCTGCAAAGGCCAAAGAGCAGACCGTCTCAGAATGGGTACGCAGCACATTGATGGCCGCTCTTGAGGTCTGAGTGCGGAAAACCAAATTAGGGCAATACTGGCGTTGCCGACCGCGTAGCTTAGAGCAGCCTGTTTGGTCTAAAGTCTGGATATGGCTGAGAATGCGGTTATGCACTCGAGAATCAATGTGATCGTAGAAGATGGAGCGATTCCGTTTGATCTCAATCCGAATAAGCTGACTCGGAAGACGTTGCGCAAGAGTGCTCGCGGAGAAGGGGTGCGCCGCGCGGGGGATGCCAAGGATCTGTTTGAGAAGCTTGGGATCTGAGTTGACGAACGGACGGGTGTTGTAGCGGGTCTGGCTCCACGACCTCCCGGTAGGATGCAGGGATGGCAAAGGTAAGAGGTGTCTCCGCCTATGGGGGGCTGGCTGTTGGCGTAATTGCTATTTCGTGGTCTGCGATTTTTGTGCGATGGACGGGGATGCCGGGCGTCGCCTCGGCGTTCTACCGGATGTTTTTTGCAGCGGTTGTGCTTTGGGTTGTTCTGTTGACGTCCAGAGTGCAGTGGACAAGTGCTCCAACGTCTGGGTTTTGGCTTGCTGGACTGAGCGGGTTATTTTTCGCCGGAGATGTCGGGCTGTTCAATACAGCGGTGCTGCATACGTCTGCCGGAAGCGCTACGTTCCTTGCCAACAATGCACCGCTGGCGGTTGGTTTGTTGACGTGGGCGATCACACGCAAGCTGCCTTCGGGGCGGTTCTGGACGGCGCTGGCGATTGCGCTGGCGGGGGCTTGGCTGATTGTCTCGGTGGATGCGTCGCATATGCGCTCGGAGATGGCGGGGGACATGCTGGCTGTGGGGTCGTCCGTGTGCTTTGCGATGTATCTGGTGAGCACGGAGTGGTCGCGCAAGGACTTTGATACACGCGCGCTGGTGACGCTTTCGGCGACAGGGAGTGCGCTGGCGCTGCTGGTGTTCGCGGTGGTGACACATGTGTCGCTCGCTGTGCCGAGCGTGCGTTCGCTGGCTGCGTTACTGGGGCTGGGGATGGTGTGCCAGGTTATTGGGTACTTCTGCCTGACGTATGCGCTGGGCCATCTGCCAGCTACGGTGACGTCGGTGGTACTGCTTACTGTTGCGCCACTGACGGCAACGTTTGCGTTTCTGCTATTTGGCGAAAAGCTGACGTTCCCGCAGATTTTGGGTAGTGGCCTTGTGGTGTTTGGAGTGTGGATAGCGACCAGAGCACAGGAGAATTCGCGGCTGAACATGCCTTTGGAGTGAGGCGATGGTTGGTATGCGGCCGCGACGGCTTCAGGGATGTCCGGGGAGGTGGGTGAAGATCAGGACGGCTATCGCTGCGGCGGTCAGCAGGGCGACGAGGAGGATGGCGAGGTCGGCGCGGGATGAGGGTTTGCCGGGTAGCTGCGTGGGCTTGATGTGGCGATGGCGATTGAAGACCAGGAGCGATCTGAGGCGATTGCCGGTTTTGCCGATGGATGGAGGGGGGCCTGTGGGGTTCATGTCAGTTGGCCTGCTGTTGTTGGGTGCTGGATGAGGGAGCCGTCGTGAGTGGCCGCCAGGCGAAGGAGACGATGAGACCGCAGGTGAAGACGAAGAGGAGAAGAAGGATGAGGACGGTTGAGAGGTCGAAGCCTTTTTGCTCCTGGACGGCCTGGTCCTTGATGTCTTTTTCGTAGCGTGCCATCTCGTCCTGAGCGGCCTGAAGGATCTGCTGTTTTGTTTGTCCGTTGATCTGCGCGGAAGTGTTGTTGTCCGACATAAGACGATGCTCTGCTTTTGCGCATAAGAAAGGCGTAGGGGAGTCGTAAGGAGGTTGTAAAGATTGAGGTACGTAAGTGGCCATACGCGCCCTCTGGAGCTATGCTGAAGGAAGTCGCGAAGGGAGCTCGTTATGGGACAACTGGATCGTATTACCCAGCAACCTGATGTGATGGGCGGCAAGGCATGTCTTCGCGGGATGCGCGTGACTGTGGGAACCATCGTGGGACAGATTGGGGCCGGGCGGACCGTGGAACAGGTACTGGTGGATTATCCGTACCTGGAGCGCGAGGACGTTCTGCAGGCACTGCGTTATGCAGCATGACGGAGTGCCTGCAGAAGGTATTGGGTGTCTTAAGAGTTGACCGCAATCAGGTGCTTTAGCTGCCCAGCTTTTGATCGTTTTGCCTTCGCCCGAGACATCGTCTCCTTTTCGCGAATTAGCTGACGGGCGGTTTTGACATCTGCTACATCGATAGCAGATGGCTTTTCAACCTTTGTATGCGCGGCAAGATCGCGACAGTGTTTCAGCAATCGGTCATAGATGGCTTCGTTGTCCTCACTGATTTCGACGACCTTTTGGCGAGCGATCAGCGCCGCTGTATTTATGGGTTCGGCATGCATGAATAGGCCAGAGTGGAAAGATGGTCTTTCCGAAATTCGATGCCACCATGCGTCGACAAGGGCCTTTGCGGTAGAGGTGGGTTGGTTATAGAACGTTTCCAAGCAAGCCTGAACGGCCGCTCGATAAGCGACTCGTTTCTTAGGCTGGGCTAATTTCGAAAGATGAATCATCCCAACACCTCCATTTCGCAGAGATTTGGATTGCGCAGAATCTGTTGAGCGATAGAACCGTGAAAACTGATTTGGTCATAGCCCGGGAATACCTTGGACTCATCGATCCCAAACCAGCTTTGAGCAATAGGCCCATAAACAACATCATAATACTGATCCGTGTAAGGGGATCGCTGGAGCTTGCGTCTGCAATGGGAGACAAAACTCCAGTAGTCGGTGGCGTCCGGAGTGCCGCGAACGAACGCGAGAGTTCTCAGGCGGCTGAGGGCTGATCGCCGCATAGTCACTCTGACAATTGCGGACGTTTCTCCTGCGCCGTCGGCGACAACTTCGGCCCACCTTCTAGCCTGCGCCCTTGACGTCGTGGTGTAGAACCCTCGGCCAAAATCAACGTTGGGGCGTCCGAGGGAAAGATCGATTCCGTTCTGAACTATTTCTGTAGCCGACCGTGCGATAGTGCCGTGATAAAGAATGATCGGTTGATTGTTCCAGGGTGGCCGAATACGAAACGGTGGGGTCAGCTTGTGTTAAGGTGCGCCATTTTCGGCTTGTGCTGATCCGGATATCAACACTGTATCTCTGCCTCATGAACTTTCCTGTTAACCGAAGGCATTGCTCGCCCGTTGTAAGAACAGAACCGATGGATGATTGCTGTTCGCGAGAGGAGTTTCGAGATGAAAATGTTTGGGCGTGGGTTGCTGGGGGTGGTTTGGGTTGGTGTGACGGTGTTGGGGCCGGCGACCGTGCAGGCGCAGCGGGTGAAGGAAGCTTCGGTGGTTGCAGCGCAGGCGGCGGTTGTGCCGGAGACTGATCCGGTGGTGACGCAGCAGGGGCTGATCAAGCTGGTGAGGCTGAGTCCGACGCTGGTGGAGGTGTTGGAGCGGGACCCTTCGCTGCTGGGCGATGAGGCGTATGTGGGGCGGGTGAATCCGGAGCTGGCGCAGTATGTGGTGGCGCATCCGGAGGTGGCTCGGAATCCGGACTTCTATTTATTTACGGAGCTGGATCGAGAGCACAACCGGCACTTCGATGTGCTGCAGCGGAAGATGTGGCCGAACGAAGGTGGGCCGCGGCGGGAAGATACGCCGGGGGAGCGGGTGATGCAATTGATCGTTCCCTATCTGGTGTTTGTGTGTGTGCTGGCGGCGGTGCTGTGGCTGATCTATGTGCTGTTGCAGAACAGGCGGTGGACGCGAGCTTCGCGGCTGCAGGTGGAAGCGCATAGCAAGCTGATGGACCGGTTTGGGAGCAACCAGGAGCTGCTGGCGTATATGCAGAGCGAGGCGGGAAGGCGGTTCCTGGAGGCAGCGCCGATTCCAATGGATATAGAAGCCGGGCAGCGGTTGCCGAATGTGGTTTCGCGGGTATTGCTTTCTCTCCAGGTCGGAGTCGTGCTGGGACTGCTCGGCTTCGGCCTCCTTTTTCTGCGGCGGGCTTTGCCGCATGAGGGAGCGCCGCTGCTGGTGATTGGAACGGTTTTTCTGATGCCCGGGCTGGGGTTTGTGGTGTCGGCTGTGATTACCTGGGTGCTGGCCGGCAGGCTGGGGCTGATGCCGGGGGTGGATACTGGAAGCCGGCAGTGAGTGCGGCCGATGCGGCGGCGGAAGGGAGTGCGAGCGATGACGTGGCAACAGGTACTTCCGCGGTTTGGGGACGGCGATACCGCGATGGCGGACGCTGCGCTGCCCATGGATAACGAGGCGTTCGCGGGGTTCTATGAGCGTTCGGCGCGGCCTTTGTGGGCTTACCTGGCGCGGGTTTCGGGCAATGCTGCGCTGGCCGACGACCTGATGCAGGAGAGCTTTGTGCGGTTTCTGTGCTCGGCGCAGATGGCGCGGGGCGAGGTGGATTGCCGGCGGTATCTGTTCCGGGTGGCGACGAACCTGATGCGCGATCATTGGCGGCAGGCGAAGACGACCTCGATTGAGGATGTGGCGGAGGAAGTGTTTGCGGTGAAGGATGGGTCGGCGCAGGTGGAGGCGCTGACGATGCTGGGGCCGGCGATGGCGCAGATGAGGCCGCGGGATAAGCAGATTTTATGGCTGGCGCATGCGGAGGGGTACTCGCACAAGGAGATTGCGGAGATTACGGGACTGGGTTCGGCGAGTGTGCGGCTGCTGCTGTTTCGGGCTCGGCGGAGGATGGCGGAGTTGCTGCGCGAGGGTTCGAGTAGGAGGGCGTTGTGAGTTTGAACTGTGGACGTGAGAAGGATGTGGCGGCGATGCTCGAAGCGGGGCATTGGCCGGCGGCTTGCGATGCGGAGCTGCGTGAGCATGTGGTGGGGTGTGCGCGGTGCGGGGATCTGGTGCTGGTGGCGTCGACGATGCAGCAGGCGCGGATTGCGGCGATGGGTGAGGCTCGGTTGCAGGCGAGCGGGGTGATCTGGTGGCGGGCGCAGTTGCGGCGCAGGCAGGCGGCGATGGAGGCGATTGCGCGGCCGGTGCGGGGGGCTCAGTGGTTTGCTTGGCTCGTAGGATTG
Source organism: Granulicella sapmiensis (assembly GCA_026225395.1). GTDB lineage: Bacteria > Acidobacteriota > Terriglobia > Terriglobales > Acidobacteriaceae > Granulicella > Granulicella sapmiensis. Next base: position 99,799 of record JAMFSR010000003.1, read on the forward strand.
GCGGTGCTGGTGGGGTTTGTTGTGGTGGAGCTGCGGCAGGGTGGGCTGGCGAAGGTGGAGGCGTCGCTTGGTGGGGCTGGTTTTTTGAGTGGGGATGTGTCGTTGATGGTGGCGGGGTTGGTGGTGTTGGCGTTGCTGGGTGGTGTGGCGGCTTGGCTGGCGATGGATCCAATGGATCGTGAGTAGGATGTATCGATATTTCCTGCTTGATAATAGCTTTGTCATTTCGACTGGAGCGAACGATCCTATCGTCCCGCGAAGTGGAGAAGTCCGCAGGTGTGGAGGCAGCGCCATCAAGCTGCAGGTCTCTCCACTACGCTCCACTACGCTCCGCTTCGGTCGAGATGACAGTTTCTTAGGATCTCTAAAAAATCACAAACGCAAGCGTTGCAATATGTAGGTCCACCCTAGATCAGGCTTCGGCGGTTAGTGGTTTGACCGTAGAGGCCAGCCAGACGGTGATGGCGATGGCGACGATGACAGCTCCGGCGGTGGCGAGGAAGACGGCGCGGTAGCCCCAGGTGTGGATGACGGCTCCGGCGAGGGGGCCGGTGAGGAAGAAGGAGAAGTCCACGAAGGTGCAGTAGACGCCGATGACCGAGCCGCGGACGGAGGGTGGAAAGGCGTTGGCGGCTTCGGTTCCGAGGGCGGGGAAGACGAGTGAGAAGCCTACGCCGACGAGAGCGCAGCCGAGGTAGGCGAGCGCGTGGGTGTGGCCGAGGGCGATGAAGGCGAGGCCGACGACTTCGATGGCGCAGGAGGCGATGGTGACGGGGAAGCCTCCAACGCGGGTGATGAGGCTGTTGAAGGCGATGCGGATGATGACGAAGCTGAAGCCGTAGATGGTGAGCGAGAGCGCGGCGCCGGTCCAGTTGAGGTGCGCGAAGTAGAGGGTGATGAAGGTGGCGATGACTCCGAAGCCCATGCCGCTGAGTGCGAGTGCGAGTCCGTAGGGTGTGACGTGGAGGAGGATGCTGCGCATGGGGACGGATTCGCCGGCGTGGATGCGGGTGTCGGGCATGCGGAGCGCGCAGAGGAGCGCGATGAGGCAGAGCGCGAGGATGAGCGCGCCGACGGAGACGAGTCCGAAGCGGGGTTCGAGGACGGCGCCGAGTGGGGCTCCGATGGCGAGTGCGAGGTAGGTGGCTACGCCGTTCCAGGAGATGACTTTGGCGGTGTGGTGCATGCCGGTGCGTCCGATGCCCCACATGGTGGCGCCGGTGCCGATCATGCTTTCGCCGATGCCGAGGGCGAGGCGGCTGAGGATGAGGCTGGTGAGGCTGGGCCAGAAGCCGTAGTGGAGGAGCAGGGGCGAGGCGAGAAGGAGGGCTCCGCTGATGGCGGCGGCGATGAGGCCGAGGAGCGTGGTGCGGCGTGGGCCGAGGGTGTCGGCAAGGCGGCCGGCGCGGGGGCGGCTGATGAAGGTGGCAATGTACTGCAAGCTGACGATGAGGCCGGCGAGGAGCGTGCTGACGCCGAGATGGAGATGCACGTAGGTCGGCAGGATGGCCAGCGTGGAGCCGATACAGAGATAGATGATGAAGGAAAAGGCGACGGCAGGGATGATACGGAGGGTGATCTGGCGGGCGCTGCGGGTGTCGTCTTCGAAGAGGGGTTCGTTGGTTGCGGTGGGCATGATGGTTGCGGCTTATTCGAGCGCTTGTGTGGAGCGTTTCTTTTCTATGTTAGAGAGATTGCGTGTGGAGAGGGGGTTCTTAATTGCTCCGGCGTGGAATGTGTCGGTTATGCGGGGGAAGAACGGGAGGAAGCGGGTTCGCTCGCTGCGCTTGGAATGGAAAGCAAGAAAGGCAAAGGCAACGGCAACAGCCATGGGGTGACGAGTGTGGGTACGGGGCGGTACAGTGGCGGGCAGGAGAACGTCCATGCTTCGTATTGCTGTTGCGCTGTGGGTTGGGGTGGTGGGAAGTGGTTCGATGGTGGCGCAGACGGCGCCGGTGGTTGAGTCGCCGGCTACTGCGACGCATCAGGCGCGGCCGGTGCCGCCTACGCGTGATCCGCATACGGCTGGATATGTGACGGCTGCGGAGTTGCCGGATGGGGATGTGCCGGCGGCGAATGTCGATGGGAATTTTATTCTTGGGCCTACGCATACTCCTGCGAAGGAGATGGCGGATGGTGTGCTGCAGGGGAGTCTGGTTGAGTTCACGATGAGCTCGGCGGACAGCAGGATGTATCCGGGGATTGTGCGTGATCCGGGGACGTTTGGGGTGGCTGATCCGAATGACCCGGCGACGATGGTGGTGACGACGAGCCATCCGGGGCCTTATACGCGGAAGGTGACGGTGTATGTGCCGAAGCAGTATGTGGCGGGGACGGTGGCGCCGTTTATCGTGGGGGCGGATGGGCCGGACAAGATGCTGTTTGCGGCGCTGGATGGATTGATTGCCGAGCATAAGGTGCCGGTGATGATTGCGATTTCGATTGGCAACGGCGGCGGCGATGCGCAGGGGAGTGAGCGCGGGCTGGAGTATGACACGATGTCGGGCAAGTATGCGGAGTTTGTGGAGAAGGAAGTGCTACCGCGGGTCGAGGCGGAGGCGCATGTGAAGTTGACGAAAGATCCGGAGGGGCGGGCGACGACGGGAGGGAGCTCGGGTGGGTCTTGTGCGTTGATTATGGCGTGGTATCACCCGGAGTGGTATCACCGGGTGCTGACGTACTCGGGAACGTATGTGAACCAGCAGTGGCCGCATGATGCGGAAACTCCGCATGGGGCGTGGGGGTTTCATGAGACGTTGATTCCGAAGTCGGCGAAGAAGCCGATACGGCTGTGGATGGAGGTGGGGGATCGGGACCTGTTCAATCCGAATGCGCTGCGAGATGGGATGCATGACTGGGTTGTGGCGAATGAGCAGATGGCGAAAGTGCTGGCCGCGAAGGGGTATCACTACCAGTTTGTGTTTGCCGAAAATGCGGGGCATGTGGATCGCGCGGTGAGGGCGCAGACGCTGCCGGAGGCGCTGGAGTATTTGTGGCAGGGGTATCCCGCGGGGAAGTGATTACGGGTGCGCGACAGTCGTTAGGGTGTTGCGGTAGGCTTCGCTGCGTTGAGGTTTAGAGCATGAAGATTGTGGTGGCGGTGAAGCAGGTTCCGGAGCGGGATGCGGTTGTGCGGGTGGGCGCTGATGGACGCAGTGTGGATGAGAGCGATTTGGCGTGGACGATGAATGAGCCGGATGCTTATGCGCTGGAAGAGGCGCTGCAGCTGAAGGAGCGTGCGGGTGAGGGTGAGATTGTGGTGCTTTGTGCAGGGCCGGAGCGGGTGGTGAGTACGCTGCGGGAGGCGCTGGCGAAGGGTGCGGATCGGGCGATCCATGTGGTGGTGCCGGAAGAGGGTGAGGGGTCGCTGGGGACGCGGGATGCGTTGGGTGTGGCGACGTTGCTGGCGGATGCGGCTAGGGCGGAGGCGGCGGACCTGGTGCTGACGGGGTTGCAGTCGGATGATCTGGGTGCGGGGCAGACGGGGGTGGTGATGGCGGAGCTGCTGGGGGTTCCGCATGCGACGCTGGTGCTGGCGGTGGAGCTGGTGGATGGTGGGCTGCGTGTGAAGCGGGAGCTGGAGGATGGGTGGTTTCAGCAGGTGGAGATGCCGCTGCCGGCGCTGCTGACAGTGCAGTCGGGTGGGAACAAGCTGCGGTATGCGACGTTGATGGGGATCAAGCGGGCGAAGCTCAAGGAGACGCGGGCGGTCGAGGCTGGTGCAAGTGGACCGCGTGTGGATGAGGTGTTGAAGGTGGCGGCTCCGGAGCGGGTGAAGCGGACGGAGATGCTGACGGGCTCCGCTGATGAAATTGCGGCGAAGATTGTTGCGAAGCTAAAGATGTTGAGATGAGCGGAGGAAAGATGACGATGAAACGACGGGAGTTTTTGACGGGATCGGTGGCTGCGGGTGCAGCTGCGATGGTGCGTGGAGCAGATGCGCAGGCGAGTGCGAAGGGCGCGAAGGAGTTCTATCAGTTGCGGCGGTATCAGCTGAAGACGGGGCCGCAGTTGAAGCTTACGGAGGATTACTTCGGGGTGTTGATCCCGGCGCTGAACAAGATGGGGATGAGTCCGGTGGGGGCGTTTCGGCTGACGATTGGGCCGGATACCCCGGCGTATTACCTGCTGATTCCGAGCACGTCGGTGGAGGCGCTGGCGACGGTGGATTTGCGGCTGGGCAGGGATGAGACGTTTGTGAAGGCGGCGGATGCGTTCTGGAATGCACCGGCGGGGGCTCCGGCGTTTGCGCGGGTGGAGAGCTGGCTGCTTTCGGCGTTTGAGGGATGGCCGCGAGTGACGCCGCCATCGACAACGGCGACGAAGGCGAAGAGGATGTTTCAGCTGCGGACGTATGAGAGTCCGTCGATGCGGGACCATGTGCGGAAGGTGGAGATGTTCCATAGCGGCGAGTTTGAGTTCTTCAAGTCGGCGGGCGCGGAGCTGGTGTTCTTTGGGGACACGCTGGTTGGGTCGCATGCGCCGAGCCTGACGTACATGCTGAGCTTTCCGGATACGGCGCATCTTGAAGCCGACTGGAGTGTGTTCTCGAGCGATCCGAAGTGGACGAAGTTGAAGGCCGATCCGCGGTTTGGGTTTGAGGAGATTGTGAGCAACATCTCGAACCTGATGCTCGCGCCTCTGGGAGTGTCGCAGCTATGAGCAGTGTGCTGGTGGTGATGGAACAGCGCGGCGATGGCAAGTGGCATCGGGTGAGCCTGGAGGCGCTGGCTGCTGGGCAGAAGCTGGCGGCGGAGCTGGGTGTGGGCTGCTCGGTAGCGGTTGTGGGTGAGGCTGGTGGGTTGGTGGCGGAGCTGGCTGCGTTGGCTGGTGTTGATGTCTGGTGGGTGAAGCATGAGCTGTTGGCGAAGTACTCGGCCGATGGATGGGTAGCGGCGTTGCAGCAGTTAGTGGCGGAAGCGAAGCCGGGGTATGTGGTGTTTCCGCATACGTACCAGGTGCGGGATTATGCGCCGGCGCTGGCTACACGGATGGGGCAGGTGCTGATCAGCGATGTGACGGCGATTGGGGCGGGGCCAGTGTTTACGCGGCAGTGGATGCAGGGGAAGTTGAACGCGGAGTATCGGCATGTGGGGGATGGGGTTTGTCTGGTGTCGGTGCAGGCGGGAAGTTTTCAGGACAGGGGTCAGGGCCCAGGGCCCAGGGTCCAGAAGGCTGGTGAGGTGAGGGAGTTTGTGCCGGTGATTGAAGTGGGGCAGATTCGGACGCGGGCGGGAGAGCCGTTTCGGGAGGCGGCGCAGACGGTGGATCTGAGTGCGGCGCAGGTGATTGTGAGCGTGGGGCGCGGGATTGGGGAGCAGGAGAATCTGGCGATGGTGGAGGAGTTGGCGGCGGCGATGGGAGCGGAGCTGGCGGCTTCGCGCCCGATCTGTGATGCGGGTTGGTTGCCGATGGAGCGGCAGGTGGGGAGCTCCGGGCAGACGGTGGCGCCGAAGGTTTATATGGCGGTGGGGATCTCGGGGGCGATTCAGCACCTGGTGGGGATGAAGGGGGCGAAGACGGTGATTGCGATCAATAAGGATGAGGCGGCGCCGATTTTTGAGATTGCGGATGTTGGGGTGGTGGGGGATTTGTTTGAGATTGTGCCGGCGCTGACAAAGGCGTTGAAGGCGGGGGCTTAAGGAGCGCTGAGGCGCTACTGGCGAACAGCAGGTCCTTCGCGACGCTCAGGATGAACAACTCTTTCAGAAGGCGCTGAAATGCTGTCGTGCGTCCATTTTTCGGCTGAATGCGTCATACTGTAAGTAGCTCGCGGATTTTGAGCTGCGAACCTGACCTGAACCCTTTGACGAAACAACTCCAACGCGGAGCTGCGGCACACTCACATCCTTTCTGGTTGCGAGTGCTGGCGAGCGCCTGTTTGCTGTTGGTGAGCTTTGCAAGTTCGGCGCAGGTGGTTCACATCCACGGCGACTGGCTGCCTCACCATGCGGCGCATGTGGAGCAGCTGGCGGATGGATCGCAGCCTCCAGGCGGCGAAGAGCGTTGCCCGCTTTGCGTGGCGATGCACTCGGCGTTGCCGGTTTCTACAAGGGTTGCAGCTGTCAGCCTGACCACGGTGGTTTGCCGACTGGTTTCCGCTGTCGACCGTCTGCCGGTCAGTCAGTGGCACTTTGCGCGGTTCAGCCGGCCCCCGCCCGTTCTCGGATAACTCCCAAGTAACAGCTTTTTGTTTTGAAGATCCCAAGCTCTTTTCGAGCAAGGGGACGGTTCTCTTTATCCGTCGGTTGATCTTCACAAGAGAGCCCCGATCGAACGCTCGTGTTGAAGCACAGCGATTGGGGACGCGGATAGCCAGCATGTGGCGTCCGAAGTCTGCGTCATAACAGACAGGAGTTTTGATGGAACGATTTTCTAATCTCAGGCTGATCGCTACGGTGTTCACGCTCGGGCTGGTGCTTGCGTTTGCGGCCGGTGTTGCGTTTGGGCAAGCTACGGCGGGTAATCTCAGCGGCACCGTGACCGATCCCACGGGAGCGCTGGTACCCGGCGCTACGGTGACCATTACGAATGCAGTGAGCGGGTATACGCGCACGGCGACTTCGGATAATACGGGGCAGTTTCACTTCTTCAACATTCCGTTCAACCCTTACCGGCTGACGGTGGATTACTCGGGCTTTCAGAGCTTCAACAAGACGGTGCAGGTGAACTCGGTGGTTGCGGTGAACGTGCCGGTGTCGCTGGGCGTGAGCTCGACGAGCCAGAGTGTGACGGTGGAAGCTCCACCGGACCTGGTGGAGACGGACCCGACGGCGCATACGGACATCGACCGCTCGTTGATTGACCGGTTGCCGATTGAGAGTGCGTCGAGCGAGTTGAGCTCGATTGTGACGCTGGCTTCACCGGGCGTTGCGGCAGATTCGAACGGGTTGATGCATGGGTTGGGCGATCATGCGGAGAACTCGTTTAACGTGGATGGGCAGCCGATTACGGACCAGCAGAGCAAGGTGTTTTCGAACTCGCTGCCGGCCGCGGCTGTGCAGTCGCTTGAGGTGATTGAAGGCGCACCGCCGGCTGAGTATGGCGATAAGACGAGCCTGGTGGTGAAGGTGACGACGCGGTCCGGGCAAGGTGTGACGAAGCCTACGGGCAGCGTGGCGTTTTCGTATGGAAGCTTTGGTTCGAGCAGCGTGTCGTTCGACACGGCTTATGGCGGAAAGAACTGGGGCAACTTTATTGCGGCGAGCGGTCTGCAGTCGGGGCGGTTTCTCGATGGGCCGGAGTTTGCGGTGTTTCATGACAAGGGCAATGAAGAAAACTTCTTCGACCGTGTTGATTTTCAGTTGAGCCCGAAGGACTCGATTCACTTCAACGCGCAGTACACGAGGTCGTGGTTCCAGACGCCGAATGACTTTGAGAATGAAGCCGTGGTGAATGGCAATGGAAACGGGACTACGGATCAGCGGTCGAAGATTGGCACGATTGATTTTTCGCCGTCATATACGCATATTGTGAACGACGATACGGTGTTCAACTTTGGCGCGTATGTTCGTCGCGATGGATATAACTACTTCCCGAGCAATAATCCGCTGGCGGACTATGCGCTGGATCAGCAGCAGGAGTCTGTGGCGCAGCAGCGTAGTTTGTTGAATGCAGGAACGCATGCGGATATTTCGTATGCGCATGGCATCCACAATGCGAAGCTGGGCGGGATGTACTCGCAGACGTTTTTGCGCGAGAACGATCAGCTGGGTGTGGTCGATCCGACACTGAGTGCTACGTACTCGCCGGTGCTGGTGCCTTACGATCTGACGCGCGGCGGTCATCTGTACTCGTGGCATGGGCAGGCCGATGTGAAGCAGCTTGCGCTGTATGGCGAGGATACGATCACGGCGGGCAACTGGTTGTTCAACCTCGGGATTCGTGGGGACATCTACAACGGACTTACGATTCAGAAGCAGGCTGAGCCGCGTGTGGGGCTTTCGTACAACGTGAAGAAGACCGGGACCGTGATGCGGGCTTCGTATGCGCGTACGCAGGAGACTCCGTTCAACGAGAACCTCGTGCTTTCGTCGACGGGCTGCGGCGATCCGGTGCTGTATGCGATTTTTGCGACGCTGGCGGATGGAAGCTGCGCCTCGCAGTCGGTGACGCCGTTCAATCCGGGGTTCCGCAATGAGTTCCATGCGGGGCTGGAGCAGTCGGTTGGACGGCACTTTGTGTTCAACGGAGAGTACATCTGGAAGGACACGCACAACGCGTATGACTTCAGCGTGCTCGGCACGACGCCGATCACGTTCCCGATTGAATGGCATAACTCGAAGATTCCGGGATATGCGTTGAGCGCGACGCTGACGCCGGTGAAGGGATTTTCGGCGCAGGTGAATGCGTCGTCGGTGGCGGCGCGGTTCTTTACGCCGCAGCTTGGCGGTGTGGGTGCGACGCCGGCTACGGCGAACTCGGCGGCGGGGACTTCGGGTATTGTTCCGTTCCGCATCGACCATGACGAGAAGTTCAACCAGACGACGCATCTGCAGTACGACATGCCGTTCCGGAAGACGACTTGGTTCGGGTTCAACTGGCGGTATGACTCGGGGCTCGTTGCGGCGGCGGCGCCCTGCTACAACCCGAATGGAGTGAATACGGATTGCGATCCCGCAACGGCGACCACGATTGGCGGACAGCCCGGCATTATCCTGAGCGGGTTGAGCCCTGACCAGCAGTCTCAGGCTGGGCTGGCTTGCAATGGTGTGAAGGCGACGTACTTGAGCGGGTTCCAGCAGTGCACGGTTGCGGGGCTTACCTCGACGCTGCTAAAGCTGCCGGCGATCAATACGGAGGATGCGGATAAAAATCCTTCGCGTATTGCTTCGAGGAACCTGTTCGACATGGCACTGGGCGACGATCGGATTGCGCACTTTGGCGGGGATCGATACCGCATTGCCGCGCGGTTGACGGCGATCAACGTGACGAACAAGGATGCGCTGTATAACTTCCTTTCGACTTTCTCGGGAACGCATTATGTGAGTCCGCGGTCGTTGACAGGGGAAGTGTCGTTTCACTTCTAAGGGCAGGGAACAGGGAATAAGTGCGATGGTGCCCGTCTTGAGGTTTGAGGCGGCCATTGTTGTTTGCCGTAGCATGGAGGGAGATGTTCTCCAGGCTTCCGAAATCGACGCGCGTGCTGCTTGCCTTTGCGTGCGTGTACCTGATGTGGGGATCGACGTATGTGGCGATCCATGTGGCGGGAGAGCAGTTGCCGGTGCCGGTGGTTTCGGGGACGCGGTCCCTGCTTTCGGCGACGCTGATTGCGATCATCTGCGTGGTGATGCGCAAGAGCCTGCGCGTGCCGAAAGGTGAGGGGTGGAAGCTGGCGCTGATTGGCCTGCTGTTCATGTCCGGCAACAATATGTTGCTGACCTGGGGCGAGACGATGGTGGCGTCGGGCTTTGCTTCGCTGATTGTTTCAACGCTGCCGATCATGATTGCGCTGATGGAGATGGTGCTGGGCGTGATGGGCAAGGGTGGCGATGCGCTGAACAAGCGTGGATGGGCCGGGACGCTGCTCGGCACGGCGGGCATCACGGTGCTGGTGTGGCCTTCGCTGCATGGGCATGCGCAGAGTGGGAGCTCGCGGCCTCTGCTGGCGGTGTTTGTGCTGCTGGGGGCGACATTTTCGTTTGCGGTGGGGTCGGTGTTGTCGCGGCGGTTTCGGTTCAAGGCGGATACGTTTGTGGCTACGGGATGGCAGATCGGCGCGGCGGGGATCTTCAATATGAGCATGGCGGTGGCGACCGGAGGGCTGCATCGCGCGGTGTGGACCGTGCATGGGCTGGAGGCGATTGCGTATCTGTCGGTGTTTGGGTCGCTGTGTGGGCTAGTGGCGTTTACGTATTTGTTGCAGAACGTGGCGGTGACGAAGGTGTCGACGTATGCGTTTGTGAACCCGGTGATTGCGGTGTTGCTGGGGGCGGCGGTGTTGGGTGAGCGGCTGGTAGGGACTGAGATTGTGGGGATGGGGATTATTATCTGCGCGGTGGCGATGGTGGTGTATAGCCGCGTGGATCGTGCGAAGCGGGAGATTGTGGGGATGGCGGGGGATGCGGTGGAGTGAAGGGAAGTAGTAGAGGGTAAGGAGTAAGTCGTAGAGATCGATTCTGCTCCTTACTCCTTACTCTCTACTACTTGAGGCTTTACTTGCGTTTCCAGCGGACGCCCTCTTTGGAGTCTTCGAGGAGGATGCCTTTTTCGAGGAGCTCGTTGCGGATGGCGTCGGCGCGGGCGAAGTTGCGTTGCTTCTTGGCGAGCGTGCGTTCGGCTATGAGGTTGTCGATGTCGGTGTCGGAGAGGCTGTTGGCGCCGAACTTTTCCAGGACTTCGGGAGCGACATCGGCCATGCGGTTGTTGGATTCGGCCCAGGCGAGAGCGGCGCGGGTGAGCTCGGCGTCGCGGTCTTCGAGGATGGCGAAGATGCTGTCGAACTTGGCGAGGAGGGCGAGCGTGGCTTCGGCGTCGGCGCGGGAGAGCTTGTTTTGATCGGCGGCGCTGTTGATGGAGCGCAGGATGTCGAAGATAGGGGCGCGGGCTTCGGCGGTGTTGAGGTCATTGGAGAGTGCGGCGAAGAAGTCGGTGTCGGCTTTGGCGATGGCTTCAGCGAGGGATGGGTCGACGACTGCTTCGGTCCACTTGTTGTCTTTGAGGCCGGTTTGGATGCGGGCATGGAAGGTGCGGAGGCGATCGACGGCTGCGGTTTCGGCGGCGAGGGCGTCGAAGGTGAAGTTGAGCTGCTGGCCGTAGGGGACGCTGAGCAGAAGGAAGCGGATGGCCGAGGCGCGGTGGCCTTTGAGAAGCAGGTCGCGGAGGGTGTAGAAGTTGCCCTCGGACTTGGACATCTTCTTGCCTTCGACTAGCAGGAAGCGGACGTGGAACCAGTGGCGGGCGAACTGGACGTGGGTGCAGGCCTCGGACTGGGCGATCTCGTTTTCGTGGTGCGGAAACATGAGGTCTTCGCCGCCGGCGTGGAGGTCGAAGCTGTCGCCGAGGAACTTCATGGCCATGGCGGAGCACTCGATGTGCCAGCCGGGGCGACCGGTGCCGATGGCGGTGTCCCAGGAGGTTTCGCCGGGCTTGGTGGCTTTCCAGAGGGCGAAGTCGCGGGCGGAGTCTTTTTCGTACTCGTCGGAGTCAATGCGGGCGCCGTCCTCGATGCCGTCGAGGTCTTTCTTGGAAAGCTGGCCGTAGGCGGGGAAACGCTTGATGCGGAAGTACCAGGAGCCGTCTTCGGTTTTGTAGGCGATGTCTTCGGCGGCGA
>JAMFSR010000031.1 GCA_026225395.1 Granulicella sapmiensis
CGTCAGGCGATTACGCGTGCGATTGCCGACCAGGCGCGTACGATTCGTATCCCGGTCCACATGATCGAGACGATCAACAAGCTTATCCGCACAAGCCGTCAGCTAGTGCAGGAGCTTGGTCGCGAGGCGAGCTCGGAAGAGATTGCCAAGCGCATGGATATTCCGGTGGCAAAGGTCCGCAAGGTGCTAAAGATTGCGCAGGAACCGATTTCACTGGAGACGCCGATCGGTGAAGAGGAAGATTCGCATCTTGGCGACTTCATCGAAGATCGCATGGCTGTCAGCCCGTCTGACGCTGTGATCTCGGTCAACCTGAAGGAGTACACGTCGCAGGTGCTGCGCACGCTGACCCCGCGTGAAGAGCGTGTGATCAAGATGCGCTTTGGGCTTGAGGATGGATCGGAGCACACGCTGGAAGAGGTCGGGCAGAGCTTCCAGGTGACGCGTGAGCGCATTCGGCAGATAGAGGCCAAGGCGTTGCGCAAGCTGCGGCATCCGTCGCGCTCGCGCAAGCTGAAGGCGTTTGTGGATGGTGTGAAAGAGATGTAGGTTCAGGTTTTCGCCGAAAGTAAGAAGGGATGCGCTTCGGCGCGTCCCCCTTACTTTTGAAGAGAGCGAGTGTCGAGGCATGTTGTGGTTGAATATTCTCGCAGGGAAAGAGGCATCCGTTTCGTTGAGCCACTTGCAGGATCAACGGAGATGGACAAACTTGCATCAGACTCGTTCGGAGCCGCTTGACCGCACAAAGCCAAATAGCGAATCCCGATCGGCCTTATTATCCGGCGCTCGACGGTCTCCGCGCTATCGCGGTTCTAATGGTCTTCGCCACGCACTATCTTTCGTTCGAGGCTGGCTGGATTGGCGTCAACCTATTCTTCGTGCTGTCTGGCTTTCTCATCACTGGCATTCTGTTTGATAGTCAAGATCGTCGCCATCGATTCCGCGACTTTTATGCTCGTCGCGCCCTGCGTATCTTCCCACTTTATTATGCGGTTTGGCTGGGCTTGCTGTTGCTGACGCCACTGGTGCATATCGATTGGAAGCCGATCAATCTGCTGTGGCCGCTGTACCTCGGCAATTTCATCGGAGTTTTAAAAACTCTTTATCCATCGCACAATTACTCTCTTGGCATCATCAGCCATCCTTTAGTGTCTCAGCCGTTACAAATCCTTTACATCAATTCGGGACATTTCTGGTCGCTTTGCCTGGAGGAGCAGTTCTACCTGATCTGGCCCCTTGTTGTTTATTCCGTGCGCAAACGTATTGCGCTTCTGCGCATCTGCATAGGTGGTGTCGTTCTCGTCACGCTGCTTCGTCTGGCCTGCCATTTCGTCTTCAGCAGCAAGTTCGTCGGTGCGGTTGTCTTACACAATCTCATCTTCTTCCGGTTCGATGAGTTCCTTGTGGGTGGCGCAGCGGCCCTCGTCCTGCGCGGCAGCAGCGCCGTCCGCCTGCGTGCTGCTGGCTCCTGGCTTTTCTGGGTCGCTACCATTCTCCTGGTTGTGTGCCGCCTCTATCCGCGACTCTTCAACCGCCTCGTCCCCAACCCGCTCGGACAAGCGACGTGGATCTTTTACTTCGGCATCACGATAGCGGACCTGCTTGCCCTGGGCATCATTCTGATGTGTCTGAACCCCCGGAACTGGCTCTCCCGCTTGTTGAAAATTTCACCCCTACGGGCGCTGGGGAAAATTAGCTATGGATTTTATGTATTTCATGATTTGCCCAGTCACTATTACCGCTATCTGATGTTTCGCTGGACCTCCAGCCCCGGCGCTGCGGTTGCATTCGCTTTCTGCGGCACGCTCTTGCTATCCATAGCGAGCTACTTCCTGCTGGAACGGCCATTCCTTAAACTGAAGCTTCGTTACGAGGACTGAAGTCCAGAGTCAAAGGCCTTGGGTTTGCGCTCATAGACAGGGCGATTGAGGGCTCGAGAGTGTCCAGAAATCCGTTCAGTCTGCGAAAACTTCGTCGTGTCACTACACTGATGGGATGCGTGCTCTTCCCAATCTGGATTTAATTCGATCCGTTGCGGTACTCTCCGTGGTTGTCGAGCACGTTCTTCTCGCCTACCAGATACAGAAAATCGGTTACTGGCAAATTGCATGGATGGGCGTGGTCGGCGTTTTCATCTTCTTTGTTCATACCTCGCTGGTGCTTATGTGGTCTCTTGAGCGCAAACCCCACACGCTTGATTTCTATATCCGCCGGATTTTTCGTATCTATCCGCTTGTTCTTTTTGCGATTGCGATCACACTGATCTTCCGCGCGCCGGTTGACGGTACCCCTGTGAGCTTCTTTCACTACGCTTCGCCACCCACCTACAAAGATGTTGTCTTCGCGGGACTGCTTCTTCCCAATCTGCACGGTAACTACCTTCCGGTAGGCGTTATGTGGAGTTTGCCCTACGAGGTGCAGATGTACCTCGGACTTCCGTTGCTGTTCTTCTTCGTGCGTCGCAACTTCAGCCTTTGGCCGCTGCTAGTTTTCTGGGGATTTATCGTCGCAATCTGCAGGGTGACATTCCCGGGTGTGGCCCACAACTTCTTCCTCTGCATTCCATACTTTCTTCCTGGAATAATGGCATATGTAGGCTTTGGCCGCTATAAGGCAAAGCTGCCCGCTTGGGCTCTCCCGATTTTCCTCCTTCTTCTGTGGTGCGTATTCATGATCCAGCCGGGCTGGAGGCTTGCAAGTTGGCTGTGTCTCCTCGTGGGATTAGGCTTGCCGACTTTTCGTCAGATTTCAGCTCGTTGGCTCATCAAACTTAGTCACCAAGTGGCGAAATATTCTTATAGCCTGTATCTGGCGCATCCTTTTTCGCTCGTCTTGGGCCTCTATCTGCTGCCGCACCGGCCCCTCTTTCTTCAGCTTTTCGTCATTATCGGGTCGCTGACGATTTTTTCAGCGGTGGGCTATCATCTGCTTGAAGAGCCTATGATCCGAATCGGTTCGTTCTTAGCGAACCGCGCAGAGAAACGCTACGAACAGAAGGAAGCTGAGCAGCTTCGCGTTCTTCCCACCGCGATTCAGTAATACATCGCGGAGATCCCCAAATTGGAGCATTCGTTGCGAAGTCTGAAGTCCACAGCGAAGGTCTTGGCTTGTCGATGAAACCTCTGAAGAAGACCGGCTATCTGCCGAGCCTGGATGGCTGGCGTGCTCTCTCGATCCTCGGCGTTCTGCTGGATCATGGATCAACTATCTGATTTGGTTCGTGGAGTCTTCGTTCCCTGCAGGATGTGGGCGGCAGCTTCGTCATTATGTTTTTTGCGATCAGCGGCATTCTTATCTGCACTCGCATCCTTGAAGAAGAAAGCCTGCTGGGCACGCTGAATATTCGTGGGTTCTATATTCGGCGCTTCTTTCGCATTCAGCCGGCGTCTTTTGTGTACCTCGCCGTTATTGCAGTCTTAGTCTTTGCTGGTTGGATCGTTCAACCCTGGAAGTTCTGGTTTGGCGCGCTACTGATGGTGCGCAATTATCAACTCAACGTAACCTTTGGTTTCGCCTGTCTAAGCTTCTATCTTGTGGAGAAGCCGTTTATGCGCAGGGGTCACCGTCTGGCGCCGCCAGCAACACCTGGGCGCAAAGACCTCGCTGACGATCCCTCCATCGAGCGCGCCCTCGAAGTGTAATCTAGTGAGTACGGTCGATGCGAGACCAGTTCAACTGCCTTTCCAACCAGCGGAGACAATCTTAGTCCATGTCCAATAGCCAATCCTTTAGCATTCGGTTCTGGCTTTCCAGCAACCGATATCAAGTCTTGGCGTTCCTCTTCTGCTTTCTCTTTGGCGCGGCCCTTATTGCGAACGTGGAGCTGGGTGGCGAAGCGAGCTGGTTCTGGTATGCGACGCTGGTCCACCATGGCGTGAGGCTCTATGCGGATTTACATACTCCGCTGCAGCCATTCTACGTACTGGAAACTGACGTCTGGATGATGCTGACCGGTAAGAGCGTTCTCGCTTACGAGACACTGGCGCTGATTCATGTTTTTGTGCTCTGCCTCGGGATGTTGTTGTTGCTACGCGAGTCTGCATGGCCGGATTGGCGAAAGGCCTGCATTTTCGCGATGGCCTTTTTCGTCGACATCTTCTTCGTCGCCTTTCGCTTCGACGACTTTCACGTCGTCAACGATATCTTCGTGCTCTATGCGATGGTGGTCCTGTTGCGCTTGTACCACGCCGAAACACTTCGGCGGCAGCTCACATGGGTGGCAGTTGCGGGAGTCATCGCCGGTCTCTCGTTTACGAACAGATCCACTGACGGCGGCACGCTTCTCACCGCCACTGGGTTGTGTGTGTTGTTCCTGTCACAGCGAAGTAAGACAATCTCGACAGTGCTCTATAGCCTGTGTGTGGGAGCGACGATCGCTTTAATCGTCCACCTGACAGGCGATACGTTTCACGATTACCTGGCTAACTCGATCTTCCACGCGGCAGCGGCCAAGGGTGGCACCAGCGTGGTAATGAGGGGGCCTTATCTGGCCGTGCTGGACAACTTGCACCGCGTTACGCATAGCAAGCGCAGTTTCTGGTTTCTCGGCCTCGTGGCTGTAGGCGCGCTGGCCAGGCGCTACTGGAAGGATACGGCGGGTGCGGTCGTTAGCGCCGAGCTGGTGGCCGCGGTGCTGGCCGCCTTTGGGTTGGCCCTGATGCCGATTCGTCGGGCCTTGTGGAACGGCGTCTTTATTACGTCTATCAATGCGACCGTGCAGACGCTGCTGTATCTGCTTTGCCTTTGGGTCGTTATTCGTCTGTTGATGGCGAAGTTCGGAAGCGAAAGGCGCAGGTGGGACGCGCGGGAGATGCTGATCTTCATACCGGTGGCGACCCTGGTTTCGGCGGCCGTGTCACAGGCCAACGGAACTTCGAACAGCACAATCAGCATGGCGCTGCTGTTTCTACTGGCGACGTTTTGGCTACCGTTCGATGGGCGCTTTCGGTGGCTGAGCGATTCGGTGGTAGCAGTGGCGCTGGTGATAGCCGTAGCGGGAATGGTGGACAAGGCCAACACGCCATACTGGTGGAACGCCTATCTGTACCAGCCAATGTTTCAAGGTCGTGAGTGGTATCGCCATCCCGTGTATGGGCCGATGTATATCGAATCAAACGCACTGCGTTTCAATCAGTCCGTTTGCCGCAACATTGATCCGCAGGGACCTCAGCCTGAGTTTCTATCGCTGCCTTACTCGTATGCCAACTATTTTTGCGCGACCCCTCCGTGGCACAACTACGTACAAACCTGGTTCGACACCACAACGCCGGAGACCGTGCAAACGCTGATGCAGCAGCTTAATGATGCGCCACCGAAGTGGATTCTGTATGAACGCCAGATCTTTGTCCTGAGTGCCCACGAGGTGGAGTACAACGGCGGCAAACCCATCGCGCATCGCGCGCTGGACGAAATGATCATGGAGAAGCTGGCCAGCCACCAATGGAAGCTGGTGGATCGTCAGGACTATTTGGAAGGCGAGGGATGGTACCTCATCCAAACTCATCCTTAGCTGGAAACTCGGCATCGTAAGATGAAGACATCCTTTGGAGGGTTATGCTCGCTACTGTAGCCGGGGTCCGGCCCCATCTGGAACGTGTGCTGATTACCGGCGCTTCGGGCACGCTGGGGTATAATGTTGTCCGCCATCTGGCTTTGAACCATCCGGAGATGCGTTTGCTCCTGCTGATGCGGCGTCCTGATCCGGAGCTGTTTGCAGGTTTCGGCAATGTGACGATAGAGCAGGTGGATATGGCCGATACGGTCCGCCTGAAGCAGGCGGTAGCGAACTTTCAGCCAAATGCCATCATTCATTCCGCGGCCAGCGGTGTTCGGCCCTCCGCTTTCAGCTACTTCGATTTTGTGGATCTCAACGTAGCGGCAACGCTGCACCTGTTCCGCGCCTCGTGCGATGTGGACCACTGTCACTTTATCAATGTGAGCACAGGGATGGTTTATGGATCGCAGGAGCGGCCCTGCCGCGAAAGCGATCCGGTGAATACGCTGCATCCGTATGGAGCGAGCAAGGCTGCTGCCGACTGCCTGCTGCGTGCCGGAGCCGAGAAACTCAACCGTCATCTGACGATCGTTCGGCCGTTCTCGTTTACTGGGCTGCATGATGGCGGCGACCGGTTGTTTCCGACGCTGCTGCGTTGCGCGCAGGAGGGCCGGCCCTTCGTGATGTCTTCAGGGACGCAGTTGCGCGACTTCTGCGCGGTGCAGGATGTTGTGGATGCGATTGCGATGATCCTCGAAGAAGGCGATCAGCCGAGCCGCGACATCTTCAACATCGGTAGCGGGCGCGCGGTTTCGCTCGGGCGCATCGTGCATTCTGTGGTGAAGCAATTGGCCCTTGACGTTGACGTGCAGATGGGCGCGCGGCCGTTTCATCCACTCGAGCCGCTGAGTCTGGTGGCGGACATCTCTCGTACGCAGAGCCTGGGTTGGCAGCCGCGGACGAACCTCGCGTATGCTGTATGGGAGCTCGCCCGAGCCTCATTCAGCCAATTACCCGTCACGGAGCCAGAGCGATACTTATGATGAACCCCCGTAGTTCTGAGGCTTCGTCTTCCACCTCGCAAGTACCCCTGCAACTCTCCATCTGCATTCCCGCTTACCGCGAAGCGGCAAGCCTTGCAATCATCTTGCCTGGGATTTTTGAAGCAGCGGCGGCGCTTACGCCGGACTTTGAAGTGTTGATCGTAGACACGCAGGAACCGATGGACGAAACAGCGGAGGTTTGCGCGGCGCATGGAGCGCGGCATGTTCGACGCAGCGGCGGCAATACGTTCGGTGATGCCGTGCGCACAATCATCACAGAAGCGCGCGGATGCTACATGCTCTGCATGGACGCGGACGGAAGCCACAGCCCGCAATACTTTGCGTCGATGTGGGCGCTGCGGGAACAGAACGATCTCACGATCGGCAGCCGCTACGTATCGGGCGGACACACGGAAAACCCAGCGGTGTTGGTGGCCATGTCCTATCTGCTGAACCTGACGTTCCGGGTGGCTTTCTCGATCAAAGCAAAGGATGTGACCAACAGCTTCCGGCTCTACCACCGCGAGATGCTCACGCCGCTGCGGCTGGAGTCCGACAACTTCGACATCCTGGAAGAGATCCTGATCAAGGCGAGCATACGCAATCCAAAACTGCGTATAGGGGAAGTACCGGTAACGTTCAGCCGGCGCAAGGCCGGTGAGTCCAAGCGAAAGCTGGTGCAGTTTGTATTTGGATACTTGAAGACGCTACGAAAGCTCCGCTCGTTTGCGGCAGCTGCGCGCAAGGAGAATGCTTAAGCATGAAGGCTTTAATTACGGGTGGTGCGGGTTTTGTGGGGTCCAATCTTGCGGCATCTCTGCTGGCAAAAGGCGAAAGCGTTGTAGTGTTCGATTCGCTGGCGCGGCATGGGGCGTCGGAGAACCTGGCATGGCTGCGTTCGCTGGGAATGGACCACTTCATCCATGGCGACATCCGCAACGCGTTCGATGTGGAACAGACCGTGAAGAGCGTAAAGCCCGATGTGATCTTCCATCTTGCAGGGCAGGTCGCAATGACGACTTCGATGGAGAGCCCGCGGCGCGACTTCGAGATCAACGTGCTGGGCTCGATCAATGTTCTGGAAGCCGTGCGGCAGTACACACCGAAGACGGCGATCGTGTATGCGTCGTCGAACAAGGTGTATGGCAACCTCGATCATCTTGACCTGGTGGAAGCGGCCACGCGGTATCATCCGCGCGACGCGCAGAAGGGTGTGGATGAGTCGGTCGCGATTGAGTTCCATACGCCCTATGGTTGCTCGAAGGGTGCGGCCGATCAGTACATGCTGGACTACGCCCGCGGATTTGGGTTGAACACCGTGGTGTTTCGGCACTCGACGATCTATGGCGGCCGTCAGTTCGCCACCTACGACCAGGGATGGGTGGGCTGGTTCTGCCGGCAGGCAATTGAGTCGAAGACCGATCCGGAGCGCGCGGCGTTTACGGTTTCAGGCGATGGCAAGCAGGTGCGCGATCTGCTGCACGTCTCGGACGCGGTGAATGCCTATATTTCGGCCTACAAGCACATTGACGCGGCGCGCGGGCAGGCGTTCAACATCGGTGGCGGCATAGAGAACAGCATGTCGCTTCTCGAACTGCTGCTCCATCTTGAAAAACGGTTGGGCATCAAGCTCAAGTACAAGCACCTGCCGTGGCGGCAGAGCGATCAGAAGTTCTTTGTGGCGGATAACTCGAAGGCTGAGCGGCTTATCCAGTGGGTGCCGAAGATGTCCAAGGAGCAGGGCATCGAGGACACGATCGCGTGGGAGTCACGCTAGTGAATGGAACTGCTTCAAAGGGCAGTGGCGTTGCGCTGGCATGCAATCTCAGGCTGGAGTGGGGAATTGGAACAGTTTTGATGGCTTGATCGGACTTTTCCAAACGGCTATTTCGAAGCGTTGGGTTATTCTCTGCGAATGAGACTCTTTTTGGGTGTGGTGATGGCGCTTGCAGGCACAGGTGTGTCCGCGGCGCAGCAAACAGGACCATCGGCGCAGCAGGCAAAGCCCTTCACGCTGCAGCAGATTCTCAGTGCGCCCTACACGCTCTCGCTCACGGATGCGCCCACCGGCAGCCAGTTCGCCTGGATCGAGCACGCCGAAGGCGCACGCAACATCTGGGTTGGCGGTGCAAAGCAGCCCTCGCGCTCCATCACCCACTACACCGAAGACGATGGCCAGGACATCAACGGCCTCACATGGTCGCCCGACGCTTCCGCCATCGCCTACGCACTCGGAGCCGAAGCCGGCGCCAATGGCAAGCCCGCCAACCCCGCGCACGTCCAGCGTCCCACCGCCGTTGAAGTCTGGGTCCAGCCCGTCGCCGCGGGCGCACCCGCCATCGATCTCGGCGAAGGCCACGCCCCGCTCTTCACCCACGACGGCCACTCCGTCCTCTTCCTCCGCTCCGGCCAAATCTGGATCGCGGATCTACCCCCCAATCCGCTAACAGCCAAGCACACCGCACTTCCCCAACCCTCCAAGCCTTATCAGCTCGTCTACGACAACGGCGGCTCCGCAGGCTCGCTCACGCTCTCGCACTCTGGTACCTTGCTCGCCTTCATCAGCCACCGCAAGCTCCACTCCCTGCTCGGCATCTACAACCTCACCACCAAGTCCCTCGACTTCCTCGCACCCTCCACCGGCAACGACGCCGCGCCCGTCTTCTCCTCCGACGACCAGCACATCGCCTGGCTCCGCAACTCCTTCACCTTCGTCGGCGAGTTCGATACCAACCGCGTCTCCGCCTATCCGTGGTCTATTCTGCTCGCCACCGTCAACCCCGTAACCCCCGCCAGCACCTGGCCCGCTCACCCCGTCTACACCCCCAAACCCAATCTCCCCGGCAGCGTCCCCGCGCATCTAGCCACCGGCGAACCGCACCTCTACTTCACCCCCGGCCACAAGCTCGTCTTCTTCTCGGAGTCCGACGGTTATACCCACCTCTACGAACTCGACTGGCAAGCCCCCGGCGCACCAAAGCTCCTAACCCCCGGGCACTTCGAAGTAGAAGACGTAACCCAGGGCCCCGACGGCACACTCCTCTGGGCTTCGAACCAGCAAGTCTGCAAGCCAGCCGACCCCACCGCCAGCGTCACCAAATGCGACCCCCTCGATGTAGACCGTCGTCACCTCTGGCGCTCAACCCCCGCTGGCCCCATCGCCCTGACCACCGGCACCGGCATCGAGACCAAGCCGCAAATCGCCCCCGACGGCACGATCGCCGCGCTCATCTCCAACACCCACATTCCCATGTACCCGGTCCTCGTCGCAGCAGACGGCACCACCACCGAGCTGCACCCCAACGCCGTCCCCGAAAGCTTCCCAAACGCCGCGTTAGACCTCCTCGCCCCCCACCAGGTCCTGTTCCCCGCCGACTCTACCCCCGCCGGCGTAGCCCGCAGCAAGTCTGCACCCGACGACATCCGCGCCACGCTGCACGGCCAGGTCTTCCTGCCCGCGTACTCGCAGGCCACGGTCCACCCCGCGCTCATCTTCTTGCACGGCGGCCCTCGCCGCCAGATGCTGCTCGGCTACCCGGCCATGGAGTACTACTCCAACGCCTTCGCTATGAACCAGTACCTCGCCTCACGCGGCTTCCTCGTGCTCTCGGTCAATTACCGCTGCGGCATCGGCTACGGCATGGACTTCCGCCAATGCATCCACGAAGGCGCCGCCGGTGCAGCCGAGTACAACGACGTCCTCGCCGCCGTTCGCTACCTTCGAACCCGCAAAGACGTCGACTCCAAACGCATCGGCCTCTGGGGCGGAAGCTACGGGGGCAACCTCACCGCCATGGGCCTCGCCCGCAACTCCGACCTCTTCGCCGCCGGCGTCGACTACCACGGCGTCCACGACTGGATCCTAGAAGACAACAACGCCGACTGGCTCGTCGGCTCAAACGCCGAAAGAGACGCCATCGCCATCAAAGCCCACGCCAGCTCTCCCATGTCTTCAGTCGATAAGTGGAAGTCTCCGGTCCTGCTCATCCACGGCGACGTCGACCCCACGGTCGCCTACGCCCAAACCCCAGCCTTAGCCGACCAGCTCCAGGCCCGCAACGTCCACGTCGAAGAGCTAATCCTCCCCGACGAAGTCCACGAGTTCCTCCTCTACAAAGACTGGCTCAAGGCCTACACCGCCGAAGACGAGTTCTTCGAACGCATCCTCAAACCCTAGCCGTCCCGCTGCAACGGACGACACACGCAGGAGACGTCGATCCCCTGCGTGTGCCTTCAGCGTTATGCACTACGAAGCGGCGCGGGTGGCACCACCACCTCCGCGAGACCGGTCGCTACGTCATAGACGAGACCGGAGATCATCCACGAAGCCGGCAGAGCCGTAATCGCACGCAACGACGCAACATCCATAACAACGGCGCTGCGAGGATCGAGAACCGTCTTCGATGCGACTTCACTCTCTTGTATCTGAAAGAAGTGCGCCAGAAGTGCGGGGTCGCCGGCAAGCCGCGTGATGCCGCAATCCGTGTGCTGAAGGATGACGATGTGGAATTCGCCGCCTCCGCCCGGAGCCGCACCGGCGACCTGTCCGATTCGCCCAAGCAGACCAATCTGCTCAACCAGACCCGGCGTAATGCGACCACCGATATTGCGCAGTACGACAGCCTCGCCCGATTCGACCCCAAGCACATGGGCAGGATCCACGCGCATGTCGGCGCATGTAATGACGAGCGCCTTCACGTTAGGCAGCGCCGCCGGAAGAGAAGGCATCAGTGTGCCCGCAGAAGTCTCTTTGGCAGCAAAATCTTTGTTGCGTGCCAGCATATTGTCGAAAACGCTCATGTGAAATCTCCTTGAAAGTACCGTTGCCGTACGTTGTTTACGGATCGAATGTCATTGCCTTGCATAAAAGCCACATGCAATAAAACCTAATCTAGTCCCCGCTGCGCTAGAATGGTATTGTCGCAAACGTCAACTTTGGGGTCATTTACGCCATGAGGATTCAAGTGCTTGCTCTCGAAGGAGTCTTCGATACAGGACTCACCGTGACGCTCGATGCGTTCTCAACGGCAAACTCTCTGTCCGCCAGGCTCTTCGGCGGAACGCCACGCTTTGATGTGACTCTTGTCGGCGTTCGACGTAAGGCGCGGACGTCGCAGGGCCTCACCGTGCCGGTCCAGCCAATCAAGCCCGCTTCCAGGCCAGACTGGGTCATCCTCCCCGCAGCCATCGCCGATACCCCTGAGGAGCTATTCGAGAAGCTTGAACGGGCAGACGTGCGTGAGGCGAAATCGCAACTGCTCAAATGGAACAGCAGGGGGGCACGGATTGGCGCAGCCTGTATGGGCACGTTTATTCTCGCGGGAACAGGTCTCCTCGATCATCAGGAGGCCACTACCACCTGGTCGCTCGCGCCCTTCTTTCGACAATGGTTTCCGCAGGTTCAACTCGACGAGTCTCGCATGGTGGTCCCGTGCGATATCGGAATCACCGCCGGATCGGCCATGGGGCACCTCGATCTTGCCCTTTGGATCATCCGGCAGACCAGTCCTGAACTGGCAGGCATCGTCTCTCGTTACTTGACCGCTGATCTACGCTCTTCGCAAGTGCCCTTCATCATCCCGAATCACCTGGCTCAAGCAGATCCGATGATCCTGCACTTTGAACGCTGGGCTCGGCTCAACCTTAAGGACGGCTTCTCTTTGCTGGATGCCTCGAAAGCATTAGCTACCAGTGCTCGAACGCTACAGCGGCGTTGTAACGCCGTATTGGGCAAGTCTCCCCTCGCGTACTTCCAGGATTTGCGCGTGGAGCACGCCCAATCTCTTATTCATCGCGATGGTCACGATATCGAGGCCATCGCCACACAAGTGGGGTACGCAGAAGGCGCCACATTGCGAACGCTCTTGCGCAACCGCCTCGGACGTGGCGTCAGAGAAATCCGCGCCGGCTTCGAATAGATCAACCCGTGTGACGGAACGGACCGCACGCCAACAAAACCCTGGCACCATCCTTGCCCGGCCGCTCAAAGCAGCATGGCATGTTCGGCTTGCAATGCTGTGGCGAGCGCGTCGCTGTCCGCAAAAGTGTTGTAAAGCCCAGGAGCCACGCGCACCACCGCACCCTTGGCAACGCCCGCCCGCCAGATGGTATGGATCTTGTACTTGTCGAATAGCCGATGCTGCACCTTCTGCGCATCGGCGACCGTGTGCATGCCCTTGAGCCGAAAGCTTGTGATGGCGCAGTAACGCGAAGGGTCGCGGGGAACGCAGATTTCGACGTTGGGCATGTCCTCGACCTGGTGAACCCACCGGTCCCGCAGCGTGCGCAGATGCTTCTCCTTCGCCGCCGCGCCGACGGCAAAGTGGAAATCGACCGCGGCAGGAATAGTGAGAATCGCCGGAAAGTCCGTAACCCCACTCGGCACACGCGCGGAGATGTCAGGGTCCGGAAGCGCATGGCTGTCGTAGCTCACATCGATATCGTCGAGCCGCGACTTGCGGATGTACATGCCTCCCAGGCCGAGCGGAGCCATCGTCCACTTGTGTACGGACCACGCAGCGAAGTCGCAATCGAGGTCGGGCAGCGTGAAGTCGAGGCACGCCACGCCATGCGCAATATCGCAGATGCAATCCACCCCACGGCTCCGGGCCATCGCAACGATCTGCTTCATCGGCGTGATCAGCCCTGTGCGGTGCGAGACCTGCGTCACCAGCATGAGCTTCGCATTCGGCGTGGCTTTCAGCGCGTTTTCGTAAGCCTGCAGAATGTTGGCCTCGGTCGCAGGCTCCGGCATATTGAACTTCACGATCTGGACGCCACGGTGGTCGCCAAGAAAGTTCACCGCATCGAGCGTACTGTCATAGTCCAGGTCGCAGCAGATCATCGCGTCGCCGGCCTTGATCTTGCGGTAGTTCACGATCAGCGCCTGCAGTCCTTCGGAGCCGGACCGCGTCACCGCCACTTCCTCCACATCGCAGCCCATCTGCCGGGCAAGCGCCACGCGGGCTTCGCGGAAGTCCACCGCGGAGTTATCGCCCGGCAGCGCACCACGGCCCCATATGGAGTTGTACCGGTTCACATAGGCGGTTTTCTCCGCATGAACGGCGACCGTGCGCTTCGGCATCAACCCCCAGAAGGCGTTTTCAAGATTGATGATGCCCGGCGCTACGTCGAACTCAGAGGGCCACCGTTCAGGTGGGATGGAGTTCGGCGCAAGCGGCCCAAACCCTGCGCCGTCAGCAGAGCCAGCCGACTGTCCTGCAGCTTTGCGCATGGCCGCAGCAGGCGCGCAGGCCGCGGCAGACTTGAGGAACCTCCGTCGATCGATCATGACCGCAGAATACAGCAGCACAGTTAAGCCTTATTCAAGGCCGCGTTTGCGCCGGGCACAGACGCGGCCGTTGTCGAGCAACCAAACGCCTATGTGGAAGTCCTGCACAAAGCATCGTGCCGCTCTACACTCGCAACTACGGGCGCCACCTTCTGCTTCAGGTTCATCAGCACGAGACCCATAATCACCACCGCAACACCCGCGCAGGTCAGCAGCCCGACAGGCTCATGCGCCACAGCACCCCACCCCACACCCCATATCGGAAGCAGGTAGGTCACGGCGACAGCGTGGGTCGCAGGCACCGTCCGCAGCAGATGGAAGAACAGCAGGTACGCCAGCCCGCTGCCCGCAAAGCCAAGCACCGCGATCGCCAGAAACGCGCTCTGGTGCAGATGACTGGGATGCGGACCAAACGCGGCCAGCGGAAGCACCACAAGTGCGCCTAGCCCCAGTTGCGAAGCAGCGATGCCAATCGGATCAACCGTCTGTAGCTTGGCCTTCGCAATCACCGTCGCAATCGCATAGCCGAGGGCTCCCGTAGTAATCAACCCAACCCCAAGAAAGAAGGTCGCCGCCGACACGTGCACTTCCGACGCTTGCGCCTGGCTGAAGACCACAAGCAACACACCCGCAAACCCCAGCACAACGCCGAGAATCACATTCACCGCAACTCGCTTACGCTGCACGGTCATGCCGAGCAGTAGCGCGAAGATCGGCGTCGTCGCGTTCAACACTGCAGCGGTATTGCTCGGAACATACCGTTCTCCCCACGCGAAGCAGGTGAAAGGTATGGCGTTGTTAAATAGACCCACCAGCAAAAGCCACGGAAGGTGCTTGCGCGCCGGGGCTTGTTTTCCCGTCTCAAAGAGCACGGTCCACAGCAGCAATGCACCCAGTCCGCAACGCATGAGCGCAATCCAAAAGGGCGGAAAGCTCTCCCCCGCAATGCGGATCAAGAGAAAGGAAATGCCCCAGATACCCGAAAGGAGAAAGATGAGCGCGATGGATTTCTTCTGCATGGCTGCTAGACTCGCACTGGACACCCATCGTGTCCAACGAATAGATTCGATGGAAGCCATCGGAAAATCCGATAGCTTTCTCCCGGAGAACGCCATGCTCGATCTTCGAAATGTACGCGCCTTCTCAACCGTGGCCCGTGAAGGCAGCTTCACCAAAGCCGCGGCAGTTCTCCACTACGCGCAGTCCAGCATAACCGCGCAGATTCAATCCCTCGAAAGCCAGCTAGGCGTCGTTCTCCTCGACCGCCTCTCTACCGGCGTCGAACTCACCGCCGCCGGCGAAGGCTTCCTGATCTATGCCGAGCGCCTGCTCTCCCTGGCCTGTGAAGCTTGCGACTCCGTGCAGTCCGGCACCGAGCCCGCCGGCACCCTCACCCTCAGCGCCTGTGAAAGCGTTCTCACCTATCGTCTGCCGGAAGTCCTCAAAACCTTCCAAAACCGCTATCCCAAAGTCAGAGTCGAACTGAACGCTCCCGGCATGGGCGAAGCTGGTCCTCCACTCGGCCACGGCGTGGACATAGCCGTGAGCATCAGCGAGCTGATCAAAGATCCACAACTGATTGCAGAATCGCTCGTCATCGAACCTCTGTGTGCTTTCGTGGCGAAGGATCATCCACTCGCCCGGAAGAAATCGATCAAACCTCAAGATCTGCTTCAGGAGCAGTGGCTGCTCACCGAAGCAAGTTGCAGCTATCGAATGTTGTTCGAGAACACACTCTCGGCGGCAGGCATACGCCCTTCGCGCTCGCTTGAGTTCGCCAGCGTCGAAGCCATCAAGCACTGTGCCAAGGCCCGCATGGGCATCGCGGTCTTGCCGCAGATGGTCGTAAAGGACGATCTGGAAAACCAGACGCTGGTCCTCGTTCCATGGCCCAACCCACAGCTCAACGTCTACACCCAGCTCGTTCGCCGCAAAGAAAAATGGTTCTCCCCGGCCATGCAGGCATTCTGGGCCGTCGCCGTCGATGTCCTCGTCAAATCGAAGCCGGCATCCAGGCCTGTGAAGCAAGCCCAAAACTCCGCGGGTCGCGGCGCCAAACAGGTAAAATAAAGCCTGCATATTTGCCGCGAAGAATCTGGAAGGAATCACCCATGAGCACTGCCGCCACTACCCACGCTGAACAACTGGAAGCCGCCGCCAAGGCCGCCGGCCTCACCCTCACCGCCTCCGAGCCTGGCACCGACTACGCCGGCCAGGCGACGACGCGCACCATCGTAGCGCTCACCTCCGACCCCTCCAAGACCCACCTCCTCGAGCTCAGCGAAGGCTTCGACCCCAGCAATCCCAAGTTCGCCCCCGAGCTCAACACTTTCTTCACCGAGCTCGCCCTGCGCCTCCGCAACCCCGACCCCGATTTCTACCTCACGCTGCTCGGCCTTCCCCTCACCTTTGGCAAGTTCGCCTGGCCCTTCCACGGTTCCACCTCGGGCGCGGACACCTCCATCGTTCACGGCGAAGTCCACCTCGCCACCGGAGCGGACGCCGCCCTGCACGCCAAAATCTCGGCCTCACTCACACGCACCTTCGCCGACGTCGTCTCCGCCCTCGAGCAGCCTTTCGCCGAAGGCTTCATCTTCAACGCCGTCCGCAAAACGCTCGACCAGGGCCAGCTTGAGCTCGTCAAGAGCGGCAACCGCCAGCCCGTCCCCGTCACCACGCGTTACTACTCGCTCAAGCAGTCCAAGTTCATCTTCAACGACACCGACGAGCAGAAGCGCGAGGAGTACCTCAAGGGCAAGGTCTACTGGCTCAGCGGCGTCCTCGGTGCCGGCGCTCCCGTCTGGCTCACTGACCCGCGCGACGCCCAGTACCTCAACACCACCGTCGACGAGCTCCAGAAGAACGCCGCCGCCCTGGCCTCCGAAGGCTTCGTCACCCTCAGCGAAGCCGGCGAGTGGGGCGCCATCACCGACACTCTCCGCGCCCAGAGTGCAGCTTACGAAGCCGAAGTGCAGGAAGCCCTCACCTTCATCAAGCCCAGCTTCAACGAAGACATGCGCGGCGGCCACACCAACATGTAGTTGCAGGAACCTAAAGCAGCGAACGGCACGAACCTTCAAAGCTTCGTGCCGTTTCACTTTTGGGACAACTACCCCACCAAGCCGAAGAAACTATTGACAACCATTTCCGCCCAGCATCAAATAAGAAAAGCCCTCGAACGGTGGCACCGCCCGAGGGGTTGTTGAAGCGCTAGAACAGCTTGACAGTCAGCAGTATGAAACCTGCAATGAGCACCACGAGCATTGCGACGATTGCCAGGACGAGAGATCCTGACATTTCGACAGAGCTCGTAGCCTTGACTTTGCCAAACTCAAAGTTCATAGGCTACCTCCTATAGTGAGATACCCGGCGCAAGCCGGGTTTTCGCTTTTCACGGCGAAACTCTTCGCCCCTCGCGGGTGCCGTGACAAGCAGCCATATCTACAGGCGGCCCTTCGTTTCTACAGTCGCCGTCGCGGATTATCCAAGCGAATTCACCGCCCCAACTCAAACACTTTCCCCCATTGGGACTCATCCACCAAAACCCCCAGCCGCAGACTCTCCTCCCGCACCCGCAGCGTCCCTTCCCCCGGATACCGCGGCGGATCGCTCGCATCTACCGGCGTCGCATCATGCACCGACCCAATCGCCCCACGCACCACCGCTCTCATCTCTTCAATCGTCCCCAACGCCCCCGGATCAACCGCGAGAAAAATCTGTGACACCCCCGTCTCCCTCGCTGGATCATTCGTGATCTGGTGCGTGGCCCTCCCACCCGAAAGCATCGCCCCCAGCACATCCAGCGCAAACGATAGCCCCGACCCCTTCCAGTACCCAATCGGCAGCGCGCGATACGTCTCCTCGATCGCCCCCGGGTCCGTCGTCAGCTTGCCCTGGGCGTCATACCCACCGGGCACCGGCAACTGCTGCCCCCGCTCACGATACTTCGTCAGCGTCCCATACGAAAACTGACTCATCGCCATATCCAGCACAATCGGCTCCGCCCCATTCGGTATAGCAAGTATCAAGGGATTATTCCCCAGCGCCGGCGAGGTCGCACCCCACGGCGGCAGGTTGGGCATCGTGTTGGTCCAACACATCGCCGCGAACCCCGCATCTGCCGCCTGCCATCCATAGCTCCCTCCACGCTGCCAATGCGTAGTGTCCGCCAGCGCGACAGCACCCAGCCCATGCAACTTCGCCAGCTCCATCGCGCGAGCCATTGCCGCATAGGCGGCTACATTCCCCGGCCCACGATGCCCAGTCCATCTCTCCATCGCCCCAAAGCTTCCCACAACCTCCGGCTGATTCGCCGGAAAGATCGACCCATTCCCGATCATCTCCGCAAACCGCGGCAGCCTTGCGATGCCATGCGTCCGCACGCCATCGCGATCGGTCTCCGCAGTCAGCCGCGCAGAAAGCTTCGCCCGCTCCGGCGCCAATCCCAGCCGCACCAGCGCCTCAAAAATCCCACCCTCAAGTTCCGCAAACGGTATCCGCAACATCCTCCCATTAGACCGCAGCACCGCCGTTCCTGCCTCTGCTTTTGCCGTTGCCCTTCTTTCTGTCATCCCCGCAGGGGATCTGCTTTCATCAACCCACCCCAACCGCCCGGGTGGCCCATTCATCGCGCAGTACTTCGCGCGATGAGTGGGGAACACCAACGCCCAACCGGCAAGCCTTTGCCGTTCTCTTCCCGAGAACATCCGCTGCTCCCCAACATCCCCGTAACCCTCCCCAGTTAGACTGGATCGCAGACAACCACCGCCCCGGAGGACCACCCTTGCCGAACGAAACCCGCGGACTTCGCTACCTCGTCGCAGCCCTCACTATCACCCTCGCCGCCACCGCGCAAAGCAAGCCTACCCCGGCTACCGTCCCCGTCGTCATGCTCTCGGACATCCACCTCGATCCCTTCCACGACCCCGCCAAGGTCCCCCAACTCATCACCGCCCCCGTCGCCGACTGGCACAGCATCCTCACCTCCGCCGACACCCCCACCATCGCCGCCGACTTCGCCACCCTCCAGCACACCTGCCGCTCCAAAGGCATCGATACGCCCATGCCGCTCCTCACCTCCAGCCTCGCGGCTGAACAAAAAGAAATGCCCCACCCCCTCTTCGTCACCGTCTCCGGCGACCTCATGGCCCACCAGTTCGACTGCAAGTTCAAAACCCTTGCTCCCAAAGCCACCGAAGACGACTACTCCGCCTTCGCCGCCAAGACCGTAGCCTTCATCGCCCTCGAACTCAAACACACCTTCCCCGGCACGCCCATCTACTTCGCGCTCGGCAACAACGACTCCGGCTGCAAAGACTATGCCGAAGACACCAACAGCGCCTTCCTCCAGGGCGACGGCCAAACCTTCACCACCGACGCCCAGAACCCCGCCATCTCACAGCAGTTCTCCCAGCTCGGCGACTACAACATCGCCCTCCCCGCACCCTTCGAACACAAACGCCTCATCGTCCTCCAGGACATCTTCGAATCCAAGCGCTTCACCACCTGCGACGGCACCCCCGACAAAACCGCCGCCACCAAACAGATCGAGTGGCTCCGCACCCAGCTCGCCGCCGCCAAAGCCAAAGGCGAGCACGTCTGGGTCATGGCGCACATCCCTCCCGGCATCGACGCCTACAGCACCTTCACCAAAGGCCCCAGCGTCTGCACCACCAGCGAGCCCGCACTCTTCCTCAACAACAGCGCTCTCGGCGACGCGCTCGCCGAATACGCCGGCACCATCTCCCTCGGCCTCTTCGGCCATACCCACATGGACGAGATGAAGCTCCTCCACGCCGCCGCCGGCCCAGGCGTCCCCATCAAGCTCGTCCCCTCCATCACTCCGGTCAACGGCAACAACCCTGCCTTCACGGTAGCTAAGGTCGACCCCCACACCGCCACGCTCATCGACTACACCGTCTACTCCGCCAGCAACCAGACCGGCATCAACACCACCTGGAGCAAGGAGTACACCTACTCCTCCACCTACAAGCAGCCCGACTTCTCCGCCGCCTCGGTCAACAAGCTCATGGTCGACTTCACCACCGACAAAGCCGGCACCACCGAAGCCAGCAAGTCCTACCAGACCTTCTACTTCGTCGGCGACGCCGGCATCAGCGCCAACCTAAAAGCCGCCGCCATGCAGATGATCTGGCACGGCTACGCCTGCTCCATGACCGAAATGGACCCCACCACCTTCCGCACCTGCGCCTGCCCCGCCAAACCCTAACCAAACCGACATCCCTTCGACCCCTCATCCTGACCTTGAGCAAAGCCGAAGGGGAAGGACTCCGTATTTCGGTGGCGTTCGCACCATGCCCGGGTGGCCCATTCATGCGCGCTCTCTGCGCATGAGTGGGGAACACCAAAAGCCGGTTGCCCCATTCACCGCGTCGCACCTGATGCGTGGGTGAGCATCAACCTCATTCCTCACACCTCGCCTTACCCTCATCCCTCAACAGTCCCCCCAAGCCAGCCCCACACCCAAACTGCTAGCATTGCTGATTGTGACGGAACCCACCACCCAACCCACCCCAACCACCCCCGGCGCCCGCCTCCGCGCCGCAGTCGCCGCCGAGCACCCCCTCCAGATCCCCGGCGCGATCAACGCCTTCCACGCCCGCCTCGCCGAGCGCACCGGCTACCGCGCTCTCTACCTCAGCGGAGGAGGCGTGGCCGCCGGCTCTCTCGGTATCCCCGACCTCGGCATTTCGACGATCGACGATGTTCTGACTGATGCTCGCCGCATCACCGACGTCACCACCCTCCCACTCCTCGTCGACGCCGACACCGGCTTCGGTGGTGCCTTCAACCTCGCCCGCAGCATCAAGTCCCTCATCAAGGCCGGCGCCGCCGGCTGCCACATCGAAGACCAGGCCCAGTCCAAGCGCTGCGGCCACCGCCCCAACAAGCAGATCGTCCCCACCGAAGAAATGACCGACCGCATCAAGGCCGCCGTCGACGCAAGAACCGACGCCAGCTTCGTCATCATGGCCCGCACCGACGCTTTGGCGTCCGAGGGACTCAACGCAGCTTTAGACCGCGCCGCCGCCTGCATCGAAGCCGGCGCCGACATGATCTTCCCCGAAGCCGTCACCGAACTCAGCCAGTACAAAGAGTTCTCCGCCCGCACCAGCGCGCCCATCCTCGCCAACATCACCGAGTTCGGCTCCACGCCGCTCTTCACCCTCGACGAGCTCCGCAGCGCCAACGTCTCCATCGCGCTCTATCCACTCTCCGCCTTCCGCGCCATGAACGCCGCCGCCCTCAAGGTCTACGAAAGCATCCGCACCGAAGGCACCCAGCGCCACGTCCTCGACACCATGCAAACCCGCGCCGAACTCTACGACTTCCTCAACTACCACTCCTACGAAGAAAAGCTCGACGAACTCTTCGCCAAGAAGACCGACTAAAGATTCGAAAATATTAAGATTTGTCATCCTGAGCAAAGCGAAGGATCTGCTGTTCGCCCGCAGCGTCGACAAAACATCCAGGACCAACCAGAACCGGTAGGGCACGGCTTCAGCCGTGCCATCACAGTCCAATAGAAGATGGGGCTTCAGCCCCTGAGGTACATCGAATGACCGACACAGCAACCACCCCGACCTTCAAACCAAAAAAATCCGTAGCCCTCTCCGGCGTCCCCGCCGGCAACACCGCCCTCTGCACCGTCGGCCGCAACGGCAACGACCTCCACTACCGCGGCTACGACATCCTCGAGCTAGCCGCCCACTGCGAGTTCGAAGAAGTAGCCTACCTCCTCCTCTACGGCACGCTCCCCACGGAAGAGCAACTCCTCGCCTACAAGAAAAAACTCAAAACCCTCCGCGGCCTCCCGTCGCAGGTAAAGATCGCCCTCGAGCAGCTCCCCAAAACCGCCCACCCCATGGACGTCCAGCGCGTCGGCGTCAGCGTCCTCGCCACGCTCGAGCCCGAACCCCACCTCGAAAACCTCACCCACGCCCCCGGTACCGCGCTCCCCATCGCCGACCGCCTTTTAGCCTCTCTCGGCTCCATGCTCCTCTACTGGTACCACTTCGCGAACTCCGGCCAGCGCATCGAAGTCGAAACCGACGACGACTCCATCGGCGGCCACTTCCTCCATCTCCTCCACGGCAAACCCGCATCCGCCGAGTGGGTCCAGGCCATGCACGTCTCGCTCATCCTCTACGCCGAGCACGAATTCAACGCCAGCACCTTCACCGCCCGCGTCATCGCCGGCACCGGCAGCGATCTCTACTCCGCCATAGCCGGCGCCATCGGCGCCCTCAAAGGCCCCAAGCACGGCGGAGCCAACGAGGTAGCCCTGGAAATCCAACAACGCTACGCCACCCCCGACGAAGCAGAAGCCGACATCCGCGCCCGCGTCGAAAAGAAAGAAGTCATCATCGGCTTCGGTCACCCGGTCTACACCATCTCCGACCCCCGCAACGTAGTCATCAAAAAAGTCGCCTACGATCTCAGCGCCACCGCAAGCGCCGCGGCCCCCGAATCCGATGCCCTCAAGATGTACAACATCGCCGAGCGCCTTGAGTCCGTCATGATGGACGCAAAAAAAATGTTCCCCAACCTCGACTGGTTTTCCGCCGTCGCCTACCACGTCATGGGCATTCCCACCGCGATGTTCACCCCCATCTTCACCATCGCCCGCACCTCCGGCTGGAGCGCCCACGTCATGGAGCAACGCGCCGACGGCAAAATCATCCGCCCCAGCGCCAACTACACCGGCCCCGAAGACGTTAAATTCATCCCACTAGCCGAACGCGGCTAAGATCGAATTACCCCGCCGTCCACACGCCGAGAAGGTAAGCAAATTTGCTTACAGTGGAGTAAGATCATGACAAGTTCTGAACTGAAGCGCTGGCTCAGCAAACTAGGAGCCAGCTTCGAGCCGGGTAAAGGATCGCACCTGCATGTAATGCTGAACGGCAAAACGACGGTTCTGCCCATGCATCCGAGCAAAGAGCTGGGCACCGGCATTGTGCACAGCATCAAAAAAGATCTTGGATTGAGGTAACAGAAATTATGCGCTATCCGGTTAAGTTGAAGGCTGATGGCCAGTACATCATGGCCTGGTTCCCCGATGTCCCCGGAGCTCACACGGTGGGCGATGACAAGGAAGACGCGTTGAGCCATGCACTCGACGCCTTGGAGACCGTTTTCATGTACATCTTCGGAACTGGGGAGAAAATTCCGCTTCCGTCCGCCCTCAAGCGCGGACAAACTTGGGTTGAGGTTCCTCCACCTGTCGCCGCAAAGGTTCTGCTCCACAATGAGATGGTGCGCCAGAAGGTGCGGCCCATCGATCTCGCTCGCAAGATGGGCATTCCGCGTCAGGAGATAACGCGTGTCCTCAATCTCAAGCACAACACAAAAATAGAAACCACGGCCCAGGCACTGAACGCCCTCGGAAAACATCTGGAACTGCGGATCGCCTAGCGGGAACATCCATCCAGGGAGCCACCCACCGCCCTCCAAACTTGTCATCCTGAGCGCAGCGAAGGATCTGCTGTTGTATTTGCTGTTGCCGTTGTCCTTGCCTTTCTTTCTGTCATCCTCGAAGGGGATCTGCTGTTTGCTCGCGGCCGCAACATGCACAGCGAAGCCAGGTTCATGAATGCAGCATCATCAAACTAAGAACTAAGAACCAGAGGCATCCCATGTCCGCACACATCAGCAACATCCGCCCCCCCTTCGACCAACCCCTCATCGACATCGTCGACTACGTCCTCAACTACGAAATCACCTCGGACCTCGCCTACGAAACCGCCCGCTACTGCCTCATAGACACCCTCGGCTGCGGCCTGCAAGCCCTCGACTTCCCCGCCTGCACCAAGCTCCTCGGCCCGCTCGTCCCCGGCCTCACCATGAGCAACGGCGCCCGCGGCTCTCGAGTTCCAGGCACCAGCTACGAGCTCGACCCCGTACAGGCCGCCTTCAACATCGGCACCATCATCCGCTGGCTCGACTTCAACGACACCTGGCTCGCCGCCGAGTGGGGCCACCCCTCCGACAACCTCGGCGGCATCCTCGCCGTTGCCGATTGGCTCAGCCGCAACGGCCAGCAGCTCACCATGCGTGACGTCCTGACCGCCATGATCAAAGCCCACGAAATCCAGGGCTGCCTCGCACTCGAAAACTCCTTCAACAAGGTCGGCCTCGACCACGTCATCCTCGTCAAGGTCGCGTCCACCGCCGTCGTCGGCAAACTCCTCGGCCTCACCCGCGACCAACTCTTGAACGCAGTATCCCTCGCGTTTGTAGACGGCCAATCCCTCCGCACCTATCGCCACGCCCCCAACGCCGGCTCGCGCAAGAGCTGGGCCGCAGGCGATGCCACCTCCCGCGCCGTCCGCCTCGCGCTCATCGCCCAAACCGGCGAGATGGGCTACCCCTCCGCCCTCACCGCCAAAACCTGGGGCTTCTACGACGTCAGCTTCGGCGGCAAGGAGTTCAAATTCCAGCGCCCGTACGGCAGCTACGTCATGGAAAACGTCCTCTTCAAAATTTCCTTCCCCGCCGAGTTCCACTCGCAAACCGCCGTCGAAGCCGCCGTCCTTCTCTTCGCCGAACTCGCCAAGCACCACAAGACCGCCGCCGACATCAAGCGCGTCACCATCCGCACCCACGAAGCCTGCATCCGCATCATCGACAAGCAGGGCCCGCTCAACAACGAAGCCGACCGCGACCACTGCATCCAGTACATGGTCGCCGTCCCCTTGCTCAAAGGCACACTCGCCGCCGAAGACTACGAAGACGCCGCCGCCAAGGACCCACGCATCGACGCGCTCCGCGCCAAAATTTTCTGCGCCGAAGACGCCCAGTACACCGCCGACTATCACGACCCCGAAAAGCGCTCCATCGCCAACGCCCTCACCATCGAGTTCAACGACGACACCGTCCTCCCCGAACTCGCCGTCGAGTACCCCATCGGCCATCGCCTCCGCCGCCCCGACGGCATCCCCCTCCTCATCCAAAAATTCGAGCGCAACCTCGAACGACGCTTCGAAGACAACCAGCGCTATGCCATCCAGGACGTCACCCGCCACGCCGACGTCCTCGACCCCATGCCCGTAAACAAATTCGTCGACCTCTTCGTCGTCGAAGAGCAAGCCTGAGCCTGTTGCAGAAACGCACGAACGGTAGGGCAGGGCTTCAGCCCTGCCATTAAATCCTGCAAGACCAAGGGGCTTCAGCCCCTGAGGAGTCCTCACCCATGCTCGACTACCAATCGATGCTCGAAGTAGCCATCGGCGAAGCCCGCGCCGGCCTCCGCGAAGGCGGCATCCCCATCGGCGCCGCCATCTTCCGTTCCGACGGCACACTCGTCTCCGCCGGCCACAACCGCCGCGTGCAGGAGTCCGACCCCTCCATCCACGGCGAAACCGATGCCTTCCGCAAAGCCGGCCGCCAGCGCAGCTACCGCGACCTCATCATGGTCACCACGCTCGCCCCATGCTTCTACTGCTCCGGCCTCGTCCGCCAGTTCGGCTTCGGCACGGTCATCGTCGGCGAGTCCCGCACCTTCGCCGGCGGCTGCGAAGAGCTCCGCGCGCTAGGCATCGAAGTCCACGACCTCGACTCCCCCGAATGCAAAGCCATGATGGACGACTTCATCACCGCCCGCCCCGACCTCTGGAACGAAGACATCGGCGTCGACTAAGCGCAGCACAGAAGCCCGGGTGGCCCATTCATCGCGCAGCCCTTCGCGCGATGAGTGGGGAACACCAGCTGCTCAACCCACCGCCTTTGCCTTTGTCGTTGCTTCTACCGGATTAGCAGTGGGCTTCAGCCCACTGAAGAGCACCCAAAACAAAGGGGCTTTAGCCCGGGCCGTTGCTCCTCGACGATCACCGAAGCTACCCCCGCGTCAACGCCCCAATCCTCTGCGCCTCACCCGGCCACCTCGCCACCATCTCCTCCCGCCCCATCGTCGAGTAATCCACAAACTCAAACCCCGGACTCACCGTACACCCCAGCAACGCAAACCCCTCCGCCTTCAACAGCCGAGATCCCTGCCAAACTCCACGCTTCACCACCACCTGCGGCCGCTGCCCAGCTTCTAAATCCGTCCCGATCAGCACCACCTCACTGCTTCCATCCTCAAACAACTGCAGCATCTCCACGGCCCCACCCATGTAGTGATGAAACATCTCATCGCTCTGCAGCAGATGCATCTCGCTAAAAGTATCCGGCTCCAGCAGATAGTAGATCGCCGTCGAAGTCCGCCGCGCCCCATCGTAGCGCCCATCCGCAAAGTTCTCCGCCGGCACAAACTCATCCGCCTCATACGTCCGCACAAACCACCCACCCTCACGCGGGTGCGGCTGCAACCCAAGAATCCGTTTCACATCTTCAGCAGTCATGCCCTTATCTTAGCCAAGCCCCCACGCCAGACCGCATAATAAGTGCTTCATGTTCTCGGAGCCGATCGCCATGCCTCTGCACCTCATCACCATCTGTATAGGCTTCCTCATCGCGTTCGGCCTGCAGCAGCTGGTCGAGTTCTTCCTGCGCCGCCGTCGCATCCGCAAACAGCAGCAAGACGAAAACAAACCACGCTCCGAAGACTAGCCTAAGCTGACCGAAAACCGGACCAGCGCCGGGTTTCTCTATCCTCTACACTCTGTCTTATGCTCGACGTCCACGACCCCGAACACACGCCGCACTCCGTACGCGACTTCTTCATCCACATCGCCACCATCGTCGTCGGCCTGTTACTCGCTATCGGCCTCGAGCAGTTGGTCGAGCTCATCCACCACCACCAGGAAGTCGTCACCACCCGCCGCGAACTCGCCATCGAAGACACCAAAAACATCAAGATCTTCCACGATGACGAAGGCTACCTCCTCTCCACCGAGCAGCAGGTCAAAGCCTACCTCGTCATTCTCCAGCACGCGCTCGCCACCAAAACCCCACCGCCCACCATTCTCAACATCGACCCCAACTACGACGACTTTCAGGACGCCGTCTTCAAGGCCGCCGACCGCACCGGTGTCCTCGCTCTCATGCCGCAGGACGAAGTGGCTTCCATCTCCGACCGCTACCTGAACTTCACCCAGTCCCAGGACCGCATCACCGAGATGTTCTACAAGCTCGACCGCGCCCAGGCCATCTTCCTCGCCGACCCCGATCCCACTCACCTTACCGTCGAACAGCAGCAGCATCTCTACAGCGAACTCACCGAAGTCCTCGGCGACCTCAACAGCTTCCACGCCAGTTTTGAAGGCCTGGTGATCCTATACCCGCAGTACAAGTAGCCATACCGGCACGCCAATTTTTCTCTACACTCTATCCTCTACCCTCTGTCTTATGCGCGACGACACGCCGGGTGGCCCATTCATGACGGTTTCATCGTCATGGGTGGGGAAGCACAATCCTCAACCCTCGAGCCTTTGCCGTTGCTTTTCTTTCTGCCATCCATAGAGCAGTCAGATCAACCCTCACTTGCATCGGGAATCCGTGCAAGCTCCTCGACATCGGCCAGATCTCGCAGCCTTCCCACTTGCCGCTTGTTTTCCATCAAGTCGAATTTCGAGATAAACGAAACCGGCAGCTCATCCACCATCGTCTCAACCCGGTTCCGCCACACCTGGTCGAAGCCCATCTCCCCAATGGAAGCGAGTATGTCGATATGGTCCTCTTCGGGGCCAAACCGTAGGTTCTCCTCATCATTGAGCAGATCGGCAGCCTCCAGACCCTCCAGTGGAACTCCCAGCGCCAGCAGAGCACCGAAGGCCGCGCATGCGTTCTCCAACGTCGGCCGAATGAAGATATCCAGGTCATGGGTGGCGCGCACATAACCATGCGCGTTCACAGCCACGCCGCCCACTACGGCGTAGTCAACCTTGGCGGCGGCGAACGCGGCTAGGAGTGAAATCTGCTTTTCGTTCATCGATGTCGATCCCTCGCATCCGGTACATGCGCCGCGTCAGCTCTGTCGCCGCAGCAAGCCGCTCCGGTATGCTCTTCCGGCTCCAGTAGAGCAGCTGCTCCATCCGCGCCTCGTCATGACTGAGTTTTCTCGGCCCGGAAAAAGACGCGCCTCTGATCGCCGATGAGTCCATGCAACGATGATAGGACAAGTTGAGATAGCTCCGTGTGCCCCAGTCCGGGTGGCCCATTCATGACGGCTTCATCGTCATGGGTGGGGAAGCACAATCCTCAACCCACGAGCCTTTGCCTCGCTTTTCTTTCTGTCATCCTCGCAGCATTAGCTTCTTACCGACTCGCCCATACCATCCGGGTGGCCCATTCATGACAGTTTCATCGTCATGAGTGGGGAACACCAATGCCAACCCACCAGCTTTTGCCGTTGCTTGTTCTTCCCCATCACTCCAAAACCCCATTCACGCTATCCTTGAACACAACCGTTCATCATCCTGTGATCTGAAGAGGGAACCAGCAGCCTTATGCGCAGCCGTCTGGAAAAGTACTTTCACTTTGAAGAGTTGCAGGCCAACTGGCGAACCGAAACCCTCGCCGGCCTCACCACCTTCATCACGATGGCGTACATCATCTTCGTGAACCCGGCCATCCTCTCGCAAACCGGCATGCCCCTCGCCGCGGTCACCACCAGCACCTGCCTCTGCGCGGCCTTCGGCTCCATCATGATGGGCGCCCTCGCCAACTACCCACTCGCCCTCGCACCGGGCATGGGCCTGAACGCGTACTTCACCTACACCGTCGTCAAAGGCATGGGCGTGCCGTGGCAGACGGCCCTCGGCGCAGTCTTCCTCTCCGGCGTCATCTTCCTTCTGCTCACCTTTGGAGGCATTCGCCAGAAGCTAGTCGGCGCCATCCCCTATCAGCTCCACGCATCCGTAGCTGGAGGCATCGGCCTCTTCATCGCCTTCATCGGCCTGCGCAACTCCGGCATCATCGTCCCCAGCCCCGCGACAACCGTAACGCTCGGCAACATGCACTCGCCCGCCGTGCTGCTAGCCGTCTTCGGCATCGTGCTCATCGCCATCCTGCAGGCCTACCGCATCAAGGCCTCCATGCTCATCGGCGTCCTCGTCACGCTGGTCGTCGGCATCCTCTTCCACCAGGTCAAGTGGACACCCTCCACCTTCAACCCCATGGCGATCAAGCAAACCGCCTTCCACCTCGACATCCGCGGCGCGCTCAAGATGAACGCCCTCGAAATCATCTTCGTCTTCCTCTTCGTCGATCTCTTCGACAACATCGGCACCCTGGTCGCCGTCACCGAACGGGCTGGGTTGATAGCCGAAGACCACACCATCCCCCGCCTCGATAAGATCTTCTTCGCCGACGCCACAGCAACAGTAGTCGGCTCACTAGCCGGCACATCCACGGTCACCAGCTACATCGAAAGCTCCGCCGGCGTAGCCGCAGGCGGACGCACGGGCGTAACGGCCATCGTCACCGGCATCCTCTTCTTCCTCGCCATCTTCGTCGCTCCCATCGTCGGCGCCATCCCCGACTTCGCCACCGCTCCCGCCCTCATCCTCGTAGGCGCCTTGATGGTCGCCGGCGCCGCCCGCATCGACTGGGAAGAACCCCGCATCGCCATCCCCAGCTTCCTCACCCTCATCACCATCCCCCTCACGTACTCCATCGCCACGGGCCTCTCCTTTGGCATCATCAGCTTCGCTGTGCTCGAGCTAGCCACCGGCCGTGGCCGCAAGCAACACTGGATGCTCTACCTCCTGGCCCTCCTCTTCCTCTCCCGCTTCATCTACCTCCACGCTGGCTAACTCTCCCCGATGTGTCATCTCGACCGGAGCGCAGCGCAGTGGAGAGACCTGCAGCTTGTGGCCGCACAACCCTCCGGGTGGCCCATTCATGACGGTCTCATCGTCATGAGTGGGGAACACCAACTGTCCACCCCACAAGCCGTTGCCGTTGCTTCTCCACCGCGACCCTATACTGAAATGGCTTCAACTGCATCGAAACCTATTGCAAGCCGCGAGCGTCCTACTAACCGCTGGCTATAAGTTCGAATCACGACAGGAGAAATCAGATGGATCGCAGCGCATCAGCAGTTTGGCATGGCGGGTTGAAGGACGGTAAGGGCGTTATCAGCACGCAGAGCGGCACGCTGCATGAAACCCAGTACAGCTTCAGCACGCGCTTTGAGAACGGCGTAGGCACCAACCCCGAAGAGCTCATTGCCGCAGCCCACGCCGCCTGCTTCACCATGGCGCTCAGCGGCCAGCTCACCAGCGTAGAGCGCCCGCCTGAAACCCTCGAAACCACCGCGGTCGTCACCATGGAAAAGACCGACGACGGTCCCACCATCACCAAGATCCACCTCACCACCCGCGCCAAGGTAGCGAACATCGAAAAAGAAAAGTTCGACGAGCTCGCCAAGAAGGCCAAGGAAGGCTGCCCCATCTCCCGCCTCCTCAAAGCCGCCGAAATCACCCTCGACGCCCAACTCGTCTAACGGCTCTCCTCAAACCTCGCTCCTCGAGCTCTCAAGCCTCGACAAAAACAAAGACCTGCCACCTCGGCAGGTCTTTTCTGTCACGAACCAAATGTAAAGTTTGCTGGACACCGTGCCCAACCACAAACTCACCACAGCCATCCAGAAACCACCATAAATTTGCACGACAAAAACTGCCGGTAAAACCCAGCAAAACCCGAAAAGGTTCCACGTGGAACATTGTTGGTTAACTAGTGCGCATGCGCATGGTCGTGCCCGCCAGGTCCATGATGATGGTGCGAATGCCCATCGATCACATCCGGCTCCGGCGGACTGCAGCAGTCGCCAACTGTAACGCAATCAGTCACTTCCAGCTGAATCGTAGTGTGATGAATCCCAAAGTGATCCCGCAGTTGATGGTTGATCCGCTCCAGTACAGCCTCACACTCGGTCAGCGGCATCTCGACCACCTGCACATGGCTGGCCAGCGCGTGCGACTGCGACGTCAGGCTCCAAATGTGCAAATCATGCACATTAACCACACCTTCCACCTTCGTCATAGCGGCCCGTATGTCGCTAAGATTCAACGTTTTAGGCGTTCCTTCGAGCAGAATATGCAGCGTCTCCCGCACGATCGACCACGAACTCCAAAGGATCATCGCCGCAATAATCAGCGAAAGCAGCGGATCAATCCAGTACTGATGCGTGAGCATGATCGCAAAACCACCCACAATTACAGCGGCTGTCGACAGCGTATCGCCCAGCATGTGTAAGAAAACACTGCGGATATTCACGTCACCCGAAAACTTCCAGAGCAGCGCCGCAATCAACCCATTCATCACAACACCCGCTGCCGCAACCTGCATCATCAGCTTCGGCTCAACTGTCACCGGATGAGCAAAACGATGGATGGCCGCGAATGCAATCCAGAGCGCTAACACCATCAGGCTCAACGCGTTGACGAACCCAGCCAGCACTCCGGCACGCTGATACCCGAACGTTCTTTGGTCAGTGGCCGGCCGCGTTTGCAGGTAAACCGCCACAAAACTCAACGCTAACGCCAGAAAGTCCGACACATTATGCCCGGCCTCGGAGATCAGCGCCAACGAATGTGCGCGGAGGCCGAAGTAGAGCGTCGCGAGGATATAAAGCAGCGTCAGCGCGAGCGAAAACTTGAGGATGCGCTGCATCGAACCGGCCGGTTTGGCATGGACATGCACACCTCTATTGTATCCGTCTATCGCGACTCAAATCCGGACAGGTTTACATCGCTTTAATCACGCGGCGGTAAGTTCATCTCATGCCGTAATTTCGACAATAAAGAAACCACTCATGCCACGAGGTTTCGCGTGAGTGAAGCGACTTAAACTCACAGAAAACAATCAGCTGATAGAGAAAAGTGCATAGAAGAATAAGCAAAAATCTTTTGCCTGCCCGGGTTTCTTGAGCTACATTGGGTTATCCGACATTTTTCACGGGCTCCGCCCGGAATGAATTTAATATGTGCCGCAGAACATATCCGGCACAGAGCTCCATTTTCAATTGCGAAGGGGAACGGCCAAACCCTTGCAAGCAGTAGATCGATATCAAGATCCAATGAGGAAGGTATACAGATGAAAAAGCTTTTTGGGAGGCACTTCGCACTATCCTGTTGCTTGTTGTTGCTGATGGCGCTGTCTTTCGCGACCGTCGCCAACGCACAGGGCACACTGGGTTCGATCAACGGAACCGTGCTCGATAGCTCCGGCGCGGCGGTCCCCGGTTCGACCGTGACGGTCACCGATGCTGAGATCGGTGTGACGCGCAGCGTTACCTCCTCCTCCAACGGCTACTTCCAAGTCTTCAACCTTCCTATCGGCAACTATAAGGTCACGGTAACGCACGACGGCTTCAGCACCGAGGACATGTCCGGTATCAGTGTCAAGGAAGCGCAGGCCAGCACTGTCACCGCGACCTTAAAGGTTGGCTCCGAGACGACCTCGGTTGATGTCACCGCGAACCCGATGTTGAACGCAACCGATACCACCAACGGCTACACGCTGGATGCGGCTCAGATCGAGCAGGCTCCTTTGGCTACCGGCAGCTTCACGCAGCTCGCCGTGCTCTCGCCTGGTGCGAACGCTGAACTGTTGAGCGGTCTGGACACGAACGCCGGTCTCGGCAACCAGCCCATCTGGGCCAACGGCCAGCGCGACACGTCGAACACGTTCCAGGTCAACGGTGTCGATGCTACCAACCTCTTCAACGGCAAAAGCTCAAGCAGCACGACCTCGCAGCGCTACAATTTCAACATCGGCGCAGGCGGGTCAGCCACATCGTCCTCGGGCGGCGGCACGATCGCCGGTGCGGCGCAGACCGGAACCTCGGTTTATGGATCCAACGGCAACAGCTTGCCTTCCCCTCCGCAGGAGTTCCTGCAGGAACTGCGCGTGAACACGTCGCTCTATGATGCGCAGCAGGGCGCAACAAGCGGGGCGCAGATCGACGCGAATACTAAATCCGGCACCAACTCGCTGCACGGTGAGGTTTATGGCGCCTACGCCAACAACTATTCCAACGCAGACCCTTTCTTCTTCAAGCAGGCGTATCTCCTCTCCGGTCAAGGCATCGGCGCGTTCCCGGCCCATCTCGTAAATCCGGAGCTGCACCGTGAGTCGATGGGGGCGACTCTTGGCGGTCCCATCAAGAAGGACAAGCTGTTCTTCTTTGTGGCCTACCAGCACCTGTATGCATCCGATGAGTCGACGGGCCTGTCGCAGTTCAACGTGCCGATCGGCCTCACGGATGACCGCTCGACGGCAGGCATTGTCAAGGCGGCGACGAGCTACCAGCAGGGCACGGCGTACACGGTTCCGGCTGCGGGACTCG
Organism: Granulicella sapmiensis; assembly: GCA_026225395.1. Classification (GTDB taxonomy): domain Bacteria; phylum Acidobacteriota; class Terriglobia; order Terriglobales; family Acidobacteriaceae; genus Granulicella; species Granulicella sapmiensis. The sequence goes on from JAMFSR010000031.1 coordinate 33,087, forward strand.
CACAGCAGGCTGTCGATCTTCTGAATGCTAAGCTGCCGAACGGCCAGTACGTGATTCCTTCCTCGCAGAGCGCACCGGGGGCCGGCTATCTTTATGGCGTTCCCAACGTGACGCTGGTCGGAGTTTCGACCTTGGCGGGCGACATGGCGAACGGTGCGCTCGACTATGACGTCACCAAGACCGATCGTCTTTCGTTCAAGTACTACTATCAGAACGATCCCCTCACCAAGCCATTTGGATATTCCGAAACAGGCGGCTTCCCGACCAGCAGCGCTAATGGCGCTCAAGTCGGCGAAATCGACAACACGATTTCAATCGGATCGCGCATAAACTGGGAGCAGCGCCTGGGCTACGCGCGCATGCGCACTTATAGCTACTACAACCAGAACTTCACCGATACAACGACGCCTTCCGGCGGCGCGAACTTCGGTATCGGGCTCCCAGGGGCGCCGAATTCTCCGGCCGTGCTTCCGGGCATGTACATCTCCAGCTTTGCGATCAATGTGGCGAACTCATCGCCCGGCCTGAAGACCGGCCCCTACAGCGTTTTCGCTAACACGGGATACTTCCAGAACCGCCTGAACCCGTCCACGAACGTCATCTTCACGATCGGCAAGCACACGCTCGTTGCCGGCGGCGGCTATAGTTACACGCAGCTGAACCTTAAGAACAACCGGAACGGCCTTGGTTTTGTGACGGCCAGTTCGTTCACGAACTTTCTTGCCGGTACCACAAGCGGTTCGAGCTATCTCAACACGACCGATGCCAACACCGGCCGTAACAATGCCGACCGTTACTACCGGACCAACGAAGTTGATGGATATGTACAGGACAAGTGGCAGGCGATGGCCAACCTGAGCATCACGGCGGGCGTGCGGTACGATTACCACGGCGGCTTGACTGAAAAGTACGGCAATATTTTCAATTTCAACCCTGCAACGTACAACGTGACCGGTAACGATCCGGTGGTTGGCGGAGCACCCTACGCGGTGGTTGGAAACGGATCGGGTTTCGTCGTGGCGGGCAACAACGTCAATGCGACTGCCAATACAACGGATTCGACCCTCACAGGCCGCCAGTGGGGTGTTTCACCGCGCGTCGGTTTTGCGTTTTCCCCCGAGATGAACGGCGGTAAGGTCGTCTTCCGCGGCGGTGTTGGTCTGTACTACGACCGCGGCGAACTATTCAGCTATCTTTCGCCTCCGGCCGGCAGCGCGGTGGGCGGCCCCTTCGGTGTTACTGAAGAGTCTCCGCTGGTGAGCTACGTGAAGGGTGTTAAGTCCGCTGCTGGGAAGGGCCTCGCGAATCCGTATCTTGGTGCGGTGGCAAGCCCGGCCACGCCAAGTTCGTCCGCGTCGGGCCCCACAACCGCACTGCAGGGCGCACTCGGGAACCTGGGAGGTACGACGGCGCTCTATAACGGCAAGGGAACCACTCTTACCTGCGGCGGCGTGAACAACCAGGCGTTGGGCACCTGCGTGTCCCCGCTCGACTTCGGCGCTTACAACTCGAAGAACGTTCTTCCCTACACGATCAACTTTGCGTTCAACATGCAGTGGCAGGCGCGTCCGGACCTCGCGGTCACGATCGGTTATTCCGGCAATCGTGGACGGCACGCGGTAATTCCGCTTCCCTTCAATGAGCCGCAAGAAGGCACGGCTACCAATCCGACGCAGATCGGAGGTGTTTCTCCTCACTCGAGCGGCATTACCACCAGCTACGGGGAAGAAGTTCTCAACGCCAACAACGTCAATGTCGACGGCGACGACAGCTTCGGTCCTATCGCGGCTGAGCCATGGGCTACTTACGATGGCGGTAACAGCGATCTTCGTGTTCCTTACGTTGGCTATAGCCCCTATGCGGCGCTGTTCACTACGGCTGGAAACTCCGCCTACGATGCGCTTGAAACGCACCTTGAAAAGCGTCTCTCGCACAACATCATGGCGGGCCTGAGCTACACCTGGAGCCATACGCTGGATGAGCAGAGCGATCTGGGTATCTTCTTCACGGGTAACGATCCGGCTCACCTGCGGAACTCGTATGCTTCCGGTGATTTCGACCGCCGGCATGTAGCGAGCGCGAACTTCCTGGCGAAGTTTCCGGACCTCACACGGCCTCACTCGTTTGCTTCTTACTTCACCAATGACTGGAGCCTGTCTGGTATCGGCATCCTGCAGAGCGGCGAGCCGTTCTCGCTCGATGAGTTCCACGGAGCGGTTGGAAGCGCACAGTTCGGCTACTATCCTTCTTTGATCAACCCCGTGTTGCCGATCAAGAACCCGAATAATCCGAAGTCCGCTTTGACGGGCAACAGCGGTAAGTTCCGCGGTACCGGTGGTAGCTATCTACCGGCCATCGACCCGAGCCAGCTTGCTATTGTTTACCTCACGCCTGGACAGAAGGGTGTTCCCGTTTCGACTGGCACCGATCCTCAGGACGTGTATGAGACCGACTTTTCGCCCGTCAATCAGCGCAACATCTTCCGACAGGCCATGCAGAAGCGGTTGGATATCTCCATCCGTAAGAACTTCAGGGTCACCGAGAAGGTCAATGTGGAGTATGCGTTCAACGTGTTCAACGTAACGAACACGACGAGCTCAGATGTTCCTCAGAACCAACCGCAGATTCGCCAAGGCGGCGCTTGCGCGACATCGCTGTTGTTGACTCAGTACGACTGCGAAGCGGGTCATCCGTATGCGGCTGAGTACGGCAGCATCGTCACCAGCCAGGCTGATCAGGCGGCGTCGACCACGACCGGTGCTCCCCATGGCGGTACTGCAGGCCAAAACCTCGATCTGGTCCCCTATGCCAGCGGGACAGGCAGCCAAACGGTGCTTCCGATCACCATCCCGGTCGGTTCCAACGGTTGCGTTGCTTCAAAGGAAGTGAACACTCTCGGATGCGCGAACAACAACGCGAACTTCGGTTCGGTGACCGGCACGATCGGTGGTAATCGAGCCATGACGATGAGCCTGCACATCCGGTACTAGCAACTCATAACGGCAGCACGAAGAAGCGGGAAGCGCAATGCGCTTCCCGCTTCTTCGTGTCTGGAACTTGTTTATACCTTCTGTGAAGATGGAGTGCGGTTGGAGATCCACCAGCCGGCAAGGACCATCGCGCTGGCCGCTGCGGCCGGCACTATGAGTCCTGCGCGTAGGGAGCCTGCGGTAGTGGAAAGGGTTCCCGTGAGGAAGGGGATGGCGGCGGAGCCGAGGCCGGCGAGGACGAAGACGGCGGGGCCGGTGTCGTGCTCGAGGACGAGTGCCAATAGCAGTGGGTACATGGGGCCGGCGGTGAAGCCGATGAGGAATGCGGCTGCGAGCATGACCGGTGAGGCGTGGAAGAGGATCAGCGCGGTCAGGGCGATGGCCATCAGAACGATGTTCCAGGTGAGCAGGAAGCGGCGCGCGGCGTTGCTGACGCGGGAGCTGGAGTGGAGCAGGCGGCTGACCAGCAGGCCGGCCCAGAAGCATGTAGGAGCGCCGATGGTGATGCCGAGCGAGTGTCCGCCGCGCTGCGCGTAGGTGGCGAGCCAGCCGCCGGAGGAGCTTTCGACGCCGGTGATGGAGAAGACGAGCAGCAGCAGAGGAAACGGCGCGGCCAGGTGCCAGGGGGACGGGCGGGATGTGGATGGGCTTTGCGGAGACGGCTTTGCGGGGGCGTCGCGCTCGAAGGCTGCGGTGAGACTCGCGAAGAGGCCAAAGCCGAGGGCGATGGCGAGCAGGACGTAGCGGGCGTGGGCTCCGTCGAGCAGGCCGTCGTGGAGGATGAGCCAGGGGCCGAAGCAGGCGCCGATGGCCCAGAGGAGGTTCAGGCGGGTCATCTCGGCGGCGCAGTCGGCGACGAAGCGTCGCGCTTGCAGGAGGCTGATGGAGGTCATGGTGGTGCCGAGGCCGAGGCCGTAGAGCAGGATGGCGGCATAGGCGGTGTGGCGTGTGGCGAAGGGAAGCCAGGCCGCACCGAGGGCCGTGCAGGTTGCTCCGCGAACGATGGACCAGCGCAGGGCGCCGCGTGTGAGCAGGGCTCCGCTGGTGCCTCCGATGAAGAAGAGGAAGAGGAGGAGGCCGGCTTGCGAGTCCTGCAGCGACCAGTGGGCGAGCAGCCACGGCATGAGCGCGCCGGGCAACGCGAGCGAGACGCCGGTTGCGGTGAAGCCGGTGTAGACGAGGGCGCGGTTGCGCAGCGTGAACCCGCTGGCTGTGTTGCCGTGTGGCTTTTCTATGGGGTCTGGGGGGTCTATGGAGTCTTTGGAGTACACAGTCGCCATACTATGCCAGTGCGATTGCTTAAGGCATCAGCCATCCGCTGGCCGTCTACATGAACAGAGTGTCTGCGTATGAGTTGGTGGGTTTCTTTGTCAAGATCGCGATCGATCGAGCGCATGTTCTGCGTGAGCTCCGATGGAGATCCGCGAACCGGCGAGATCTCCGCCATAGAATAGAGGTGTCTGGGGGGTTGTTTTGATGCTGTTCGCGGCGGTTGTTGTACAGCCGGTTTCTATCAGTTTGGTGGCGGTCCTGTCGCTGGGTTTCTTTCTGGGTATGCGGCATGCGACCGATGCGGACCATGTTGTGGCTGTTTCGACGATCGTGAGCCGCGAGAAGCGTATTGGCAACGCGGCGATTATTGGGGCGTTATGGGGCCTGGGGCATACGATCACAATTCTGTTCGTCGGGGCCGGCATCATCCTGTTTACGCTGGTCATTCCGCCGCGGCTTGGGCTTTCGATGGAGCTCTCTGTCGGGCTGATGTTGATCCTGCTGGGCTTTGTGAACCTACGTGGCTTCAAGAAGCAGATGGACGAAAGCATGGAGCCGAAAGCTGCGGCGATGGCGGCGTTGCATCGGCATGGCGATGTCGGCCAGCCGCATTCGCATGGAGCGATGGACTCTTCTGTCGACTTTATGGACGCGCGCTTCGGGCGTTGGAAGTTTTATCAATGGGCGAGGCCGCTGGTTGTGGGGCTCGTGCATGGCATGGCTGGTTCGGCTGCTGTAGCGCTGCTGGTGTTGGCTACACTGCACAACACGCATTGGGCTGTGGCGTATCTTGCGATCTTCGACGTGGGCACGATTGCGGGCATGATGGTGATTACGATTGCGATGGCTTCGGCGCTGCGTTATGCGGGATCGCGGTCGGCGTGGATCAATCAGAGGCTGGCGTTCGCAACGGGATTGCTGAGTGTGGCGTTCGGTATGTTCATCGTGTACCAGATGGGCTTTGCGCACGGTTTGTTCACGCACCATCCGACGTGGACGCCGGAGTAATTTCTGTTTGAGTAGCGCCGTTGGCAAGTTATGATGAACGCACCTTGACCTCCATCGCTGACCCAATCAATCAGATTGAAAGCGCGCCGCGGCTGTTGCTGTTCGGCTTGCAGCATGTGCTGGTGATGTATGCCGGAACGGTGGCTGTGCCGTTGATCCTGGGCAGCGCGCTGCATATGACGCCGGGGCAGGTCATCGCACTGATCAGCGCGGACTTGTTTACCTCCGGCCTGGCGACGATGCTGCAGACGCTGGGCTGGTGGAAGTTTGGAGCACGGCTGCCGCTGATTCAGGGGAGTTCGTTCATCTGTGTGCCGCCGATGATTTTGATCGGCAGCAACTATGGCATCCCGACGATGTATGGCGCTGTGATCTGTTGTGGCATCTTCACGATGTTGATTGCGCCCGTGTTCAGCCGTATGCTGCGGTTCTTTCCGCCGGTGGTGATTGGGTCGGTGATTACGGTGATTGGGCTTTCGCTGATGCCGGTGGCGGGAGAGTGGATGGGCGGTGGGGATGCGTCGGCTGCGGACTTTGGGAGCTTTCGCAATCTCGCGCTGGGCTTTGCGACCGTTGTGTTGATTGTGTTGGTGCAGCGCTTTGGTCGTGGCATGATTGCGAACCTTAGCGTGCTGCTGGGGTTGATTGCAGGTACGGGTGTTGCGGCCGTAGTGGGGATGACGAGCTTTACGCATGTGGGTGCGACGCCGTGGGTTGCGTTTGCGCATCCGCTGATGTTCGGTATGCCGCGCTTTGCGTTGCTGCCGGCGCTGGTGTTGAGCGTGTCGATGCTGGTGGTGATGACGGAGACGACGGGCAACTGTCTGGCGATTGGTGAGATTGCAGGACGGCCTACGACCGCCGCAACGCTGACTGCGGCCTTTCGTGCGGATGGCCTTTCGACGGTGCTGGGCGGGATCTTCAACAGCTTTCCGTATAACGCGTTTTCTCAGAACACAGGGCTGCTTTCGCTTTCGAAGGTGAAGAGCCGGTATGTGGTTGCGGCTGCAGGTGGGTTGCTGGTGGTGCTGGGGTTGTTGCCGAAGATCGCTGCTGTGATTGCGGCGATTCCGAGGCCGGTGCTGGGCGGAGCGGCGATTGTGATGTTCGGCATGACGACGATGGCGGGAATTGAAGAGCTTACGCGTGTGCGTTATCGCGGGACGAACAATGCACTGATTGTTGCGGTGTCGCTGAGTGTCGGCACGCTGCCGGTTGCTTCGCCGAAGTTGTTTGCGCATGCGCCCGATGCGGCGAAGCTATTTTTGAACAGTGGAATTTTTCTGGCTGCCGCGACGGCTGTGCTGTTGAATATCTTCTTCTCATCGCAGAAGAAGGCTGTGGAGGATGTCGATGGATGAAGTGAGTGAGAGGGACCTGGCCTTTCTGCGGCAGGCGATTGAGTTGGCGCGTGAGGCACGGAACGATGGTCGCCATCCGTTCGGTGCGCTGATTGTGAATGAGCTTGGCGAGACTGTAGCCGCTGCGCTGAACAACGCGGTGCGGCCAAATGGTGATCCCACGCAGCATGCGGAGACATTGGCGTGTGCGGATGCGGCCAAGCGATTGAGCGATGCCGAGCTTGCGAAGTGTACGCTCTACACCAGCACGGAACCCTGCGCGATGTGTGCGGGTGCTATCTATTGGATCGGCCTGGGGCGCGTTGTGTTTGGCTTGTCGGAGACTGGCTTGATGCGTTACACGGGGAGCCACGAGGAGAATCCGACGCTTGATCTGCCTTGCCGTGATGTCTTCGCAAAGGGGCAGAAGAAGATTGCCGTGAGTGGACCGCTGCTTGAGGAAGAAGCCGGCGCGGTACATGAGGGGTTTTGGGTGTAGGCTCAGAAACCCTCAAGACAAGCGCTTGACCATCGCCTCTCTGTAGACTAGAACATCGAGTGGGGTGATGAAGCGCATGGCAATGACTCGGCGAGAGTTTGTAACGACGGTGGCAGGGGCCGCGGGTGCGCTGGCGATTCCTGAAGCGAGAGCAGCCACGGGTAGCGATGGCTATGCGTTGGTCGCAAAGGTGGATCGCGCGCGGATTCTTGCGGATGCGCAGAAGTACCTTGCGGAGGAACCACAGACCGTGACCGTCGCGCATAGCGATCGCAGCGCGGGTGGCCTGCATGATTATTTTTCAGAAGGCGATTACTGGTGGCCCGATCCGAAGAATCCCGGTGGGCCGTATGTGCGGCGAGATGGATTTACGAATCCGAATAATTTCGTGAAGCATCGCGATGCACTGATGCGGTTGAGCGTGATGGCTCCGGCGCTGGCCGCGGCGTGGAGACTGACGAAAGACAAGCGTTATGCGGCGCACTTCGCGAAGCATCTGCGCGCGTGGTTTGTCGACGAAGCCACGAAGATGAATCCGAACCTGAATTATGCGCAGGCCATTTCGGGAGTAACGCCGGGTCGTGGGATTGGCGTGATCGATACGCTGCAACTGGTGGAAGTGGTGCGTGCGACGCGGGTGCTGGAAGTGGAGCGCGGTATCAGCACAGCCGATGCCGATACGGTGCGTGCGTGGTTCGCGGCGTATGTGAACTGGATGGCGACGTCAAAGAACGGCACAGATGAAGAGCATGAGAAGAACAACCACGGCACATGCTGGGTGCTGCAGGTCGCGGAGTTTTCGCAGTTTGCGAAGCGCGTTGATTTGACAGCGCGCTGTGTTGAGCACTTCAAGAACACGATTGTGCCGGGACAGATTGCGAAGGATGGAAGCCTGCCGCTGGAGCTGGCGCGGACCAAGCCTTATAGCTATAGCCTGTTCGATATCGATGTGCTGAGCGGCATCTGCCAATCGCTTTCCACCAATGCTGACAACCTGTGGGTGTTCAAAGGAGAAAACGACAAGGGCGTTGGCGATGCGGTGGCGTTCATGTTTCCGTTCCTTGCGGACAAGTCGAAGTGGCCATACCCGAAGGATGTGGAGTTCTTTGACGACATGCCGTCGCGCAGGCCGAGCTTGTTGTTTGCGGGCTTGGCGCTGCGTCGTCCGGAGTATGTGAAAGTATGGAGCAAGCTCGATGCCAACATGACGGTGCAGGAAGTGATCCGCAATCTTCCGATTCGTCAGCCGCTGTTGTGGGTCGATCCAGCGTTGCGGGCGTAGGTGATCTCTCAGGGGGCTTTAGGATGACGGAGAAGAACAGACAGCTACAACGGCACGGCCGGTTGGGCTCTTGGTGTTCCCCACCCATGCGCAAAGAGCGCGCATGAATGGGCCACCCGGACGGTTGTGGTGCGTCTGCCGCTTACTTCTTCATGGTTGCGAGGCGATCGAGCTCAGAGCCGGCCAGCAGGAAGCCGCCTACGCCGTAGACGTAGCTTGAGGATGCTTTGAAGGCGTCGGGTGCGGCGCCGATGGGTTGGATGAAGCCCAGGCGCCCGTCGGCGTAGATGTGCGAGACCATGCCCGCCCAGGACTTTTCAACGACCGGCAGATACTTCTTGCGGTCGAGGATGTGCTCGTTGATGCCGTAGGCGATGGCGTAGGTGAAGAACGCCGAGCCGGAGACTTCAGGCAGGGGATAAGAATCCGCATCGAGCAGGCCGGCGCGCCACAGGCCATCGGGACTCTGGATTGCGGCGACGGAGGCAGCCATCTCACGGAGGAGTTGGATGTACTTTGGGCGTGAGGGATCGTTGGCTGGGAGGACTTGCAGGACCTTTACGAGCCCGCCCATGACCCATCCATTGCCGCGCGACCAGAAGAGCGGGCGACCGTTCTTTTCGGTCTTCTTCAGGTAGCCGTTATCGCGCCAGTAGAGATGCTCTGTGGTGTTGTAGAGGTGGGACGTTGTGATGTCCCACTCTTTATCCATATAAGTGTCGTACTTTGGGTCGCCTGTGATGAGCGACATGCGTGCGAGTACGGGTGGCGCCATGTAGAGCGCATCGCACCACCACCAGAGGTCCTTGGCGGGATCGTCGGGGCGGTCGACGAGGCGGTCGAGGATGGTCTTGGTGTCGGCGATGCGTTCGGGTTTGCGAGCGTTGGCGGGGTCGGCGAGATAGAGCTCGGTGAAGGCTTTGCCGAAGGCCATGTCGTCGGCGTGCGGAAAGCGGTTATCGAGGAGTGTCCAGTTCATGCGCTCGGCGTAGTGGATGACGGCGTCGCGATAGGCGGGGTCGGCGGTGGTGGCGGAGGCGGCGATGAGGCCGTCGTAGAGTGCGGCGAAAGTCCATTGCTCGTTGAATTTTGGTTCGGCGACGCGGAGCTGCCAGTCGGCGACCTTCTTCATCGCGACCTTGATGTCGGCGTCTTTGAGTTTGGGCGAGAGGTCTTTGGCGAGTGGGCCGGGATCATCAGGCGCGTCGCCCACGCTGTCGCGCTCGACTGATGGTTGAGCCGATTTGGGCGTCTGAGCGGGAGCGAGAGGAGCAGCGGCGAGCGGGAGCGAGAGGAGCAGTGAGAGGAGGGCGGAAGAGGTGCGAGACATCAGGAAAAGCTCCTTCAGAACAATGGCGTGCGACTGTGAGGCGGACGGCTCTTTATATCACTTGAGCGCAACGTTGCAGAAGGGGTAAAACGTTTGTCCCGGGAGAATTCTTCAACCGGGTGAATAGAATAGGATCGTTCGGGATATAGCGATTCAGCTTTCGCAGGAGATGATGATGGCAACACGCAGGAGCTTTCTTAAGACCGGTGCCGGGGTGGCTGCAGGGGTGATGCTGCGTGGAAGCATGCAGGCGGCGATTGCCACGATGATGAAGGACGATGCGGCGTCGGTGCGTCGGTTGTCGGCGGGGTGGGAGTATCTGCAGGGATCGCTTGGCGGGCCGTGGGAGGTTTGGCACAGCGAGGAGACTGCGGTGTGGGGTGCGGTCGCGATGCCTCATAGCTTCAATGCGTATGACGGATGCGATCCGGATACGCCGTACTATCGCGGCAATGGGTGGTATCGCACGCATGTGGAGATTGCGAACCCGTATGCGGGCGGGCGGACGCTGCTGCACTTTGAGGGTGCGGGGCAGACGGCGGCGGTGTACGTGGGTGAGAAGCTTGCCGGCAAGCATGTGGGTGGGTACGACGAGTTTGTGGTGGATATTACGGAGCTTGTGGCTTCACTGCCTGCTCCGGCTGCGCCGAAGAAGGGCAAGGCAAAAGAGCCTGCGGGTGTGCCGATTGCGGTGCTTTGCGATAACTCGCGCGATCTGGATCGGATACCGAGCGATTTGAGTGACTTCTCGCTGTATGGAGGGATGTATCGGCATGTGAATCTGGTGTATGTGCCGGCTGTGTCGTTGAGCCAGGTGCATGTGCGGACGAAGCTGGATTCGCCTACGTCTACGGCGAGCATTGTCGTATTGGGGGCGATGTATGCGCCGGGAACGACGGGTGCGGTGAAGGTTTCGGTGGAGGTTGTGGATGCGGCGGGAGCTTCGGTACACAGGTCGTCGAAGTTGGTTGCACCGGGAAGCGATGCACAGGAGCTGGCTAGCTTTACGGTGACGAAGCCGAAGCTTTGGAGTCCGAAGACTCCGCATTTGTATAGCTGTACGGTGACGGTTTCAGGCGCGGGTGGCGAGTATGTGGCGCGGGAGACGTTTGGGCTGAAGCATACGGAGTTCATTGAGCATGGGCCGTTCAAGCTGAATGGTGAGCGGCTGTTGCTGAACGGAACGCAGCGACATGAGGACCATGCGGGTTATGCGAATGCGATGCCCGATGAGTTGATTGAAGAAGAGTTGAAGCTGGTGAAGGCGATGGGATGCAACTTCATACGGCTGGGGCATTATCAGCAGTCGCGTCGGGTGCTGGAGCTTTGCGACCGGTTGGGGATTCTGGTGTGGGAGGAGATTCCGTGGTGTCGCGGAGGTGTGGGTGACGATGCGTTCAAGGAGATGTGTCGCGAGAAGCTGCGCAACATGATCGGGCAGCACTTCAACCATGCGAGTGTGTTGTTCTGGGGGTTGGGGAATGAGGATGACTGGCCGACCGAGTATCCGGAGATCAATCAGGATGCGATTCGCGAGTTCATGTCGGAGCTGAATGTGCTGGCGCATGAGCTCGATCCTTCGCGGTATACGTCGTTCCGGCGGTGCGATTTTGCGCGGGATATTCCGGATGTTTATTCGCCTTCGATCTGGGCGGGGTGGTACTCGGGGACGTATCCGGAGTATCAGAAGTCGCTGGAGACGCAGCGCGAGCGTGTGAAGCACTTGATCCATATCGAGTGGGGCGCGGACAGTCATGCGGGACGGCATTCGGAGAATCCGGATAAGGTGTTGGCGACAATTGCTACGGGACATGGAACGGCGGAAGCTGGGCTGATGTATCTGAACAGCGGCGGCGAGGCGCGAGTGTCGAAGGATGGTGATTGGTCGGAGACGTATGCATGCAATTTGTTTGACTGGCACCTGAAGGTGCAGCAGACGTTGCCTTGGTTCGTGGGATCGGCGATGTGGGTGTTCAAGGACTTTACGACGCCGCTGCGGGTGGAGAATCCGGTGCCGCGCGTGAACCAGAAAGGCGTGCTGACACGCGATATGGGCAAGAAGGAAGGCTTCTATGTGTTTCAGTCTTACTGGAGCGAGGAGCCGATGGTGCGGCTGTATGGGCATACGTGGCCGGTTCGCTGGGGTGATGCTGGTGAAGCGAAGATGGTGAAGGTGTACTCGAACTGCGAGACGGCGGAGTTGTTTGTGAACGGCGTTTCCGCGGGTGTGAAGAAGCGGGATGCGCAAGACTTTCCATGTGCGGGTTTGCGGTGGATGACTCCTTTTGTTTCGGGGAAGAACTTGTTGCGGGTTGTGGCGAAGAAGGGTGCTGTGACCGTTCGCGATGAGATTGAGTTTGTGTATCAGACCGAGACGTGGGACAAGCCTGTGGAGCTGCGGTTGGTGCAGGTCGGCAGTGGTGTGAGGGATGGCAAGCCGACGGTTACCGTGGAGGCGAAGCTGTATGACGCGAAGGGTGTGCTTTGCCTGGATGCGAAGAATCCGGCGCGGTTTTCGGTTGCGGGGAGCGGGAGGTTGATCGATAACCTGGGGACGCCGACGGGGTCGCGGGTGGTGCAGCTTTATAACGGGCGGGCGGAGATCAGTTTGGTTGCGGGTGAGGGGAAGAGCTTCGTTGCGGTGGTGAGTGAGGGGATTGCGGCGGCGTTTGTTGCGGTGGGGTGATCGGGGTACCCCCCTCCCCCTATGTAGCGGGTATCTTGTACGTAAGTGGTTTAGAATGTGCGGCCCCGGGGCGGGGGTATCCCGCAAGTGTGGCGTTCTAAATGGGTTACGTGCAAAATATTCTTGCTAAAGGGGTTGCGGTCATTTTGGTGTCCTGTTGAGGGATGAGGGTTTGGAGGAATGAGGGTTGAGGTTTAAGGGCTGATTTAATTATAAGGATTTGCGTGGGTAAGTATGCCAGGAGAATTCGCTTTGGAATGTTGGGCTTGCAGGGGGTAGGGGCTTGACAGGATTTTTGGGCCAAGCAGGTTCCCATTCGGGAATGGAAGAAAGAAAAGCAAGGGCAAAAGCAAAAACGCAGGGCCGGAGAGTTTGTCTCTCCGGCCCTGCGTTTTTGGTTGAGGTTGGGTTAGAAGGTGTAGCGGAAGGAGGCTTGTGCGCGGCGGGCGTTGGTTCCGTCGGGGAAGCCGGAAGAGGCACTGCCTGCACCGAGTCCGGTGGAACCGCCTACGGGCTGTTGCGTTAGCACGCCCGTGTTGGTAGTTGTGTTCCAGGTGGATTTGTAAGCCAGCTGAACCACGCTGGTGTAGCGGATGTGGTTCAGCGCGTTGATGGCTTCAAAGCTCAACTGGATGGACTGGCCCTTGGGCAGCGGGAAGGCCTTGGTGAGGCGGCCGTCCAGCTGTACCGTGTGCCCGAGCGGCAGGTTGGCCGTGGGCAGGAACGGAACACGGGTACCGCCCGGGGCTTCAGCACCGATACCGCTCAACGTCGGTGTGGGCACGTAGAGGCGGGGGTCGGAGCTGCTGACCGTGAGTGTGGAGTCCACATACTGCGGGGTGGCGTAGGTGAAGATTGGAGCGAGCAGCCAGCCGTTGAGGGCCTGCGACGCGAAGACCGAGCTGTAACCAACCTTTGGCGACTCAAGCACGGCGGTCAAGACCAGGCGGTGACGCTGATCTTCGAGCGAGCGGCCCTTTTCGTACGCGTAGCCGCTTTGACCGTTGATGGTGGAAGCGCCGTTGAAGTAGGTGTCACCCTGATCGCTGAAGTAGTAGTTGCTGGTGAACGAACCCTGACCGAGATCGAGAGAGTGTGAGTAGGTGTAGGCGAGCGTTGTCTGCAGGATCTTGGAGACGCGCTCGTGGACTTCGCCGATGAGACCGTCGTAGTAGAGGCGGCCGGCGTTGTCGATCTGGAGGATCTTGCTGTAAGCCGGGTTGTAGGTGGTGTTGCCATTGGCGGAGTTGAAGTAGACCGGTGTGCTATAGCTGCCGACGGTCTGGCCGGTGGTGTTGACGAGGGAGAAGGTGTCGGTACCCGTTGGGGGACCGGCGTTGAGATCAGAGCGCTGCAGGAACTTGAGGCCGCGCGAGCCGATGTACGACGCGTCGACGCTGGTGTTCTTGCCGATCTGCTGCTCTACACCGAGTGTCCACTCCTGAACGTACGGGGTAGCGAGGGTGGGGATTGCAAAGCCGGAGTTGATCGAGCTGGGGCTCAGAATCGAGTTGACCTGCGCGAGTGAGGTGAAGGTGTTGGGGAAGGTTGGGGCCACAGGGAACTGGGTGGCGCTGGTGTTGGAGAGCGTAAAGGACTTACGCACGCTGCCGCCGAGCTGCTGGAGGCGAGTGATGGTTGCGCCGGGAAGGCGGTTGTAGAAGATGCCGTAGTTGCCACGGATTACGGTCTTGCCGCCGTTGAGCGTCTGCGCGAAGCCGATACGGGGAGCTACGTTGCCCTTGGGCTGATTGATCTTGCCAACCAGAGGATTGGTAACGGCGTAGGTGGGCGGCGGCGGCTGCGTGAAGGTGGCGTACTCATACCGGATACCGATATTGAGTGCGAGGGTGGGGGTCGCCTGCCAGAGGTCCTGGGCGAAGAAGTCGTAGTCGCGGATGGTGATGCGCGTCTGCGGATGTCCAACGGCCTGGGCGAAGGTGGAGTAGTGCTTGCCTGCGCTGGAGTACGGCGACACAATCGAAACCGGATCGGTCGGGGAAGGTGTGAGGTCGTAGGCGAAGTTGGTGAAGTTGGTGTAGGTGTAGGCTCCGGGACCGGAGAACACGCCGTTCTCAACGCTGCGCAGGTAAGCGAGGTCGATACCGTACTTCAACTGGTGCTTGCCCTTGCTCTGCGAGAAGTTGTCGCTGAGGTCGAAGCGCTTTTCCGTGGGCTGGATGTTGGGCAAAGCGTTCTGCGAGACACCCAGAGTGGAGATGCCGGCGACGGTGACCGAGGAGTGAACGTTGTCGCCCGGAGCGAGGTCGGTGGGCAGGCCCTGGAAGCGGCGGTCGGCGCTGAAGCCGAAGCGAACTTCGTTAACCATGGAGTTGGACACGAGGTAGGTGTTGGAGAAGCGTGCGTTGCGGACGTGCGTGCCGATGTTGTAGTTGGAGCCGGCAGCGCCTGAGCCGTCGGTGGTGGCTGCCGAGCTGACGCCGGCGTGGGTGGCCGTATAGTTGACCAGGTTGAAGTTCGCGCTGTAGGTGCTCTTGTCGCTGGGGCGGTAGTCGAACTTCACGAAGCCAGCGTTCTGGTGCAAGTTACGGGCAACGGTGCTCGGAACCGAAACGCGATTGATGAACGTTTGAACAGCGGCGCACTGCGCGGGAGTGGCAACGGCAGTGGGGGCGAGTGCAGTAGGTGCGCCGGCTCTGGTGTCTGCCACTGAATTACAAGACCCTACGACGTCTGTAGCTGCAGTCGTTCCAATGATTTCAGGAAGCAGCTGGCCGGTGGTCGTGTTGACATAGGTGCCGTTGCTCTGGAAGCTGCTGACGAGTGGGAAGTTGCGGATGGTGCCTTCATAGCTGGAGAAGAAGAAAAGCTTGTCCTTGATGATGGGACCGCCGACCGCGCCGCCGAACTGGTGGCGATACTCGGGTGGGTTGTAGGCGTTCGAGACGCCGTTGGTGGTGAGCTTGGAGAAGAGGTCGATGGCGTTAAGGGTACGGTTGCGGAAGAACCAGAAGGCGGTGCCGTGGAACTGGTTGGTGCCGCTCTTGGTGAGGGTGTTGACGACGCCACCCGCGCTGCGGCCGAACTCAGCGGAGTAGCCCATGACTTCGGTGCGGAACTCCTGCACGGCGTCCATGGAGATGTTGGAGAGGAGGGCGGAACCGCCGGCGTTCTGGACGAACCACTGTTGAGTGATGTCGACACCGTCCTGCAGGAAGGAGTTGCCGGAAGGAACACCGTGGAAGGAGATTTCACCGCTGGTTGCGTCGGGAACGACGCCGGGGGTGAGAAGAGCGAACTGGTCAGCACGGCGGCCGTTGATGGGCAGATTCATGATCTGCTCCTGGTTGACGAGGGCCGAGACTTCGGTCTTGGTCAAATCCATGATGGGCGCGGTGGCTTCGGAGACTTCAACCGACTGCGTGCTGGAGATGGACAGTGTGACCGGGAGGGTGACTTCTTCACCGACGTGGACGGTGACGCCTTCAATCTTGGAAACCGTGAAGCCGGAGAAGGTGGCGTGGACGCTGTAACCTGCCGCGGGTGGCAGCGACGGCGCTGAGAAGAGGCCGTCGGAGGTGGCCTTGAGGTGGCGATCGATGCCGAGGCTGGTGTTGATGACCTCGACGTCAGCATTGGCGATGACAGCGCCGGAGGGATCCTTGACAGAGCCGTTGATGGCGCCGAGGCCGGCGAGCGACTGGCCGAGGGCCGCTATCGAACTACAGAGGAAGAGTGCAATCAGGAGCGCTGCCGGCAGAAAGGAAAACCTGTTGCGGCTGGCGTGCGGGCGATAAGTTGATTCAAAGGGCATGTGTGTCGAGACCTCTCGCAGTTCGGTTCCATGGATGTAATGCCTGGTACGGACGAAAGAGCAGCAGGCGGAAGGATGAAGAAGGGCTTCGCCAAAGGAGATGAAGATCTGTTCCCTGGGTCGAGCAATTTACGCGGGGAATGCACAGGGTAAAGAAGGGACCGCGCGCTAAAGACACGAATCACGTTTCCGCACGGAGGCAGAAAGGTGGGTTTTGGGAGTCGTTACAAGGACGCCTAAATTGCTAAATTGTGAATTCAATATCGATTCAAGCACGCTAAAAGCGCGCCGTCCAATCGTTTTTCTGGAATTCAGATTTTGCTGCGGCAATCACAGGATGTGGAAAAATCGCGAGGCGATGCTTTGACTTCTTGTCAGGGATGTGAAAAGTTCTTATTTACGGGCTTTTTTGCAATTGGAGGTACTCTCTTGGAATTGAGAAACCTCAGTGCATTTATCGCCGTTGCGGAGAAGAAAAGCTTTGTGCAGGCGGCGACGCTGCTCAATCTCTCGCAACCGGCGATCACGGCGCAGATCCAGCGCCTGGAGCAGGACCTCGGGGTAATGCTGTTCGATCGCAACCGGCGGTCGGTAAAGATGACAGCCGCGGGCGAGGCGTTCCTGACCGGAGCGCGGGCGACGCTGGCTACGGCCGATGAAGCGGCCAAGGCGGCGCAGCGTGCAGCGAGCCTGCAGACCGAGCGGCTGAGGTTCGGATTTCCGCCTTCGGCTTCGCGAGAGATCGTGCCCAGCATTATGACGCAGTTCCATAAGCTGTATCCGCATGTGAAGCTGGACCTGTTCTCTTTCCATACGAGCATCATTGTGTCGGAGCTGCAGCGGGAGGCGATCGACCTGGGGTTTGTGCGGCTGCCGGTGGAGGCCAAGGGGCTGGACATCGTTCCGGCGCACCAGGAGCCGCTGGTGGTGTGTCTGCCGGTAAACCATCCGCTGTGTAACTCGCCGCAAGTTTCGATTGCGGACCTGCGATATGAGCGGTTCATTATGTATGGGCGGAAGTGGGCGCCTGGATTCCATGACCGGATAACGAATCGATGTTTGGAGGCTGGGTTCTCGCCGATCGTTTCGAATGAGATTGACGAGATGTATGTGGCGCCGGCGCTGGTGGCGGCGGGTGAGGGGATTGCGATCCTGCCGAAGATGGTGGTGTCGTCGCCGACGCACAATGTGGTGGTGAAGGAATTGACGCTGCCGGACCTTTGTTCGGAGCTGGGGATTGCGACGCGGACGGTGGACCGGTCTCCGATGATCTGTGAGGCGATCTCGATTTCGAAGGCTGTTTGCGAGAGCTTTTCGATTCATTAGGTGACGAGCGGGAACGCGGTGGGCGCGGTGGTTTCGCAGAGGCGCGGAGTAAGGCAGATAGTGTGGGGTTATCAGGGGATTCGGAAATTTGATTTGAGTCGGTGCGTCTGATGTGCTTGAATCGAGGCATCGATATCATTCGCCTGGTTTGAGGCGCGGTCGTTGCGGCCGTCATGGGCTGCATTCTTGACATATATCTCTGCGCGACGGAGTGGCCGAGCTGTCTTCTGTTGCGCCCAGGCTTTTGAACCCTTCCCAGGAACCGAACGGTTTCTTCACCCGGAAATTCGAAGGAGATCGCTATGAGTGAGATGAAGGATGTTGGTGGGTTTTCACAAGGGTTTTCACGGCGGAGCTTTTTGAAAGCTGGCGCGGCTGCGGGTGCGGTGACGACTCCGGCGTTTGCGGCGGTGGAAGTGCTGGCTCCGGCTGCGCCGCCGAGGGACATCGATTTGTTGATTGCGGGCTGCGATGTGGTGACGTTCGATGACAAGAACACGGTCATTATGGATGGCGCTATTGCGGTGAAGGGCAATGCGATTGTGTGGATCGGCAAGGCGAGCGACGCGGCGGGGATGTTTAGCGCGAAGGAGACGCTGAAGGCTTCGGGGCAGATTGCGATGCCGGGCATGACGGACACGCACTATCACACGGCGCAACAGTTTCTGCGGGGCGTGCACCGGACGACGCATCGCAAAGGGCCGAGCTGGAAGAAGATTCTGATTCCGTTTGAGAGCGGGTTGGATGAGCATGATGTGTACAACAGCGGCATGGTTGGGTACACGTCTATGATCAGCGCGGGGACGACTTGTTTCCTCGAAGCGGGTGGGCCGCATCCGGACCAGATGGGCAAGGCGGCGGATGAGGTTGGGATTCGCGGAAGGATTTCGCTGAACACGTGTGATCTGGATGGCGATGGCGGGCCGCTGCCGAAGTCGCACATTATGACGACGAGCCAGGCGCTGAAAGAGAATGAAGCGCTGGTGAAGCGGTGGCAGGGGAACTCGCGCGTGAAGGCGTGGTTGTCGCTGCGGCAGATTCTGGTGAATACGGAAGAGCTGCGCATCAGCATGTCGAAGCTGGCCGAGGAGCTGGATACGGCGATCCATACGCATCTGTCGGAGGGGACCTATGAGGTCGACTACACGATGGAGAACTACAACATGCGTCCGCCGGAGTACTTCGAGAGCATCGGCATCTTCAACAAGCGGATGCACTGCGCGCACTCGATCTTTCTGACGCTGGACGATGTGGATTGCTATGCGAAGCACGACGCTTCGGTGGCGCACTGCGCGTTTGGCAACTACAACGGCGGCCCGCAGCGGATGCTGGATATGGTGCGGGCGAAGATTCGTGTGGGATTGGGAACAGATGGTCCGAACTCGCGTGGATCGCTGGATTTGTTCCAGGTGAGCCACTATGCGGTGCTCGGCCAGCAGATCGGCTACGGCACGGCGTGGCATGCTCCGGCGCAGCTTACGTATAGCGACATGCTTCGGCATGCTTGTCGCGGCGGAGCGAATGCGGCGCATCTGGGCGATAAGACGGGGAGCCTTGAGGTTGGGAAGCTGGCCGATGTGGTGCTGGTTGGGCATGATGACTATGACCAGTTCACGAGCATGGATCCGACGCTGACGCTGGCGCAGAACTGTGTGGGGCATCATGTGCGGTCGACGATTGTGGATGGCAAGGTTGTGATGAAGGAGCGTGAGTTTTTGACCGTCGACATTGAGAAGATGCGGGCGGATGTGAAACAGCGTTACCCTCGGATGATTGACCGGTATGAGAAAGCGATTCTGTTGACCAGTGGTTGATGTCAAAGCAAGGAAGAGGTGTGGTTTGGGTATGCGTAAGTTGCTTGCAGGTTTGTTGGTTGGCGTGGTGCTGTGTGGAGCGGGTGCGTCCGCACAGCGCTATGTAATTGCGGATCAGGATGCTTCGGGGCCGGGTGGGTCGGACATGATGTCGCTGCTGGTGTTTCTGCAGTCGCCGGATGTGCATCTGCTGGGGATTACGGTGGTGACAGGCGACTCATGGCGTGATGAAGAAGTGGCGCACACGCTGCGGTTGTTGGAGAGCGTGGGGCGCACGGATGTGAAGGTGTATCCGGGCGCGGCATTTCCGCTGGAGCATTCGTATGAGTCGATGCAGCTTGAGGCGAAGCTGTACGGCATGCCTTCGTATCTTGGAGCGTACTCCGACTACCGGATGAAGCGGCCGTGGGATTCACTGCCGGTGATGAAGGAAGGTATGCCGACGACGAAGCCTGCGGAGGAGGATGCAGCGCATTTTATGGTGCGGATGGTGCATAAGTATCCGCACCAGGTGACGATCTATGCCGCGGGGCCTATGACGAATGTGGCGCTGGCTTGCAGGCTTGATCCGCACTTTGCGGAGCTCGCACAGGAGTTGGTGGTGATGGGTGGTGGGTTGTCTCCGCTGACGAAGGCCGATGAGTGGGTGAACAATCCGCGGCATGAGTTTAACTTCTGGTTCGATCCGGATGCGGCGAGCATTGCGCTCGAAGCGAAGTGGGCGAAGATCACGACGACGACCATTGATGTTTCGCTGAAGACGCATCCCGATCCGGAAGTGCTGGCTGGGTTGTCGAAGGCCGACAGCCCGGCGGCGAAGTACATTACGAAGTACTTCAGGCGGCCGGTGACGATCAATTATTTGTGGGATGAGTTGGCGGCTGCGGCGTGGATCGATCCGACGATTATTACGGGGGAGCGGTATGTGTATATGGACGTCGATACACAGAAGGGCCCGACGTATGGCGACACGCTGACGTGGGATGAGAAGTACAAGCCTGCGCTGCCGCTGAATAAGGTGCATGCGCAGGTGGATGTGGACCAGCCGAAGCTGGCGAAGTTTCTGGTGGATCTGTTGTCGAAGCCGGCGCCGAAGATGGTGCCTTCTACGGAAGAGTTGGTGAAGTAATGGTTGCAAGAGCAAAAGCTTTGACGCAAAGTTCGCAAAGTTTAAGCGCGAAGTTCGCAAAGTTTTGTGTGCGACTTCTCGCAGGATTGGTTTTGCCTGTGGGATTGGTGGCACATGCCGCTGCGCCGGATGTGAAGAAGGTGATCTATGACCAGGACTTCAATGGGATTATTGGTGGGGATGCTGATCCGCTGGTGATGCTTTTGCAGGCGCCGAATGTGCAGGTATTGGGCGTTACGGTGATTACCGGTGATGGGTGGTTGAAGCAGGAGACTGCGGATGCGTTGAAGTTGTTGGAGGACCTGCATCGCGCGGATGTGCCGGTGTATATGGGAGCGGAGTTTCCGCTGGTGCAGTCGCCGAAGAACCTGGTGCGGTTGACGCATCTGTATGGCGGGTCGCGGACTGATCCTTTCCTGGGTGCTTATGGGGAGTTCAGTGAGCCGCCGGACACGCTGGTGGCTCCGATGGGTGGGTTTGCGATGACCAAGCCTGCGCCGGGGCCGGCGGCGGAGTTCATCATCGAGCAGGTTCACAAGTATCCGCATGAGGTGACGCTGTATTGCGGTGGGCCGCTGACGAATGTGGCGTTGGCGATCAAGCTTGATCCTGAGGTTGTGGCGCTGACGAAAGAGATCGTGTTCATGGGCACGAGTCCGGAGATGCAGCCGAAGACCGTTAACGTGATGTACGACCCGGAGTCCGCGCAGATAGTGCTGCATGCAGCTTGGCCGAAGCTGACGTTGATCACGGTGGATGTGGCGGAGAAGCTGCATCGCACCGTCGAGATGGCGGAAGCGATTGCGAAGGGTGGCAATCCGGCGGAAGCGAATTTGTATGAAGCGCTGGTGATGAAGCCGTATCGCGAGAAGAAGCCGCTGCAGTGGTTTCGCATGCCGGATGAGCTGACGGCGGCGTACATCATCGATCCAACAATTGTGACGGAGATGCGTCGCTACTACGTGGACGTGGATACGATGCAGGGCATGAGCTATGGATCGTCCATTTACTGGGATGAAGTGCCGAAGGGTTATGCGGGTATTCCGTGGCCGGATAAGCCGGAGCCGAAGCGGCAGAAGCCGATTCCGCCCATGGATGCACGGGTTGCGGATGTGGTGTGGAACTTCGATGCGGTGAAGCTGCAGGCGATGTTTCTTAAAGCTATGACGGAGCCGATGCAGGGAACGGCGAACAGATAACAGGGAACAGAGGAAGCAAGATGTCAGAGAAGAAGCAGAATTATCAGAGCAAGGATGTTTGGTCGCGGACTACCAGTGTGCATGGGTATCCGATTGATGAGTTGCGGTCGGTGTTGCAGAAAAGCATTCGGCGTGGGCGGGTGGAAGAAGCGGCGATTGCGGCGTATGAGTTCTTTGCTTCCGGGCCGGAGTGCGAAGAGGTGCTTTGGCGGCGGCTGGAGATCATTGCGACAGAAGATGTTGGTTTGGGTATGCCGATGGCGCCTGCGATCATCAACTCGCTGTATGAGCAGGCGGGGCGGATGGTAGATGGCGGGGATCGCTGGATCTACTGCGCGCACGCGGTGCGGCTGCTGGCTACGGCACCCAAGGACAATATGTCGATGGAGTTGAGCGGATGGACCAAGGAAGTGGTGGAACGCGGTGAGCGCAAGGTGTTGGTGGAAGACTTTATGGTCGACATCCATACGCGGCGCGGCAGTGAGATGGGCCGTGACGTGGCGCACTGGTGGAATGAGGGTGCGAAGCTGGAGGGCCGGATTCCGGGATATGAGCCGAAGTGGGGCAACTATCTGCGAAAGCTGGCGGGGGCGAAGACGTCCAATGAGTAAACTGCTTTGCGCGGTACTACTGCTGGCTGCTTCGGTGGCGGCATCCGCGCAGGGCGCGCGCCGGAAGGTGATTCTCGATCAAGATAGCGTGGGCCCGGGCGGGTCGAACATGCTGTCGATGCTGCTGGCGTTGCAGTCGCCGGATGTTGAGGTGCTCGGCATCACGGTCGAGAGTGGCGATGGTTGGCAGGATGAAGATGTTGCGCATGCGCTGCGAATGCTGGAGCTTGTTGGGCGTACGGATGTGCCGGTGTATCGAGGGTCTACCTATCCTCTGGTGAACTCCATGGAATCCATGGAACGCTGGGAGGGGATGTACGGCAAGATCCTTTACAAGGGCGCGTGGATGAAGGAGTGGCTGGAGAACAGCACGCAGGAGCCGCGGCGTTATCACGCGCCGGACGTGGTGCCTCCGATGAAGGAAGGCGAGCCGAAAATCAAGGCCGCGGAAGGGACGGCGGCGGAGTTCCTGGTACGCGAGGCGCGGAAGTATCCCGGCGAGATCACGATTATGGCGATGGGGCCGTTGACCAATGTGGCGCTGGCTGTGCGGCTGGATGATGCGTTTGCTGCGAACGTGAAGGACTTGTACTGGATGGGCGCGAGCTTGAATCCGATGCCGCCTAAGCGGGATGAGTATGCTCTGGAGTATCTGTTCAGTCCGCGCATGAACTTCAACGTGCGATGGGACCCGGAGGCGGCGAAGATATCGTTGCGTGCGGGTTTCAAGCGGATCGTAATTGTTCCGACCGATGCGACGACCGAGACGAAGTTCACGCCGGAGATGTTGGAGACGTTGAAGAGGTCTGCATCGCTTGCTGCGAAGTACGCGGTGAAGTATCCGAGTGTGGGAATGCCGCTGTGGGATGAGTTGACGGTGGCGGTGTGGCTTGATCCGAAGTTGATTGCGAACTCGGAGACGATGTCGCTGGATGTGAATACGGATTCGGGTTCGGCAGGCTATGGGGAGACGTTGACGTGGAGGCCGGGCAAGGGGCCGGGGTTGGGTGAGCCGGTGGTAGAGGCGGTGCGGACGGTGCATGTGGAGGCGTTCGACGGGATGTTTTTGGCGGGGTTGATGCGGTAGGACTCCCAGCTTAAGACAGGACTTGAAAGCCTGGAGCATGTTCGAACGGCTGTAGGCATGGCGGGGCCTTCGGCTTCGCTCAGGATGACAGTTTAGTGGTGGGGTCATGGAGAGCGGTCGCGCTTTGCGCGATACCCCATCCTTTCGCAAAGTGCGCGAAAGGATGGGCCACCCGGTCGTCGTCGCGCTAGCTGCTATGTGAAGCGAAGACGTACATGTTTTTCCAGGGCGGTGGCGGCTTCGTAGAGAGCGGTTGATAGCAGCATCGCGATGAGGCTGGCGCCGAGGGCGCGGTGCAGGTTGAACTCCTGCATGGTGACGGCGAACATGTTGCCGAGGCCGCCGGTCTGCATGAGAAACTCTGCGACTACTGTGACGAGGATGCTGTAGGCGGTGCCTACGCGGAGAGCCACGGCTAGCTCCGGGATCGCAGCGGGAAGTGCGAGCAGTGTGAGGCGTTTGAAGCGGCCGGCGTGGAGCGTGGCGAAGAACTCTGCCGAGCGGCGCGGCAGGCGGCGCAGGCCAACGGCGGCGTAGACGAAGCTGGGAAAGAACGTCATGATGCTGACGGTGAGGAGTTCTGTGCGGCTCTGATAGCCGAAGAGGCGTGCGAGCAGCGGGATGAGGCAGACGATGGGGGTTGCAGTGAGGATGAGTGCGAAGGGCTGCAGCAGGCCGCTGAGGATAGAAGATGTCCAGCAGATGATGGCGAGCGCGAGGCCGGTGAGCATGCCGAGTGCGAGGCCGCCGAGGGCGAAGCCGAGCGTCCAGAGCGCGGGGACGAGATAGACCGGCGCGTGGAGGATGAGGTCTTTGGCAACGGAGATGGGCGAGACGACGACGATGCTGTTGTAGTTGGTGGTCATCACCCAGGTCTGCCAGAGGATGAGGAGCAGCAGCACGGCCCAGGATTTTTTGAGGAAACGAAGCGGGTTCATGCGCGTCTCCGTTCTACGCTGCGTTCGAGCACGCCGATGAGGCCGTAGGCGGTAAGTGAGATGGTTGCGACTACGAGGACCGCTGCCCACATCAGCGGGATCTGGAAGTTCTGCATCGTGTTGAGGATGACGATGCCGAGGCCCGTAGGTGCGCCGAACCACTCGCCGACGACCGCGCCGATCATCGCGGTGGTGACGCCGAGCTTGAGACCGCTGAGCAGCGCGGGGATGGCGGAGGGTGTGTCGAGGTAGCGGAGGCGTTGGAAGCGGGTGGCTCCGGTGGCGGTGAAGAGCTGGGTGAGGCGGCTATCCGCTGAATGCAGGCCGGAGGTTGCGGCGACGTAGAGGAGGAAGAAGACGGGGATGGCGGCGAGGAGGATGGGTGTGGCTTGTCTGCCGGCGGTGATGATGAGCACCGGGCCGAGTGCGATGGAGGGAAGTGCGTTGACGACGACGGCGAGACGGTTGAGGCCGGGGCTTAATGCTGGGAGCAGTTGTGCGGTGAGTGCGGTTAGGCAGCCGAGTGTTGCGCCGAGAAGAAGGCCGAGGCCGGCGGAGGTGCTGGTGGCTATGGCGGAGCGGAGCAGGAGAGCTCGGCGGAAGTTGACGGTGAAGACGCTTGCTACGTCAGTGAAGGCAGGAAGTGTTTTGCCGCCGAGGTGTCGCTTGCCTGCGAGTTGCCAGAGCGCGAGCAGCAGCAGGAGGCCGAGGAGGCGGTAGGCGAGTTGTTGGAGGCGGTTGGTCATGGTGTTGATATTGTGCGGCGTTTGGCGAAGAGCAACGGCAAGAACGGGAGGAAGCAGGTTCGCTCGCTGCGCTCGGAATGGAAAGCGAAGAAAAGCAAGAGCAACGGCGGATTAGTCAGAGGGTTCGAGGCTTAGGGTCAGGTTGTCGACGAGGTGGTGGAAGGCTTCGAGGCGCATGGTTTCTACGGTGCGAGGGCGCGGGAAGGGTACGGTGACTTCGCGGAGGATGCGTCCCGGGCGGCCGCTCATGACGAGCACGCGGTCGGCGAGGAAGATGGCTTCTTCTACGGTGTGGGTGACGAGGATGGTGGTGATGCGCTTCTGCTGCCAGATACGTTGCAGCTCGAGGTTCATGAAGCGGCGGGTGACGGCGTCGAGCGCGCCGAAGGGTTCGTCGAGGAGAAGGAGTTTGGGGTCGAGGCAGAGGGCGCGGGCGATCGACGCCCGTTGGCGCATGCCTCCGGAAAGCTGGCTGGGGCGGGCGGTTTCGAAGCCTTTGAGGCCGACGAGTTCGATGAGCCCGGCGATATGGGCGCGGTCGGGTGTGCGGCCGGCGATTTGGAACGGCAGCTCGAGGTTGGCTTCGACGGTACGCCAGGGGAGTAGGGCGTGTTCTTGAAACGCGATGCCCAATTGTTGTTTGGCTTGTAAGTCTTTGGGTGGGAGGCCGTCGACGAGGACTGTACCGGTGGAGGGTTCGTCGAGGCCGGCGACGAGGTGCAGGATGGTGCTTTTGCCGCAGCCGGAAGGGCCGAGCAGCGCGATGAACTCGCCTTCCGCGATGGTGAGGTCCATGGCGGAGAGTGCGAGCACGCGCTTGTCGCGGGCGAGGCGGAACTCCTTACTGACGTTGGTGAGCTGAATGGTCGCCATCTAGGCTGCGTCTCCTGGATCGCCGATGGCAAGGTCGAAGCGGCTCATGATGGTTTTGTATTGATGGCGGACGCGTTCGCGCATGGGTTCGAGATCGAGCGTTAGGAGCTCGCGGTCTTTCATGACAATGCGACCGTCGATGACGACGTCGCGGACGTCGCGGCCGACGGCGCTTTCTGCGAGCGTGATGATGGGGTCGTAGTTGGGGAACTGATCGAGGTCGTCAGTGGCGACGAGGACGATGTCGGCCTTCATGCCGACGGCGAGCTGGCCGATATGTTGTTCGAGTCGTGCGGCGCGGGCTCCGCCGCGGAAGGCCTGCTTGAGCATCTGCTCGTGCGTTACGGGCGGATCGCAGTGGTAGGGCGTGCCGTTGACGGCTTGCTGGCCGAGGACTGCGCCGTGCATGACCTGGAACATGTCGAGCGAGGCGCGGGTGGCGGCGCCATCGGTGCCGAGGCCGACGCGGATGTTGCGGCGCATCATTTCGAGAAGGCGTGGGCGGCCCATGGTGTAGTTGTTCAGCGAGCAGTGGCAAGCGGAGACATCGCGTGCGGCGTAGAGGTCGAGCTCGTTGAGTGAGAGCAGAACGGAGTGTGCGGCGTGTACGTGGTGGTCGAGACAGCCGGTCTTTTCGAGGTACTCGGCGGAGCGCATGGACCAGTTGCGGATGGCGAAGTCGACTTCGTAGGTGCCTTCGGCGAGGTGCGTGTGGATGGGTGTGTCGAGCGCGTGGGAGAGGTCGCGCATGCCGAGGCGGAGGGGCTCGGTGTTGACCATGAGCTGACGGAGCGAGAGCCAGGCGTTGACGCGAGGATGGTCTTTCCAGCGGACGACGAGTTCTTCGCTGCGCCGGAGGGCGTCGGCGGTGTCCATGCGGGAGTGCGCGGGGAGATCGTCGGTGGTGTCCATGGTGGACATGGCGATGCGGCCGCGGATGCCAATATCGCCGGCGGCGCGGCCCATCTCGTCGGGGAATGGGCCGCCGGCTTCGAGGAAGCAGGTCGTGCCGCTGCGGATCATCGCGGAGTAAGCTGCGATGCCGCTGGCGTAGACGTCTTCGGGTTCGAGGCCGCTTTCAAACGGGATGAGATAGCGCTGCCACATGGGGCTGCGTAATTCGCCCTTGCGGCGGACTGAGGGCAGCTTGCCGTGGAGGAACTGCTGCGCGGTGTGGACGTGGCAGTCGATGAAGCCGGGCATGGCGATCATGCCCGAGGCACGGAGGGTTTCGGCTGCGTCGAACTTGTCGCGGGCTTCGGCGGCGGTGCCGATCCAGACGATGGTGTCGCCGTCGATAGCGATGGCGCCCTGGCGGACGAGGGTGTCGTTGTCGTCGAAGGTGGCGATGTCCGCGCCGACGATGAGGAGGCTGATGGTCTGCTTGGCTTGTGCGTCGTTCATGTTGTTTGCGGGGTCCCGGTGGTTGGATTGAGTTCGCGCCAGGCTTCTTCCAGTACGCTGAGGTCGATGGTATGCGATGGCGGCGGCAGGTTGGTGCGGCCGGTGATGGCGGCGATGTCGTACATCTTGGCGATGCTCTGCTGGCTGAACCAGAAGGGTATGTCGGTGCCGGGTTCGACTTCCACTTGCAGCTGCAGGCGGTTCAGCGTGGTTTGTTGCGGTAGCTCGAGGCCTAAGTCCGCGCCGTACTTTTCTACGGCGAGTCGCGGGGCAAGGTTGAGATTGGCGAGGTTGGCCGCGCGTGCACGGAGCAGCGCGTTGAGGAAGCCGACCAGTTGTTTGCGCTCGCGCTGCAGGAAGCTGCGCTCTACGAAGAGTAGCGACGATGGAATTTTGTAGCCGAGGTCGTAGATGCGGGTGACGAAGAAGTCTTTATCGCGCTTGAGGCCCATGTTTTCGAGCATGGTGGGCTGGTTGGTGATGTAGCAGAAGTAGGCGTCGCCTTCACCCTGCAGCAGGGCTTCAGGGGAGAAGCCTACGGGGATGAGTTTGTAGTCCATGGGAAGGTGATTGATCTTGAAGGTCGCGATGAGCTCGTTGCGTTCGCTCGGGCCCTGGACGAGGAAGCGGCCGCCGACGAGGTCTGCGGGCTTGTGCATGGGTCGCTTGGGCAGCGTGATGAGGCCGGTGGGCAGGATGGGGAACTGCGCGGCGAGGACGACGAAGTCGTTGCCCTGCATGACGGCGTCGAGGAACGGGAGCCACTCGGCATCGCCGAAGGTGCTTTGCTCGGAGGCGACGACGACTACGGGTTGTGGCGCGTTGGGGCCGCCGGGAAGGTAGCTGGCGCGGACGCCTTCCTGCTTGGTGAAGCCCTGATCGAGCGCGATCCAGAGGTTGCCGTATTCGACGTCCGGCAGCCAGCCGAGCGACCAGATGACTTCATGGCTCACCGCGCGGCGACAACCGGTGGCTGCGCCGAGCGTGGCGAGTGAGGCGAGTTGCGTGAAGCGGCGGCGATTCAAAGTAAAAATTACCTTCCGAAGGAGCCGAACAATGAGCCGCTATCGCATTGCATTCACTTGATGGCGGGGTTGACGTAGCCGTGCTGGAGTATCTTCTTCGGATCGACGCGCACATCGAGATAAGAGATCTCCGCATCGAGGTCTTCCCATCCATGGGGCACGCCGGGAGGGATAACGACCACATCTCCTTCGGACACTTTCTGTCGAACGATGTTGCCAACAATCTGCCCGATGCACGATGTCCCGGTTTGGATTTTGTCGGTGTCGCTGTCGGGCGCGGATCGGAAACCATGGAGAATGGTACCGCCTGTGACCAGCGTCCCGGTACCTTTGAGGATCACGTACATCTCCGTTACATGGTCATGCCAGATGCCGTCGCCCGGTCCAGTACCGCCGCCAGCCGGTGCAGTCGATACCCCGCAGTTCACTGACTTCGGAGTGCGGCCGGTCGCCGCGGTAGATTTGCCTCTGTTTGCTTCATGCTTCGCGACGGCTATACCCAACTGTCCGCTGCCCGCCTCGACCACACGTAGCGTTCGATCGATCGATGTCGTCGGCAGGTTCACGCCCTGGTCGATCTGCGCCTTGGTGATGACGGTGACCTTATCCTGCTGCACCTGTGCCATGGCAGCGTAAGCGACGAATAACGTGCCTGCAAGAAATATTCTGTGCATAGATGCCCCGTTTCGATGATGCGCATTTGTGTTATTGATCCTTTTCTATCACGCAATCGCCCAATACTGGCGCGGTCGGGAAGCAATAGGGAAGAGCGATCAGTTGATCCAATAGAACTATTGGACTTTACAGATCGGGTGTGCTGAGATGAACGTAGCCTTCATCAGGCTTCTTTCCAATTTGTTGTGGTTGCAGGGTCGTCCGCGGGTTGAGTTGCAAAGGACGAATGCTACATAGGCAGTGCTGAACTCTCACATCTCTGAGGTCCGGGCATGGCAGTAGTGTCACCACGAAGCTTCGCGGCAACGGCTTGCGTCATCGCACTGGCGATGGGCGCGGTGCTGCCTGCTTCGTTCGCGCAAGATTCAACGGCTACACCGCCTTCAGCGGCGGCGACGTACGCCGCGGAAGTGAAGCCAATCGCCGACCGCAAGTGCAGCGGTTGCCACGTGAACGGCGGCCACGCGGGCGGGCTCAAGCTGGATTCTTTCGAAGCCCTGATGAAGGGCGGCGAGGATGGGCCGGTGGTGGTGCTGGGCGATCCGGCGAAGAGCATGCTGGCGACGGCCATTCATTACAACGACTCCAGTTTGCAGATGCCGCCGAAGGAGAAGCTTTCCGATGCGGACATCCTGGTGATCGATAGCTGGATTCGAAAGAGTTCCGCTCCGCTGGTTGTGCCTGAGAGTGTGCCGGCCCTTGCGGTTGCTCCATCTGCTACGGCGGTGAAGCCTGTGGGTGCGGATACGGCGGCGCTGGTGGAAGTGGCCGCGGATGCGAAGGTGACTCCGCTGCTGCTGGCTGCGCGCGAAGATTTCTTTGAGATCAACGTTCGTCCGGTGCTGGTGAACAAGTGTTACTTCTGCCATGCAAGCGCGGCCAAGGGTGGGTTGCGGCTGGACTCTCGCAGGGCGCTCCTGGAAGGTGGCAAGGATGGGCCGGTGGTTGTGGTGGGGCATCCGGAGCAGAGCATGCTGACGTCTGCGATCCACTACTCGGATGCGAAGCTGCAGATGCCACCTCGTGGCGCGCTGAAGCCGGAGCAGGTTGCTGCGATCGACAAGTGGATTGCGGAAGGGCTGGTCTGGCCGAAGGCGGATGAGTCGCCCGCGACGACCAAGGTGAGTGCCGCACAGAAGGACTTCTGGGCGTTCAAGCCGGCGGTGGCACAGGCTGTTCCGGTGATCACGGGGCCGCAGGCGAAGTGGGCCGATACAGACATCGACCGCTTTGTGCTGGCGAAGCTGGCGGAGAAGAAGCTGACCGTTGGTAGTGATGCGGAAAAGCGCACGCTGCTACGTCGCGTGACGTATGACCTTACGGGTCTGCCGCCGACGCCCGATGAGATCAATGCTTTCGTGGCGGATAAGAGTCCGCAGGCGTATGAGCATGTAGTGGATAGGCTGCTTGCCTCGAAAGCTTATGGCGAGCGCTGGGGACGTATGTGGCTCGACGTGGTGCGCTATGCGGATACGACCGGCGGCGGCGGCGACTATCCTGTGCCGCAGCTTTATAAGTACCGCAACTATGTGATCGATTCTTTCAATGAAGACAAGCCGTACGACCGCTTCATCAAGGAGCAGATCGCGGGCGACCTGCTCTCGGCTTCGACCGAAGAAGAGCATTGGAAGAGCGTGATTGCGACGGGCTATCTGGCGGGCGCTTCGACCAATGATCGCGCGCAGGTGCAGGACGCGGTTGACAACCTCGGCTATGCGTTCCTCGGCACGACCGTTGCATGTGCGCGCTGCCACGATCACAAGTTCGATCCGATTCCGACATCCGACTACTACGCGATTGCGGGCATCCTGAAGAGCACGCATTTTCCGAACGCGGGCAACGATGGCATCCGCTGGCAGACTGAGTTCTATGTTCGCGATCCAAAACAGCTCGACCGCCAGGACGTCAAGGACTTCCAGGCGCAGTTGAAGCCGATCACCGCGGCCATCACAGGCGTGTTGCAGTTGCCCGGAACGTATGACGATCTCATGCCGCAGCTCGAACGCCGCCGCATGGACCTGTATGCCCGCGCGCCGCAGTTCCCGGAAGATGCGTACGCGGTGAGCGACGCGCCCAAGCCGCTTGAGGCGCAGATTCAGGTGCATGGCGATCCAACGAACCTTGGCGACGAGGTCCCTCGCGGCACGCTGCAGGTGCTTGGCGGTGGATCGCTGCCCGCGGATGCGAAAGGAAGTGGACGGTTGCAGCTTGCGGAGTGGATTGCGAGTGCGAACAATCCGCTGACGGCGCGCGTGATCGTGAACCGGCTGTGGCAGGGACACTTTGGCCGCGGCATTGTGCCGACGCCGAACAACTTTGGCACGCGCGGTGTTCCGCCGAGCGACCAGGCGCTGCTGGATTATCTGGCTACGGATCTGGTGGCGAAGAAGTGGTCGATCAAAGCGATGCAGCGTGAGATGGTGCTCTCGCATGTGTACCGGTTGTCGACGGCGAAGATCGCGGCCGATGATGAGATCGATCCGGACAATCTGTATCAGTGGCGGCACAACAGGCTGCGGCTAGACGCGGAGGAGATTCGCGATTCGCTGCTCGCGGACTCCCAGTTGCTGGATCGCACGATGCCGGGCGCACAGCCGTTCCCGCCGATGTCCGAGTGGAACTGGGAAGAGCAGAACCCGTTTGTGCCGGACGCCGCGAAGTACGACAACGACAAGCGCACTGTGTACATGATGGTGCAGCGCAGCGTGAAGAACCGCTATATGACATTGTTCGATGGGCCAGATGCGATTGCCAGCACTGACCAGCGGACGAGCAGCCTTACGCCGTTGCAGGCGCTCTACTTTATGAACTCGCCGTTCCCGAAGCGCTGCTCGGATCATCTGGCGCAGACGCTCGATGACGGCAAGCTCTCAGAGAGCGCGCAGCTCGATCGGGCCTTCATGGATATCTATGGACGGCTTCCCGCGAAGATCGAGCGGGAGCGTTCGCTGCAGTTCATCGAGCAGGTGAAGGCCAAGAATATTGCGAACGGCGACACGCCGGAAGTGGCACAGCGCAAGGCGGAGTCGCATCTGTACCAGGCTATGTTTTCGAGCAACGAGTTTATGTTCGTTGAGTAATTGAGAGGATCCTTATGTCCATTAGCAGACCGCAGTCACGCCGCCAGTTCATGCAGTCGCTCGCCAGCGCTTCGATCATCCTGCCGGGAATGCTGCACGAGATGATGGCCGAAACGGTATCGCCCACTGCGGCAAACGACAATCCGCTCGCACCCCGCGCGCCGATGTTTCCCGCCAAGGCCAAGCGCGTGATTTTTCTTTACATGAGCGGTGGTGTTTCGCACATCGATACGTTCGATCCCAAGCCGAAGCTGCAGGCCAGCCATCGCATGGCGTACAAGGAGGACTTTCTGCATGCGTCGCCGTGGAAGTTCAATCGCTATGCCAAGTGCGACACGCAGGTGAGCGAGCTGTTCCCGCATGTGGGCGCGATGATGGATGACATCTGCCTCATCAACTCGATGAAGTGCGACATCCCGAACCATACACAGGCGGTGATGCAGATCCATGGCGGCTCGACCGTCGAAGCGCGGCCGAGTATCGGTGCATGGACGAGCTACGGCCTCGGCACCGTGAACCAGGAGCTGCCTTCGTACATGGTGCTGGCGCCGGAGATTCCGTACGGCGGCGCAAGTTGCTGGGACTCGAGCTTTCTGCCGGCGTGCCACCAGGGCATTCGCGTGATCCCCGGGCAGGAGGCGATCCCGAACATTACGCCGAAGGCTTCGCTCGAGATCCAGGAGATGGACCTCGGCATGATCAATTTCTTCAATCAGCGCAATCTTGCGAACCACGATGCGGACAAGACGCTGGCGGCGCGCATCAAGACGTTCGAGACCGCGGCCGGCATGCAGAAGGAAGCACCGGATGTGTTCGACATCACCAAGGAGTCGGACGCGACGCTGGCGCTCTATGGCATCACGCGGGACACGAAGAAGGGTTTCGGCTGGCAGTGCCTGGTGGCGCGGCGGCTGGCGGAGCGCGGCGTGCGGTTTGTCGAGCTGATCGATACGGGCTCGGACAAGTACAACAACTGGGACTCGCACCTGGACATCAAGATGCATGCGACGCAGGCGAAGAAGGTCGATCAACCGATCGCAGGGCTGCTGAAGGATTTGAAGTCGCGCGGCATGCTGGAAGACACGCTGGTAGTGTGGACGACGGAGTTCGGCCGCAAGCCCGGCGACAGCTCGCCCGATGAAGAAGGCCGGACTCACTGGTCGAAGGCGTACTCCTCGTGGATGGCCGGCGGCGGCGTGAAGGGCGGCATGGTCTACGGCAAGACGGATGACTTCGGTTATGAGATCGCGTCGGACCCGGTTGATATCCACGACTTCCAGGCGACGATCCTGAACCAGATGGGCCTGGACCACAAAAAACTTACGTATCGTCATGCCGGGCGCGACTATCGTCTTACGGACGTCTCCGGACGCGTTATCAAGGAACTGCTCGCGTAACTCGAAACAGATTGGATGTTGCTTTGAAGCTATCGTTCGCTCGTCGTGCCGCGCTGTTCGTTGTCGCCCTCGCTGCTGTTCCTTTGCTGCATGCACAAGCACCCAGGCCGCTGCTGGTCGCGCCAGGAGCTCTTCCGCCAACAAAGACGGCGCTGGTGTTCGGACAGAAGATCGTCTACTACGAAGTTGGCACGGGCCCAACGCTGGTGCTGGTGCATGGCTTCGGAAGCTCGGCAATGTTCGACTTCGGCAATGTCATCATGCCGCTGGCGAAGACGCACCACGTGATTGCGCTCGATCAGATCGGTTGGGGCGCTTCGGACAAACCGTATATCGACTACCGCATCCAGACCTTCGTCGACTTCCTCGGTGAGTTTCTGCGAGTCAAGAATGTGGAGAAGTTCGATCTTGTCGGCGAGTCGTTGGGTGGATGGATCGCCGCTGCTTATACGATCCAGGCGCTTGACCCCGCGAACACCGGTAAGTATGCGTTGCCGAAGCCTTCGAAGCTGGTGCTCGAAGACGCGGCTGGGCACAAGGCGATCCACTCGGAAGGGCCGATTCCGCTGTCTGCGGCAGTTGCGGATGCCGCGGGTGTCGGGGTCATCCTCTATGACAAGTCGCGTGTGACGCCGGAGTTTGTGCGGCAGAACTTTGCGATCAAGCTGAAGGCCAACGATGGCACGACGCAGCGGCTGCTGCGCGCGAACCCGAAACTGGAAAGCGAGACGGTGGGCGACAAGCTCGATAAAATCACCATTCCCACGCTGGTCGTCTGGGGTGGGAACGATGCGGTCGTTCCGCTGGCTGACGGCAAGGACTATGCCGCGAAGATTCCCAACGCGAAGCTGGTGATCGTGCCGGAGTGCGGGCATGTATCTTCGATGGAAAAGCCGGACGATTTTCTCGCGGCGGTCGTTCCGTTCCTCAAATAATGATGGCTGCGGCCCGGCTGCGGCCCATCGAGCGGATGTTCGGCGATCGCGCCATACCGTCCATCCGGCAGTCGCTCCACCGTTGGCGCCTATGTCCTCATAGCTCCGTCTCCACCAGGCATGCCGGCTGCGCCTTTGGGCCGCGCTCCCTGCCGGGATCAATAAGCAGCCAAGAGTGCTGTTCACCGGAGAATCCGCGAGGGCATACGTCGTAGGGCTACATTCTCGTCGCGCTGCCCGTGACGCAGCCATTTGCAGGGAATTGTCGAGGTCACGGCGGATCCAGGCTCCGAACCTGGCTTGAGCGAACGGGTGAGCTCATTCCGCAAGTCGAAGATCGACCAGACTTGAACGTTTGACACTGTTTCCGAGGGTCGAATTGCAAACAAATGGCCTATTCTTAGTGCAGCGAAACTTTTTTGACGTTTCAACCATCCATGTATGCAGTGTGCCGCTACGCGGCATCACTTCGTCTCATCCCCTCATGCAGATTTGCGGAGCTAAAAAAGGATAAGGAATGCCCGAGCAAAGCAGGTTAGGCGCTCGCCAGGATGGTCATGATCTGGGCGCCTCGTTTGAACAATCGAACTCGCCCTCTTTTAGCGGCGATCTAGGGCCTTCCTTCGAAGAGCACAACCGTGGAGCGAAGGATAACCCGCGGCGCAAATGGTACTGGATCGGCGGCATCCTGCTGCTGGTGCTGGTGATCTTTCTCGTCCACCGATACAGCGGTGACACCACTGGCACCAAGCCGGCCGCGGGAGCTGAGGGAGCCTCTGGCGCCAGCGGCGGTAGCGGCGGTGGCCGCCGCGGCCAGCAGGGACCGGCTGCGATTACTGTTGGCAAGTCGACGACCGGCAACATGCCTGTCTATGTGCAGGCGCTGGGTACTGTGACTCCGACCTATACCGTAACGCTCTACAGCCAGATCACCGGCCGTGTGCTCTCGGTGCATTACACCGAAGGCCAGCTGGTGCGTAAAGGTCAGCCGTTGGTCGATATCGATCCTCAACCTTCTGAGGCGACCCTGCAACAGGCTGAAGGCACACTGAAGCACGACCAGGGCTTGCTGGCCGAAGCGCAGATGGACCTGAAGCGCTACCAGGACGCGGCCGCGAAGAACGCGATCGCGCGGCAACAGCTTGAGGACCAGGAGAAGATCGTTCTCCAGGACGAAGGCAGCGTGCAGGCGGATGAAGGCACGGTCGCCGGGGATAAGGTGCAGCTGGCTTACTGCCACATCGTCGCTCCCATCAGCGGACGCGTCGGTCTGCGGCTGGTCGATCCCGGCAACACGGTGTTTGCGGGCAGCAGTTCCACGCTGGTCGTGATCACGGCCCTCCAGCCGATCACTGTCGTTTTCAACGTTTCAGAAGACGATCTACCCTCGGTGCAGGCGCAGTTGAAGGGCAAACATGTACTGAGTGTGGATGCGTTCGATCGCTCGGACGACAAGTTGCTGGAGAGCGGCAAGCTGACCTCGCTGGATAACCAGATCGACACGACCACCGGCACGATCAAGTTCCGCGCAACGTTTGCCAATACGGATCTCGGGCTGTTTCCGAACCAGTTTGTGAACGCACGCCTGTTGCTGACGACGTTGCAGAACACCACGCTGATCCCGAACGCGGCGCTGCAGCACAACGGCACGGCGGCGTTC
The DNA here is from genome assembly GCA_026225395.1 of Granulicella sapmiensis. GTDB lineage: Bacteria > Acidobacteriota > Terriglobia > Terriglobales > Acidobacteriaceae > Granulicella > Granulicella sapmiensis. The sequence continues at coordinate 69,168 of JAMFSR010000031.1, forward strand.
GTGTATGTCGTAAAGCCGGACAACACCGTGGCCGTGCAGAGTGTGACGGCCGCAACCAGCGACGACAAGTACACGGCCGTTACGGGTTTGGGCGGGGGCGTTTCCCTGGCGACGAGCGGCTTCGACCGCCTGGAGCCGGGTGCCAAGGTGCGTCCGTCGACACCCGGGCAAAAGGGAGCCGGTGGCGCCAGCGGAGCTACAGGATCGACCACGACGCCCTCCGATTCGCCCAGCAACGGCTCTAAAAAGGGCAAACACGGAAGCGGTGCTCCAGCTCAATGAGTCCTTCACGGCCATTTATTCTTCGTCCAGTCGCGACAGCGCTGCTGATGGTGGCGATTTTTCTCGCGGGCGGCGTTTCGTACTTCCAGCTTCCGGTTTCGGCGTTGCCCGAGGTGGATTACCCGACCATTGAGGTGCAGACGTTCTATCCCGGCGCAAGCCCGGACGTAGTTGCCTCGGCGGTAACGGCGCCGCTGGAGCGGCAGTTCGGCGAGGTCGCCGGCCTGAGCCAGATGACCTCGACCAGCTCCGGCGGGTCGTCGGTCATCGTGATGCAGTTCCAGCTCTCGCTGGATATCGACGTGGCCGAGCAGGAAGTGCAGGCGGCCATCAATGCGGCGCAGAGCTTCCTGCCCGCAGGTTTGCCTTCGCCGCCGATCTACAGCAAGTCCAACCCGGCCGATGCGCCGGTGTTGACGCTTGCGCTTACGTCGAACCAGATGGCGCTCTCGCAGGTGGAAGATCTTGCGGACACGCGGCTTGCGCCGAAGATCTCGCAGATCTCGGGCGTCGGTTTGGTGAGCATCTCCGGCGGACAGAAACCCGCTGTGCGTATCCAGGCCAATCCAACGGCGCTGGCGGCGTACGGCATTAATCTTGAAGACCTTCGCAACGCGCTCGCGGCCAACAGTCTTAACTCGTCGAAGGGCAGCTTCGATGGGCCGTCGCAGGACTTCACCATCAACGCGAACGACCAGCTCGTAACTAGCGCGGATTACAAGCAGATCGTGGTGGCGTACCGCAATGGTGCGCCGGTGATGCTGACCGATGTGGCTAAGGTCATCGATGGCGTGGAGAATACGAAGCTTGCGGCGTGGGTGAACTACACGCCGGCCATCATTCTCAACATCCAGCGGCAGCCGGGTGCGAACACCATCCAGGTGGTGAACAGCATTGAGAAGCTGTTGCCGCAGCTCGAAGCCAATCTTCCGCTCGCGGTGCATGTGCAGACCACGACGGACCGCACGGTCGACATCCGCGCTTCGGTGAAGGACGTCGAGTTCGAGCTTTGCCTGGTCATTGCGCTCGTCGTGATGGTCATCTTCCTGTTCCTGCGCAGCCTTTCGGCGACGATCATCCCAAGTATTGCCGTCCCGCTTTCGCTGGTGGGCACATTCGGCGTGATGTATCTGGCGGGCTACAGCCTGAACAACCTGACGATGATGGCGCTGACCATCTCCACCGGCTTCGTCGTGGACGATGCCATCGTGATGATCGAGAACATCTCGCGCTACATCGAAGAAGGCTACGCTCCGATGGAAGCCGCGCTGATAGGCGCCGAGCAGATCGGGTTCACGATTCTTTCGCTGACCGTCTCGCTCATCGCTGTGTTGATTCCGCTGCTGTTTATGGGCGATATCGCGGGACGCCTGTTCCGCCAGTTCGCCGTCACGCTGGCTGTGACCATCATCATCTCGGCCTTCGTTTCGCTGACGTTGACGCCGATGATGGCGGCACGCATCCTCAAGTACAAGCCCGAGTCCGAGCAGGGCAAGTTCTATCACTACTCCGAGAAAATCTTTACCGATATCATCGCGTTCTACGGGCGCACACTGCGCTTTGTGCTGCGCTATCAGACCATCACGTTGATCGTTGCGCTGGTCACACTGGTGTTTACGATCCTGCTTTATATGTGGGTACCCAAGGGCTTCTTCCCCACGCAGGATACGGGCATCATCCAGGGCATCACCCAGGCTTCGCCTTCCATCTCCTTTACGTCCATGACCGAGAAGCAACAGGAACTGGCCAAGGTTCTTCTCGCTGATCCCGCGGTGGACAACATCTCGTCGTTCATCGGAGCGGACGGTACCAACACCACGCTCAACAGCGGCCGCATCCAGATCAATCTGAAAGACCTCGACGTTCGCAAGATCTCCGCCACCGATGTGATCGACCGCCTTGGGCCGAAGCTCGAAAAGGTGGAAGGCATCAAGCTCTACATGCAGCCCATCCAGGACCTTACGGTGGATGATCGCGTGAGCCGCACGGAGTATCAGTACACGCTTGAGGATCCAAGCCAGACTGAGCTCGACTCCGTGACCAAGGGCCTGGTGAAGAAGCTGCAGGCGCTGCCGGAGCTGGCGGACGTTGTTACCGATCAGCAGCTGGGCGGACAGGCCGAGACCATCGTGATCGATCGCGCGACGGCTTCGCGCTTTGGCGTAACACCTTCGGCCATCGACAGCACGCTGTACGACGCCTTCGGCCAGCGCCAGATCAACACGATGTACACGCAGTTGAACCAGTACCACGTCATCCTCGAAGCCGATCCCAGCTTCCAGATGAATCCCAGCAAGCTGCACGACATTTATGTGCAGGGCACCTCCAGCGGTTCCGGAACCGTGGGAGCGACTGCTTCGGCTACGGCCGGCTCCTCCAGCGGTGCGGGCGCAAGCGCGGGTGGGACTTCGGCGTCCTCGCTGCTCACAGCCTCCTCGACTTCGGGCATTTCGGCATCCGCGTCTTCGACCTCGGCACTGGCGACCAACAGCGGCGCCACTACGGCCGGAGCCTCCAACGTAAATACGACATCCGCGCTCTCCTCTTCTGCCACGTCGAGTACCAATCCGCTTTCGAGCGCGGCGTCCTCCACCAGCATCTCTTCCAGCGCGAACACCGCGGTCAGTGGCACTTCACGAGCCGGTTCGGGCACAACGGCCGGTGGTGGCACTGGTGGTGGCGGCGGCGGTGGTGGCAGTGGCAGTTCCGGCACTGGGGCGACGGCAACCACGCCCAACCCCATCCCGCTGAGCGCTTTCACACACTTCGAGCAGAGCAGCGAATCGCTTTCGATTAATCACCAGGGCCAGTTCCCGGCGGTGACTGTCTCCTTCAACCTGGCCGCCGGCAAATCGCTTGGCGAGGCGCTCGAGGCGATCAATAAGGTTGTCGCAAAAGCCAACCTTCCTAATAGTGTGATTGCGAACTATCAAGGCACGGCGGCCGCGTTTGAAGGCTCGCTCTCGAACGAGGGCCTGCTCATCCTGGCTGCACTGGTCACGGTTTACATCGTGCTCGGCGTGTTGTACGAAAGCTTCGTGCATCCGATCACGATTCTTTCCACGCTTCCTTCGGCCGGCGTCGGCGCGCTGCTGGCTCTGGAGCTGTTCCACCTCGACCTCGACATCGTCGCCATTATCGGCATCATTCTGTTGATCGGTATCGTTAAGAAAAACGGCATTATGATGGTCGACTTTGCGCTCGAAGCCGAGCGCGAGCATGGCAAGACCGCGACCGAGGCCATCTATGAAGCGTCGCTGCTGCGCTTCCGCCCGATCATGATGACTACCATGGCGGCGCTGCTTAGCGGCATTCCGCTGGCGTTCGGTACGGGCATCGGATCGGAGCTGCGCAAGCCGCTCGGCGTTTCGATGGTGGGCGGCCTGATCTTCTCGCAGGTGCTCACGCTCTACACCACACCGGTCATCTACATCTTCTTCGATAACCTGGGCCACCGCTTCTCGCGCGGCAAAGGTGGCCCGATCAAGACCACGGACGCCGAGCAGCGCGCCCCGGAGACCCACCACGCATGAACCCCTCACGCGTCTTCATCGAGCGTCCGGTAGCGACCACGCTGCTTACCATTGCAGTCGCGATCGCGGGCATCATCGCGTTCACGGTGCTCCCGGTTTCGCCGCTGCCGCAGGTGGACTTTCCCACGATCACCGTAGGCGCGTCGCTGCCCGGCGCAAGCCCGGACATCATGGCGTCGTCCATTGCGACGCCGCTCGAGCGCCAGTTCGGCCACATCTCCGGCGTTACCGAGATGACCTCGTCGAGCTCACTCGGCACCACCAGCGTCACTCTGCAGTTCGATCTCAGCCGCGACATCAACGGTGCAGCCCGCGACGTGGAAGCAGCGATCAACGCGGCCCGCACGTATCTTCCGCAGAACCTTCCGTCCAACCCCACGTACCGCAAAGTTAACCCGGCTGACTCGCCGATCATGATTCTCGGTCTGCAGTCGGATGTGTACGACATCCCGACGTTGTACGACGAGGCCTCCACCGTCATCGAGCAGCGTGTGTCGCAGATCACCGGCGTCGGCCAGGTGAACGCCGTCGGCGCGTCGCTGCCTGCCGTGCGTGTCGAGCTCAATCCCACGCAGCTTGCAAGCTACGGCATCAGCCTTACAGCGGTGCAGTCGGTCATCGGCGGGCAGAACTCAAACCTGGCCAAGGGTCAGCTCGCCGATGGCGAAGGTTCAGCCGACATCCTCGCCAACGACCAGATCTCCAAGGCCGTCTTCTACAAACCGCTCATCATCGGCTATCACAACGGTGGCGCGGTGCGGCTGCAGGACGTGGCCGATGTCGTCGACTCGCAGCAGACCATCCGTCAGTCAGGCTTCCTCAACGGCAAGCCCTCGGTCAACCTGATCATCTTCCGCCAGCCCGGCGCCAACATCATCCAGACGGTGGATGCGATCAAGGCCGCGATTCCGTCGCTGCAGGCGACGGTGCCGAAGGGGCAGCACCTGGTCACCGTCATGGACCGCACGCTGACCATTCGAGCGTCCGTGTCGAACATTGAAGGCACGCTGATCATCTCGGTGATCCTGGTCATCATCGTTGTCTTTGTCTTCCTGCGCAACCTGCCTGCAACGTTGGTGCCTGCCGTCGCGGTCCCGGTTTCGCTGATCGGCACCTGCGCGGTGATGTATCTGTGCGGGTTCTCACTGGACAATCTCTCGCTGATGGCGCTCGCGATTGCCAGCGGCTTCGTGGTGGACGACGCGATCGTGGTAATGGAAAACATCTCGCGCCATCTGGAAGCGGGCATGGCGCCCATCCCCGCGGCGATGCTCGGTGCGCAGGAGATCGGGTTCACGGTGTTCTCCATCAGCATCTCGCTCATTGCGGTGTTCATCCCGCTGTTGCTGATGGGCGGCATCATCGGCAGGTTGTTCCGTGAGTTCGCCATCACGCTTTCGGCAGCGATTCTCGTGTCGATGGTGATCTCGCTCACCACTACGCCGATGATGTGTTCGCGCGTGCTGCGGTCCGAGCACAGCATCAAGCATGGGGCGATGTTCAACTGGAGCGAGCGCGTCTTCAACAAGATCCTCCGCGGCTACAGCAAGAGCCTGAACTGGGTGCTCGATCACCCGGCGCTGATCCTCCTGGTGTTTCTCGCGACGCTCGGCCTTAACGTCTTCCTGATCGTCCGCATCCCTACCGGGTTCTTTCCCCAGCAGGACAACGGCGTGATGGGCGGCGGCATGCAGGGCCCGCAGGACAGCTCCTACTACGCCATGCGTACCGCCGTGCAGCAGGCCGTGGCCATCATCAAGTCCGACCCCGCGGTAGACAACGTGATGGCCTTTACCGGCGGCCAGGGCGCCACCAACACCGGCAATGCTTTCATCTCGCTCAAGCCGCTCGATCAGCGTAAGGGCATGTCGTCGACCGACGTGATCAACCGTCTGCGGCCCAAGCTCGCACGCGTGACAGGAGCGGCCACATTCCTGAACGCCAGCCAGGATCTCCGCATCGGCGGCCGCGGCTCCAACGCGCAGTATCAATACACCATCAGCGCGGAAACAACGCAGGACCTGCAAAAGTATGGCCCTCAGTTGCTCTCCCAACTCAAGAAGACGCCCGGCATCCAGGACGCCAACACCGACCAGCAGAACAACGGCCTGCAGGCCCTGCTGACCTTCGATCGCCCAACAGCGGCAAGGCTGGGCATCACACCGCAGCTGCTCGACAGCACCCTGTGCGATGCGTTCTGCCAGGCCGAAGTTTCGACCATCTACACCGAGCTCAACCAGTACTACGTGGTGATGGAAGTGGCGCCGAAGTACTGGCAAACGCCAGCCGGGCTGAAGAGCATCTACGCCATCACGGGCACCGGCACAGGCGCCATTCCGTTGGACTCGGTGATGCAATACGTTCCTTCCACGTCGCCGCTTTCGGTCAACCACACCGGGCTCTTTCCGTCGGTCACGGTGAGCTTCAATCTGTCTCCAGGCGTTTCCCTCGGGCAGGCCACCGAGCAGATCGACAGCATTCAGCAGCGGCTCAACTTCCCGGCGACCATCCACGGCCAGTTTGCCGGAACCGCACAGGCGTTCAAGCAGTCGCTCAACAGCGAGAAGTACCTGGTCATCACGGCCATCTTTGCCGTCTACATCGTGCTGGGCATTTTGTATGAGAGCCTGATCCATCCCATCACAATTCTTTCTACGCTGCCTTCGGCGAGCATCGGCGCGATGCTGGCGCTGCTGGTCACCAAGACCGAGCTCGATGTCATGTCTATCATCGGCATCATCCTGCTGATCGGCATCGTCAAAAAGAACGCGATCATGATGATCGACTTCGCCTTGAACGCCGAACGCGAACAGGGCCTGAACACCCGCGACTCGATCTTCCAGGCCGCCATGCTGCGCTTCCGGCCGATTATGATGACCACCATGGCGGCGCTGTTTGGCGCGGTTCCGCTGGCAGTTGGCACCGGCATGGGCTCGGAGCTCCGCCGGCCGCTGGGCATCTCGATCATTGGCGGTCTGATCGTCAGCCAGATTCTCACGCTGTACACCACGCCGGTCATTTACTTGTTCATGGACAATCTGCGTCTAAAGCTGCAGGGCGATAAAAATGCAAGGCTGTTTACCGCGACGCCGGCACACACCGTCACGGCGCACTGAAGGACTTGAGGAAAGCAACTATGCGAGCATCGATCCCTAACTCGACGAACGAACGCGGCCACGCCGCCGCCCGTGCTGCGGGCCTTACCGCTCTTGCCGCCAGCCTCGCGCTACTGAGCGGCTGCCACGTCGGCCCCAAGTATGTCGCACCCAATATGCCCGCGCCGCCCGCTTTCAAAGAAGCCTCGCCGGACGCTTATAAAGACGCGCCTCCGGGAACGTGGACGCCCGCGCAGCCGCAGGATGCCGTGCTCAAGGGCAAGTGGTGGGAAGCCTTCAACGAGCCGGAACTGAACGGCCTCGAAGAGCAGCTCGACATCAACAACCAGAACATCGCGCAGTACTTCCAGAACTTCATGGCCGCTCGCGCGCAGGTGCGTGAGGCTCGCTCGCAGTACTATCCGACGCTGACGACCGACCCGTCATACACCAGAACGAAGTCGCCGGGCACCCTGCAGAACGCGGGTGTCTCTACAGGCGCCGGAGCGACAACGGGTAGCGGAACGACCACGACAGGCATTTCGACCTCTAGCGGTCGCACCTCCACGGTGATCTCGCTGCCGTTCGATGTCTCCTGGGAGCCCGACCTCTGGGGCAAGATCAGCAGCACTGTCCACGAGTTCCAGTACGCCAGCCAGGTCAGCGCCGCTACGCTCGAAAACGAGCGCCTCACCGAGCAGGCCGATCTCGCCGAGTACTACTTTGAGCTGCGCGGCCAGGATGCTCTGCAGGATGTCCTGAACAAGACCGTCGAAGCCGATCGGAAGCAGCTGGAGCTGACCCGCACCCTCGTCGATACCGGCATCGACAGCCCGGAGTCCGTCGCACAGGCTGAGGTCACTCTCGACAACGCGCAGGAAAACGCCACCGGTATTGCCACCAATCGCGCCATCTACGAGCACGCCATTGCCACGCTCATCGGCAAGCCTGCGTCTGAGTTCTCACTGCCGGTAAAGTCCCTCACCACGCCCGTCCCGGCCATCCCCATCGGCATCCCGTCGGAGCTCCTTCAGCGCCGGCCTGACGTTGCCGCCGCGGAGCGCACGATGGCTGAGGCCAACGCCCTCATCGGCGTAGAAAAGGCCGCGTACTACCCCACGCTCTCGCTCACCGGCAGCGGCGGCCTGGAGTCCTCACACATCTCCAGCCTGTTCTCGCTGCCTGCACTCTTCTGGTCCGCAGGCGCCTCCGCTTCTGAGACCATCTTCGACGCCGGCCTGCGCAACGCCACCGTCGCCCAGTACAAAGCCGAGTACAACGCGGACGCGGCAGCCTACAAACAGACCGTACTCACCGCCTTCCAGCAGGTAGAGGATTACACCTCCACGCTCCGGGTCACCTCCGCGCAAATCTCGCAGCAGGATACCGCCGTAAAAGCCGCGCAGCGCTACGTCGATATCGCCAACGCCCGTTACCAGACCGGCCTTGATCCTTACCTCAACGTCATCACTGCCGAAAACACGCTTCTCAGCGATCAGCAGACAGCTGTCACCCTGCGCATCAGCGAGATGACCGCGGCCGTTGAGCTCGTGCAGGCCCTCGGCGGCGGATGGAACGTGAACCAGCTCCCCGCAGCCGCCACCATTACCAGCAAAGGCGCGCAAAATCAGGTCGCCAACACTCCCTAACCGGCTTTCTACTTCGAAAGCGGCTGCACCGTAATGGTGCGGCCGCTTTTTGCTGAGGCCCGCGCGGCATCCAGTATCTGCATCACCACCATGTTGGTCTCCAGCGACGACAGATCGCCCTCAGGCTTGATCTCACCGCGCAACACCGCCGCAAGATAATCCAGTGAGTTCCGCCGTGCAGGCGGAAGCACCGGCGCTGTGATCGTCGCTTCCTCCTTCTGCCCCGCATAGCGCACGCGCAGCTGGTCCGCCGCAACCGTGATGGCATACCCCGTCACACCGTAGACTTCCATATCCTTGCGCGAAAACGGCCAGTTCCACGAAGGCATCAGCACCACCTGAGCTTTTGGATAGCGCAGGATGATCGTCGTATCGTCATCCACTTTTGGATAAATCTCCGGCTTGTCTGTCTGCGCCACCGCCGTCACGCTCAGCGGCGCCTGCCCATGCATCATCACGGTGGCAAGGTCTGCTCCATAGCAACCAAAGTCGAACATCGCGCCTGCGCCGTTCTGCGCGGGGTCGGTCAACCACGGCAGCCACTCCGGGCCTACGCCGATCTCCTTTGGCCCCTGGTGCCCATCATGCACCACCACCTTGCGTACATCACCCAGCTTTCCGTCCGCCACTTCCTGTAGGGCTTCGGTGTTGCTCGCATACCAGGTCGTCTCATAGTTCACCAGCACCTGCACATGGTGCTCGGCGGCGGCACGCCGAATCGCCACAGCATCGGCCACAGTCGTCGCCAATGGCTTTTCGACCATCGTGCTGATGCCATGCCGCGCGGCCATCTCGATTACCTTGCGGTGGTCCAGGATCGTCGTATACGCCAGCACCGCCTGCGGATGCACCGTATTCAGCATGGTTTCGGCATCGGTATAGAACAACGCATGGTCCAGGTGGAACCGCTGCTCGTACTTCGCCGCCAGTGCGGTATCCGGCTCGGCGATACCCACCAGTTGCACATTGGTGTCCTTCGGCAGCGCGCCCAGTAGGCCTATCACATGCCCATGCACCAGCCCTACAATCACTACCCGCACAGGGGCAGGAGCGGCCTGCGCCCGCACAGGTCTCGCAGCAAAAGCCAAAGCAGAGAGCGAAATGCATCCAACAGCAAAAAGCTTCACGAGTACACCTCCAGGGCTGAATGTGACACGATCATCATAGTGAGGAACCCGCTTCCTGTTTCCTCCAGGCCCGATTTCACGCACCGTTTCCAGTGCGTTGCGCCCACGGCGTGACCGCAGCTCCCCACCGAGCATCCTATGCAAAGGAAGCTGCTCCCAACAAGAAGCTCACTCTGCGAGAATGACTCCGAACCTTTTACGGAGTATTCGCCCCGGCAGAGTACAACAGTGGAAGCGTACTTGAGGCAATTGCATGGAATTTCATATTTCGCGGGCCATTCGCGAAAAGCTCGACATCGACGACCTTCTCTTCAGCTACACGGGTAACGTCGTCTTCGCGAACGTCGCGGCCAGCCGCAAGCTCGCGCAGCAGCTCACGGAGCTACGCGAAAAGGAAGCCGGCGGCGTCGCCGGAGCCGATACCATCGTCAACGCGGGCGCGCTCTTCGCCATGGGACTCATCGACGAGCTTAACCACGCCCTCGTCGCCCGTTACCGCAAAGAAGTCGACCCCGCCGTCCTCTCCGAGGCCGTGCGCTGGTTCACCGCGCAGGCCGACCCGCAGAAGCTCGAAAAGCTGCTCCTCACCTTCACCCAGCAGTTCCCGAACGTAGCCGTCTACCGCGGCCAGCAGACCGCGGCCAAATGGCTCAAAGGCTCGACCGACGGCCTCTCCAACCGCGAAGCCGCGCTCGAAGAGCTGATGCTCCTCTGGCTCGCCAACATCAACCCGGCGTTCAGGGCCTTCGGCGAGCTCTTCAACGATGCCGGCCTCAAGCAGCAGACCATCTACGCCAACGTAACCTCCGCGCTGCCCACCTACTTCGCCACGCGCCCACCGTTCTCGCCTGAAATCGGCAACCTCATCGACGCTCTCCGCGCGCCCATGCTCGCCTCGCCCGACTCTCTCACTGGCCAGCTCGACTACATCCGCGAAAAGTGGGCGCCCTATCTCGGCGCCGATCTCAAGCGCGTCCTCCTCGCCATCGACACGCTCCGCGAAGAAGACATCGCCATCTGGATGCGCTTCAACCCCGCCGCTCCCGAGTGGTATCGCCATGGCCAGCCCGGTCGCGGCGGCGAAGGCTTCGTCGGCGACGAGTACATCGGCTTTGACGAAGAGTACGTTGTCGGTCCCGATGGCAAGCGCACACGCAAGCGACGTTACGACAAGGATTACCAAGCCCCGCTCAACGAGTACGAAGCCTTCTCCGCCGACCAGGCCTGGATGCCCACCGTCGTGCTCATGGCGAAGTCGACTTACGTATGGCTTGAACAGCTTTCGAAAAAATATCAGCGGCACATCCATCGCCTCGACCAGATCCCCGACGAAGAGCTCCGCCTCCTCGCCGAGCGCGGCATCACCGGCCTCTGGCTCATCGGCCTGTGGGAGCGCAGCATTGCATCGCGCACCATCAAGCGCCTGCGCGGCCACCACGATGCCGTAGCCTCCGCCTACTCGCTCAAGGACTACCAGATCGCCGAAGATCTTGGCGGCAACAGTGCCTATGAGCATCTTCGCGACCGCGCGGGCGCCTTCGGTCTCCGCCTCGCCAGCGACATGGTGCCCAATCACATGGGCATTGACTCGCCCTGGGTCATCGAGCATCCTGACTGGTTCGTACACCGCTCCGAAAGCCCGTTCCCCGCCTACAGCTTCAACGGCCCCGATCTTTCCACCGACCCCCGCGTCGAAATCAAAATCGACGACCACTACTACGACCAGACCGACGCCGCCGTTGCCTTCCGTCTGCGCACCTACGCCGACAACACCACGCGCTACATCTACCACGGCAACGACGGCACCACCTTCGCCTGGAACGACACTGCGCAGCTCGACTACTCCAAGGCTTACGTCCGCGAGCACGTCATGCAGGTCATCCTGCACGTCGCCCGCCTGTTCCCGATCATTCGCTTCGACGCCGCCATGGTGCTCGCCAAGCGCCACGTCCAGCGCCTCTGGTTCCCACTTCCCGGCGCCGGCGGATCGATCCCATCGCGCGCTGAAAACGCCATGAGCCAGGAAGAGTTCGACGCCCTCATGCCGCACGAGTTCTGGCGCGAGGTCGTCGATCGTGTCGCCGTCGAAGTCCCCGGCACGCTTCTTCTCGCCGAAGCCTTCTGGCTGCTCGAAGGCTACTTCGTCCGCACGCTCGGCATGCACCGCGTCTACAACTCCGCCTTCATGAACATGCTGCGCGACGAAGAGAACGCGAAGTACCGCAGCTACCTCAAGAAGACCATCGAGTTCGACCCCGACATCCTCAAGCGCTACGTCAACTTCATGTCCAATCCCGACGAGCGCACGGCCATCGATCAGTTCGGCTCCGACGACAAGTACTTCGGCGTAGCCACGCTCCTCGCCACGCTACCCGGCCTTCCCATGTTCGGCCACGGCCAGATCGAAGGCTACACCGAGCGTTACGGCATGGAGTTCAAGCAGGCCAAGATGGACGAGTGGCCCAACGAGCACCTCGTTGCCCGCCACATGCGCGAGATCGCCCCGCTGCTCAAGATCCGCCACGTCTTCGCCGAAAGCACCCACTTCGTGCTCTACGACTTCTGGACCGGCTACGGGACGGTGAACGAAAATGTGTTCGCCTACTCCAACCGCCACGACGGCCAGCGCGCCGTCATCCTCTACAACAACAGCTACGGCTCGGCTGAAGGAACCATCCACACTTCGGTCGGCTCCATGGACAAAGGCAGCGGCGAAATGCGCCAGCGCACCCTCGCCGAAGGCCTTGCGTTGCCGTGGGACGAGCAAGCCATCCTCTCCTATCGCGACACCGCCAGCGGCCTCGAGTACCTGCATCGCTCCTCGGAGGTTCATCAGCGCGGCCTCAACTTCAGCCTTCGCGGCTATCAGTATGTGGTGCTCCTCAACTGGCGCGAGCTGCACTCTACAGCGGAGTGGCCGTGGGACGCCCTCTGCGACGAACTCCAGGGCGCCGGCGTCTCCAACCTCGATGAGGCGATCATCAACCTGCGCCTGCGCCCGCTGCATGAAGCCCTGCGTCAGGCACTCAGTGCGGACAACCTGCACACCTTCGCAGCCATCGCCCTCGAATCCACCACGACCAAACCTGAACCAGCCGAAGCGTCTGAAACCACCAAACCGGGTGCTCCCGATCTCTCGCACTTGGAGATCGGGGTTTCCACGATCCCCGCAGGCAAACCACAACCTACCTCCGCCGCGCTCAAGCCACCACCAGAAGTCGCAAAGAAAACCGCAACCACCGCACCCGTAACAAAAGAACCCACCGCTGCCGAACGCCTCGAACCCTTCTTCGCAGCCGCTCAACCCTTCTTCGAAAAAATCCCGACCACACTCGCCACCGCGGTCGCCAATCAACAAGCCGCAACTCACTACCGCAAGGTCCTCGAAGCCACCACGACAGCAGCCACGCACCTCATCGCAACCGCAGCGCCCCTTGCCAAAGCATTCCCCGCAGCCTCCGTCTATCTTCCGGCTGCGACAAAGCCCTCGGAAACCCGCGACGATCTATGGGCTCCCGTGCTTGCCTGGATCGTACTCCATGGCCTGCCCGGCCCCTACAAAGCAACGCTCTTCGATCGCCTCCAGCTTCGCGCCGCCTTAGCCGACATCTTTCCCAGCTTCGGACTACACGGCGAAGACGCCTGGCGCGCCTCCGCCCGCGTTCGCCTTCTACTCGCCGCCGAAGACGAGCCCACCAAAATCCGCCCGGAAGCCGAACAGTTCTGGGCCGACCCGGACGTCCGCTGGCTGGCCGGCGTCAACCAATCCGAAGGCGAAACCTGGTTCAACAAAGAAGCCTTCGAGCAGCTCGTCCTCTGGCTCCATCTCCCCACGTTATTGAAGCCCACAACCATCGACCCCAACGCCGCCATCACCACCACGTTCAAAGCCGCCGAAACCACCGGCTACAACGTAGACAAGCTCCTCGAATCGCCGGCGGCAAAGCCAACAGGGAACAGCGAAAACCTAAAACCTAAAACCTAAAACCTGTTTCTCATACGCATACGCCAACGCGATACACCCCACCACCACCGCCAGCACAATACTGTGCTTCAGCGTAAACCGGAACAACCTCACCTGGTCTGCCGCGTTCAACCCTGTCGCCGCCGCGGCAATCGCAATCGTCTGCAGGCTGATCATCTTGCCCATCACCCCGCCTGACGAGTTCGCCGCCGCCATCAGCACCGGATCGAACCCCAGCCGCTGCGCCGTCACCACCTGCAAATTCCCAAACAGGGCATTCGACGATGTATCCGACCCCGTCAAAAACACGCCCATCCACCCCAGCAGCGCGCTGAAGAAGGGAAACGCCCGCCCACTCGCCGCAAACGCGAGGCCGAGCGTCGCGGTCGCCCCGCAGTAGTTCATCAGAAACGCAATCGCCAGCACCAAACTCACGGTAGCCGTCGGCAGCCGAAGCTGCTTCACCACCGCCACCAGCACTCGCCCAAACTGCTTCGGACTCATCCGCAAACAAACCGCCGCCAGCAGCGTTGCTACCATGCAGGCCGTCCCCGGGGTCGCCAGGTAGTTGAACGCAAACACCGCATGGTACGGCGAAGCCTTCGCCACAATCGGCGGCACGCGATACACCACGTCATGCAGCAGCGGCCAGTGCAGAGAAACGGTCGCCCGCTCAAACACCCGCTGCAGCGGGCACCATCCCGACAAGATCACGCAAGCCACCAGCAGCCCATACGGCATCCACGCATACAGCACCGTGCCGATGGGATAACTCGGCAGCACCCGCTCCTCCATCGTCAACTCAGCGCCAACTCCGGGTGCCCCATCTTCGCCGCGCTCTTTGCGGCTAAGGTGGGTATCGCGCGAAAGCGCGACCGCTCTCCTCGCAATCGGCACCGTCCCCATCCGCGCAAACCGCTCCATCATCAATGCCGCATGACCCTCATGCACCACCCGCTCGCGCCGCATCCGCAGCACCGCAATCAACGCCGCAATCGAGGCAATCGCCGCCAGGATGTCCGTCAACTGCGGCCCCACATACACCGACACCGCCAGCTGCACCGCTCCAAACACCGCGCCCGAAACCAGCAGCGGAACCCATATCCCGCTCGTCGCCGTCCACCCGCCAATCGCCACAATCAGGTACGCCGGAATGATCAACGCCACCGGCGTGCAGATAGCCCCAATCGCCCCGCTCAGCTTCTCCAACGGCAGCCCCGTTATCCCCGCCAGCGTAATGATCGGAATCCCAATCGACCCAAACGCCACCGGGGCCGTATTCGCCAGCAAACAGATCGCCGACGCGCTGAACGGCGAAAACCCCAACCCGATCAGCATGCTCGCCGCAATCGCCACGGGCGTCCCAAACCCTGCCGCACCTTCCAGAAACGCCCCAAACGCAAACGCGATCAACAACGCCTGCAGCCGAGGGTCCGGCGTCAGTCTCCCAATCGAATTCTTGATAATTTCAAACTGCCCCGTCTCCACCGTCACGCGAAACAGCGCAATCGCCCAGAAGATCAGCCACGTAATCGGAAACAGCCCGAACGCCACGCCAAAACCCGCCGCGCTCACCGCCGTCACCACGGGCATCTTGTACGCCAGCGTCGCCAACGCAAACGTCACCACCAGCCCACACATCCCTGCAAACCACGCCGGCTTGCGCAGCACGCCAAGCAGCAACAGCAGCGTCAGGATCGGCAGCGCCGCCAGCAGCACAGAGAAGCCAAGCCCATGGCCGAACAGCAGGTAAGTCTGGTACCAGGTCAAGAGCACTCTCCGAAGCAGCTTGCATACCTACAGGAATAGCTGCGATGGTAGGCTATGGGCCTTGCGCCCGGCAACAAGCACCACGGAGCACCAGAAACCCATGATGGAACAGATCGTCGCCTTCGGAAAATCCGGCCTCACCCTGCACCTGCCCGACGGCCCCCGCTACGAAGTCCTCCGCGCCCACTCCGCCGACGCCATCCCCAACCCCCGCGCCGCGCTCGACGCCGCCCTCGACGTGCCCATCGGCAGCCCCTCGCTCTCCGCTCTCGCCGCCGGCAAGAAGACCGCCGCCATCTCCGTCTGCGACATCACCCGCCCCGCGCCCAACCGCCAGACTCTCCCACCGATCCTAGAACGCCTTCACGCCGCCGGCATGCGCGCCGAAGACATCACCCTCTGCATCGCCACCGGCCTGCACCGCGAAGCCACCGGTGCCGAGCTCGACACCATCCTCGGCCCCGAAATCGCCGCCCGCTACCCCATCTTCAACCACGACGCCAAAATCCTCTCCGACCACCGCTACCTCGGCGACACCGAACGCGGCACCCCCGTCTGGATCGCCAACCGCTTCCTCGACGCCGACCTCCACATCACCCTCGGCTTCATCGAGCAGCACCTCATGCTCGGCTTCTCTGGCGGCCGCAAGCTCATCGCCCCCGGTCTCGCCGCGCAGGAAACCATCAAGGTCATCCACTCCCCGCGCTTCATGCGCGAGGCCCTCGCCGTCGAAGGCTCCATCGACAACAACCCCATCCACGCCGACCTGCTCGAAATCGCCCGCAAGGCCGGCCACCACTTCATGCTCGATGTCACTCTCACCCAGAGCCGCGAAATCTCCGGCATCTTCGCCGGCAACGCCGTCGAGGCCCACGCCGCCGGCGTCGACTTCATGCGCCGCACTTCTGTGGAGCACGTCCCGCAGTACGTCGATGCCGCCATCACTTCGGCCGCCGGCCTCCCGCTCGATCTCACCTTCTACCAGACCGTCAAAGGCGTCACCGCCGTCCAGCACATCGTCAAACCCGGCGGCAAAATCCTCATCCTCTCGGAGTGCTCCGAAGGCGTCGGTTCACCGGAGTTCTCGGAAAAGGTCGCCAGCTACAAAGGCGCACAAAGCTTCCTCGACGAAATCAAGGACTCACCCGTCGTCCCCGACCAGTGGCAGCTGGAAAAACTCGCCCTCGTCGCCCTCAAACACCCGCTGACGTTCTACGTCCCCGGCGTCCGTCCCGATCAACTCGGCTCGCTCGGCAAAGACAGCTTCTCGAGCGCCGACAAGGCCATCAACGATCTCCTCAGCGATCTGCCCACCAACGCCAGCATTGCCATTCTCCCCGATGGCCCCTATGCCTGCGCCCGCGTCTCAAGCTAACCTAGACCTACCCATTAGGCCCTCATCCTGAGCGCAGCGAAGGATCTCCGTAGTTTGTCGCTGCACCATTCTCCCGGCCAGCCCGGGCTTAACGAAGTCGACAACAACACAGCGGAGGAACTTTTGACGGCAGCGCTCTCGGACCAGTCCATCTCCCGCCTGCGCTGGCTCTGCTGCGTCGCCTTCCTCGCGCTCTTCGGCTATTACATTGCCGTCTCCCTCCGCTGGCCCATCGTGTGGGACGCGCAGGTCATGCACTACGTCCGCTTCCTCCTCACGCGTGGTCTGCAGCCTTACTCCGACATTACAGACATGAACATGCCCGGCACCTACCTTACCGAAGGCTGGGCCATGGCCGTCTTCGGCTGGGGCGATCTCGCCTGGCGTATCTACGAGTTCTTCCTGCTCGCCGTCCTCACCGCCTCTTGCATGATCATCGGTGGCCGTCGTCGCTGGTTTGCCGGCATCTTCGCCTCCGCCTTCTTCCTCGCGATGCACGCCTCCGAAGGCCCGCTCTTCGCCGTCGAACGCGACGAAGTCATGCTCGTCCTGCTCATCGCCTCGGTAGCTGTCTTCTTCGTCGCCATGCGCCGCAACCGCGCGTGGCTCATGCTCCCGTTCGGCCTGCTGAACGGCCTGGCGATCTCGCTCAAACCAACCTCGCTGCTGCTGGACGTCGCCCTGCTCATCATGGCCTACGTCATCATGCGCCGCCGCAAGCAGTCTGCCGTTGACTTCCTCCTCTTCGGTCTGCTCGGCAACCTCGCCATCGGCACGCTCCTGCTCAACTTCCTGGAGCGCCACCATGCGGTCGCGGGGTTCCTCTTCATCCTGCGCACGGTGCTGCCCGCTTACGGCCACAGCAGCAACGCCGCGGGAGCGCCGCACCTGTTCCGCCACTTCATGCCACCGGCGCTGCTTCCGCTCCTCGCTCTTGCCCTCCTGGCTGCCGCGCTCAACCGCGCGCCTGCCGACTGGGAGCGTTTCGTGCTTTGGATCGGGGTCCTCGCCGGCGCCATCTCCTACTTTTTGCAAGGCAAGGGAGCGCCGTATCACCGTTATATGTTCGTGCTCTTCCTCGCACTCTGGATCGGCTGGGAACTCGCGGAAGCCATGCACAGCGCAGCCTTCGCCCCGCGTCTGGTCGGCGTCCTCGGCTCGCTTGTGCTCTTCCTGCTTGTGGTCCCGTACTACGTCGTCATCGTCCATCGCGACGCTCCCAAAGGCCGCGATCCGTTGCAACTGGCACTCGCTTTGGACCGCGACCTCACCCAGCTCGGCGGCGACAAGCTTCAGCGCCAGGTCGAGTGCCTCGACCTCGTCAACGGCTGCCTCAACGCCCTCTACCGCATGCGCCTGGTCGGCAATACTGGCATGACCGGTGATCTGCTCCTCTTTGACCCCAACGGCGGCCCAGCGACGGACTACTATCGCAACTGGCTGCAAACCCGCCAAAACGCCGACCCCGCCAACGTGGTCGTCCTCGGCGACGAGTGGTACCAGAACGGCCAGCCCAGCTTCAGCAAAATAGACACCTGGCCGGAGTTCGCCAGCTTCCTCCACACCGACTACGTCCCCGTCGTCGAGCGGCACTTCGAGGCCGGAAACACCCACGCCTACCGCATCTACCTCCGCAAGGGCAGCGCCGTCCTGGCCAGCGAACAAGCCAATCCCCTTCAATAAAAGATGTTCCATGGCGAAGCCCGCAAGCGAGCCGAGAAAATCGATTACTAAAGGCGCTAACCAGTGTCGATAATCGAACACTATTTCGGCATGCCAGCTATCCTAGAGAGCAAATCCTCACTCAAAGACTCCCTCGCCACGCCGGTGAAAACGACCCCGGCCAACTTCCTGACGTAAAGAGTCTCCCGCTCGAAAATCGCCATAAACGCTGCATATTTATGGGCTAAAGCCATGGCGTCCGGCAGCCGATGAAGGGGATATTCTTCCGCATTTCGCTGGTCCTCCGCAGGGGTCAGAGCCATGCACCATTCGGGGTATCCCGTTGCCACAAAAGAGCTATAGGTCGCGGACTCCGTGTGATTTCAAGACACCAGACAGTTACCGTAGTGTCGTAATTGGAGTTACCCCATGTCTTCGGCCCCTGCGTATCTTGTAAGAAAACAGACCTGCTGTCCTCATAGCTTGAGCGTCCCGGTAAAGCGGCTGACGCGCCTTTTCTCCCTCCTCACATTTGGCATCCTGGCTGCAGCCGGAGTTTCCGCCTCGGCGCAGTCGCCTGTCGTTCTCCCGGGCGCCACCGTTGGCACGCCCACGACTCCTCCCACCCCGACCCCGGTCACCATCACCATAACGGCTGGCGGCCTGTCCGTCACACCCCAGGCGCTGACCCAGGGCATCAGCGGGCAGGACTTCGCGCTCGCTGCCGGCGGCACCTGCGGCGCAAATGTTTCCTATACGATCGGCCAGACCTGCACGGTCAATGTTGTCTTTACTCCGCTCTATCCCGGCCAGCGCAATGGAGCTGTGGTCATCACCAACTCCACCGGCAACCTTCTTGGAAGCACGCTTGTTACGGCAACTGCAACCGGTTCGCTCGCGGTTCTCGTCCCGGGCGAAATGAATACAGTTGCCGGCGACGCGCAGTGGCTCTACAACGGCGACAATGTTCCGGCCACCAGCGCCTCCATCTTCCTTCCCACCGGCGTTGTCACGGACGCAGCCGGCAATCTGTACCTCTCGGACTCCAGCAACAACCGCATCCGTCGCGTCGACGGCAAGACCGGCCTGATCACCACGGTCGGCGGCAACGGAACCCCCGGCTTCAGCGGCGATGGCGGGCCGGCCACGCAGGCCGAGGTCAGCGTTCCCGCGGGCATCGCCATCGATGGCGCCGGAAACCTCTACTTCGCAGACACCGGCAACCACGCCATCCGCCGCATCGACGCCTTCAGCGGCTACATCACCACCGTCGCCGGCATCGGCAACGCGCAGGGCTACTCCGGCGACGGCTTCGCAGCCACCTCCGCGAAGCTTTCGCTCCCGGAAGGCATCGCATTTGACTCCGCCCATAACCTCTACATCGCCGACACCGGCAACAACGTCCTCCGCAAAGTCAACGTCTCGACCGGCACCATCACCACCATCGCCGGCACCGGCACCGCGGGCTACAACGGCGATGGCATTGTTGCAACCACGGCTTACCTCAACGCCCCGTGGTCCCTCTCCGTCGGTACCGACAACAGCATCTACTTCGCCGATCTGAGCAATAATCGCGTCCGCGAGATCGATCCCCTGGGCATCATCACCACCGTGGCCGGCACCGGCATGCAGGGCTTCTCCGGCGACGGTTCTGACGCCAACAAGGCCGTCCTCGATGAACCCGCGAGCGTTATTATTGACCCCGCCGGCGATCTCTACATCGCCGACTCCGGCAACAACCGCATCCGTAAAATCTCTCTCGCCGGCACCATCGAAACCGTGGCAGGAACCGGCGGCGAAGAGTTCGCAGGCGATGGCGGTCCGGCCAACCTCGCTACCCTCTACGGCCCTTACGCCCTGCACATGGACCAGGCCGGCGACCTCTTCCTTACGGACATGTTCCACAATCGCGTCCGGAAGGTCAGCGCTTCCGGTCTTCCTCTCACCTTTGCTACATTGCGCGTCGGTAAGGTATCGCAGCCGCCGCAGGTCATCGCGCTTGAAAACGACGGCAACGCCAGCCTGAACTTCGCCGCTCCCACCTTTAGCCAGTCCGCTCTGGACTCCCACACCACCAGCTGCAGTGTCGGCACTGCGCTCGCTAAGGGGACCGACTGCAACCTCGGCGTTGAGTTCGCGCCCACAATGCTCGGCAACCCCGTCAACGGCACCTTGAACGTCAACTCCGACGCCGGCAACGCGCCAACGGTGATCAATCTTTCCGGCCAGGTATTGAGCGTCAACCCCACGAGCACCGCGCTCACCTCCAGCCTGAATCCCAGCCTCATCAACGGTCTGGTCGTCTTCACCGCGACCATCTCCGCCGGCGGTGCAACCACCACCGGCACCGTCACCTTTCTTGAAGGCTCGGCGGTCGTCTGCACTGGCACGGTCAATGCCGCCAACGTCGCCTCCTGCAGCACTTCCACCCTCACGCTCGGTTCGCACAACATCACCGCCTCTTACCCGGGCGACGCTAACGACGCGGCCAGCGTCTCAGGCACTCTCGTCCAGGTCGTCAAGCAGCCCTCCACCATCGCCCTTACCGCTTCGCCGAACCCCGCTGTTGTGACCGCCACCGTCACCCTCACGGCCACGGCCACGGCGCCTACCGGAACACCGACCGGCACGATCTCCTTTTATGACGGCTCCACTCTGATCGGTACGTCGACCCTTTCTTCGGGTATTGCCACCATCACCACCACGCAGCTCACCGCCGCGTCCCACGCCCTTACCGCGCAGTACTCGGGTGACACCACCAACGCCACCTGCACCTCCAACACGGTCACCGAAGTCGTCAACCATGCCACCACCGTCACCGTGATCGCCAGCACCAACGCGACACCCACGGTCGGTACCTCGATCACCTTCAATGCCTCGGTATCCAGCACCAACGGCCCCGCACCCACCGGCACGGTCGCCTTCACCGATGGCGTCACCAACATCGGCAGCGGGACCCTCGATTCGAACGGCAACACCAACTTCAGCACCGCCACGCTCACTCCCGGCACGCACAGAATCGTAGCCACCTATAGCGGCGACTCCAACGATGCCACCAGCGCCTCCACTGCCCTGGTTGAAACCGTCCAGCAGATCAACACCGTCACCTCGCTCACCAGCTCCGCCAACCCCGCCAATGCAGGCGCTTCGGTAAAGCTCACCGCCAACGTGTCCATGGTTACGGGCGCAATCGCTGACGGCGCCATCACCGGAACGGTCGCCTTCAGCAACGGCTCAACCTCGCTCGGCTCCGCGGTCATCGACGTAAACGGCAACGCCAGCCTCTCCCTGAGCACGCTGCCCGTCGGCACCAACACCATCGTCGCCGTCTACAGCGGGGCCACCAACTACGCCACCAGCACCTCGAACGCGCTGCCTGAAGTGATCGACCAGACCACCACCACCACGACGCTCTCTTCCAGCAACCAGAGCGCGCTCGAAGGCAAGTCCATCACCCTCACCGCCAACGTCGCCACTCTCACGGGCACGGCGACCGGCACGGTCAACTTCCTCGATAACGGAAGGAGCGTCGGCACCGCAACGCTGAGCGCGCAGGACGTCGCCACGCTCACGCTCTCCACGCTGCCGGTCGGCACGCAGTCCCTCACCGCCGTGTACTCCGGCGATAGCAACTACACCACCAGCACCTCAACCCCCTACCCTGAAGTCATCTCGCTCGGCACCGCGAGCGTTGTACTTGCAGGCCCCGCTTCGCCGGTCAACGCCGGGATCTCCATCACGCTCACCGGCAGCATCACCAGCACCGGCGTTACGCCTACCGGCGCGCTCTCGCTGATGGACGGCTCCTCCGTCATTGCGACGCAGAACGCATCCGCAAACGGTTCGTTCAGCTTCGTGGTTCCGGCTCTTTCGGTTGGAACGCACACCCTCACGGTCACCTACGCGGGTGATGCCAACAACGCCACGGCGACTTCCAACAACTTCGTCATCGTAGTCCAGCAGGCTGCCACAACCACGTCGCTGGCGAGCAGCACCAATCCGCAGATCGTCGGCCAGCCCGTAACGTTCACTGCCTCCACCAGCAGCGTCGGCCCCAACCTTACCGGCTCCATCGCCTTCATGGATAACGGCAGCCCCATCGGCTCGGTTACGCTGGGTTCGGGCCAGACAGCCATCTTCACCACGTCTTCGCTCGCATTCGGCGCGCACACCATCACCGCGGTCTACAGTGGAGACACCAACCACTCCACGTCCACCTCTCCGGCCGTCAGTGAGCAGATCGTGCAGGCCGCAACCGCGGTGCTCGTCTCCAGCCTCAACCCCGCTGTCGCCGGCGCTAACGTCACCTTCACCGTCAAGCTCTCCGGAGTCGGCAGTCTTATTCCCACCGGCACAGTCACCTTCAGTGACGGCGCCAACACCCTCGGCACCGCAACAGCCGACGCCACCGGCACCGCCAGCTTCCAGATCGCAACCCTCACCGTCGGCACACACACCATCACGGCCAGCTACGCCGGCGACAAGAACTATGCCGCTGTTACGGCAACCCTGGTCCAGACCATCCAGAGCGCAACCACGCAGATCGGTCTCACCTCCAGCCCTAACCCCGCGACCTACGGCACGGCCGTCACGCTGACCGCAACCATCGGCAGCAACGGCATCGCCGCAACCGGCTCGGTCACCTTCATGGATGGAAGCACGCCCATCGGCACCGCTCTGCTCAACGCCAGCGGTGTCGCGACGATCAACGTCTCTACCCTCACGCCCGGCACCCACTCGCTAAGCGCCACATACGGCGGCGACGGCAAGGCTGCCGCTTCGGTCTCCGCCGCCCTTCCCATGGTCGTCAAGGAAGCGACCATCGTCGCCGAGGCTTCCAACTCCAACCCGGCGCTCACCCTCGCTCCGGTCGTTCTTTCCGCTTCAGTCACCAACGCCGGCATCGGCACCGCAACCGGTAGCATCGTCTTCACGGATGGCGGCACGCAGCTCGGCACCGCCACGCTCAACGCAAATGGCGTTGCCTCGATCACGGTCCCGCAGTTCAGCGCGGGCGCACACCAGCTGGCGTCCTCCTACGCGGGCGATGGAGACAACTTCTCCGGCGTCTCCACACCGCTGGTGCAGACCGTAACGCTTCGTCCCACCACCACCGCCCTCACCGCCTCGCTCACCAGCAGCACTAACACGATGCAGGTCACCCTCATCGCGGTTGAGCGCTGGACCGGTCCGGCCACCCCCACCGGTGTCGTCACCTTCATGTACGGCACCAACGTAGTCGGCAGTGCCGCGGTCGATAACACCGGCGTCGCAACCCTCACCATCATCCTGCAGGCGCAAACGGAAAGCCTCACGGCCATCTATAGCGGCGACGCTTCCTACGCCACCTCCACATCGCCTTCGGTCTCGATCACCGGCGGTGCAGCCACACAGTTCTCCCTTCTGCTCACCCCCGCCATCGTCACAGTCGCCAGCGGAGCACACTCCAGCAGCACCCTCACTGCCAGCTCGATCTCGCAATTCGCTGACACCCTGCAGCTCGGCTGCGTCGGCCTGCCTACCGCGGCAAGCTGCACCTTCACCACCACGCAGATGAAGCTGGCCTCCGGCACCACCACCACCACCACCCTCGTGGTCGATACCGGCAACCCCCTCGGCTCCGGCGCCGAGCAGGCCGGCCTTCACGAGAAACACACCAACGGAATCGTGCTCGCCTTCCTTCCGATCGGCCTTTTGGCCGGCATCGGCCTCTTCCGCAAACGCCGCGGCTCGCTGCTTGGCATCTTACTGGTAGTCTGTGCCATAACGGCGACTCTGGGAGTTACGGGTTGCGGCGGTCTTCAGGTCAATGGAACACCGGCTGGGACCTACACCTTCAAGGTCACGGCAACGGGTCTGGGATCAGGAGTAACCGAATCGCAGGTCATGACACTTACCGTGACACAGTAAGGGAAAAGGTCATGCCTACGACGAAGCACATCACACTATTAAGTCTGTGTCTGCTGGCGCTCGCAGCGGCCGTTTCCGGTCGACTGCACGCCCAGGCCATGCCCACTGCCACCGGCCCGGGAGGCTATGTCTCGGCCGGGGTCGGCGCCGCGGCATATCACTTCGAGTACGGTGAGCGCTACCTCGGCGGCATCACGGGCTGGGTCGACGCCAACCCCGTCTGGCGCTACGGCCTTGAAGGCGAAGTCCGTTCGATGCGCTACCACACCAGCGAAGACGTCACCGAAACCACCTTCCTTGGCGGCCCGCGCATCGCCATCTTCCCCGGCCCGCTACGCCCCTACGTCAAACTGCTTGCCGGGGCAGGGCATTACGATCTGCCCTTCGGCTTTGCGCAGGGAACCTTCTTCACCTACGCTCCCGGCGCGGGTGTGGACTACATGCTCAACGACATCGTCGCCGTCCGCGTGGTGGACTTCGAGTACCAGGTAAGCACCAAATTCCAGACGAGCCGTTCCGGGCCTGAAAGCAACCTCGTCAACTACGGCATCAGCGCCGGCATCAGCATCCGCCTGAACCCGCTCATCAAATTCCCCAAGGCCTTCCACTACAAGAAACGCCTCTACGGCCGCGGCCCTCTAGAAAACTAACGGCCTTCGCTGTTGCGGTTGCTCTTGTTTTTCTTTCTGTCACCCACAGATACCGGGTGGCCCATTCATCGCGCAGCACTTGGCGCGATGGGTGGGGAACCACAACCGCCAAACCCACCAGCTTGTTTTTCTTTCTGTCATCCTCGCAGGGGACCTGCTGTTTGCTTGACCAAAACCGCCCAACCCACCGGCCTTTGCATTTCTTTCTGTCACCGTCGCAGGGGATGCTGTCCATCCGCAGCGTCGCCTAATCCAGCCGCACAACATACGGCAGCGTCGCCGGCTTCGGCTCGCCAATCCACTCGGCAATCTCGCTAGCCTGCGTCTTGCTCCGCGTCGGCGGATCGATCCTCACCCAATATCCTGTCGGCCCGGCAAACTCAATCACTTTGGCCGTGCTGTAACGCCGCAGCAGCTTCGCCTTCAGTGCCAGCGCATCGTCCTGGCTCTTGAAACCCCCAGTCTGCACGCACCACTTGCCGGCAGGGTCCGCGGTCGTATGCGCAAACGCTTCAATCTTCACCTGCGCCACTCCCATGCGATACACACCGATCGCCTTCGCCGCGCCCATTGAAAGATCCAGCACGCGCCCCGGAGAAAACGGCCCACGGTCGGTAATCCGTACCAGCACCTGCTGCCCTGTCGCCAGATTGGTCACCCGCACCGTCGACCCCATCGGCAGCGTGCGATGCGCCGCCGTCATCTCATTCTGGTCGAACGTTGTTCCATCGGCTGCTGCGCGCTTGTGATACACCGTCCCATACCAGCTAGCCAGGCCTGTCTCGGTAAACACAGGCCTGCCTTTGGCTTCATCGAAGAACCCGTGCGGCGCACTCGCCGCTTCCGCATCCAGATCCACCGAAGGCGCGGCCGGCTCAGCCGCAGCTGTCGTCGTGTGATGTGTCGAAGAAGGATAAGACCTCGCCGGCAACGGCGGCGGCGCCTGCTGATACGCCACCCTCGCTTGATGGTGGCATCCGCTCAACACCAGCGTAGCCGCGCCGCACAAAGCAAGCGCCAGCGAGCGCAAAGGCGCGTTCAATTGGTTCGCGCCAGGCCTCATCGCGGCTCCGTGTCGGTAGAAGACTTCGTGTCCGTACTCGCAGCCTTCTTCTCATCCATATGCTGTGCCAGTTGCTGCAGCCGTTCCGCCGCTGCCCGCAGTGCAGAGGAGCCATTGCGTCGAACCTCAGGCACCACTTCGGTGTCGATGAAGTTCACCACGCGCTTCAGCTCTTCGCCAAACTCATCGCGCAGCCGCGTACCGGCTTCAACCACGCGATCTTCCCAGGGACGTTTTGGTCCATTCTCCGGCATAGCGACACCCGCTTCCATGATTCGCGGCCCCCATGCGCAGGTCAACGATCTTCTCCCGCACAGTGCCAAGCTGGTAACCGCCCACTGCCATAGCTCCACAGCCTCACTTCGCGAGCTTTGCCCAACTTCGCGAACTTTGCGTCAAGGCAGTTGTCTTTGCTTGTTCGTCCAAGCGCGAGTGCCGCTGCACAAAAATGCGCATCAACGAAAAGACACACTATCGAGGGGTTTCACATTTATCCACTGGACATACACTAAGGTTGATACGGTCAACAAAATACAACCGCAGACGGCTGAAAAGCGTCTGTTAGAAAGAGCCCCATTACCGGCGGGGCAGGCCTGCAGACTGAGCAGGCCGAGCTGGTGAGACAGAAGGCTCAATGACGAACATCTCGCGCACGCGTATCACCCCGATCTTCCTGAAGTCCTCTTTGTTCCTCGCGGCAATCGCCGCTGCGCTGGTTTCTTCTTCCGCGCAGGCGCAGGAGTCTATCGCAGCATCGCCGGTCTTCCCGGCGAACGCCACAACCTTCCGCGCCGCTGCTGCACCCGTCCTGTTTGCCGCGTTAGCGCCTGAAGCTCCGGCGTTTTCAAGCAGCACTGACGCCGAAGCCCTGCCCGATGCGCCCAGCCAGGTCCTCCGCTCCTCCAACGTCGGCTACGACGCACAGATGCACCCCGCCGGCGCGCACATCGCCCCGGTCCATCTCAAGTACATCCCGGCTGGCTGGACCTCGCAACCGCTCACCGCGCATGACAAGGTCGTTCTCGCGTTCAAGGACTCCTACTCGCCCTTCAGCTTCCTCGGCATCATTGCATCGGCCGGATACTCGCACCTGGTCAACGGCCAGCCCAACTACGGCACCGATAAAGGTGCCTTCGGACAGCGCCTCGGCGCCACTGCCATCCGCGATACCAGCGAGCAGCTTCTCACCGACGCAGTCTTCTCTCCCATGCTGCATGAGGACCCTCGCTACTACGTCGAAGGTTCGCAGTACAACTTCTTTCACCGTGTCTTCTACGCCGCCACGCGCCCCATCATCACGCGCACCGATAGCGGCCACGCCAGCCCCAACGTCGCGCTGCTGCTCGGCTACGGTGCTGCCAGCGCCATCAGCTACAGCTACTATCCAGCGATCAACCAGAACGCCAAGGACACCGTCGCGACGTTCGGCGGCGCTCTGGGAGGAGCCGCTATCGGCGATCTGGTCAGCGAGTTTTCCGACGAGTTTCTCGTCAAGCTGCATCTGAAGAAAGCGCTGTAACGAACTCCTGAAACCGCCACGTGTCTCACCAAAGGAGCTCAAACCCTTCCCCGCAGAGCGAGTAGAACGATGACCGCAGGCAGGCAAACCAGAAATGGCCGTAGCAGCCGCCGCCCTCTGCGGTTGGCCGCTCTGCTCTTGGCTACTGCCACACTGCCATCCACTGCACTCCACGCGGAAGCGTCACCCGAAGCACTGCCGGACGCTCCCAGTACCGTGCTGGGCTACGCGCCGCAGACGCTCTCTCCTGCGCCGCCACCGCAACAGCCCTCCAACCCGTTGCCACCTGACATCGCCGCGCCCACCACGCCTGACCCGCAGGCCGCCATTCCATGCCAACGGGTCACCAAAGAAGAAGTTCGTCAAATCCCCTGGCTCCTGCGGGCACCCAACGCGAATGAGGCCGGCCCATGCCGCCGCGAGAACCCGCTGCAGGAGATCATCTCCGCCCGCAACTCACCGCCGCTCACCCCCCAGCTCAAAGGCTTCCTCGCCATCCGCAACGTGGCCGACCCCTTCAACCTCCTCACCATCGTGGCTTACTCGGGCATCTACGTCGCTGCCGACTCGCACTCGGCCTACGGCCCGGGCTTCCGCGGTTGGGGCAGGCTAACCGGTTACAGCACGCTCGAAGACATGCAGAGTGAGTTCTTCGGTACCTTCGCCATTCCGTCCATCGTCCATGAAGACCCCCGCTATCACCGCATGCCCCAGGCCTCCATCAAGCGCCGCATCGGCCACGCTCTCATCCACACGGTCTGGACCCAACACGACGACGGCACGCCGATGATCAACTACGCCACGCTGCTCACCTATCCCATCAGCGCGGAGCTCAGCAACCTCTACGTCCCCGGCCTCTCCACCAACGGCCCCTCGACCGCCAAGCGCATCCTCGCCGGCTACGCCACCGACCCCATCAGCCCGCTCATCGCGGAGTTCCTCCCCGACATTGCCAAGCACATCCACATCCGTGTAGCCTTCGCCCAGGAGATCCTCCAGCAGGTAGCCAACAACAGCCAGAACAAGCAGTAACGTCTACCGCTTACCCTCACTCCTCATCCCTTGCTCTTTCCTCATCCCTCAACAACACCCCAAACAAAAAGACCCCAGCCAAAGCCGGGGTCTTCTGTCGTACCAAAAACCATCCACTCTTAGAACGTCGTGCTGACCGTCAACCGGAACGTCTTACGCGGTTCGCGCAGGATGTAGTCCGCTCCGTAGAACTGCACCGCCTGCTGGTAGCTGTACTGCGCCGCAGCAGGTGCTGTCGCGAACGGGAAGAAGCTCTTGAACTCCGCCGGCGACACCGTCAACTCCTGTGGCAGGTCCTTGTAGAGCCGCAGCGGGTTATACGCGTAGTACAGGCGGAACGGCGCGTTCACGATCGGCAGGATGACCTGCAGCTCGGCGCCGTTGGACATGCGCGGAACCCAGTTCGTTCCCGGCACCGTCTGTAGATGCAGCGGGAACTGCACCTGCTGTCCGCCCGTGCAGGCGCCGTTCACAAACGCCGGGCAGCCATACGCCGGCGCATTGATGATCGATTGCCCCAGCACGCTCTCCCGCAACTGCGAAGGCTCTGTGTTCGCCGTCAGCCCGAAGTCCGTGAAGAACGCAAACGTCACCTGGTTCACGATCGGAATGCGGTACTCCAGGTTCGTCGTCAGCGATGTATCGCCGCCGATCGCCGCCAGTCTGTACACTGGCAGCGGAATCTGCACATTGCCCAGCGAAGCATTCGTCGGGTCGCGCGGCACCGTCGACCCATCCGGGTTCGACAGGTTGAACATCACCCGCGTCGGGATAAACGTATACGGCGAGCTCGAACGGATGTCGAAGCCGCGCACATCGTTCTCGCCGCCGCCGTAGATGCGGTTGAACGGCGGTGCCACTTCGCCGCCGAAGCCGGCAACGTTGCTCAGCTGCACGCGATAGCCCAGCACGTTGTGGCCTTCGCGGTTGATCTTCAAACCCTTCATTGGGTAAAAATGCCGATAGCTGATGACCGGCTGGTAGTACTTCGTGTTGCCGCCGATGCCCGCCACCTGGAACGAAATGTTCAGGTCCTGGCCCGAGTGCGGTCCCTGTCCGCGGTCCAGCGTCGAGATGCTGAAGCTCGGCGTCAGCACCGAGGTAATGATGCCGCTCAGCTGGCTCTGTCCGGCAATGCCCGAACGGAACGCCAGCGTCTGGAACACGTTCAGTGTGTTCTGGTTGAACGTCGTAATTCCCGAACGCGACAGCGAGTACGAAAGTCCCACGCGCGCCACGCCCGAACGCCGCAAGAACTTACGCAGCGGCGTTCCGGTCGAAATCGTCACGCCCTTCGACGACTGGTTGTAGTTGTTCAGTAACGACTGCTGCGCGTTCGTCAGGTTCGCGCTCTGTCCATTCGTAATTGCATAGCTCTTCGCCGGGTTGAAGTCCGACTTCCGATCGAACACCTGCACGCCCAGCGATACCGGCTTGTTGCGCAGATACGGCTCATTGAACCCGAAGCTCAGCACGCGCGATAGATCGCCGATGTTGGCATTCACGCTCAGCGTTTCGCCAAAGCCCAGGAAGTTGTTGGTCTCGTAGTTCAGTCCGATGAACGAGCCCGACTGTCCGCTCACGCCGCCGTTCAGGCCGATCGAGTTCTTGCCCTTCTCGCGCAGCTTCAGCAGCAGGTCCACGGTGCCCTGGTCGGTGTTCTGACGGCTCTCCACGTCCTGGTCGCTCTTCAGCACTTCAAAGTAGTTCAGCTGGTTCAACCGCAGCAGCGAAAGATCGACCAGCCGGCTGTTGTAAACCTGGCCTTCTTCGATCATCATTTCGCGCCGGATCACCTTGTCGCGCGTAATCGTATTCCCGCTGAACTCAATGCGCGACACATAGAACTGCTTGCCTTCATCGATATCGACGTTCAGCGAGACAGTCTTGTTCACCTTGTCGACCGTCGGTGTCGGCGCGCCTACCATGTTGATGTAGCCGCCTTCGCCGTACGCCTTGCGCAGGTTTTCGAGTCCCTTGCTGAACAGCGTCGCGTTGAACCACTCGCCGTCCTTCAGCGCAAACTGCGCGCGCAGCGCCTTCACGTTGGTGTAGGCCTTGTTGCCGCTGAACGTAATGCTGCCCAGCTTGTAGCGCTCACCCTCTTCAATCGGGATCAGGATGTCCACGCGCTTGCCGCCCGAAGGCCGCAGCGTAAACGGATTGATGCCGCCCGCGTTGCGCACATTGGTCTGCGGCTCGCCGGTCAGCGCATTGAAGTAACCCTTGTTGCGATACGCCTGGCGCACGCGTTCGGAGTCTTCATCCAGCTTGCTGGCATCGAAGGTGCGCGGCAGCAGGTTCTCCAGGAAGATCGAGTGGGGTATGCCGATCGGCTTCAGGTTCACCATCGCCGTGCGCAGGTCGCGTGCCGGTATGCTCGTGTTCCCCGTGAATACGATCTTGCCTACCTTCACGGTCGGGCCTTCCTTGATGTTGAATGTCAGCGAGACAGCCGCCGGCGGAATCGTCTTCATCTCCGCCTTCACCGTCGCGAACTGGTGCCCATGCTCGCCCAGCATCTCCTGCAGCACCACTTCCGCCCGCTTCACGCGCGTGGCATCGAACTGGCTTTCGACCGTCAGGCCGACCTTTTCCTTCTTGAAGCGGTCAAGCACGTCGGAAACCGTAACCGCGTTCAACCCCTTGTAGTTGATCTCGCGGATCGTCGGCTTTTCCCGCACGTACACGATCAACTGCACGCAGTTCGCGTCGTTCACGCGTTCGATCGTGATGGTGTCGAAGTAGCCAGTGTTCCAAAGCGAGTTGTAATCGCGCTGCACCACCGAGGGATCATAGGCATCGCCGGGCCGCGAAAACAGACGCGCCACAATCGACTCCTTCGGAATCCTGCGGTTGCCGATCACCTGCGTCGCGCAAAGCGTCTGCGGTCCGGCATTGGCTGCGCTGAACTGCGGCGTCGCCTGGATCTGGGCCCCCATCGTGGCAGGCAGAAGCACCGTCACGGCCGTCAACCCCAGAGCTAGAAATGGGAGGTGCAAACGGGATAGGTCAAAGTGACGAATGCGAAGGCGGCTCGAGCGCGTGCGCACAGGCTGGGTCGTATAGTTCAGGGAGCTTGCGCTCACTCGCGTTCCGGTAAAAATAACCACACCCTCACTGCTCTTTGAATCTGAACCC
>JAMFSR010000032.1 GCA_026225395.1 Granulicella sapmiensis
AGTGCTGGCGATGCATCGAAGAAACCCAATGAATAAGCTCTATTTTACGCGCTACGCGTAACGTCGCCCTCAACAACAACTCCCTGCCACGTCCAACAATGAGCAGAACCAAGTATCTGACCGGTCTCAAAGCGGGACTATGAGAGGGTTGTATCTGAGGGAGGAACCGATGGGCTGACACGTATCCTGAAAATATTTTGAGATAAACTGTAGTTTCATGAATGGAAGGTGATAGGGTAATGACTTGAGTCTTCTCGGAGGTTCGTATGTCAGGTGAAATGCCAACAAAAACAGGAGAAGAGGTCTCGACCGGAGCGAGCGCGTCAGATCGGAAGCCCCGAATCGCCCAACCTCCATATCTACAATTCCGGGAGGCAATCCGCATAGCCGAGCAAATATATGAGCAGGGAGGCGGCACGGCGGATAACAACCTCCTAACCGTTATCTTGAAAAATTCGGTAAGCAGCTCTTCCTTCTCAAGAAAGCTTCAGGCCCTACGCTTGTACAAGCTGACGTCCAGTGCGGTGGTTCCGGTTTCTCTTACCGAGGTAGGACTCTCGATTGTCGCCCCAAAGGACGAGGCGGCTCGCGCATTGAACTTGAAAAGCGCGGCGATTGGGCCAGAAGTATTTCGCCGCTCGTACGAACGTTTGAAGGGAAAACTCCTTCCGCAGGATGAGTTCCTCCGCAATTCATTTATGCACGATCTGCAGCTACCCAATAAGGTCGTAGCAGATGCGTGGGTAGATAGTTTTAAAGCCGCACTCGAAACCGCTGGCCTGCTACTGGCGAGGTCTGACGGCAAGACTCAAGTGCTAGAAGGACAGACTCCACCAGTTGTGGAACCAGAGCCAAAAGGCGAGGAAAGGCAGGAACTTTCTAATCTGCTCCGCCAAGACGTACCTCCAAGTCTCGAGAGGCCATTGGATCCGGGACAAGGCCATGCCACCAAAATCACGCTTGCCGACGGCCGCCTAGCGACCATCTTCATCCCAGATCGCCTTTCAAAAAGAGACGCGACGAGGCTGAAGGGAGCGCTTGTAGGGATCGCCGCCATCATTGATTCAATGGTGGAGGAGGAAGATTGAAAGTGAGGCGACCAAATCGTCGTCTTATTAGATGTTGCTGGGCAATTGCAGACAGCAATGGCGGAAGGTCATCACCCTTCCGCCACTGGAGGCCCACATGAAAAATGTGGAAGTAGTAAATCTACGCCGGTATTTCAAGCATTATCGTACCGGCGTGGTGTACGACGCTTATGACTATGGCCACAAGGCGTGGCCAATAGGCAAAAGCACGAAGCGGTAAGCGCCAAGAGTGTTTGAGCACTCTTTCCAACAATCGGGGGTGGCACCACCACCCCTGATTCAACACCAACGATGGACTAACAATCAAGAGGAAAGAATCAGGAGCCCAGCAAAATGTCTAAAATCAGCAATTTACCGCCCGGAACAATCGCTCCACGATCAGGGGAATACACCACGGTTGGACCTCGCGGTGGTCGCGGCGCAGAAGTAACTGTCCCGCGAGGGCACGTGCTGCCACCAACGCCATCGCCCGGAAGCAGCTATACCTTGACACGCCCAGCTCGTAATGGTGCGGGTAGAAAATAGCAAAAGCGAATTTTAGGCCGCGACCTCCAGCGCGGCCTATTTTCTTTAACTTCATGTTCCCCGCTCATGCGGGGGAACATGAGACAAGGCACTCAGAGCGGGTGCCCCCGATCTCTCGCACTTGGAGATCGGGGTGTTCGCCCGGCAAGACAGCCGAGCGGGCCAAGCTTCCAGGTACCCCAAGGCTTCAGCCTTGGGTTTCACACGCCCCACCCAAAATCCCTTCCACTCTGCCGAAGGCCGGAGTGAAGCCGCAGGCGCAGCGGCCAAATTGCCTTCCTCCAAACCCGCACGAACTCCCGCGTTACACTCCCACCCCATGCCGACCAACTTCGACCCCGCAACTGAAGATGACTGGCTCTTCCGCAATCGCGATGCCGTCAACGCCGCGCTCGACCAAAGCTTCGCCCAGGCTAAGCGCAGCGAAGGCTACGCGCCCGAGGAATTCCAGGCCATCCTCGACCGGCACCGCGCCGCCCGCAACTGAATTGCCGCCCTAGCGCATCGTGATCTCAAAGCTGCCCGGCTGTTGGCCTTGCCGTACTTCAGCCTGCACGCCCATCACCTGGGGCCATTCGCCTTCTCTCATCGACACCGTCAGGGTGTAACTACCGCTGAACTCCAACTCCGTTGGCTTGGGCTCGCCCGCTGGCTTCCCGCCGCTCCACTCGAGCTCCCAGTACAGCATCGAGTGCGACGAAAGGCCCGTTCCGGGGCGCGGTTCCTCGCCGCGAAACTTCGCGTTGTCGCCCAGCGTTACCCGGGCGAGCCTGAAGTTGGCCTGGCTATTGTTGATGAGGCGGATCGCGGTAGTACGAGCTGCATTGGTTTCCATAGTTTCCCTCGCGGCGAAATACTAGCCCATTTCGCGTTGCTGGAACAAGCAGATTGGAACCGGGGCTTGAAGCCGAGCGCAGCAACCGTTCCTGCGGCCAGTCTCTACTCCTTACTCCTTACTCATTAGTCGTCCGCTGGTCCGTCAAAATGAACCACACCGGCGACGCTCTCGGAATCGCCCCAACCGGAGAGCCCGTCGCCCTGTCAGGCATTTCCATATGCCAGATTCAGGACGGCCAAATCATCAAGGGATGGAACGCCCTCGACCTGACACGCATCACCGCACATCTCTCCAAAATCGCCGCCGATCAGGCCCTAAGCTAACCCGGCTCCGGCTGCCAGCCCTTAAAAGCCAAGGGCTGCGACGCCATCAACACGCCGCAACCCTGCTTATCTTTATTCACTATTCACTACTAACTGCCTTACCGGTGTCCACCACGACCACGCGCTCCACCGCCTCCATGGAAGCCCGGCAACGCATGCTCGCCGCCTGCGCCATGGTTCGGCTGCGCGACAACATTGCCACGCCCATCGCGCGCTTCATTTCCCTGGAAGTGGTTGAACTGCTGCGCTCCGCGCCCAGGCAGCGGTCCGTGATAGCCATTGTGCGGGTCAAACCGGTTGTCGACATGCCCATGGAATCCAGCCGGCCCATGAAACCACGGCCCAGCCCCGAAGAATACCCCTCCGGAAAACCAATCCGGCCCATAGTATCCATACGGCGCGCAGTCATACGGCGCATAGTCAAAGTACCCATACGGACAATCGGGAGCAACTCCGATCCCGATAGCGATCTGTGAAGGCGCGGCCTTGGTCGAGGCAAACGCAGCTAAGGCGACGGTGGACAATACAAGCGGTTTCCAGAAAGACATGACGTTCAATCTCCAATCCACTTGGGATGGCATCAACACCCCCTAAGGTTTCCCACAACCCCCAAACTCAAAAATCTTGTCAACCCCCCATCCCCTCTAACTCCAACATTCAAAACCAAATAGAGCTGGCATAGTTACCCCACCCAATTAGCTACAATTAACTCAGCAAACAATTCTTCCCACAAAACCAGGGCTGCAGTCGCCAAGCGACTGCAACCCTCGTTTTTTGCCTTATTCACTACTCACTATTCACTGCCCACCCTAACCCCTTATCCTGCAATAATTTGCACTCAACTCGCATAGAATCAACCGCTTACGAGATCCCCCTCCCCTGGAGCGCAACAAAACAAACCACTTACCTACAAGATACCCACTACATAGGGGGGAGGGGGGTACCACCCCCAACCCCCAACCCCCAACACCTGTTCCACCAAGGAGAGAACAAAATGCCAACAACCTTCTGCCGCCACATCAAGACCAACGGCCGCCGCTGCTGCTCACCCGCCCTCCGCACCCGGGCCTTCTGCTACTTCCACGAGAAATCCCACGCCCGCCTGAAGTCCGTTCGTCCACCTACCGGGGAGGAAATCGACACCATCATCCACTCCAAGCAGCTCGACCGCGGCCAGCTCCAGCGCGAGCCACTCCTCGCCCAGTACTGGGGCATCACGCCCAACGGCCCGCTCATCTTCGACTTTCCCGCCCTCGACGACCCCGAATCCATCCAGTCCTCGCTCTCCATGCTCATCCTCGCCCTCGGCCAAAACCGCATCGACGCCAAACGCGCCGCCCCCATCCTCTACGGCCTCCAGGTGGCCTCGCAAAACGTCTCTCGTCTCACCACCTACACCCAGACTCAGGTCGTTCGCGAAACCACCATCGATGAAACCGGCACAGAGATAGCACTCGACGAAGACCCCATCGAAATCATCCAGTCCCGCGAGACCCAAGCCGCCATCGAGCGCGAAGAAGCCGAAGAGGAAGCCCAACGCCGCAGAGACGAAGGCGACTATGACGAAGACGAAGATGTGGAAGCTGAAGCTGAAGCCGACGATGAAAGCGAAAGCGAAAGCACAAACGACGCCCAGGATCCCGAACAACCTCAGGGCCCCGTGCAACCGTCCATCTCCCAGCTCAGAAGCTTCCTTCTCAAATGAGAAGGAAGCGTTTCGCAGAAGTATCCCTCCCTGAAGCGCTAACCAAACCCACCTCCATGGGTCTTACAGCAATCATTTGTCGTTATAGTGTCTAAGACCCCCATAAAACCCCACCAATCGTGGTCCGGAAATGCCTGCGCCGGTGTCTAAAGGAAAACCATGAAGAAATTGCTGCTGTGGATGTGGATGTCTCTCTTGATGTCAGGTGCGGCCTTGCAGGCGCAGGAGCTCGTTGGTCAGTGGCAGGGTACGCTCCATCAGGGTAACAACGACCTCCGTCTCATCATGAAGGTATTCAAGGGAGACAATAGCGCCCTCAAAGCAGACTTCTTCGCCGTCGACCATCCCGGTCAACCCATCCACGCCACATCCATCACACGCGACGGCACCTCCATCAAGATTGCCATCAACATGATGGGTGTCAACTACGAAGGCGCTCTCAGCGCTGACGGCAAGACCATCAACGGCACTTGGACCCAGGCCAATCCATTGCCACTCAACTTCACGCTCTCCACCAAAGAGACCGCGTGGGAAATCCCCGCTCCTCCGCCCCCGCCCAAGCTCATGGCCACCGGCGCGAACCCCACCTTCGACGTCGCCACCATCAAGCCCAACGACAGCAACGCCACACACATGCAGGGCCTTAACATCCTTCCACCGAACAAATTCCGAACCCGCGCCTCCTCGCTCACCGACCTCATCGAGTTCGCCTATCAAATCCAGGACAAGCAGCTCGTCGGCGCTCCCGACTGGGCCAATAAGGATCGCTACGACGTCGACGCCATCCCTGATACCGAAGGCCTGCCAAACCCCGAGCAGGTCCGCATCATGATGAGGAAGCTCCTCGCCGACCGCTTCGGGCTCAAGTTCCATCATGAAAAGCGCGAGCTTTCGGCCTTCACCCTCACGGTTGCCAAGACCGGCTCCAAACTCAAACCCACCGAGTCCACCGGCCCGCTTCCCGGCATAGGCATGGGCTCGGGCAAGGGAGGCACCAGCCTTCGCCTGTTCAACGGAAACCTCGACGAGTTCATCTCGTTCCTGCAGACCCGCGTTCTGGATCGCCCCGTGGTCAACCAGACAGGCCTCACCGGCCGCTACGATCTGGTCGTCACCTTCACGCCGGATGACTCGATGCCGGGCGTT
The DNA here is from genome assembly GCA_026225395.1 of Granulicella sapmiensis. Classification (GTDB taxonomy): domain Bacteria; phylum Acidobacteriota; class Terriglobia; order Terriglobales; family Acidobacteriaceae; genus Granulicella; species Granulicella sapmiensis. The sequence goes on from JAMFSR010000032.1 coordinate 5,626, forward strand.
CCTGTGATTGCCTCTAAGACTGAGGACGCGACTGAGACCGCACCTTCGCTCTTTGAAGCCTTCCAGCAGCAACTCGGCCTCAAGCTCACCGCGGAGAAAACACCGGTCGACGTCATCGTCATCGACCACGTAGAGAAGCCATCGGCGAACTAAAGCAAATTACCTGTGAGTGTATAGGGAGGCTCGGGTATCAACGTCGTTTTCTCTCAAGGAAAACGACTCTGCACAATGATTCAACTCCACAGCAACAGGTAATTTGCTCTAGCTCGCTGTTAACCACTTGCCCCGTCAATCGTATTAAACGTATCGGAAAATCAAGACGAGGTAGTTGCAATGAGCAGTGTCAACACGGGTCTGTGGCTTGGAAGATCTACAGTCGCGTGCGCGCTCCTTACGGCCGCGGTTGCCAACGCACAAACCGATCCCATCTTCGACGTCTCCTCCGTCAAGTGGAACAAGTCCGGCAGCCACTCCACCCACATCAGCAGCACCGACGCGTTCTATCGCTCTACCAACGTCAACCTCAAAATGCTGCTGCAAAATGCCTACAACATCCGTCCCGAACTCATCTCCGGTCTCCCGTCGTGGACCGATGACGCTCACTTCGATATCGAAGCCAAAGTCCTCGATCCCACAACCGTCGCTCACCTCGCCCCCGGCCAGCGAGCGGCCATGATGCGTCAGCTTCTCGAAGACCGTTTCCATCTCAAGGCTCACATCGAGCAGAAGACACTGCCCGTCTTCGATCTCATCATCGCCAAAAGCGGCAGCAAGTTAACATCCTCACCACCCGATCTCCCCAAATCGCGCGGCACCGGTGTCAATAGCCACAACAATGAGGTCGACGCACACGACATACAGATGTCCGCCTTCGCCGACTTCCTCACCCACCAGGTGGAACGCACCGTCATCGACAAGACCAACCTCACCGGAAAGTTCGATCTCACGCTCAAGTTCAGCCACGACGAGAACTCCGCGGCTCCTCACAGCGACCCTAGCGACGACCTTCCTTCCATCTTCACCGCCGTCGAAGAGCAGCTCGGTCTCAAACTCCTGCCGGACAAAGGCCCCGTCGATACGCTCGTTGTCGACCGGCTGGAGCAGCCGTCAGAAAATTAAATAAAATTCCAAACCTTTGAGAAAGGAAGCCGTCTCATGGGAATCAAGTCTCAGAAAGAGGAAGCGCGGGATGAGCAATCGCAGGGCTCCCAGCATCGGTCTAGCGGCAGTCCTGCTCGCTTGCTTGCTCGCATCTCCATTGGGGATGCACGCTCAGCCCGCTGCGTCCGCGACCACAACCGCCCAACCCACCGCTGCCTTGGCCTACGACGTTGTCTCCATCAAGCGGAACAATTCTGGGAGCGCAAACGTACGGTTCATGGTGAGTGAAAGCGGTATCAACCTGACGAACACCGACGCCGCCAACCTGATTGCCGCGGCATATGGCATCAAGCCCGACTTGATCTCCGGTTTGCCCCACTGGACGGACTCCGCGCGTTTCGATGTCGAAGCGAAGATGTCTCCCGATGACGTGGACGCAGTGAAGAAGCTGGACATGCAGCATCGGGAGGCAGCCAGGAAGGCCATGCAGCAGGCTCTGCTGGCTGACCGCTTCAAGCTGAAGACCCACATCGAAGTCAAACAACTTCCTATCTACGATCTCGTGATCGCCAAGGGTGGCCTCAAGCTCAAAGAGTACGACCCCGCAGTGAGCCATCCTGACGCCTTCAAAGGACCCGATGGCAAGCCGATGTCGGGTATGACGCGTGCATCGCCAACTAGTTTTTCCGGTCAGGGAATTTCCATCAGTGCGCTGACCAACTTCATGGAGTATCACCTGCACCGCACCATCGTCGACAAAACAGGCCTCACCGGCAAGTACGATGTCAACCTGACGTGGGCTCCCGATCGCGACACATCTGATCCTGCGGCCGCTGCCGCGGACACCGCACCCTCTTTCTTTACCGCCTTCGAAGAAGAGCTCGGCCTCAAATTGCAACCAGGCAAAGGCCCAGTAGATACACTTGTCGTTGACCAGATAGAACAACCTTCAGAAAACTGACTTCGCAGAGGACGATGAACAACGCCGCCCATCGACGCATGCTGAACCTTCGCCACATCCTCTGTGGCCTTGCGCTTTCCATGCTCTCGCTCACCGCACTGGCCTCTGAGTATCACGGCCAGGTGCTCTACAACGATCTCGCCGTCCCCGGCGCTATTGTTACCGCGACGCAGGGCGACAAGAAGTTCACGGCAACCTCCGACGAGCAAGGCGCGTACGCTTTTGCTGATCTTCCCGATGGCGCATGGAAGATCCACATCGAGATGCTGTGCTTCTCGCCCATCGACGGTGACGTCACCATCGCCGCCAATCAGCCGGCAGGGAAGTGGGAGCTCAAGATGCTTCCGCTACCTGCCATCACCGCACTCGCCAACGCCGTGACCGTCGAAACCAAACCAGGGCCCACAGCGGTCGCAGCAATACCAACAGCCAAAAAGCCCAACCAATCCGCTGCTTCCGATCAGCCAAAGCCCGCGGAAGAACCCGCTCCACAACAGCAGCAGGCTAACGATGGCCTGCTCATCAACGGCAGCTCCAACAACGCGGCAACGTCGCAGTACACACTTGCCCCCGCGTTCGGCAATCAGCACAAGGGCGCGCACGGTCTCTACAACGGCGGCATTCAGCTCGTGCTCGATAACTCCGCACTCGATGCACGCCAGTACTCGCTCTCCGGTCTCAGCCAGCCCAAGCCCGCCTACAACCAGATCCAACTCGGCTTCAACGTCGGCGGCCCAATCTACATCCCGCATGTCCTGCGCAACGGCCCGAACTTCTATGTTCAATATCTGCTCACGCGCAACCGCACGGACGCCACCGACTCCGGCCTCATGCCCACAGCGGCCGAGCGAAACGGCATTCTCCCAACGGGCAACGTCACCGTCAGCCCGCAGGCTCTTGCTCTACTGCAGTACTACCCGTTGCCCAACGCCACCGGAAGCAGCCTGTACAACTATCAGGTGCCTATCGTCACCGACACACACCAGGACGCGATGCAAGTGCGCCTCGATAAGACGGTCGGCCGCAAAGATCAGCTCTGGGGAGTCTTCGGATTCCAAAGCGGACGCAGCAACAACGCCAACCTCTTCGGTTTCGTCGATACCACGGACACGCTCGGCATCAACACCAACGTCAATTGGACCCATCGTTTCACCAGCCACTTCTTCGCCAACCTCACCTATAACTTCACCCGTTCCCGGACGAACGTCACGCCCAACTTCCAGAACATCAAAGACGTCGAAGGACAGGCCGGCATCACCGGCTACGACCAGGACCCCACGCAATGGGGACCGCCTTCCTTGCAGTTCTCGAGCGGCATCTCCGGCTTGAGCGATGGGCAAAGCGCCTTCACCCGCAATCGCACCGACAGGCTTCCGGTGTCGGTCAACTGGTATCACCGCAAACACAACTTCACCTTCGGTGGCGACTTCCGCCGTCAGGAGTTCAACTACCTCTCGCAGCAGAACCCACGCGGCAGCTTTGTCTTCACCGGTGCAGCCAGCGGCGTCTCTGATCTAGCCGACTTCCTCACCGGCAACGCCGACACCGTCTCCATTGCTTACGGCAACGCCGACAAGTATCTCCGCCAATCCGTCTACGATCTCTACGCGAACGACGACTGGCGTCTCACCCCGCAGTTCACCATCCAGGCCGGTCTGCGCTGGGACTACGGCGCACCCATCACCGAGCTCAAGAACCGCCTCGTCAATATTGACGTAGCTCCCAACTTCTCCACCGAGCAGCCTGTCCTGGCCTCAAGCCCGGAGGGCATCGTCAGTGGACAGCAGTATCCTACGTCTCTCGTCCGCCCAGACAAGCTGGGCTTCCAGCCACGCGTCGGCATATCCTGGCGGCCTATTCCAGGATCTACACTCGTCGTCCGCGCAGGGTACGGTGTCTACGACGACACCTCTGTCTATCAAGCCAATGCGCTTTCGATGGCGCAGCAAGCTCCACTCTCCAACAGCCTAAGCGCGTCCTACAGCAGCAACTGCCCGCTCACGCTTGCCACCGGCTTGCAACGCCAGGCATGCACGACCACAACGCCGGACAACTTCGGCATCGATCCCAACTTCCGTGTCGGCTTCGCGCAAACGTGGCAGGTCTCTGCGCAACGCGATCTCCCCTTCGCTTTGCAAATGGTCGCCACGTATCTCGGTGTCAAGGGAACTAACGGCGTGCAGCAGTTCCTGCCGAACACCTACGCTATCGGCGCCGCCAATCCCTGCCCGCTCTGCCCGGTGGGTTATCGCTATCGCACATCGAACGGCACCTCCACGCGCGAGTCCGGCAGCTTGCAACTGCGCCGCCGCCTTCGCAGTGGGTTCACTGCATCGGCGCTTTACACCTACTCCAAGTCCATTGACGATGATGCCCAGCTAGGCGGCCAGGGACCACTCGCTGCTGGTGCAACTTCGTTCTCATCCGGCAGCGCCATGACCGCGCAGAACTGGCTCAACCTCGGCGCTGAGCGCGGTCTTTCTACTTTCGATCAACGCAACCTCCTCAACGCCACCATCCAATACACCTCCGGTGTTGGCCTCGGTGGAGGTTCACTCATGACCGGCTGGCGCGGTCGTGTGCTCAAAGACTGGACTGCGCTCGGCACCTTCGTCGTCGGCAGCGGTCTGCCGGAAACGCCCGTGTATCTCGCGGCCACACCCGGCACCGGCTTCACAGGCTTTCTGCGCCCCGACCGCACCACGCAGTCGCTCTCTGCCGCGCCCACCGGTTCGCATCTCAACGCCGCCGCTTACGCTGCTCCACAGGCCGGCCTCTTCGGCAATGCAGGCCGCGACTCTATCGAAGGTCCATCGCAGTTCACCTTCAACGCTTCGCTGCAGCGCACCTTCCGCCTGCCGCGTAAGTTCTATCTCGACGTCCGGCTCGACGGCACCAACATACTGAACCACGTCACCTTCACCAGTTGGAACACCACGCTCAATCCGGCGCAATGCTCGCTCACTGTGCCTGCTACCTGCTCCGGCACAACACCTGCGTTAGCCACCAGCAGTCCGCTCTTCGGCGTGCCCGCCGCCGTCAACAACATGCGTAGCATGCAGCTCACCGGGAGGTTACGCTTCTAATGCGAATCCTCACTCACATTTCATTAGCTATCGCTCTCGCAACAAGTTTCGTTGCACATTCCCAAACCCTCGGCCAGAACGCCTCACCCGATCACGACCCCACCTACACGCTCAGCGTCCACAGCCAGCTCGTCGTGGAAGCCGTCACTGTCAAAGACAAAGACGGCAAGCCCATCGAAGGACTCACCGCCAAAGACTTCACCGTCACCGAAGACGGCGTTCCGCAGAAGATCCGCTACTGCGAGTACCAGACGCTTCCCGCAACGCCCATCCCCGAACCACCCGCGCCGCCTGACAGCGAAGCTCTCACCATCTACCGCACGCTCAATCGCAGCCAGATCGCCCCTGAAACCACCGGCAATACGAAGTACAAAGATCATCGCCTGCTTGCGCTCTACTTCGACATGTCCGCCATGCGCCCTGCGGAGCAACTCCGCGCGTTAGCCGCCGCGGAGAAGTTCGTGCGCACACAGATCACCACGGCCGATCTCGTCGCCATCATGCGCTACAACGGCGCCTCTGCCGATGTACTGCAGGACTTCACCGCCGATCGCAGCCGCCTGCTCAGCATCCTCGAAACCATGGTCGTTGGCGAAGGACAGGGTGATGTTGACTCCATACAGGATGCCAGCGCTGCCGACACCGGCGCAGCCTTCGGCCAGGATGATGGCGAGTTCAACGTCTTCAACACCGACCGCCAGCTCTCCGCGCTCCAGACCGTTGCAAACATGCTCGGGCAACTCAGCGAAAAGAAGTCGCTCATCTACTTCGCCAGTGGCCTGCGCCTGAACGGCCTCGACAACCAGGCCCAACTCAAGGCCACCATCGACTCTGCTATCCGCTCCGGTGTCTCCTTCTGGCCCATCGATGCGCGCGGTCTGGTTGCGTCCGCTCCGCTCGGCGATGCCACGCAAGGCTCGCCCGGCAACGCAGGCATGTACTCCGGAACCGCCGCGCTTGCCAATACCAGCAACTTCCAGCAATCGCAGGACACGCTCTTCGCGCTCGCCGGTGATACCGGCGGCAAAGCGCTCCTCGACTACAACGACCTCACCAGAGGCATTGTGCAGGCGCAGCAATCGGTCGGCAGCTATTACCTCGTCGAGTACTACACCTCGAACACACTCAAGGACGGCAAGTTCCGCAAGATCAAGATCACCGTCGCCGACCCCAACGCCAAGCTCGAGTATCGCCAGGGCTACTACGCCGGCAAAGAGTTCGCGAAGTTCACCACCGTTGATAAAGAGCGCCAGCTCGAAGACGCGCTCATGCTTCCCGATCCCGTCACCGAGTTGACCATCGCGATGGAGATCAATTACTTCCAGCTCAATCGCGCCGAGTATTTCGTCCCGCTTGTCGTCAAGATTCCGGGCCGCGAACTTGCGCTCGCCAAGCGCGGCGGCGCAGAGCACACGCTCATCGACTTCATCGGCGAAATCAAGGATGCCAACGGCGGTATGACCGTCACCAACGTCCGCGACGACGTCAACATCAAGCTCACCGATGAAACCGCTGCCGAGCTCGCGAAGAAGCCCATCGAGTATGACGCTGGGTTTACGTTGCTGCCGGGCAAGTACATCATCAAGTTCCTGGCCCGCGACGACGAAACGGGCCGCATCGGCACCTTCCAAACGACGTTCGTCATTCCCAACCTCAACAAGGAGCTCAAGCGCGTCGCCACCAGCTCGGTTGTGCTCAGCAGCCAACGCGTGGATATGAAGGATGCTCTCTTCAACGCCGGCAAAGCCAAGGACCAGCAAAAGGACAACGCTGCCAACCCGCTCGTGCAGGACGGACGCAAGCTTGTTCCCAGCGTTACACGCGTCTTCAGCCGCAGTCGCGAACTCTACGTCTACCTGCAGGCGTACAACCAGACCGCAACCGCGCCGCAACCCATGGTCGGCTTCGTCACGCTGTTCAAGGGAACGGACAAGGTGTACGAAACTAAGCCCATCTCCGTCACCGCGGCCGCGCTTGCGCGCCTCGGCACAACGCCGCTGAACTTCAGCCTCGACCTCACGCAGCTCCAACCGGGCGAGTACGACTGCCAGGTCACCGTGCTCAATCCTACCGACGGCAAAGCTACCTTCTGGAAGGCGCCTATCGTCGTTGTGCCATAGCCAACGCTATGGCTTCGCCGCCGCATCCACCAGGCTCCCCAACGGCTTCAGCACCGCAAACTCCACCAGTTCTGCATGCTTCGCGGCGGCAGCTAGCAACGCCTTCTGCGCCGCAATCCAATCCGCAGGTGCAGCCTTCTTCTCATCCATATATCTCAGCGCCGCCAACCCCATCTGTCCTAGCTGAATTAACTGCTCCCGCCGCACTGGATAGCGCGCCACCAGTGGATGGTCTACAGCAATCGCATCGAGCGCTGCGCTCGCATCCACCCAGTGCTGAAAGACCTTTGTCAACGCATCCTTCTGCGTCGCATCTTTGCTTTGCAAATAAGCAGCGACCAGCAACCCAAACTGATGCGCACTAAGAGGATCAGGCGACGTAAAGTCGATTAGGCTATCCATCGGCGTGAGCTGTGTCGTCTTCTGCATGCGATAGCGCTCGCCAAAGCCCACCGGTTGCAGCGTCGAAGTCAACACCGCGAGCTCCTCCGCGCCACGCACACTTCCTGCCATCATGCGCAGCCCACGCTGCGGCCCGGAGATATGCGTCAGTCCCAGAGCATCCAGCCGCAGTGATTCCACAGCCAGCCGGCGGTACATATCTTCCGTATCCCTCACCGTCGCCGGAGACCACATCCGCTCCGCAATCGCGGCCATACGCGGCCATATGCGCGAATCGATTGTGAAGCCGGTCACATGCTCACTCCACATGCAGGCCTCGCCACCCAGCACGAGTTTCTGCTCTTCCGGCGTAAGGTTCAGCGAAACCGGCACAGGATCGGCTGCATACATCTCGCCTGACGAAGTCATGTGGTCCAGATAAAAAGCCTGCGAGTAAATCACGCGATGGCCTTGCTTTACACCCTCGGCCACAAACTCCGGCCCATGCCAGTTATGGATCACAACGCTCTGCGGCAGATCGGGATGCAGCACCTCGTCCCATCCAATCATCTGGCGGTGATGCTTCTTCAGGATCGCCTCCACACGCAGATTGAAGTAAGCCTGCAGCGCCTTCGAATCCTTCAGGCTGTGCTCGCGCATGAAGGCGACAATCTTCGGATTGCCGTTCCAATCCTTGCCATTGCTCTCATCGCCACCGATGTGGAAGAACTCATCGGGAAACAACCCGGCCATCTCGCCGAACAGCCCATCGAGAAACATATACGTGGACTCGCGCGTAGGATCGAGCGCCGCATCATGCACGCCGAACGTCGTCTGCACTTCGTACGTCGCGGCCTTGCTCGCCAGCTCCGGATACCCCACCAGCCACGAGGTCGCATGGCCCGGAATATCGAACTCCGGCACCACGCGAATCCCTCGTGCTGCCGCGTACTGCACCACCTCGCGCACCTGCTGCTGCGTATAGAAGTCTCCGTTCGACCCCATCCCCTGGAGCTTTGGATACTTCAAACTCTCTACGCGAAAGCCCTGGTCTTCGCTCAGGTGCCAGTGCAGCACATTCAGCTTCACCGCGGCCATGCCATCCAGCGTCCGCAGGACCACATCCTCCGGCATGAAGTGTCGCCCGGAGTCGATCATCAACCCACGCCACGCAAACCGCGGTGCGTCGTCGATATGCACAGCAGGCAGCACAAACCCTGCGCCTTCCGGCTGCACCAACTGCAGCAGCGTCTCAAACCCATGCATCGCTCCGAAGATCGTCTCCGCCTTCAGCGCCACACCGGAGCTGGTTACATCCAGCGAGTAGCTTTCATCCATGCCCAGCGCGGGCAACGTCGCGCTGGCATCGGCAACGGACACGTTGAACGCCGCAACCCCTGCCACAGGATCATGCGCCAGGGCCACGCCCGTCTGCATTTGCAACCGTTCCATCATCCGTCGCGCCGCGGCTTCCAGCAGCGAATTGTGCGCCTCGCCTAAAGAAAGCGTCACCGCAGGCGTGATCGCAAACTCACCCTGCGAAGCATGCACCGCAACGGGCAGCGGCATTAAAGTGTTGGCTTGTCCGCTCATGCAGGAAGCACTCAAAACAAGAAAGCACCCGGCGCAAAGGCTCAGATGCCGCAACGCAGGTTTGCTGGTCCAAAACGACATCGGCAAGCGTCCATCTCCCTACAAGCTGTCTCTGTTGCCGATCAAACCTTCGGAGAAAAGTCGAGCAGCTTCATAAACGTCGACTCCATCTTCGTGACGAACGCCCCATTTTTTTCACTCTCAGCTTTCAGCGCGATCCACTCCGGATCGTTCTTGAACTTCTCCCAGTTCGCGGTCGCTGCTTCACGGCTCTTGTGCCGAAGCATATAGATCAGCGTCCTCCCGGCGAGCGGCTCATCGGTCGGTGTCCAGAAACCGACGCCATGCATGCCGCACCGCTCAAAGATCTTCGTCTCTTTTGACCGGAACCGCTCCTCGATCAGCGCCTGCTTGCCTTCATTCAGGTGATAGATTCGCAACTCATACACGGTCTCTTCGGTTACCTGCGCTCCAGCCTGCATCGCATCTCCCATCACGAGCGGCATCATCGCCGCCGCTCCCGCACCCTTCAGCAACTTACGACGATCCATAACGCCTCCGCACTTCGCCACCAAGCTTACTTCAACAGCGCCTTCACCGGATCAGGCAGCGGCTGGTCCGCATTCTTCAGCAGCAGCGCGACGTCCCACATCTCCGGCTCCGAAAGGATCTTGCCATACGCCGGCATGCCCGTCAGCCGAATCCCATTCTTCACCTTCCAGAACGTCTCACCGGGGTCGTCATCGCTCACGCCCACAACCTTCGCCGCACTCTTCTTTTTCGTATGCACTTTGAAAAGCTGCGGAGCCACTGGATACATCCGCTGCGCAAAGTCCACCGGTTGTCCGGGCAGCCCATGGCAGGCGGCGCACTCGTCTTTATAAATCGTGGCACCCTGTTCAAACGCTTCTTCACTCGCGGGAAACGGAGGTTGCTGCATCTCGCGCCCAATCCGCGCCTTCAGCGGGACCTTCACAATGTCTTCTTCCATCGGGAACGCCGGATCGCTCGCTGCCACGGGCAGCTTGCCAAACTTCAGATAAAGCCATCCACCACCCGCGACCAGCAACAGCGCCACCACAAACCCCAGCAGAAACTTCATTACCCTCGTTCCTCCCCTAAGCTTCTTCTTCTACCGGCAGAACCACCCCTTTGCGCCGGTCGAAGATCTTGCGGACCATGTAGAACACCAGCACCATCAACCCCGCTACCGCAATCCCGATCACCGACCCCATATGCCGGTGCAGCACGTGCCGCATCGTATGGATCAGCTTCGGCCCAAACCAGATCGTCAGCAGCGAGCAGATCAGGAACTGAATAAACTTCCCTGCAAAGATCGCCAGCACAAACGCTACCGGCTTCATCTCGAACACGCCCGCCGCAAACTCGAACAACTTCAGCGGAGTCGGCGGTGGCAGCATCGCCGGAATCATAATCGCGAAGAACTCCTGCCGCTCGAACCGGTCGCGAATCCGCTCATATCGCTCGCGGTTGATCCGCTTCAGCAGAAACAGCTCCCCACCCGCGCGCCCCACATAAAACGGCACCAGTGACCCAATCGACGAAGCCGCCGCCGCAATCAGACAGTACAGCAGAAACCGCGCATGGTTCTCGGCCACATACCCGATCACCACACCGTCCATCGAAACCGGGATCGGGATTAACGCCGAGTCAATCAACGCCAGTCCACCCACCCCCCATATACCGAACGGTTTGAGGACAGCGAGCAGTGTCGTCGACACCTTATGCAACAGCGCTATGGGACCTATGATCACGAATCTTCATTCTACCTTCTCACCCCAGAAAGGAGTTTCTACCCAAACCCCAACCCCCAAACCTAAACCCTGCTCTTCAATGCCCCGTCGCTCCCGCCAGCAGATCCAGCGCATGCGGCAACAACCCCAGCACTGCCAGCAAGGAGCTCTCCGCGCCCGCCGGACTTCCCGGCAGGTTCAAAATCAACGCATTACCGCAAACCCCACAAACTCCACGCCCCAGCGTCGCAAACGGAGTATGCCGCATACCCTCTTGCCGTATCAGCTCCGCCATCCCCGGCACCATTCGCTCGCACACATCCAGCGTCGCTTCCGGAGTCACATCGCGCGCCGCCAGTCCAGTCCCTCCGGTCGTCACCACCAGCGCAGCAGCACTGGCTGCTTCACGCAAGGCCGCCGCAATTTCCCCACGCTCATCGGGAACCACCTTGACTGCGGCAACGGAAGCTCCGGCCGCCGCCAGCACGCGCTCCACCGCCGGCCCAGAAGCATCCATCTGTGTGCCCGCAAAACACCGGTCGCTGATGGTCAGAACAATCGCCCTGCGTCCGATAAGGTTGCCTATCATCTCCAAAGCCATCCCCGCAGTCTACCCAATCGTGGGGAAGGGTGCGAAAGCACAGCCGAAGGTGAGAAAATAGAGCCAGCCAGCATCAAATTAGGTCTGGCGATTGGCTAGGCGCGAAACTTTGCTCCCGCTAATCCGTCACAGACTGCTAGACCAGAAGATGCCACAAACCCCGACCCCAACAGATCCCGGTCAACCGACACCGGAAGCGCAACAGCCGGAGCTCGCACCGCAGCAGTCGGTGGACCCCAACGCGCCCGTCTCTTTCGTCCCCCATGGTGGCCAGCAACAGCCCCTCCAGCCTCTGGCCCGCATCCGTACCAACCGCTACGGCGAACTCGACGAGCACGAGCTCGTCCGCCTCCTCGACACCATCGAAGATGAACGGGCCCGTGGCCGCTTCCGCGAGTCCATCTATATCTCCGTTTTTTTCTGGCTGGCGATGGCGTGGTTCGTCTTCTACGGCCCTCGCGTCCTCTGGCACGCGCCGCAGCTCATCAATCCCGCCGATGTGATGAAGAGCCAGGAGCTCACGCAGCTCAACATGCCAGTGTTGCGGCAGCCGCCCAAGCTCGCACAAAAAGCTCCGCCCAAGCTCGATAATCAGACCATCAAGCGCCTCCAGGCGATGACCCGCTCGGCCCCCGCGCCGTCTGCTCCGGCCCCCGCCGCGGCCGCACCCACGCCCACCACTCCCGCGCCCACCACTACCGCTCCACCGCCGTTGCCGTCCGCTCCCACGCCGCTCCCGCGCAATCCAGCACCCGTCGTCCCGGACGCTCCCGCGCCGCAACCCTCCAGCCGGCCTAACTTCAACACCGGCCCCAGCACTCCTGGTGAAAGCATCCAGAGCGCCCTCAACAAGGCGGCGCGCGGCCGCGGCGGCAACGGTACACAGTTCGAGGCCAGCCCCTCCAATCCGCTAGGCGGCGGAATCGACATCCTCTCGGACACGCAGGGCGTCGACTTCGACCCCTACCTCCGCCGCATCGTCGCCGACATCAAGCGCAACTGGCTCCCGCTCATCCCGGCGGAAGCCCAGCCGCCCATCTCCAAGCAGGGCGAAACCTTTATCCGCTTCACCATCCTCCCGGACGGCAATCTGATGATCAACGGCATGCACCTCGATGGTTCCACGCATGATGTAGCCATCGATAAATCCTGCTGGAACGCCATCATCGCCGAAGGCCAGTACCCTCCGCTGCCCTCGCAGTTCCACGGCCCCAACCTGGAGCTCCGCATTCACTTCCTGGTGAACAAGGACATCGGGCGCTAGGCCATGCAGCCGCCTCCACGCCGTGCCGAGCCGCCGCGGATTCCGCCGGCAACCCGCGCACTGGAGCGCGCCGCGGAAGAGCGGAAGACCTACCTCCGCAGCCGCGAAGGCCTTGAGTCCCGCAGCGTCGTCCGCGGCCTCATCCTATTGGCCCTGCTGGTTTTGATCGCGAGCATGTTTCGCGCCGGTATCGGCCGCGTATTCGTCCCGGGCTGGTGGCGTCTATGACACCACCTGATCTGAGTGAAAAGTTGGCTGCGTCCATGACGCCGCTGCTCGTCGTCGCCGGCCCCACTGCCAGCGGAAAAACCGCGCTCGCCCTGCATCTGGCCGAAGCCCTCAACGGCGAAATCGTCAGCTGCGACTCCGTCGCCGTCTATCGACTCATGGACATCGGCTCCGCCAAGCCCACGCCCGAAGAGCGCGCCCGCATCCCACACCACTGCCTCGACCTCTACTGGCCCAATGAACCCTGCACCGCAGGCGACTACGCGCGCGCCGCGCGCGCCACTATCGCCGGCATTCAGCAGCGCGGCAAGGTGCCTATCGTGGCCGGCGGCACCGGCCTCTACCTCCGAGCGCTCCTCGAAGGTCTCGCCCCCGCCCCACCCCGTGATGAATCCTTACGCGAGCGTCTGCGCACCCTTGGCTCCACGCGCGGCTCCATGTATCTCCATCGCATCCTCCAGCGCCTCGACCCTCGTGCGTCCGAACTCATCCACCCAAACGACCAGCCAAAACTCATCCGCAGCATCGAGGTCACTCTCGCCGCGCGCCGTCCGCAAACCGAGCAGTGGACCGAAGGCCGCGACCCGCTCACCGGCTTCCGCGTCGTCCAGTTCGGCCTCAACCCACCACGCGAAGCCCTGTACGACCGCATCAACCACCGCGCCGCCGCCATGTTCGACCATGGCCTCGTCGCCGAAACCGACATGCTACGTGTCCGCTTCGGAGCTGACTGCCGCGCCCTCACCTCGCTCGGCTACACCCAGGCCATGTCCATCCTTCGCGGCGAAATCACGCTCCCTGAAGCCATTGCCGCCGCCCAGCAGGGACACCGCAACTACGCCAAACGTCAGCTAACCTGGTTCCGCCGCGACCCCGAAATCCATTGGTTCAACAGCTTCGGCGACGACAAAACTCTCCAATCGGAAGCCCTCGATCTCGCCCACTAGATCTACCCCCTCAAACCCCATCCCTCCCAACCCTCACTCCTCTCCAGGCACCCGCTACTCTTCCTACCAAAACCCTGTCAAGCCGTCACCGATCTGCAAAACTCCAAAACCCCGCATAAACACTGGCGATTTCTCCGCAAAATAGTTGGCATAGTTACCCCATCCGGCTTGCTATCCTGTTAACAGACCCAGATCACGCCACTATCAGCGAAACTCGTACTTAAACTTTGCGAACTCTGTGTCAAAGCCTTTCGCACTCGCATGCGCTAACTCGTTTCAAAAGAATATTTTGCAGGCAACTCGTTTAGAATCTGACGCTTGCGAGATATCACTGCCCCGGAGCCGCAGATTCTAAACCACTTACGCCCAAGATACCCGCTACATAGGGGGGAGGGGGGTACCCCCAGGGCGATGAAAGATTTTGCTGCCGGAACTCACATCGTGCGACTAACATGCTTCAACGGAGGATTCTTCCATGACAGAGACAGTAATTTGTGCTCGTTGCCACGGCAGCTTTGAGAGGATTCGCGTAGAAGCTGAGGAAATAGCCCACCACACCTCGCACTCCATGATGATCGAGGAGACCGAACCGGTCTGCGACGAGTGTGAGCACCAGTTCCTCGCCTGGACCTCCTGCCCGCCCATCGTCTAGCCACATTCGCTCCACAAAGCACCAAGGCCCGTCCATAAGGACGGGCCTTGTCTATGTACTTCCTTACTACTACGGATTCTGCACAACGAGATCGTCCGCGAGCCGGAAGTGCATGATCGACTCCGCGGGAATCTCGATGTCACGGTTGCCCGTCGTTCCAGCCAGCAGTGTTCCAGCACCCGCACCCGCCGCGCCGCCAATGGCCAGGCCAACGCCGCCCGTAGCAATGCCACCGATGACCATGCCTGCTCCGGTCATGCCGGCGATAAAGGCTCCCGTACGCTTGCCTTTGCCCTTCTTGGTGCTCACGTTGTCGTGGGTATCGAGCGCGTAGTCATTGCCATTCAGGTTCATCGAAGTCAGGCGAAGCTCCAACACCGAACGCCCCGCGAAGTGACCGCGGCGATGAGCCTCGTCGATACGTCCCGAGACATGCGTTCCACGCGGAATAACCACGCTGCCATTGCTCGTTACAGGCTCAACGACCTCACCCGAGAAGCGGTCGCCGGCATGGGCATGCTTGACGCTGATGTGTTGGTTGATCCGTATAGCCAGCTCCGTGCCTGCGGGAACAGTGAGGCTGATCGGCGGCGGAGGCGCAGGAGCCTGCGCCGGCGCCCCCGCTGTCATCGCACTGCCGGTGGTGTACTGCGTGGGTCCGGCAGCTTCTCCGGCAGCGTTTACCGGCGTAATGACCGGCTGTGTAGCGGCGGGCACCGGCCCTGGAGGCGGTGGCGTAGTGGTGGTTGCTACCTGCTCCGGCTGTCCAGCAGCGACTGGCGGCTGGACGGTGGTGGTTACCGTGTTGCCGCTCTTATCGACGTACTGGATCTGCTGCGCGGTGTTGGTGGAAGCCGCGGCTGCCTTGGCCTGATCGAGCGCCTTATCCTGCTTGCTTTCGCAGCCGGTCAGCAAGACAAAGGCCATCAGGCCGGCGGCTGCGGTGAAACGAAGTCTTGTATTGAGGTTCATCACGATCTCCTTGCCGCTTGAACATTCCGCGGCTTCTTTCAGGATGGTTGAGCCCACATCTATTCCTGAGTACGTGAGATGTGATGCCCGCGCGTTGCGGTATCGCTGCCTGCTGGAAAGGTTTAATATCGGGAACAAGATGATTGAAACGATTGAAAGCAAAACCGATACAACCCGTCCGCAATTGGCGCATCTGAGCGCCGCGCTAAATGACCTGCGCGAACGCGGAACGTACTTCAAGCTGCGCATTCTCGATGACGAGCAAGCCGCGGTCTGCCACTACGATGGCCGCGAGGTCATCAACCTCGCCTCGAATAACTATCTCGGTCTCTGCAATCACCCGAAACTGCGCGAGGCAGCCATTGCCGCCACCGAGAAGTATGGTGTCGGTTCCGGAGCGGTGCGGACGATTGCGGGAACGATGCGCATTCACATGGAACTCGAAGAGAAGATCGCCGCGTTCAAAGGCGTTGAAGCCTGCGTGGTGTTTCAGTCGGGCTTCGCAGCCAATGCTGGAACGGTTTCATCGATCCTTGGCAAAGAAGACTTCATTCTCAGCGATGAGTTGAATCATGCAAGCATTATCGATGGCGCACGTCTGTCGCGAGCGAAGATCAAGGTCTTTCGGCATAAGGACGTTGCCCATGCGGAGGAGTTGCTGAAGGAAGTACAGAACGAGCCGGGCCGGAAGCTGGTGATCACCGATGGCGTATTCTCGATGGACGGAGACATCGGTCCTGTTGGCGAACTCGCTGCTCTGTGCGAGAAGTATGGCGCGATCATGATGGTCGATGACGCGCACGCTTCCGGCGTTCTGGGACGCAATGGTCGCGGAAGCGTGGATCACTTCGGCTGCACGTCGAAGGTCGATGTGCAGGTAGGAACCCTGTCGAAGGCCATCGGTTCCCTCGGCGGTTACGTATGCGGAAGCCGCGATCTGATTGACTATCTCTATCACCGCGCGCGTCCTTTCTTGTTCTCCACCTCGCATCCACCTGCGGTTGCCGCGAGCTGCATGGCTGCGTTTGATCTGCTCGAAAGTGAGCCGGAGAGGATTGAGCGGTTGTGGTCGAACACCCGCTACTTCCAGGAACAGCTTGTGGATGCCGGGTTTGATATCGGCGGCAAGACCACACCGAAGAGCGAGACCCCAATCACGCCGATCCTCATCGGCGATGGCCGCAAGACGATGGACTTCAGCCGCGCGCTGTTCGCGGAAGGCCTGATGGCAACAGGAATTGCATTTCCGACGGTACCCGAAGGCAAGGCACGCATCCGTTGCATCATGACCAGCGAGCACACGCGCGGGATGATGGATAAGGCGCTGGAGATTTTGACGACTGTGGCGAAGCGGATGGAGTTACTGGGCTAACGGGAGGCCGACGAAGAGACGATTCGCAGATCTCTAATTCTTTCGAAGTGACCGAGATTTCCAGTGAGGACTGCGAACCCTAATTCAAGGGCGTGCAGGCGATGATCATATCCGGAAAGTAGAGCTTTCTGCCTTGTAGTTGAAGCTCGGCATCGACCACTCCCAAGCGGAGTGCTATGGGAATGGTTACGGAGTATGCCTTTGTCACTTCCATGAGTTCGTCCAGGTACTGTTGGCGCGGGTGGCGTTGTGCTGGAGTTAGCGCTCTGCGGACGCTATGACGTAATTCCGCGAGCGTAATGACGGATATTCCGAACTCTTCTCCGGGATGATTCGCACTGAGCTCAGCGAGAATTTCACGAGCTGAGAGTTTTCGCTTCTCTGCACGAATAAGACTATCTGTGTCGAGAATCAATCCTACCTGGAAGAATCAAACCCTTCGGAATGTCTTTCTCGAAAACTTCTAACATCACGCGCGAAATCTTCGTCCATCACACCGATAGATTCATTGGGGAGCTTTTCGATCGCTTCTGCGAATGTGAGAGGTCGCACGAGTCCGGACGAGACATCGACCTTCCCGGAAGCGCGATCGATGACGATATAGGCGCCTTCGTCAATCCGATTTAAGACCGCACGGAAGTCGTTGATTGCTTCTTCCTCCGAGATATGCACGATGCTCATGAAGAAATGATACCTCCCGAAAAGAGGAATAGCTAGATCTTCTGGATGCGCTGGACGTCGCGAACGCCTGGCACTTTGCGCAGGTTCTGCGAGAGCTTGGTCAGATGCCGCAGATCAACCGTCTCAATGACGAAGTCCACATTCACAATGCCATCTACTGCGGGCTTGGTGTCGAGCGAGCGGATGTTGGTGCCATCTTCCGAAATGATGGCGGTGAACTCTTTGAGCAGCCCCGAGCGGTCGTCGCACACGATTGTGAGCTTCACCGGATAAGTTGTGGGCTTTGGCGCGTTATGCGAGGCATTGGGTGCAGCAGCGCCGCGGTTGGGATCGCCCCATTCGACGTCGATGCGTCGGTCAGCTTCGTAGAGGAGATTCTGGACGTTAGGACAACTCCGCGCATGGACTGCAACACCTTTGCCGCGGGTGACGTAGCCGATAATCTCTTCGCCGCGGATCGGGTTGCAACATCGCGCGCGATAGACGAGCAGATCGTCCTGGCCCTCAACCTGCAGCGAGTCCGACCCCTTGCCGAAGAAGACGCGCTTGACGGCATCCGACATATGCGCGAGGGTGTTGCCAACTGCGCCGGGTTCGGCAGTAGGGTTTTCGACGGCCATCGTGCTGCCGGGTTCGAGCTTGTTGAGCACCTGCCGCGTGGAGTATTTGCCGAAGCCAATGCCGGCCAGCAGGTCTTGCTCGTTACCTAAGCCGTAGTCATTGGCGATGCGGTCGAAGTCTGCGGTTTCGTACTTCGATAGCGTGACCTTGTACTTTCGGGCTTCGCGGTCGAGCAGCTTCTTGCCGATCTCGATGGCGCGGGTGCGCTGGTTCTCGTTGAGCCAATGCTTGATCTTGTTGCGCGCGCGGGAGGACTTTGCAAACGAGAGCCAGTCGCGCGAAGGGTTGTGGCCGGTCTGCGTGGTGATCTCGACGATGTCGCCGTTGCGAAGCTTGTGGCGCAAGGGAACGATGCGGCCGTTGACCTTCGAGCCGGTGGTCATGTTGCCTACGTCGGTGTGGATGGCGTACGCGAAGTCGATGGGCGTGCCGTCTTTGGGCAGGACGATGACCTTGCCCTTGGGGGTAAAGGTATAGACCTCGGCGGGGTACAGGTCCACCTTGAGCGTGGACATGAACTCGTTGGGGTCGGACATTTCGCGCTGCCACTCCATCAGCTGGCGCACCCACGCGAGGCGCTGTTCATCGGCGGCGGAGACGTTATCGCTGGCTTTGTACTTCCAATGCGCGGCGATGCCTTCTTCGGCGACCTCGTGCATATCCTCGGTGCGGATCTGGACTTCGAACTGGTGGGCGCCTTCGGCGATCAGCGTGGTATGCAGCGACTGATACATGTTGGGGCGTGGCATGGCGATGAAGTCTTTGAAGCGCCCAGGAACGGGACGCCATGTGCTGTGCAGCAGGCCAAGGACGGCGTAACAGTCCTGCTCGGTCTTGGTGATCACGCGGATGGCGAAGAGATCGTAGACCTGATCGACAGGGATGGAGTGCGCCTGGAGCTTCTGCTGGATCGAGAACAGGCGCTTGATGCGCGACTCCACGCGGGCGCTGATATTGGCTTCTTTCAGCTTGGCTTCCAGCGTGGAGACGATGCGGTTGAGGAAGGCTTCGCCTTCACCGCGTAGCGAATCGACTTCGCTGGTGAGCTGCGTGTACTGGAAGGGATCGGTGTAGCGGAAGGCCAGATCTTCAAGTTCGCCGCGGAGCTTGCCCATGCCGAGACGATGCGCAAGAGGGGCGTAGATTTCGAGCGTCTCGCGGGCGATGCGTTGTTGCTTTTCGGGCTTCAGGTGCTCGAGCGTGCGCATGTTGTGCAGGCGGTCGGCGAGCTTGATGATGACGACGCGGACGTCGGTGACCATAGCGAGCAGCATCTTGCGGATGTTTTCGGCCTGGTGGTCTTCGCGGTTGGCGAACTTGATCTTGTCGAGCTTGGTGACGCCTTCAACGATGTGCGCGACCTGGTCGCCAAAGCGCTTGGCGATGTCCTGCGGAGTAACGTCGGTATCTTCGACAGCATCGTGCAGCAGTCCGGCAGCAATGGCGGTGGAGTCCATCTTCCACTCGGCGAGAACCTGCGCGACTTCGAGCGGGTGGATGATGTAGGGCTCGCCGGAGGCGCGCTTCTGGCCTGCATGATGCTGCACGCAGAAGATCCAGGCCCATCGGATGAGGTTCAGGTCGTCGTTCGGCCGGTTGGCATGGACCGTGGCCAGCATGCGGTCGAAGTTGGCTTCGATTTCGGCGGAGTTTTCGAGGGGTGCTATAGGCAGAGGAAGGTCTAACGAAGCGGAGGGAAGCGGTGCTTCGTGCTTCAGGCCGTTTTCGTTTGGGGGTGGCGCGCTCGGGTGCTCTGAGACGACTGCCGGTGCGCCAGAATCGGGCGTGTCCGGCCGCGCAGTAACCATAGGTCATTATACGTTGGCAGTGTTTGCTGGGTTTTATGGGGATATGGAGAGCTATTGGCTCCCGAGGCACTCTGGATGGCTGGCGGTTAGCGGAGGAAACCGGGGGTGGGACGAGGGCCGTGGTGCGTCCATTCGACGAGCTCGTCGAAGGCGTGGCCGATCTCGTCGGGCGTGATGGCGCAGTGGCCTTCGCGATGGACGTACTTCTGGACGAGGTTTTCGCCGAAACCGGCACCCTGCACCATGTGGTCGTAGAGGGAGAGCGTGGTGGCGGGGATGGTGGGGTCGTAGAGGGTGTGGATCGCCAGCATGGGCTTGGTGAGGTGCCCGTTTGGGGTGTAGTGCTCGAAGAGGTAGTCGCGGGAGTGAGGATTGGCGGCGTAGCGGCGGACACCGTCGTTCAGGGCGTAGTCGCCGGCGGAAAGCGTGGGGTTGGAGCCGGTGTACAGGTAGTTGCGGTTGTCGAAGGGATTGCCGCCGGCGCGATGCTGCATGTCGGTGATGACAAAGGTAAAGTAGGCGATGTCGCTGGCGACGTTGGCGTCGGTATGGAGGCCCATCAGGGAGCGGAGAGAAGCGGCGGCGGTGGGGTTGGCGCGGAGGGCGTCGGCGATCTTCTCACGGACAGCTGGCGTGTCGTCGTAGTCGGGCGGCGAGGGGACGAGCGGCGGCATGACGCCGGGGAAGTATAAGTCGAAGGCAGCCCGCAGGGCGAAGCGGCGCTCGAAGGACTCGAAGGTGGGGCCGACGGCGCCACACATGTCCAGTCCGCCGACGTAGGGCTTGGGGTTGAGCTCGAGGGTGACCATGGTGAGCGCGCCGCCCATGGAGGCGCCTGCGACGTAGGTTTCGCGCGGGACGCCGTAGGTGTGGACGAAGTAGCGGCGCAGGGCTTCGGTTTCCGGATAGGCCTGCGGAAGTGCCCAGCCGGCCTGCGAGTATGCACTTTGCACGATGGCGTAGTGACGTTGGAAGAGCGGCATCTCCTGGGGGTCGAGCCGCTCGGCGATGTGGAAGGTGACGCCGTGCATGGCGTAGCCGTGGTAGTAGACGATCAGCGAGTGGTTCCAGTCGTTGGGGATGTCGATACGGTAGGACGCACCGTCGAGCACGCCGACTTCGGTGGTGCCGTAGGGGGACTGAAGGATGTCAGGCTTGGATTCGGGTTTTTGCGGAGGAGTGGCGGCGTACAAGGGCAGGAGAGCGCAGGCCGCGATCGCCGAGGCGATGCGGTGAGACCTGCCCGTGAAAGACCGTTCTCGAAAGGAAAGCAGCATGTGGAGTTCGCCCGATTTTACAGGTATGCGATGGGCGCTGACTCAGAATCTTACGCTGACGCCCTGGGAGATGATGGGATAGAAGCGCAGGGGCTTGATGTCGGCGTTGATATCGGCCTCCTGCTGTTGGAGATTGGCCTGGGTCTCGGGGTCGGTGGCAACCGGACTGCAACTGGCCGGATTGTTGGCGTACATGCACGCCGTTCCCTGGAGGGTGATCGTAATTGTGGGAGCGTCGATGTACTGGAAGCCGATTTCGAACGGGAAGCTGACATGGCGTCCGCTGCGGGGGATCATGTTGCCGAAGCCGATGGTCAGGCTGGGATCGACGCGCTTGCCGAAGTAGAGGGAGGCTGTGCCGTGGACGGGGTCAGTGGTGGATGAGAAGTAGTTGGTGTCGCCGAGCGAAAACGACTGGCCGCCGGGGACGA
Source organism: Granulicella sapmiensis (assembly GCA_026225395.1). Classification (GTDB taxonomy): domain Bacteria; phylum Acidobacteriota; class Terriglobia; order Terriglobales; family Acidobacteriaceae; genus Granulicella; species Granulicella sapmiensis. The sequence goes on from JAMFSR010000032.1 coordinate 27,476, forward strand.
GGGTGGTGGCGTTGAGGTTGTTGCCGTTGTAAAAGGTAACGCCGGGGCTGATGCGGAAGCCGCCATGAAAGGGGTAATAGTCAAGGCTGGCGCGGCCGGAGCGGAACTTGAGGTCGCCATCGATGTTGATGCCATCGCTGTTGAAGTTGCCACTGTAGGAGAAGAAGCTGCCGCCGACGCGGAGATTGAAGTGCTGGGCCAGTGGCGTGGCGAGCTCGACGCCGATGCCGCCCGAGCCGAAGTTGACGGCGAGGGCGGCGGTAGAGAATGGACGGATCGGCTTGGAGCGAACGAGCTTTGGGGCATCCGGTGCGGGTATGGACGACTGCAGCGGTGCGGGAGGTGGAGCGGGGGACGGCTGAAGAGTTACGACGGGGGCGCTTGCAGCGGGCGGCGAGTTTTCAATGGTCACAGGCCGCGGTGTTGTGGGCGTCGGTGTGACGGGGACGGGCGAAGTGGTTGTGGTGTCGACGGGATGTGGAGGCTTGGGTAGCGAGGTGATGGGGCGGGCGACAGTGGGTCCGCTGTCCTGCGCGGGTGGACTGTAGGCGGGCGCCGTGGTGGTTGTGGTGTCACCGGCGGGCTTAGGTAACGAGGTGATGGGTTGTGCTGTTTGTGCGGACGCCTGGAAAGAGAGCGCAAGCCACAGAGTGGGAAGTAGCGCAAGGGTATTCAGCGGTGCAGACCGGTGTCTCAGCATTGCGTCCTTTGTTCGCAGGGCACGAAAAGAATGTCTTTTTAAGACAGCCCGGGGAGTCTCGACTTTGACACTAATGGATGACAACCGGGCAAGGATGTTCTTTTAAGAACAGGGAACCAGAAGAGATTCCGTTTGCCGATGGAAGCAGATGGTCCTCAAGATGAATGGCAGAGCGCGGTGTCCTGAGCTGCTTTGAAGAAGCAGCATGACAACCTGTTTACATTTGAGCGACCGCGTTCTGACAACGGTATCTGCGCGCACTTGATAGCTTTTGGAGCATGAAGAGTACGCCCTCCAGGCTTTCGGGCCGATACGGATCCCGGCTGCGGCCGGCGGTGTCTTTGTTGAGTTCTACGGAGCGTGGCAGGCTGGCTGTCCTGGTCGTTCTCAGGGCCGGTGTTGGTCTCTGTGATCTGCTGCTCGCAGGGGCGATGTATCTCGTCTTCGTGCGGTTGCAGGGAAGTGTGCCTCGGCAGCACTTCTGGTGGATGCCAGGAACTACGTTGTCCGCGGCCATTGTGACGGCGATTCTCGTCGTGCTGCGGTCAGTGGCGGATGTTGCTTCCACGCGTGCAGTTACAACCTACGTGCAGGCTATCAACAACCGTCTCCTGATGCGGCTGGCACAAGGGTACAGCGAGATGGATTGGCGCTTCTTCATTGCCCGCAATCGCAGTGAACTGCTCAACCACACTACCTATACGGCGCGCGAGGCTTCCCACTTCTATCACCGCGGGATAGAGCTGATCAGCGCCAGTCTGACTATCGTCATGATGACGGTGGCGCTTGTCTATCAGAATGCAAGGGCTGCGTTTGCGCTTTCGATCGTGATCGGTGCTTTCTACCTTGCACATCGTTTTCTGATTCGCAGGCAGCTGCAGGCGGCCGGTGTCGCGCGGGAAGAAGCCACGCAGGGGTTACAAAAGATCCTTGCGGATGTCTTCGCGTCAGGCAAAGAGATTCGTGCCTATAGGAACCAGGTGTTCTTTCTGCGACGAATCAACGAACAGGCGCAACGTGTCGCGGCGAGCACGGTTAAGGTGACGTTGCTGCCACAGATAGCACGCATTGTTACCGACCAGGGAGTCGCACTTTTATTCCTGGGGGTCGTGATCGCTGTGCAGTTACGACATGGTGAAGTAAGCCAGCTACTCTCACTGCTGGTCTTCTATTTTGTGCTATCGAGGCGGCTTATTCCTCTGATCAGCCAGGTTTCCTTTATCGTGGGCCAGATGGAGGGCTCGTATGAAAATGTGCGTGTGGCTAGTGAGGAGCTGAAGACCTGCTCTCTGCATCGTGCGGAGGCAGCGCCTATCGCGTTACCCGCAGACGGAACAGCGATGCAACTGGATCACATTGCATTCTCTTTCGATGCAGGCGTGCCAGTGCTCCGAGACATCGTACTGACGCATCAGCTCAGCGAGTTGATTGTGGTCCATGGAGCATCGGGAGCTGGAAAGAGTTCCCTGCTGAATGTCATTGCGGGCGTGCTTCAACCGGATGGCGGAGCGGTGTGCGTCGATCGAAGCAAAGTGGCCTATGTGCCACAGGACATTACACTGCTCGATGATTCCGTACGCAACAACTTGCTCTTCGGCCTGGCGGGGAAGCGCGATGTTGGGCTAATGGAGGCGCTAAGAATTGCGGAGCTTGATAGGTTCGTGATGTCTCAGGCAGAAGGTATCGACAGCCAGGTTGGAGACAACGGAATTCTCTTTTCCGGAGGACAGCGGCAGCGATTGGGACTGGCGAGGGCTGTACTGCGTGGCGCGACACTTCTGTTGCTGGATGAAGCCACCTCTGCGCTCGACGAAGAGAACGAAGCCCAGGTCCTCAGCAATCTTCGCCGGCATGGTGTTGCTGTGCTGCTTGTCACACACCGAATGCGAGCGCAGCTCTTTGCAGATCGCGTATTCACGCTGCACGGTGGGCGATTGCTGGAGGAGCTGCCGCAGGTGAATCCATTTTCGATACGCGGGTTTCCCGGCGGCATCTATGGCGCCGACCTGCAAGCGGAAATTGGGACAAAGCGGTGACAAAGCGATAACAACTCGAGCCCCGTATCTCTTCATACTTGGCAACAACGCATATTCAGGATGTTGCTTGAAAGGTTTGATGATGAAGACTGTTTTGCCATGGACTCGTATCGCTTTACTGCTCCTTATGCTTTGGGTCGAGGGCCAGGTGTGTTTGGGCCAGACACCGGGTACGGGCGCCGTCTCAGGCGTTGTGTTTGATCCTGCGAACCGCGTGGTAGCAGACGCCGAGGTGGTGGCGACGAACGAACAGACGCACACTTCGCGCCATGTGTCTACGAACTCTGAAGGCTTCTACCGTGTGCCGTTGCTGCCGCCTGGCACATACAGCATCGCCATCACGGCCGCGGGCTTTGCGACGGGCACCGCTAGAGCGGTGCTGGTCACTGTGAGTGAGACGAGTTCCGTGAACTTGATGCTGAAGGTCGCAGGCACAAGCAGCGCGGTGCAGGTCGATGGCTCCGAGATAGCCGAACTGGAGAGTTCCACGCTTGGCGGTCTCGTCGACCACGCGGCCATTGAAGCGCTGCCACTTTCCACCCGCAACTATACGCAGATTCTCGGGCTCTCACCGGGCGTTGTGGCCGATCTGCCGACGCCGACCGGGCTCGGAAATGGAACGCAGAACGTCGCCGCGAATGGGGCGACACCGACTGCGAACAACATTCAATTTAATGGTGTGGATGCGAACAATCTGCAAGAGAACTCGGCTGCGCTCTCGCAACTCTATGAGGTGGGCGTCGCGATACCGGCACCGGATACGATCGAGGAGTTTCGCGTGCAGACGGCGAACTTCGATGCGGCGTATGGACGCGGCGCGGGCGCCAACATTGATCTGATTAGCCGCAGCGGAACGAACCAGTTTCATGGCAGCGTATGGGAGTTTGTTCGCAATAATATCTTCGACGCAAATGATTTTTTTTCGAAGCTGACAGGGCAGCCCCGCGCCGACGTGAAACAGAATGAGTTTGGCGCGGCGACCGGTGGATACCTTCGCAAGGACCACACGTTTTTCTTTGTGTCCTACCAGGGCATTACGCAGGTGAACGGCCTCGGCAGTTTGAAGACGGCTGAGCTGCCGCAGTTCACGAGTAGCCGCACTGCCGCTGCTCTGGGTGCACAGTTCTGCCCGGCGAACCATCTCGATAGTCGGGGCCAGCCGTCGCTGGGATACATGACGGCTGCCGGTGGAACGCAGGTGGCGTGCGATGGCTCCAACATCAATCCGGTTGCACTGGCGATCCTGAATGCGAAGCTGCCCAATGGGCAGCTGGCCATCCCTAATCCGCAGGTGGCACTTCCGCCGAGCACCGGCACCGATCCAACGGACCAGCTTCCGTTAGGGCTATCGACTTTCTCGCCACCTTCGTACTATCGCGAAGACCAGTTCACAACCAACGGGGACCAGGTGTTGAGTGCGAAGAATACGCTGGCTGCGCGCTTCTTTTATTCACGCGCGACCTTTGTCCTTCCCTTTGCGCCTAATGGAGAGAACCTCCCCGGCTGGAATACCAATGCTCTCAACCGGAATACCGACTTCGTTCTTGCGGATACGCATGTGTTCAACGCCGGACTGGTGAACATTGCACGCTTTGGATACATACGCTTCGATGGCCTGGTGACGCAGGAGAACCCGATCTCTGCGCAGGATGTCGGTATCGGGACGCCAACGGGTGTGAGTGGGCCCGGCTCGAATCTGCCGTTTACAACGGTAGGTGGATTTGTGTTCGGCGATGGTGGCACACCGACTGACTGGTCTGTGACGAACTCATTTCACTGGCAGGACACGGTGGCGCTGACGCACGGACGTCATAACGCGCGGTTCGGCGTTGAGGTGAAGCGGCATGAGGTAGATGAGAACCAGCCGCAGCAGATTGATGGAAATATCACGGCTCCGACCATCGACGATTTCCTGCTGGGTGAGAGCGCGACACAGAATGGCAGTCCGCTGGGGCTGAGCAATCTTTCAGGCAGCGGCGCGGGTGCGGGAATATTTCGCAGAGACGAGCGCTATACGGACCTGGCGGCTTTCGTGCAGGACGATGTGAAGCTAACGCGAAGACTCACCGTGAATGCGGGCCTGCGCTATGAGATTTTTGGCGCGCCGGTTGAGGCACATGGACGACTGGCAAACTTTGACGCCAACACCGCGCAGATTGGTGCGATTCCCGCGACGGGGACGCTCCAGGGTTTCGTGGTGCCGTCGAACTTCCAAGGTCCAGTGCCGCAAGGTGTGGTGAAGAACTCCTTCGCAGGCTTTTATAAGACGCCTTATGGCGATGTCTCTCCACGGCTTGGGTTTGTGTGGCAGACGTTCGATCGGCCGGTACTCGTGTTGCGTGGCGGTTTTGGCATCTACTTCGATCGTCACTCGGGCAACGTACCGGAACAGACTTTAGGGCAGGCTCCGTTCGCTTTGGCTCAAGGTGATTTTGGACCGCAGAATGGACCTGCAACGCTACAGAATCCTTATTCGCCTCTGTTGCCCCAGGCATCGACCTTCCCGGTGTTCAGTCCGCTGGTGCCTGGAGGGTTCCCTTTTATCGAAGGCACCAATCCTTACCTGCTGGACGGAAAGACTTACGAGTACAACCTGAACGTGCAATATGCGTTGGGACGCGACTACCTGCTGCAGGTCGGCTATGTCGGGTCGCAGTCGACGCACCGGTCGGGGCAGGTTGAGTTCGATCAGTCGCTGCTGGCCAGCCCGCAGAACCCGGTGAACGGGGAGACGACCAATACGTCGAACAACGTTGTCGCAAGAATGCCTATTCAAGGCGTGAGCCCGGGTTCGCTATTTACAGACTCGGCATTCGAAGCAAACTTCAACGCTTTAGAAGCCAGCGTTACAAAGCGGATGCAGCGCGGCTTCGAGCTCCAAGCGAGCTATACATGGTCGAAGAACCTCGACGAAGTAAACGGCGAGGGCGGCATCGATACCTTTGAACTGCAGTTGCCGACGAACAATCAACGTGCGCTGCGCGAGTCTTCGTATGGTCCGGCGAATGACGATCGCGATCAACGTTTCGTGTTGAACTTTGTCTGGTCCTCTCCAAAGTTTGCAACTGCACCGCGTGCGGCGCGCTATGCGCTTTCCGGCTGGCAGTTTTCGGGGGTTGCGTTGATTCAGTCCGGTGCGGCGCTCAGTGTTTATGACGGTAACGCCGGCTCGGTGTATGGGTTGCTTGGTGGCGAGGTTCGTGCGCAGGTTGCTCCTGGCGTTCGACGCGCGACAGGAGGATCGCTGTTTTCCCGGGTCGTGAATGGGCCATACCTGAATGCGAACGCCTTCATGCGTGCGCCGGAGGTGGCGAATGGCGTGACGATCGCAGATGAGGACTTCGGCAACAGCGGTGTTGGCATCATCCGTGGGCCGGGTCAGCACAGTCTCGACCTGGCGGTGGAGCGACAGTTCCCAGTGCTGGAAGGCAAGAACCTCATCTTCCGAGCGGAGTCGTTCAACCTGACGAACACGCCGCAGTTCGGCAATCCCAATACCTCTTTGGGATACGGCAATCCTCTATTGCCTGCGGTGGCCAGCCCGGGCTTCGGATTGATCACAGGCGAGCAAGGTGGTCCCCATCCACGCATTATCCAGCTTGCGGCGAAGTTGCAGTTCTAACAGCGGAAAGGAATGACGATGACAGTTCTAGAGATAGAGGCGGCCTGCAATCTTGCAGAGGCGCCAAAGTCTTTGAAGCAACCGCTGGAGCTTCCCGAACCAACACTGGTGAAAACGTTCTATCCATACGGGTTCCCGATGCAGCTCAGGACAAATGCGGTCGAAGTGCTGGACATGGGAGAGCGCCTATGGGGAGGCTTCGCTCCGCAGCACGCGACAAAGATGATCGTTTCCGAGGTCTATGTAACGGAAGGCGAGGCTCCGGTGTTTCCGGAGTCGCCGACCTATCGTTTCCTCCGGCCAATCTTTACGAGCATCGTCGACGGAGCGAACTATGTGCTCTCCGACCTGGAGCGTGGACGCTCGTACACCACGATGACGCGCGGTTTGCTTGAGTACCCACTTTACGTTGAGTACTTCTTCATGATGGTGCCACTGTCTACGCTGCCAGCGAAGACCGTCCATGCCGCGTGTGTTGCGTTGGACGGACGCGGCGTGATGCTGTGTGGCGATTCCGGAGCGGGAAAATCGACATTGTCTTACGCGTGTGCCCGCGCCGGATGGGAGTATGTCTCCGACGATGGATCCTACTTGCTTGATTGCGAGCGACGAATCGTTTCAGGCAATTCACACCAGGTGAGGCTACGTCCTTCAGCGGCAGAGTTATTTCCCGAGTTGCAGGGTCTGGCTCCGACGCCGCGGGCAGCCGGCAAACCGTCGATCGAGTTCTCGACCGTTCCCATGCAACACGTGAAGCGAAGGGCGAGCGTGCAGGTGGACAGCATCGTCTTTCTAAACCGCAAGTCGGGATTGCCACCAGCCTTGCTGCCATATCGCAAGGATGTGGCGCGTTTGTACATGAATCAGACGATCTTCGCCACGGAGGAGGCATCACGCAGCCACGCACAGTGTATCGACCAGATGCTCGCAGCCGATGTCTATGAGCTTCGTTATACGGATCTGGATTGGGCCATCGACAGGCTTCGTACGCTTGTGTTGGAGCGTCGGTGATCGAGATATCGCTGCTGACGGAAGAAGCCCACGTCTCCTTTTGGAGACGCCCAATGGGCTGGTTTGCGGAGAACAACTTCTGCCGTGATTTCTGGGTATATTTCAGCGCTGTCTTTTTCTTTGACGCCGGCTTCTGCATCTATTTCTTTCTCTTCAATCTTTATCTGCTGGATCTGCATTTTAACGAGCAGACGATGGGTCTGATCGGGGGTGCGACCACCCTTGGTTCAGTCGTAGCTACGCTACCGGCGGGCGTTCTGGTCAAGAAGATCGGTGTGCGCCCCATGCTCATCTTTTGCTATCTTGCCGCGCCGTTTGCATGCGCGGTGCGAGCGATCTGGATGTGGCAACCAGCGCAACTGGGGATGGCATTTCTCTCGGGAGCTGCGCTTTCTGCCGGCGGCGTCTGCTACCTGACGACTGTTGCGCGTTTGACCAACGAAAAGAATCGTACCGCTGCCTTCAGTCTCGTACTTTCGGCGAGTCTCGGGACGAGCGCGCTGGGCGGCATTGTCTGCGGGTATCTGCCGCGATGGCTCGCTTCTGCCGGTAGTTCCATGCGGCCTGCAGAGGTAAAGCAGCTCATCCTTTTGCTCTCCTGCGGTATTGCGCTGCTTGGGGTCTTTCCGGTCCTGCGTCTACGGATCCCGCGAGCCCAGCCTGATGGAAAGACGGCAGTACCGGCAGAAGAGACGCGCTTCTGGCGCTGGCGGCCTTCGCCGTTTTTGTTGCGTTATCTTCCGTTGATGTCGTTGTGGTCGATAGTGCTTGCTTCGTTTACGCCGTTCGCCAACGTATACCTGTCTAAGCATTTGCACATTACCATGGTGCGGATCGGAGTCATCTTCTCCGTCGCTCAAGTTGTGCAATTGTGTATGGGCCTGGTGACGCCCATCATCTTTCGCTGGTTGGGAGTAATACGAGGGATTGTGATCATCCAGATCGCCACAGGCCTGGTGTTAGCCGCGCTGGCCTTGACGCATGATGTCCTGTTAGCCGTTGTGTTGTATCTGATCTTCTCTGCCGTGCAGTGGATGAGCTCACCAGGACTTTACAACCTGCTGATGAGTCGAACACCGGATAGTGAGCGTGGCACCGCAGCGGCAATGACGCTCTTCTGCAGCGCGGTCGTCAGCTCTGCCGCGACGGCAGGGTCGGGGGCTTTGTTTACCCGCGTAGGCTATCCGGTGGTTCTATTGGCGATTGCCGCTTTGGCGATCACCGTGGCACTCGCTATGCGGTTCCTGCTTTTACCTCACGCCCATGAACCGGTGGCGCTGATGCCAGTTGAGGAAGCTCACTTCTAAAGAGATGTGGAGGCGCATCAATGCACAAAAACTTAGGTCTTGCGATAGTTTTCTTTCTCGCGAGCACCGCGCCGGGATACGCGATGCAGGCAGGACGAGTGGAGCTGTTGTGTCACCGTACAGCGAACAAAGACGTCCCGGAAAACACGTTGGAATCACTGGAACAGGCAGCGCTGCTCGGCTGTGATGTCGTCGAGCTCGATCTGCGGCGTACGCTCGATGGAAAGATCATCCTCAACCACGACGGATTCCTCGAGCGGCTAACCGACGGAGCTGGAGAGGTGGAAACCACCTTCTACGACGACCTTCGCCTGCGTGACGCCGGCTCCTGGATGGGAGAGCGCTTTGCAGGCATGCATATTGTGTTGTTTGAAGAGGCTCTTCGCCTTGCGCGTGAGCGTGACATTCGACTGATCCTCGACATCAAGACGAAGGGCATCGGAGTAGACGTGCTGCGGATTCTCGAACGCGAGGGCATGTTACAACGCGTGCAGTTCAACGGGGAGTGGGAGGATGTGAAGAAGCTCTATCCCGAAGGTACCGATGCGGGCGAAGGCAGAGCCTGGGTGCAGCCGGGAGTTTCCGCCGCGCAGGTGGAGGAGTACCACCGGCAGGGCAAAGCGGTGATCGCCAACTTTTCTGCGAACGACCATGAGATGGATCTCTTCGCGATGAAGGCAGCTGTTGCTGCCGGCGTGGATGGCCTTAACGTCGACTATCCGCGACTGGGCGCGGATGCAGCCGGAAGACCCGTCGAGGAGAAGCTGCATGCTCTTGAGCAGAGCGCGCAGACCGCGAACGGCGATGCGCGAATCCGGTCCATTCTTGAGCTGGCACGGTATCGCGGTTTCCCACTCGAATCGCATTTCGTCCACTGGCTGATGGATGAGGATGCTCAGGTGTCGCGTGCTGCAGCCCTGGCGTTAGTGGAGGCGCGCCCGCGGACGCGTCCATCCGCATTCAATCCAGCATTGCAGTCCACGCATTCGGATGTGCGAGCGAACGCGGCATGGGCCCTTGGAGCGATGCAGGCGCCATCGAGTCTTCTTCTGCCAATGTTGAAGGATAGCGATCCCGCAGTGCTGCAAGAGAGTCTGATTGCGTTCTCGTATATACCGGGTGACGCTCCGGTCGAATTGCTCAAGCCATTGCTCGCGAACGCCGATCCTGCTGTGCGTGGCGCAGCCGCCGTAGCGCTGGCCCGGCATCAGCCGCAGTTCGCCGAGAAAGCTGTGCCGGAACAGTTGAGCCGCGAAATGACTGCTGAGCGCGCAATCTATGCGGAGCATGTGCGATCTGGCGGAGGCAAGTTTTCACAGTCGGAGATCGATCGAATTGTCGCGTCGTACCGTTGCCAGATGGAGATGCTCCGGGCGTTGCACATGCTGGACGGAGCGGCGGTGACTCATGCGCTCGAGGCGCAGGCCTTTAGACCAACAGAGGACTATCTGCAGCCCAACGGTATGGTGGCTGCCTTCGATCTTTGGGACCGAGTTGACGTCGAGCCCGGACCGGTTGTGCAGGCGCTCGGTTCAAAAGAGGTGCAGCAGGCCAATCGCGCAGAGTGGGTCTTGATCCACGCCGGTGCAGGCGTTTTGCCGCAAGTGCGCGAGGACCTTCACAGCGAAGACCCCGCTGTTCGCAGGCGAGCGATGCAAATCTTAGCCTGGCAGGGGGATAGTTTTTCGTTGAACACTCTTCGCGCCATGCAGACTACGCAGGGACCGGATGCAGAGGTTGCCGCCTGGGCGATCGCAAAGATAGAGAGCCTGCAGCTGGAGCCATAGATGGCCGGCCGCAGACTCTCGTTGGAAGACAGTGCTTGTTGGTTATGGATTGAAGAACCGGATCAACTCTTGCTCGTCATGCTGGCTGAGCGAGGCGCGGACGCGCATGTGGAGTACGACCGTTCCCGAGATATGCGGTGAGAAACCATCGGGCGCCGTGTGGCAGCGCGAGCAGTTTTGCGCATAGATGCGTTCGCCCTCGCTTCCGTAGCCTGACTTGTGAGAAGAGGCCTTGGGCTTCTCGCCGGCCTGTACCGCAGCTGAGGTTGCCGGCGCGGTCTGCGCATTCAATGGGAGCAGAGGAATAGCTGAAGCGACGACAAAAAAGAGGGGAACGAACGATCGCATAGAGTTTGACTGAGGCATGGTTATTTTCCTTTCCAAGCTGGGAAGAGAAAGCGATAGACGATGCCCGTTTCCCATATATTGCGATTTCCGGTGGAGGAGAACTGCCGCGCGTAGCTGGTGAGGATCCTGGTATTGTGCGGCAGGTTGTAATCGAGACCGAAGTCGACGCGCTGCGTATTGACCGAGGGCACGCTGTCGCTGGCCAACTTGTCGATGCGGAAGGTCTGCTGCATGCGGAAGACCGGCTCAATGCGGCCGACCCAGCTGTCGAGTCCGCCGAAGGCCTGCGTGCGATAGTCGGCTTCCGCCCAGTAGCCCTGCGCGTGTTGACCGCGCGCATACTCGGAGCGCAGACGAAAAGCGGTGTCCTTCGGTTCCCACCAGACGTGAGTGCCGATAAAGTTCTCTCGCGCGCCCTGCAGCGAACGCCCGTACGACACGCCGACTTCGAGACGGCTGTCCGGAAGATAAAGACTGGCGCGGCCGCCGGAGGATCGCTCTGAAGTAAATTGTTCATTTCCGCTTCGTGCCGAGAAATATGCTGCGTAATCGACCGTGTACTTTTTGCGCGAAATGACTGACCCGCGCAGCTGGCCACCCAGGCCGCTGCCGGAGGACATCAGCCCGATACCGGCGATCAAAGGGCCATCCTGCAGATTATTGATCCACACCGGCGAAAGCCGCTCGTTGTAGGTGCCGAAGGGCGTAAGGAAGCTTCCGCCAATAATGGTGAGGTGTGATGAAGCGATATAGTCGCCTTGCAAGTAGGTTAGGCCGATGAAGTGTGTGTGGTTATAGCCAGGCTGATCGTTGCCGTTGGGTGCGAAGGTTTCAACCAGAGCCGCACGCGACTCGATAAGGAAATGATTGCCGATTGGCGCCGCAAGCAGCGGTTCAATAATGGGCAGGTAGGTGGTGCTGCCACCGTTCGTGCTGGTTAGAAAACCCGCACCGCCGGAAATCAATGGCGTGTCCTGGGCTGACGCGTGTTGCGTAAGCAGAAGCGCGGCGGCGGCAACAGCGACGCTCGTCGCTCGCCGTATAGCTGCGGAGAAGGAAGAGATAGGACTCGACATGACTAAACCCTATCGACAGTCCACGCGCGATGTGTCTCGGGAACATCTTCTCTTTGTCAGGGGATTGTCATTCACGAATATTCGGGCAATAGAGGTAAGACCGTGACAATCGACTGACAGGAAAGTGACAACCAATCCATGGTCTATGCCTAGAGTCGGAGCTGTTGGGCTTGCAGAAGGGACGCTTGCCATGAGCACCGTTACGAATAGTCCGGATCGATCCCGCCTCAGTCACCTGCAACAGATGCGCGAGGCTGTGCTGCTCACGTTCTGCGACGGTGCGATGCCGGAGGACTCTTGCCTGCGCAATCTCTCTGACCGGCACTGGAAGAAGCTGATCCACTGGCTGGATACGAGCGGCCTTGCCCTTTATTTCTATGATCGCCTAAGAGAGCTGGGTCAGATCGGCATGCTCCCTATCGCTGTGCAAGAGCGTTTAGAGCAGAACCACGGCGACAACGTAGAGCGCACGCGAGGCATGCTCGCTGAGCTCGACGCCATACAGCAGGAGTTGCAGCGTGCGGAAGTAAGCTATGCCGTGCTGAAAGGTTTCTCTTTCTGGCCCTGCTCCGTGCCGGATCCGCGGTTGCGATCACAGCTTGATATTGACTTTCTGATCGCCGCTGATGGGATAGAAAAAGCCGTAAAAGTCCTTATGAAACGCGGATATCACCTCTTTGCCAAGAGCGGCAATAGTTGGGAGTTTAAGATCGGCCAGATGCGCGAGGCCTCGCTGAAGACTCTTTACAAGCCGGTGCGATATGGATGCGTTGAGCTGCATGTAGCCGCTGATCGTCGCCGGTCCGCTATGCTGGCGCGCACGCAAACCATTGATTACGATTCAGTGTCCATGCCGGCGCTTGCGGCTGCCGATTTGTTCCTCGGCCAGGGCCTGCATGTTTTCAAGCACATCTGCAGCGAGTCCTCGCGTTCATCGCATCTGCTGGAGTTCTGGCGTCATGTCATGGCACGCCGGTCAGATGCAGCGTTCTGGCGGGATTTGCGGGTGGCGGCAGAGCCCTATCCGCGAGCGGCCATTGAGCTTGGTGTGGTCTTGTCGATCGCTACACAACTCATGGGTGAGTTCGCTCCGGAGGCCCTTACCGGCTGGACTGTCGACCGACTTCCGTCCTATGCGTGCCTTTGGGTGGAACTCTACGGTCGACGGGCTGCACTGGGCGGAAGCCACGGCACCAAGCTTTATCTGCTTCTACAGCGAGAGCTCGCGGCAGATGGCGCGCCGGCTTCGCGGACCGTCGCGCAGGTGCTCGTACCGCGGAGTCTCCCAAAGCTGATGACCTACGACCCGGGTCCAGAGTCGCCGGCTGACCGGCTTGGACGGTATCGCATTAAGCTTCAAGTCTTGCGCCACAGGCTGCGTTTTCACGTGGTGGAGGATATGCGCTACCTCCTTCACGCTGTGCGCTGGCGCGGCCATATGGCGAGGCTCGGCCGCCCGCAAGAGCAGCGTCTTCTAGCACGTAACAAAGGAATGACAATTCGCTGACTCACGCATGACACCCGGAATAACCCGATTCCTTACGGTGAAGAGAGTACAGAGAGGGGCAGAAAAGCCCTCTTGTCGTGAATCGGTGGTGTATGCCTGTGACTCAAAGCCAGTACGCGTCTGTCGATCGTTCCAGCAAAGGCTTACGGCCTTTCTGTAAAGCTGTGATGATCGTCGGCGCGTTAGCAACTCTCGGTGCAGCCGTACAGGCACAATCCCCGTTCACACCGGCCCCGGCGCAGAGCACGTCCCAGTCCTCCTCCGACGAACGCGGCGACAGTCCAATGTCGCTGTTCGGCGATGGGACGAGCTCTGCAACGGATACAAACAGCTCCAGCTCTAGTTCGAACGCCAGTTCCAGCTCCCTGAGTGCGGGTAGCGCAGCCGTTCCTCTACGCCTCTCGTCGGACCAGATCATCCAGATTCTCGAGCAGAGCCCCGACCTGGTGGTCGAAATCAAATCGCAGGTAGCGGATCGCCTGCAGCAGCAGGGAACACCTGTTGACGCAAACGACATCTCGGATGAGATGCTCTATGGCCAGATCGCCTCGAGCGCGGACTTGCGCGCGACGATCACAACGTTCCTGCGCGCCCGTGGCTACGTTACGCAGGACGATCTGCAGGTCGTGGGCTCGAGTGTGGGAGCGGCGGACGACAATGAACAACTACCAATGCGTTCCTCCGGCACGCGCCTGGACGGCAGCACCGGCTCATCAGGCCTCGATACCGGGATGGCTGCATATCAATCAGGGCTGGATCTAAGCGGTCAGCCGGCGTTGACAGCACAAAGCAGGATGTCTTCCAGCGCGCGCACAAACACGCGCGGCCGTGAGGAGACAACCGCCTCAACCGACGTGCCGAAAGTGCTGCGCCAGCCGGCTCCTTACAACCTCGAATCGATGAGGGATCTCTATGCGCAGATTCCGGAGCAGACGACGAAGCTCAAGCGCTTTGGTTCCGAGGTCTTCACCAACCGCAGCGTCTCCGCCATGAGTACCGGCACTGCGAGTCGCGATACGCCGCTCGATGTCCCCGTGGGACCGGACTATGTCATCGATGCGGGAGATACGCTCACGATCAACCTTTGGGGTGGAATCACTCAGAGCATTACGCGCGCTATCGGAAGGGATGGCCGTGTGATGCTGCCGGAAGCGGGTTCCCTGCAGGTCGCGGGCCTTCCTTTGCAAAAGGCGGAAGAGCTCATCACCAGTGCGCTCAAACGCCAGTACAGGGACGTGCAGGTATCGGTGATGGTCTCACGGCTGCGCTCGGTGCGTGTGTATGTCACGGGTGATGTACAGCGGCCAGGGGGATACGACATCAGCTCGCTTGCGACCCCGCTCAGCGCTCTTTACGCCGCCGGTGGTCCAACGTCCGTAGGCTCTCTCCGTGTAGCGCGTCACTACCGGGGCAAGGACCTTGTCGAGGAGGTTGATCTTTATGAGTTTCTCTTGCACGGCGTTCATAATACGAGCATTCATTTTGAGAGCGGGGATACGCTCCTGGTCCCTCCGGCCGGCGCGCAGGTAGCCATCTCTGGCGCAGTGAAGCGTCCGGCAATTTATGAGCTGAAGTCTACTGACACGAAGCTTTCGGAGTTGCTCGAAGATGCCGGCGGCGTCACTGCGGCGGCAGCGTTGGATCACATCGCAATCGAACGCATCAATAGCGACGCGCAACGCGAAACCATCACCTTGAAAGCATCCGGTGAAAAAGAGGGTCGCGCATCGATAGGGGCCTTTCCGGTGCGAGACGGCGATCGCATCCACGTTGCGCCGATCCTTCCATACAGCGAGCGCGCCATCTATCTGCAAGGCCACGTGGTGCGCCCCGGACGTATGCCTTACACCGAAGGGATGAAGCTCGGCGATGTGCTGCACAGTTATCGCGACATGCTGCCGGAGCCCGCAGCACAAGGCGAAATCGTCAGGCTCGTTCCACCCGATCTTCACGCAGAGACGATTGAGTTCGATGTTTCCGACGCGCTTATCGGCAATGCGAATCCAACGCTGCAGCCGTTCGATACCATACGCATCTTCGGACGCTATGAGGTGGACGCGCCCAAGGTTTCGATTCATGGTGAAGTCCTGCGGCCTGGGAGCTATCCGCTCTCTGCTGGAATGACGGCTGCACAACTGGTGCGTATGGCGGGCGGCTTCAAGCGCGATGCTCTCTTGGAAAGCGCCGATCTCACAAGCTATGGCATCGCCAACGGCAACACGGTTGCGGGCACGCTCGCTACAGTGCATATCGGCGCGGCCGTCAATGGCGGCGAGCCAAATGCGGACGTTCTTCTCAAGCCCGGCGACATCCTTACGATTCACCAGATCACCGGCTGGAACGATATCGGAGAGGCCGTCACGATCGACGGACAGGTGCGCTTTCCTGGAAGCTACGGCTTCCAGGAAGGGGAACGGCTTAGCTCCGTCCTGCGTCGTGCAGGTGGCATGCGCGACACTGCATATCCCGAAGGAGCCGTACTTGTACGCGATCAGGTGCTTGAGCTCGAGCAGAAGAGCCGTGACGAGCTGATACGGCAGATTGAGACGAACTCCGCGGCCGCGCGCCTATCGCCTTCGCTCGGTTCGGGTGATGCCGCTTCGACCATCCAACTCATCAAAGCGCAACAGGACGAGGTGTTGTCACAGCTGAAGAGCCATCCTCCGGCAGGACGATTGGTGGTGCATCTCACCGCCGACATCGACAGCTGGGCCAATACGCCTGCAGATATCGAGCTCCGCCGCGGCGATGTGCTGACAATTCCGAAGCGGCCTGGCTTCGTTCTCGTGACGGGACAGGTTTACAACGCAACAGCGCTGACGTTTACCCCAGGCAAGACTGCCGGCTGGTATCTGGCCCACGTTGGCGGTGCCAATAATACGGCCAATCGGAAAGAGATCTTCATCATCCGCGCGAACGGCTCCGTCATTGGCCGTCGCTCCGGCTGGTTCGAGGGTGACGTGCTTTCAACGCACCTCGACCCCGGAGACGTCGTCGTCGTTCCGCAGAAGATTCTTGGCAACTCACTGTTCTGGAGAAACCTGCTGACCACGGCACAGCTCGCCTCATCCATCGCCATCACCGCCGCGGTAGCGAGCCTGTAGGAGGACACGTGGCAACGATGACTTCAGTTCTTTCGCCGACGCGCACAACGCAGACCGCTCATTGGGCCACTCGCATGCAGCTCCTCTGGATGCATCGACGCATGCTCCGGCGCGTTCTGGCGATCTCGTTTTTACTGAGTCTCGGCATCGCGTTCGTCCTCCCGAAGCAGTACACATCATCCGCCAGCATCATGCCTCCGGAGCCGCAGGGGTCGGGTGCGATGATGCTGGCCGCCTTGACGGCACGCACCGGCGGCCTGGGTGGGCTGGGCAGTCTCGCGGGTGGCCTGTTGGGCGAACACAGCAGCACCGCGCTCTACATCGACCTGCTCCACAGCGGGACCGTAAGCGGTCATCTCGTCAGCCGCTTCGACCTGATGCACGTCTATCACAAGCGATATTACGTAGATGCCGAGAAGAGACTGGCAAGCGCATCCACCATTACGGATGACAAGAAGAGCGGAGTCATCACGATCAAGGTGCAGGACCGTGACCCGATGCGAGCGCGCGACTTGGCCCAGGGCTACCTCGACGAACTGAATCGGATCGTTACGCAAACGAGTACCTCAGGCGCTCATCAGGAGCGCATCTTCATCGAGCGTCGGCTCAAGAGCGTCGAGGACGACCTGGAACGCGCGCAACTCGATCTGAGCGAGTTCTCAAGCAAAACCAGCACGATAGACATCAGGGAACAGACCCACGCGATGGTCGATGCCGGCGCTCGCGTGCAGGCGGAGATGCTGGTCGAGCAGTCGAGCCTGCAATCGCTGCGTCAGATCTATGGCGAAGGCAACGTGCGTGTGCGTGAAACGCAGGCCCGCATCGCATCGCTACAAGGCGACCTCACCAGGATGACCGGCTCTGGC
Source organism: Granulicella sapmiensis (assembly GCA_026225395.1). Classification (GTDB taxonomy): domain Bacteria; phylum Acidobacteriota; class Terriglobia; order Terriglobales; family Acidobacteriaceae; genus Granulicella; species Granulicella sapmiensis. The sequence continues at coordinate 44,840 of JAMFSR010000032.1, forward strand.
GCCCCACTCCCCGCATCGCAGGACGAGTCTTCCAGCGCCGACGATAAAAATGAACTCTATCCACCTTTACGGCAACTGCCCCGTCTGGCCGTTCCCTATGCCGATCTCTACCGTCGCGTGAAGGTTCAGGAAACCGTCTTTGAGCTTCTTACGCAGCAGTACGAATTGGCACGCCTGGAAGAGGCCCGCGATGTGCCCGCTGTCCGCATCATCGACGTCCCCGGCGTGCCGGAAAAAAAGTCGTTCCCGCCTCGTCTGCTGTTGGCGTTGCTGCTGACGTTTCTATCGTTCTCTGCTGCGGCTTTCCTGGTGCTGGCGAACGAGCGTTGGCAGCATGTTGCTGAAGACGATGTGCGCCGGCGTTTGGTTACAGAGGTCGCAGCTTCTTTGCCGCAGCGCTTAAGAGTCCTGGTCAATGGGGAACGAGGTGCTCCATGAGAGAGCATCTCGCCAAAGGCGCGTACGGCGTACTCGACTACGTGTCGTATCCGCTGGGCATGCTTCTTGTAGCGCCCATAGTCATGCACAGGCTCGGCACCTCCGGGTATGGTCTGTGGATGATCGCCACGGCTGTTGTCAGCGCGGGAGGCATCATCTCCTCCGGCTTTGGCGACGCCAATATCCAGCGCGTTGCAAGTCTCCGCGGAGCGGGAGACAAGCGGGCGATGGCTTTCGTCGTGCGCAGCATATTCGGGATCAATCTTGCTCTTGGGCTCATGCTTGCTGTCGTGGTCTGGAGTTCCGCTCCCTTTGCCGCTCGCCATGTAGCTGCGTCGAGCGCTGCATCCGTCACAGAATGCCTCACCTGCCTGCGCATTGCGAGTGTACTGATCCTTGTGCGAGCAGTGGAGACTGTGGGCATCAGCACGCAGCGTGCATTCGAGCACTATCGTAGCTCGGTACAAATCAGCAGCGGGGTCCAGCTTCTTACGCTGGCATCGGCCGCCCTCCTCACCCTCGCCGGACTGAATGTAGCCAGCCTGCTCGTCGCGACAGGAGTGTTTCTTGCGTTAGGGGCCTATCTGCAGCTCAGGCAGGTGCGAAGGTTTCTCGGCGGCCTGCCGTTATGGCCTGCATTCCAGCCTGAGGAGACACGCAGGCTCCTCGGAGGCGGTATCTTTCTTTGGCTGCAGGCGCTCGGTGGAGTCGCCTTCAACCAGTTTGACCGCATACTGCTTGGTGTTTTCCTGGGTGCCGTAGCGGTTGCGCCCTACGCTTTGTGCATCCAGCTGGCACATCCCATCTTTGGAGTTTGTGCATCAGGTCTAAACTTCATCTTCCCCTATCTCTCAGCCCGTGCCGGGAATGCTTCTCCTGATGAGTTGAAGCGAATGGTCTTCAAAGCCTTCTTCTGCAATGTGCTCATTGTGGGTTGTGGAGCGTTGTTCTTGCTGCTCTTCGGACATCAGCTTCTGCGGTTGTGGCTTGGAGATGCTGTCGCCCAAAGCACAATCAGTCTCCTTCCTCCAATCGTGATGGGCTCGGCACTGGCGGGCATGGGTGTCACGGGCACCTACGCCATGCAGGCCCTCGGGCGATTTCGCGTTACAGCTCTCATCAATCTCGGTGGAAGAACGGTGACGTTCTTCCTGATGATCTACCTGTTGCGCCACGCGGGGGTACAGGGACTTGCGATGGCCCGTATCTGCTATGGCGCGATCGCGTTATTGGTGTATCTTCCGTTGCTTGCTTCGCTCAAGGCGCCAGGGAAAAGATCGCAGTTGCTCGAAGCTATACCGATTGCGACGAGTTTCCACGGAGGTTCGAAGCTATGAACGTTCTGGTGGCCGCGCCTGCATTCTCCGCCAGAATCTCGGGCATTCAGCGCCACGCGTTGAATCTGGTCCGCTGCCTCTTGCAGCACAAGGATATCTCCGCGGTACAGCTCGTCGTCGCACCGTGGCAAAGCCAGATGCTGCAGGCCGATTGGCTCGCTCCAGACAGGCGGCTCACGGTTCACGTCGTGGAGATGAAGGCATCCTCACTCAGCCGCAATAGCTGGTACTACAGAGGTCTTCCGTGGCTCACGGCGCGACTGCGGCCTGACGTGGTTCATCTAACGTATCCGGTACCCGTCAATCGGAAAGCGCTCGGCTGTGCGGCAGTAGCGACGCTCCACGATCTTTATCCATACGAGATGCCTGAGAACTTTGGATTTCCCAAGGTGCTCGTCAATCGGCTGATCCTGCAACAGTGTCTCCGAAGCGTTGACGCAATCGCTTGCGTATCGGACGCCACCCTCCAACAAATGAAGCAACATACATCGCGCAGCGTCTGGCAAAAAGCCATGCGAATTTATAACTGCGTGGAACCGGAGCGTCTCTGTTCCGCGCGTTCTCCCATAGTGGGGTGGAACCATGAGCCGTTTTTGTTGAGCGTCGCACAGCACCGGCGCAACAAGAACCTGCCGCTTCTCATCCGTGCTTTTCATCGCCTTCACAAAACCGCGCGCGTGCATTCCGCGATGAAACTCATCATCGTGGGAATCCCGGGGCCTGAGACCCCATCCCTCAAACGGTTGATCTCCGATTTTGATTTACAGCATAGCGTCGTCCTTCTCTCCGGCATTTCAGAGCCTGAACTCCAATGGTGCTATGGACGATGCGCAGCGCTTGTCGTTCCCTCGCAGACGGAAGGATTTGGCCTTCCACTCGTCGAAGCCCTGCTCGTGGGTTGTCCCGTTGTGTGCTCGGATATCCCGCCCTTTCGAGAGATAGATGAGGCGCACTGCAGCTATGTCTCCCTGGGTGCAGGAGAAGAACACTTACTCGCCGATGCCATCGTGGGAGCCCTTTGCAAATCGGAGAGAACGCCCCTCGCGTTTCCGCAGTTTTCATCGACAGTCCTCGCGGAGGAGTACGTCAGCCTCTATCGCTCATTGATTGCGGCCCGTTCGCACGTTCGAAGCGCCGGTTCCACCCAGCGTCTCCATGCAGCTTCCAGCGACAGGGGATTGCTATGAGACTCGCATCGCACAGCAGGAGGTCCAGGCATGTCAGCGTCTGATTCTTATCTGCAGAGCCTATATACAGCCGCCGGCATCAGGTCTGTCCGTAAGCACGGTTACATCACGCGAGAGCGGTTGCGCTTCGCGATCACTATTGGGGAGATCGTCACGGATTTCGCCGTCTGCACTGTGGCAACCTGGGTGGTCTGTGTTTCCCATGTACATCTCTTGCGAGACCTACACGCCGCATATCGTTCAAGCACACTCTCCGCAGGCATGCTGTGCGGTCTCTTCGTGGTGCTGCTCTCACTTCGAGAGCGAGTGTACGGTGGCAGCGGTGGACTGCTCCAGGTCCGTGAGACGGAGCGCGTGCTTCGAGTATCTACCGTTTCTGTGCTTCTGCTACTGGCCACCGATATGTGTTTGAAGCTCAATATTCCGCTCATCGGCATTCTCCTCGCGTTTGGGCTGCTTCCTCTTTCGCTTTTGCTGGAAAAGAAGCTCCTCGCGTCCATACTGCGTTTGTTGTATCGGCACAGCATAGGAATCGAGCGCGCGGTAGTCTACGGCGATCTGGACACAGCCCGGCACGTCGCATCGACCCTGCAGCAGTCGCCGCGACTTGCTCTGTGCCCAGTAAGCGTAGTCGCTGGGAATGTCGCGACGGACATAACTACTCTTCCCGAGTTTGGGTACCGGGGCAGCGGAACGATTCCGTTGCAGCGCGGTCCCTTGAGCTCTTTGCTGCTGCAATCTCTTCGCTGCGATCTGCTGATCGTCGCCCTTCCTCATCTTTCGAAAGATGTGCTGCAAGAGTTGAGTGTCGTAGCAAAACAAGCTAAGTGCGTGGTTGCGCTGCTGTCCGTGCTGCCGGAAGCCGAAATGTATACCGCGGCTTCTATCGACATCGATGGCATGGTCGCTGTGGCTCTTGCCGACGCGCCGGAACGTTTGTCCTATCGCGTGACGAAGCGGTTCGTGGACATCATCCTGTCGAGTCTGTTGCTGGTCATTCTCTCCCCGCTGATGCTTGCGGTCGCGGTATCCATACGTCTCAATTCCAAGGGGCCGGCGTTCTTCATGCAGGACAGAGTGGGTCGTAATGGAGAGCTTTTCAAAATTCTGAAATTCCGCTCCATGTATACCAGCGCACCGCGCTATGAACGCTCTCCCGCAACCGCGACCGACCCGCGCATCACAGGAATAGGAAGGCTGCTGCGCCGAGCCAGTCTGGATGAACTGCCGCAGTTGATCAACGTGCTGCTGGGGGATATGTCGCTGGTTGGGCCACGACCGGAGATGCCCTTTGTCGTCGAGGAACACAGCCGGCGAAGCCGTCAGCGGGTCAAGGTTCTTCCAGGTATCACTGGCCTCTGGCAACTCAGTGCGGACAGGTCTTTCCCGATACATCAGAACATCCAGTATGACCTTTATTACATCCGGAACCGGAACATATTCATGGATCTGGCAATCCTCTTTCACACGCTCTTCTTTGCCATAGGAGGGGGAATATGACGCCGCAAGATAGCGAGACGTGGGATGAAGCGGATGTGCTTGGGGTACAAGTCTCCGCTATCGGTCTGGAGAGAGCAGTCGCGCTAGCCCTCCGTTCGATTCAAGCAGGCAAAAGCGGCTACATCTGTGCCTCGGGTGTGCATGGCGTCATGGAGGCACAAGCTGATCCGTCGTTCCGTTCGATTCTGAATGGAGCGTTCCTCAATCTTCCAGACGGGATGCCGATGACCTGGGTCGGCCGCTTCCAGGGCCACACGCAGATGGATAGAGTTTTCGGTCCCGACTTTATGAAGGCGCTGTGCCAGGCCTCAGCCGGCACAGGATACCGTCATTTTTTATATGGAGGCGCACCCGGCGTAGCGGAAGAGCTGAAGCAATCCTTGGAGCACCTCGCGCCCGGGCTGCTCGTAGTAGGCACATACACTCCTCCCTTCAGGCAGCTTACTCATGACGAAGAGAAAGACTTGTTCAACCTTCTGCGCGAATCGCAACCGCATATCGTGTGGGTAGGTTTGAGCACGCCGAAGCAGGAACGATTCATGGCGCAGTATGCCGCTCGCATGCAGGCCACACTGATGATCGGCGTTGGCGCGGCCTTTGACTATCACACAGGCCGCATCAACGACTCTCCACGTTGGATCAAGCGTGCAGGATTGCAGTGGCTGCATCGGCTTCTACAGGATCCACGTCGGCTATGGCGGCGCTACCTCCGCAACAATCCTGCATTTCTGTGGAAGATCATCCTCCAGATGCTGCGTCAAAGACACACCGCACGTCCGCGCCGTGCCTCGACAATCTTGTGACAATTGACTAACGCACGCATGACAACTCCATCGGAACAAGCCTCTAGTTTGAGAAAGGCCCCTAAGATTAGCGGCAACTATTGAATGGAGATTCCATGAAGAAGAAGGTCACGCTGCTGGTAATGTTGGTGGGGATTGGATTGGCGACTGCTTTCTGGGGGCGCATGGTTGGCGCTCAGCCCGCACCCCGCAGAGTTGAGGTTGTGTCCAAGCGCTTCGCCTTTGATCCCGGCGAGCTCACTCTGAAAAAAGGACAACCGGTTGTGCTGGTGCTCAAGAGCACGGACGTTGCGCATGGCCTTCGTTTTCGCGAGCTAAACCTTGACGTGAAGGTGGACAAGGGCGGGACCGCTGAAGTCCCTTTCACCCCGACAAAAACAGGCGACTTCGTCGGACACTGCTCAGTCTTCTGCGGCTCAGGCCACGGTGCGATGACGCTCACACTGCACGTGGTGGAGTAGCTGTGCGCTCTCTCAGCCTGTTGATCATCTCCATCCTCGCGATAGGGCTTGCCGGCTGTAAAGCAACCCCTCCCGCAAAATTCGAGACGAAGAGCGTCGTCTTCGCGAAACACCACATCTTTGTCGGTAACAGGAAGCAGAAGAACCCGCTACCCGATACAGTCCAGACACGCGCGGATGGCAAAGAAGCGTTCACCCACTACTGTGTGGCCTGCCACGGCATGGATGGGCAGAATACCGGCGTTCCCTTCGTCGACCATCTCTCTCCTCCAGTGCCCTCGCTCGCCTCTCCCGACGTGCAGCAGTACACCGACGGTCAGCTGAAGTGGGTTCTCGATAACGGCATCTGGCCGTCGGGCATGCCGGGCTCCAAAGGCACGCTCAGTGACGACGAACTCTGGTCGATCGTCGTCTTCCTCCGCCATCTACCGCCGGCGGGCAGCCAGGGTACTCCCGACATGTACAACCACTAACCGCAAACGCTATGGAGATTGCTGACTATTCGCGGGATCAGGAAACGCTCGCCAACCCCTCGGTCATAGCGTTGGCGACGGTTACTGGGTTTTACTTCGCGTTCCGCCTCTTCATCATGTTGCTGTCGGTCCGCTTGCTGGGGACCGGCCCACAGACGGGCGCGATGCTCAACCTGGCGCTGAACATTCTGTTGCTATTTGCCGTTGCGTTGCAAACACTTGGGACCGTCAGCCCTGCAAAGACCCCGCTGTTGCGCTCGCCAAGCGTGCGCTGGGTAGTACTCTTTCTTGTCTTCTCCTGTTGCAGCCTGGCCTGGAGTGTAACCGCATCGCTGCCCGCCGCGATTGCATATTGGTGTGGGATGGCAGCGGATGTCGCCATCGTAGTGCTGTTGTTTCGCGCTTCTCCTCTGGTGGAAGTCACAGACTCGCTGATGAAAGGCTACATCTGGGGAGCGTGTGTGGCCGCCGCAATCGCATGGTTGTTGCCGGAACAGTCCGATCTTCGGCTCGGCGATGAAGAGCTGCTTGGTGCTAACCAGATTGGCTATCTCTGCGCCTTCGCCTTCTTCTTCGCTCAGTATCGAATTCGCGTCGCGGGAAGAAAAGGTATTATGGCCGCCGGTGTGCTTGCAGTCACATTATTGCGTACTCTCAGCAAGACGACGATCGTCGCGTTTGTGGTGGCGGAGTTATTCCTCCTCATACGCGACAAGTCACTGGCGCGAAAGACGAAATGGAAGGTCGCAGTTGCGGCCACGGTCGTCATCCTGCTGTTCTGGAGCCTCCTCGTTTCTTACTTCGACGCCTACATAAACACAGGCACGGGGACCAACGCCGAAACGCTCACGGGCCGTGTCGATATCTGGGTCGTCATACTGACCGAAGCCGTCCAGCGTCCGTGGTTCGGACACGGCTTTCATTCCGTCTGGAAAGTAATTCCATCGTTTGGCGAGTTTGAGGCACGTCATGCGCACAACGAGCTTCTACAGCAGTTCTACGCATACGGGATTGCTGGAATATGCCTGCTGGCAGGTCTCTATGGAAGCCTTTATCTGCAAATTCGTAGGCTCAGCCGGGGCTCGTTGCGGATATTCCTTAAGGCCTTCCTGATTTTCGTCCTGGTGCGGGGTGTTGCCGACACTGAGCCTTTCGATCTGTCACTCCCCTTATGGGCCATTGTGATCTTGAGTCTCTTGATCCAAAATGAACTTGCCGCAAAAGCGTCGCAGGCAACGGCAGTTGCAGCAGATCATGCGCCGTTCAACGGCGTATTCGGTTCTGTAAATGTCATCCCATTGTAATTTTTGGCTGTCAAAGTCATCCCAGTGCGATACGATCCGCCAAAATAGAACAAGAGGATTAATCTATGGTCTCCGGAACGGAACTGATGGAAGGGTACGCGGCGCCCCACGCTGACGCATCTTCAAATCTCGGCACGATCCTCATCGTTGAAGATGACCCGCGTATGCAGAAGGTGTTGCGCCGAATGTTTGCGGAAGAGCATTACACCGTTTTTGTAGCCGGCGACGGCCAAACTGCGCTCGATCTGTTCCGCAAAGAGCGCCCCCTTGCTGTAGTGCTTGACCTTATCCTGCCCCGAATCTCCGGCCGCGAGTTGTGCCAGATGTTCAAGAGCATCTCAAACCAAACGCCGATCGTTGTCCTCAGTGCGATCAGTGAGGTTGTCGATAAAGTTTTATTGCTGGAACTCGGCGCCGACGATTACGTGACCAAGCCCTTCAGTCCGCGCGAGCTCACAGCTCGCGTCCAGGCCGCCATCCGTCGTCAGCGCAAACCTGCGACTCCCACGCTCTACCGCTTCGGCGACTGCGAGATCGACTTCAAGAGCATGAACGCCCGCAGCAACGGCAACCCTTTGGTCCTCACGGCCCACGAGTTCAAGCTGCTGAAGTTCTTCACCGAAAACGTCGACATGGTGCTCACACGAGAGGTCCTGCTCAATGAGGTGTGGGGCTACAACTCCTACCCAACCACGCGTACCGTCGATAATCAGATTCTGAAGTTGCGCCAAAAGCTGGAGCCCGATCCGGCGAATCCAAAGCACCTGCTTACCATCTATGGTGCGGGGTACAAATTTGTCCCGTGATACTCAACTCGGCTCTGCGGTTGAGTTCCAGGCCTCTGCCCCAGAGGGCGTCTCGCGGCAACCTGCCGGTGTCCGAACGCAGGTTCTGCTGGTGCTTGCGATGGCGCTGGTTACCGTCATCGTCACTGCCCTGTGTGTGTTCCTCATACGCCATCGCCTGCGGGAACAGGTAGGTGGCGATCTCGCGCAGGACCTCAAGCACTCCGTCATCACCTTCGAGGATCTCCAGGCCGAGCGTCTCGGTGCATTGGACCGCGAGAACTCCCTGCTCGCGGAGCTGCCAACCATCAAGGCCCTGATGACCAGCGGCGACAAGCTTACCATCCAGGATGGCGCAGTCGAGTTCTGGCAGCTTAGCGGCAACGATCTATTTGCGCTGGCCGATCCCGATGGCCGCGTGGTCGCCGCCTACGCAAAGGCCACGCCGCCCGATGACACGCTGCGCCGCGAACTGAAGATGCTGGTGGAATCTCCCGGCAAGCATTATCTCATCAATGGCTCCTCGCTCTATGCGTGCTCGCTTCGACCCATCTACTTCGGCAACGACGAAGATGGCACACTGCTTGGCTACGTGATCAGCGGCATCTCCATCGAACGCACCGTGCGCCAGATAAGCCAGCCCACCGGCGTTGAAGCGACATTCCTTAGCGAAGGCCACGTTGTAGCCAGCACACTCGGCCCTGAGGTGCAGGCGAGCCTCGCTACTCAGCCGGCATTATTGTCTGCGAAGCCGGGCAAGCCGTCGACGGTACACTTCGGCGATACGAAGTTTCTGACCGATACGGAAGATCTCTCCCGCACGGCCACCTCTCCACTCCAGCTTGTACTGCTCAAGTCGTTCGAGCCGGCCGAGCGTTGGATCGATCGCATCGACAGCATCGTGTGGAGCACAGGCCTGCTGGCCCTGCTTGCAGGTACCGTACTAATGATCACGCTTTCACGTCTGCTGACCCGCCCGCTCGAAGAGCTGTCGAAGAGCGTTCGCGCCTTCGGCATGGGCGATAGTGCGTATCGCATACCGCGCTACGGCACGCAGGAGGTGCGGCAACTGAGCACGGCCTTCGCGGGCATGCGTGACGAGATTCAACAGGCCAATCGCGCGCTGGTTGAATCGGAGCGGCTCGCAACGATCGGCCGCATGGCAAGCTCGGTCTCGCACGATCTCCGGCACTATCTCGCAGCCGTTTACGCCAATGCCGAGTTCCTCGCCTCGGACCGCCTTGGCCAGGAGGAACGCGCCGAAATCTTCGCAGACATCCGCGCCGCTGTACACGGCACAACCGACATGATCGAGTCGCTGCTGATCTTCAGCCGTACCGGCACCAGCGTCAGGCGGTCCCCTGAAACCATGAATGCTCTGTTGGAGCGCGCCGTCGGGCTTATCCGGGCACACCCTGACGCCGAGGGCGTAAAGCTGGCAACATACTACGGTAGTCCCGCCGACACCGTCGCCGTGGTGGATGGCATGCAGATCGAGCGCGCCATCTACAATCTGCTTCTAAATGCCTGTCAGGCTGTGCGCTCCAGCGGTCCTTCTGGTCAGGTCAAAGTAGCAGTGGAATTGCAAGGGCAATACATCGTCGTGAACGTGATCGACAACGGAGCCGGCGTTCCGGAAAACATTCGCAAGAGCTTGTTCGACCCGTTTGTCAGTGAAGGCAAGCAGAAGGGAACCGGGCTTGGCCTTACGCTCGCTCACCGCATTGCTGTCGAACATGGTGGTGAGGTTATCCTTCTCTCCAGTAGTGATGGCGAGACAGTCTTTCAGATGAAGGTGGCGCGCGCCCTGCCGTTACAACCGCCTATGGATGTGCTCGAGGGTTCGCCCCACGATGAGGTCGTTGCAAATGAGAAGGCATGGACATAGCGTGGCGCGGCCATTTCTCAGTTGGGGAGCCGCATCTCCGTTGTTGTTGGTACTGCTTTGGCCTGCGCGTCCGCTCCACCCGCAGGTCGCGGATCAACAGACACTCGCGCAAAAGGTGCAACAGTTGACCGACGCCATGGCGCGTACCCAGTCGCAGTTGGAAGAATCGCAGCGGCAACTCGAAGAGATGCGCCACCAGCTGGATGCGCTTCGGCTCCAGATGCAACAGGGAACTCCATCCACGACGGCGACATCGACACCGGCTCCTTCCGCCAACGCTTCCACCAGCTCATCGAGCACGATCGATGACATTCGCGAACGCCAGGCCATGCAGGAAGCACAGATCGCAACGCACGAGCAGACGAAAGTCGAAAGCGAATCGAAGTACCCCGTGAAGATTACCGGTTTGCTATTGCTGAATGGCTTTGCCAACAGCGGTGCAGTCGACATGCCTTCAACGCCGACCGCGACCCTTCCAGGCGGCGGCACCACCGGCGCATCCGTGCGACAGACCATACTCGGCTTTGACGCACGTGGCCCGCATCTTTTCGGCGCGCAGAGCTCCGCCGATCTTCGCGTCGATTTCGACGGAACGCCTGCCTCAACCACAACTTCAACCAGCTACTACAACAGCAACGCCACCTTACTGCGGTTGAGAACAGCCCACGCTCGCCTCCAATGGAACCACACCGAGGCGTTCTTCAGCCTGGATCGTCCCATCATCAACCCGGACACTCCTTCCTCGTTGACTGCAGTGGCTGAACCCGCACTGGCATGGTCCGGAAATCTGTACTCCTGGAATCCGCAACTTGGCATGACGCACGACATCGATCTGCCTGGCTCACATGCGCTTCGTCTCCAGGCCGCGCTCATCGATCCCGGAGACGCACCTGCCTCCGCCGTCATCGCCTCCAGTGGTAGCGCAGCAGAGAGTAGCCGGTATCCAGGGCTTGAGGCCCGTATCGCACTGGTCGGCTCGAGGACAGACGAAGACAGCAACCACATCGGATTCGGCGGGTATTTTTCGCCGCATCTTTCATCCATCGGGCGCAGCTTCGACTCGTGGGCCGGTACTCTCGATGCACGACTCCACCTCCCACTCAAACTGGAAGCGACCGGAAGCTTTTACCGCGGCCTTGGCCTCGGTGGCCTCGGTGGCGGCGGATACAAGGACTTTGCCTACACCGAAAAGCCGGATGGCAGCTATTACTTCCGCGCACTAAACGACGTAGGCGGTTGGATCGAGCTAAAGCGCCGCTTCGGGCAACGCTTTGAGACCAATGCTGCCCTTGGCATCGATAACGTCTTCGCCAACGATCTTCGCCGTTACTCCTTCACCGGCGCTCCCCTCTATCTCAATCTCGCCCGCAATCGCACCTTCACCGGCAACATCATCTACAGCCCAAGCGCCTATCTATTGTTCTCTATTGAGTACCGCCGCCTGAACAGTTGGCAGCTCTCCGGACCGGCCGCCGGAGCCAACGTAACCGGTGTCGCCGTGGGATACAAATTTTGATGATGACGCATCGGCTCAGTCACTGGATGCTCTGTGCTGCCATGCTGGCAGCCCCAACCCTGTTCTCACAGGACCTTCCACATGAATCCAGTTCCGGCGAAGTGCATTTGCATCTTGTCGCATCGCAACCCGGAAAACATCGCGCCGTTCCCGTGGTCGTTTGGCTTCAGCCTGAAGCAGGAACACCGTCGCCTGCATTCCCGCCGCGTGGTCACTACACCCTCCTGCAGAAGAACCGCATGTTCACGCCTCACCTGCAGGTTATTCCAGTCGGGAGCGTCGTACAGTTCCCAAACGCCGACCCGTTCTTCCACAACGTCTTCTCGCTTTTTGATGGCAAAAGATTCGACCTTGGGCTTTATGAAGCCGGGTCGAGCAGGTCCGTCACGTTTTCCCGCGAAGGCGTCTCCTACATCTTCTGCAACATCCACCCCGAGATGAGCGCCGTGGTTCTGGCGCTCTCCACCCCGCTCTACGCAGTTGAATTCGTGGACGCTGCCTTCGTGATTCACGACGTTCCGCCCGGAGACTACAAGTTGAATTTCTGGGTGGAAGGTGTGCCGCAACCCGCGCTGGATGGCCTCGCGCGGCATGTGCATGTGCCATCGCATGCCGTGGACCTGGGCAATATAAGCGTGCCTGTAGGAAAGGGCTTTCTGGACCACGCCAACAAGTTCGGTGACACATATGACCGCCAGCCTAAAGCTACGTACTAAAAGGTGTCGGAGCTAGAGATATTGTCACGATGCACTTTGTTCCCTGACGATAGGCCTCGTCGAAACGAATGATCCCGCCCGCCCGTTCGAGGATCAGTCTCGCTATCGGGCCTTGGTCCCCGCCGGATTCTTCCTTGCCTACCGCGAAGTGCAATGAGATGTCGGCGGGACGAACGGTGGAAAAGAAAAATGGTCGGGACGACTAGATTCGAACTAGCGACCTCACCCACCCCAAGGGTGCGCTCTACCAGGCTGAGCCACGTCCCGACTTGTTGCTATGAAGATCGCTCGCACCCGTTGAGGCCAGCGATCTGGGGTAAGTACAGTCTACATCAATGGGTTGGGGCTACGTACTCTTTCGGCAGCTCGCCGCCGGTGCCGAAGAAGAACTCGTTCATCTGCTCGACGAGGAACTCCTGCGCTTCCTTGGTCCAGGGCTGCAGACGGTACTCGTTGAGGAGCATCTTCTGGCGCTCGACCCACTCGCCCCAGGCCTTGGCGGAGACGTTCTTGTAGATCTTCTGACCGAAGTCGGAGTCGAAAGGCGGCTCTGGAAGGCCTTCCATTTCGGCTTTGTATTTTGTGCAGAAAACCATGTGTGCCATTCGAATAAAACTCCTTGAAGTTCAAGTTTACCCGAGATTTGAGGTGCGGAATTCGAGATGCGGCGGCGCTGGGCTTTAGAATCTGTCCGATGGCTGCCAAGACACACGAACCGACTCCGGAACACAAGATTGAAGCACTGCGTGAAGAGCTGCGTCACCACGAACATCTTTACTATGTGCTGGATGCGCCGGAGTGGACCGATGCGCAGTATGACCAGCGTGTGAACCAGTTGAGAGCACTCGAAGCCGAGCATCCGAAACTAGTTACGCCGGATTCGCCCACGCAGCGCGTGGGGGGCAAACCGAAGGATGGGTTTGTGAAGGTCGCGCACTCGCGCGCCATGCTTTCACTCGATAACGCATACAACGAAGAGGAGTTGCGGGCCTGGGCGGAGCGCGTCGCTGGGGGTCTGGCGGCCTCTGAGGTGGTGCGGTATGTGTGTGAGCTGAAGCTGGATGGGCTATCTCTGGCGCTACAGTATGGGCCTGGGTCGGGCGGTGAGGCTGTGTTGAAGAGCGGTATTACGCGCGGGGATGGGACGGTAGGCGAGGATGTGACTTCGAATGTCCGGACGATTCGGAGTGTGCCACTGCATGTTTCCGCTAAAGAATTGAAAACAAGTGGCTTGCCGCAGGACTTTGAGGTTCGCGGTGAGGTGGTGCTGCCGCAGAAGGCGTTCGAGAAAATGAACGAGGAGCGCGTGGCTGCGGGGATGGCGGCGGCAGCGAATCCGAGGAATGCGGCGGCGGGGACGATTCGGACGCTCGAACCGAATATTGTGGCGCAGCGGCGGTTGGAGTTCTTCGCGTACTTCCTGCTGCGTGAGGGCGAGTTTCTGCTTCATGAACAAAGCGAAGGACTTGCGGCGCTGCGGGGAGCGGGTTTCCTGGTGAATAAGGAAGCTCGGATGGTGGGGTCGATCGATGAGGTGATGGAGTTTATTGCGCGGGCGGAAGGGATTCGCGACGGGCTGCCGTATGAGATTGATGGCGTTGTGGTTAAGGTCGATTCGGTGGCGCAGCAGCGCCGGCTGGGGTTTACGGGGAAGGCGCCGCGATGGGCGATTGCTTATAAGTTTCCGGCGCGGGCGGCGGTTACGAAGCTAGAAGGTGTTTTGTTTCAAGTAGGTAGAACGGGAAAGGTCACGCCCGTTGCGGCGCTGGCGCCAGTGGTTGTGGGGGGGACTACGGTTTCGCGGGCTACGCTGCACAATCCGGATGAGATTGTGCGGCTGGGTGTTCGGATCGGGGATTGGGTTTCCGTGGAACGGGGCGGGGATGTGATCCCGAAGATTACGGAAGTGGTTGAGGACAAAGCACATCCGCGTGGGACTGAGGAGATTGTGTTTCCGGAGGTTTGTCCGAGGTGCGGTGAGGGGTTGGTGCGGGAGCCGGGTGAAGTGGATCTGCGGTGCGTGAATGTGAGCTGTCCGGCGCGGCTGGAGGAGGAGTTGCGGCACTTCGCTTCGCGTGGGGTGATGAATATAGAGGGGTTAGGGGAGTCGATGGTGGCACAGCTGCTGGGGCATTCGCTGGCGGAGGTTGAGGCGGCGGATGAACCCGGGTCCGAAAATCCGGACCCGGGACAATCGGAGGAAGCGGTTGCCGATGAGCCTACGCGGAAGGCGCTGGTGCATTCGATTGCGGACATTTATGGGATTACGAAGGAGGATCTGCTTTCTTTAGAACGAGTTGGGGAGAAGACGGCGGATTCGATTCTGGCGGAGATTGAGAGGTCTAAGAAGCAGCCGTTGAATCGGGTGCTGCTGGGGTTGGGGATTCGGCATGTGGGGGAGAGGACGGCGCAGGCGCTGGCGGAGGAGTTTGGGTCGATGGATGCGCTGATGGCGGCTAGCGAGGAGAACCTAAAGCTGGTCAACGACATAGGGCCGAAGGTGGCGGCTACCGTGCGGGAGTTTTTTGAGAACGAGCGGAATGTGGCGTTGGTGGAGCGTTTGCGGGGGTTTGGGCTTACGTTTACGGCGGAGAAGAAGGAGCGAGGGACGAAGCTGGAGGGGCTAACCTTTGTGTTAACAGGCACTTTGCCGACGTTGACGCGCGATGAAGCTAAGGAGTTGATTGAGCGGGCTGGCGGAAAGGTTTCGGGGTCGGTTAGTAAGAAAACCTCGTATGTTGTGGCTGGAGAAGAGGCGGGATCGAAGCTGGAGAAGGCGGAGTCGTTGGGGGTGAAGGTGGTGGACGAGGTGGGATTGCTAGCGCTACTCGGGTAGGCCGAGGAGAGCCAAATGCGGGTTTTACCGTCGAAATTGTGGTGCGTTTTTATGGTGGTTTGTGGTGGGTCGACGGTGACTTTTCACACTTTGTGGTGTCCAGCGACCTTTACATTTTGTCCAGCGACCTTGACATCAGATGGGGCGGGGAGTGGGGCTGCTTTTCCTCGCGGGAATGCGAGATAATGAAGTAGGCGATCGATGCTTGAGCCCAGGTTGTGACGGGCCGGCATTTCTTGAGAAGCCGGACTCTCACGCACCTCTACGCAATTGTTTTTCGGACCTTCAACTGGTCATAACGGCAGCGAGGGATCATGTGCGGTATCGTCGGAGTCTTCGGACATAGTCCAGTCAGCCAGACGCTTTATGAGTCGCTTTCGATGCTCCAACACAGGGGGCAGGATGCGGCGGGGATGGCTACGTGTTTTGAAGACCGGTTCTACCTTGAAAAAGGGAACGGGTTGATGACGGAGGTCTTCAGCGCGACGAACATGTCTCGGCTGCTGGGGAACATGGGCATTGGGCATGTGAGGTATCCGACGGCTGGATGCGCAAGCGTGGCAGAGGCTCAGCCGTTCTATGTGAACTCGCCTTATGGGATTGTGTTTGCGCATAACGGCAACCTGACGAATGTGCCGGACATTATCGAAGGCTTGTTTCATACGGACATGCGGCATCTGAATACGACGTCGGATTCAGAGGTGATGTTGAATGTGTTTGCTCATGCGCTGACGCGGCGTGGAGCGGTGAAGCCGAATGAGTTCGACATCTTTGCGGCGGTGGAGGAAGTGCATCGGCGATGCAAGGGTGGATATGCGGTGATTGCGCATATCGCCGGCGTGGGCATGGTGGCGTTCCGTGACTTGAATGGAATACGGCCGTTGGTGCTGGGGACGCGCGGTGAGAACGGCAACACGGAGTACATGGTTGCCAGCGAGAGTGTGGCGCTGCAGGTGAGCGGGTTCAAGCTGGTGCGCGATCTGGCGCCGGGTGAGACGGTGTTCGTCGACATGCAGGGCGAGTTGCACTCGCATGAGAGTTTGCTGGCGCATGAGAAGGCGCCTTGCTTGTTTGAGTTTGTTTATCTCGCGCGGCCGGACTCGGTGCTGGATGGAGCGAGTGTGTATCAGGCTCGCATCAACATGGGAACGAAGCTGGCGGAGAAGATCAAGCGCGAGTGGGCGCATGTGCCGATCGATGTGGTGATTCCGATTCCTTCGACGAGCCGCATTGCCGCGCAGGAGATTGCGACGCGGCTGGGACTGCCGTATCGCGATGCGTTGGTGAGGAACAGGTATGTGGGGCGGACGTTCATTATGCCGGGGCAGGCGCAGCGGAAGAAGTCGATACGGCGAAAGCTGAACCCGATACCGCAGGTGTTTGAAGGCAAGAACGTGCTGCTGGTGGATGACTCGATTGTGAGGGGAACGACGATTCGCGAAATTATCGCGATGTGCCGCGAGCAGGGTGCGAAGAAGGTTTATGTGTGCTCGGCGGCGCCGCCGGTGCGGTTTCCGAATGTGTATGGGATCGATATGCCGGCGCGAAGCGAGTTGATTGCCACGGGCAAAACGGTGGCGGAGCTGGCGAAGAATATTGGCGCGGATGAGTTGATCTTCCAGGACCTGCAGGATTTGAAGGATGCGATTACAGAGGCTGCGCCGGGGCTTTCGCACTTTGACACTTCGGTGTTCGATGGGAAGTACGTGACGGGTGATGTTACGGACGAGTATCTAGCTACGCTTGAACAGCAGCGCAACGACGCCGCGAAACGAACGGAAGATGTCG
This sequence comes from Granulicella sapmiensis, assembly GCA_026225395.1. GTDB lineage: Bacteria > Acidobacteriota > Terriglobia > Terriglobales > Acidobacteriaceae > Granulicella > Granulicella sapmiensis. The sequence goes on from JAMFSR010000032.1 coordinate 61,872, forward strand.
CCAGCCATATCAACAGAAATTACAGCGCCCACCTCTAAGAAGATTGTTGCTCCCGTGCGGATATTGCAAGGGCCGGCGGCGTTGACTGCGTTTGAAGCGGAGCGGCTGCGGGACCGTTTGCGTGTGGTTGATGCGGGTGTGTCGGGTGTGGATGCGGCTTGGTTGTATGTGTTGCAGTTGAAGGATGGTGCTTCTGGTTGGGGTGATGAGGGGAAGTTGGCGGAGTTGTTGGAGTTGGAGTTGGGGGGATTGGCTTCTGGTGTTCCCCACTCATCGCGCATAGTGCGCGTGATGAATGGGCCACCCGAAGGTGGTGCGGGGGTTGAGGGAAGGCACCCCACCCTTTCGCAAAGTGCGCGAAAGGATGGGCCACCCGGTCCGTCGCCGGGGTCAGCGGCATTGCTACCCCACCCATCGCGCAAAGTACGCGCGATGAATGGGCCACCCGAAGGTGGTGGTGAGTCTGGCGGAGTTGTTTGGATTGGGCCGCGGGTGGGGACGCAGTCGCCTTGGTCGAGTAAGGCTACGGATATTTTGCGGAATACGGGCTTTGAGACGATTGCTCGGATTGAGCGGGCGCGGGTGGTTTCGATTGCGGGTGCGAGTGATGTGAAAGCGCTGGCGGGCTTGCTGCATGATCGCATGACGGAGAGTGTGTTCTTCGAAGGTGCGGATGAGTTGGTGGGGTTGTTTGCGGAGCGACCGCAAGGACAGCTTGCGCATGTGGATGTGCTGGGCCGTGGGGCTGCGGCGATTGAAGAGGCGGATACGGCGCTTGGGCTTTCGCTGGCTGCGGATGAGATTGCTTATCTGGTGGCGGAGTTTGGGAAACTTGGGCGCAATCCTACCGACGTTGAGTTGTATATGTTTGCGCAGGCCAACAGTGAGCACTGCCGGCATAAGATCTTCAATGCTTCGTGGACTGTGGATGGAGTGAAGCAGCCGAAGTCGTTGTTTGCGATGATTCGCAATACGAATGAGGTTGGTGGGGAGGATGTGCTTTCGGCGTATCGCGATAATGCGGCGGTGATTCGTGGGTCGCGCGGGGGAAGGTTCTTTGCCGATCCGGAAACGCATGAGTATGCGGCGCATGAGGAAGAGATTGAGATTTTGCTGAAGGTGGAGACGCACAATCATCCGACCGCGATTTCGCCATGGCCTGGTGCGGCTACGGGCGCGGGTGGTGAGATTCGTGATGAAGGTGCGACCGGGCGCGGTGGAAAGCCGAAGGCTGGGTTGGGTGGGTTTACGGTTTCGAATTTACGACTGCCGGGTGCGGTGCGTGAGTGGGAGCAGGAGTATGGACGGCCGGCGGGGATTGCTTCGCCGCTGGACATCATGATCGAAGGGCCGCTGGGTGCGGCGGCGTTCAACAATGAGTTTGGGCGGCCTAATCTTTGTGGGTACTTTCGGACTTACGAACAGCAGACGGACGGCGTTGTGTATGGGTATCACAAGCCGATCATGCTGGCGGGTGGGTTGGGGAACATTCGCACGGAGCACGTAGAGAAGGGTGCGATGAAGCCGGGGTATGCGCTGGTGGCGCTGGGTGGGCCGGCGATGCTGATCGGGCTGGGTGGTGGTGCGGCTTCGAGCGGGACGGGCGGCGGGAATGCGGAGCTGGACTTTGCGAGTGTGCAGCGGGACAACGCTGAGATGGAGCGTCGGGCGCAGGAGGTGATTGATGCGTGCTGGCAGCGGGGTGACAAGAATCCGATTGCGTTTATCCATGATGTGGGTGCGGGTGGGTTGTCGAATGCGTTTCCGGAGTTGGTGAAGGATGGTGGATGCGGCGGCGTGTTCGATTTAAATGCGATACCGCGGGGTGAGGCGGGGTTGAGTCCGCTGGAGGCTTGGTGTAATGAGTCGCAGGAACGATATGTGCTGGCGATTGCGCCGGAAGAGTTGAAGGGGTTTGAAGAGATTTGTGAGCGGGAGCGGTGTCCGGTGGCGGTGGTGGGTTGGGCTACTGAATCGCCGCAGCTTGTGTTGCGTGATGGGGAGGATGCGGCTGCGATTGATTTGCCTTTGCAGGTTTTGTTTGGGAAGCCGCCGAAGATGGAGCGGGGGTTTGAGAGGGAGGCTGTGCGAGCGGCATCGCTACCCCACCCATCGCGCAAAGAGCGCGCGATGAATGGGCCACCCATGTTGATAGCTGATATACCGCTGGCTGAGGCGATTGAGCGGGTGCTGCGGATGCCTTGTGTGGCTTCGAAATCGTTTTTGATTACGATTGGGGATCGTAGTGTTGGTGGGCTTGTTGTGCAGGAGCAGATGGTGGGGCCGTGGCAGGTTCCGGTTGCTGATTGTGCTGTGACGATGACCTCGTTTGATGTAACGACCGGTGAGGCGATGGCTGTTGGGGAGCGGACGCCGCTGGCGGTGACGGATGCTGTGGCTTCGGCGCGGATGGCTGTGGGGGAAGTGATTACGAATATGGCCGGCGCGGCAATTGGTGCGTTGGCGGACATCAAGCTTTCGGCGAACTGGATGGCGGCGGCGAATGAGCCGGGGCAGAATGAGGCGCTGTACGACGCGGTGCATGCGGTGGGGATGGAGCTTTGTCCGGCGCTGGGGATGACGATTCCGGTGGGTAAGGATTCGATGTCGATGCGGACGGTCTGGAGTGATGGGGGTGAGGCGAAGAAGGTGGTTAGTCCGCTGTCGCTGGTGGTGAGCGGGTTTGCGCCGGTGGTGGATGTGCGGAAGACGTTGACGCCGCAGATGCCGCAGATTGAGTGCGTGCTGTTGTTGATCGATCTTGGGCCAATGGATGCGCGGTTGGGTGGGTCGGTGCTGGCACAGGCTTTCTGGCCCTGGGGGAATATTGGTGGGGCTTGTCCGGATGTGGATGATCCGGCGAAGTTGAAGGCGCTGTTCGATGCGGTACAAAAGTTAAACAAGGCGGGCAAGCTGCTGGCGTATCACGACCGCAGCGACGGTGGTTTGCTGGTGACGCTGCTGGAAATGGCGTTTGCGAGCCAGGTGGGCTTGCGCGTCGGTGTGCATGACGATGGTGTTCGGTCGTTGTTCAACGAAGAGCTTGGAGCGGTTGTTGCTGTTCGCAAGGAAGATCTTGTTGAGGTGATGCAGCAGCTTCGTGAGTTTGGTCTGCGGGTGATGTATGTCGCGGATGCTGTGCCGGGTGATGAGGTGGTCATCAACCGTACGGACAATCTTCTGCAGGAAGATCGGCTAGTATATCGGACGACTCGGAGTGCTCTGCAGAAGGTTTGGAGTGAGACGAGTTTTGCGATCCAGCTGCTGCGGGATAATCCGGAGTGTGCGAAGCAGGAGTTTGCGTTGCTGGATGATGCTGAGCGTCCGGGGCTGTTTGTGGATGTGCCGTTTGATTTGAGTGAGCGCGTGAGTGCGCCGTTTGTGCATCGGGGGAGGCCGCGGGTTGCTATTCTGCGGGAGCAGGGTGTGAATGGGCAGATTGAGATGGCGGCGGCGTTTGATCGCGCGGGGTTTGCGGCGGTCGATGTGCATATGAGCGATCTGCTGGCGGGGCGTGCGGAGCTGAAGGACTTTATGGGGATGGCAGCTTGTGGTGGGTTTAGCTATGGAGATGTGCTGGGTGCGGGGTCGGGGTGGGCGAAGACGATTTTGTTCAATGAGCGGTTGAAGGAGAGCTTTACGGAGTTCTTTGCGCGGGAGGATACGTTCTCGCTGGGTGTTTGCAACGGGTGCCAGATGATGTCGCAGCTGCGGGATATTGTTCCGGGTACGAGCGCGTGGCCGCGGTTTGTGAGGAATGTGTCGTCGCGGTATGAGGCGCGGCTTTGCATGGTGGAGGTGCAGGAGTCGCCTTCGTTGTTTCTGGAGGGGATGGCGGGGGCGCGGGTGCCGATTGTGGTGGCGCATGGTGAGGGGCATGCTGAAGGCGCGGGTGTGGATGCGGTGACGGCGGTGCGGTATATCGATACATATGGCAAGGTGACGGAGCACTATCCGCTGAATCCAAGCGGGTCTGCTGATGGGGTTTGTGGGTTGAGCAGCGCGGATGGGCGGGCGTTGATCATGATGCCGCATCCGGAGCGGATTGCGCTGGGGACGCAGCATACGTGGACGCGGGGGTTGAAGGAGAGTCCGTGGCAGAGGATGTTTGATAATGCGCGTCGATGGATCGGGTAGTTGTAGAGGATTGAGGGTAAAGAGGCAAGAGGATTGAGGAACGGATGGTGATGGTTTGAGTGTGAAGGTGGATTACAAGTCGGCGGGTGTTGATATTGAGGCGGGGAATGAGGCCGTGCGGCGGATGAAGTCGCATGTGGTGAAGACGCACTCGAAGGCCGTGCTGACGGGGTTGGGGTCGTTTGGGACGATGTACTCGCTGGGGGATGCGCTGCGGGGGATGAGCGATCCGGTGATGGTGCAGAGCACCGATGGTGTGGGGACGAAGACGAAGGTTACGGTGATGGCGGCGGAAGCGGCAGCGGCTGCCGGTGGGGATGCAGGCAAGTATTACGAGCTGCTGGGGCATGACCTGGTGGCGGCGGTGGCGGGGGATATCGCAGTGATGGGTGCGCGGCCGCTGACGTTTCTGGATTACCTGGGCGTGCATAAGGTGGAGCCGGAGATTATTGAGCGGCTGGTGAAGGGGATGAGCGAGGCTTGTGCGGAAGCGGGCATTGCTCTGGTGGGTGGAGAGACCGCGGAGATGCCGGCGGTGTATGCCGAGGGTGAGCTGGATGTTGTCGGGTTTGTGACGGGCGTTGTGGAGCGCGCGAAGGTGATTACGGGCGCGGAGATTGTTGAGGGCGACGTGTTGTATGGCGTTGGCTCGACGGGGCTGCATACGAATGGGTGGTCGCTGGCGCGGAAGTTGCTGTTTGCGATGAATGGGTCTGCGATTGATGCTCCGATGGAGGAGCTTGGTGGGAAGACGTTGGCGGATGTGTTGCTGGTGCCGCATGGGAATTATGTGAAGCCGATTGAGCGGGCGTTGGATGCTGGCGTTGCGATTAAAGGCATGGCGCATATCACTGGTGGTGGGTTGGTGGAGAATGTGCCTCGGGTGTTGCCGAAGGGAATGGGTGCGGTGATCGATATGAAGAGCTGGACGCCGCCGCCGATCTTTGGGTTGATGCAGCGGCTGGGGTCGATTGATGCGGTGGAGATGAATCGGGCGTTCAACATGGGTGTGGGGTTGGTGGTGATTGGTGCGGCCGGTTTGAAGAACGAGCTTGCGGAGACGATGAAGCCGTTTGCGGTTTGGGAGCTTGGTGTGGTGAAGGCGGGCGTTGAGGGTGTTGTGCTCGATGGGGTGTCGGCATGATCGCGCGCGAGGCATTGATGGCGGCGATACCGGGCTGTTTGGTGGAGACGGATTTGCCGTTGCCGGCGAAGTATCCGGGGAAGGTGCGGGATACGTATGACCTGGGGGATGGGCGGTTGTTGCTGATTACGACGGACCGGCAGAGTGGGTTCGATCGGATGCTGGGGGCGATTCCGTTCAAGGGGCAGGTGTTGAATCGGACGTCGCTGAGCTGGTTTGAGGCGACGAAACATATTGTTGGCAACCATGTGTTGGATTCGCCGCATGCGAATGCGCTGGTGGCGCGGAAGTGTCGCGTGCTGCCGATTGAGTTTGTGGTGCGGGGGTATCTGACGGGGTCGACGGATACGTCGATATGGACGCAGTATGCGAAGGGCATGCGGGCGGTTGGTGGATATTCGCTGCCGGATGGAATGAAGAAGAACGAGAAGCTGGCGGAGAACATGATTACGCCAACGACGAAGGAGAAGGAGCATGATCGTCCGATAACGGCGGAGGAGATTGTGGCCGAAGGATGGTTGACCGCGGGGGAGTGGGCGCTGGCTTCGCGGAAGGCGCTGGAGTTGTTTGCCTTTGGGCAGAAGGGGGCGGCGGAGCGTGGGTTGATTCTGGTGGATACGAAGTATGAGTTCGGCGTGGCGGAGGATGGCGAGATTCTGCTGATCGATGAGATTCATACGCCGGACTCGAGCCGGTATTGGATTGCGGAGAGTTATGCGTCGCGTGTGGCCGAAGGGTTGGAGCCGGACATGATCGACAAGGAGTTCTTCAGGTTGTGGTTCAGAGAGCGTTGCGATCCGTATTTGGATAAGGTGTTGCCGGTGCCTCCGGATGAGTTGATTGCGGAGCTGGCGGCGCGGTATATCCAGTTGTTTGAGAAGATCACGGGCGACGTGTTTGAGCCTGATTTGAGGCCGCTTGAGGCTACGGTGATGGCGAGCGTGGGTGCATGAGAGAACGGATACTGATTGTCGGGTCGGGAGCGCGGGAGCATGCGATTGCGGCGGCGTTGGCGCGGAGTCCGCAGAAGCCGGAGTTGCTGTGTTTTGGGTCGGCGGTGAATCCGGGGATTGAGATTCTTTGCGTGGAGTATGCGACCGGCGATGTGGCCGATTGCGATGCGGTGATGAAGTTTGCAAATAAGGAGCGGCCGAGGCTGGCGGTGATTGGGCCGGAGGCTCCGTTGGCGGCGGGTGTGGCGGATGCGTTGTGGGCGGCGGGGATTCCGGTGGTGGGACCGACGCAGTCGCTGGCGAGACTGGAGTCGAGCAAGAGCTTTACGCGGGATTTGCTGCAGCGGTATGAGATTCCGGGGAACCCTTTCTTTCAGCGGTTCACGTCGATGGATGGCGTGGAGGCTGTGCTGGCGGGGCTGCCGGGGCGGCATGTGATCAAGGACGATGGGCTGGCTGGCGGCAAGGGTGTGAAGGTTTGTGGGGACCATCTGCACTCGATGGAGGAGTCGCTGGCGTTCTGTGCGGAGCTGGTGGAGCATGGGCGGTCGTTTGTGATCGAAGAGAAGCTGGTGGGGGAAGAGTTTTCGTTGATCAGCTTTTGCGATGGCAAGACGCTGAAGCATATGCCGCTGGTGCAGGACCATAAGCGCGCGTATGAGGGGGATCGTGGGCCGAACACGGGTGGCATGGGAAGTTATAGCGATGCCGACGGGCGGTTGCCGTTTGTGACGGAAGAGGATGTCAGGCTGGCTGGGGAGATCAACCAGCGTGTGGCTGGCGCGGTGGAGGAGGCTTGTGGGCGGCCATACCAGGGGATTCTGTATGGCGGGTTTATGGCTACGCGCGATGGTGTGCGGTTGATTGAGTACAACGCGCGATTTGGCGATCCGGAGTGCTTGAACCTGCTGACGCTGCTGGAGACGGACTTTGTGGCGATATGCCGGGCGATCGTGGAGCAGACGCTAGCTGATATCGATGTACTGTTTCGAGGGCTGGCGAGTGTTTGCAAGTATGTGGTGCCGGCGGGGTATCCGGATTCGCCGCGTAAGGGTGATGTAGTGTTGCTGCCGGGGGATCTGCGGTCGGATACGCGGTTGTATCTGGGTGCGGTGGATGTGAAGGGTGGGCTGCTGGTGTCGACTGGATCGCGGACGGTTGCGGTGGTGACGATGGCGGAGACCATTACCGAGGCTGAATTGATTTGCGAGGCGTTTGTGACGCGGATTGAAGGGCCGTTTTTTCATCGGGCGGATATTGGAACGGCTGAGTTGATCCATAAGCGTGTGGAGCATATGGCGAAGGTGCGCGCGGCATGAAGCTGAAGGTTGGGGTGCTGGGTTCTACGCGCGGGACGGCGTTGCAGGGTGTGCTGGAGGCTGTTGCTGAAGGGGCGCTCGATGTTGAGATTGTGCTGGTAGTTTCGGATAAGGCACAGGCGGGGATCCTGGAGCGCGCGGCGACGTATGGTGTGAAAACGCTGCATCTGGATGCGAAGGGTTTGACGCGTGAGGAGTATGACTCGCGAGTGACGGCGGCGTTCGAAGAGGCGGGTGCGGAGCTGTTGCTGATGATTGGGTATATGCGGATTACGTCGGATGCGTTTGTGGATGTGTGGCGTGGGCGGTTGCTGAATGTGCATCCATCGCTGCTGCCTGCGTTTGGCGGATTGATGAACAAAAGTGTGCATCAGGCGGTACTGGATGCGGGTGTTGCGGAGACGGGATGCACGATCCACCAGGTGACGGAAGAGGTGGATGCGGGGCCGATTGTGTTGCAGTTGCGTTGTGCGGTGTTGCCGGGTGATACGGTGGAGTCGTTGAAGGACCGCGTGCAGGCGCTGGAGCAAGAAGGCTTTGTGGAAGTGCTGCGCGGATGGAGCGTGTGATGGCGAAGGCGAAGAAGAGTGTGGTGGTGGGGATCGTGATGGGGTCGAAGTCCGACTGGCCGACGATGGAAGAGGCGGCGAAGGTGCTGGATGCGTTCGGCGTGGCGTACGAGGTTGAGGTGGTGAGTGCGCATCGGACGCCGGACAAGATGATGACGTATGCTTTGACCGCGAAAGATAGAGGGTTGAAGGTGGTGATTGCGGGTGCGGGTGGAGCGGCGCATTTGCCGGGGATGATTGCGGCGAAGACGACGCTGCCGGTGCTGGGTGTGCCGGTGAAGTCGAAGGCGCTGAATGGGCTGGATTCATTGCTGTCGATTGCGCAGATGCCGGGTGGGATACCGGTGGCGACGTTTGCGATTGGTGTGGCGGGGGCGAAGAATGCGGGGCTGTTTGCGGCTTCTGTTCTGGCGCTGGAGGATGCGGGGATTGCTGCGAAGTTGGAGAAGTTTCGGAAGGCGCAGACGAAGAGTGTGTTACGGGAGCCTGATCCTCGGGGGTGAAAAGCAACGGCAAAAACGGGAACGCAAAGGTCGCGAAGTTGGGCGAAGGTCGCGAAGGAAAAGCAAGGGCAACTACAACTGCAAACGCAGATCCCCTTCGGGGATGACAACAAAGGGCGATGGCAATTTCATGAGTGAGCCTAAGAAGCGCGTGGGTGTGCTGGGTGCGGGGCAGCTGGCGATGATGCTGGCTGAGGCTGGCGCGTCGCTGGGTGTGGAAGTGATTTGCGCGGGGCAGGTGGGGGATTGTGCGGAGTTGGTGGCTCCGTTAGTCGCTGTGGACTTGCAGAGTGCGGCGGCTGTGGCGGCGTTTGCGGCGACGGTGGATGTGGTGACGATTGAGAGCGAGAACATTGAAGTGGATGTGCTAGGCGGCGTACACGTGCATCCGAATGCGCGGGCGGTGGGCGTGGCGCAGGACCGGTTGGTGGAGAAGCGGTTCTTTGAGTCGTGCGGGATTGCGGTCGCTCCGTTTGCGCCGGTGAATAGCCTGGAGGACTTGGAGCGTGCGGTTGAGGTGATTGGGTTGCCGGCGATTTTGAAGACGCGTCGGCTGGGGTATGACGGCAAGGGGCAGGCGCGGTTGTATACGCCGGAAGATGCGGCTACGGCTTGGGAGCATGTGGGTGGTGTGCCGAGTGGGGTGCCTTGCATTCTGGAGAAGATGCTGGAGTTTGAGACGGAAGTTTCAATGATTGCGGCGCGTGGGCTGAACGGCGAGACAGCGTTCTATCCGCTGGTGGAGAACTTTCATCGCGAGGGGATTTTGCGGACGTCGATTGCGCCTTATGCGAAGGCGACTGCGGCGTTACAGGCGCTGGCGGAGAAGTACATGAAGGATGTGCTGACGCGGCTGGAGTATGTGGGTGTGCTGGCCGTGGAGTTCTTTGTGGTGGACGATGGGTTGGTTGCGAATGAGATGGCGCCGAGGGTGCATAACTCCGGGCACTGGACGATTGAGGGTGCGGAGACTTCGCAGTTTGAGAATCATCTGCGGGCGATTGTGGGGATGGAGTTGGGAAGCACGAAGAGCGTACCTACAGTGATGTTGAACTGCATTGGGACGATGCCGGCGGTGGAAGAGACTTCGCAGTTTGCGAAGATGTGGCGGCACGATTATGGGAAGGCTGCGAGGGCGGGGCGGAAGGTGGGGCATTTGACGCTTCCTGGTGCGGAGACGGAGGCGATTGCGGAGTGGCAGAGGCGGTTGGGGGATTGAGATGGGCTTCGTAAGGAGTTGTGCCGACCCGAACAAACAGCAGATCCTTCGCGATGCTCGGGATGACAAGCTATGGGGTGCTCAGAATGACAATTCTTATAGAGTCGTACCATCCCATGAAGCTGCGCTTTTCTGTTGAGCTTTCAGCGTGTGAAGATGAAGAGTCTAATAGATGTCGCGAAAGATGAGGGTTTGCGGATGAACGGTTTGTGCGGGAAGGTTGCTGCGGTTGTGGCTGTGGGTGTTCTTGGCGGGTCGACGATGGTGGGGCAGAAGGTCGGGCCTAAGGATGCGATTCGGCATATCGTGGTGATCTACCAGGAGAACGTTTCGTTCGATCACTACTTTGCGACGTATCCGAAGGCGGCGAATGCGCCGGGTGAGCCTGTGTTCATGGCGCTGCCAGGGACGCCAGGGGTGGATGGACTGAGCGGCTCGTTGCTGCTCGAGAATCCGAACTATATCAATATGGCGAATGGTGCGGGGCGGGCGAATCCGTTTCGGCTGAGGCGCGACCAGGCGGCGACGGCGGACCAGGACCATGGATATCAGGCCGAGCAGATGGCGTTCGATGGTGGGAAGATGGACCTGTTTCCGAAGTCTGTTGGGCATGCGGATGGGCCGCGGGTGCCGGGGGAGAATGCGGGCGTTGCGTCGACGGCCGGGCTAACGATGGGGTACTTCGATGGCAATACCGTGACGGCTTATTGGAACTATGCGCAGCACTATGCGATGAGCGACAGGCAGTTCGATGTGGTGTTTGGGCCGTCGACGCCGGGTGCGATCAACTTGATTTCAGGGCAGACGAATGGAGCGGTGAACGATCAGAGTGCGGAGGGCGGGATCACTGCGGATGGCAATGGCGGATTCACGATGATCTCCGATCCGCAGCCTTCGGGGGATGTTTGCTCGAGCACGTCGGATGCGCTGGTGCATATGACGGGGCCGAACATTGGGGAGATGCTGACGAAGGCGGGTGTGTCGTGGGGTTTCTTTCAGGGTGGGTTCGATTTGACGGTGACGAACCCGAATGGGACGACAGGCTGCCGGAGGAGTACGCTGTCGCCGTTGAAGACGGAGAAGCGGGATTATCTGCCGCACCATGAGCCGTTCCAGTACTACAAGTCGACGGCGAACCCGCTGCATGTGAGACCGAAGTCGGTAAAGACGATTGCGACGAACGCGGATGGGGCGGCGAACCATCAGTATGATGTGCATGATTTTTTCGACGCGGTGAAGGCGGGGAACTTTCCGGCGGTGAGCTATTTGAAGGCTCCGGCGTATGAGGATGGGCACTCGGGGTACTCGTCGCCGCTGGAAGAGCAGAAGTTTGTGGTGGGCGTGATCAACATGCTGGAGCAGCAGCCGGAGTGGAAGCATACGGTGGTGGTGATTGCGTATGACGACTCGGATGGATGGTATGACCATGCGATGGCGAAGACGACGAATGGGTCGACGGGCAAGGCTGACCGTTTGGATGGGCCCGGTATTTGTGGCGATGGGACGACGGCGCTGCCGGGGGTGAATCCGGCGACCGCGCATGCGCAGGGACGCTGCGGGCCGGGGCCGAGGTTGCCGTTGATTGTGATTTCGCCGTGGGCGAAGGCGAACTTTGTGGACCACACGCAGACGGACCAGACTTCGATCATGCGGCTTGTTGAGGATGTGTTTTTGGGTGGGCAGCGGGTTGGTGCGGGGTCGTTCGATGCAACGTCGGGGTCGATGATGGGGATGTTCGATTTTGGTTCGGCTAAGCCGAAGAACTTGAAGCCGGTGTTGCTTGATCCTGAGACGGGTGTGGTGAAGAACTGAGGGGTTGCGTGTGAAGGGTTTTAGCCGCAGGCGCGTGTTGCAGCAGGGTGGGCTGCTGGCTGGTGGGGTTGCGCTTGGTGGTGTGAGGACGTTGGCGCAGCAAGAAGCACATATGGGGATGCAGATGCCTGTGCCGGCGGCGGGGCAGGTGCGGCCGAAGAAGGCGAAGACGATCGATGCGATGAAGCTGGCGTCGTTTGTGGATGCGCTGCCGCTGCCGCAGTTGATGAAGGCGGAGGGACGGCGATCTTCAGAGATGCTGGAGGCGGTGGATGCGCCGTACTATCGCGTGCCGATTCGGATGGTGGAGCGGAAGATGCACCGCGATCTGCCTGCGTCGAAGCAGTGGAGCTATGGGGATGGGCCGGGACCGGTGTTGTTTGAGGCGAAGTGCGGCGAGGGGGTGCTGATCGACTGGGTGAATGAGTTGCCGGCGAAGCATTTTTTGCCGCTGGATTCACCGATGCATGACATGCCGGGTTTGAAGGATGCGCCCGAGACGCGGGTGGTGACGCATGTGCATGGGGCGAGGGTGCCGAGTATCAGCGATGGGTATCCGGAGGATTGGTTTGGGCCGGGGAAGAATCGGCTGGACTATTATCCGAATCGTCAGGACCCGACGGCGCTCTGGGTGCATGACCATGCGATGGGTGTGAGCCGGTTGAATGTGTTTGCAGGGTTGATGGGGTGGTATGTGCTTCGCGATGAGCATGAGGCGGGGTTGGGCTTGCCGTCGGGGAAGTATGAGCTTCCGTTGTTGATCTACGATCGGAGCTTCGATCCGAAGGGGCAGTTGTACTATCCGAACCCTCCGGATGAAGGGGCGTGGGCGCAGGAGTATCTGGGCGATGCGATGGTGGTGAATGGCAAGGTGCGGCCGTATCACGAGGTTGAGGCGAGGAAGTATCGGCTGAGGATTGCGAATACGGCGAACTCGCGGTTCTTTTCGCTGGCGCTGTCGAATGGGATGAGCTTTCAGGTGATTGGGTCGGACCAGGGGTTGCTGGCGGCGCCGGTGGAGAGGAAGCGGCTGGTGCTGGCGCCAGCGGAGCGCACGGATATCGTGGTGGACTTTAGCCAGGCGCGTGGGGAGCGTGTGGTGCTGATGAGTGATGCGCTGGAGTTGATGCAGTTTCGTGTTGGTCGCGAGAAGGTGGTGGATGAGAGTGTGGTGCCTGCGGTGCTAAGGGAGTTACCGCGGGTGGATGAGAGTACGGCTGTGCGGCGGCGGGAGATGACGCTGAATGAGTTCGATGGCGATAACGGCGAGCCGATGGTGATGCTGCTGAATCGCAAGCACTGGGTGGAACCTGTGACGGAGTTTGTGAAGCTGGACAGCACGGAGATATGGAGCTTCGTGAACCTGACGCAGGATGTGCATCCGATCCATCTGCATATGGTGCGGTTTCAGGTGCTCGACCGGCAGAGCTTTTCGGTGTATGACTATCTCGCGGATAACGGGCTGCGGACGACGGGGGATTTGTTGAAGCCGGGGGCGCATGAGATGGGGTGGAAGGATGTGGTGCAGTGTCCGCCGGAGACGGTGACGCGGATCGTGGTGCCGTTCCAGGGGTATGCGGGGAAGTATCTTTGGCACTGCCACATCCTGGAGCATGAGGCGAATGACATGATGCGGCCCTATGTGGTGGTGGCTTGAGGCTTGTAATGGGCGACGATTCTCGATAGCCTCAGTTACCTATGACAGAGACGATACATCCCAGCGGGTTAACGGCGGAGAAGATTGCGGAGTTGCGGGCGATCGCGGAGAAGGCGGCTGAGCAGTCGTATTCGCCTTACAGCAAGTTTCGCGTAGGGGCGGCGGTGCTGCTGGACGATGGGCAGATTTTTGCGGGGCCGAATGTGGAGAATGCTTCGTACAGGCTGACGATCTGCGCGGAGAATACGGCGATTGCGAAAGCTGTCAGCGAGGTGGGCCCGGGGATTCGTTTGAGGGCTGTGGCTGTGGCGAATCTGAATGGCGCGAACAGCATGCCTTGCGGGGCTTGCCGGCAGATTCTGTATGAGTTTGGTGGGGTGGATACGTGGGTGTTCGGGCCGGGTGAGGATGGGCCGGTGGACATCAAGCTGGGTGAGTTGTTGCCGCATGGGTTTCGCCTGGAGCGCGAGTAGCCGATTCGCGTGGGCCGTCCGTAGAGCAGCGAAGAGGGTAGATGATTCGACTGGGTGTGGATACGGGTGGGACGTTTACGGACCTGGTGCGGCTGGATGCGCGAGGGCTTTCTGTTGCCAAGGTGCGGTCGACTCCGGATGATCCGGCGCGTGCGATTTTGGCGGGCATTGCGGAGCTGATGGGTGCGGATACGGTTGGGGAAGTCGTGCATGGATCGACGGTGGCGACCAATGCGGTGCTGGAGCGGAGGGGTGCGCGCGTAGCGCTGGTGACGACCAAGGGCTTTGAGGATGTGCTGGCGATTGGGCGGCAGACGCGCAGGGAGCTTTATAACTTTATGGTGCGGGCCAATCGGCCGATGATTGAGCCGGGGCTTACGTTTGGGATGACGGAGCGGCTCGATCAGCATGGAGTGGTGCTCGAACCAGTACAGGTGGAAGAGCTCGATGCGTTGACGGAGAAGCTGCGTGCGGTGAGCGCGGAGTGTGTTGCGGTTTGTCTGCTGCACTCGTATGCGAATCCTGTTCATGAGCGGGAGGTGGAGGCGCATCTGGTGCGGGCGGGGTTTACGGTGTCGAGTTCGCATCGTGTGCTGCCGGAGTATCGCGAGTATGAGCGGTGGAGCACGACGGTGGTGAATGCTTATGTGACGCCGATGATGTCGCGTTACCTGACGGCGCTTGAGGATGGACTGCAGGGGACGAAGCTGCGTGTGATGCAGTCGAATGGGGGATCGATTTCGGCGGGTGAGGCGCGGCGGACGGCGGTGCGGACGATTCTTTCGGGGCCGGCGGCTGGGGCTGTGGGAGCGCAGGCGGTGGCGCGGGCTTCGGGGTTTGAGCGAGTGATTCTGTTCGATATGGGAGGGACGTCGACAGATGTGAGCCTGGTCGATGGGCAGCTTGGGACGACGAATGAATCTACCGTGGGAGATTTTCCAGTGAGGCTGCCGGTGCTGGATATCCATACGGTGGGTGCCGGCGGAGGGTCGATTGCTTATGTCGATCGCGGTGGTGCTTTGCGCGTGGGACCGCGGAGTGCGGGGGCTGATCCTGGGCCGGTTTGCTATGGCACGGGAGAGGAGTTGACCGTGACGGATGCGAATCTTCTGCTGGGAAGGATGGAGGCGGAACACTTTCTTGGCGGGCGTATGGCGCTGGATATGGCGCGGACGGTGGAGCGTGCGGAGGCGTTTGCGAAGAAGCTGCAGATCGGCGTGATGCGGCTGGCTGAAGGGATTGTGCAGGTGGCGAATGCCAACATGGAGCGGGCGATTCGGGCAGTTTCCGTGCAGCGGGGGCATGATCCGCGAAGGTTTGCGCTGCTTGCGTTTGGCGGTGCAGGGGGAATGCATGCGTGTGAGATTGCGGACACGCTGGAGATTGGGACGGTGCTGGTGCCGGAGCATGCGGGGGTTCTTTCGGCGCTGGGCATGCTGCTGGCCGATGTGCGGAAAGACTATACGCAGACGATCCTGAAGGCTTCGGATGGGTTGTCGTTTGAAGTGCTTGAGGGGTATATGGCGCCGCTTGTTGCGAGAGCGGAAGCGGATATCAGTGCTGAAGGGTTTGAAGCTAAGGACGTGGTGATCGAGTGCTTGCTCGAGATGCGGTACAGAGGACAGGCGTATGAGATACAGGTTCCGCTTACGCCGACGTATGTGGATGACTTTCATAGGGAGCATCAGCGGCTTTATGGACACTCGAACTTATCGCGGGTTACGGAAGTGGTAAACGTGCGGGTGAATGCGGCGGGTATTACGAGGAAGTATGAGTTTCCGCTGGCGGAGGCTGTAAGCCGTTCGCTGCCTGAGCCGGTGAGTGCGCGTGAGGCTTGGTTTGGAGATCGATTCTGGGAGACGGCTGTGTTTCATCGTGAGCAGTTGATGCCGGGGATGGAAGGGATTGGGCCGGCGATTGTCAGTGGAGGTGAAGCTACTGTGGTGGTGCCGCCGAACTTCCGGTTCAGGATTGATGGGGTTGGGACGTTGGTGGCTTCGAGGATTGAGCGTTAAGGAAGCTCCGGAGGGTGACCCAGGCGTCCGTCCCCCTCAGGGGCTAAAGCCCCGGTGGTTGCAGGCGATTTATGGCACGGCTGAAGCCGTGCCCCTTCAAGGCAAGGCTTGTGCCGAACTTCCCTCAATGAAACCTCTGCTATGTCGGTGTGCTGAGTGATATCAATAGAGGCAGATTCCATGATGGCTGCCCTTGCTGATCCGATCGAATTCGAGATTTTCAAGAACCTGTTTCTTTCGATTGCGGAGGAGATGGGGATCACGCTGTGCAGGACGGGTTTTTCGCCCAACATCAAGGAGCGGCTGGACTACTCGTGCGCGATTTATGACGAGCGTGGGGAAGCGATTGCGCAGGGCGACCATATGCCGGTGCATCTGGGAGCGATGCCGCTTTCGGTGCAGGCTGCGATCGAGCATGTGGCGATGGAGCCGGGCGATGTTGTGATCCTCAACGATCCGTTTCGCGGAGGGACGCATCTGCCGGACATCACGCTGGTGCAGCCAATTTTTGTGGGGGATGAGAGTGCGCCATCGTTCTATGTGGCGAACCGCGCACATCACTCGGATGTTGGTGGGATGAGTCCGGGGTCGATGCCGCTGGCGCAGGAGGTGTTTCAGGAAGGGCTGATTCTTCCGCCGATCAAGCTGGTTCGACGTGGAGAGACGTGCCAGGACATTATGGCGCTGATCCTGGCGAATGTGCGTACGCCGATTGAGCGTGAGGGTGATTTGAGTGCGCAGATTGCGGCGAACCGCGTGGGCGAAGCGCGGCTGCGGGCGGTGGTGGCGCGATATGGGCTGGAGCGGGTTCGGCACTACGCGCGTGCGGTGCAGGATTATGCGGAACGGATCATGCGTGACACGATCTCGCGGATTCCTGATGGCGCATACAGCTTTGACGATGTGATGGATGATGATGGGTTTAGCCGCGAGCGTATTGGGATTCGTGCGATGGTGCGGATTGCAGGCGATACGGCGGAGGTGGACTTTGCGGGCACGGAGTTGCAGACGGATGGCGGTGTGAATGCGAACTTTGCCATTACGCTGGCGGCTTCGATCTATTGCTTTCGCTGTCTTGTGCAGGAAGATGTTTTGTATAACTCGGGGATTTCAAGGGCGGTGCGGGTGCTCGCTCCGCTGGGAACGATTGTGAATGCGCGGCATCCTGCGGCGGTGGCGGGCGGCAATGTGGAGACGTCGCAGCGGATCACGGATGTGGTGCTGGGAGCGCTGGCGAAGGCGCTGCCGGAGGTGATTCCCGCGGCCAGCCAGGGAACGATGAACAATGTGACGCTGGGTGGTGTGAGGGCCGATGGCTCGGCGTTTGCTTACTACGAGACGATGGGTGGAGGCATGGGTGGGCGCAACGGGCTGGCCGGTTTGAGCGGCTTGCATACGCATATGAGCAATACGCGCAACACGCCGATCGAGGCGATTGAGCACTATCTGCCGTTAAGGATACGAAGCTATGCGTTGCGGGAGGGAAGCGGCGGTGCAGGAGAGTATCCGGGTGGAGAGGGGATGCGGCGCGAGTATGAGATGTTGACCGATACGTCCGTTACGCTGTTGAGCGAGCGGAGGACGGGCCATCCTTATGGGGTGCAGGGTGGAGGGGCCGGTGGATGTGGGGTGAATACGGTGCTGCGTGTGGACGGCAGTGTTGAAGCTGTGTCGGCGAAGGCGCGGCTGCAGTTGCGTAGGGGCGACCGGCTGCGGATTGAATCGCCCGGTGGTGGCGGGTATGGAGCGGGCAGGACTGAGGGGTAGTGCGAAGGAAGAGGTCTGAGTTGGCGGAGGCTGTGCTGGAAGATCGGTTTGCATGGTGGCGTGAGTCGACGACGGCTGGACGGAAGGCGCTTGCGGCTGCGTCGTGCGGCTGGATGCTGGACTCGTTCGATGTGATGCTCTATGCGCTGGTGGTTGCTTCACTGGTCGTGGACCTTGGGCTTTCGAAGCAGACGGCGGGTGTGCTTGGGTCGATTACATTGCTGTCGGCCGCGGTTGGAGGCTTGTTCTTTGGAGCCATTGCAGACCGCTATGGGCGCACCCGGGCATTGATCTGGAGCATGCTGATCTATGCCGTTTTCACGGCTGCCTGTGGGTTTGCGCAGAACCTTGTGGAGCTGGCGGTCTTCCGGATATTGCTGGGCTTTGGCATGGGTGGCGAGTGGGCCAGTGGAGCGGCGTTGGTGGCGGAGACGTGGAGCGATCGGCATCGCGGCAAGGCGTTGGGGATCATGCAGAGCTCGTGGGCGATTGGCTATGCGCTGGCGGCGCTTGTGGCGGGGATTGTGCTGCCGTGGAAGGGGTGGCGTGCTGTCTTCTTTGTGGGGATTATTCCGGCGTTCTTCACGCTGGCGATTCGGCGTGGAGTGGAAGAGCCGGAGGTGTGGAAGCGTGCGGCCGCTTTACCGTTTACGGGTGCGAAGAATGGGTTTCGCCGCATTCTGCAGCGCGATCTAAGGGCGAAGACGATTGCGGTTACGTGCATGAACGCCTGCACGCTGTTTGCCTGGTGGGGGTTCAACATCTGGGTGCCGGCTTATCTTTCGCTGCCGCGGAGCCGAGGTGGTGTGGGGCTTTCCGTGCATGCGATGTCGGCTACGGTGATCCTGATGCAGGTGGGGATGTGGTTCGGGTATGTGAGTTTCGGTTTTTTGAGCGACAGGTTTGGGCGGAAGCGTTGCTATATTGCGTATCTGGTTCTGGCGGCGTTGCTGATCTTTGGTTATGGCCGCATTCATACGCCGTGGGCGCTGGTGGTTTTGGGGCCTCTGCTGGCGTTCTTTGGGACGGGGTATTTTTCAGGCTTTGCGACGGTGACGGCTGAACTCTATGAGACGCGCATTCGGGCGACGGCGCAGGGCTTTACCTATAACGTAGGACGGGTGGCGAGCGCGGCGGCGCCGTTTACGGTGGGGAGCATGGCGCAGAAGCATGGTTTTGGCGTGGCATTTGCGGCTTCGGGAGTGGCTTTTCTGCTGGCTACCCTTTGCTGGGTGTGGATTCCGGAGACGAAGGGAACGACGATCTCGTGAGTTGGCTGGGGCGGTTGAAACTTCGTGCGTAAGCGGTGACGTAATGCACAGGCCACCCCGCAAATTCACACGATGACAACACATCGCGCGGTGCGGAGACCATAAGCTACTTCCATTGGGTTGAACAAACAAAAGGCTTTTTCGGGGCGCTTCCGCGTGCCACGAGGGCATCGTGCTGGTGTGGCGAGGCTTGGTCCGTGGAGGCTTGGGTAAGGTGTTTTGAGCCCTGAGATGTTCTGTGGCAGGCTGTTTTAGTCCACGGGGGTTTACCGGTACCTCAGAAATCAATATCAAGGAAATGTTGAAAATAAATGACTTAGTGAGCGATGAAGACAAAATTACGTTATCGATAAAGGAAAAGTATCAATTTCGTTGACAGGCTATTGCCTTACCGCGTAATGTTCGTTGCCGTTCGATAACAGCTGGATATTTATCCGCTCTACGCAGGAGCCGTAGCTCCCTGGGTAGCGGATTTTGCAAGAGGCCAAGTGCAGAAAATTAAGCAGTATGGAGAAGACAAGATGGAGAGTACGAACGGTGGAATCCGGCGTTTGCTGGCGTGTATGGGCGTGGTTTTGGTTGCGGTTGCGCTTCTCGTTCTAGGCAGCACCAGCGCGCATGCGCAGTTTGGTTCGGCGTCGGTGCTGGGTTACGTTCGCGATAACTCCGGAGCCGTGGTTCAGAATGCGAATGTGACCCTGGTCAACGTGGCGACGAACGTGGCGCTGTCCGGGCATACCGATAAGGACGGCAAGTACGAGTTCGATTCGGTGCCGATCGGCAATTACCAGGTGACGACCGAGGCTCAGGGCTTTGAGGGGTCGAGGACTGAGGTATTCAACGTATCGACCGATGCGCGCCAGCGCGTGGACGTTTCTGTGAAGCCGGGTGCTGTGAGCCAGACGGTGGAAGTGACCGCGGCAGCGCAGTTGCTGGATACGGATTCGAGTTCGCGCAGCCAGGTGATTGCGACGCGCGAGGTGGAGAACCTGCCGCTGAATGGACGGTCGTATGCCGACCTGGTGCTGCTGGCTCCGGGTACACGCAAGTCGCTTTTGGAAAACCAGTCGGCTTCGAGCCGCGAAGGCGCATTCGATATCAACGGCCTCCGGTCGGAGTTCAACGAGTTCA
This sequence comes from Granulicella sapmiensis, assembly GCA_026225395.1. Lineage (GTDB taxonomy): Bacteria > Acidobacteriota > Terriglobia > Terriglobales > Acidobacteriaceae > Granulicella > Granulicella sapmiensis. The sequence continues at coordinate 81,842 of JAMFSR010000032.1, forward strand.
TCTTGGACGGTTTAGAGAACTCGAACTATGGAACGTCGAACCAAGGCTTCGGCAACGAGAACATTTCGCCTTCGCCAGATGCGGTGAGCGAGTTCCGCCTGGAGACGAATAATTATTCGGCGGAGTATGGGCGTATGCCGGGCGCGGTGATCAACGCGTCGACACGGAGCGGAACCAACCAGTTCCATGGGCATGCGTGGGACTATCTGCGCAATACGGACCTGAACGCTGTCGGCCCGATCGAGCCGGTAACCGGCCAGAAGCCGAAGCTGATCCGCAACCAGTTTGGCGGAACGTTTGGCGGACACATCATCAAGGACAAGGCTTTCTTCTTTGCGGACTATGAAGGGCTGCGGCAGATCTTCAACTATCAGCTTGCGCCGGTGACGCTGCCGGATGCTGAACAGCGGCTTGGACATTTCTTCCTGCACACGGTAGCGGGGACAACGCAGCCGATCCCGGTTTATAACCCGATCACCGGCGTTACCTATGCCACCGGCGATGCTTCGGCAGGCGCAACGCCTTTCTCTCTGGCAGTGCTCGGGCTTCTTCCTGCCAACAACGTGGGTGGAACGGCCGTAAACTACGGCAACATCACGAACAACTACTCGAACGCGCCGCGCGGCACGATCAACGACAACAAGGGCGATGTCCGCGTCGATCAGCACTATGGCAAGTGGCAGCTGTTTTCGCGCTACACGGAGCATCAGGAAGTCATCTTCGATCCGCCGACAGTCGGAGGCCCCGCGGGTGGCAATGCGAACTCGAACGTCCAAGTGCAGAACCGGCAGATCGCCGGAGGCGCAACGTGGACGATCAGCCAGAACAAGCTGCTGGACATGCGCTTTGCATGGACGCGGAACATCGGCGCCAAGACGCCCTACACGGCAGGGCAGCCCTCGCTGCTGACCAAGTATGGAATTACGGACGGCTTGCCGACCGATCCTTCTCTCGTGCGTACGCTGAACGGCCAGTCGATCAGCGGATTCACGCAGCTGGGCAATCAGACGTCGAGCCCGCAGTTCCAGGATCCGACGCTGTGGAACCCGAAGGTCAACTTTACGTGGGTGCGCGGACGCCATTCGCTGAAACTCGGCTATGAGCAACAGATCATTCATACGGTGATCAACGACTACAACCCCAGCTACGGGCAGGACAACTACGCCAGCAAGTTCGCGGCGGGTCCAACCGGGCTCTATGCAAATTGCACCACGACCACGCAGACCGGCTGCATCCCGCAGGATACGGCTACGGGCAACAGCCAGTCGACGCAGGTAGCGCAGGCGCAGGAGGTCGCGGACTTCCTTTTTGGCAACCGCAGCTCGTACTCCATCACCAACTACGTCGTCAAGAATCTGCGTCAGCGCTACTTTGCGGGCTACGTGCAGGATGACTTCTCCGTCTCTCCGAAGCTGACCATCAACGCAGGTCTTCGCTACGAAGTGATGACGCCACAGTGGGAGCGCGACAACCGTCTCGCGAACTTCAATCCCACCACACTGTCACTGACGCAGGCTTCTGGCGGCAGCATCTTCAACGAGTCCCAGGTACACACGGACATGAAGAACTTCGCTCCGCGCCTCGGTTTTGCGTACTCGATTGACCCGAAGACGGTGCTGCGTGGGGGCTATGGCCTGGTGTACGCCCAGTACAACCGTGAAGGCGGCGAAAACAACCTGACCTACAACGGGCCTGATGTTGTGAACGCGGCGATTAACAATCCCAGCCCGTTCGTCACTCCGGTGGGCTCGAACCTGTGCACCAACGACACGCAGAACCAGGCGCTTTGCTTCCGCCAGACGCAGCAGGGCTATGCCAATGGACTCACCAGCCCAGCGAACTTCAACCCGCTGCTGGTGAATACACGCTACATCCCACCGAGTTTCATCACCGGGTATATCCAGAGCTACTTCCTGGGTGTGCAGCGTCAGCTGTTCGGTGGGTGGCTGCTGGATGTTGCCTATGTGGGCAACGTTGGACGGCACATCGAGCTGCTGGCCGATTACAACCAGGCTGCGCCATGCCTTCTGGCTACGGTTGCAGCGTGCCCCACCTACCAGTCGCGTCGTCCGGTGCCCACGTTTGGGGACATCGAGATTTCGCTGCCTGAGGGTTCCTCGAGCTACAACTCGTTGCAGACCAAGGTGGAAAAAAAGATGGGCGCTCTTTATGTGCTCAACGCGTTCACCTACAGCCGGGCGTTCGATCTTGCATCGGGACACCTGGACACCAACAACGGCGACAATTCGCGCGTGAACTTCGCCAACCCACGCAACGACTACGGCCCTTCGAGCTATGACCAGCCGATCGATAACACGACCTCGGTGGTGTATGACCTTCCTTATGGCAAGGGCAGGCATTGGGGTCATGACGCGCATGGCTTCCTGCAAGAGGCGTTAGGCGGATGGCAGGCGACGATGATCAACACCATGACCAGCGGCATGCCGTTCAATCTCACTTACTCGAGCTCGTCGACGAATGGGACGACGGGTATGCTCTTCACCACGGACCTGGCGACGCTGCGCCCGCAGCACATCACCGGGACGCCGTGGGTCAATCCAAAGTCGGCGTTCACCAAGGCGACCAACAAGGCGTCTCTTCAGAACTATCTTCCATTCTCGAGCTACGCTCTTCCTTCGTTTGCGTCCTACGGCAATACTTCAGCGTACGGTAACGTTTCGCGCAACAAGTTCCGCGGCTTCCTCTACTTCGATACGGACCTCGGCCTGCATAAGCAGTTCGATGTCACGGCGGAGCGGGTAAAGCTGGACTTCCGCGCCGAGATGTTCAATTCACTGAACGTGACCAACTGGCAGGCTCCGGATGGCGCCCTCACGGATGGCAATGGAAGCTTCGGTTCCATCGGAAGCTTCTTCCCTCAGCGTCAAGTGCAGTTCGCGGCCAAGGTGATCTTTTAGGCGAAGCGCTGTGAAGGACGTAACACTAACCCGACGGCGAGGAGCAGAGGCATGCTCCTCGCCGTTGTCTTTCGTCAAAACAGAGGACGGCGACAGGCCGGCGAAGCAAGGGAGAGCGGTATGAGAACACTGAAGAGCAACGTTGGGATCGCGTTCACAGTTGCCTGCGCAGTGGCGTGCGTGGCGGCAGTAGGGCAGACGAAGGCGCAACAGGACAAGCTTGTGCATCTGAATCAGATCCAGGTGATTGGATCGCACAACAGCTACAACCTGGGATTTGCGCCGAGTGAAGAGAAGTTTACGCGGGCGAAGAATCCAAAGGGGTATGCATCGCTTGAGTATCATCATGCGACGCTGACGCATCAACTGGATGGTGGTGTGCGGCAGTTGGAGATCGACATTGTGCAAGACCCGCAGGGCGGCAGGTTTGCGCATCCGAGGATTGTGGAGTTGACGAAGGAGGCGGGCCTACCGCCGGATCCGGATTTTGATCCGAACCATGAGATGGATAAGCCGGGGTTCAAGGTGATCCATATTGCTGACCTGAACCAGCGCAGCTCGTGCCATCTGTTGACGGCTTGTTTGAGCGAAGTTCGTGCGTGGTCCAAGGCTCATCCGCAGCATGTGCCTTTGTTTTTGCTGATCGAAACCAAGGAAGGCGCGACGCGTGAGATCCCGAACAGCGTTTTGGCGGAGCCGTTTACGTCGGCGACGTTTGATGCGCTGGATAAAGAGATTCGTTCGGTGTTTCCGGACAACGAGATGGTTTTGCCGGATGAGGTGCGTGGGAGGTATCCAACGCTTGATGCCGCGGTACACGCGGGTGGATGGCCGACGCTGGCGAAGTCGCGCGGCAAGGTTATTTTTCTGATGGACCAGAAGCATGTTGGCCCTATCTATACTGCAGGTCACCCTGTGCTGGAGGGACGGGTGTTGTTTACCAATGCAGATACCGGGCAGCCGGATGCGGCGTTCGTGGAAGAGAATGGCGGGACGCGTGCGGTGATCGACGACCTGGTGAAGCAGGGATATCTGATTCGGGCGAGAGCGGACGATAGCACCGTTGCGGCGCGGACGAACGATACGACGCGCAGGGATGAGTTGCTGGACTCGGGAGCGCAGATGATCAGCACGGATTATCCGCTGTCGGAGCCTTCGCAGTGGACGGGTTACTCTGTCGGGTTTGGCAATGGAATGCCGGCGCGCTGTAACATCATCAACGCGCCGAAGATCTGCAAGGATTCGTTGCTGGAACCCGGAGCAGTGAGCGGTGGCGTGCCGTCGCCGGAGCATCATCCTATCGTTGCGAATGCGACGGGACGTTGAAGAGAGTTGTTGAAAGGGAGTTCATGGTTTCAAGAAGACAGTTTTTAGGTGGAGCGTCGGCTGCGTCTTTGGCTTGTGTGGTGAGGGACGCTTTCGGGTTGCCGGGATCGTTTCAACCGTTCCTGGCGGCTTCCGCGGAAGCGGCGAAGGGCAGCGACAATACGAAGCATGTGAAGATTGCGATCGGTACCGGCGGGCATGGGCATACGTACCCCGGCGCGACGGTGCCGTTTGGCGCGGTGCAGTTGAGCCCCGATACAGGCGTGCGCGACTGGGACCACTGCTCCGGTTATCACTACAACGACAAGGCGATTCTCGGCTTTAGCCATACGCATTTGAGCGGCACCGGGTGCATTGATCTGCTGGACTTTCTGCTGATGCCGGCCACCGATGACTTCCACTTCGATCCGATGGCTGCGATCGATAGCCCGACGAGCTACCGGGCGCATTTTACGCACGACGATGAGGTTGCGGTGCCGGGCTACTATTCGGTGAAGCTACAGGAGTCGAAGGTAAAGGTTGAGCTGACGGCGACGGAACGCGTGGGCGTCCATAAGTACACATTTCCGAAGTCGGAGAAGGCGCGGTTTCTTCTCGATCTGATGCATGGTGGGCCGAACCAGACTGATCCGAGTAAGCCTGCTACGACGCCGCCGGTGCGTTGGGCTTTTCTCAAGATGGTTGGCAACGACACGATTGTGGGCGGCCGCAGCCAGGATGTATGGGGTATGGGACGGCAGATTTATTTCTGCATGAAGTTCTCCAAGCCGTTTGCTCATTTAGAGGCCTACAACAATGGGCTTCCGGCGACCGGTGAGACCGATGAAGTTCGTGGTACTGCGTTGCGTGCGGTATTGAGTTTCGCGACGCATGAGGATGAAGTCGTCTACGTGAAGACCGGTATCTCCGGCGTGAGTGTAGAAGGCGCGGAGGCGAACCTGAAGGCCGAGGTTCCAGGCTGGGACTTTGAGGCGGTACGTGTGGCTGCGCATGCTGCATGGGCCAAGGAGCTGGGACGTGTTGCTATCCCGGCGGGCGAAACGAAGTACATGGAGATCTTCTATACCGGGCTGTACCACATGATGGTTGCGCCTACGCTGTTTGACGATGTGGATGGCAAGTATCGTGGCATGGACGGAAAGGTGCATACGCTGCCTGCGGGCGCGCACAACTACAGCACGTTTTCGCTGTGGGACACGTATCGTGCGCTGCATCCGGTGTACACGCTGATCCTTGGCGATCGTGTGCCCGACATGGTGAACTGCCTGATCCGGATGGCTGAAGAAAGTCCAGCAGGAGTTCCGGTTTGGCCGCTTCAAGGCGAAGAGACAGGATGCATGGTTGGGTACCATTCTTCTTCTGTTGTTGCGGAAGCTATAGCGAAGGGTTTCCCGGGCATTGATGCGAAGGCTGCGTATGCGCCGTTCCAAAAGCGGGAGATGCAGGATGATTATCGTGGGCTGGCTTCGTATCGAAAGCTGGGATACGTGCCGTGCGATCAGCAGGATGAATCCGCCAGCAAGACACTGGATTACGCGTATGACGATCGTGCTGTTGCCGCGCTGGCAAAGGCTGCAGGGGCGATGGCGGACTACGATGTCATCGCGAAGCGCGCGAAGAACTATGCGAATCTCTTTGACAAGGAGACCGGCTTTATTCGGCCGCGTTATGCGGATGGACATTGGGCTGGGCCGTTTGATCCGAAGGAGATTTCTGTCACTCGCAAGTGGAGGGACTATACCGAAGCTAACGCGTGGCAGACGACGTTCTGCATTCAGCATGATCCGAAGGGGTTGATCGAGATGCTGGGTGGGAACGCGGCGTTCGTTGCGAAGCTGGATGGACTCTTCAACCAAAGCTCCGAGATGCCGGCGGATATGCCACCTGACGTGACGGGACTGGTGGGTCAGTATGCGCATGGCAATGAGCCTTGCCATCATGTGGCTTATCTCTATAACTTTGCGGGCGCATCGCACAAGACGCAGCAACGCGTCCGCAGCCTGATGGAGACGATGTACGACAACAAGCCGGACGGAATGGCGGGCAATGAAGACTGCGGGCAGATGTCGGCGTGGTTTGTGATCAGCGCGCTGGGACTTTATGCTGTCGATCCTGTGAGCGCTCGCTATGACTTTGGGACGCCGCTGTTCGATCATGTGGAGCTGACGGTCGGCGAGGGACGCAAGCTGGCCATCGAAGCGAGGCGCCAGTCGCCGGGGGCCATCTACATCAAGTCCGTCGAGTGGAACGGCGCACCGGTGAACGGTCTCTCCGTAGAGCACGCAAAGCTTGTTCAAGGCGGCAGACTTGTCTTCCATCTCGCCGACGCACCTTCCGCTTAAGCGTGGCGAAGAATGCCGTATCATGGGCTGGCATGATGTTGCCCCTCACTCGCCGCAGCTTCATCGGCCAAGGACTTTGCGCCGCGGCCGCTTCCACGTCTCGAAATGCACACGGTTTCATTCCAGCAATTGCGTGGAAACCGGAATCGCACCAACGTCCCGCCGTTGCCGATCGCAAGTTCCGGAGTGCCGCCGTCGAAGCTTTCCTGGAGCAGGTGAGCGCGCAGATCGGTAATCCCGTTCTGCGTTCGATGTTTGTCAACTGCTTTCCAAACACGCTCGATACGACGGTGATCCCTGGTGAGTTTGAAGGCAAGCCCGACACTGCTGTCGTTACGGGCGATATCGCCGCGATGTGGTTGCGGGATTCCTCTGCGCAGGTCTGGCCTTATCTGCCCCTTGCTGCAAAAGATCCTGCTTTGAGCAGGCTGCTCGAAGGCATCATCCGGCGTCAGACGCGTTGCTTGCTCATCGATCCTTACGCGAACGCTTTTATGGCGGATCTCTCCGCGCCACCGCTTGAGTGGAGTCTTCATGACAAGACGACCATGAAACAGGGTGTCGGGGAGCGGAAGTACGAGCTCGATTCGCTTTGCTATCCTATCCGCCTGGCGCATGGCTATTGGAAGGCAACCGGCAATGTGGCGCCGTTTGATGCCCGGTGGAAAGATGCGATGACACTCGTGGTTGAAACTATGCGCGTGCAGCAGCGCTCCCATGGTGAAGGACCATATCGCTTCCAACGCGAGGCTGCCAATCCTACTGACTCGCTGGTGAATGGCATAGGATATCCTGCCAAGCCGGTGGGGTTAATCGCTTCCTGCTTCCGGCCTTCCGACGATGCCTGCGTTCTCCCGTTCCTTATTCCGTCAAACCTCTTCGCCGTCACCTCGCTTCGCCAGCTTGCGCAGATGGCCGGCGAAATCCTGCACGACAGCGTACTCGCCAGCAAGGCATGGATACTCGCGAATGATGTGGAGGCAGCGCTCCAGAAGTACGCCATGAGAGCTATCACAAGGAGAATCCGCAGATGTTCACTCGTTCGTGGTTTGCCTGGGCGAATACTTTATTCGGTGAGTTGATCGCGCATACAGTAGAGCGTTCTCCGGATTTATTGCGTGGTGGAAGTTAGCAGGAAATCGTCAGTAAAAACGAATCAATGGATCGCCGGAAATTGGAGTGTGCATGTTAGTAGATCTTAAATTGAAGGTTGGGACTGGGATTCTTTTGGCTAGCGTGGCTGCGTTCGGTCAGCAACAGCATCGGCCGCCTGCGGTGCCTTTGGCGGCGAATGACCCTTACTTCAGCTTGTGGTCCATGGGGGACAAGCTGACGGATGTGCCGGTGAAGCATTGGTCGGAAGCAGCACAGCCGATGGTGGGGCTGGTTCGAATCGATGGTCAGGTTTACCGATGGATGGGGGCTATGCCACGCGGATACTTCGGACTGGCTGCGATTGCGCCGATGCAGCAGGAGTCCGTGGAAGTCACGCCACTGCATTCGCGTTATCGCTTTACCGCGGCTGGGATCGAGCTGCGCGTGAGCTTCTTTACGCCGCTGTTTCCGAAGGACCTGGATGTGATGTCGCGGCCGGTGACGTATCTTTCGTGGAGCGCTGCTACTACCGATGGCAAGACGCACCAGGTAGAGCTGTTGCTGGACGTCGATCCGATGATTGCGGTGAACGATGCCGCGCAGCCTGTGACGTGGTCGCGGACGCATGCTGCGGGTTTAACAGTGCTGAATGTGGGTTCGCGAGACCAGGCTACGCTGCATCAGTCCGGCGATCGTATGCGGATCGACTGGGGCTATTTTCATCTTGCGGTTCCGGATGCGAGCAGAAGTGCTACATCGCTGTCGAATGATGGAATTCCTTCCTTTGCTACTTCCGGAGTCCTTCCTGAAAGCGATCTGTTGGATATGCCGCAGCCAGCGGGAGGACATGGGCGTGCGGCGCATCTTTCAGCGGAGATACCGCTCGGTGCAGTGGGGGTGCAGCCGGTTGAGCGGCACGTGTTGCTGGCTTATACCGATGGATATGCGATTGAGTATCTGGGTAGAAAGCTTCGTCCCTATTGGCAGCGGAATGGTATGACCGAAGCGGAGATGCTGATTGCAGCTGAGAAGGAGTACGCCGCGCTCGACGCGAAGGGAACTACGTTCGATGCCGACCTCATGGCCGATATGGTGAAGGTTGGGGGCGACGACTATGGGTATTTGACAGCGTTGCTTTTTCGCCAGACCATTGCGGCGCATAAGCTTGTCGCTGATATCGATGGAACGCCGATGCTGTTTTCTAAAGAGAATGACAGCAATGGATGCATCGATACTGTTGATGTCACCTATCCATCGTCACCGTTCTTCCTTTTGTTTAACCCGGAGCTATTGAAGGCTCAGCTTGAACCGCTGATGCGGTATGCCGCGCTGCCACGGTGGCGCTTCCCGTTTGCGCCGCACGATCTGGGCACTTATCCGCTGGCGGATGGGCAGGTTTATGGAGGAGCGGAGTCGAATGAAGAAGATCAGATGCCTGTGGAAGAGAGCGGCAATTTGATTTTGATGATCGCGGCGCTGGGGCGTGCGGAAGGCAACTGGGACTTTGCAAAGCACTACATGCCGGAGCTTACTAAGTGGGCCGCCTATCTTGAGGCGAAAGGAATGGACCCGGAGAATCAGCTTAGTACGGATGACTTTGCGGGTCACCTGGCGCATAACACTAATCTTTCCATCAAAGCGATAGAGGCCTTGGGCGCCTTTGTTGAAATCGCCAAGGGTGTCGGCGATAAGCCGCTGGCTGAGCGATATGAAAAGGTTGTGCGTCCGCTGCCGGCAACGTGGGAGAAGATGGCGCGTGATGGCGATCACTACAAGCTTGCGTTTGACCAGCCGGGGACGTGGAGCCAGAAATACAATCTCGTGTGGGATCGCATTCTCGGCTTGAATCTCTTTCCTGCGAAGATCACAGAGGCCGAATGGGCTTTCTACTCGAAACACATGGAGTCCTATGGTTTGCCGCTGGACAATCGCAAGACCTTTACCAAGCTGGATTGGGAAGTGTGGACTGGAACGTTGACGAATGATCCTAAGCAGTTTCAGGATCTGCTGCATCGGCTCGTTGTTTGGGCTGACACTACGCCGTCACGTGTTCCCACTACAGATTGGTATGACACGATAAGCGGAAAGCAGATGGGTTTTCAGGCGCGGTCGGTTGTAGGCGGCGTGTTTATCAAGGCACTGCTCGATCCGGAAGTCGTCTCTAAATGGAGGCCGCATCTGGTCCACTGATGTGGATTCTACTTCGTTGAAATTACTTCGAGCGTGTTGGAGTCGTAGTTGGTCAGGTAGAGCGTTGCGTCGTCGGGGCCCGTTGTGATTTCGCGTGGGAATAAGCCGGTGGCGACCGTTTGCACGACGCTGGCTGCGGGTGGATATGCAACGGAGAGAATGGTTGCATTGGCTATTCCGGCGTTGAAACGATTTGAGTTTGCGACGGCGAGCAGATTATCGCTATCGAGCAGGGCGATGCCCACGGGTGCTGTGCCACCGGTATCGGCGTAGCCTAGCAGGGCATTGGCGGGTGTCAGTTCCAGCATGCCGGTGCTGAATGCGAGGACGCGATTGTCTCCGCGTATGGCGACCCATAGCGTAGATCCGTTGGCGGTCTCGGCCATTCGTACAGGGCTGCATCCGGCGTTTACGGTGGCGAGGATCGCACTGGAACCCGGTGTGGTCTCGGCGGTTGCAACGTTGATCACCGTTAGCAAACCGTTGATGTTGCTTGAGCCTCCGGTCTGTTGCACGCAACCTGTTCTGGCGAGGACTGGGTTGCTTCCCGATCCCTGTGAACTGGAAGCCGCGATCTCGCTGGTGACGTAGAGCCGTGTGCCGTCGGGCGAAGAATCATGCCAGCGATCGCGGTTCCTCCTGTCGAGATCTGGCCGAGAAGTGTGCCGCCGTTGACGTTTCCGTTGCTGTCGTATTGTAGGGAGACGACGCCGATGTTGCCTTCCGTTGTTGCGCCGGCGGCTACGCCGTACTCGTTGGAGACGAAGGCGAACTTTCCATCGGGAGTTACGGCGACGGCCTGCGATCCCTGGTCGGAGGCGATCGTTCCCTGGCTTGAGACGTAACCCGTTGCGGTGCAGGTTTGCAGCGCGGCTGCGTTGTAGAAGATCGCTCCTGGTGAGCCGATACCGGCGGCGATGTCTGTGCCACCCGGCAGATAGCTCAATTCGGAGACGTCGCCTCCTTCTGACAGTAAGGTTGGTGACAATGTATTGACGCACGTTGGCTTGAGCACGCCGTTGTTCGGAGTAAAGACCTGCACGCCGTTTGCGACTCCGACAAAGACGGTGCCGGAAGGCGAAACGATTGCCTGGAACGGAGCGCTAATTGTTGGGTAGGTCACATAGGAAGTCGTTACGGTGGGTGCGTTGGAAACAAGAGTGACGGCGACAGACGCCGTCCCGGTCGCGCTTTTGTATGCCGTGGCGCTGGCCGCATTGGGTGTGTAGGTGGCGTTAAGGCTATCGCTGCCGACAAGTAAAAGACCGGAGGGAATGGTTATGGTTGCTGTGCCGTTGGCGAGCGTCGTCGCGAAAGAACCGTAGTTGCCACTGGAGAGAGTGATCGACCCGGTTGGTGTGGTGGCGCTGCCGCTGACCGCAACTGCTACTGAAAGCGATTGGGCTGTCGTGAGGCTTGTCGCAGATGGGGTTATCGAGACGGTTGGGGTTTGCAGTTGGATAGGTGGTGGCACTGTCGTAGAGGTAGCGGTGCTGCTGCTGCATCCCTGCAAGAGAGATAGAGAAAAACCGGCCAGCAGGATGAATGTTATCGCTCGAAATGCTGCTGTCGCGTGGGCGCAGTGGGGCATGCAGACTGGTGCTGTCCGATTCATCATCACTCCTCCGTGAGGTTACTGCTTGTCGTCATCGCCCGCGCTGAGCAAACCGTTCAGCAGGGCGGCGGGGTTTGAATTTGCGGCGCCGGCTTTCTTTGCCGGTGGGGTCCAGTCGGTTTGTGCCACCGTGAGGCGCACGTTGTCTGCATCGGAGTCTCCAAGGCTTACATCGGCGGTGTCGGTGCCGTACTTGTGCAGCACTTCCTGGTCCGGAATGCTGATGCCCATGAACTTGCCGGAGGTGCCGTTGGTGCGACCATCGGCGGCGTCATCCACGGTGACGGTATAGACGACGTTGCCGGGAAGGTATTCGAAGTGGAAGCTGCCGTCGTCGCGAATCGCGGCTTTGAGATGGAGGCCGGGATTGGTTTTGCTGGTAAGTGCGACGCTGCCCATGTTCAGCGTATGCGAGTCGGCCTTGGCGTACACGTGGCCGACGATGTTGTGGAGGGAGTGCGCGGGGATCGTGATGTCAGCACCCTGGTGCTCCTCGCCTGCGATGAGAGTGACGGGCTTTGCATCGGCGCGGCTGAAGGTGTCGCCGGTATAGACAGCGAGGTTGATGCCGCTGCCGCCGTCTGCCATGTTGGAGGCACTGATGCCGATGGCTGTGGTGACGAGGGTTGCGCGTACGGCATAGTCGCCGGAAGCGAGGCCGGAGATGCGATAGTGGCCGAGGTCGTCGGTCTTGAAGAGTTGAATGGCGCCGCCCATCGCCAATGCCTGATTCATCATGGCGCTGGCTGCGTCGTCGGGGCTTTCCTGGGACTTTGGCGTTACGACTGAGAGCGTCCAGCCGGCGGCGGGACTGCCATCGTCGAAGAGGATCCTTCCGCTTACGGCGGCGCCGCGTTCCAGCCGAAGGTCGACGTGGGCGGCGTTTGAGCCCGTTACGGTGATAGTTGGTATCTGCGCGACGCGTGCGCGCGTGGCGGGATCGGTGCTGGTAAAGTCTTCATCGGAGAGCTGGGTGAACGGATCGATGTAGCCGGCGACCGTCGCGTGGACGTAATACGTCCCAGGCTGGATGCCGGCGAAGCTGTAGGCGCCATCGAGTCCCACGGTAGAAGCGTTCATCATGTCTGTAGCCCGGTTCATGCCACGGGCGGCTGCTGCGAGAGATCGCTTCTGCTCGTCGGTCATGGGCTTGGGCGGCGTCGCAGAATCGCCCTTGGTGGCCTTTGCCATGTTCTTCTGCAGATTCTTTACGAAGTCTTCGCCGGTATGGTCAGGTACGGTGGACTTGAGAAGCACTTTGGCAAACCGTGCGGGAGCATTGGTATCCGCGCAGATCACATGGCCGCTGACAGTAGCGCCCACAACATAAGGCGACTGCTGTGCGGACATGGATATGGAATGCGAGAGTACGGTGGTCAGAGCGACGATCGATATTGATTTCACGAGCGAGTTCAAGTGACACCTCCGGAAGGTATTTCTACGCAAAGCGAAGCACGGCATGCTGAACAGGTACGTGTTCAGGCTGTTTTGTGAACCCTGATTTCTCCAACTTCATTCGGCTGGGTCCACATGCGCACCATGGTTGGAAGCACCAGCACGGCAACCGCGAGCCAAGTGAAGGCGATGGCAGTAATGGCCAGCGGCTCGCGGATTGATTCGAACGGCCCCAGCAGACAGATGGCCCAATATGCCGCGACGACGACAACCAGGCCGGGCCGCAGAAGACGGTAAGCCGAGCCTTCGGCTTTCAAGCGCAGTTCTGCTTCGCGTTCATCCTTGCAGGCGCGACCCAGTAAGAAGTCGCGGAAGCGGCGTTCGTAGAGCTCTTCGCACTGATTGTCGGTAAGCGTTTCGAGTTCCGATCCAAACTGCATGATGGCGCTGTCCTCCAATGTCGGTTGCGCCAGCCCGATTCGCATTCCACGGAATGCCAGCCAGGTAATGCCCAACTGGGTGATGGTGGGCAACAATAAACTCGGCAGCATGGCGAGCGCCGAATAGCTTCGTGCGAGCCGGGACACCATCCAGGGATCGAACCCCAGCATCGCTGCCCATGTCAGTACGGCAATGCGTCGCATTCGCCGGTTATTGCCCCAGAGAGAGATTCGCAGCGCCAGCGATGGCTTCATCTCAAGCCTCCCGGCGAAGCATCTCGTAGACCTGTTCGCTCAAGGGGCGAAACGGATCGGGGGAGAAGACCGCCTCCACCGGTAATTTAAAGTAGCGGCTGATCTTGAAAGCCAACTCCAGGGAAGGCGTGTAATCGCCACGTTCGAGAAATCCAATCGTCTGCGGATTGACCCCCACCTCAGCGGCCAGAGCCTGCCGAGTCAGCGAGCGTTCCATCCGCAACAGTGCGATTCGGTTGTGAAGCATGGATGACCTCGCAACAAACATATATTGCTTATACGCAATGTGCAATAGCTTTCTAAAAATTTAAATATCCTGCATCGTAAGTCATAGAATTCTCGATCTCAGGGCTGAAGATTCTGCCGAGTCGGTATGCAATGGCCTGAAGCGGCGCGCGGCCTTTGGTATGATCGCCACACCGATGCAGCTTTCAAAGGCTGGCGGTTACCGTGCCGCCCTCAGGAGTGCCTGTGCTCATCTCCAGATATGCCAAGGTTCTTCTCCAGACCCCGGGAACGGGAAGTCTCGTGCTTTGCCTGGCAGGGCTTTCGCTGGGTGCGGTTGTGATCGCCCGGTGGGGACAAAGTGGTCCTGCCGCGCCGGCGATACATGGTCAAACTCCCGTTCGATCTGCTTCGCCGTCGCATGCGCCATCGGGTTCCCTAGCTATGGTGGTTGTGGGGCCGCAACAATCGTCAGGAAAGATTGCTTCAAGTAAACGCTCGCAGCCGCATCTTCAGCGGGTGGTCTTCCGGGAGCCGATCGCGAGCGACCTGCTTGGGGTCTTAAGCGACTACGCCGGTAAACCCACCAAAGAAGCTCTTCAGGTTGCGAAGGTTCGCGATGCCATGACTACGCTGGTGCCGTACGCTCCTTTTCACTTCGGCCTAGACAGGCCATTGCCCAGCATCATCGAAACCGTTTTGCTGCGCTCTTCGGTGCCCATTGGGATTCGCGACGGGCGTTACATGATGCTAACGACCGATACCGGAAGTGGACCGGCGAGGGGATTTTTTTGGATCGACCTGCAGCAGGGAATTGCTGTCGGAGGCATATTCTTTCATCCAAACAACGGCGAGCCCACGCCGACGCTGACTCTGTTCTCCAAGCAGGTGAAGCAGGACTCCCTGAAGATGAGCCAGCTTCCCGTGGCGTTTGCGCAGGACCTGAGTGCATGGATTGCCATGGCCGGCATTCCGCCGGTAACGACGCGTTACTTCATCAATGGCTCCGGAGAAAAGCTTGTGCTCACGCACGATGAGGACTACTGCAAACAGTCTCCGAGGACGCATGACGCTTCTCCGGATGAGTGCCGGCAGATGAAGGCAGAAGCGGCTGATCTGGACCTGCGGGCGGCGTCGTTTCTTGGGCAAACCCACTATGCCTCCAATGCAACGATGCGAATGACGGCTGTTCGATCCCCCGACGGACTCCTGATCCGGTAGTCCATCAGGCCACTGACTCGTCAGTGCTTGGACGCTGATACCTTTCGCTTGCGTTTCCTTGCGGGCGGCGGAGGACACGTGGATTCTCTCACCACAAACTCGGGATCGATCAACAGATTTTTCCCGGGGGAGTGTTCGCCTGGTGAGGTGATCTGTCTTACGATCGTTTCGGCGGCAAGCATGCCCATGGTGCGTAAGGGCTGGCGGACGGTGGTCAGTCCAGGGTTCTGGAACGCCGCTGATTGAATGTCGTCGAACCCGACCACGGAAACGTCCTGCGGGATCCGCAAGCCGGCTTCGCGGAGAGCACGAATCGCGCCGATCGCGGAGACATCGTTGAAGGTGAAGAGGGCGGTGAAGGGAGCGTCAGAGGCCATGAGCCGCTTTGCGGCAAAGTAACCAGGCTCGTGAGAGGGCGCATCTCCTTCGAGCTGGGTGATGAGTCTCGGATCCAGCGTGAGGCCTGCCTTGGCCGCTGCATGACGAACAGCTTGCCAGCGGGGAACGGTGTCGGAACTGAACTCCTGGCCCTTGATGATCGCGATCCTCTTGTGACCGAGTCCGATGAGGTGACCGAAAGCCAGCTCCGCGGCCCGGCGATGATTAAGAACGATGTTCGTTACGCCTTCCTGCTTGTCGGGGCAGGAGATCGAAACCGTGGGAAGTTGCATGTGCCAGGGCAGGATTGTGTCTATGGCGACGACGCCGTCCACCGACCGCTCCATCAAGAGGCTTTGCGATCGTTCGATGATCTCGGGGCGATGGTGGTGGCTGATGAGGAAGTAGACATAGCCGGCTTGCAGCAGCCCCTGTTCCAGACCCGATAGCACAAGGGTGGTGTAGCCATCTGAGATTTCGGGGACGAGGACCCCGATGGTCATAGAACGGCCGCGGCGCAGGGAACGGGCGACGGCATTGGGACGATAGTTGAAGTGCCGGGCAGCGGCGAAGATTCGATCCTGCGTTGCCTTGGGAAACGCGGCGGCCTCCGGCGTCTGGTTGAGGACGCGGGAAATGGCGGCGACCGAAAGGCCAAGATATTTTGCAAGAGTGGCAAGCGAAGGCCGCGCGCTACGTTCGGAATCTGCATCAAAGTTCGTGGATACTTCCCTGTCTCTTGCCGCCATTCGATGAGTCTTTCACACCTACGGTTTGGCGATGTGAGGAAAATCGACCCTTGACAGTTGACTGGGAGGGGGCGCATAGTGGCGCTGGCTCAAACGTTTGCCTTGGCTACTCAAACGTTTGCCTAAATTTGACCGGAACGGACGATACTTCCGCGATAAAAGCTGACATTGATGGAAAGATCAAGACTTTCGGAGGCTCTATGAACCACTTACACTCAACATGCCGCGGCGCGGGAAACGTTAGAGTTCCAATCAGCCGCATTGCCGTAAGACTCGGTCTCGCCATCATGGCCGCGATCCTGATGTCTCCGCTGGCGTTGGCGCAGTTTAACGCGAGCATTTCCGGAACGGTGCTCGATCCTACGCAAGCCGCCATACCTGGTGCGACGGTGACGCTGACCAATGTGGAGACACAGGCCAAGCAGACAGTGCAGTCGGGCGCAGAAGGCAGCTACCAGTTCAGCGAGCTTGGTCCAGGAACTTACTCCATCAATGTAACTGCCAAAGGATTTCAGCAGAACGCGATATCGAACGTGACAGTCGCAGCTGAAACGCCGCGGACTCTGAATCTGACCCTCCAGACCGGGGTTGAAACGCAGACGGTCACCGTCGATGCAGATACCCAGCCCTTGATTCAGAATTCGGACGCGAGCATCGGCTCGACTGTGACCTCGGAAGAGATTCAGCGGCTTCCTATCTTCGGCGCAGATCCTTATGAGCTATTGCGCACAGCTCCCGGCATCACCGGCGATGGCGCACGTGCCGGAAATGGCCAGGCGCTGTTTCTGCCGAACGGCGCGGGCCCGGGGGGATCGAACGCGGGCGTCTATCAGACGGAAAACGAGGTACAAATTTCTGGCGACGGCCAACGAGTGGCCGACAATAATTTCATGATCGATGGAGTGAGCGTCAATTCGCTCACTCACGGCGGAGCAGCGGTTGTTTCTCCCAACGAAGAAGCTGTGGGTGCGATCACGGTGGTATCTACGTCGTACGATGCGAGTCTCGGCCGCAATACGGGCGCGCAGATCCAGGTAGTTACGAAGAATGGCACCAATCAGCTGCACGGATCGCTCTTCTTCCTCTATGACGAACCTGGCCTGAACAGTTTTAATAAATTCGGTGGCCCTATACCCGGCACGCTCCCGGTGCGCGACGACAACCAACAGCGCACATGGGCTGCATCGCTGGGAGGACCGATCAAAAAGGACAAGCTTTTCTTCTTCGCTTCGTTCCAGGAGTACAAGCAGAACAATCCCAGTTTCGCCACGACCTATGTGGAAACGCCGCAGTTCCGCGCTGCTATCCAGGCACAGAGGGCCGGCGGCGTATCGGAACAGATTATTGCGCACCCGGGATCGCAGTCGCGGATTGTCGCTGTGATCGCTCCTACCTGCACCAACTATGGCGGGCCATGCACGGTTGTAGCGGGCGGATTGGATCTCGGTTCTCTTACACCGGGCGGAGCTACGCAGATCGGCGTTTTTCCCACCAGTGCGGCGGGCGGCGGACTGGATAACATTCCCGATGTGGAGAATGTTCAGGAGATCATTCCTGCACAGGGCCGTGGCAACCAGTACAACGCGCGCATCGATTGGCAGGCGACCTCGAAAGATCTGTTTGCCGGTTCGGTGTACATGACGAAGCTGGATAATCTGAGCGCCAGCGGAACCGCAGGTTCCCGGCCCTTTGACGATGTTCCGTTCAAGCCGCTGAACTCCGCTGCAACACTTTTGTGGATTCATACCTTTTCGCCGACTTGGCTGAATGAACTGCGCGGTAATGGCACACGGTTCGCGGACAACGCCTTGAATGACGCCGGCAATACAGTCGACTACGGCGTTCCGTATGATAACGTCCAGAATTATCCATTCCTTCTGCAATACGGTGTTATGGCAAGTACAAGCACACCGGCCAATTTTGCGGAGAATACCTACGAGGTTCGGGATACGGCGACCCACACGTTCGGGTCACATACATTACGCGCGGGCGTCGAGCTACGCTTCGAGCAGGACAACGACAACCTCTATGGCTTTGTGCGTCCTACGTATGCCTTCAATGGCATTTGGGCTTTTGCCAACGATGCGCCGGTGTATGAGCAGGTGTATGCCAATACGACAACGGGCGGTACGGCCAATACGCAGCGTTACTTCCGCGCACAGGACTTCGCGGGCTTCGTTCAACACGATTGGAAAGCGTCACCGAACCTAACCTTGAATGCAGGCCTGCGCTGGGAGCTTTTCACGCCGCTTTCCAACAAGGGTGCGGATGTGAACTATCCGGTGCTTGGACCCGCTGGCTCGGAGCTTAGTGGAATGAAGCTGCTGCCGCGCCACAGCCTCTATAACCTGCAGCACAACAACTGGGGGCCAAAGGTTGGCTTTGCTTATACGCCTGCCATGTTCCATAGCAAGCTGGTCATTCGTGGTGGCTACTCTCTGGCTTATAACCGTCTGGATATCTCGCTCTTCAACGGAGCGGTGGAAGATGGGCCGGGCGTTGCCAACTTCAACCTATGCTGCGCGTCTGGTCCGGGCGCCGCATCTGCAGGCATTGTGTACAACCGCGGAACCACGACATCGCCGGCGAGCTTTCCTAGTAACGCTGCGCTGGCTACCGGCGTAAATGCCAATGGCTTCCCGAACGGTGTAGGAACGATTGAGGTCTATGGAGCGCGGCCTGATCTGAAGTATCCCTCTTCCGATCTGTACTCCCTTGAGATCGAACGCACCATTGGTTTCGGCACTACGGCGACCATAGGATATGCAGGAAGCGACGGCCGTCACTTTGCGAGGCTTGTCGATCAGAACTTCCTATACAACCAGTCAACAACACCCGTGTACGCAGCCTACTTCGCGCAGACTGATTCTGTGCAGAACTATAACTCGCTCAACCTGCAGCTTCGGCGTCCGATGCGTCACAACATCAGCTACAGCGTGGTGTACACCTATTCCAAGTCGCTGGACCAGGTATCCAACGGGGATTTTGCCGACGGCTCTGCCAACCAGACGAACCCGGCTAACAATGCGAGCGAGTATGGACCATCCGACTACGACGTAAAACACCGCGTTATCGCGACTGGTCTTTACACTACGCCGAAAGTTCACACGCGTAGCGCCATCGTCAATATGCTTGCGAGTGGGTTTCAGTTAAACGGCACGTATACGTATCACACCGGATTCCCATGGACGCCCGTGACGAGCTCTTTGACCACTACGCCGGTAAATGGAGCGTTGGCGCAAAACGTTGTCCGGCCCACAGCCTACTTTGGCGGTGCGGGCGATAGCTGCTCGAATGCGGCGTTCACTTCGGGCTCCAACTTCTCCAATCGCTTCGTCAATGGAGCGAATGTTGGCGGCGCCAATTACTTCAGGCAAACACTGCCGCAGAGCGGTGTTTACTCGCCAGGCATTGGCCGCAATAGCTTCCGCGGCCCATGCTATCAGGACGTCGATATAAGCGTGGCCAAAGAGTTTGGGCATGACTTCGGTGGGCGCCACACGGTGTTCCGGATTCAAGCAAATATGTTCAATGCCTTCAACGAGCTCCAACTTCAGCCGATCAGCAACAACACTGCCGGCTCGGATATCGCGAACGCCTACTTTGGATATTCACAGGGAGCAGATGCCGGGCGGGTTATCGAGATCCTCGGGCGCTTGCAGTTCTAGCTTGTCCATCGACGGGGATGGCGCTTATATAGCGCCATCTCTTTTGTTTTACTGGAAACATTCGTAGCGCGATCGGAGCGGCTTATGAAGCAACGCCCATCTTTCTCCATCTTTGGCCTTGTTACGCTTGCGACAGCATTGTGTATGCCGCTCGTCGCGCAGCAGCATGAATCAATCGTTATTGATTCTCAAGTCTCCACGACGGCATTTCCCCATTTCTGGGAACAGACGTTCGGTTCTGGCCGCGCTATTCTTTCGCTGCGCGAAAGCTATCGCGACGATCTGCGCACGGTGAAGCAGGCAACGAACTTTCAATCCATTCGTTTTCATGGCATCTTGAATGACGAGGTCGGGCTGTACGATCCGGATCGCAAGACGAAGAATCCCGGGCTTGCCGCTCAAGCAGCGAACGATGCCTCGGTGTACAACTTCTCCTATACCGATCAAATCTATGACGGGCTTCTCGCCAACGGCGTGCGTCCGTTCGTAGAACTCAGCTTCATGCCGAAGAAGATGGCGTCCGATCCGGACGCTCTGCATGCTTTCTGGTACAAGCCGAACGTTTCGCCTCCGAAAGATTACGCACTGTGGGATGTGATGATTCGCGCGTTCGCGTCGCACCTCATCGAGCGTTATGGAATTGAAGAAGTAGCGACCTGGAAGTTCGAAGTATGGAACGAACCCAACCTCGACTTCTGGGGCGGGTCACCTAAGCAGGAGACTTACTTCAAACTCTACGATCACACGGCGCGTGCGCTCAAGGCAGTTTCGCCGCGGCTGATTGTTGGTGGGCCCTCGACGGCGCAGGCTGCATGGGTAGCACCGTTTCTTGCGCACACCAGGGAGAAGGATGTCCCGGTCGACTTCGTTTCCACGCATGTCTATGGCAACGATAAGGCCGAGGATGTGTTCGGTACCCATGAAGAGATACCGCGAGACAAGATGGTATGGAGAGCTGTCGAGAAGGTGCATGACGAGATCGCACACTCAGGCTATTCGAAGATGCCGCTTATCTTCTCGGAGTACAACGCGAGTTACGCCAACGAGCCGAACATAACGGACTCGACCTATATGGGCCCGTGGCTGGCCAATACGATCCGTCTTTGCGATGGGCTTACGGAGAGCATGAGTTACTGGGCTTTCTCCGATGTCTTCGAGGAACAGGGCGTGGTGCGTTCTCCCTTCTATGGTGGTTTTGGCTTGATTGCGGCCGACGACATTCCAAAGCCTGTGTTCAATGTGTTTCGCATTTTGCATAAGCTGGGTGACCGTCGAATCGCGGTCGCATCGGACTCGGTGTTGGCAACCGCTACCGGCAAGGGCATCGCTCTGGCCTTGTGGAACTATGCTCCTCCTACGGGTGAGGGTGCGGTCTACACCATGGCTTCAGCGCCCGCAGGGCCCGCAAAGACCTTCGACGTAGAGTTCAAGAACGTTGCGGCGAGTGCGTCCGTGGAGGTATGGCGTGTGGACGATGACCACAGCAACGTCCTCAAGGCGTTCGACGCCATGGGAAGGCCGCCTGCTGATTTGAGCCAAAAACAGATCGCTGCATTGCGTGCGGCTGGATCGTTAGCTCCTGCCGAGCATCTACGCTTAAGTCATGGCAAGCTGGAGCTCACAGTTCCGGCGCATGGACTCGCAGTTGTCACGCTCGAAAGGTAACGATGAACCGACGCAAGGCAATGGCGATGCTTTCAGGTGCAGCGCTTGCACCCTCTTTGTCCGCATTCGCTTCCAAGCCGCGTGCGGCATCCGCCAGACCCACTTCTTCTCTCTCTGCTCAGGACGATGCTTTCCTTAACGATCTTGAAAGAAGGGGATGTCTTTACTTCGCCGAGCAGGCAGGGGCGAAGACAGGACAGGTGCTTGATCGTGCTGCGGCCAACAACACAGACGGGAAGCGCGATCCGCGATTGATGGCGAGTATTGCCGCGACGGGCTTCGGTCTTTCTGCTCTTTGTATCGCGGAGCATCGAGGCTATCAACAGCGGGCGCAGGTGATTGCCCAGATACGAAAGACCTTGCGATACCACCTGGAGCAGATGCCTGGAGAGCACGGCTTCTTTTATCACTTCAACGATGTGGATCTCGGCGGATCATTTGGCGGCAGTGAAGTATCTTCCATCGATACGGCACTGCTCTTATGCGGAGTGCTCACTGCGCGGGCACATTTTCATAACGATCCGGAGATTGTGCATCTTGCGACGGAGCTCTATGAGCGTGTCGACTGGCCGTGGATGCTGGACGGTGGAACAACTTTATCCATGGGATGGAGGCGCGGCAGCTTTTTGCAATCGAGATGGGACCACTACTGCGAACTCATGATGCTGTATCTCCTGGCCATTGGCTCGCCGACCCATCCGATCGATCCCGCCTGCTGGGATGCATGGTCTCGACCCACGATGAAGTATGCGGGGTTTGACTATATCAGCGCGGCTGATCCGTTATTTGTGCATCAGTATAGCCACGCATGGTTCGACTTCAGGAACAAGCGCGATACGTACGCAGACTATTTTGCTAACTCCATTATTGCGACTCGCGCGCACCAGCGCTTCTGCCTGGATATGGGTAAGCCTTATTCGTTGGACTACTGGGGTATCAGCGCTTCCGACTCGGAGCGTGGCTATACCGCCTGGGGAGGGCCGCCGGCCCTTGGCCGTATCGACGGTTCGGTGGTGCCTTATGCGACGACGGGTTCGCTTCCATTTCTACCCACAGATTGTCTACGTGTTTTGCATTCGCTGAAAGAGCAGCATGGTGCAAAGGCGTGGGGCCGGTATGGATTCTGCGATGCGTTTCATCCTGCCGCGTCATGGTATGACCCCGATGTGCTCGGGATCGATCTTGGGATTGGAGTTCTGATGGCAGAGAATCTTCGATCTGGCTTCATCTGGGAGACGTTCGCACGCAACCCCGAAGTGGCTATCGCCTTTGACAGGGCAGGCTTTCACAGCACTTGAAGCGACGCTGTGTCATCGTCATTTACGAATTGCCGAAATTAAACAGCAACGTTGGCGGTAATGAGGTCTTCGATGCGTACGGGAAGGTTGCGGACGCGGACACCTGTGGCGTGGTAGACCGCCGCAGTGATAGCCGGGGCGATACCGGCGAGGCCAATTTCGCCGAGGCCGCGGGCGCCGTACTCGCCGATCATGGGATCGGGGATGTCCAGGAAGTGGATATCGATTTCGGGGTGGTCGGCGGATGTGGGGACAACGTAGTCCGCGAAGTTGTCGTTGATTGGATGTCCGTTGCGCGAGTCATAGGTCGTCTGCTCGAGCAGGCCCATGCCGATCCCCATGACGATGGCTCCGGCCATCTGGTTGCGCGCGGTCTTCGCGTTGATGATGCGACCGGCATCGACCACACTGACGACACGGCTTACGCGAAGACGGCAGATGCCAGGGTCCCATTCGACCTCGACGAACTGCGCACCGAAGGAGTGGCTTGAAAAGTTCTTGCCGTCGGTGTCGGAGCCGTAGCCGCCGGTCTTGCCCTGGCCGTCGGCGCTGGCGATGTTGCCGAGCTTGAGGATCTCCTCGAAGGGAATGCCGCTTTCCGGAGACTGGTTTTTGAGGTGGATGCGTCCCGAAGACATGGCCAGATCTTTCACCTGCTTGCCCAGGAATGGAGACCCCTTAGTGGTGGTCGCGGCAGTGAGCGTGATCTTGATCGCGTTGACGGCGGCTTCAGCCACGGCAGGGATGACGGTGGCTGTTGCGGTTGAGCCGCCAGATGTTGGGCCCGGCGGAAGTGAGCTGCTGCCAAGGACGGATTGAATTTTCCTCACAGGGATGCCGGTCTTGTCGCTGACGATCTGGGCGACGACGGTGTAGGTGCCGGTGCCGGGGTCCTGCGTGCCTGAGCTGACGCGGGCAGAGCCGTCGGCGCGAAGGCTGACGGAGGCTTCGGCGACGCCTCGACCGGCGGACCAGGAGGCTGCGGCGACACCCCATCCGAGAATGAGGTCGCCCTTGCGCATCGAGCCGACGCCGAGCGTACGCTTGGACCATCCAAACTTTTCAGAGCCAACCTGGAGACACTCTTTGAGGTGGCGTGAGGAGAAGGGCTTGTTTTTTTCTTCGTCGGTAAGAGTGTCGAGGCCCAGACGCAGTGCGACTGGATCCATGTTGAGCTTGATGGCGAGTTCATCCATAGCGGACTCAAGCGCGAAGAGACCGGGGACGGCGCCGGGTCCGCGCATCGGGGTAGGCGTGCCAACGTTGCGGCGGACGAGCGCTGAGGAGACTTGCAGATTTGCCGTGCTGTAGAGGAAAGGAGTGGCTTCGCCGCAGTTTTCGCGAATGTCGTCGTTGATGGAGGTATGGTTGCGATAGTCCTGGCAAAGGGAGAGAAGCTTGCCCTCAGGAGTTGCACCGAGGCGCATGCGTTGCTGGGTTCTGGGACGATGGCCGACGTTGGCGAACATCATCTTGCGTGAAAGGGTGAGCTTAACGGGGCGATTGAGCCGGCGAGAAGCCACAGCCGCGAGAGCGGAGTGCGGCCACGGGAAGAGCTTGCCTCCGAAGCCGGAGCCGATGAAGCGCGAGATCACTTCTACGTTTTCACGCGGGACGCCAAGCACCTGATACATCACAGTGGCGTGGTTCATCACACCCTGGGAGCTTTCGTAAAGCGTGTATTTCTTTCCATCCCAAATCGCGACCGTGGCGTGCATCTCCATGGGGTTGTGGGTTTCGGCTGGCGTTGTGTAGGTGTAATCGATCTTGACGGGCGCAGAGGTGAAGACGCCTTCCGGGTCGCCGCGATGGCTTAGAACACGTGGACCCTCGGATGCGCCGATGGCGGGCATGGGATCGCTGAGGTTGGTGGAGACGTTAAACGCATCCGGTGCGTAGGAGATCTTGACCGCGGCTGCGGCCGCCTGTGCCTGAGCGAACGTTTCGGCAACGGCCAGAGCAACATACTGACCCCAGTAATAGACGACTTCATCCTCAAAAGGCGGCCGTTGCTCGCTGTTGCGACCGCCGGAAGCGTTGCGGAAGACCGGGTCGAAGTTGCCGTGGTGAAGGATAGCTACGACGCCTGGCATTTTCTCGGATGTAGATGTGTCGATGCTGCGGATCTTGCCACTGGCGACGGTAGCACCGACGGGCACGGCATAGACCATTCCTGGGAAGTTGTGATCAGAGGCATACCGTGCGGAGCCGGTGGTCTTCAAAGGGCCGTCGATGCGTGAGAGGGAAGCTCCGATGACGGCGGTGGGTTCCGCGGTGGAGGCCTTGATCTGGCCATTAGGGCCGAGCTTGTCAGATTGGATGAACTCGAGATATTCGCTGAATAGCATGATGGTTCTCCTGCAGCTTGCGATCGCTACCGATTAGGCAGACTTAGTGGACATGGTGAGGGCGCGGACGATGCAGCGGCGTGAGAGCTCAACCTTGAAGGCGTTCTCGCTTTGGGGGCGGGCGTCCTTGAGGGCTGCCTCTGCGGCCCTTTGGAACAGGGCCCGGTCAGGAGCGTGGCCTTCGAGAACCTTCTCGGCTTCGAAAGAGCGCCAGGGTTTGGTGCCTACTCCACCCAGAGCCACGCGAATGTGTTGAATCCTTCCACCGGAAACCTTCATGACGATGGCTGCCGATGCAAGCGCGAATTCATAGGCAGCACGATCGCGGAGTTTGAGATAGGTGGAGTTCGTGCCGGCCACGGGTGGTGGGAGCGTGACGCTGGTGATGATCTCGCCGGGCCGAAGTACGTTCTCGATGTGAGGCGTGGAGCCGGGAACTAGGTAGAAATCGTGAATGGGAATGCTGCGCTTGTTTTTCGGCCCCTGGATTTGGATCGTTGCTTCGAGTGCGGTGAGAGCGACGTTCTGGTCGGAGGGATTTGTTGCGATACAGTCTTTGCTGGTGCCAAGGACGGCGAGCATGCGGTTGTGGCCTGTGATGGCAGAACAACCGGTACCGGGTTCGCGTTTATTGCAGGCGTGGGCAGTGTCGCGGAAGTAGACGCAGCGGGTGCGCTGGAGGAGATTGCCGGCAGTGGTTGCCATGTTGCGGAGCTGGGGCGAAGCTCCTGAAAGCAACGCCTGCGACAGAACCGGATAATCGCGTATCACTGCGGCGTTGTGCGCAACGTCGGAGTTGCGGGCGAGGGCTCCGAGGATAAGGCCACCGGCGGGGCTGGGCTCGACGCGATCCAGCGGGAGGCTGTTGATGTCGACGATCTCGCGGGGACGCTCGACATTGAGCTTCATGAGGTCGACAAGGGTGGTGCCACCGGCAACGAAGCGGACCTGCGCACCCTGCTGGGCGGTGAGGGACTTTGCGGCTAACTGGACGGCCTGATCGACCGTTGTGGAACGTGTAAAAGTGAAACTATCCATGATGCGACTCCCTGCGGATTCCTATCTTTAGAGCTTAGGAGCTATGGCGGACCTGTTGCACGGCCGCGACGATGTTGGAGTAAGCGCCGCATCGGCAGATGTTGCCGTACATGGCTTGCTTGACGTCGTCATCGGTAGGACCGACGTTCTCCTTGAGGACTGCAACAGCGGACATAATCTGGCCGGAGGTACAGTACCCGCATTGATATCCATCATGCTCGATGAAAGCGGCCTGCATCGGATGGAGGTGGTCGGGCTGACCGATGCCTTCGATGGTCGTGATCTCGTCGGACTGATGCATCACTGCGAAGGAAAGGCAGGAGTTGACGCGGCGGCCGTTGACATGGACGGTGCAGGCTCCGCACTGCCCATGGTCGCAGCCCTTTTTGGTGCCGGGCAGATCAAGGTTCTCTCGGAGGCAGTCGAGCAGGGTGGTGCGGGGATCGACCTGAAGCGCGTGGGACTGGCCATTAACCTTGAGAGTCAAGGCGACAGCACCTTCGGTAGCAGCATCTTCCGCGATAGCTGACGAAGGTGCGGGCGCGGCCGGAGCCGGGGTCGCCGCGAGAACAGGCGACGCAGTCGCAGCAAGGCCGGCTGCGCCAAGCTGCGAGAGGAACGAACGACGGCTTACGCGAGTTGCAGGGGCTTCAGACGACGGAGCTATCGAGGCGGATTCGGGATAGGATTCAGGGTCGACCTCGGACGGCGTCTCGCCATCCGGGTTGATAGGGTGCTTTGCCATGGAGCCTCTTCGAGGTGGAGGGTTTGCGCAATTTCAGCCCGCGTACCTATTGGACGCCAAAATCAAAAGATAAGTCGCATGAGTGGCTTTGAGCGGTTTATCCAAATGGTCTGGGGTCGCCGCATTCAAGAGATTTTCCCCTGATCTGTCACCAGATAAATGAGTTCTCTTTTGAAATGAGCCGCGAGGTGAGGTATAAACAGCAGTTGCCGGCGCAAATGCTCCGGCGTCTCTTGAGTTCAGTTGGCCGGAGTGATTATGAATCGTCGAGAACTTCTCTATGGAGGCATGGCTGCCGCCACGTGCTACGGCATCCGTAACGAGGTTGCCCGTGGCCAGAGGTCGAATGCGTCGTGTAAAACAGGGGCATCGTCGACGGCGACAGCGGTGACAGGATCTTTGTTGCGTATAAACGTGCTCGATCATGGTGTGGTAGGAGATGGCGTGACTCTCAACACTGCTAGGCTGCAGGAAGCGCTCGATCGTTGCAATGTTCTAGGGGGCGGAGAGGTTGTCATCCCTGCCGGCAGATATCTCACAGGAAGTCTTTCGCTTCGTTCCAATGTGACGCTGCGACTGGAAAGGGACGCAGTCCTTTCCGGTTCGGGCGATCTCGGCCACTATCAAGTGGGTCAAGTTCGTTGGGAGGGTAAGTGGATTCCCGGTTATCTGGGACTTCTCTATGCAAGGGATGCAAGAAATATAGCAATCGTTGGTGATGGGCGTATCGAAGGGAATGTAGCCGTAGCGGGAAGGCCCACGAAAGACAATCCACTTCGAAGGCCGGCGTTAATCGAGCCAATTGGATGCGATGGCGTGCGCCTGGAAGACTTTTCGACGCTTTATGCGCATATGTGGTCTATCCATCCGACGTATTGTGAGAACGTTGCGATCAAAAACCTCACCATTCGCAGCACCGAAACAAACGGCGACGGTATCGACATCGATTCATGCAGGCATGTGCTGATCGATAGCTGCGATATCGCGACAGGTGACGATTGCATCTCTCTTAAATCAGGCCGGGGAGAAGAAGCGTATCGCTTGAACCGCCCGACTGAGGATGTACACATCGTGAACTGTACCTTTGAGGGAAGAGGATACTCCTGCATCGGCATAGGGACCGAGGCCTCTGCGGGCATTCGTGATGTCGTTGTCGAACACTGCAAAGTGAAGAGCGTTTACAAGAACGCCTTCTATATCAAGAGTCGCGTTGGCCGTGGATCCATCATCGAGAACCTGACCTTCCGCGATATCGAAGCCGCCAACATGCGAATGGGCTTTCTGCGAATTGACCAGGTGAGCGCGGGGATTCAAGACGAATATCCTGTGCCGGGTCTTGAAGGCGTACCCTTGTTCCGTAACTTCCGCTTCAAAGATATTCGTGTGCAGGACGCTCCTGTGTTGGTTCAGGCTACCGAGATCAGCGAGGGTAAAAAGCTAGATGGACTGTGGCTGGAGGACATCTTCGGCACGTGCGCCAAGGGCATTTCGATCGCAAACGCAACGAACGTACATATTAGAGGGCTCTCCGTCACGGGCAATAAGGGCCCGTTGATCTCGGTAGCGAACGTCAGTGGCCAGGGCCTTCAAGGCGCGGCGCAGATTGCTCCGCCCGAAGAGCCCGCAGTGGTGCCGGGTCCTTCGGCATACATCTTGCAATAGCCATCAAACAGCGTGTCTCGTACCCGGAGCCTGCGCAGATTCATCCTTACGGAGGCAGATTCAGACATGAACATATGGACCCGACGGCGTTTCCTCGAGGCGGCTACCGCTTCTGCAGCGCTCACAACTCCGCCGGCAGCCGTGCTTCTCAGCCAGGAGCCTCGACCGCAATCCCAACGAAACTCTCCGGAGATTACTGGCGGCCACTATGCGCCTCTTCTTCAAGAGAATGTGATGCGGCCGATCCGGTATTCACCACGAGATGGAGCCATTGTCATCAGCAATGGGGAGGAGTTCTTCAATCGACCGCTTTACGGACCGAACATTCCATTTCGTTGCGACGGTGGTGACCGTCCGGAGTTCTCCCTCTATCTTCCGGGACATGGGGGAAACATCCGGCTGGGCATAGCTTCTCGAGAGCCTGCTCGAAGCAAATGGTTTTTCCAGTTTGAGTCGATCATCACTTCGTATGAAGCGGGCAGCCTCGTGCATACCTTGCAGGATCCTCTCCTGGGTGCCGCAGGAGTCATCCAGCTTCAGGCGCTTACGATGGGTGCCGGTCTTTGGCTGCAGATAACACCTTCGGGTCTTCCGCAAGGGCTGGACCTTATCTGGGCATATGGAGGGGTGAGCGGACGCAAAGGAAAACGTAACGGCGACATCGGTTGCGAGGTTGAACCGGTGAGCGCTTTCTTTCAAATGCGTCCCGAGGAGTGCCGTGGAAATGTTTGGACACTTTTGCCTGACGACAAGAGAGGACGTGCATCAGCGGAGATAAAGTCGGGCAAGTTCCGTTTGAGTATCGACTCGCCTCCTGGGACCACACTGAAGACCGGTGCAGCGGAGCAATGGAATGGTGGATGGAGCGCTTTGTGGGACGCAGGTCCATCCGGGCTTCCGCTGTTGTTGGGTCGGGCTCCGCTGGCGAACGAATCTCAGATGATCCGGATCACGGCTCTAGAAGGTGTTGTCTTACCTCCAACGCAGCCAACCCTGCCTCAGACTGTAGAGAACTCCGCCTCCGAAACCAATCTTGCAGAACGGTTTGCGCAGCGCCGAGATAACCTTAAGCAGATCGCCGAACGCCTTTATTGGTCGACTCCTGATCCCTACCTTGACGGCATTGCAGCGGCGCTAGGCATTGCTGCCGATGCTATCTGGGATGAAGATCAGGGATGCGTTATGCATGGCGCTGTGGCCTGGCGCGTGCCGCTGGCCGGTTGGCGTGGCCCTTATGTGCTGGATATTGTCGGCCATCACGACCGCATGCTTCGCCACCTGAGACATTGGGTTGCAAGGCAGAATAACTCTGTTGTTGACAATGGATCTGCCGGCATTGCGACACCTCAGGGCTTTGTGCAGATCAAGGAAGCTGAAGGAACGCCCGACCTTCACACCGCGCAGTCGCGTTCGGAGCGCCTTCTCCACTCCGCAGGAGATCTAAGCCACAACCATTACGACATGAACCTTGTGTTCTTCGATGCATTGCTGCGTCATCTTCACTGGACCGGGGACATAGACTTTGCGCGAGAAGCCTGGCCTGCGTTGGAGCGCCACGCGGCCTGGGAGCGCCGCCTGTTCCGACGCGACTACGGAACCGCAACGAAGCCTCTTCCGCTGTATGAGGCCTATGCCACAATCTGGGCAAGCGACAATCTTCAGTACAACGGAGGTGGCGCCGCACACAGTTCCGCCTACAACTTGTACCTGAACCGATGCATGGCTCAACTCAGCAAATTGCTCAAACTGTCGCCTGAGATCGGAGCTTCGTATCAGGCGGAAACAGACTTGATCGGTCGCGCCATGCACAAGCTGCTGTGGGTGGAGGAGCGCGGAGCGTTTGCAGAGGGACGCGAATGGCTTGGTGAACGCAAACTGGCCGAGAATCCTGCCGTGTGGACGATGTATCAGGCTGTCGACAGCGAAGTGGTTGACTACAAACAGGCATGGCAGGTGGCGTCGGATCGCCTGCGCTCTCTGCGAAAAATCCCTGTCATCGGCGAAGGCGTTCCGAAGGATGCAGGCTGGCAGATAGCCTGTTCTGACTGGCAGCCCTATGTTTGGTCGCTGACGCTGCTGGTGCTTGCGGAAAACCTCGCCACAGCCCTGGCTCTTTTTCAGGCTGGTCTCGCCAAGGATGGTTATGCCCTGCTTCGCGGCAGCCTGATCGATGCCAGCTATCGGGGCCTTTGCCCCGGCAATTTCCCGATGTCACTACAACTGGACCCACACAGACAGGGGTCGCAACGAGACTTTGGCGATCCTATCGGGTGCGCTGCGCGTGCGATCGTTGAAGGCCTCTGGGGTTTGCGTCCCGATCTTCTCAATGGGCGACTCAGGATCTCACCACAACTGCCGCTCGAATGGGCGGAGGCCACACTTCACCATCCCGACATCCTCATCCACTACCAGCTCCATGAAAGAAGTGAGACGTGGAACATTCAATCTTCTTTCGCAAAGGAGCCCCGTCTGAGCCTCGACATCGCGGCAAGAACGACCCGCTTGCCCGAGGTGAAAGTGAATGGCCGCGCACAACAGGTCCACTGCATTGAGACTGCTGTAGGCGCCCCCCGTGTGCAGCTCGAAACCGAGCAGCCTGGTCCCTGGAATATTGAGTTGCAATGGCAGGGTGAGCCACCTATCGAGGTAGATGCGGTGCCGTTGCCTTGTATGATCGGGCAGCCTGTGCCGTGGCCCTCCGGCATGCAGCATCACAAGCTCGACGATCCGCAACGCTGCCTTGCCAACGGGATTCCCGCTGTTGCCGGCCGGCACGGCATCTTCGCTATGCAGGAAACTGATGATGTCAGATATTGGCTACCCATTGAGTTGTCGATCACGCGGCCGCCGCTCGCCGTCCCTTCTTCTCGCGGTGCTGGGTCTTCAAAAACATTTGAGCCAGTTGATCTCCATAAGCTCTTCTCAGGATCAGTGAACGAGATTTTTACGCGAGACTATAGCAAGCCTCGCTCTCCGTATTGTTCGCTCAGCCTGCCGGACACTCTCTTAGGAGGCTGGGCCAATTTCGACTCGTCCGCAAGGATTGACGATTCCGGCCTACGGCGCAGTGGAGGTCAGGTTGAACTGCCTGGCGGTTTGCACTTCCTCACTCCCTCCGACCATTTTGCGGCGAACTGCTGCTACGTTTCGCAATGGGCTATTGACCCGAAGCTTGTTACCGTGGAGCTCGGCGGCCGGGCGAGGAAACTGCATCTGTTGCTCGTTGGCACCACATTCCCGCAGGCCACGGGCTCGACGCACGCAACGATCACGGTGACGTATCAGGACTCGAAATCACCAACGGTGATGGAGCTTCGCAGTCCCCGATCCTGGTGGCCCATCGAACAAGACTATCCCGTCGATGATTACATTTTTCATGTTGCCGAAGACGATGATCCACTACCCTGGCGCGTAGACCTCAGCAACGGACGGGCACGTAAGCTCTCCAGAGGGTCCTTGCGAGGGAAAGGCGGCTCAATTCCCGGAGGAGCAGCATTCGCAATAGAAGTTGATCTGGATGAGCACCGAGAAACTGCCGCCTGCACGCTTCATTGCGAACTGTACGGCGTTGTCCTGGGGCTGTTAGGGATGACCCTGGAAAGAGAATGACCAGCCAGCTGACTGGCTGGATCCCATTCCAGATCAGCAGCTTGTCGCTCAAACGAGCGCATGTCTGATTTGCCTATGTGGGCATAGGGAAGGCGACTAAAGTCCCGGCGCGCCCAAAGGACACGGGTAGACCGAGGCTGGATTTCTGCGACGCAAACACTGCCAAAGTCCTATTTGAAAAAATTATTCCACTAATGAATTGACTTTCGTCTATGCAGCCACTTACATTTGTCGCATTAGAAATCATTTGCTAATTGAAATGGGTTAAGGCTAATGAAAAATCACACGTTCGGTTTCCTGGCGTCACGTTACGCTGCCATTCTCCTGTTGCTGGTTGCGGAGCTGTTTTCGAGCTGTCCGGCGCGCGGTCAGATCACCGGCCAGGGCGCCGTGTCCGGCACGGTCACCGATCCGGACGGTCTGAGCATTCCCGGGGCAAAGGTCGACGTACGTAATGTCGCGACGAACGTGGTTATCTCGCGCACGGCCACGAGCTCCGGCTACTACGTGGTCTCCCCGCTGCCGCCGGGGACATACACGATCACCGTCACTGCGCCAGGCTTTTCTCAGCTTCTGCAGGAGAATGTCAGTGTTGACGCGCTGCAGACGGCCACCTTCAATCCGAAGCTAAAGCTGGGCCAGGTCACCGACACCATCACGGTCACGACGGCCCCGCCGGCGCTGCAGACGGCCAATGCTATTCTTGGCGGCACCATCGAAAATGACGTCTACTCGCAGTTGCCGGTCGAGATGAGCAGCGCCAACCCGCGCGATCCGACTGCCTTCGCGTCTCTTCAACCGGGCACGCAGTCCGGCGGACGCTCCGGCATCTTCGACGGCACCGGCTCCGGCAATACGGACGAGCTTTACATCGAAGGCGTGCCACTCACCACGGTGGATTCGCAGGGTGATAGCCGCAAGCTGGAGAACCTATCGATCGAATCCGTCGATCAGACCCAGATTCAGACCAGCGGTTCGACCGCTCAGTTCCAGGGCGTCGGCGTGGAGAACTTCTCCATTAAGCAGGGCACCAACAAGTTCCATGGCAATGCCTACATCTTCTTCAGGAACACCATCCTCGACACCTGGAACTTCTACTCCAAGGGAGTCACGGAACCAAACGCGGCTGGTCAGAAGGTGCTTGCACCCAAGCCACCCGAAAACCAAAACGAAATTTCGGCCTCTCTTGGGGGCCCCATCCTGCACGACAAGCTTTTCTTCTTCGGCAATTACGACCGCTACCACTACCGTTCGGTTACCAACCCAACGCTTGCCACCATCCCCACCACCCTGATGCGGCAGGGCAACTTCACGGAGATGGGCGCACTCGGCTACCACATCTATGACCCATCCACCGTGGGTATATGCACTGCGGCCCACGCGGGAGTCGTCTGTGCGAACCAGTTCTCCTACCAGGGTGTCGCAGACGTCATTCCGCCGTCGGAACTTTCGCCGATCGCGACTGCCTGGGCGGCCAATCTGCCGCCAGTCACGGCATCCACAGTGACAAACAACTATCTCTCCGGTCGCCAGGTGGGTAACGATAACTGGGCGTACACCGGTCGCGTCGACTACACCCTCAGCTCGAAGCAGCAGCTCGCTTTCATCTCCAATGGAGGAACGCACACGGATACGCCCTACGACTATGGCGCAACCTCTGTGCTGCCCTACCCGTATACGAACGGCACGGTTGTCGATGAAAAAACGTCGAACGACATCGTAAAGCACACCTACACCTTCACGCCTCACGTTGTGAATCAGTTCCGCTTTGGCTACACACGCTTTTGGACCCCCGTCGGCAACAAGACAGTGAACGATCCGAAGTTCAGCGCCAGCGCCCTGGGCATCACGAATTTGTCTGCGGGCCTCGCAAGTGAAACCACCCCAGGCACCAGTTTCTCCGGCGGTATTGACGGCGTTGAAAGCTTCTCGGCTCCCACTCAGTACCACGAGGCCGTCAACACCTACACAATGGCGAACGATCTCACCTGGTCCAAGGGACATCACAACCTCACCTTCGGCGGAAACTTCCAATTTCTTGAGTTCAACCAGTCGATTGCGGATAGTCCTTCCAAGCCGATGAGCTTCACCTTCACAAACACGGGTACCGGCGGCTTTTCGAACGGCAACATCGTTTCGGCGTCGGGTGATTCGTATGCGAGCTTCCTGATAGGTGCGGTAAGCTCGACCTCGGTCTACATCCAGAATTTTTCCACGCTTGGTGCGCGCTACAAAGCAATCTCCCCCTACGTGCAGGATGACTGGAAGGTCACCAAGAATCTCACTGTCAACCTTGGCCTGCGCTGGGACCTCTACACGCCCTTCCGCGAAGTGCATGACCGTTGGTCCTTCTTCAACCCCAACATTGTGAACCCCGCCACCGGAAACATGGGTGCGCTCAGCTACGTTGGTCACGGCAATGGTGCCTGCAACTGCGACTCGCCGGTGAACACCTGGTACAAGAACTTTGGTCCGCGTGTGGGCTTCGCCTGGCAGATTACGCAACGCGATGTGGTGCGGAGCTCTTTCTCGATCATGTACTCGCATAACGGCGGCGTGGGCGGTTCCAATAACGGCAACTACAACGGCACCGGCCAGACGGGACTTACCGTCAGCACGGCTTTTGCATCGAGTGTTCAGGGCGAGCAGCCCGCGTTCTATCTCAACCCAGCCTTCGGCAACACGGCGATTCCGTCCTATAGCAATACGATCACCCCTACCTCGACGGTCAACACCGGCAACTATGTCGGTGGCCCCACGGCATCGAGCCTCAGCTACGCCGACCCGTATCTCTCCGGCCGGCCGCCCTACACAGAGAGCTATAACTTCGGCGTGCAGCACCTGCTGGCGAAGGACATGACCATCAGCGTGGATTGGGTGGCCAACCAGTCGCACTTCCTCTACGCGCAGAGCCGTGGCATATGGGAAGACCAGATGGCGCCTCAGTATCAGGTGCTTGGGCCCTTACTCAAACAGCTGCCTTCAGGAATCGACAATACCGTTGGCCCAAATAAAGGTAAAACGTATCTTCAGGAAGCGCAGGCCATTCTGCCGGGCATAACATTGCCGTATACGAGCTTCGGCGGTGCGCAAGGCACGATTGGGCAGATGTTGAAGCCCTTCCCGCAGTACTCGAGCCTTACGGATACCTGGGGCGATATCGGCAACGCCAACTATAATGCGCTGCAGCTCACCCTCCAACACAAGAATTGGCACGGCTTTAACTACACGCTGAACTACACCTTCTCCAAGACCATCGACGATATCGCCGGCGTTCGCAGCGGCTACCCCATTCCCAACAACGTGATCGACGGAGGCATAGGTTCCTACCAGGCTAACCGCATCGACCGGGCCGTCAGTGCCAGTAACATCCCGAATAGCCTGCATATCTTCGGCACGTACGCCATCCCGTACGGAACGAAGGACCACGCGGGCTACAAGAACTTTTTGACGCGCTCGATCCTTGGTGGCTGGGAACTCTCGTACATCTTCACCAAGACTTCCGGCGCTCCGCTCTCCATCACCGGTACGAGTTGCGGCACGCCCGGCAGCTGCTATCCCAGCTACGCCCCGGGGTACAGCGGCAGCCCGCGCATCAATGGCGGGTTCAGCACGCCCAAGACGCAGGCGCAAGTCGCTGCGACGGTCTTCCTTGATAAGAACGCCTTTGCCTCCAATCCAACGGTCACCGGTGGAGCGTCGATTCTGGGCGTCCCGGGGAACAACGGCTACAACTTCGGCAACGTTCCGCGCGAAGCGCCATATGGTCTTTACAACGTAGGCACCTATGAGCTCGATGGCGGTATCAAGCGCACCTTCCCCATTTATCGCGAGCTCCATTTCAGCCTGCAGGGCGACGTCTTCAACATCCCCAACCATGTTCAGTTTGGTGGCCTGGGAACATCGCTCTCGTCTCCGAGTGCCTTTGGTATCTTCACCAAGCAGAACAACTCCTCCCGCAACTGGCAGCTTGCGGGTAAGTTCAACTTCTAGCTCCTGACAACTTTCTTCAATACGGCTAGCCGCGAATGTTGAGCTCGTGAATCACCATCGGACCGGAGTGCCTCTATTGGAGGCCATGCCTCGTCTCCGAGGCATGGAACGTCAAAGTCTTTTACATCACGGAAAACTAATGAAACGCTCTTGTGTCGACTGAACGGTTTTATTTTTGATGCGAGGCTTCAGGCATCGAGCAGGTCGGCTTTGACTCGAATCGTCGAAGTTTGGAGCGGTTGTCCAAATGCTAAGCACCTGTAATTTCAACTAACCCAGAGCTTAGCAAACGCGACATCTGAATCCCTTTTCGCTATCTTCCCCTCTACTGTAAGCCTACGCGCTGAACCAGCGACTGAAAGTGCTGATCGTTGTGTATCGAAGCGAAGGTCGGCTCGACGAGCAGCGTGATCATCAGCCACGAATGGTCTTTATAGGACTGTTCGAGGCAGGCGAGCGCGTCTTCTTTGTCGCCAATTCTCATATAATTTTGGGCCATCCGAAAGTTGCCCAGCCGGTTGTCGCCGCTGCGTTCTCGAAGTGACTGAACAATTCGTCTGGCCTCGTCTTTTTTGCCGGCGGCCCATTCCTGACTGACAAGCTGCGATTGCAATGCCACGCTATCCCCGGTGAGTCGAGCATAGCTTGTACGCTCCGCTTGCGCCTTTCCGTACTCTCTCATCGACTCATATACGATCGATAGATCGAGATGCGCCGGTACGAAATCGGGATTCATCGCAAGCATCTGCTGTAGTTTGCTGACGGCCTCTTGATAGCGTCCGGCGCGTGCATAAGCCATAGCCAATTCGCTGCCAATCATCGGGGAGAGTGGATCGAGTTGTACAGCCTGTTTGATCTCGTTGATTGACCGATCGGTTTTGCCGAGATCGCCTAACATCAATCCGTACCACTGGTGAGCGACGGCATAACTCGGATTGAGTTGAATCGCTTTTTGGAATTGGCCTTCTGCCTTGGCAAAATCCCAATCCAAGCTGGATGTGATCAACGCGAGCGAGGTGTAGGCTTCGGCCGATGTTGGATCGAGTTCGACTGCCTTCAATGCGGCAGCTTTTGCTTGAGGAAAGGTCTGCCGCGGGTCTGATGGCCCCCACAGAATGTAGCAGTCTGCAATGCCGGAATAAGCTGGGGCATACGCAGCATCCTTCTTGATCGCCTGCTCGAAATATTCAAGCGCTGTGTGCAGCGATGCCTGATCGCGCTTGTTCCAGAAATAACGACCCATCAAATAAGCCATGCGCACATCGGGGTCGGTGGGTCGTGTTGGATGAACGGCTTCGCTTGCATCCCCTGTCAGATGTTCAATCACAGCGGCGGCGGCCTCATCGGCAACGTCTTCTTGCGCAGAAAGCACATTGTCTTCAATCGACATCGCGTTGTTGAAGGTGCGCTTGTAGCTGCCGGCCCAGAGGCTGCGTTCGCTCTGCGCGTCGATCAATTGCACGGTGACGTGCATCTGTTTGCCGGAGTATGCGACCGCACCTTCAAGCAGCAGGTTGGCGTGCAGCGAGCTTGCAATTTGCTCAAGTGGAATCTGGGTGTTCTTGAATCGTGTGGCTGACCGGCTTGAGATGACGCGCAATTTATTCGAGCGGCCAATCTCGGTTGTCAGATCGTTGGTCAGGCCGTCGGCAAGATAGTCCTTGCTGGTTCGGTGTGACAGATCTTGAAAAGGAAGCACAGCCAGAACGGGCTGCGATGCAGCAGTTGCCGATTGCACCAAAGCCTGCTGTGAAAGATGCGGAGTAATCGACACGCGCAGCCTGTTCGTGATTGCAGCGAGAGCGGCAATCAAAACCAAGCTATATGCGACCGCAGCAGCATAGGCAATGCGGCTGTATTTTTTGGATCGAAGAAGTTTGGATAGAACGGTTTCAACCGCGGGTGAAACACGCTCTGAATTAGGCAATGCCGGCTGCGGATCGAGACTGTTGGTTGCGCGCATTGCAGAAGATCGCCGACTGGTCCCCCAAGCATCGAGTTCAATACTGTAAGCATAGACGCTGGCGCGTGCCATATGCACGTGGCGATGGACAGGCAGTGCTTCGTTCTTTTCCCAAAGCTGTACGGTGCGAATGTCACGGCGCAGATACGACGCGATCTCTTTCCACGAATCCAGTCGCAGGCGTGCCGTCGCTGAACTTTCAGGCAGAACAGAATTTGTTCCCATATAAAAGTCCCCCGAAGATCTTTATAGGACATGGGTGCGGACATTATACTTCGCGCGCTGCGCTTTTTGGATGAAACGAAGTCAGACGCAACCCAGCGGTTTCGCCTGTGCAGCGTGGGCTGCTGTCAGCATCTGAAACAAAGCGTGGGGAATGATGCGGAGAGTGGAATTCAGTCTGATTCTGGAAGTCCTGGTAGGTGCTGCGGCACGATGGCCGGCTACACCATTGGTCTGTCGGGCCTTTTGGGACCATTTGTGTAGCAATCAAACTCGAACGGATGGGTCCGGTATTCTGAGCCGGATGGAGTGATAGTCTTCGACGAATCTGACCTGAGCAAAGGGTCCGAACACTATCGCAGTCGATATTGGCCACGGCAGCTTCGCTTTCGAAGATACTGTGTTGCAATGTCCCTCAGTGCACAGTATGGCAGCGCCATTATGGCTGATACGTCACCTGCGTCGTGGCCTGATTGCCATTGCTGTCCTGGACTTGGATCTGCCATTGATAGGTGGTTCCGCTGACGAGGCTTGAGATTGAAGGCGTGCCGCCGCCGCCTGTAGGGTCGGTGCCCCAAGTGATGGATGTGATGGAACCGGAGAAGCCGTTGGAGTTGGAGCTGTTTCCGGGAATTTGCCAAATCGTGTTCCCGTTGGTGTCATTCATATTGAACTGGTAAACGTAGTTGCTTGCATTGGCTGGGTCGATCCAGGTGAAGGTCGGCGTAGTGCTGGTGCTGGAGCAGGACGCGGTGCAGGCGGGCAGAAGGTTTGTGGCGAAGGCGTTCAAGACAGCCGTGACCGTGCCGCTCACGGTGCCTGTCGTTCCGTCGCTGTATGTCACGGTGAAGGTATAGCTATCACCGACGGCTGGACTGGTGCCGGCGATGTTGATGTTTGCCTGGAAGCCTGAACCGCAATTTTTGCCGTTGCAGAGCGCTATGTCCATCGGCGTGACAACGTCGGCGCCGGAAGCATTGGTATTCGAGCTGACCGTAACGGACACCGGGCGCTTGATGAGACCGGCCACCGTGAAATTGAGGCTGTAACTTTGGTTGCTAGAGGTTGGGCTTGAGAATTGGCTGTTTTGGGTGGTCACAGTCGCGGTGCTGTTGGCAGTGGGCAGGGTAAGGTTTTCGTTAGCTGTGGCGCCGCCAATGATCGTTGTGGTGTTGTTGGAATTGGTGTTTTGGACATCGGCTGCATCGACGATGCCGTTGTTGTTCTGGTCCAGGATGCCTACGAACGTGTAGGAACCGGTGGGGACCTGGATGCTGTAGGTCTGCGGGCTTGCCGGGTTCGCAAAATATTCGGCATAGACTGCGCCAGGGCTTTGTTGGTAGAAAGCCACGTATAGAGGACCAGTAGGCGTGGCGGCAAAGCTGACCGCGCCGGTGACCGTGTTGCCGCCCGTAGGTGCGCCGATGGTGATGGGTCCGACCGTAGAGGAGTACGCACTGGTAGCAGTGCCGGCCGAGGTGCCGTAGAGGCGGAAGTAGTAGGCGCTGCCGTTGGTGAGCCCGTTCACCAGGAGGACATTGGTTTTGGCTCCGTTCGCGGAGAAGGTCTTGCTGCCGGCCGCTGCAGCAAAGGTTGAAGTGGTGCTCCACTGCAGCGTGTAGGACGTTGCTGTTTCGACGCCACTGCTGTTTTCAAGAGGCTTGTACTGGGCGATGACTCCGGTGTTGAATGCGGCGACTCCTTGCAAACTAGGGGCGGAGGTTAGCGTGACAGTTGCCGGATCGGCGAGGGTCACGTTGGCCCCGGTATCGTTCGCCGTGGCGACGGTCACAGAGGCGCTGCCTGTCGGGTTCGATGCGTTCGAAGCACCTTCGCCGAGGTTGTCCATGAAGGCCTGGAGCGTATAGGAGCCCGGGGCTACGCCGCGGATGGTATAGGACCCCGCGGAGGAGATGCTTGTCCCCGGTGCGCCGCCTCCACCACAGTTGGTGCTGTTGAGCGCCAGGTAAATCTGTCCTGTCTTCGACCCGGAGTACGCCACCGTCCCTGAAACCGCGTAGCCCAGCTGGGTGCTGAAGTTGCTGTTGGTGATATTGCCGCCTGTTACGGTGACGGTCTGCGTGGCGGGATAGAAGACAGCGCTCGGTCCGGTGATGGAGGGCGTTAGCGTGTAGGTGCCGTTGGGCAGATTGGAGAAGGAGAAGTTTCCGCTGTTGTTTGTGGTCGTGGTCTGGACCGGCGAGCTGCTAATGGCTACGGTTACGGCAGGCAGGGTGATCCCGTTGCAGTTATTGATCAAGGAGATGTTGCCGCTTACCGTGTAGGTTGTGGAGACGGCGACGGTATAGGTGAACGGGCCTGCGCTGGCATTGGTGCTGTCGGTTACCTTGGCGGTGAAGGTTACCGTTCCGGTGGAGGTGGGCGTTCCAGCGACACTCAAAACACCGGTGCCGGTGTTATCGACGTAGAGACCGTCGGAGAGGGCTACCTGCGAACCGTTGGCGGGGACGGTCGCGCTGTTGACGGTCCACGTGTAGGGAGGCACACCGCCGGTTGCGGTAATGGAGCCGGTGTAGCTTGAGCTGGTGGTGGCCGACCCAAGCGAACCGGGGTTGGGAGCGGGCAAGGTCAGCACTGCGTAGGCCGTAATTGTGAACGAGGCGCTTGCTGTGTTGTTGGACGAATCCTTTACCTGGACGGTAAAGCTGGCGGTTCCGGCCGTTGTCGGGGTTCCATTAATAACGCCGGCGCTCGATACGGTCAGGTTGAGTCTGGCGAGACTGTTCGTCCCCGTTGCTCCCGAGGTGACGGTCCAGGTGTAGCCAGTGCCACTACCGCCGGCCGCTGCGAGGGTCGCATTATACGCAACGCCAGCCGTGGCATTGGTCAGCGAGGTGGTCGTTACAGCGAGTGCATTCGTGACGGTTAGAGGAAGGGTTTTCGTGACGGTTTGCTGCTGGTTAGTAGCAGAGTCTCTGGCCTGGAAGGTCAGGCTGAGTGCGGTTTCTGTTGCGGTGGGTGTGCCGGAGAGCAGGCCGGTGGAAGAAAGTGTCAGTCCTGTGCCTGCAAGTGAACCGGCAGAGAGCGACCACGTGATGGCGCCCGTGCCTCCGGTCGATGTGAGCTGGTAGGAGTATGCCGCACCAATCGTGCCCGTGGGCAGCGCCGTGGAGGTAATCGCCAGCGTCACCGGGTTCACGATGAGGGTTGCATTGGCGGAGGTTGCCGTGACGTGCGTTGGTGTAGCACTATCGGTCGCGAGAAAATTAACAAGGTTGCCAGCCACAATCGTTGGCGCGGTCGGGGTACCGGAGAGTATGTTTCCTGAAATAGAAAGTCCGGAGGGCAGCGTGCCGGAGTTCAGCGTGTAAGTGATTGCGCCTGTGCCTCCAGTGGTAGAGAGAGTGACAGGCGTAATCGCCGTTCCTACCGCATAAGTGAGAGTGCCTGTGGTGGGCGAAACCCAGACGAGAGGCGCAACGGTGACTGAGATGGTGTAGGTGCCGGAGGTGACGCTGACCGGGATCGTTGCGGAGTCGGTTACTTTGACAGTGAATGTAGAGGTGCCAGCCGCACCTGTTGGAGCGCCGCTGATGACACCTGTGGTGGAGCTAAGTGTAAAACCGGCAGGCAGCGATCCGGAGGCAAGGGCGAAAGTCTTCGCCCCAGTACCACCAGTGGTGGCAATTGTCGCTCCGGTGTAAGCGGTATTGGTAACTCCCGCCGCTAACGCGCCAGCAGCAGTGGTAATTGCGAGCGCCGGGTTGACCGTGATGGACGCCGTGGCGGCCGTTT
The DNA here is from genome assembly GCA_026225395.1 of Granulicella sapmiensis. GTDB lineage: Bacteria > Acidobacteriota > Terriglobia > Terriglobales > Acidobacteriaceae > Granulicella > Granulicella sapmiensis. Next base: position 123,958 of record JAMFSR010000032.1, read on the forward strand.
TGGTCGTGTCTTTAACGCTCGTGGCGGTAACGGTGACGGCGGAGACTATGGTGCTGGTTGCCGTAAGCGTGGTTCCAGGCGAGTTTCCAGTCGCACTGGTGGGCGAGACGGTGCCCGCGCCTGTAGCCGTGAAGGTTGCGCCTGAAGCGCTGCCGTCATTGGCTACGGATGCCGCGAGAGCCAGTGTCTGGCCGGAGTCGAGCGTGATGCCCGTGGTCGCTGTGGTGAACGCAATGGATATGGGGGTGAGCGTGATGGTCGCGGAAGCGGACTTTGTGGTGTCGGTTTTGCTTGTGGCGGTGACTGTGGCTGAAGTGGTGGTAATGACTGCCGGAGCGGTATAGACGCCGGCCGCAGTGACGGTCCCGGTGGAGGCAGTCCAGGTGACGCCTGCGTTGGCGCCGTCTGCCGTCACCGTGGCGGTGAAAGTTTGATTGGCGCCGCCGATGAGGATTGCGGTCGATGGGCTAACGGAGACGCTGATGGGGGTGAGGGTGATGGTCGCAGAAGCGGACTTTGTGGTGTCGGTTTTGCTTGTGGCGGTGACTGTGGCTGAAGTGGTGGTAATTACGGCTGGAGCGGTGTAAATGCCTGCCGAGGTGATGGCTCCGGTAGAGGCGGTCCAGGTAACACCTGCATTGGCCGAGTCGTTCGTTACCGTGGCATTGAAAGTTTGGTTCGCGCCGCCGATGAGAGTTGCTGTCGCCGGGCTGACCGAGACGCTAATGGCCGGTGCCGCTGGAGTTCCACCGCAGCCGGACAGCAAAGCTAAGGCCATCAGAGGAAAAAAGAGGAGAAAGAAGAAGCCGTCGCGAAACGTAAAAAACCTGAGGGTAGCCGAGCTGCGGGTCATAGATATCTCCGGACCTCCAACTTCCACCTTGGCGTTACCCGGCCACAAGCGAAATCTAGGTTTTCCCCGGAATTTCGCTTGATTTCGTCTTTAGTCTGGAGCTTTTTGGCAAATCGAAAGCCAGCTCTATGAATGCATGCCCTGTCCCGAAACACTCAAGTGAGCAGGTGGCATCATAAAAACCAGCCTCGCAATCCTAAACAAGGCCGGAGGGTGGCACCACGACCTCAACCTTGGCATCGAAAAATCTATTTCTGCGAAAGTAGACTTTCGGTAGCCTGCTTCAGTAAACCTGCTACACGCTCGAGGGCAGCCGAAACATTCAGTATCTGCGTGTCGGCATCCTTCCACCTTCTTTGTTCGATCGCCTCCCGGACCCCAGGCAGCGTCTTTGCTTCATATCCTGTATAGAAACCCGGAGCATAAATGAGATGCTGGAACCATGGGCGTCCTGGTAAGCCGCGTGGATCAGTTAAAGCCCTCTCGGACTGGATGAGTTCAGCGTTGACGTTCGAGGGCGCCATTCCGTGAGCCGCAATGAACGCGCTATCGAAAAGCTGAGCCGCGGCAGTTAAATCACTGCACGCTTGATCGAGCGGTTTAAAGTTGAGATCTGGAGGAAGAGCTTGACTCGGGGGAGGAATCATCCTCTTCTTCGGATCGTAGAGTGCGCGGTAGACACTCTCGGAAATTTCCTGATTCTCTTCCTTTGCCTGATCGCGCATGTCGGTGATCAGGGTTTTGAGCTGGTCATCATAGAGACGAACAGTGTTCGCAAAATCGGAGAACTGGAAAGGTAGCAGGTCTGCACTTGCCATGCGCATCACCATCGTGCCGGCAGTTTGCGCAAGGACTCGTGCGTAGCTGAAATCAGTATCTTCGAAATGCGAATACCAGTAAAAGTCATCGTAAGCAGAGTGGTACTGTCCCATTGCTTCGTCTTCGCCGCCATAGCTAAGGTCGATGGTGGCAATACCTAGATGGTCCAGAAAGGCGATGTAATCCGATCCGCCTCCCAAGGCTGGGATTCTAAGGTCTGGTCTGGCTCTTAATTCGGTTCGCGCTTGGGGTGACGATGCGAGCAGGATTTGGACCAGGCGTGCCCGCTCCCAAACGGACATCCCAGTTTCTGGGTCGTCGATGTCTTTCGCAACCTGACTTACGAAGTTCTCGAGAGAGTGCGAGCCGGCCGCGCTTAGGTATCCACGCCCGTTGCCATCCGTGTTGAAGTAGGCGACGGCATGCTGGGCAAGGTCCGTTGCGTGTGCTTTTGCCCACGCCGTAGAGCCGAGCATCCCAGGCTCCTCGCCGTCCCAAAAACAATAGAAAATGGTTCGCTGCGGACGCCAGCCTTCACGCAGCAACTGCCCGAGAGCCCGTGCCTCTTCCAGTTCGGCGCTGGCTCCCGAAAGCGGGTCCCCGGCTCCGTTGACCCAGGCATCGTGGTGATTGCCTCGGATTACCCACTGATTTGGCTGGCTGGCGCCAGGGATACTCGCAATCACGTCATAGAGAGGCTTGCGATCCCAATTAGAGCTGAGGGCTAAATGTACTTTCGCTATGCTCGGTCCGGTGCGGTAGGTGAACGGAAGTGCGCCGCGCCAGGCTTCTGGTACGGTCTCGCCTTGCAGCGATTTCAGCAGTGGTGTGGCGTCTGCATAGGAGATAGGAAGTACTGGAATTTTCGTAATCGTTTCGATTTTATCGAGGGGAATAAGTTTCACCCCGGGAGGGCTAACGTCATCCGGCGACTGAGGATCACCGGGGCGAAGCGGCATGTCCAATACGCTTCCGCTCTGCACCCCATCCGCCGTGCGCATTGGGCCTGCGGGGTAGGGTTCTCCCCGAAAGTAACCGTCTTCGTGAGGGTCTGAATAAAGAATGCAGCCAATCGCGCCATGCTCGGCAGCGATCCTGACCTTGACACCGCGCCAGTTCAATCCGTATCTCGCGATGACGATCATCCCTTTGACGGATACGCCCATTCTCGCCAAAGAATCATAATCTTCTGGTCTTCCATAATTCACGTACACCAACGGGGCTGTGACATCGCCATCTCTTGAGTAGGCGTTGTAGGGAGGAAGCTGTTCACTGGTCTGGCTCGAAGTTGGATCAATGGCCAAGGGTGGAAGGCGCAGCTTCGCATGAAACGGTACGGAGCCAAGGAGTTCCAGCTTCCTCATCTTCGGGGTCGGAAAGAGGGCGGTGAATGTTTCGATGTCGCCCTCCAGCCCGTAGGATTTCAGTTTGGCGAGCAGCCATTCCGCATTCTGCTTGTCATAGGGCGATCCGACGTGATGGGGCCTGGCAGAGAGATGCAACATGTCAGCGCGGATCTGACTACGTTCGGGAAGGTCGCGAAATCTTTTTTCCCACAGCGTCTCTGTCCGTGACCTTTCAGGTGTGTAGCCGGCTAGACTCTGCTGGGCATCTGAGCCTTGAACCATCATCGCAAGAAGCAATATCGCAGATGTCAGCCGTAGACGCATTTTTTCAACTCTCCGTGAAACAAGTGTCTTGGCTGCTCACTTCCGGGCCAAATATTCTGGAGTATCGTGCCTTCGGCCTCTGGTAACAAGAATGCGGCTACACACGATAGCTTTTTCTCTTCGCGCGTTCTCTATGGTTACTGCACCGCATCAACCAAGTCATGTAGTGGCTTTAGGACTGTGAACCGCACTAGAGCCTCGGGTTGAGCCGCCTTATCGAGAACTGCAAGCTTCTGTGTTTTCCACCCAACGGGTGGCGCGGTGTTCGTCGACAGGTAAGAGATGGCTTCGAGCCCAAGTGAACCTAGCTCGGCAAGTTCCAGCGCACGCGGCTTCGCTTCAGCCAGACGTGGAGAAGCCGAGATCATCAGCATAAGTTGGGGTTCGATATCCACCCAGGAACGGAACGTGGTCGTCAACATCGTCTTCTGCTCGAGTCGCGCCCTGGGATTCTGTAAGTATGTTTGCACCGCTTGACCGAAGAGGTGACGAGATTCAGGATCAGGAGGAAGGGCATCAATCAGATGATTCTGGGGATCCTGTTGGGTTACGCCATGCTTCTCTGACCAGGGTCCACGGATGTTGAAGATGACAGGCTCCAGAATGCCCGCAAGGGTACGCAGGGGCGCAATTTCTTCTGTACCGGCCAAGGCTCTGAGACTTTCGTCCTCCTGCGTCAGATGGGTGAGATGTAGCCGTTCCAACCGCAGCGATTCAACCGAGAGTCTGCGATACATGTCGTTTGTGTCGGTCGTTGTTTGTGGAGACCAGAATCGCTCTGCGATGGCCGCGGTGATCGGCCAAACACGCGAGTCGATGTCATGAGCATCAACATACTCGCCCCAGATACATGCTTCCCCACCTAACACTCGACCGGCCACTTCTGGAGGGATATCCGCATCGGGCGGCAATGGATCCACCCGGTAATAAGCCTCTGCGGAATCCATGTGGCCCAGATAGTATCCAGCGGACAGAACGCCGTTATACCCTTGCCTGGCCCCGGCCACTAGTGAATCGGAGCCACGCCATGACTCCACGACAATACTTTTCGGCAGCCCGGGCGTAAGGATTTCATCCCAGCCGATCATGAGCTTCCCGTGTCTGGCTAAAATGGCCACGAGCCTTTGATTGAAGTACCTCTGCAAGGCGGCTGTGTCTTTCAGTTTGTGCTCACGCATGAAGTTCTGAATGCGTGGATTCTGCTTCCACTCCGCGCCGTTATTTTCATCGCCGCCTATGTGCATATAGTGGTCAGGGAAAATCGTCGCCATTTCCGCAAGGAACTTGTCGAGAAAGACATAAGTGCTTTCTCGCGTCGGGTCCATCACAGGGTTGAAGATGCCGAAGTGGCGTTCGATACTGAATGGTCCAGGGGCGCTGGCCAAATGCGGATATCCCACCATCCAGGACGTTGTATGCCCAGGCATGTCGAATTCGGGAACCACGCGTATGCCGCGATCCCAGGCATAACGCACGATGTCCCTGGCTTGTTCCTGGGTATAGAAGAGCCCATCTGATCCCATAAGTGTTAGCCGAGGAAACGTGCGACTTTCGATCCTGAAGCCTTGATCGTCGGTCAGATGCCAGTGAAAGACATTCATCTTGACCGCTGCCATTGCGTCCAAGGTGCGCTTGATCACGTCCACTGGTTCGAAGTGGCGTGAACAGTCCATCATCAGGCCGCGCCATTTGAACCTGGGCGTGTCGTCGATCGAGACCTCGGGCAGTAAGTAGCCGGAGTCGTCGTGCTCAACCAGTTGCAATAGCGTCTCGAGCCCGCGTATCGCGCCCACATCCGTTGCCGCTCGCAGGTGCGCTCCCTGCGAAGTTATCTGCAGCGAATACGCCTCGTCTTCATCGACCGACTGTATCTTCTGACCGGGACCAAGCACTGAGATCACGAGGGAAGTTTCAGCTGGATCTGTTGTGGCCTGATGAAATGGAAGATGGACGCCAGTGTCCTGCGCAAGATGATCAAGGGCCAACACGATGCGGGAGTTCAGGCGGTCATCGTGATAGTGATCCGTTACGACGGACAGAGCCGGGCCGATGCGGAGCCGACCGGCACTTGAGTTTAAATGCGCTGGTTGCGGCATGAGCGAATTGACGAAGTCCGGCTGCCGGGTCACCTGAGCGGAAGCACAGGAGTAGGCTATTCCGGCCAGGAGTATGAGTGCGAGGCATAACGGCTTGAGAGCTTCCGTAAGAACGAACCCTCTGCGAGCAGGTCGGTCCGAGCCAAGCCAATCGTGATGGTTGCACATATTCTTCCTGGTGGTTATCTAAGTTGACGGTATGAACTCACGCTGTTCGAGATCCGAGCTCCACTGGCGGCTATGAGCTCCTCCGGCTATTTTCTGCCGTCCCATTGAGCGTCGATACCGGGCGATAAAATATCGGCGAGCGCACGACCGGTGAGACTGGTAACAGTGTTGAAGCCACTAATGTCCGTTTTGGTAGTTGACTCGGCACCAGCGTTAAGGAGGCCAAAAGATTTTCCGTTTGCCGCGTCGAGCACGAAAGCATCGAAGCGCCGGATAGCGTTAGCGATCCGAGGATCCCGATCGACGTGCATGTAGTACCAGATTAGATAATCGATAATCCCTGGACTGCGAGTGCGGTCCCAGCTTGTCTGCTCAAGCTCCGACCAGGACCCGTTGGCGAGCTGCGTGCGCAGAAGAAATTCGACGTTGGGTTTCACGGCCTTCTCAATCCAGGCTTTCCAGGCCGGGTCGTCGCAGTAGAGATCGAAAGAGAGCACACCTTCTCCCACATAACCTGATACGCCGTACGCCATCGTCGAGAAGAGTTTGTGGGCCATCTGCGGGTCATCTCGCTTGGTCCAGTCGAAGCCGTTCTCGCCAAGGATGTGCGGAATGACGCCGTCGCTTCGCATAGTACTGAATACCCACTGCAACGCGTGATACGCGATCTGCCGGTACTGATCCTTCTTTGTCTTGTGGTAGATCCAAGTGAATATTTCGCTGCCGGTAAGGGCCGAAGACAACGTGTATTCATCGTAGAGAGGCGTGGTGAGCTTGCCGTCCACCACACGTCTCCAGCCAGTTCCGAATGAGCCATCCGGATGGATCATTCCTTCCTTCTGAATCGAATCGACGTAGCGTTGAACGGCGTCGAAGTATTTTTGCTGCCGTTCATGGTTTGCGTGGTTGTAGAGGACGATGAAAAGCCCCAGCGCGCTTCCCGTATCCGCCATAAATACTGGGCCGTATCCGGTCTGCCAGAAACCGTTGGGCATTTGCTTATCCAGCAGGTAATCGCCATAAGCTAAGGCCGTGTCGAGGTAGCGCTGATCGCCGAAAATCTCATATCCGGCGACCAGGGTTCGCATATAGTACCCACCAATGTAGATGGTTGGGTATTCTGCTTTCTCCTTCACGATGTAATCGCACAAGTTGCGGAGTAGCGCGCGAGTCTGCGTGCATCCCCGATCGGAGCAGAACGGCTCCTGCTGTTGTCCGAGAGCTGGGAGGACACAGAGCAAGGCGAGCAATACGGCAGCCATGGATCGCAAGAGCCGGGATCCGAACATCTACGAGACTCCTTCAGTTGAACTGCGCTAGAGATTTGGATTGTTTAGTGCGAGAGCTGAGAGCGGGCATCTTTTAAGGAAAATTTCTCATGTTTTTGGAAAATTTGCAAATGCCCTGTGCGGAGCAGGTAGTGCAAAGACGGGTGGTGACTGCCCGTCGAGTTCGAAGCCGATCTTATTCCCGCGCTTATGCCAGACTATGAACAGGCAGATATGACATAAATGTCAGCGCTTCGAATGTATGGGCTTGGCATGGAAGCCCCTGATTACGTGTCACTGGGAGCATCGATCTTGCGCGAAGTGTGAAAAATTTCTTAATAACCGTGAACTTTTACCTTGACATGGGTCAACTTTCTCACTAAGAATCACTCCATCAACAATTCTGGTATTCCTCCACTGCAGCTTGGTATGCACAGTCGTACGGTTGAGTGCCAATACCTTGCGCTGGCGCGGATCACCTCTAAAAGACGGAGCCTGCTTTCGTGAGAATCTTCAAGACATACCTGCTTTCTGCTGTATGCACCTGTCTTCTAATGAGCTCGCTCGCTGGATTTGCTCAGGAGGTAACGGCAACACTTGTCGGCACCGTAACGGACAATTCCGGCGCGGTCATGGGCAATGCGCAGGTGGTAGTCACCGAACAGCAGACGGGTGAGAGCCGAACGGCAACTACCAATAGCAGTGGCAATTATGGGTTTACCCTCCTGCCGCCCGGCGTTTATACGGTGAAGGTCTCGACAGCTGGGTTCGAGACGAGCGTAGTGCAGGGCGTACAGGTGCCGGTGAACACGACGGTGCGCTCGAATGTGGCGCTGAAGGTGGGACAGGTATCGCAGACGATGACGGTGACTGACGAGGCTCCGCTGCTGCAGACCGACCGTGGCGATGTGAGCCAGCAGATCGAGGCGAAGGAGCTGGAAGACTTGCCGAATGGATCGACGCGCAACTTCCAGACGCTCGAGTCGCTTGTCCCGGGTGTTAGCACGGTTGTTTATGATCAGTCATCCTTCTTCAATGCGCAAAACTCGCAGTCCTTCCAAGTGAACGGACAGGGCCCCATGTCGAGCAATCTGCAGATTGAAGGCGTGGATGATAATGAGTTCTCCGGCGCGCTCCAGGTTTACATTCCGCCAGCCGAAGCCATTCAAACGGTGGATGTAGAGACAAGCAACTACTCGGCAGAGTTCGGACGCTCGACTGGTGCAGTGACGAATGTGGTGCTGAAGTCCGGCACGAATAACCTTCACGGAACAGCGTACGAGTACAACCAGGTGGCGGCGACGCAGGCGCGCACTTACTTCAATACGACGGGCCAACTGCCGCACTTTACCTATAACTACACGGGCGGATCATTGGGTGGGCCGATCAAGAAACGCAAGGCGTTCTTTTATGTGGATTATTTGCGCACATCGAACGTACAGCGGCTGTATACACTGCTGACAGTACCGACGGCGGCCTTTCGCACGGGCGATCTTTCTGCGAGTACGACGCCAATCTACGATCCGGCAACCGGCAACAAGACGACCGGTGCGGGACGTACGCAGTTCGTGACCAATGGCAAGGCGAATGTAATCCCGAGCACTCGCATTGATGGCATTGTGAAGAACCTGCTGGCTCTTATACCGGAGCCGAATGTAAACACGACATCGTTTACGAGCAACTATCAGACAGAGCTGCCTTACTCCCAGATTTCAAACCAGATGGATGCGAAGTTTGACGTAAACCTGACCGCGAAAGACCGGTTGAGCTACCGCTACAGCTGGCAGTATATTTCCACCAACCAGACGCCCGTGTTTGGTGCGGTGGGCGGCGGCCCGGGCGGAACGAGCGCAGGATTTGAAGGCACGGCTAACCAGAACATCTTCAATACGGGAGGCGATTACACACACATCTTTTCCCCAAATCTGATCACGGAAGTGCGGTTAGGTGTGGACCATGACCACAATACCGCTAACCCGTCGGACTATGGAACGGACACTTCAAGTCAGTATGGGATTCCGGGTGCGAATATCAGCCCATTTACAAGCGGCATCACGAGCATGCTGGTGGGGGGATACTCCTCACCGCTACTGGGCTATAGCGCGTTTGAACCGTGGGACCGTGCGGAGACGAACATTGACGCGGTGAACAACTGGACGAAGACCATTGCGAATCACGAGATCAAAGTCGGCGGTGAGATGCGCGGCAATAGGCAGGATCTGTATCAAATTGCATCGTACAGTCCGCGTGGGCAGTTTACGTACGCCCCGGGACAGACGAGCACGACGGGAGCCGCCACGAGCATCGGCAATGACTTCGCGAGCTTCCTTCTGGACGTGCCGAGTGCCGTTGCGAGAGAAGTGAATGCGAATGGCAACATAGGCGATGCTTCGTGGCGCGAACAGCTTTATTACTTCTTTGCGCAAGACACATGGCAGGCGACTCGGACTCTGACTGTGACCTATGGCTTGCGTATGGGCATCATTCCGGCAGCGTATCCGAAAGCGGCACAGGGTGGATTCTCACAGTACAACCCGGCGAATAATTCGCTTTCGGTAACCGGATATCCGGGCGGGTTGGCGAACTCGCTGGGCATTCCAGTGCATAAGGACTACGAACCGCGTATCGGATTTGCGTGGCGCGTTGATCCGCGAACGGTGCTGCGTGGCGGGTTTGGAGTGAGTCATACTCCGTGGCAAAGCCTAGCGTATGCGTATAACTACCCAGTGCGCACCAATCAGAGCTACAACGACTTGAATACCTATACGCCGGCGGTGGATGCGAACGGCAACGTCCTGACGCTCGAAGGCGGATTTCCTGCTCCACCGGCTGTGCCGCTAGCAGCGAATGGCACCGTGAGCAATGCGTCGATTTTGTCGAGCTGGAGTGTGGTGAACACCGCTTACAAAGATCCATCCGTTGCGTCCTTCAACCTCACGCTGGAACAGAACCTAGGCAAGAAGTGGGTGAGCACACTGGCGTATGTGGGCAACGAGGGCCGCGCTGTCCCGGCGGCCTATAACCTGAACGCGGGCAGGGTGGCCGGAGCGGGTGCAAGCGGAGACCCGGAGTATGCGACCTTTGGGCGCACGGCGGCGACGACGGAATATGGATACTCGACTACGTCGAACTACAACGCAATGCAGGCGACGGTGAAGCACCAGAACTCGGGTGGGCTGACGTGGGTTTCGGCTTTTACGTGGCAGAAGGCGATGGGTTGGATATCGAACTCGGTGAGCGACAGTGGACTATCCTTTTACCTGCCACAGTATTTCTATCTGAACTATTCGCAGGCGAGTTACACACCTCGACTCACGTACGCGCAGGCTTTTACGTATGAGCTGCCGTTCGGCGAGAACAAGCTCTGGCTGCGTGGTCGCATTGCAAGCCAGGTAGCCGGCGGATGGGAGTTGGCGACGATCATGCATCTTGCGGCCGGAACACCGCTGACTTTCACTGCCGCTGGCACGACACTGAATACGCCCGGCACGGCTCAGCTGGCGCAGGAGTCGAAGCCATTTACGAAGCTGTACGGTATCGGCACATCGAAGGACTGGTTCGACCCTACGGCCTTCAGTACACCGGTGGGCGTGACGGAAGGCAACACGAGGCAGAACATTTACAGTGGACCAGGATTGTTCACGCTCGACACTTCACTGTTCCGCACCTTTGTTATCTACCGTGAAATTGCATTGAAGTTTCGCGCGGATGCATTCAATATCTTGAATCATCCCGTGTTTGCCAACCCGTCGACAGCTCTATCGAGTGCGAGCTTTGGCGAGGTGACGTCGACGGCGGGCACGGGCGTGAATGGAACTCCGGGAACGCCGCGGCAGCTGCAATTTGCAGGAACAATTGTTTTCTAACTCTGCGTGCCGCAGACCTGTGTGACGGTCTGCGGCGCAATTGACATCAAGAGACGAGCGAGACATTCTGAGAAATAATCCACTCAGAAAGCGAATATTAAGGATGGCCCAAATGATCTTGAAGTCCACGTGTGTGCGCCTTGCCGGTACCGTTATTTTGCTCCTCATGAGTTTTGGGTTCACAAGCGGTCTGCATGCGCAATCCGCGTTTTGCACGGATGCAGGATGCACACGCGAAAAGGTAGAGCTCAAACGTATCTGCGACTTTATCGTTGCGAACCGTGCGACCTATCCGACCATCTACATTGGCGGGTATTACATGCGCACGCTGGTGGCGGGAAGCCAGATCTTCGGTGATAAAAAATACCTGGATACGGCGGTAGCGTATGGTGATTATCTGCTCGCACACCAAATGGAGAACGGATTTTGGCAGACGGGCTATGGGCCGGTCTACATGGCGGATACTGGCAGCGCGATTACGCTCTTCATCGTGCTGTATGACCACGTGGACCATGACCGGCAGCAGAAGTATTTCGATGCGACGCAGAAATATATCAACTCCATTCAGCGCGAGCACATGATCAATCCCGATGGGTCATTTGGAACGGGGTGGCGCAAGGTTGTGGATGGCAAGCTGGACACGCCGCTGTTTGATGAATACACGCTGTCCTCGGCACTGACAGGCGCGCAGATCTTCACGTGGATGTATGATCGCACGCACAAGGACGAATATCGCGAGATTTCGTATCACGCTCTGAAGTGGGTATTCAGCACCATGAACAGCGAGGGCCGGATTCCACATATCCTGGCAGAGGAGGGTTTCGTGTGGGAAAAGCGCGATGATCCGGCGATGCAGAAGAAGCTTTTTGAGTCGCAGGTCTATGGAACTTCGGGCTATGTGGGCGAAGGTGTGATCGCGTTTGATCTGCACTGCGAGAAGAAGAGCTGGCAGAAGTGGATTGAAGGTGCGGTGAAGCCGAACATTGAATTTCTGTTGCGGACGCAGCTTGCAAATGGAACGTGGTCTGAGATGCCGCAGACGAGCTGGGATCGCACGCGGAGTATCGGAATCATCGACTACATGATCTGGTATTACGACCACGTGAAGAAAGACCAGCGCATTCTCGATGCTGTGCACAAGTGGGACAACTACCTTCTGAGCAACACGAATGACCACGAAAATGGCAAGGCGTATGGTCTGGTTTACGACGGCAATGAAGGCACGGGAAGGGGCCAAGTGAGTGCCTTCAACACGGCAAGCAGTTTGACGGGGCGTGCGCTCGCGGACATGATTACGCCAAGCATCGACGCAGAGTGGTAGCGCGCACAGGTTCAAAATCTGTGGGGCGATAACCTAACGGAACACAGTCCGGATCGAGAGGCTCGGAGGTCGCTTACGAAGCCTTTGAGCGCGGCGTGGGAGCGATGGTCAGCAAGTACGAGACGTCTCTGCTGTTTGGCTTGAGCTTGACGCGCAGCAGACCTGGATGGACTTCAACAGTCTCTTGCACTGTTCCATTCACGCATACCTCGTAGCTTCGCCCAGCGCCCATGGCAACAAGCACCTCGGCGACCTCGTCCTGCGAACTCTGGGCAGCTTCCAGCACGGCGCGAAGTCGCGTGTTGTTGCTTGTGAAGCGCGCTTCGCTTGTCCAGCAATCGAAGCCGGTCGTGAGTCGTCCGGGTGTATACATCGCGGCGAACCAGCTCAGTGCCGGCGATGACAGGCTGCTGAAGCGGCACCATCCGGCACCATAGGGTGGTTCGGGTGAGAAGTGCTCCATACAGTCTAAGGAGCTGTCAGTGGACTTCTTCCATATGTCCAATCCGGTCTGGGCTATTCTGCACGCGAGCTCGCCTCGTCCGACGTCGAGCATCGTCTTAAAGAGGAACCACTGATGCGCGAACCACACACTGCCGTTCCAGTAGCCCTTGGAGTTGTAGTAAGGCGCCTGCTTATCGACCGTTGTGATACCTACCGAGGTCCACAGATGTTCTGCAGAAAAGAGGTTATGCAGTATCGCGTCACGCTGCGATGGATTGCAAATCCCGGCGATCAGTGGCGCGACCCCATCAAGCCCCATGTTGAAGTTCACGCCGGACTCGGTTCGCAGGATGCCGCTGGGCGCGCCTGCCTTATCATGCAGAACGTAGCCAAAGTAGCCTGAGTCGCTGTCCCAAGAGTAATGCTGCAGGGAAGACGACAACTGCCGGGCATCGGCTGCGTAGTCGGCAAGATCGGCTTCGATGCCCAGCTCCTCCGCAACCTGGCTGAGCAGCTTGGCTGCGCGAATGACGTGCGAACTGCTCACGGCTGGCGCTACAGCGCTGGTGAGCCCGGCCTTGCGTGCAAACAGCTGCGGCGGATAATCATCCCATCCGCCCGAGTTGTAGAAGTAGTCCCAGGTGCAGATGAGTTGGTCCTGGTGCTTGCGCGTCGTCGAGCTGCCCAGACGCCCGGCGAGGAAGAGATAGTACTGTCGCAGCCGTGGATAGAAGTAGGCTAGAAGCGGGCGTGATTGGGTGCGGTTCCAGATCTCAACCAGCAGGTAAATCTGCGTTGGCAGCGGCGTACCGTGATGAATGAACGCGGACTGCGAGCCAGCCGGTGTAGTGTAAGCATTGAGTTCGCAGATCGCCGCATCAACATCGATCTCAAGCAAGCCAAGGCCGATGAAGCCTGCATCCCACGTGTAAAGGCAGTCCCAGATCTTCCCCGGCGAATAATGGCGAAGGTAGCGCCCCTGTGTTCGCAGTGGATACACCACGTTGGTCAGCGTTGTTGCCGCCATCAGCTTCTGGCTTAGCAGCATCTCCACACCTTGCGGATGTGTTGGCGGCTCAAACGACTTGCGCTTCGCGGCAATATGGACGCGTTCATTCCTGCTCGAGGCGGCATCGAAACGTGCGAGCGCGTTGTGTGTCGTTTCTTTCGAACCCGCTGCAAGAATGCCATAGCTCACATGCCGCGAAGAAGGTGCAAGCATGACAGCGGGCCACGATGTGTGCACGAAGAGCGAATCCGGGTCGCCGGGACGTCCGTCAGCGCGGCCGAAGATACGATCCAGTGTGTCCTGACCAGAATGCGCGCCGAAAACGCCATCGACATCACGCCATGGAAGCATGACGGACGCTTCCGCGGGGATTCCGAGCGAATAGCCATACCAGCTCGCAGTGTCGTCGTACTTGAGATGGACTCCATTGGTCGGGGCGTCCTCCACCAGAAGAGGCTTCTGCTGCCAAGTCTTCGCAGAAAAGCGCACCGAGGCGTTAGCCCCGGCTTCCGCGACAGCAAACCCGTTCAGAGCAATCCCGTCGCCGCCCTGCGAAGTGAGGCGGATGGTGTGGTGTCCGGCGGCGAGCCTTCCCACAGGAAGCTGCATCGTCGAGAATGTGTCCTCACCCGTGAAGACGATCTGTCGCTGCGTTATGCCGCCGAGATCGAAGGTCAAACTTTTGCCCGACGGCATTTTGAAGCGAAACAGCAAGCACGCATCGTTGAATGGTTCCACCAATGCGACCTCATAGGTAACGAAGTCACCCGCAGAGCGGCCGAAGTTTTGCGCGAGGACTGAGCCCCCGACGGTGTCATGACTGCGTTCTTCTCCGCGCCATCGGCCTTCGGTCACAAGATTGTCCGTAGGGCGCGCCTTGGCAAACTGCATGTCTTTATAGTCGAGCGCGTAGACCCATATCGCCTTCGGCGGTAGCAGGACGTCGCACAGGCGGACGGGTTGTGCTGTGAGCTCGTGCAAGGGAGGGAAGCACATCTGTGCGAGACTATGCAGCGCGACCTTGTGCCGCTCGGAAGTGTGGTTCACGAACTCGATTCGGATGAGCCTGCTGCCGCTGTCGAGTTCCTGGAACGAAAGCTCACAGTAGAGCTGATTCGTGGGGAGCAGCGCCATGCGAAACGAATAAAAGTCCAGTTTCGGCGAAGCTTCCCATGGCGCGACTCCGCAGCGGTCGGTCACGTTGGGCAGCTGCGCCGGTTCGCCTTCGAGCATCGGGAAGAGACTGAAGTCGAAGTTCAACCCCTGCGCTACATCGGGAATATGCGAGATACCGAAGTACTTCTTCGAATACGGTCCCCACGCGGGCAACGAGATCAGATCATGCGTGTCGTTGAGATCTTCTGCGCGTGGAAGTATGGAAGCCGAAGCAGGGTTCGTTTCACCCCGACTGTGTCGCGACGCCATCGCGACAGCACCCACTGCCGATAGTTCAAGAAAGCTTCGGCGCGAAATCGTGCGTCGTGAGAGCTTCGATTCATTGCGCATGGAAGCTCCTTTTCCTGCGATCACGCTCTGAATTTCAATTTTTCTAGATACTTCGTCCATGCAAAACTGGACGATGTTCGCTTGCGCGCCGACTGTGAGCTCTGCGCTCCGGCCGAGAAAGCGCGCCGGATTGATCGTTGCCATGCGAACGGCATCGCCTAAAGAAGTGAGTCCGCTGCGAACCATATAGGCAATATCGTCTTTTATTGAGCTGCCTGAGCCTGCGAGCATGTTCGTGCCGGCCATATTGAGTCGGCCGTCCGCGCGGACTTCTACTTTGCCACCGATTGGGGTCTGGTAGATGCCCGTCGGCAAGCCTGCGAGCGCCACCGCATCCGAGACGAGGATGCAGCGCTCGATGCCCTTCGCGCGCAGGATCACTTTCAAGGTTTCGGCGGGGAGATGATGTCCATCCGCGATAAGGCTCGCCCACAAACGATCGTCAGCAAGCTGTGTCCAGAGGGGATTCGGATGCCGCGGTAGCATGCTCGCAATGCCATTGCCGAGATGCGTCGACAGCGTCGCTCCTGCGGCGACTGCAGTGCTGATTTCTTCGCTTGTCGCATGCGTGTGCCCGATGGCTACGCGAACGCTACGTGCTTTAAGCCCAGCGATGTACTCCGGCGCGCCCGGCCAGTGCGGCGATAGCGTCACGAGCCCGATGGCGCAGCCGGAGTCTGCCTGCCAGCGGTCGAACTCCGCCAAGTCTGGAGCGCGCACATGCTCCAGCGGATGCGCGCCGCGTGCACCGTCCTCAGCGTGAATGTGCGGTCCTTCGAGGTGCGCGAACGGAATGGACTCGGCAACCGCGGCATCCATCTGTCGCGCGCGTGCGATTGATCGTAGCGATGCAATAATTTGCTCTTTGGATGCCGTAATGATCGTCGGTAAAAACGTCGTGACGCCGACTGCGAGAAGCTCTCGTGTAAGGCCGATGACCACTTCTGGTTCAACGTCGGCCGCGTTGAGATCGAAGCCCCTGTAGCCGTTAACCTGCAGATCTACGAAGCCGGGAGAGAGCCATGAATCGATCGCAGATTGTCTGTCGTTCTCGGAGATGCGAACGTTACGGATCAATCCCGCTTCGACTTCGATCTCGACGAAGTTGCCGCTGGCGGTGTCGCGACCGGACAGGATTCTTGCGCTCACAAAGACCTTTCTGTTGAAGCGATCTCCCTCGCCAAATCGAGCATCAGTATCGCAGCACGTGGCAAGTGAAACGGGTCCTTCACCGGTAGAGCAACGATCTCGTCTGAAGGTAGGCCCTCCCGTGTGAGGCGCTGATACCACTCTCCGCCTTCGGGCATCGGAAAATGCGACCAGGACCAATCTGACACCTTCTCATACCACTCCACGCACCACGCTTCTCCTGTAAGCACGTGGGCAAGCAGCGTTCCATACAGAGCCTCCGTGTGAGGCCACCAGATCTTCATCTCGCCCTTCGGCATGTAGGGCTCGCCGCCGTCGATGTCGCGTGAAAGCATCAGGCCACCGAACTCAGCATCCCATCCGGACTCAAGGCTCCAGCGCATCGCTTCCGCGGCCTGTGCGATCAGTTGATGATCACCGCGTCGTTGCGCCACGCGAAGCACGAACCACATCGACTCGATCGCATGGCCCGGCATGGCGAAGGTGCCCGCTGGCGCCGGCAACGGCTGGAAATCACGATCGAGAAACTCGAGTATGACCTTGCGCTCGGGATGGCGAAAGCGCTGCATGACGCGGCCCATGTAGTCATCCAGCAGCAGTTCGAGCCTCGCGTCGCCAGTGGTCAGGAAGAGCTCATGCGTAACCTCCGTCATGATCATCGGCAGGCCGTGATTCTTCCATCCGTGTGGCAAAGGATACGGTGCGGTCTCCGAAAAGTCCGGCTGATCCATGCGCTTGCGGATGCTTTCGAACGTTTCGGACGCAAGCGCGAGGATCGGTTCTTTCTTCGTGGCGCGGTAGTATTCGTTTAGCCCGTAGACGGCGAAGCAGTCCGAGTAAATGCTTGTCGCGCCTTCGAGCACACGCCCTTCGCGGTCGGTTTTGTAAACCCAACGGCCCTGGTCATCGCGTCCATGCGAAAGCAGAAAGCGCACGGAATTCTCTGCCGCCTGCAAAAACTCCGGGCGCGGCTCCACACGGTTGTACAACGCAGAGAATGTCCACACAGAGCGAGCCTGCGACCAGATGAACTTCTCCGTGCTCACGACCGCGCCGTCTTCCTTCATGCACGAAAGCACGCCGCCATGCTCCCAATCGATGCCGTTGCACAACCAGAAGGGAACGAAGTCCTCAAGCAGGAGCTTGCGATACCGCTTCTCTATTACAGAAAAATCCATAGTTCCTGCGCCTTCCGTGTAAATGCCTTTGACTCCCATTTGCGTCCACGCCGGGTTTGGTGATGTCCGCGAGGCGTGCCTGTCAGCCTAATTGAAGCGTTGCAGGAGATATTCCGATTCCTCCGGCCCGAAAATGCGCGGAGCGAAGCGATAAACGCGCACAGCGAGGCTTCTCCACAATCCTAAGAGCATGGTAGAACCGTTGAGAAAAATTTCTCATAATTTATGAAAAATGGCAAAAGAGTTCATCCATGGGTGACGCATGCCAGGGGATGTTGGGGTATTACCAGGATGTTGGTATCAACGGTTTATCGCTGTCCGACAGGTTTTCTTGAACCAGAAGAAATTTTCTCTATACTGGTTGACGTTGGCTCGGAGGCAGCGAGACTGAAAGACTACGCTTATCCCAATGCAGCCAGCGCGGATTGAGGAATAAATGGCAGCAAAGAAACTACCCTCCTCGCGCGTAGGACTGCGAGAAATCGCTGCATTAGCCAAGGTTAGCGTCGCCACGGTCTCCCGCGTGCTAAATGGCAACAAGCGCGTCGATCCGGGCATCCGCGATCTTGTACTCAAGGCGGCCGACAGCCTCAAAATCGATCTCTCGCAGCGCAACAAGACCAAGGCGCTTGCATTCTTGCTCTGCAACCGCACAATGCTGCACGCGTTCCACTCGCGCATCCTGATTGGCGCCGAGGAGTATAGCGCCTCACAGGGTTGGGACATGATCTTCCTGTCCTACAACTATTCACGGCACATCCCCTGGAAAGAGCTGCACCTGCCCAAGGTGGTGCAGCGGCACGACGTTGTGCGCGGAGTCATCCTGGCCGGGTCCAACTCGATGAATCTTATCGAACTGCTCGAGCACCGCAACATCACGTTCTCGCTGCTGGGAAACAACATCATCGACCCACCAGCCCAGCTCCGCCACGATGTCGTTGTCTCCGACGACGTGCAGGGCGGATACGACATGACGCGCTACCTCATCAGCCAAGGTCACCGTGGCATCTGCTTCGTCGGTAATCTGCGCCTCCCGTACTACTCGCGCTGCTACTCGGGCTATAAGAAAGCGATGGAGGATGCCGGCCTCGAGCCGCGGCACAGTACCATCAACTCCGAGGACGACGCGGAGATCGGCTATTTGGGCACGAAGGCTCTGCTGAGTGCGCACAAACCGGTGACCGCCATTTTTTCGGGCAACGATTTCTCCGCCCACGGAGTGTATCGCGCCCTTCGGGACAGCGGACTGCGCATCCCCGACGACATCAGCGTGGTCGGCTGCAATGACACCGTCGGGCCGTGGCTTTACCCAGCGCTCACCACCATCCGCGAGTTCCCTGAGCAGCTCGGCAGCCATCTCGTCGAGACGCTGCTCCGCAGGATCGCCAATCCGGAACTCGCCTCGCAGCAGGTATCCATTCCAACCGAACTGATCAAGCGCGACTCAACCAGGCCGGCGGCCTTCACGCACGTTGCGACGCCCGCACAGCAAGGTGCTCCCGTAGGCATTCTCTAAATAATTTCCTCTTCCAGAGGACGCGCAACACGTCCAGGTATCAATCCTCAGCCTCCATAAAGAAACATTTCTTCAAAATAAAGAAATTTTTCTGTTGACAAATGCGAATTCTCCCCAAAGAATGACAATATCGAGGGGAACCCAGCATGAGAGTGTTCAAGTCAGGCGTAGTTCTGTTTGTTCTTTGTGTGTTCGGTTTCATCGCAGCCAGCGGTACCGCGTGGGCGCAGGTCGATCAGGGCGTGGTCAGTGGTGCGGTGCAGGATTCAACCGGTGCGGTCGTTCCCAGGGCCGCGGTTACGCTGACCAACGTCGGAACCACGTTCGCGCTGCATGTAAACTCCGACAGCGCAGGGCGCTTCACCTTTCCGCCCTCGAAGGTCGGAAACTACCGGCTGACGGCTACGGCCAAAGGCTTCGGGCAGACGATCCAGGAGAACATCCGGGTCGATGTGCAGAGCCGGCTGAGCCTTTTGCTCACGCTGAAACCCGGCGGCGCGTCCGACACAGTGACGGTCTCGGCGGCTCCCACGCTGCTACAGACGCAGTCCGGCGCGGTCGGGCAGGTCATCGATACGACGACCATCAACAACACCGCGCTGAATGCCCGCAACTGGGTGTACATCATTCAGCTCACGGCCGGTGTTGTGCCTTCGCCTGGGACCCACGGCGGCGGCACGGGCGACTTCGTCGCCAACGGCCAGCGGCCGGGGCAGAACAACTTCCTCATGGACGGCGTGGACAATAACGCGAACATCATGGACTTGATGAACGGAGCCAGCTACAACGTGCGCCCGCCGCCGGACGCCCTGTCGGAGTTCCGTGTAGATACGGCCGACTATAGCGCGGAGCTCGGCCACTCGGCCGGCGCAGCAGTGAACGTGAGCTTGAAGTCCGGCACGAACCAGGTTCACGGGGCGCTCTGGGAGTATGTACGTAATACGGACCTTGATGCCAAGAACTGGAACTCGCTCATCAACCCGGCGTATCACGAGAACCAGTTCGGAGCGACGCTGGGTTTCCCAATCCTGAAGAACCGTCTGTTCTTCTTCGGAGACGTTGAAGCCAACCGCGTGACTTACGGCGGCGCAGCAACGTATCTCTCCGTTCCTACGCCGCTGATGCGGCAAGGAAACTTCAGCGAGCTGCTCAATACCAGCCTGACCGGAAGCGCAAAGCCCACGCAGTTGTATGAGCCGAACTCGGCAGGCGCAAAGCTCCTGAGCTGCAATGGCGTGAACAACGCATTCTGTCCTTCGCAGCTCGATGCTGTCGCGGTGAAGGTGCTGAACATGTATCCGCTGCCCAACACCAACAACGGCGACACGTATAGCAACTACGTCGAAAACATTACGGACCAGAACAACACGTTTCAGTGGGACACGCGTCTGGACTGGAATATCCGCCCGGCGGACCAGGCATTTGTTCGCCTGAGTTATGCCAATATCCGCGGCAACGTTCCCGGCCCGCTCGGCCCGATCCTCAATGGAGCTACGGCGTACTCTTCGGGGCTCATCGACAGCCTGATCGAGAACATCGCAGCCAGCGAAACGCACATCTTCAACACGTCGCTGTTCAACGAATTCCGCTTCGGCGTGAACTATGGACACTTCTCGTTCCTGCAGCCGGGCTTCAACACCAACGTTGCGGCCAATCTCGGCTTTGGCGGCATTCCGTATGGTCCGGGCTTCCCGAATAACGGTGGCCTTCCGGAGGTCACTGTTGGCGGCCTCTCGGGCTTTGGCTCGTATGATTACGATCCCTCGGTGGAAGCGCAGAACGGCTATCAGATCCTCGACAACGTGACGAAGGTTTTGCGCGGCCACACGCTGAAGTTCGGCGTCAGCTTCCAGGCTCTGCGCGTTTCGGCGCTGCAGCCGCCGAAGTCGCGCGGCAACTACGATTACAGCGGATACTTCACCGGCAACCAAGGCGCAAGCTACACGGGCTCGGGTGTTGCAGATTTTCTCGCCGACCAGATGGCAAGCGCTTCGCTCACCAACGAGACCACCATTGACGACGTGAGCTGGTATCGCTCCGGCTACGCGCAGGATGACTGGCGCGTGATGCGCGGCCTTACATTCAACTTCGGCTTGCGCTACGACTACTACCAGCCACCGCGCGAGAATGGCGGACGGCAGGCGAACTTCAACACAACTGGGCCGCTCGGAATCGGCACCGGCACCGGCACCTACTACATCCCCACGGAGAGCGAGAGCACGCCGATACCGGCCGCGTTCCTTACGATCCTGCAGCAGAGCAACATCGCCATCCAGTACACCAATAACCCGGCTCTGGTGAACCCGCGCTACAACGACTTCGCGCCAAGGCTTGGCTTCGCGTATTCGCCAGATACCAAGACCACGATCAACGGTGGCTTCGGCATCTTCTACGGTGGGCTTGAAGAGGTTGGTGTTGGTCCGAACATGGGGCTCAACTTCCCCTTCGGCGACTCCGATTCGTTCACGCGTCCAACCTGTTCGGTGGGCAACTGCCCGTCGCTTCCGGAAACGATTGAGACCGGCTTCTCCATCCCGCTGGCAGCTGGGCTCGGAACGTACGTTTCGCAGCCTTCGCTGCAGGGCACTCCTGCGAACTCCAAGACGACCAGCACGACCAGTTACAACCTGCAGGTACAGCGTTCGATCATGCCAAACCTTCTGGCATCCGTTGCTTATGTTGGCAATTCCGCGCGGCATCTGGTGACGAATGATGGATTCGAGTCGGCAGAAGCGTTGCAGAACCCCTCGAACACCGCTCTTGCCACGGAGCCGTTCCCTCAGATCGGCGGCGGAACGATCGTGATGTTCACGGGCCAGAGCAACTACAACTCGCTGCAGACGAAGCTGGAGAAGCGCTTCAGCAGCGGGCTCAGCTTCCTTTCGACTTACACTTGGTCGCACTCGCTGGATGATTCCTACGATCCACTCGCGGGTGGCGTTAGCGATCGCAACGTAAACCTGATTCCAATCTCCTACGAGTACACCAACTCGCCTTACGATGTGCGCCAGCGCGTCACCTTCAACGGCTTCTATGAACTGCCGTTCGGCAAGGGCCGCAGCCACAACATTCACTCGAGGCTGCTCGATGAGATTGTGGGCGGATGGGCGACAAGTCTCACGTTCACCGCCGAAACCGGCAAGCCGTTCTCGGTCTCAACCAACATCTCGACGGCGACGGGCGGAACGGCTCGCGCGATCCTGATACGCAACCCGTTTGTCGGCGGCGGCACGCCTGATCCTTCCAACCCGGACATGTCCTGCCCAACGCAGGTGCACAACAAGACCAATTGGTTCAACCCCTGCTCTTTCGCAAATCCTTTGCCGGGAACGAACATTCCGAAGACTGGCACGGGCTCGCAGGTGACGGGGCTGGCCAATGCGCTCGCGTATCTCGGCGGCCGCGCCAACGTCATTCCCGGGCCTGGCTATGAACGCGTGAACTTCTCGGCGTTCAAGGACTTCGCAGTATGGCGCGAAACGCAGCTTGAGTTCCGCGCGGATGCGTTCAACCTGTTGAACACGCCGAGCTACGCCGTGAGCTCGACCAGCGATGGCCCGACGGGTGGTCTGATCAACGGAACCCAGTCCTTCCAGTCCAACACGCCCGATGCCCGGTTCTTCCAGCTGTCGGCGAAGTATAAGTTCTAGACTCTACTTTCGCCTGGAGTATTCCCTTGCGGTTAAAGGATGCAACAAGGGGAACACCTCGACGAACAGCACTGCCGTATTGAAGGAAATTACCTATGAAGGTTTTGAGTTCGAAGATCGACCGATTGAACATAGAGGTTTACAGCAGCGTGCAGGCTGCTGGTAAGGGAGCGGCGCTGCAGGCCGCGGCGATCCTCCGCAACTTGAGCAAAGAGCGCGAAGAGATCGGCATTGTGTTTGCAACAGGAGCATCGCAGCTGGCGACTCTCGAAGAGCTCATCGCGTTGGACGATCTTCCCTGGAACAAAATCGCCGGTTTGCACCTGGACGAGTATGTCGGCATCAGCCCCGACCATCCGGGATCGTTCCGCCACTATCTGCGCAAGCAGCTCACGACGAGGGTTCCGATGCGTGCTTTCCACGAGGTCGACGGCAGCGCAGCCGACCCGGCAAAGTTTTGCACCGAGTACGCACGATTGTTTCGCGATCTCGATCCACAACTCTGTCTGCTGGGTATCGGCGAAAATGGACACCTCGCTTTCAACGATCCCGGCGTGGCCGATTTCAACGATCCGGTCGATGTGAAGCTGGTTGAGCTGGACGCAGCATGCCGCGAACAGCAGGCAGCGGAAGGTTGGTTCGAAACGCTGGCGGATGTTCCGAAGATGGCGCTGACGGTGACAATCCCCGCGATCATGCGAATCCCGCGGCTGATCCTATCGGTGCCCGGCGAGCGCAAGTCGGAGATCGTGCGCCGTACACTGCAAGAGCCGATCTCGATCAAGTGCCCGGCGACCATCCTGCGCCATCATCCAGACGCAACGCTCTACCTTGATCCCGACTCCGCGGCGGCGTGGCAGACAGGCGCGGCGCGGCATGAGAGTCTTGAAGTGTCCGAACTGAAAGGCTCATAACCTTGCCCTCCTCCACGCTGCTCGGCCTGACGCTGGTGCTTGTCGCAGGACTCATGTGCGGCATCTTCTCCATGCCGATGAAGTTCATGGGCCGATGGGCGTGGGAAAACGTTTGGGCGCTCTTCATCTTCGTTTCGTGCGTTGCGCTGCCTGTCGTGACGACTTATCTCACTGCAGGCAACTTCGTCGCCGTGCTGCGGGACACCCCGTCGGGGGCAGTTATTGCAGCATGTGTCGCGGGCTTCGCGTGGGGCTTTGGCGCGATCATGTTCGGGCAGGGCGTCAGCGCCATCGGTGTCGCGATGAGCAACACACTGGTGCTCGCGATCAGCGCAGCGCTTGGCTCGTTTCTTCCCATGCTGGTTCTCGCCCCGGAGCGGCTGCATCAGCCACAGGGCAAGGCGATTCTCTGCGGCACGGCCATAGGCCTTTTCGGCATTGTTTGCTTCGGTCTTGCAGGTTTCGCGAAAGAACGAAGTCAGTCAAGCGAGTTGGAAGAAGTCCGA
This sequence comes from Granulicella sapmiensis, assembly GCA_026225395.1. Classification (GTDB taxonomy): domain Bacteria; phylum Acidobacteriota; class Terriglobia; order Terriglobales; family Acidobacteriaceae; genus Granulicella; species Granulicella sapmiensis. The sequence goes on from JAMFSR010000032.1 coordinate 147,891, forward strand.
GGCGCCATGGTCGGAACTGCGCGGCCCTTCGGTGTGGGTTTGCTGCTTTGCGCAGGAGCGGGTGTGCTTTCCGCAGTGCTGAACATCGGCTACAGCCTCGCGCAACCAATCGTCCATGTGGCGCAGGCTCACGGCGACTCATCGTTTGCCGGCTCGAACATCGTGTGGTTGCTCGCGCTTGGCAGCGGCGCTATTCCGAACCTCTGCTTCTGCGCTTTTCTGCTGACGAAGAACGGCACATGGAGCCGGTACAGTGTGCCGCGTCCGTGGAAGCTCTATATCGCAGCCATCCTCATGGGGTTGGTCTGGGGCGGCGATATCTCCGTCTATGGCTACGCATCGCCACATCTCGGCAAGCTCGGTCCCGCGATCGGCTGGCCGCTCAAGCTCATCGCTGGACTCGTGACGGCGAACCTCGCAGGCATCATGGTAGGCGAATGGAAATCGACGCGAGTGCGGGATCGGCGCTGGATGGTCGTCGGCTTTGCCGTGCTGGTGGTTGCTGCCGCCGTTCTGGGCTGGTCGAGCACGCTCGCATGAACGTGATTGAGAGTGCATGAGACGCAGAGACTACTTAAGGCTGATGGGCAGCGCTGCTCTCACCTCGGCGCTCCGCTTGCCCGCACGTGCGAAAACGCCCGCGCAGACTCACGACGTCCGCGAACAATTCGGCGTATCTGCACTCACCCTCGGAGCGGCAGGCAGGCAGAACGGCGTTCGGCTCAGCCGCTTCTTTCGCGCCGGAGGTTTCGCAGACATTACACCCACGAGTGTCCTCCTCTGGTGGGATGAGGCGTCGCTACACGTTGAGTTTCGCAACAACGAGCCCAGCCCACGCTACAAGGGCAACCCCGGACTGGCCAAGCCCAACAGGTATCCCGGCAACGGACGCTTTGATCTTGCAGCATATCCCGACGCGGTCTACGTGCAGTTTCGTCCGAGCTGGAACACGGACAAGGTCTATGAGTTTGCAGTCGATTCTTCCGGTGCGCAGAATGGCGACGGCTTCGCATCCGACGTGACGCGATTACCTGGACGATGGCTTGCTCACTTCAAGATTGATTGGACGACCGTGGGCGGCATGCCGCAGCAGCAACCCTTTGGTCTGAATGTGATTCGCTCACGCGGTCAATCATCTGAGGTGCTGAGCCCGGTCGTGCTCGATCAGAGTCTGAAGCTGTGTCCTGATCTGCTGATGTTTGCGCGCTTCGGGCAAAGCTCCGCGGTTGTGCAGGGGAAGGGAACGCTGGATATATTGACGAACGGGAGCAAGCGCTGGCAATTGCCTTCGCACCTGCTTAATCCGGGCATCGAAGAATGTCAGGACCTTTGGCATCAACAGAGCGCACTCAACGTTCCCACAAGCTCCGCGAATCTTGAGGAACGCGTTCCTCTTGCTCAGCGCCTGCACGACCTCCTTGTGCTCGAAGGCTTCAGCTTCCATACGGACGGATCGAACTGGCGCGTCGGTCCCCACGAGTTTTATCCCCACGAAGCGCGCATCGCGGTGAATCACGCACTGATGGCTGGAGACGAGCCACAGGCCTGCGCCACGCTCGATATCTATCTCGGCCAGCTCGATCGATCGATTCAACGATGGTTTGCGGATGAGTCACCCGCGAACGTTCGTAGCGAACAGTGGATGTCCGTTCACTCGTTTGGTCCAGCCGTCGAGGGAGGCAACGAACTGCGTGTGCCGGCAATGGCTGGCGCCTTAGAAACTTCTCTGTGGATCTCCGAGGCAAACGGTGCCATTCGTATCCGCAACGCAAACAAAGGCATCTTTGACCCGCAGGAGGTCATGCTTCCGCAACAGGTCGCGACAGCCGGGCATCCGCGCATTGTGTTGGAACAAAGCCCATGGCGTCTCGTGGTATTCGATGACAATGGTCGCGAGCGATGGAGTCTTCGTGAAGGCGAGCTCTTCCTGCGCATATCTTCCGAAGGTGACGTGCTTGCCGTCGACCTTCGTTGCCCGCTTGGAATTGAAGAAAACCTCTACGGCTTCGGTGAGCGCTTCAACGCTTTCGGGCAACGGAAGAAGGTCGTAACGCTTTGGGGCGTCGACTGCTGGGATGGAAACATCCATGGTCAACTCAACCAGGCCTACAAAAACATTCCGCTGATTCACAGCACAGCAGGGTATAGCTTGTTCTGGAACTCAACCTACCGTCTGCGGGTTGATGTGGGCGCAACCGTTGCGAATCAGTGCCGCCTTACAGCGTTCGGCGACATTCTCGATCTTCTCATCTGGCCGTGCTCGCCGCAGCAGGTGCTCCAGCGCTATACAGACCTCACAGGCAAGCCGCTCATCCCTCCACGTTGGGCATTCGAACCGTGGATGGGCGGTGGCGGGCGGCGTTGGGCAAACGGTCCGCTCAAGAACGTTGTTGATGAAGAGCTGCGCGCTATCGAACGCTTTCGCGAACTCGACATTCCGCACTCGGCGATCTATGCCGAGGGCAGCGGCAACTCCGATCCGAAGCTTTACGAGGGAGTGCGCGACACCGGGCTCCATGTGCTCGCGTGGATGTATGAGTCGATGGACCTCACGAAAGTGCGCGAGCTTATGCCGGGGGTTCCTGACGCGGAGCTTCCCGTTCTTCATCATCGAGAGGGTTCTCTCGTGTTTCGCATCGACGATCACAAGGCGATGATCGACTACACGCATCCAGCAGCGGAGAAGCTGCTGCGTGCCTTCTGGCAGCCGCGCTTTGATCTTGGACTGGCCGGATCGATGGTGGACTTCGGCGATGTGACACCCGACGATGCGATCTTTGCCAACGGCAAGAATGGCACTGAGATGCATAACTTCTATGCGCGTTCTTATCATGCTGCTTATAGGCAGGTCTTCGGGAATGCTCGCAACAATGACGACGTTCTGTTTGCGCGTGCGGCATGCGCGGGCGATCAGCAGTCGGTCTGCCACTTTGCCGGCGATCACCAGGCTAATTTCTTCGGAATGCGTGCAGCATTTCGCGGCGGCCTGAACGCGGCCGCTTGCGGCCTCTCAAACTGGGGCACGGACGCAGGGGGTTATGCGGGCTGGCCCGACCCCGAGGTCTACATCCGATGGACAGAGTGGGCAGCGTTCTGTCCACTTATGCGCTTCCATGGAACGACGCCCCGTGAGCCATGGGAGTATGGCGAAGAGGCTGTTGCCATCTACAAGAAGTTTGCATGGCTTCGCGAGAGCCTGCTGCCCTACATTATGAAGTGCGCGGACGAAGCTCATCGCACCGGCGTGCCAATGATCCGGCCCATGCCCTTCGCGTTTCCTGCGAGCGGCGAGTTAGCATCCTGCGACGACCAGTATCTATTCGGACCGGATCTGTTGATTGCGCCGATGTTGCGCTCAGGAGAAAGCCGGCCCGTCGTTCTCCCGCCGGGCATGTGGACAGATTTCTGGACTGGCCGCTCATTGCCGGGCGCCCGGTTGATCGATGTCGAGATGCCGCTGGACCGCATCGGCATCTTTCTCCGCGCCGGCGCCCAGGTACTTGTCGATCTTCCACCATCGTTGATTCCGGGAGAAAGCATGTCTTCGAGGCGTATTCGATGCATCCTCGCGACCAGGCCACTTTCGGGCGAGCGGTGGAGCGTGACCACGAGAGGCATTGAGTTTCTAATCAGGCTCGGTAGCGGAAGCAAACGAGAAATCCCCCTGCACGGCAAGGAGCAATGGACCGAAGCCGGCGATGAACAGTGAAGGGTCGAAGTCGAAAGGACAGTGGATGAAAAAAGAGAATGGAACACAGAGCGGGATCGATCGACGTGCATTCCTGAAAGGCGCAGGCTCTATGGCGACAGTTCCGGCGCTGCTGTCGTCGCTTGATGCCAGCGGGAAAGCGCAGACACCACATCGCGCCGCAACTCATGCTGTGTCAACTTCGACGGTTTTCGTTGAGGAACTCCGCATGGAAAACCCGCACATTTGTCTCGCTGGTACTTGGGGCTTTCGTCTAGATCCTAAGATGCAGGGTGTTGCGCAGCGATGGTTCGAACAGCAGCTGAAGGACGATCAGATCTTCCTGCCCGGCAGCACGGACCAGGCGGGATATGGGGAACGAACGCATGGCTCTGCCGAAGGTCATCTCTCGCGCCCGTTTCTCTACACAGGACCAGCGTGGTACCAATGCCAGATTGATATACCTGAAGCATGGGTTGGCACTTGTATCTCTTTGTTTTTCGAGCGCTGCCATTGGCAGACAACGGTGTGGCTCGATGAGCAGCCACTTGGCACACGCGACAGCTTATCCGCGCCGCACACCTATGACCTTCCCCAGGACGTGACACCGGGATCGCACCGGCTCACGATCTGTGTCGACAACACACTCAAGATCGATCTCGGCGCGACAGCCCACGCGGTGACCGAGCAAACGCAGACTAACTGGAACGGCATCATCGGAAGGATCGAACTTCGGTCCACACCGCTGGTCTTCATCGAGCGTGTCCGCGTCTTCCCACTGAGGCAGGCAAAGCAGGTGAAGCTCGAAGTGCTCGTTCGCAATCAAACGTCCGATCCGGCATCGGGGCGCATGACGGCATCGGTGCGCGGCATAGATACGAGTGGCAGCATCCCTGTCCCTTCGTTCGCGGAGCAATGCACTCTCGAACTCACGCTACCGCTTCCTGGAGGCGCGGGATGGTGGGATGAGGGCAACGCGGCAACCTATGTTGCAGACCTTCACCTGAATGCCACGACCACCGCGGGGAGCTTCGATCACTCCTTTGCAACATCGCTTTCTCTTCGCGAGATCGCAACGCGTGGAACACAGTTCACGCTGAATGGGCGTCCCGTCTTCCTGCGCGGAACAGTCGAGAACGCCGTCTTTCCGTTGACGGCTTTTCCGCCCATGGAGACAGCTGCGTGGAAACGCATCTTTGAAATCTGCACCGCGTATGGAATGAACCATCTGCGTTTCCACTCCTGGTGCCCGCCTAAGGCGGCGTTTGTTGCGGCCGATGAAGCCGGCTTCCTGTTGCACATTGAACTCCCCGTGTTCTCGCATCACGTGGCGAGCACAAAAGGTCTGCCGGAGTTCATGCGCGCGGAAGCGCATCGCATCCTTGAGACGTACGGTAATCATCCATCTTTCACCATGCTCTGCATGGGCAACGAGTTGAAGGATGGCTTCGACTTTATGGACTCGCTGGTCGGGGAGCTCAAGAAGACCGATGGGCGTCATCTCTATACCTACTCGACGAACAACGGACGTGACGCGCCGGGAGATACCTCCGACTATTGGGTAACCGAAGAGACGAAACAAGGCCGGCTTCGCATCGATAAAACACGCTTCGGTGCCAAGAACGCCGGCACAGAGTATGACTTTTCGAAAGCCATTGCCGGCTTTCGCGTGCCCGTCGTCGCACATGAGCTTGGGCAGTGGACCGTGTATCCCAGTTACGACGAAATAAATGATTACATCGGCGTGCTCAAGCCGCGTAACCTTGAGGTCTTTCGAGCGGATCTTGCGAAACACGGGATGGCAGATCAGGCTGTGGCGTTTCAGCAGGCATCCGGGCGCTTTGCGGCGCAGGTCTACAAAGAGGATATTGAGTCGGCCCTGCGCACGCCTCGTCTCGGCGGCTTTCAGCTGCTGCAGCTTACGGATTATCCGGGACAACAGGAAGCTCTCGTCGGCATGCTTGATGTTTTCTGGAACTCGAAGGGTCTCATTACGCCGGAAGAGTTTCGAGAATTCTGCGGACCAACGGTGCCGTTATGCCGCTTCGAGAAGTTTGTGTGGATGAACGACGAAGTCTTCGAAGCTGCGGTGGAGCTGTCGCACTATGGAATGAAGCCCTTGCGGCAGGTTCCTGCTCGTTGGCGTGCGATGGATGACCACGGACGAACGCTGCACTCCGGGACGCTGCGCCTCTGCACGGCCGTTTCAGGCGAACTCGTCTCGCTGGGGAAGGTTCGTCTGCCTTTGGCAACAATTCGCGATGCCCTACGGATCACCATCGAAGTAGAACTCGCCGAAATTTCCGTGAAGAACAGCTGGCGCATCTGGGTTTATCCCGCGAAGCTACAGAACAAGCCGCCCAGTGGCGTTTTGTTGACCAGTGATCTCGATCAGGCTGAGCAGCATCTCGCAAGCGGCGGAACGGTTGTGTTCGCGGCGTCTTCGAAGAAGACAGGAGCGCAACAACTCAAGTTGCGGTTCCTCCCCGTATTCTGGTCGTTTTCGATGTTCAAGAAGCAGCCTGGTGTTCTTGGTGTTCTGTGCGATCCAACACATCCCGCGCTCGCATCGTTTCCGACTGAAGCGCATAGCGACTGGCAGTGGTGGGAGCTGACAGAGAGGACCAATGCTTTCATTCTGGATGACTGCCCGTCGAAGGTGAACCCCGTTGTTCAAGTGATTGACGACTTTCATCGCAATCACAAGCTGGCTCTGGTCATAGAAGCAACAATAGGGAAGGGGAAGCTGCTTGCCACATCGCTGCCGCTCGCGGAGGACCTCTCCGGAAAGCCAGTGAGCCGGCAACTGCAGCATAGCCTGCTCACCTATGCTGCGAGCGGAGAGTTTATGCCTACGACATCCTTGCCGCTCGACGCTCTGCGTCGCCTTGTCTCTCCGTAGTCGGTACAAATGCGAATCGAGCGTGCTGCGGCAGCGGTATTAGATATTCTAACTCATTGATTCTAAAGTGGTGGCCAGAGACGGGATCGTTCTTTCCACAGGTATTGTTATTCCGTAAGTTACAGAAAATAAAATGACAAGAAATCCGAAAACTCTACCTCTCCCGCCTTGGCGGTACAAAATTGGTACAAAACCGATGTCGCCCGTAAGTGGATCGCTGGTTCTGCGACCGGTCGATTTGCTCCGTTCTAGGTGACTTACGGAGTTCGAACCTCGAGTCAGTATCGGACCATCTTTTGTGCGGCGAAATAGCCGGCTCCCGACTGCGTCCTCTATCGGAGCCGTAGCATTCCGGGCAAGAGTGGAACAATCTTCGTGTCATGTTGCCAATTCAAGCGGCCGCCTAAACCGGCTCCAGGAGATGGGCTACCTTCATGTTGCCCCATAGACGGATCAACGCTTCGAGTAAAGATCGGAGGCTTCAGGAGTTGAAGCCAAAGAGAGAGTTTGTCTCAGCTGCCTTCTTGGAGAAGACTCCGAATTGGCTCACAGGTCGGACAACTCTTAGTCTCTAGCCTGATTTGCACACCATTGGCATAGCTGAGACCCGACGAGAAGGCAATTTGCTAGCTCACGGTGAGCAAAGAATCATCACCTGTTATTCCCGGTCCACCTCTGGTCTTCTGAAGATCATTAGGAACCTGATGCTCTGCATTTCCATCGCGCTTCCTGATAGCTGAAAACAAGGAGCATCCGTCATGAGCTACCAAAGCGTCAACCCTTAAACGACTCGACGTCCAGCTTGAGCAGACGATCTTTTTAAATTGATAGAAACGCTCTTTAGCGAAGGGAACCGAAGAGTGGAACCGATGACATCTGCCATTTCCAAGAATTTCCGATCCCTAGCAAAAGCAATAACTTAGCGCGGGAGCAATAAGCTGTTCCAGGGGAGTTTTGGGAGCCATTCTTTTAGGGTCATGGTTTATATTGGTTCATCGAAATGGCATGAATCTCTCAGTACACTTCCTAGTCCGTTGACTTCTTGGGGCGCTGGACCAAGAGATTGGGCGTGACGATGTTGCCGCTCGTGTCCGGTAGATTGGGAGACAAGGTGCCTGAGTCAACCGCGGTTGAGGTGCTGGAGGTGGGATAGGTCAGGGTGATTTCGTGGACCAGGTTATCGCCCGAGGTGCCGGTGTAGAAGGTGAGGTCGTCTGTGCTGAAAACGCCGAAGACAGGAGCGACGGCTGTGCCCGAGAGCAGTACCATACTGAGCGTCTTCGCGGACGGGAAGTAGACCGGGAGCTGGCCGGCGGTGTTGGTGCTGGCGCCCTGGTAGGTAACGAAGGAAGCCTCGGAGTTAGTGGAGGGCCAGACGCCGGTGATGGATGTAGCGGTAACGCCGGTGAGCGAATAAGTGGTGTTCGTGCTGGTAAACGCGACGGGCGTGGCGCCGGGAAGCGGACACTCGTCGGTGGCGACTGTATTGGAAGCAGAAGCAGGAAGGACCATGTCGGTCAAGGTGGCCGGCGTGGTGGAGGCCGTGGCGGTGAGAATGTGCTCGCCGTCGGTTGTGGCGGCGATGCGATCGGACGGGACGGCCGCCGTCTGGGCGACGGGGTAGAAGGAGTTGGTAGCCGTATCCGGCGTGGTGGTGGTGTCGAGCGTAGTCGTCGGACAGTAGCTGCGGCCGATGGTGGTACCGCCTCCGGTGACGCCGTTGCCGGCGAAGTAGGCGCCGATGTGCGGGACGGCGACCGTGACATCGGAGTAAAGCGCGGTGGTCGGGGTGATGGCGGTCCAGCCGGTGAAGGTCGAATGAACCAGCAGAAGATCGGTGGTGGTGGTGATGTAAACGGTAGTGTTATCGGGCGACCACGAGGCGTGGGTGGCGACGCCGCCGTAGCTGGCAGTGACCGTGCCGGAGCTGCTGATCAGGGATATGGTCTGCTTATCGGAGTCGGTGGTGACAAGGGTGGTACCGTCGGGCGAAACCGAGATCACCTGACCGACGACGGTGGTGTTGGTCGAGGACAGGGTGTTGTTGGTGGCGCTGACGGTCATCAGGGCTGAGGAACTGCCGAGATAAATCTCGGTGCCGGCCTGGTTGATGACCATGGAGTTGGGCACGTAGGGCAGCTTGAGCAGCGTGGCGGTCGCGTTGGTGGTGAAATCAACCGGGTAGAGGTACTGCGAGGACGTGCTGCCGATGTAAAGAACGGTCGAGCTGGTGCCGGTGGCGTTGACCACGATCCCGTTGGAAGTGAGGGGCGTGCCGTTGCCCAAGTAGCCGATCTGGCTGTAGGGGGCGGGGTTACAGGTCCCGGGCTGGCAGACGGCGGTGATGGTGGCCGTGCCAGGGTAGACCGGCGTGACCGAATTGCTTGATGTGGGAATGGTTTCCGGCGCGGTGGAGTTGTACTCCAGGCTGAGGCCGGTGATGGTGGTTCCATTCTTGTCGGTAACGACTGCGGTGAACGGCTGCGAGTTGTTCAGGCTGACGGCGATGGGACCCGTGCTGCCATTGGAGGTGAGGGCGATGTTCGTCGGCGGGCAGGTGGAGAAGAAGCCGGCGGTGCTTCCCGAACCCGAGCTCGAGATAGAAGCCGTGATGGTAGCCGAGCCGGGCTGATTGGCAGTCGCGACCCCGTCTTCGTCGATGGTGGCGACGGTGGTAGCGTCGACGGTGGCGAAGGTGAGATGACCTGCCTCGCAGGTGATGTTGTCGGTTGTGCCTCCGCCGGCATAGACCCGGGCTACCAACTGTTGGGTCGATCCCTGCGAAACGCAGGATTTCTGATCGTAAGCTGTGACGGTGGAAAGCGTGCATGCGGGTAGCGTGCAGTTGCTGGCAGGGTCTGTCGTGCAATCCGTGGAGGCTGCCCCGATGACGATGCTTGTCACGATGGGATGAACGTAGACGGGAATCGCATTGCTGACGGCTCCATTGGCCGTCGCAGTGACGTAGGCCAGATAGTTGGAAGGCGTGCTCGCTGGTGCGGTGCAGGTTGTGTAATCGGCGATCCCGCCGCCGGTGTTGCGGTTCCATGTGCCGGCGCAGACCTGGCCGGTGGAAGGATTGATGTCAGCGTAAATCGTGGACGAGCTGCCGGCGATATAGCCGTCGGTAGAGGCATAGGTGTAGGACGAGGCGGAGACGCTGTTGCCTTTGCAATCCTGCGCAGAGGCGCTGAGGGACTGTCCGATTTGCCCATAGTTAAGGGACTCACCGTAGGTGGCGAGCGTAGGCGACAGGGTGATGGTCGCGATCTGCCCCTCTACTGGACCGGAGTCGCCGCCGTTGCAATAGACTACGGCCAGAGCGTGTTTGCACCCCGTCACAGACAGGGCAAGGGGAACTGCAAAGAAAAGTAGAACCGCAAGACTAACTAACTGCCGCACTAATACCCCCGTTCCACCGGAACCTGAACTGAACCGTCTAGCCGCCAACCGCTGAAGCTCCGAGCTATCCGGATTGGACGGGGATGGAGCAAGGTGGATAGTGTTTCGGGGGTTGAATAGTGCATAGGGGATCGTGAATAAAAGCGGTCGCTCGGTCTATGGCCGCAGTGCCGGGCCGCCTTCATTCGCCATCGATTAGTCACTTATTCACTGTTTTCAGCATGTTTTTATCAACCCATTCGAGCTCCCGGATCGCGCTTCGGAATCATCTGAGTCTCCGATGTCCACCGACGCCGTGGTGCGCTGGGTATGATGACGCTCTGAAATAGAGTGTCTGCGCAGGCGAGCGCGCTTCAGTCTGTAACCCTTAGCCTGCCGTGACGATTTTCCTTCCCGAGCGCGGCCTGCTTGTTACCTGGGCTTCCTGAAAGTACGTCCAAAGAGGATGAAGGTAGCCGTTTGCCTGAGCCGCATTGCGGCCCGAGCGGCGGCGCGTAACCGAGGGACTTAGCCGAAAGCAGCAGGCGTAGATGAATCGATGGATGTGTGTCTGTTTCTTCCTTGGGGGAGGGGCACTGTCGGGGATGCGAGCCAAAGCGCAAGCCATCCCCACAGCAATCAGGACGGAGGCGGGCGAGATCTCGTTGTTCGGCGGCGCAACGGCGACCAAGACAGGATTTTCCTACGACAACGCGGCGCTCACCGGCGGCGTCAAGCTAAACCTGCATGGCGTGTTGGGGTTTTACGCCGGCTGCGGAACTTCGAGCGACGTTCCCAGTGTGGTCCGACGGTGGAGCTTCCGAGAAGGACTTTCTGTTCGGTCCGCTACTCGAGCGCAGGATATGGCGGTTGCATCCTTATGTTGGCTTTCTGTTTGGGGTCGGCACCATCTCCTACCCGAGCAACACGGTTTACAACGACTACGTCTATGATCGGTCACGTTCAATGGTGACCTCGCCGGGGGGTGGTATCTACTTCGATGTGAATGAGAAGTGGTCGATCCAGGCGGACTTCCAGTGGCAGCACTGGAACGTACCGGAGATTGACGCTGGCCAGACACGAGCCGAGTCCGCGACGATCGGCTTCCTGTACCGTTGGGATCGCCAGCCCAAGAAAGAAATCGACCTGAATGATGGCTCGTGGCAGCCGCTGACGAAGCGGTACCCCGGTGCGGGGCGATAAGAGGTCGTTACAAAAACTCAGATCGGGAGAAGGTAGCTAGGACACAAATGCTTTCGTTGAAGCTATCAGAATTTGAGATTTTGAGTTCCGTCGCTGTGTTCTATCAGACGTGATAAAGCTCTTCGGTCGGGTTGATTGCGCCGAGCATGGCGTGCCCGATCTTAACTTAATGAGATGGCCCGTCGCTTGATCTCCACAAAAAAGAGGGAGATCGTCTTGTGAGCGGTTCTTGGAGGCTCATTTATGGAGATGCGGGTTATTGGATTGACCTGGGTAAAAGCGTTTCCATCTAACAGGAAGCGGCTGTCTCGTTCTCAACTGATGGTCTATACGGCGAAGATTTCACCCCGTTTGATAGGCATGTAAACGTGCTGCGGCTCACATTTTCCCGGTACATCGTTTAGGGCACAGAAACACGAGGGGCAGCTTATGCCGGCACAGTTTATAAAGCCGTTTCTGAAGTCCAGCAATAATGATTACCTTGATGCCCAGCCTATTGCCGAGTAGTGCAACGACCGAACATGTGCTTTGTTCCGATCGAGACAGATGATCAACTTGACTGGCAAGTCCCCCTATGATGCTGGCGCAGGACGGCTAAGGTTAAGGGGGGAAGCTCCGCTCCTCTGTGAGCAGGAGATCGCCGGTTTCAGGAGTGTAGACGTACCTCCCGCATTTCGTCTGGATTCAACGCCGACGGTTTGCGCAGCAGCTCGCGGTGCGTCTCCGACTTCCCTATATCGTGCAGGACCGCAGCCTGTGCGATCTGGGATTGGTAGGCTGCGGAGAAGCCAGGATATGTGCTGAACACAGCGGCCAGTTCGCCCACGAAGAGATATGCAGATGAAGACCTATATCTTGTCTACGGGCGATCTGCATCCATCGAGCCGCGCGGTTCTGCGCGCCTTTAACTTCGAGATGCGCTCCTGCAAGCTTGTCCTTGAGCTTGTGACCCGGAGTTCCAACTGACAGTCTTCGTTTCCACGGACCAGCCGTGAAGTCCTGAAGCGGATGCTGCTCCGTTACTTTCGTTGGGGGGCTGAAAAGTCGACAACGAAATGTAATAAATTGTCACAACGAGATGACATTCTATGGCGCATTTCTACCCATTGTGACCGCACGCCTGGACGAATCGAGGTCTCCTGAAGATGCTCCTTGCTGACGCAGGGACATTGGATCTCTATGACCAAGCGGTTTCCGAATCTGTTCGTACTGAGCTTTCTCTTTTCTCTTTTTCTCTTTTGGCTCCTGTTTGCCTTCGAAGCATCTGCCCAGGTGCAGACCGGATCTCTTCACGGAACGGTCGCCGACCCAACCGGCGCATTGGTGCCGTCCGCCACGGTGTCGATCTCAAATAGAAACGGCTTCGCCAAATCGACTCCTAGCGGCACCGAAGGTATGTTCGCTTTTGAGCATCTTGTGCCGGGACGTTACTCGCTCATAGTCAAGGCGGAGGGATTTGCACCCTATACTTCTAAGGAGATTCTGGTGTATGCCGGAAAGGTCACGACCCAACCAATCGCTTTGAAGTTGACTACTGCGGAACAGACGGTTTCCGTCGATACTCCAGGTCTCAGTGTAGATACCACGCCCGACAACAACGCGAGCGCGATTGTCATTAAGGGCAAGGACCTCGAAGCTCTGTCGGATGATCCGGACGAGTTGCAGAACGAGCTCAATGCCTTGGCCGGACCCGCGGCCGGTCCAAGCGGAGGGCAGATTTACATTGATGGTTTTACCGGAGGCCAACTTCCTCCGAAATCCTCCATCCGCGAGATTCGAATCAACCAGAACCCTTTCTCAGCACAGTACGACAAGCTCGGTTATGGTCGAATCGAGATTTTCACCAGACCGGGCACCGATAAGTTTCATGGCATGTTCATGGTGGATGGCAACGATTCCGCGTTCAATTCACTCAATCCATTCGTCACGAATGAGCCGCCCTACTACACCACGTTCTTCAATGGAAATGCCAGCGGCGCGTTGAGCAAAAGCGCATCCTGGTTTGTCAATGCGTTCCGTCGCGACAATCAAAGCAACTCCATTGTGAACGCTGAACTGCTGGACAGCAATGGCAACCCCTACAACTACACAACGGCAGTCGCGAATCCGCAATCGCGGCTCGATATCAGCCCCCGAGTGGATCTCCAGCTCGGTTCCCACAATACCTTGAGTGTGCGCTACCTCTTCGATCAACAAAAGCAGACCAACAGTGGTGTCTCGCAGTTCGCGTTGCAGAGCCAGGCATACAACGTGGCGAATCAGGAACAGACGCTCCAGGTGAGCGACACGCAGACGCTTGGCGCGAACACGATCATCGAGACGCGCTTTCAGTACATGCGCGACAGAAATAACCAACTAGCCCAGAACGCCGACCCCACTGCGACCGTGCAGGGAGCCTTCACCGGAGGAGGAAATAACCAAGGTGTGGTCCGAGACAATCAAGACCACTATGAGCTGCAGGATTATGTGACTGCGGTGCGAGGGAAACACGCACTGAACTTTGGCACGCGACTCCGGCTTGAGCGGGAAGCAAGCTATTCCACCACAGGTTTCAACGGGAATTACACCTATGCTTCATTGAGCGCCTATGCCGCAAAGACCCCTTCGGAATACGATGTTACCGCGGGCAAACCAGGAGCCAAGGTGAACTTGTTCGATGCCGGACTTTTCTATCAAGACGACTACAGCCTACGGCGCAACCTGACCCTCAGCTATGGTTTGCGCTTTGAGACGCAGAATCGGATCAGCGATCATGCGGACTGGGCACCCCGGCTTTCTTTTGCCTATGCGCCAGGAGCCGGTCATGGAACGACGGCCAAAACGACGATTCAGGGCGGATACGGCTGGTTCTTTGACCGGTTCGCCTCAACCTACGTGCTCGATGCGATTCGCCAGAATGGAATCAACCAGCAACAGTATGTTGTGAAGAATCCATCGTTCTATCAAAATGCGCCGTCGGTCACTCAACTGGCCTCAAGCAGCGCCGTGGCGCCTACCATCTATCAGGTCGCGCCGCATCTCAAAGCCGCGGTCAACATGCAGGCGGCGATTGCAGTGGAGCATCAGTTCGGTCACGTGGCGACAGCTTCGGCAACCTACATCAACTCGCGAGGTGTGCACCAATATCTGAGCGACAACATCAACGCCTATTTGCCCGGCACCTATGATTCTGTTACGGCGACTGGAAATCGCCCCAATGGCATCAACGAAAACATCTATCAGTTCCAGTCGGGCGGAGTCTACAACCAGAACCAACTCATTATGAACTACACCGTCAAGGCAAGCCGGGTTTCGCTCTTCGGGTTCTACCTTGTGAACTTTGCGAAAGCTGACACGTCCGGGGCCACCTACTTTCCATCGAACTCCTTCGATCCAGGAAGTGATTATGGACGCGCCAACTTCGATGTCCGAAACCGCTTCCTTCTTGGCGGCAATTTGCAGGCGCTGTACGGAGTCTCATTCAGTCCGATGCTGGTGGTGGATTCGGGCCAGCCCTTCAACATCACGGTCGGCCAGGACCTCAACGGAGACAACCAGTTCAATGACCGGCCTGCTTTCGCGACCTCCAGCAGCACCGACACCGTCCAGACGAAATATGGCACCTTCGATCTCGATCCGGCTTGGAACCAAACACGTATTCCCTATAACTACGGCAATGGCCCAGGGCAACTCAGTATGAACCTTCGAGTCAGTAAGTCTTTCGGCATCGGTCCGAAAGTGACCGCGGGCACCGGCGCTTCGTCCGGTGGCATGGGACCGCCAAGTGGAGGACCGCCTCCAGGAGGTGGCGGCGGCGGAGCGCCTGGAGGTGGACTTGGTCCTGGGGGGCTCAGCAAGAGCGGCGGACCTCCCAGTCTCGATCAAGCCGTAGCTCGCCGCGATTCGCTGACCTTCACGGTCATGGGGAGAAACATCTTCAACAACGTGAATTTGGCGCAACCGGTCGGAGTCTTGGGATCGTCTTTGTTTGGGAAATCGACAGCGCTTGCGGGTGGGTTCTTTTCTTCCGCTGCGGCGAATCGAAGCATCGACTTGCAGATGGCGTTTAGCTTTTAGGCGTGCTGCCGACCTCAAGAAAGGTCGACTGATTCTTCAAGAATCGGAAGCGAGATCGTCACTTGGAGTCCACCTTCTCGCCGGTTCGCCGCCGCAATCTGCCCAGAGTGAATCTGGATGGCACGTTCGGCAATGGCAAGTCCCAGGCCGAAGCCTCCTGTCGAATCCTCTCTCGCCATATCCACCCGGTAGAAGGGACGGAAAACGTTTGGGAGAGAGGATTCCGGCACGCCCGGACCCTGATCTCTCACAGCGATCGTAAGCAGGGATGTAGCGTCATGGTATCCCTTGTTTCTGGACATATCCGTTTGCCTGCCTACATCAATCTCTACCGTCCCTCCCGGTGGGGTATAACGGATGGCGTTCCGGATGACGTTCTCAATGGCCCGGCGCAATAATTCCTGCTCCCCGGGGACGGTGATGTCCGCCGCGATTGCACTATAGAGCAAGCTGCAGTCCTGTGCCTGGGCTTCAAAGTCCATGTCAGGTAGTAGATCGTCGAAGAGATTGGAGAGAGAGAAGTGATGCTGCTGGGGAGTTTTGCGTATGCTCTCGATCAGAGAAAGGGTCAACATCTGCCCGATTAGGCCATTTACTCGATCGACCTGCCGATCCACACTGTCTAGCCAAGGGAGTGGCTCCAAGGATTCTTCTCGTGCCAACTCCAATGCCACGCGAAGACGCGTCAGCGGAGAACGCAGTTCATGCGAAATATCCCGCACTAACAATTTCTGCGCTTCCAGCAAATCGTTGATGCGGTCCGCCATGTGATTGAAGTCGAGCATCAGCGTTCGTACGTCCGCTCCTCCCACATCGCCCCAGCGCCGTGGTGTAATGGGGAGCCGCGTGCTCAGATCACCCGCGGCGAACTGACGAAAAGCTTTCGACAGGGTTCGTATTGGGCGGGTGATCAGGTAGGCGAATAGAAATGTGACAAAGATGGAAACGGGTATGGCGCTCTTCGGTAGTGGTGGCCAGACGGGACGGCTCACATAGGGAGTTCGTTGTATGAGGAACCAACGGCCTTCCGACTCTCTTTCAAAGGAGGCGATCTGTACCCATTCGGCACCGACGTGGCGACCGATGAGCGAGGTGGTTGCGGCCTGTGAGAGCATCTCACGTATCTCCGGTTCGTCTCTTTGAGAGGCGTGACAGAGCAGACGCCCATCTTCATCAGCCAGCATAAATTGCACTCCCAGGGTTGCAACCCCGGCACATCCTTGCGTTCGATACCGTTGTGCGATCTCTTCGGTGAGTTTCTGCATAGAGACGGCGGAGGCGATCCGCATATTCTCTCCAGGGCCGGGATCGCCATTCGGGAAAAAGAGGGCTGCGCCAATGAAGATACCGATCGTAGCGACCCAAAAAGAGAGGAAGAGTTGAATGAAGAAGGTGCGCATCTCAGAGCCCTCTTCCCAGCAGCGGGTCAAGCACCAGCATGTATCCACTGCTGCGCACCGTTTTGATGCCTCCGTTGAACCCCAGCAAAGCTTCCAGCTTTCGGCGCAAACGCAAAACATGCATATCGAGGCTGCGGTCCAACGGACGAAACGGGCGCTCAAATACTTGTTTCACTAACGCTTCTCGGCTTAACACCTCGTGAGGTCGCGAGAGCATCAACCTCAACAGGGCATATTCAATACCTGTCAAGTCGAGAACATGGTTCGCAAAGGTGATCTCTCGTGTGGCCCCGTTGACTGTGAAGGCCCCGGAAGTGAACCGCAGCTCGGTATCCTGTGGCTCGCGCGGTACCGATCTCCGCGCTACGGCTCGCATTCGAGCCAGCAATTCCCGCGGACCGAAAGGCTTCGCCAGATAATCATCTGCTCCCAGCTCTAATCCGACAATGCGGTCAACCTCTTCGCCTCGCGCGGTCAACAAGAGGACTCTAACATCCATCTCGCGCTGTACTCGACGCAGCACCTCAAGTCCGTCGAAGTCAGGCAACATAATATCCAGCACGATGAGATCCGCAGCAGCTTCGCGGGCCGCTACAATGCCCTTTCTTCCGGTATGTGCCACGCGCACTTGCCAGCCATGACGTCCCAGATAATTCTGAAGCATTCCGCACAGCTCGGTATCGTCGTCGATCAGCAGGACCGTCCCTGCGTTCGTGACCGTGTTTGGTTTTTGCAACATCTTGGAATTGTGCACCCGTATTGCCTCCTTGGATATCTCACATCACGCTGTACTGGATGCGTCTCGTTACACATCGTGACAATCTGTGACGATTTGTGACGCTTCAACGATCATTTTTCACCGTCTACACCTAGGAGGCGAACGACAAGCCTTCGGGACATCAATCATATGCAGCCTTCATTGTGCACACATAAAGCTTTGGACGTAATCGGAGACCCAATGCTCGATAGAGGCCAGAAAACCCCATTCATTCAGGGCTGGTTCCCGGCAAAGGGAGCCACGAGATCATCACGTAAGCGGGTTTGGCAGAGCGTCTGTGCATATGCCGTTCTCTCGGCGGTTTACGCCTTATTGCTGCCCTCAGATTTGCTCTCGCAAGCCGTGTCGGCACGCATCACGAGCGAGATTGATAATGCTCAAAGGGTGACCATTGCGGGTACGCACCCTCCTGTCGCACAATCCGAAAATGACGCCGGCCGCGTCCCCTCCACGACCAGGCTGCAGGGAATCACGCTCGTATTCAGCCGTTCGGCAGCGCAGGAAGCCGATCTTCAAACATTGCTCACTGCCCAGCAGAAGCCTTCGTCTTCGCACTATCACCAATGGCTCACGCCCGATACTTTCGCATCTCGATTCGGGATATCGGATGCCGATATCGCTAAGACCGAGTCTTGGCTTCAAGCGCAGGGATTTTCGATCGATAGCGTGGCTCGGAGTAAGACCCGTATCACCTTCTCTGGAACGGCGGCGCAAGTGGAAGCCGCGTTCGGTACGGAACTCCATTATTACAAATCAGACGAAACGAAGAACTATGCTCTATCCACAGATATAAACGTCCCCCTGGCACTCTCCTCCGTGGTGCAGACCGTTTCCAATCTTTCAAGCTTCCGGCCCAAGCCACATGTGAGGTTCAAAACGGGACAGCGTGCTCCAAGTGCAAACTTCACGTCCAGCCAATCCGGGGATCACTACCTATCTCCGAAGGACGTGGCCACCATCTATGACATCAATGCCGCTTATAACGCGGCCTATACTGGGACTGGTCAGTCTATCGCGCTTGTCGGTCAATCGGCTGTGGCACTTTCCGATATCGAGAACTTTCAAACCGCTGCTGGCCTGACCATCAAAGATCCAACCGTAGTTCTTGTTCCCAATTCAGGCACATCGACAACATCGACCGGCGACGAAGCAGAATCCGATATCGATCTCGAATATTCCGGTGCTATCGCCAAAGGCGCAACGATCTATCTTGTGTACGTGGGCAATAATTCAAATTACAGCGTCTGGGATTCCATTGAGTATGCCGTGGATACCAAAATCGCGCCGATTATCAGCGCGAGTTACGGCGCATGCGAACCGGATCTCAGTTCGAGCGATTACTCGACCCTTGAGTCCATTATGGAACAAGGAGCCAGCCAAGGGCAGAGCATCATCGTGTCCTCCGGTGACGCGGGATCCACGGCATGTTACGCCGACGTTAGCAGTAATACTGTGGATGCAGCAGAGAAGGCATTGTCGGTCAACTATCCTGCCAGTAGTGCTTATGTAACTGGCCTAGGAGGTACCGAGTTCCCGTCGGCGGATGTGTCTTCCTCGAATACGACCTACTGGGAATCGGCAAGCGGCAGCGATGTGGTGAGTTCGGCAAAATCTTATATTCCGGAACAAGTCTGGAATGACGATAGCTCTACGGCCGGCTCGGAAGATGGAGCAGTCTATGCACTCTCTTCCGGAGGTGGGGGGCACGAGTATCCTGACAGCGAGACCGAGTTGGCAGAGTGGAGTCACCGGTGTCCCGTCGGGCAGCTATCGGTTAGTACCGGATATTTCACTGGACTCCTCTCCGAATAATGCCGGGTATCTCTATTGCTCCAGCGATTCGACGGCGACTGATATCACCGGCAGTTGTTCTAACGGCTTCCGCGATTCCAACGACGAGTATCTGACTGTGGCTGGAGGAACGAGTTTCGCGGCTCCCATCTTTGCCGGAATGCTCGCGATCATCAATCAAAAGCTGAATTCGACGGGCCAGGACGTAGTTAATTCGACGCTGTATACTTTGGCCTCGAACTCAACGACTTATGCATCAGCATTCCACGACATCACGAGCGGCGGCAATCAATGCACCGCCGGATCGAGCTATTGCTCTTCGTCAGGCGAGTCGGAGTACGCGGCGACGACCGGCTACGATGAAGCTTCGGGCCTCGGCTCCGTGGATCTCTATAATCTCCTATCCGCTTGGCCAACCACGTCGTCGACTTCCTCGCTAGATTCCACAACCACGAGCCTCTCGGCTGCCACAACCTCTCCGGCATCGGGCGCGAGCGATGTCATCACCATCAAAGTGGCTCCGAGCTCCAGCTCTGTTTCTACGACGCCGACCGGTACATTGACGGTTGAGGTCGACGGCACAACGGTGGCCTCCGCGCTTGCCTTGTCGAGCGGGTCGACTACTTATACGTTCTCCTCCAGCACCTCCGGCTCGCACGTCGTCACAGCGACCTATTCAGGAGATTCAACCTTCGCGAGCTCCACCGGAACCGTTACAGTGACAATCGGCTCAACCTCCAGTACCGGTATCGGTGGCTCGGGCTCAACCACGGTGACCGTGACCCCTTCTGGAGGCTATACCGGGACCGTAGACCTTGCGCTTTCTACTTCCAATACCTACCTACAGGACTATGCCTGCTATGACATCTCAAACGCCACGATCACCAGCACGAGTCCCGTGACCGAGACGCTGACTCTTTATACCGGCTCATCGAGTTGCTCCAGCGCCCAAATCCAAGCCGGAAAGGTTCACACTTTCCGCAGCGCAACGAAGCTTTCTTCCAGCTCCGCCTGGTCCATCAACCTAGCGGCCACTAGCGTCGTCGGGCTCCTTCTCGTGCTCTTCGTCAGACGGCGGTCGCGGCAAATTCGCAATCTCTGCTGCCTCATGACTTTCACGGCTTTGGGCTTTGCGCTTTCGGGCTGCTCAAGTTCGGGCTCTACCGCGTCGTCGTCTTCTTCCAGGAGCTTTTCGGTCTCGGTCTCTCCATCGACGGTGACCGTTTCCGCCGGCACCTCCGGCATTCCTACGGGCAGTTACAGCATCACGATTACCGGGACAGATAGCTCGTCTTCCTCGGTGACCGCTTCCACTACGGTAACTCTGACGATCAGCTGAGTCCGGGTAGTAGATTTTCATACAAACGGATAGAGCAACTTCTTTAGTCTGGAGGACGACTGCCATCGGCATTTTCAGCCATCTATGTCCCTCCTGTTACAACGCTTCGGAAGTACGCCGCTCGCGGCCACGCTCTTTCGATGTGTTGGCCCTGCTATTCTTCCTGCGTCCCTACCGGTGCCTCAACTGTACGAGACGGTTCTATGTGTCGATTGTGGTCCGGCGCCCGGCGCCCGGCGACGATGATAGGGCAAAGGGTGGTTGGAGCACTTCGCCGTCCGATGAAAACTGACCATCCTATTTACTTACACGATTTCTAAAGCTCTGACCGCATTCCTCGAACCCCGGCGAATTCATACACGCGAGCTATTTGTCATCGTGCTGCTCGACGAAGTTTTACTTATCCCGCTCAATGACTCCTTCCAAGGACGGATGCGTATTGGGGCCGCCCTGTTTTCGTTTGCTCCTCTTCGTTTTTCTGAATATCCAAGGTGAACCTATGACTTGCCGTCGCGCCGGCGGCCCCGAGCAAAATGCGCAGCGATCTGGCCGTACGACCTTGTTTACCAATCATTTTCCCAAGATCGGATGGATCGACGCGGAGTCGTATGGTGGTTCCATGATGGTCCGAAACAGCTTCGACCAACACCTGTTCTGGCATATCGACCAGGGCCCACGCAATCCGGCGAACGAATGTAATCACTGCTTGTTGATTTGGCAACATAGGTTCTATCGGGGACATCCGCGCTAATCTCCTATAAGTAACGTGGGGTTTTAGATGTATGTGAAACTCTCCGTTAAGTTCGACATTTGCTTCGTCAGCTAATCGGGTGGGTGAAGATTAGAATGTCCCGGCGCTTCAGATGATGAGGTTCCGTCTGTTCCCGTTCGTGGCATAGCTAGCCTGCGGTTCGTCACCCGCATCGCGCTGGTATGGACGATGTGCGGTGTGATGGTGATGAGCAACTCATTTTTGCTTCCATCAGTGCTCCGGTCAGTGCTCTGGAAACCAGGCAGGTCGTTGAGATCGGGGACCCCGTCGAGCAATTTTGTTTCATTTGTGCTGACCAGAGTTGCCAGCATCGTGGTCTCGCCGCCAAGAACGGTGACGCTGGAGGCCAAAGCATGGCTGTTCAGGATCGGATTATCGTCGATACCTGTTCCTCCGAGGGATTCAATCTTGAAGTCCAAAGCCAACCGCACCTTGCTGTCCTCCACGATCGACGGGGTTATTTTGAGGGTAATGCCGAGGTCCTCAAATTGAATTTGTGGCACGCTTGTCGTGCTGGTCGATCCGCCATATTTGGCGATGACCGCGCTGCTGACACCGGCTGCGGCGAGCTCGGTTGCCACCGCATTGCTCGATGAAGCAGTTGTGACAGAGGTGAGGATTGGGTAGCGCGAACCAACGCGAAACGTTGCAGTCTCAGCGTTAGTGGCTCGAATCTGAAGGGCGTCCAGCGTCCGGACGTCGGTGGAAGTCATGAGAAAATTGAAGGTAGCGGATCCAACCGATATACCGGCCAGAGGGACGCTCTGGTAGCTCCCGAGAGTGCCCAGTAGGCTCGTAAATGTGCTGCTGCCAGACACACCGGCCGCGACCAGGTACTCAACCTCCTCCAGCTCCTTTGCGTATGTGGTTCCCGTGAGTGTAAGCGCTCCACTGGCGATGGATTCGTTGAGGAGGGTTTGATTCGAACTGATCAGACTCTGCGCGGCATTGGCAACGTCGATGGCTGTCACCGTGGTGGGCGGGGCCAAGCCAATGTTTTGTATATTCGTCTTGTCGATTTCATAGATAGTCAGCTCGAGAAGCACATCCGATTGGCTGTCGATGAGGTCGGCATACGTGTCATGGAGGAGTTTCACTATGCCCTCTTCGCCACGAAGGACCACGGAGCCGCTGTTGGTACTCACAGCGACCTGGTTCATGTCGAACATGGTTCGCGCGAGAGTCGCGAATTCGAGCAATTGTTCTTGGCTCCGGCCTGGGAGGTAGATGGTCTCTTCGACGAGCGGCATCAAAGCGTCGCGACGCTCTTTCGTGTCTTTTGCAACCAGCGCAGTCGTGGGCTGGAGAGCAACATCAAAAATCCCACCCATCTTCGCCAGAATGTGAGTGGCTTGATAGAAGTCGACATCGTCGATGTCGAACCGCACCGGAGTTCCCGGATGGATAGACGGATCGAACGTCACGGCTATTCCAAAGACATTGTAGACATCGCGAATGATGTCCTGAAGGTCGCCATGCAGGTGAAAACTCCGCTCACAGGCGCTGGGGTCAAACTCGATGGGGCCTGCCAAGGTGGAGGTAAGATCGCGTACTTTCGAACGGCTTTGTGTTGTTGGTGCGGGGCTTTGATCCAAATGCTGCGCAATGATAGCGTTCGTCGGATCCAAAGCATGGCCTTCTGCCAGTAGAGCGCTCGCACGGCCGGTTTCACCGAACTGTCGAGCCGTTTCGGCTTCCTGCGCGAGCCTCGTGACACGGGTTTCGCGCGTAAAGAGCAGCGCGAGGGCGTAGTTACGGTTCTCGGGGTCCAGTTTCACGGCACGCGCGAAGTCGCGTTGCGCAGCATCGAATCTCTTGCAGGTAAACTGCCTTGCGCCCTCAAGGTAAGCATTGTCCGCATCTCGGATTTCCTTGGGAGAGGCGTGTCGGGCTACCGCAGGCTTGCTTGCAGTTGGCGAGGGCAGAGAAGCTCCATCTTCGATTTTGGTCGATGGAATGGAGTTATCCTGCGCGCCCGCGGCGGGGATACAGAGCAAAAATGCCATCCCCAACACAGCCGCGCCGACTATCCTATTTGACATGGACTGTGGCCTGCGTGCCAGTCGCGGGCAAACTGATCTGTTTGCTGTCTTTCGTTCCAATCCTCACAAGGGCCACTGAGGAACTCCCCGGTGCAAGGGCCTTGAAAGTGAGGGTGCATAGCGTGCCCTGTCCATTCACGCCAATCGCATGTGGCGGGCGCGTTTCGGAAATCGTGACGAGACCGCCACCCTCATCACGATGTACCAAGGCTGCCGCTTGACCGTCGCGGCCCAGGAACTCACCGGAATCCACATCAACCAACGAAAGCACCTTTGGATCAAACTGGAGTTGAAGAGGAACGCTGAAGAGATCGCGGGCATCAGAAACCGTTACAGCAACTTGGAAGGTCGATCCTACGATCTGGTCCGCCTTTGCCGGCATAACTGCAAGATTGATGGGTGGCAAAGAAGTTTCGGTTGCGGTTCCCGCTTGAGCACTTTCCCTAGGAGTAATGGGATGGGCTTGCGCAGCCATCTGGCCAATCATCGCCGAGGCGGCGTTTGCCGCCGTAGTAGGTTGCAGCTTCGTCGAGACTTCGCTGTGATCCCCCATCTCTTCTTCTTCCTCAGCGTTTTTATTTTTTCCTGGATCACTGCGGCGCAACTCAATCCCCTGGCCCGTACCGCTGTCGATTACGCGCGTGTTCTCTTCGGTCAGCAGCGATTCCCGCACAATATGCGGAATGAGCAGAAACACAATCTCGTCGGTCTGCTGCACCTTATCCTGGCTGCTAAAAAAGTATTTTAGAAATGGCAATTCACCCAATCCGGGCGTACCACTAACACTCTTTGTATCTTCCTGCTGCAGCAAGCCCGCCAGGATCGATGGCTCGCCGTCCTTCAATTGAATGACTTGCTGCACAACCCGTTGCGAAATGATTGGCTCTGCCACGCCGTCGATCGTACTCGTGCCGGTCTGCGATGAAATTTCAATCTTCATCTTCAGAGAAACCTCACCGTCGGAATGCACGGTGGGGGTCATATCAATATTTACACCGACATCAAGGTAGGTGAATTGCGTAGTAGCTGTGGCTGTGGAAGTCAGCGTCGATGTGGTTGAGCCTGTCGCCACTGGAATCTTCGATCCGATCTTCAGCGTCGCCTGTTGTCCGTCAGTAGCCCGCACCCGTGGATTCTGGAGGACACGCGTATCTGAGTCCGAAAGCAGCGCATTGACCGTTCCGCCGCCAAGTGTGACTGCGAAGTTCGTCGCGTTAAGATTGCCCAATGTGTTCAATGTAATGCCCGACGTTGTGCTGGAAGTGGTCGTCGAAGTCGAGGTCGTTTCGTTGGCATTGCTATACTGCGGCGTCAGGCCGAAGCTCGTTGGTAACGTGATACCGAGGTTGCGCTCGAGGTCGCGACTCACTTCCAGCACGGCCACGTCCACTACTACCTCCGAACGCGTACGATCAAGATCGTTGATCAGCTTTTCGGCCAGGATCAACTCTTCCGGAGTCGCACGTATCACAATGGCATTCTGGCTGGCGATCAGGAACATCTTGGTGGTCGGGTCGAAGAGGTTGCGCAGGGCAACCAGTACCTCGTTCGCGTCGTTTTGCTGCGAGACATTGGTGAGATAGAAAGTCTCGATTGCAAGATCATCGAGATCGGTATGCTTAGTGCGGTTATTCTGGGCGACGAAGATCGTATTGCCCGTCACCGGTGACCAAAAGGAACCTGAGATCTTTCCAACAATACGAAGCGCATCAAAGAGGGAGACGCTGGTCAGATCGATAGGGATGCGTTTCGAAGTGTAGTCGGCATCGAAGATCACATTCAATCCAGCCGCCTTGCCGATGGCCTGATAAATGATCTTGGTATCTTCCACCATGTGCAGGGTAATCGGATCGTCCGATACAGGTTTCAATTCAACTGGAGGGTCCAGGGAGTCGATTTCGCGCTTTACCTGCCTCTGATGTTTGTTCTGGGCTCCGACTCCGGTTGGAATGAAATTACCAATTGTTCCCTCGGGTGCCTTTCCTCTAGAAAAATCTCTCATCGCTGACGGCATTTCGCTAGTGAGCAATTCCTGTTCGGCGGATTGATTGCCCTTGTCGATTTGAAGCGCGCGGGAAAACTCCGTTATCGCCCCTCCCAGGTCGCCGGATTGGCGGAGGACCCGGCCACGATCAAGATGCGCATTCGAATCTTGGAAGCGCATCCGCTCGTAACGGGTCTGATAACGCAGATCATTAGGTTTTAGAAGGTGCGCCTGACGGTAGGCCTCAAACGCCGCATCGAAGTCGGCACGCGCTTCCGCGTCGTGTCCCCGCTTGTCCCATTTCGCCGCTGATTGGGCGCAGGCGGGTAACGTAGAAAGCCCGATCAATCCGACCGTGCGGAAAAAGAATACTGAAGCTCTAGATAAATTCACCTAACGTCCTGTCAAGAAGCGCACTCGTATACGCGCTACAGCGATAGACGTTTCTTAGTTTTATCTGCGGTGTCACGCTTTGTAACAAATTGTCATAAAGTGACGGGAAGGGGGTCACTTCGTCCGGCCAAAACAGTTCATGTAAGCACGGCTGTCTACACTTCCAGGAGGCTTCGACAGTTTGCGACAGAACTGACCTTTCGGTCCTTCCACCTTGTTAGGCAAGCAATAAAACCGATCTCGGCAAGACGAGGCGCGATGGGGGGCATGCTCTTTAATGGTGTTGGGAACCTTTGCAAAATCGAGATCGTTCGTTATTCCACCTTAAGAACCATCGTGATCTCATTCTTATTGTCAAACGAGCTGATCGTTTTAAAGGTGCTCTTCTTCTGATCGACCTGGGCCCATAGCTGATAGTCCGTATTCTGAGATAGCTGCACGAACCGATAGGTTCCGTCTTCGTCGGTCGTTACGCTTCTCATCGTCGAAGTCCGCCCGTCCTTCAGATACACCATTGCACCCTTGATCGCTTTTCCATTGCCATCTTGAACTTTTCCCTGCAGGACCCTATACTTTGCTCCCTCCGGGGTGTGATCTCCAGCGCCGCCCCAGCGGATCGACGCGACGGGATGGGTGTTCGGTTGCTGGGAAGATAGTTGATTGCCGGCGAGCAAGGCCGCCACGGGAAACACAAGTAGCTTAGTCGTATCAGCGGCTCTCACTCGTTTCAACGATGTCGCCAAGCGCAAGTTCATTATGACCCCTTCGATTCGAATTCAATTCGGCAAATTGTGGTCACGCGATTGTGGTTAGTCCTCTTTGCCGCGTATTGCGACGAAATGTTGAGTAGATCTAGACTTGTTCGCCGGGATGTTTTGAGGTTTGCTGTCTTACCTCGTCTCTTCGCATTTGGGTGGGCCCACCTATATTAAGATCGAAAGGAATACAGATAAGGACAGAGAGGCCGCCGTGCGGGCGGTTGACTATGGTCATCGTTCCTTGATGAAGCTGAACAATGCGATTTGCAACTGATGGTTCTATTCCGAGACCTTCTGCTGCATCGCGCCGGACAGAATCGGTTCGGCAGTGAGCTTTGGCCTGCCGACACAAACTATCCGCGGGAACCCCGGGTCCTGGGTCACCGACCCTAACTATCAGGGATGGGTTACCTGCAGCTTCCTTGTGCGAAAGCTCGGAGATGTATATTTCGACGGCGGTCGCGGGTGGTGCAAAACGAATTACATTGCGGATCACATTTGCCAAGGCTCGTCGAATCAGGGACCGATGTCCCGTGATGAATGAAGTGCTCGCGCCGTCTCTGATAGTTACCGAACACTCACGGGCAGCTGCCTCGAACTCCATGTTCGGTAACATCTCTTCCAGAATCAAGCCGACGGAGAACCGTTTCAGGTTTGTCAGTTCTCCCATATTTTCGATACGTGACAGAATTCGCGTCTGCTCGATGAGATCGTTTAGGCGCTCAGCTTCGGATTCCATCCTGTTAAAGGATGGCAGTTCGACAGCGCTTTCGTTGCGTGCCATCTCAAGAGCGAGGCGTAAACGATCAGCGGTGATTGGAGCTCGTGCGATGTATCCCTTAGCAGCAGTTTCTGGGCGTCGACTAGTTCATTCACGCGTTCGACCATGTAATTGGAATTGAGCAGCAGGCCTCGAAGATCTGCTCCTGTGATTCTTCCCCAGCGGTTGGGAGCCATGGGAAGCCTAATGGCCAGATCGCTACTGCAAACCGTTGGAATGCTAGCGATAAGTACCTCACCAAACGGATAAAGATGAACGCAAAGAGAAACGTAACCACGATAGAGGTCGGAAAAGCTGATTTGGATAAATATAGTAACCACAGACGATGGATGTAGATCAGGCCCTGGGCAGGCATCCATGTTTTTCCGGGCTTGCCGCCGATCGCACGCACTTGCATCCAGAAGTTACTGATCTTCCGGGCCGCTACGTTGTCAGGGACACAGAGAGAATCAGCTACTTTCTGTCGCTGAGCTCCAAGGATTGCTTTACATAGCAGGATACCTGCCTCATTGGTCATGATGAACGATGACCCCAATTTATCCAAACCGCTGCCCCCCTGTTCCCCATAACGTTCCAAAGCGAAGTCGGCTAGGCGTTCTGACTCGGGTGCAAGCGCATCGCGAATATTCTTCTCCGATCCGGGGCCGCCGTGAGAGAAAAATAAAAGAGCGCCGATCAAGATGCCCAAGGTGCTAACCCCAAAAGATAGAAATAGCTCAAGGACGAAGGCTCTCATTCCAAGATCCCTTTCACTTGCAGCCCGCGAGAACGGGGAGACAGACGTTGAAGCCGCTCAAAACGATCGCCCGCGCCTCCGCGCGAAACCTGCGTATCCAGATCCCAATCAAACAGCCTTGCGACAATCTGAGAACCTCGAAGCGGTCACCGTCAGACCGCATGAGATCCAGAAGGATGAAGTCGTCGGATCTCAAAATAACCAAACCGATGCGCCTTCTGTCGGAACTTGACCGCAATAGTCCATGCATGTCAGGTGGATTCCTGGGCAATGTCTCCCACAATTCGATGTCAGCGTCGATGAGAACATTCGTTTCTGGCTGTGACACAATCCGTCAAATCCTCGCTGCACTGGTCTCCGATACCTCTATTTGACGCTTCCGAAATGCGAAAAACCGATGCCGCGACAAACTGATACACAAGATGACATTCCGCCAAGATGTCCCACAATGTGGCGATGAGCGGGTGGAGAACGAGCGAGGACGCACGCATGGTCTTGGCGATCTCGTACTCGGAGACGGGGTCGCACAGCACGGAGTGCTTGACGGAGGTGCGGTGTTGCGAGCGGCCATATTCGTCGTGAAACAGTTTGTGGAAGGCCACGGTGGTCGGATCAGTATTGAGAGTTACGTAGAGCCGGAGGGGCATGGCACCACTGTCCGGGTCTTTCTCCCCGTCTGCGCGGCCTACGATGTGACCCTGCCCCCAACCGGTCCTGTTGCGTCCGAGGTTCGGCTCTCCAGATTGGTGAGTGAACGATGTCCTTATCCGTCTTTTGAACGAGAGAGCAGCCTTGAAACAAGGCCATCGTCCGGGCGCAGGGGTGCTCCTCAGTAAACTTCCGACTTGGACCGTCACTCAGAAGCCCCGGAATTGCAATCTTCGCAGCTTACGCAGCCCTTGATCTTGCTGGCCGAGTGACCGCTTCCCATGGGAGGATGCGATTTGTATGGCTGGGAGGCGGTGCTTTCGCTATGGGCCTTGGTATCTGGTCGATGC
>JAMFSR010000033.1 GCA_026225395.1 Granulicella sapmiensis
CTCGCCCTCCTCGAGTCCGACGTCAACCTCGACGTCGTCAAGCAGCTCATGGAGCACATCCGCACCCGCGCCCTCGGCACCCAGGTCGCCACCGCCCTCTCGCCCACCGAGCAAATCGTCAAAATCGTCAATGACGAGCTCGTGAACATACTCGGCAAGGACACCGCGCGCTTCAAGTTCTCCTCGCAGCCCCCGTCCGTCATCCTCATGGCTGGCCTGCAGGGATCAGGTAAGACCACCACCTCCGGCAAGCTCGCCCAGTGGCTCAAAAAAGCGGGTCACCGCCCCATGCTCGTCTCCGTCGACGTCTACCGCCCCGCCGCCCGCGAGCAGCTCGCCATCGTCGCCCGCTCCACCGGCTCCCAGATCTACGAGGGCAAATTAGCCGAAGGCGAAGCCAATACCGACACCGTCCTCCGCCTCGCCAAGGAGGCCAAACGCGAGGCCGCCAGCTACGGCTGCGACATCCTCATCGTCGACACCGCCGGCCGCAACCAGATCGACGCCGCCCTCATGGACGAGATGGCGCAGCTCAAAAAACTCCTCAACCCGTCCGAGATCCTCTTCGTCGCCGACGCCATGACCGGCCAGGACGCCGTCAACTCCGCCAAGGCCTTCAACGACCGCCTCGCCATCACCGGCGCCATCCTCACCAAGATGGACGGCGACTCCCGCGGCGGCGCCGCCCTCTCCATCCGCCAGATCACCGGCCAGCCCATCAAGTTCCTCGGCACCGGCGAAAAACCCTCGCCTTCGAACCCTTCCACCCCGACCGCATCGTCGGCCGCATCCTCGGCATGGGCGACGTCGCCACCCTCCTCGAACGCGCCGAAGAAAAACTCGACAAGGGCAAGGCCGAAGCCTTCGCCCGCAAGGCCCTCGGCGGCGAAGGCTTCTCGCTCGAAGACTTCCGCGAGCAGCTCCGCCAGATCAAAAAGCTGGGCTCCATGCAGTCCATCCTCAAGATGCTGCCCTCGGTAGGCCCTTTCGCCGGCCTCCAGCAGGCCGCCGGCTCGGTCGACGAAAAGCAGTTCCAGCGCGTGGAAACCATCATCGACTCGATGACCAAAAAAGAACGCCAGAACTCCGCCATCATCAACGGCAGCCGCCGCAAGCGCATCGCCCTCGGCGCCGGCGTCCAGGTCTCCGAGGTCAACAACCTCCTCAAGCAACACGCCCAGATGAGCAAGATGTTCAAAACCATGGGCTCCGGCGGAGGCGCTAAAATGCAACAACGCCTCATGAGCCAAATGGGCGGCGGACAGAGGTTTGGGCGGTAGCTTCTTTTCACAAATAATTGCGATTGAATTCTTACCGGTGAAATAGTCTATGAGTCGACTCATTGAGGCTTTCGGGATTAGTAGCCTTCTGTTTGCAGCAGGATGTACGCGAAATATTTCCAATCCGTCCATTCAACCAAATACACTCACCCGACCCCAAGTTCGAGAGATCATCGACGCGAATCTTGCTAATGAATGGCGCTCCTCCCCACAAACAATCTGGATACCTTACGGCCCTCTTCCTCGGATGTTTCCCGGCGAAAAATGCAATGATGATGCCTACCTGCCAACAAAGATAACTGTTGCGAGACATTTCCATTACATTGAAGCAGGTCTTTTAGATCAGCAGGAAACCAAACCATGCCGGGAATGGGTTCTGAAACTAACAGCTCTATCCAAACATGATTTAGTAGAAGAACCCTCAAATTCGGTAAACGCCGCTGAAGGCCATATTCGATCCGCTACTTTCAATAAATACGCGGTGACTGGGATCGTTCAAGATATAAACCACGCTACAGCGGAAGTCGAAATAACGTATTTACTTACCGCAAGCGGTCTTGCTTGGGCAAAGGCTGGTGGCAAACCCAGCGAAAAGAATTGCATCTACCAAAACGCTGAATCAATATGCAGCGATTCATTAGATTTCACCAAATTTGATGATGGATGGCGCATTGGTGAGCCGTGATTCGACCAATTAATTCAAGTGCAATGCAACCTTCGCGCAAAAGTTTAACATACAAACGTCTAACATATAGATATGAGTAAATATTATGCGGTGTATGAGGGTGATCGAGAAATAGAAACGGTAGCTAACCTCTTTGGTGCAGCTAAGGTATGGGACCTAAATCGGCAAACTAGAAGCGTCTACGCCATCGCCCCGACAGGAAATGGCGGAACTTGGAAGAAAATCGAACAGATTACTAACGAAAATCTGCGCGGCATCTTAAGACCTCTGTAGAAGGCGATCGCGGGCGGGCAGGTGGCCTACATTCGGGTGCCCCATCTTCGCGACAGTTTCATCGTCGCTAAGGTGGGCAGCGCGCGAAGGCGCGACCGCTCTCTCCCAAACCAGGCACTCCCTCACCGCTTTGTCCCACCTTAGCCGCAAAGAACGCGGCGAAGAGGGGGCACCCGGATTCCGCCCATTCCCAAATCGGAACCCAGCTTAGCCGCAAAAGCGTGGGAAGAGGGGACACCCACCATGAAACCGGGCGGTACACCCATACACTTCACCCATGCCTCTAGGCCTCAAGCGATATCACACGATGGGTCACGATCATTTCGTCACCTTTAGCTGTTATCAGCGCCGTCCGTACTTCCGCACTGCCAAATCACGCGACCTCTTCGAACGTTCCCTCGAACAAACCAGGCAGAAGTATCAGTTCGAGATCTACGCCTACGTTGTCATGCCCGAGCACGTCCACCTTCTGCTCTCGGAGCCCAAAGTGGAACCGCTTTCAAAAGCGATCCAGGCACTGAAAGTCTCCGTGAGCAAACAATCCGCGCAAAAACCTTTCTGGCAAGATCGCTATCACGACTTCAACGTCTTCACCTGGCCGAAGTTCCTTGAAAAGCGCCGCTACGCCCACCGCAATCCCGTCAAACGCGAACTCATCCTCAGTTCCGAGGACTGGCCCCATTCCAGCTATCTGACGTATATCAACAACCAGCAACGAACGGTCTTCATCACCATCGACTAGCAACCGGGTGCCCCATCCTCACGACGGCATCATCGTCGTTAGGGTGGGCATCGCGCGAAAGCGCGACCCGCACCTCCCTCAACCCTCCACCACCCCTCAACCGCAAAGGACGCGGGCGTTGAGGGCTCACCCGCACCCGTCTCTCGTCGACACTCCCCCGACATGCCCCACAACCTCAACCGTCCCCAATACCCAAAGCCCCAAAGGCCCGACGACATCACAGCCTAGTCCGAAGCCCCAGGAAAAACCCGCGTCACAGACGCCACCACTCTGCCCTGAGCGCAGTCGAACGGGCCCCAATGAAGGCGCGAGCCGCAACGCCTGAATTGCCTTCTTCTTTGCCACCGCAGACGCTTGGGTTACGCCGAAACATCCTTCAAAGCATCCTCAACGCTCAACCCATCGAGCCACTGATGCCTGTCCTGCGTATAGTCCCCAGACCCCGCCCGATACACCCGCAGGAACCGCGCCAGCCCATACACACCGAGCTCGCGCTGTAGAATCGTGAGCGCATGGCGTTCCAACTGGTCGTCGGTCATCTTATCGACCTGCTCTACCATCTCTATCGGCGCCATAGCTCACCTCCGTAACCAGTCTACCGATTCATCACCGGAACCAGAGGCTTTCCTAAACCTCGTCCCGCCTTCTTGATGAATCGATCATCCGTCGTCAACAGCGCATCCGCGCCATCGGCTTCAGCATAAGCAAGATGCAAAGCATCGAACGCCCCATACCCTGCCGCATGAAGTTCCTTCGCTCTTTCCCTCACAGCCGCCGCAATCTCACGGAACTCATTCGCATAGGACAGCAGCCCAAGAGCGTCGTTGCGCTTATCCCGATCAGGATTCCTGGCGATCTCCCGCTCCAGAGCAACGCTCGCAGACCATTCCGCGCTTCCTAGAAGGATCATGCGAAAGATGTTCTCAATTACCTCTGCCTCAACAGCGACCCTGGCTTGTGTCCTGTCATCAGAAAGCCGATTCAGCACACATGCGTCGAGATAAATCTTCAAAACTTCCCCTCTACTCAACAGAATCGTGGCCCAATTCTAAAGCGCCTTGTGGCTAGCCGACTGATTCAATCACGCAGAAACCCGATCAGCCCAAGGATCCCATTTCGACTCATCTGCTCCGCGAATATCCGCTGATACGTCGCGACCACCCAGACCGCTCCCGTGCTGAGGTCGTAGACACGCCACCCGTTGGCCGTCTTTGCAACGCGATAGGCGACGGACACCGACCGCCGGTTGCCGACCATCTGGGATTCGACGACCACATCCGTAGCATCAGGCGTCGCTCGCAGCGGCTTATAGTCCGCACGCTGATCGCGCATCTGGGCAAGGTCGTCCGCGTATCTTTCGATCAGCAACTTCTTGAACTGCTCCACAATGTAGTGGCGCTGGTCCGGGGTCGCGACCAACCAGTGACTCCCCACGCAGAGACGCATCGTGCGCTGCAAATCAACGTAGGGCCAGATCTTCTGGTCCATCATCGCGGAGATCTTACTCCGATCACCCTGCAGCGAAGCATCGCCCTTGATCGTGTCCATCACGTCGTGTACAACCGCCTTCACCAGACCGTCGGGCGTTGAAGCATCGTGGGCGAGTTGCGAGTCCAATGACATTCGGGAAAAACCCTCCAAAAAGCGACGTAAGTACGAGCAAGAGTAACAGGTCAACTACAAACAACCCCAAGGGCCAAAGGCCCGACAACATCACAGCCTGGGCCGAAGTCCCAGTGAAGGCGTGAGCCGCAACGCCTGAATTTCCTTTCATCACTCCGTCACAAACATTGCAAAAAAGGTATAATCAATTCATGTCCTGGATCGTTGAGTTCCTTGATAAGGACGTGGAAGCCGCGCTCGATGCCTTGCCTGCAGACATGCGTGCGCACTTTCTACGCATCGTAAACCTGATTCAGTCCGAGGGCCTCGAGCGAGTCCGCGAACCCTACATTAAGCATCTCGAAGCGAAGCTTTGGGAGATGCGCCTGAAGGGCAGAAGCGGCATCGCCCGTGCCATCTATGTCACAGCCATCGGCAAACGGATCGTCGTCGTCCACGTTTTCACCAAGAAGACTCAGAAGACGTCCCGCCATGAGATTGAAACTGCTCTGAAGCGGGCCAAGGAGGTCGAATGAAACGCAAGTTCATCCCCGCAGAAGAGGCCTTCGCTCGTTGGAAGAAAGACCCTGAATTCGTCGCCGCCTACGCCGCGCTCGAAGACGAGTTCGCCCTCGCATCCTCGCTCATCGAAGCCCGCGCCAAAGCCGACATGACCCAGGAGCAGGTCGCGCAGGCCATGGGAACCACCCAGGCAGTAGTCGCCCGCCTCGAAAGCGGCAAAGTGCGGCCCTCGACCCGTACCCTGGAGCGCTTCGCCAAAGCCACCCACTCCCGCCTTCGCATTTCCTTCGAATCTCACGCCAAACCCGCGCGCCGAGCGAGGTAACGAACGGCGTCTAAAATCCTGTCAACCCCCCACGCCCGTGCAAAACTCATAAAACCCGCACCAACACTGGCGATTTCTCTCCAAAAAACTTGGCATAGTTACCCCATCCAACTCGCTACAATAGAAGTAGCCCGAAATACACCCAAAGCCCGGCCATCGCCGGGCTTTCGCATTTAACCCGGGAGCGGCATGGGGGTACTTCAACAAGTCAACCCTCAACCCGCTTCCTTTCAAGACCTTAGGTCAAAAAGTCACCGGGGGGAGGGGCCCCCACCCTATGCCATCGACAACACCTGCACCCACCTGCCACCACATCTTCGCCGACCGCCACCGCTGCGGCTCACCCGCCCTGCGCGGCGAGCGCTTCTGCTACTTCCACCACCCCAGCCGCCGGCCGGCCGCCAACCCCTACGCCCACCGGGCTCGCCGCGGCTTCCACCTGCCTGCCCCACGAAACCACCATGAACTCCAGCAAGCCCTCGGCGAAGTCATCACCCGCGTCGCCGCCAACAAGCTTGACGTCCACCGCGCCGGCCTGCTCCTCTACAGCCTTCAGATCGCCAGCCGGAACCTATGACCGGGCGCATAGTCCCGCGGAAAGCGGGAATGCCCGGTTCTACCGTCAGGCCTTGAAGCAGGCCAGAAACAACACAAAGCTGATCCCAAACGCCACCAGGAACAACGGCCACCAACGTTCAAACCAGTGCGATTCGTGCGAAGAGCTCATCGGTCAATCTCCTTTTCCCTCTCAAAATCCTACCCGAAAAGAAACCCACAGCCCATTTCCTGCCTTCCCGTGCAAAAAATATCGCCGTTGTAGTCTTTTCTTCAACGAAGTCGTCTGTTCCGGTGAAGTCCTTTAGGCGATGCTCGAAGAAACCTTCCAACCCGCGATGATGCCCCTCGAGCAAACCTCAGCCTCGCCGTTTGACGACCTCGCGGGCATTCACGCCCTCTATGAGCCACGCATCTTCCGGTTCCTCCTTATGTCCACGCGAGACCGCGATCTCGCCCTCACCCTCACCCAGGAAACCTTCCTCAAGGTCTGGACAACGCGCGCCAGCTTCCGCGGAGACTGCGCCGTAGCCACCTGGATCACACGCATCGCTCTCAACCTGCTCCGCTCGCACACTCGCACCGAAGGCTTCCGCTTCTGGAAGCGGGCTGCGACCACTGCGATCGACGCAGACACTCTCTCCGCGAGGCTGCCGCACAACGGTCGCAACGCCGAGCAGCAGCTCATCGCACATCAGTCGCTCGCGAAGGTCTGGAAGTCGGTCGAAGAGCTTACGCCGCGCCAACGCACCGTCTTCCTCCTCCGCTATATAGAGGAGCTTGAGCTGACCGAGATCGCCGAATCCATGGGTCTGCCGCTACCGACCGTCAAAACCCACCTCTACCGCGGTCTCGAACGCATCCGTGCCGCGAACGCCAACCTCATCACGCAACATACCGGACCCCAAACCGCTGGAAAGGATCGTCCATGAACCCGCAGACGACGCCTCAAACCCTCACCACCGAACAGCTCGACGCCCTGCTGTACGCGCCCAGCCAAACGCACTCCGATCCCGAAGTGGCTGCACTGCGCTCCGCGTTCACGGACCTCCGCGCCGCTTCCACCAATGCAGCCGAGCATCACCAGCGTCTCGCCTCGATCACCACCTCGAAGCGCTCGTATCGCCCGCTCGCCTGGACCTTTGCGGCAGCAGCGCTGCTGCTCTCCGCCGGAACGCCGCTGGCCTTCCATCACCATCCCATCGCCGGTGCGCCGGTCGCGGTCGCCACTCCAGCGCCGCAAGCCGCACCCGTGGTCAGCGACGCCGTTCTCTACGCCGACGTCCAGGCCGATCTCGACGCCTCGGTCCCGGAGCCCATGCTTCCCCTTACCAACGACACCAGCACTACCCAACCCACGACACAAAGGAACTCCCAATGAACGCTCGTCTCCTCCCCGCGATCCTTCTGCTAGCCGCGCCCCTCGCCTTCGCCCAGCAGGGCCCCGGCGGTCCACCGTTCCAAGGTCCCTTGCACCATGAGGGCGGCCCCGGCGGAGAGCATCACGGCGACATGCACGAAGGCCCCGGTGGCGAGCACGGCATGTGGTGGAAGAACCCGGAAGTCATCACCCGGCTCGCCATCACGCCCGATCAGCAGAAGAAGATGGACGACATCTTCGTCCAGAACCGCGTTCAGCTGATCGACCTGCACGCTACGCTTGAAAAGGAGCAGCTCCTGCTCGACCCGCTCATGAGCGCTAACCCGCTCGACCAGACGAAGGCGCTGGCACAGATCGACAAGATCGCCGACACGCGTGCATCGCTCGAGAAGACCAACGCCAAGATGCTGCTCGGCATCCGCGGCGTGCTCACTCCCGAGCAGTGGACCAAGCTGCGGGAACACCATCACGGCGAAGGTGGCCCCGGCGGCGAGCACCATGGTCCCGCAGGCGATGGCCCCGGCGGTCCCCGGTGGAATCGCCCGGCCCCGGGCCAGCAGAAGCCCACAACCCCAACGCCTCCGCCGGCAGAGTAAGTATCTGCGTAACCCGCGAAACGCCCACACATCGTCCTGATGTGTGGGCGTTTCCTTGTCCCGATGAATCGAAAGCTAGCGTCTGACGCGAATGACTTCAGCCTCGTGCCCGCCGAGCACGCTGTAGCTCAAACCTTCGCCGGGCAACACAACGGCGTGAGCCTTCGGCAGCACGGTGGAGCTTCCATCTTCTGCGATCAACGTGCAGCCGGCCTCCAGCGCGATCAGAATCTGAAGTTCATCCGCATGACCAAGCTGCACAGAGCGCTCTGCCAGCATGTCGAAGCGGTCGACGACGAAGTACTTCGACCGCGCCAGCTCCGTGTGTCCTTCCACCTCAACTGGCGCAACGGGTTTCGCGCCGGTCGTCACGCGAGTCACTGCCAATCCGGCTTCCAGATGGAGTTCGCGCGGCCTGCCGTAGTCGAACATCCGGTAGGTCACATCGCTATACTGCTGCGTCTCCAGGATCACCACTCCAGGGCCGATGGCATGTACGGTCCCGGCTTCGACGAAGATCATGTCGCCGGCCTTTACCGACACGGCGTCCAGCTTGTCTTCGAGCGTGCCGTCGGCAATCGCCTCGGCGACTTGCTCGTGCGTCAGCGCGTCTTTGAAGCCCACTGCAACGGTCGCCCCAGGCTCCGCACTCAGCACATACCAACACTCCGTCTTGCCCTGTCCATGTGGCTTGCCCGCGGCGAGCGCCTGCGCATCGTTTGGGTGTACCTGCACCGACAGCTTTTCGCGCGGAAACAGCACCTTGATCAGTAGCGGAAATCCGCCAACCTCCGGCGCGGCAAGCAGCCCTGGAAGTTCCGCAGCTGCTTCACCCAAGGTTTCCCCGCGCAGGGAGCCCTCAGCAATGGGACACTCCTCCGAGGTCAGCCATGCTTCGCCAATGGGTTTCTCCAACCCTGAGACGTCAAACCAGGGCTCCAGCGACGTCACTCCCCAAATCCGTTCCGTGTGAATGGGCGATAAAACCAGCGGTCCCACGTGCTTCTTATCAGCAGCCATAATCTCTCTACGTTATCCAATATCAGCTCATTGGGAAACCATCGTCTATTCCCTGTCTTTCTTCGCCCCGGAACATTTACTCTGGACGTGCCCTAATCTTCGCGCCGTCGGCGCAAGTTTTCTCTCTGAAGGAGCTCCACTTGGCCCTGCCACTCCGCAATATCAGCGCGCCCGGCTATGCCGACGACATGCCCCAGAAGACCGATATTCGCGCCATGTCGGTCACCACCGCCCTGTTCTTCATGGTGGGCTTTCTCACCTGCCTCAATGACGTCATCAGCCCTCACCTCAAATCCATCTTCGGTCTCAACTACACCGAAACGCAGCTGATCCCCTTTTTCTTCTTTTCGTCCTACTTTGTCTTTTCCTATCCGGGCGGTGCATTGGTCGATAGGGTTGGCTACAAGAGGACCATGGTCGTCGGCCTGTTCATCATGGCCTGCGGTGCGCTCGGCTTCCTTCCGGCAGCGCATCTCGCGCTCTTCCCTGTGTTCCTGAGCGCGCTGGTCGTGCTTGCCGCCGGTATGACTGTCGTACAGGTCGCCGTCAACCCGTATGTCACCATCATCGGTCCCAGCTCCACCGCTGCCAGCCGCCTGAATCTCGCGCAGGCTTTTAACTCAGTCGGTACGTTCATCGCGCCTTTCATCGGCTCCTACCTGATCCTGCGTACCGCGCCGGAGGCTGTCTCGCCCGAGCGCCTGCGCTCCATGTCGGAGGTTGCACGCCAGGCCTACCGCGTCAGCCAGGCCTCCACGGTGCAGATGCCTTACATCGCCATCGCCCTTGGCCTCACCCTGCTCGCTCTTGCGCTCGCCGCTATCAAGCTCAAGACCACTACCGGCGTATCCGAGCACACGCAGGACTTCCGCCCAGGCGCTTTCGCCGAAGCTCTCTCGCGGCCCACAAGCATCTGGCAGCATAAGTGGGTACTCTTCGGCGCGCTCGGCATCTTCACCTATGTGGGCGCGGAGGTCTCGATCGGCAACCTGCTCATCAGCTACATGGGCCTGCCCGAAATTGCCGGCCTGCGCGAAGCCGTCGCCGGCAACTTCCTCATGTGCTATTGGGGTGGCGCGATGGTGGGCCGTTTCATCGGTTCGGCCGTCCTGCAAAAGGTCAAAACCGGCATCGTGCTCGGCTTCGCCGCTGTCGTTGCATTCTCGCTCGTGGTCACCAGCATCCTCACCCACGGCCACCTTGCCATGGCGGCCATGCTCGCTGTCGGTCTGTGCAACTCCATCATGTTCCCGTCGATCTTCACCCTTGGCATTCAGGACCTCGGCCCTCTCACCAGCAAGGGCTCCAGCCTGCTGATCGCCGCCATCGTCGGCGGCGCGCTCATTCCGCTTTCGCAGGGCAAACTGGCCGACCACATCGGCCTGCATCCGTCCTTCATCATCCCGGCCATCTGCTACATCTACATCGCGGCCTTTGGCATCGCGGCTGTCCGCCGGCCGGCAGCGCACAACGCCATCATTCCCGACTAACCCGTATAGCTCTAGGGCTTCACCGTCAACGTCAACGTGACAAATCCCTGCGTCCCGGTCGATGCCGCCAGGTTCACCACCTGCGGCACGCCGGACACCTGCAATGGCGTCACCGTCACCAACCCGTTGGTGTCCGAGGGAGTTGTCGTTGTTCCGCTAGCCAATAGTGGTGCGGCTGGACACGGCCCTTGGGCCGGACACGCGCCTTCCCACGCGTCGACCGTCTGATACACATTTACCGGAGCGCCCTGCAGTGGATGCCCCGCGCCATCGGTGACCAACAGCGTCACCATGCCCAGCTTCGCCGTGGACTTCACGCTCTGACCCGCTCCGCTGCTGACGGTGATCGTCCACTGCGGAGGTGCAACGCCGTAAGCCTTCGTGCTCGCGCAGAGCGCCGTCCAACCACATCCAGTCACTTCTGCTTGCGCTCCGGCAGTCAGGCCATTTGTCTGCGCCACAGCCGTCGCCGTTCCAGTCGTGTCCGTTACGCTCTGCGAAGCACTCAGCAATAATCCTCCCGTCGCAGACCACGACACCGGTGCGCCCACCGCTGCAAGCCCATCCTGCGTTGTCGCAACCGACACGTTCCAGCTCACTGCCTCACCTGCTGCCACATAGTGCGACGACGCGGCAGCTGTCACCACACGCACCGGATCGGTGTCCTGCTCGGTCACCGAAACCGTTGCGCCGCCGCTGGTTTCCGTCGCCGTCAACACGGCGGACCCGACAGCAAGACCACTCACATTCGTCGTCGCTAAACCCGTAGCATCGGTGCTGAGCACGCACGAGGCCGCACTACCGCAGGCGCCAAGAAGCGCGTTTCCGCTTACCGCAAACGCCACACTCGCAGCCGCCACCGGCGCCAGCCCGTCCGAAGTATAGACACGCACCGCAAAGTTCGTAGGCGCAATAACCCCGGTTTCTATCGCAGCGGGCGCCGAAACCAGCTTGATCAAATCCGGGGCTGACGTATACGAGAGCACGCCGCTCATCACCGTCGAGCCTCCCGTGCTGGGATCGATCACTGCAACGTCCGCAAATGCTCCCGTGGTCATGCCAGCGGCGGCCATCGTCGGTACGTCGGCGATGATCGAAGTAGAACTCCAGCTCACGACCGTGCCTTGCACGCCGTTTACCGTAACCTGATTCCCTGTCCGAAAGCCTATGCCGGTAATTGTGATCTGGCCGCCACCGGATCCAACGACAGACGGCGAGAGGCTGTCCGCGTAGAGAATACGTACCTTATAGCTAAAATCGGGGCGGCCGGCTCCAAGCAGGTCGGCGATCGCAATCCGCATCTTTGTGGTCTGCGCTGCAGCGGCAACCGGCAACTGCGTCAGACCGGTGGAGGTAGCGTTCGTGGCCGAAGGCGTTGCCGCTACGGTCGGCAGACCTCCAGTAGCATCGGTGGACTTCCAGACCCCGATCACCGGGCGCAGCTTGCGCTCCGTGGCTGCGCCGGTCTCGTCGGTCGCGGTCGCCTCCACCGTCCATGTGCGCCCTGCCTTCATCGTCGCCGACCACCACGAGACGTGGCCTTTGGAGCAGATCAGCCCCGTCCACCAACCGCTCGGGTCTGCCGCGACCGGCGCCGTCTCCACGCCATCATTGCCAGGCGAGCAGGTCGAGGCCGGCGTCACCGCGCTCAGCCCCAGGGCCCAGTACGTGGTGCCCTGGGTAATAAAGCCACCAGCGGTCGCAACGGTTCCCGACATCGTGGTCGGGGTTCCCTCGTAGATGCCGATCGCATATTCGCCGGAGTATAGAGGGTTGATGTTTTCCGGCACCACGTTCAGGATGTTGATCCGGCCCGTGCTGTAGTCCAGCGGAAGCCTGCCCATAATGGATGCAGACTCGTTCGTGCTGCCCTGGTTGTCGGCGGCTGCCTCCGTCCTTCCTGTCACCGGATTGCCAATGTTTCTTTGATAGGCATAACCCGATACACCGGACACCGTCTGGAAGGGGTCGAGGAAGAAGTCGGTCAGTCCCCACTTCACGGCCATGTTGACAGACTCCATGCCCTGCCCCGTGGGGAAGGAGAGAGAGGTTAGCATCGAAAGGCCGTTTGTCGTGCTGATCACCTTTCCCGTCACGACATTCGCCGTCGTCACGGGATACAGCCAGGCCAGGGTTGAGATGTCGTCCGGCCGCAGTGTGAACGGGGACTGCATGCACTGGTACGTATACGGCCCGCAGATGATGTCGATCGGGTGCATGATGGGCCAGTTGGTCTCCTGGCCGACAGTTACTGGAGTGAGACCCGTAAATACGTTGTCGTTCACCTGCGCCCAGGTCAGCCCAATTACCCGACCGAATACGCGCTCCAGTTGATACTGCATCTGCAGCATCTGCTCCGGCGCGGAGCCGACGCAGAGGCCGTTCAACACAATTACTGCATGCTGGATGGTCCCGGTCTGCCCAAAGCCGTCGACGCTCTCGGTGACCGCGTTGTGACGGCAGGCGCTCGGGTCGCTTGCACCCGATCCAAGCAGCAGATCGGTGACACTTCCATCCGTGTCGTAGACCACGGCAATGGGCTTTGCGAGGTAGTTGCTGGGCAGCAGATCGGCGGGAAACACCACGCCCGTACCGCTGAAGTAGCTGTTGGCGTCGCTGACGTGCTCGGCCAGTGTTCCGCCCTGCGCGAGCGTCAGAAGCGATGTCGGCACGTTCCACACACCCGCTGCCGCGGCGACCATGGCGTCGGCCTGGGCATGGGTGAT
The DNA here is from genome assembly GCA_026225395.1 of Granulicella sapmiensis. GTDB lineage: Bacteria > Acidobacteriota > Terriglobia > Terriglobales > Acidobacteriaceae > Granulicella > Granulicella sapmiensis. The sequence goes on from JAMFSR010000033.1 coordinate 13,198, forward strand.
GCTGGCGTTCAGTTCTCCGGGATCGGTGAAGTAGAGCGGTTTCGGCGTAAAGAAGGCCATCACCTGCCCCGGAGGCGCGCCCGTGAACGCCGTTCCAGTGACAAACCGCGGCCCTCCAGCCAGTGCGAGTGGACTTATAGCCATCGACAGAAAAACCAGCACCGTAAAACGAAGGGAGGGGACCGCGCTGGAGCCTGTTGTCATCGCGCGATCCCGATCGGCAGACGAAGTGTGTTTCCGGGACCGACTACGACCGGACCAACCGCGACCGGTGCAACGACAATGGGCGAGGTTGTAACTGGGCCGGTGACAACGGGCGGCGGCGCAACCGGCTCAATGCCGGCAGGCAACGGACGCCTCGGAGGCTCAGACTGCAGCGGCGCGGCCCAGTTCCTCGCGGTCTCCGCTGCATCGGCGAGCAACATCGCGCCATTTGCGGCGTCGACGATCGGTTCGCCCACGTTGCGCTGAACACGCGTCGCCAACCGTCGTACATCGACCATCGGATCGCTGTCGGCGCTTTCCTGCACCACGGGAAGAATGCCTTCCATGCCGTCGACCGGGGAACTCAACCCAGCTTTACCCGGCGCGTGCAGAAAGATCGCCACGCGCTGGCCAACCGAGTAGCGATACTGCCCGGCCGCCCAGAGACCCGCCCACTCATGCATCGTGTACGTTGCGCCAACCTGGCCGAGCAGCGGCGTTTCCACCTGGAAGACCACATCCACCACGCCCGTGCCGCGGTTGATTTTCACGATCCGTCCAACGAACGCCACACCCGACCGCGACGCCAGGTTGCGCAACGCGGCCCCTACGGAAACATCGGGCGTGGGTACTTCCGTCAGCGCCGCCATGCTGAACCAAAGCCAGCCCAACAAAAGCAACAGCCGCCACAGCCAGCCATGCTGACACCACCTGCGGAATCCATGCACCATGAGCGATCGCCCCCAGTGACGTTTTCGTCCAGAAGGCGCAAGCGGGCCATCCCTGTGTTGCATTACGACACAGCTAAAGCCTCGGCTACCACCAAACCCTCGCCGTCCGCGCAGGACCTAGATTTCGGGGTAGAAGTCGAAAAAGGCGTCGATGCTCAACCGGAGCTGCGCCTCGATCTGCTCGCGGCTGCCCTCAAGGATGTGCATCGTCACCTGCGCCTCATTGCCATTCTTGAGCGCCACCGGCGCCGCCTGCACACCAGCCACTTCTCCCGCCGGGAGCAACCGCATTCCGTAAACCAAAGTTAGATCAGCCATAAGAAAGAGTGTAGAGGATAGAGGGTAGAGAGGTCTTTGGGGGACTCTCATCAAGGCCGTGGCAATCGCCGCCAACAAGACCCGCCTTTTCTACGCTCTACACGCCGCCCTTCCGCCCTTGAACCCTTTTGCACCCGGTACAATCAAACAAATATGTCTGACGCTACGACCGTTCGCGATACCGTTATCCTTGGCTCCGGCTGCTCCGGCCTCACTGCAGCCATCTACGCTGCCCGCTCCAACCTGAAGCCGCTCGTCCTGGAAGGCCATGAGCCTGGCGGCCAGCTTTCAATCACCACGCTGGTAGAGAACTTTCCCGGCTGGCCCGACGGCGTCCAGGGTCCCGAACTCATTGAAAACATGAAGAAGCAGGCCACCCGCTTCGGCGCCGAGCTTCGTATGGCCCACCTCACTTCGGTCGATGTCTGCAAGTCCCCGTTCGAGTTGACGGTCGGCAAAGACATCATCCAGACCCGTTCGCTCATCATCGCCAGCGGCGCTTCCGCGCGTTGGCTCGGGCTGCCGTCTGAGCAGGCCCTGATCGGCTTCGGCGTCAGCTCCTGCGCTACCTGTGACGGCTTCTTCGCTTCCGGCAAGGAGATCGCCGTTATCGGCGGTGGAGACTCCGCCATGGAAGAAGCGCTGTTCCTCACACGCTTCGCCACCAAGGTGACGATCATCAACCGCAGCGAAAACTTCAAGGCTTCGCGCATCATGCTCGAGCGTGCCATCGCGCACCCGCAGATCGAATTTCTTCACAACACCCTCGTCGAGGAAGTGCTCGGTGTGGAAGAAAAGGACCTCAAGGGCCTAAAGCTGAAGAACCGCAAGACCGGCGAACAGTGGACGCTGCCTGTCTCGTTTATGTTCCTCGGCATCGGCCACGAGCCCAACGCCACCATGTTCAAGGGCCAGATCGATCTCGACGACGACGGTTACATCAAGACCGAGCACAATGTCTTCGTGACACAGAGGGGTGTTCAGGTACACGGTGTCTATGCGTGCGGCGATGTTCAGGACCGGCGCTACCGCCAGGCGATCACCGCTGCCGGCACCGGCTGCATGGCTGCGCTTGAAGTCGAAAGATATCTAGAAGAGCTAGGCCGCTGATAACAAAGCCACTGCGGCAATAGTCCGATCGATTTGGCTGAGTTGTGGAACTTTTGTGCGAAACTTCGATCTAATCCAGCAGCTTCCAGTTCTTTTCCCCGGGGGCATCACTCCCAGGACGGTATTTTTTGCGCATTCGTTTTGCATTGCTCTCTCTCTGTCTGGCCAGCGGCCTTAGTGCCCAGTCCGTTCAGTCCGTCGTCCTGCCGGACGCACCGTCCGCCGTCCTGCTCGGAAGCACAACCACGGACCAGGACGTCTCTTCCTCTTCGGAGCGGACCGACGTAGCTTCCCTGTCGGAGACGGATCAGGTGCCTGTACAGGCCACCGATCCAAAGCATGGCGATGGTGCCAAACCTGCGCCTGCCCAGGAGCTCGACGCGAACGGCAACGTCATTCCGCTGGACAAACGTCAGCCGCAGCGCATCCTTGGCTTCATGCCCAACTTCCGGTCCGTCTCCGGTGGTTCCAAACCTCATCCTCCCGGCTGGGAGTACAACTTCAAGATCGCGACGCGCCAGTCCTTCGACTATTCGTCCTTTCTTTTCCTCGGGCTTACCAGCATCAGCGCGGAAGGCATCAACTCGCACCCGGTCCTCGGCAAAGGCGTCGATGGCTTCTATGCCTACACATGGCGCGGCTTTCTCGACAAGACGGACGGCACCTACCTGCAAGCGTGGTTGTTGCCCAGCCTGCTGCACGAAGACACGCGCTACTACGCGCTTGGCAAGGGTCACAAGGTTGTCATCCGCGCGCTCTACGTCATCAGCCGCCAGGGTGTCACACGCACGTACGGCGGCAGCCAGACTCCGAACATCGCGGGTCTCGGCGGCAAGGTGCTGACCCAGGTCATCTCCCGGTATTACTATCCGGCCGGATCTACCGACTTCAGCGTTCTTGCCACCAAGTTCGGCTACTCCGCCATGCGCGACATCGCGTTCACGTCCATCCGCGAGTTCTATCCGGATATCGCCGCCCATTACATTCACAAGCACCAGCAAAAGGCCGCCCAGCAGGCCGCGCGCGATGCTGCGTCATCCGCGACTCCCTAACTCAACGCACCCAGCAACGCATCCACATCGCCCTGCATGTTGTACACCGAAGGCGACACCCTCATGCGGCCCGCTGAGAGTCCGACATCGACCTTCTTCGCCGTCAGCTTCGCGGCGGTGCCGGCGTTATCTTTCACAGCGAAGGCGATGATGGGCCCTCGTGCTCCTTCAGGGGTGATGCACGCATAACCCAACCGCGGCATCTCCACTCGAAGCCTCGCATTCAGCGCCTGCGCGCTCTTCTGGATGTTGGCTACGCCCAGGCTCTGGATATAAGGCAGCGAGTAGGTCAGCGCAGCCAGCACGGGGTTGGCATAGGTGCCGACCTCAAAGTAGCCCGCCGCGTCGTTGTGCTGTTCATAGCTGGCCGGAAACGGCCCCACGGGATCGCCCGGGAATGCGTGGTAGTTGAACTCATTGAACTGCCGGAAGCTCCACTGCACGCGCTGCAGCTTCGGCAGCACGTCTCCGCAAACGTAGAGGAACCCAAGACCGAAGTCTCCCATCAGCCACTTGTAGCTTGCCGTGGCAAGGAAGTCCACGCCACTGTCCTTGACGTCGAGCGGCATGCAACCGGCGGCCTGTACGGCATCGGCGTAGACATATGCTCCATGCGCATGCGCTAAATCACACACCGCCTTCAGATCGTGCTCAAAGCCGTTGATGTAGGAGATCTTCGAAATCGCTACCAGCTTCGTGTTCTTATCAACCGCAGCCTCGAAGTCCTTCGCGTCGATCTCCCATCCGCGCGGCTTTACGATCCGCACATCGACGCCTCGCTTCGCCAGCTCTTGATAGAGGTACAGCGAACCTTCAAAGTGCAGCGCATCGGTGACGATGTTACCCTTGCCGGGTGTCTGCAAGCCAAGCGACGCCACGATGAGGTTCTCTGCGGCTGTCGTGCTGTTCACGAAAGCAATCTCTTCCGGCTTCGCCCCGATCAACGTGGCGAACGATTGCCGCACCTTCACCGACTCAGCCGAGTTCAAACCTGGCGACGGCGCCCAAATCCCCCGCGCCTTGTAATCCAGATAGTCCACCACGGCCTGCTTCGCGCCCTTGCTCATCGGGTGCCAACGCGCGTTATTTAAACAGACCTCATACTGCCCGGTCACAAACTGGTCGCTGCCCAGTGACGCTGCCGCAGGCGCCATTGGCACGACTGAACTAAACATCGAAGCCGCTGCACCCTTGATCAAAGAGCGACGAGGTATCTGCAAGCAATTCTCCTTTTGGTGGAGCTACTGGTCTTTCACGGCAATGCCGATCAACTCGAAACGTGCACCGAACAACAGCGGTCCACTTCCAAGAAAAGCCCGCGCAGGAAGCTGGCCAGTGAAGTACTCGCGATACACCACATTGAAGCGTTGCCACAAGCTGACGTCGCTGCAGAATATCTGCAGTTGCACAATGTCAGCGGTCGTCATCCCCGCCATGGCAAGCACGCGGCTAAGGTCCTTCATCAGCAGATGCGCTTCTTCTTCCACGCTCTCCGGAACGGCAAGCTGCCCTTCGAGCATCCCGATCCGGCCCGACACGTACAACGTTTTCTCATCCACGAGCACAGCGTCGGCGAAGGGCATATCGGGATTGCTGCAAAGATATTGGCGAGCCATGGAACGTTCCCCTTGGTATCCGGTTTTTGCCAAGTCTATCGCAACATCCTATAAAACGCAGGATAAGCTCCCACGGCTGTTCCTAAAGAATCGACGCCACTTCCACATCGTGTACATCGACCGCACGGTTCAGTCGCGGAATATAGAAAGCGTAGAGCACAACGACCACATAACCGGCCGCGGGAAGCACATACCCCATCGCCAAACTGCCCGTCTGACGAGCAATCAATCCAAGCAATGGCGGGAACACAGCGCCGCCCAGTATCGCCATCACCAACAGGCTGCCCGCGATCTTCGTATCCGTTCCAAGGCCCTTCACACCGAGCGCGAAGATCGTCGGGAACATGATCGACATGAAGAAGCTCGTCAACAGAATGGCGCTGGCTCCCACAATCCCGGGATGCACGATACCCACAACCAGAAGCAGGCAGTTGATCACCGCATACGTGCCCATCATCGTCGTCGGGCTGATATACCGCATCAACGGCGTCGAGATAACGCGCCCCAGCATCAACGCCACCAGCGTGCCCGTGAGGAAATAGCCCGCGCCTTTATCGCCGATCGATGTATATGTCCGCAGATAAGGAATCAACGTGCTCCACGTGCTGATCTGCGCGCCGACGTAACAAAACTGCGCGATCACAGCCAGCACCAGGCTCGGCGTGCGCAGCAAACGTCCGTAGACATTGCTCTTGGATCCGTCCGTGGACGACGGTCCCGCATCATCGCGCGATATAAGAAGCACCGGAAACCTGGCCCGCGCAATCAACAGTGCAAGGATCAACACAGCGAAGCCAAGCACCACATACGTCGGCACCACGCGAAGAATCTCTCCATGCAGATAAGCCGCATACGTGCCTTGCGCCTTCATCGCGGCGACTTCCGCCGGCTTCTTCTCAACGCCCGAAAAGATGAACCACGTACCGATCAACACACCCACAATCGATCCCGGCGGGTTGAATGCCTGCGTAAAGTTCAACCGCTGCTCCGAACTGTCAGGCTCACCAAACTGCGCCACCAGAGGGTTCGCTGCCGTCTCCAGAATCGACGATCCGCTGCCGACAATAAACAGCGCAATCAGGAACGGCGTGTACTGCCCAATCACCGCGGCCGGCCAGAACATTAGCGTCCCCACGCCGAACGTGACCAACCCCGTCACCAACCCCACCTTGTAGCCGAAGCGCCGCATCAGCAGCGCCGCCGGAGTCGCCATGATGCCGTATGCGAGAAACACAGCCGACTGCACCAACTGCGCTTCCGTAAGCGTCAGCTCGAACGACTTGCGGAACTGCTGCACCAGGATGTCAGTAAGGTTGTTCGACATTCCCCAGACAAAGAAGATCATTGTCGTCATCAGGAATGCGACCATATAGCCGCGCGGAAAGATGGAAGAGCGTTCTCCGCTGTGCGGCTTTGGTGTCACGGCACTACGACCAGCCATCTGCATTCAAACTCCAAACCCGGACGTTGCCGGTATCGGTCTTGATAGGTTCACCCGCGATGTTTCACAGGCGGCAGGATCGTTTCAAAAACAAAACTCAACCGCGCTTGCCATCATAGCCGAGAAGAGGACACATGCACACGCCCCGCGCCTGTCTCAGGCCGGGACGAAGCAGACGGATCGTTCGAGGCGCTGAATGTGCTTCCAATGGAATGCTCCAGATGCGTCACTGTTATACCCTAGTGGTACTTTCTGAGACAAAGAATCATGCCTGCGCCATTCTCCGATCGTGGCGGAGCGAACTGCGGATCGTCTCTGTCTCAGGCTTCCGTGCACGAGGGACAATATGATGATTCACGGGTTTCCAGCTTCGAGATTGAACGCAAAGATGAAGTCCGGACGCCGAAGCCGCCTTTGGAAGATTGCCTCTTTCGCTGGCGCGGCTCTCTTCATGCTCGCGACCTCGCAGTTCATGCTGGGACTCCCCGCCAACGGGACTTCCAAAGCAGCGGCCGAGGGTCCCGGCGGATACGCAGACACCATCTTCGACCAGCTGAATCAAAAGAATGGACTACCCAACGCCGCGGCGCAAGCCATCACGCAGGACGCTGATGGATTCATGTGGATCGGCACCGAGAGTGGCGTCTCGCGTTGGGATGGTTATCACTTCCGCACTTACTCCATGCAACCGGGGGTCACCGGTTCGCTTCCCAGCAACGACGTCCTTACCCTTTACATGGATCCGCAAAAACGTCTGTGGATCGGAACCAACCATGGCCTGGCCCGCTATGATGCCGCGCAGGACCGCTTCCAAACCTTCACCCCTACCGGTCCCGGTGGAACGTATCCGTCCATCTACTCCATGGTCACCGATGGCGCCCGCGGCCTCTGGCTCGCAACCCGCAAAGGTCTCGACCACTTCGATCCCGACACCGGCGCATTCAAGCGCGAACCCATGCCGGGCATCGAAGGCAACGCAGCCAACACGCAGGCCGTTGTGCGCGATCCCGATGGCCACATTTGGGCCGGAAGCACAAAAGGCCTGTTCTATAGCGATGCAAGCGGACATAACTATAAAGCGGTGACGGTCGTCACCGGTAAGGCCCCGAGGATCTGGAGTCTCATGCGCGATCATGAGGGACGCCTCTGGATCGGCGCAACAGCCGGCGCCTTCGTCCTCGAACCCGGCGCAACGCTGCCGAGGCCGATTCACGAAACGGGATACGTCACGCCACCCGCAGGCACAACAGCACCTGACAACTCGGCCACAAGCCCGCTCGATACCCAGGGCGTCGACACCATGATTGAAGCCGAACCCGGCATCGTCTGGCTCGCCACCTACGGCGAAGGCATCGTCGAAGTCGATACCAGCACATGGCTTACACACCGTATCGTGCATCAGCCTTCCATCTCCACCAGCCTGTCGCACGATCTCGTGGACGCTATGTTCCGTGACCGTGCCGGCACGGTCTGGGCTGGGTCGCTTAACGGTCTGAGCCGCAGAAATCCCACAGGCAAAGGCTTCCTCACATTCTTTGGCGGCACAGGCGATGCCGCCCACCCGATCGTCGACTCCGACATAACAGCCCTGATGCCCACAGCAGACGGTCGACTCTGGCTCGGTCTCGGAGACAAAGGCATCGAGGTCTTCGACCAATCGGGAAAGAGACTGAACAATGCCCCGCCTCCGAAACCCGCCTTGAAGATGCAGCTGGTCAGCGGATTCGCTCAAGCTCCTGATGGCACAATGTACTTCGGCTCACAGCAGGGTCTTTATCGCGCGGATCGCGACGGCAATCACATCCAGACCGTTTCCTTCACCTCGATCAACCCGACGATCCAGGCGCTGATCTACGACGCCGGCACGCTCTGGGTCGGGTCAGGACAAGGCTTGTGGGCCGTACCGCTTCCGGCCGGCACGAAGCAAAACCGGCCCGCACTGCAAGCGAAACCCTTCCTGCCCACTCCGATTACCGCCATGACCAGGGGACAAGGCAATGACCTGTGGGTTGGAACAGGCGCCAGCCTCTACCGCGTCGATCTCAAAACCCAGGCGGTGACGAAAACCGACATCACCCCGAATAAGCCCGGCGCTCTGCCCTCCGCCATTACCGCGCTCATGGTCGATCGTGCAGGACGGCTCTGGGTCTCCACAGACGGCACCGGCCTGTATCAGTCGCAGGGCGCTAACGCCCAGGGACAACTGCAGTTTCTCAAACGCTCCACAGCGGACGCAGGCCAAACCTTCGAGATGCCTGATGGCCGCATCTGTTTCCCTGGAGACCAGGGTATCGAAGTGTTTGACCCAAAGACTCTCGCGCTCACCAGGTTTTCTCAGCCGGATGGAGTCGCTTTCGATAGCTTCTGGCTCAGCGCCGGCGCCATTGCGCCCGATGGCCGCCTCATTCTGGGCGGCGGTGGTGGTCTCACGATCGTGCAACCACAGCGCATCCACCCATGGTCCTTTGCCGCTCCGGTCGTAGTGACACAGTTCTCAACGGGCGAGAAGTTGAACTCGCAGGCACAGTATCTGGCCAACTCAGGCAGCGGCGTCGTCCAGATACAACCACACGCCAACAGCTTCGAAGTGGAGTTTGCCGCCCTGGACTTCAGCGATCCGGAAGCAAACAACTACGCCTACCGCTTGGTCGGGTTTGACCACGACTGGATCACGACCGACTCCAGCCGAAGAATTGCGCGATATACCAACCTGTCCCCCGGCTCTTATACCTTCGAAGTAAAAGGCTCCAATCGCTACGGCGTCTGGGGTACAACACGTTCCATCGCGATCCGCATCCTGCCGGCCTGGTATCAAACCATCTGGGCAAAGTTCGCAGCGATACTAGCTGGTATAGCACTCGTATTTTGGTTGTTCCGGGTCTATACGGCCATCCTTCGTGCACGGCAGCGGCACCTGGAGCGCCAGGTCGCATTGCGCACTATCGAGCTTGAAGAGCTGACGGTAAAGCTCCAGCTAAGCCAGCATGAGCTCGAACGGATCGCTTACTCCGACAGCCTCACCGGACTCTCCAACCGCCGCATGTTCGCCGATTGCTTCCAGCAACTGCTCGCTGCCAGGGAGCAGCAGGCAGACTCGTTCACGCTGCTCCTCATCGACCTCGACAACTTCAAGGCCATCAATGATGGATACGGACACGACATCGGCGATGCTCTGCTTTGCGAGATCGCAAATCGTCTCAACAAATTGGCGCATGAGAACGATTGCGTCGCCCGGCTAGGCGGCGACGAGTTCGCACTCCTGCTGGCAAACACAGCCGATGACGCCGCGATCGACAAAGTCTGCCGTGACATCCTTCACGCGCTGGACGACCCGTTCGTCCTTAACAACATCTCCCTGCAACCAACCGTCAGCATCGGCGCGGCAGTGTATCCGCAGGACGGAACGGAACAGGACAGCCTCTTCAAATCAGCCGACCTCGCCCTGTACGAAGTAAAGCGTCAGGGCCGTAACGGCTGGCGTCGCTATACCATCGACTTCGCAACGGCCAGCCAATAACGGCGCAGAACACATCGGGCGCCAACCGCATATACCGCGCTAGCTCGCCTCGCTCACGGCAAGCTGCACGCAGATAGCCACAGCCTCCGCCGCCTGCGCCACTTCCGCAATCCCCGGAAACGTCGGCGCAATGCGAATCGTGCGGTCTTCCGGATCGACACCATAAGGGTGCGTCGCACCCGCTGGAGTCAGCGCAATCCCCGCCTGCTTCGCCAGCGCAACAACGCGCCGCGCGCAGTTCTGCGGGACCTCCAGGCCGATAAAGTATCCACCTAGCGGCTTGCTCCACGTCACACCCGTCAGCCCGGTAAGCTCGCGCTCAAACACCTCAAGCACCTTCTCGAACTTCGGTGCGATCAACTGCCGGTGTCGCTCCATCAACGCGGTAATGCCTTCTTCATTCTTCAGGAACCGCAGGTGCCGCAACTGGTTGATCTTGTCCGGCCCAATCGTCTGGAACTGCATCCGGCCCATCAGCCAGCTCACATTCGCCTTCGACGAAGCAAAGAAGCTGAGCCCCGCGCCCGCCAGCGTAATCTTCGAGGTCGACGCAAACACAAACGCACGGTCCGGATTGCCGTGCTTCGCGCACAGCTCCAGAATGTTCGCGACTTCCACCTTCTCGTCCGTCAGATGATGAATGCAGTACGCGTTGTCCCAGTAGATACGGAAGTCTGGCGCCGCGGTCTCCATCCCCGCCAGCCGCCCCGACACCTCATCCGAGTACACCGTCCCCGTAGGATTGCTGTACTTCGGAACGCACCAGATTCCCTTGATCGAAGCATCGGCTCCAACCAGCTTCTCCACCTGGTCCATATCCGGTCCATCTTCCTTCATCGCAACCGGAATCATCTTGATCCCGTACGCTTCGCAAATCGCGAAGTGCCGGTCATATCCCGGAACAGGACACAGAAACGAAATCTCACCCTGCTGCGACCACGGCGTAACGCTGTCTGATACACCCTTCAACAACGCGAAGCTGATCGTGTCATGCATCAACGCCAGGCTCGCATTGTTGCCAACGATGATCTGCTCCGCCGGCGCACCCAGAATGCCCGAGAACAGCTTCCGCACTTCGCTCAAACCCTGCAGGCCGCCATAATTGCGAGCGTCCGCTCCGTCAGCGGTATAGTCCGCAACACCCGGCAACGCCAATAGCTCCGAACTCAAATCGAGCTGCGCCGCGGAAGGCTTGCCCCGCGTCAGGTCCAGCTTCAGGCCCTTCGCCTTCAGCTCTTCATACTTCTCTTGCGCTGTCTTGGAAACGGGTTCCAAAATGTTTGAGTTCACGTGCCGCCAACTTTCCTTCGAAGTGGGCCGCCACGTCAATCCCCTTGAGCAAACCGTCACTCCACGGAGTTCGACACAAAGACCCTGCACCTCCAAGTTTACTGCACGCCAACAAGCACAACACCCACGAACGCAAAGGTCCGTGGGTGTCGTCTTCCAGATTGTTAAGGAATTGATGGAGCCGACGAGCGGAGTTGAACCGCTGACCTACTGATTACGAATCAGTTGCTCTACCAACTGAGCTACGTCGGCGTGCTCCTCAACCATTCTATCGGCAAATCTCCCATACTCAAAATAGCTGCCCCCATTGTCCTCTCCGCTTCGAAACCGTACAGTCGGGGTAACGACGCACCGGGAGCAATCACCACCATGCAACGCCGCATCTTCCTCCGCACCGCGGCCTACTCCACAGGAGCGCTGGCTCTCGCCGGAACCCACCTCCCCGCCGCCGCAGTGCCCCGAAACCTCTCGCCCATCCTCGCAAAACTCCCGTCCCCGGTACTTTTTCAGGGCAACCGCACCACCGCCTATCGCGACCCCACAGCCATCTTCCACAACGGCGTCTTCCACCTCTTCTTCACTTACGTAGAAACCAAACCCGACGGCATCGCCTACCTCACCATCGCCTCCACGCAAAGCACCGATCTCCGCCACTGGACCCGGCTCCGCATCCTCACCCCGCTCGACAAACACCTCGAATACTCCTCACCCGGAGACATCGTCCGCTTCGGCAACCAATGGGTCATGTGCCTGCAAACCTACCCACGGCCCAACGGCCAGCGCTACGCCGACGCCAACGCCCGCATCTTCATCCGCCGCAGCCCCGATCTCATCCACTGGTCCGCACCCGAGCTCCTCCGCGTCAAAGGCCCCGACGTCCCCGAAGCCGCCATGGGCCGCATGATCGACCCCTACCTCCTCCAGGACAAGGACGACCCCAAAAAGTGGTGGTGCTTTTTCAAACAGCACGGCACCAGCATGTCCTGGTCCACCGACCTCGAAACCTGGACCTTCGCCCGCTCCGTCGATGCCGGCGAAAATCCATGCGTCCTCATCGACCGCAACGAGTACCTGCTCTTCCACTCGCCGCCCAACGGCATCGGTATCAAGCGCTCACCCGACCTCATCACCTGGCGCGACGACGGCCTCCTCACCCTCGGCCAATCCACCTGGCCCTGGGCCCAGGGACGCCTCACCGCAGGCTTCGTCCTCGACCTGCGCCACGATCCCCGCATCGCCAGAGCCCTGATGTTCTTCCACGGCTCCCAATACCCTGAGGACGACCCCCGCGGCGGCTTCGACAACTTCGCCAGCCTCGGCATCGCCTGGAGCGACGACCTCAAAACATGGTCCTGGCCCAACGCCTAGCCGCAACTGCACATCCGGGAAGAATGTGCTTTTGCCTTTGCCTTTGCCTTTGCCTTTTGCCCTTGCCTTGCCTTTGCACCTGCACTTGCTTTTCTTCGCTTTCCATTCCGAGCAACGCGAGGAACCTGCTTCCTCCCGTTCTTCGCCAGTCACACCACAACCTACCGCATCGGCACAAACTTCGCTCCGCACGGATCGGAAGTCAGACTCTCAACGTCCCTGTGATCCGTCACTTTCACGCTCTGGCCGTCCAGTGAAAAGCTCGCCCCACTGCCCTTCAGCGTGATGTCGTCATAATCCAGATGCACATGGTTCGGCTTGATCCCCGTAACGAACACGTTCTCCAACGTGATCCCCGTCCGATGCTCCTCATTCAACCCCGCAATCAGCACATCACCAGGAGTCTCTGAGTAGATATTCTTCAGCGTAATAGCCTTATAGTCCGGAATCTTGTCCCCCTCATACTTCGGGTCTTCAAACGGCTCAACCGTCTGGTTCGTGTAATAAGGAGAGATCGCAATCGGTATCGGCACATCCTTCATGCAGATGTTCTCGTACACCAGGTCATGCACAGGCCCGCCGCGCTTCACATTGCTCTTGATCCGAATCCCCGAAGTCGTATGGTTCTCCACCAGACCATCCACCAGCAGATAATTCTGCCCCAGCACCGTCTCCGACCCAATCGACATCCCATGCCCCGAATAAAAATGGTTGTCGAGCACACTCATATGGCTCACACCCTGCTTGATCGCAATATTGTCGTCGCCGTTATCGATCCAGCTATGCGCAATCGTTATATTGCTCGACCCGCCCGGATCGATCCCATCCGTATTCCGCGCATCCAGCGTCTTGTCCACCGGCGTCTGCAGATGAACACCCCACGCCGTAAACCCATTCGTCCCACCCACACTCACATGGAAGTTCGGCGAGTTATGCAGCGTAATCCCATACAAAATCAGTCCATCCGCATGGTTCGCCACAATCAGCCGCGTCGAGTAGTACAGATCGTCATGCGGCTCCGCTTTCCTCGCCATCTCCCACCAGCTGTAGTCATGCCCCATCAGCTTCGCATAGCCACGCCCATCGATCGTTCCCTCGCCCATGATCGCCGCATTCTTCACCGCAATCGTAATCAGCGGACGGCAACCACCTCGCGGCCTTGCCGCCGCGTTGGTTGAAAACGTAGGAAAGCTCGTCGGCCTCGGCATCGAAGTCCCACACTTCACCGGCTCACCTTCCGGCGCCATCTCATACACCTTCGGATCGCGCGACCCATACAGCGTCACACCCTTATCCACCAGCAGCGTCACCCCCTCACGCAACTCCAGCGGCCCACTCAGAAAGGCATTCCCCGCACCCTTTGCCGCCAGCTCCACGGCGCGACCCGCACCACAGCCATCCAGCGCCTTCTGAATCCGCTCCGTATCGAGCTTCCCCTCATCTTCATCGCGAACACGACCACCCCGCACATCTGGCGCGACGCTCAAACCAGCATCAAGCTTCACGCAAACCGGCGGAATCTTCGGCTCGGTCACCACCCGCGTATCCTGCGCTCGCGCTACACCACAAGCGCACCACAACGCCACCACAAACCCACCCGCTACAAAACCCCGCAACTCGCTTCGCATCACCGGAAATCCCCTCCAAAACCTCCCCGCCACACTAGCATAAAATCTGTCAGACAGGATCAGCCTATACCTCCCATCCATCCTCAACCCTTCCGCGCCCTTCCCGTTCTTCCTTCGCGACCTCTGCGTTGCCGCACTCTTAGTCCCAGGCCCAGACCTCTCCAGACCTTCTAAACCCCGAATTTCTCCCACTTTTTCCACAAAGCAAAAGGGTCGCCCGGCAACAGGGCGACCCTTTCTATGGGAGGCAGTTCCAACGGAGGCAAAGCCATCAGAACTCTCTGGTGCAAGAGTAGGTGCGCCTCCCGGCGCTGTCAAGAAAGTTTTCAATAATTTGCAATCGACCTGTTTTCAACAACTTAGCAGAATAATTCCGGCAATCCCCGGTTTTCTCCGGCTTTTCCCTGCTTGCGGCCTCTGACACCTTACCCCCAGACTCCCACCAGCGAGTCTTCTCTATCCTCTACACTCTACCCTCTACACTCTTGCTTCATTCAAACCGCGGTCGCTCATTCTGCGGATTCAAATGCAGACTCAGAAACTCCGGCTCGGAAGCCGCCGGCTTCCCTCGCATCACGCGATACGCCGCCCGCCCAGCCCCCAGAAACAGCCCCAGAAGCACCGCCGCCAGCATCAGCACACCCGACAGGATCGCGATGTTCGTCAGCAGGCTGTAGGTCTGCTGGATCACCTGGTGCTGCGTCGGCTGGATATCGTTGTCGATACTCACCTGCTGCTTCAGGTGGATGTTCTCGATCATGTGCTCCGCCTCATCCGGCGAGAACGTCCCCGAAGCCAGCAGCACCAACTCACCTTCCCGACGCACTTTCGAGCTCGCGAACTCACGCCCCGCCGCGCTCACCTGCCCCTGCACCGCCCGCGTATACGTCCCCGCAATCGTCGGCGTCGGATACAGCAGCATCGTCAGCGTCTCCTCTCCGCGCCGATCTTTATACTCCGCCGTAACCGCCTCAGCCTCTTTGTCCCAACCCAGCAGCGCCGCCGGCAGAATCCCACCCTCCGCCGCATAGCTAGCCCCACCCAGCGCATACCGCACACTGCCATCTACCAGCCCCTTTGCCGGAAGCATCGTCGGCAGCAACGGCGCCACGCCCTTATTCCCCACGATCTTCGGCATCGTCTCAGACAGCGGCTTCAACGCCCCCACATCCGCCACCGTCGCGGGATACACGACCACCACCGACGTCCCCACGGTAAACACCACTGCCCCGTCACCGACCGCAGCCGACGACCCCAGCTCCCTCTGCGGCGCCATATCCTTCCGCTTCACCAGCGTGTACGCACTGAAAGCCCCGGTTCGGTCGCCAAACTGCACCGCTTCCACATGCAGGCTGCGCCCACCCTCCGTGTAATCGGCTACCTGCGACCGCTGCGGCCCACACTCTTCCAGCGCTTCCTTACTAACATTCACCAGCGACACTGGCGAACTAGGCACCGCCGCCGGTGCCGCCGGGACAATCTTCCACGCCCCAAACCCCTGCGGAAGCAACGGCCCCGCCGGCTCCGTCAGCGTCGTCGCACCCTGCGCCCACGCGCCCGCAGCGAACCCCACCATCACCAAACCCGCGAAAACCCTTTGCCGCAGCAAATTTCCCATACAAGGCAAAGACTACAACATCGCCCAAACGTAAGCACGCCAATCTGAACCGTCCAGCAAAGGTCTGATCAAACCTCAACATCATAGAAGGGGCATGACTTCAGTCATGCCATAACCCCCGCAAAATCAAAGCGGCTTCAGCCGCCCGAGGCAACCTTGACATAAAACTCCCTCGGAGTCGCACCACCCCAACCCCCAACCCCCAACCCCCAACCCCCAACCCCCAACCCCTACCTCACCGCCGCCCGCTCCGTCGTCCTCACAGCTTTCGCCCCATTGATCCCACCCGCATACCGAGCCACACCGTTATACAAACTCTCCGCCACCCGCTCCCGGTACGCCGGCGTCTCCAGCTCACTCGCATCCTCAGGATTGGTCACAAAACTGATCTCCGCCAGAATCGAAGGCATGTTCGCCCCAATCAACACCACAAACGGAGCCTTCTTCACCCCACGATTCTTCAGCCCCGCATTGCCCTTCTCAATCCCCGCAAACAGCGACTCATCCACATCCGCCGCAAGCTCTTTGCTCTCGTCGATCTTGTCCTTCAGCGCAATCTTCTTCACCAGGTCGCTCAGCTCATGCACGCTCTGCGTCGATACAGCATTCTCGCGCCCGGCAACCCTCATCGCCTCCGGATCGCTCGTAAAGTTCAGGTAGTACACCTCAACCCCACGCGCACTCGCGTCCGACGAGCTGTTTGCATGGATCGAAATAAACAGATCCGCCTGCGCCTTATTGGCAATCGCCGTCCGGGTCTCCAGCGGAATGAACGTGTCGTCCGCCCGCGTATACACAATTTCCGCACCCAGCCGGTCATGCAGCAACTTACCCAGCCTCAGCGCTACGTCGAGCACGACATCCTTCTCTTCAATCCCACCCGCACCCAGCGTCCCCGAGTCATGCCCACCATGCCCGGCATCGATCACAATCCGCCCAATCTTCAGCCCCAAAGCCCGCACCAGCGAAGTCTCACCATCCGCAGTAGGCGGTGCAGCCTCCACCGGCGCCCCATCCACATGCGCAACCGTCGTCGTCCGCGACGACTTCCTCGGTCCCTTCTTCACCACCACCGACGTATCATCGACAACCTCGTCGCTGTTCCCCGCACCCTGTTCCCTATTCCCTGTTCCCTGTTCCCTGCTCTTTGCCACTATCGGCTGCGACGTCGGCCGGCTCGTAGCCTCAACCCGCCCCTGCTGCTGGCTCACCGCCGCCACTTCAACACCCGTATCGCCCGACCGCGAAGTCACCGAGTTAGGCACTGGCTTCGCCATAGTCGACTTCACCGGAATCACCACCCGCGGCTGCGCCACAACCTGCGCCTGATTCTGATTCGCTGCCGTCTTCTTCGGCAACCCAAAAGCCTCACTACCATCCGTCACCGGCATAGGCGGCAAAGCCGAAACCTCAACCGGCCCACTAGCCGCAGGTGTCTGCGGCAGCGGATTCTCAGCCACCACAGGTCGATCCGCACCCGGGCCTTCTGAACCCTGGGCCCTGGACCCTGGGCCCAGCGGCTTCCCATGAATATCGATGATCAACCGATACGGATTCGGCAGCAGAAACGCCGAGTACTCCCCAACCTCGTGTACATCCAGCACCACACGCGTCACATCGTTCGAAAACTGTGCCGCCCGAATCTTCGTCAAAAACCCATCATCGGTGATCGCAAAGCTCTTGCCCACCAGCTCCTGCGCCAGCCGCGCATGATGCAGGTCAAAGTAGATCCGGTCAGGATTCTCCACCCGAGCCGCCTGGTACTCCACCTCATCCCCGAGATCGATCGCCACCCGCGTATACGTAGGCGTAGACCAATGCCGAATCCCGCTAACCGAAGCCATATGCCGGCTCACCGGCTTGTCATCCACCGCGACCATCGCTGCAGCCGAAGGAGCCGAAGCCGTAGCATCATCCCCCGCAGCCTTGCGCACAACGGGCGCGGGCGCATCGCTCACGGTCGCATCACTTGCCGACGCAGCATGACGCCTGACAGCAGGCTTCACAACAGGCGCAGCATCCGCCGCCGCGAGTGCCCCATCCTCGGCGTGCATTTTTTGTACGGCAGGGTGGGGTATCGTTTGCGGCAGCAAACGAGCGCTCTCCGCCACCGGCTTCCCGATCCCTCTCGCCGCCGCACTCCGCGGATACTCCGTCCTCAGCGTCAACTCAACCTGATAAGCCTCCCCCTGGTCCGCCGCTCCATCCGGCCCCAGCAACTCCAGCGCATGGCCCAGCGCTCCTGAAGCCATCGCCCCACCGGGATAAGCCTTCGCCAGAAACTCATACTGCCCCGCCGCATCCCGCAGGCTCTTCTTATCATTCAGCTCCCGGCCCTGCTCGGCCAGCAGCTCCGCCACCTGCTCAATCGCCCGAGCCGCATGCGCATCTCCGGGATTCCCGTGATAAATCTCCCGAAAGTCATCCATCACCGCGGAGTACTCCGCCTTCGTATGCTCCCCCGCCGGCTCCGCCTCAAACGACGTCCGCGCATCCACCGCCGCCTGCCACGCATCCACCTTCGCCTTTACAGCAACCGCCGGACCGGCGCACACCATCCCCACCACGCCCAAACAAACAGCGCCGCGCCGACGCACAATAAAATTCTGCCAGAGAAAACCCATACCAGCCTCAAGTGTAGGTTTCCCCGACCCCTCCCAACGTTGTGAATCCCCACCGGGTACTCACTCGAATACCTACCCCAGCAATCCCCCCACAACCTCCGCCGCCCCCGCCAGCGTCCGGTTCAGCGCCAGAATATCGCTGCCCCCCGCCTCGGCCAGATCCGGCCGTCCACCACCCTTACCCCCAACCTGCGCCGCCAGCAGCCCGACAATCTTCCCCGCCTGCACCTTCGCCGTCAGATCCTTCGTCACCCCCACAATCAGCGACACCTTCCCCTCAGCCGTAGCCGCCCCCAGCACCACCACACCCGACCCCAGCTTCCCCCGCAGCTCATCCACCAGGTTCCGCATCTGCGACTTATCCAGCGCATCCACCCTCTGCGCCAACACCTTCACACCCTTAACTTCAACCGCGTTCCCGGCCGCATCCGCAGTAGCCGCCGAAGCCGATTTCATCCGCAGCCCCTCCAGCTCCCGCCGCAGCTTCTTCATCTCCTCATCCTGCGCCGCCACACGAGCCCGCAACGTCTCCGCCGAAGCCTCACCACCCCCCACAAACTGGCTCGCCACCTTCGCCACATCCGCATCCCGCCGGAAAAGCCCCAGCGACCCCGTCCCAGTCACAGCCTCCACCCGGCGAACCCCACTCGCAACCGCTCCCTCACCCACCAGCTTGATCAACCCAATCTCGCCGGTCGCGCCAATATGCGTCCCTCCACAAAGCTCGGTCGAAAAGTCCCCGATCTTCACCACGCGCACACGCTCGCCATACTTCTCGCCAAACAGCGCCATCGCGCCCAGCTCATGCACCGCCACATCGATCGGCACATCCACCATCGTCTGCACGACGCTATTCGCCAGCACCTCCCGGTTCACGATGTCCTCAATCTCCTGCAGCTCTTCCTCGGCCACACCCGTAAAGTGCGAAAAATCAAACCGCAGCCGCGCCCGGTCATTCAACGACCCCGCCTGCTTCACATGCGTCCCCAGCACCTGCCGCAACGCCGCATGCAACAGATGCGTCCCCGTATGATTCCGCATCACCGCCCGCCGCACCTCTCCATTCACCTGCGTATCGACAGCATCGCCCACCACAATCGTCTGCCGCACCACCACCTGATGCGCAAACACTCCCTGCACCGGCTTCTTACATCCCGTCACATCCGCGACCACCGTATTGTGATCCTTGGCATACAACCACCCCACATCCCCCACCTGCCCACCCGAGTCCGCATAGAAGCTGGTCGCATCAAGCACCACCTCACCCGTCTCCCCAGCCTTCAACTCCTGCACCCCGACACCATCCTTCACCAGCGCAATCACCCGCGCCCCATCCACCCGCAGCGACGTGTACCCCTCAAACTCCGTCTTCGCCAACTCCCGATAAACCGGCGCCGCCGACTTCTGCGACCCACCCTTCCAACTCGCGCGAGCACGCTGCTGCTCTTCTTCCTTAGCACGCTCGAAGCCTTCCATGTCGAATGGAATGCCCGCATCACGGGCAGCATCCTGAATGAAATCCACGGGAAGTCCAAAGGTCTCGTATAGTCGGAAAGCTTGCGCGCCACTCAACTTCGGCGGGTATCTCGAAATAAAATCCTCTTCCTTAAAGAACTTTTTGAAGAGCGCACGATCTTGGCTATGGAACATCATTTCAAAGATGGCGAACTCTACTTCCTCTATAGGAACAAGGGACCCAGCAACAAACGGTTCGGCGTATTTCGCTACTTGCTCTTCATCCACTTCCAAGTTGTACTTGTAAGCGAATGCTTTCGCCGATTCTGTCATCGCGATTACGTATGAAGTGCGGAATGCCAGATCAAGCTGTCGGGATCCTTCGATCATGACCCGAGCAAACTGCAACTCTTCAGCCAACACAACTTTGGCCACCCGCTCAGCCGACTCCATCAGCTCCGGATAAGCCGCCTTCATCTCATCCCGAACCGCATACACCATCTCATGCATGAACGGCTTCTCCTGCCCCAACAGCCGCCCATGCCGAATCCCCCGCCGCAGAATCTTCCGCAGCACATAACCACGCCCCTCATTCGCGGGCGTCACACCATCCGAAATCAAAAACGCAGAAGCCCGCGCATGGTCCGCAATAATCCTCAGCGAAGCCGCGCCCTTCTCATCGCTCACCGCCAACTCGTCAATCCGCTCTTTCGAAACCCACACACCCCCCACAGAATTGTCATCTCGACCGGAGCGCAGCGCAGTGGAGAGACCTGCAGCTCCGCCAGCCTCACCACCAAACCCCGTCAGCCGCGCCGCAGCCGACAACAACGGCGTAAACAAATCACTCTCATAATTCGAAAGCTTTCCCTGCAACACCGCCGCGATCCGTTCCAACCCCATGCCCGTATCAATCGAAGGCTTTGGAAGCGGCGTCAACACGCCATCCGAGCTTCGATCGAACTGCATAAACACCAGATTCCAAATCTCGACATACCGCTGATCGTCCTCTGGAAACGGCTTGTCTTCCCCCGTCTCACTAGCCGCCACACCCAGGTCATAAAAGATCTCCGAGCAAGGCCCACACGGCCCGGTATCGCCCATCTGCCAAAAGTTATCCTTTGCGGACATCTCAAAGATCCGCTCCTTCGGCACACCCGTCGCGATCCAGAACTCCTCCGCCTCGTTATCCCGCGGCACCGCATCCGACCCCTCAAAGATCGTCACATACAGCCTGTCCTTATCAATCCCAAACCAGTCCGCCGACGTCAGCAGCTCCCACGCAAACGCAATCGCATCCTTCTTGAAGTAGTCGCCAAACGAAAAGTTCCCCAGCATCTCAAAGAACGTATGGTGCCGCCGCGTAAACCCGACGTTCTCCAGATCATTGTGCTTGCCCCCGGCCCGCACACACTTCTGGCTCGACGCCGCCCGCGAGTAATCCCTCACCTCCGCGCCCAGGAACACATCCTTAAATTGGTTCATCCCCGCATTAGTAAACAGCAGCGTCGGGTCGTTCTGTGGAACCAGCGACGAAGAGTGCACCCGCCGATGCCCCTTACCCTCAAAAAACCGCAAAAAATCTTCCCGAATCTGATTGCCTGACAAGTTACGCATAGACCTTAAAGTTTACCAGCGCAACTCACGCCCGAGAGTAGAATCACCAGAGAGGCTAAGACCGTGAGAAACGTGTCCATCCAGGAACTCGAACAGCACACCGCCCAGCTCGTCGCCGAGGTGGAAGCCGGGAACCGTCTCACGCTCATTCGCGGCGGAAGAGCGGTTGCGGAACTTGTGCCCCCTGCCGCGGATACCGTTTCTCGATGGACCACAGAAGAGGAACGCCTTGCCGCTATCGACAAAGTAATGAACAAACATCAGCAAGGATACGACCTCGGCGGATTCAAAATCATCGATCGCGATGCTCTCTATGACCGTGATTAGCAGCTTCACAGTCGACACCAACATACTCATCTACTCCATCGATCGGTCCAATCCGGCGAAACAAATCGTCGCAGACAGACTGCTGCGCTTGGTGCTTGCAAAGCGCTTCCCGCTTCCGATGCAATGTCTCACCGAGTTCTATCGAGCAACCACTCGCAAACGTCTTCTCACGCCCGCAGAAGCGAGCGATTTCATCCACGATATCCTGATATTTATCGCACCGACGCCATACATTGCAGATGACCTTAACGACGCGATGCAACTCCACGCAACGAACGGAATTCAGTTCTTCGACGCGCTCATCCTTGCAACATCATCCCGCGCTGGTTGCTCGATTCTCTTCAGCGAAGATTTACAGGACAACCGCAGCTTCGGATCGTTGACCGTACGCAATCCATTCCTCATGGACTCCACCGTACTAGACGCTCTTATCGCCTAACCCCTCACACCAGGCCGCCACGTAAGCCCCTCCAGCCGCAACGCCGCATCCTTCGTAGCCTTCAACCCCGCAAACTCCCCTGCATACCGCACCATCTCCATCGTGCTCACCAGCGCATCGAACGCATCCTCACTCCCCAGCGCCTTCGCATACACCCCCCGCGAAATCCCCGCATACACCGCATCGTTCTTCTTCCGCTCGTTCAGATACTTCCGCCGAGCCTCCTCATTACTCTTAGCCACCGCCCCCGTCATCAACCGCGTATACATCTCCACCAACAACGGCCTAACAACGCTCCCGCCTTTCCTACTCCCTACTCCCTGCTCCCTATTCCCTGCTGCGCTGCCAAGCGCAGCCCCCTCAAACGGCCAAACCCGAAACCCCGCCCCATGCAGCCGCAGCAAAAACGGCATCGCCCGCAACGACCCCGTCCCCACGCTCCCACTCCCCCCAATCTGGAACGGCGACTTCGGCGTAATCCCCTTCATCTTCGCCGCCCTCAGCGCATCCCCACCCTCAAGCCCCTGCGCAATCTTGTTGTCATAGTCCGCAAAGCGAAACATGCACCGATAGCCCTCGCCGCAAAACTGTGCCGGCCGCTTATGCGGCTTCCCCCAGAACCTCTCATCCCGCGCAACCTCCTCACACTCCCGCGCCAGCCACTGCTCCGCATACCCTCCCGCAGCCTTCTCCCAGAACTCAAACACGGTCGCACACCCATGCTCCTGCAAAAACCACGCCGGATAACTAAAGCAGCAATCCACACTCACCACCATCGCCGGAGTCTCCGCAGCCATCTCCACCAGCCACTCCGCCACCTCCTCCCGAGTCCGCCCCGCCTCCAGCCTCACCGTATCCTTCGCCCCGGCAACGCCCCGCGTCCAAACCCCCGCCCAGATATGCCGCCGCTGCCCCGCTGCATCCACTCTCCCCGACCAATCAATCGCCACCAGCCGTTGCACACCTGCTTCAACCTTATTCACTGACGGCTTCACTCTCTTCGAGATCGACTTCTTCAAGCTCCGCCCCCCACTCCCGCAACACCACCCAGATCGTCTTCGTACTGAACCCCGCCGCCACCAGCCGACGCATCGCCTTCGCCGTCTCCTTCTGCTTCTTCTCCCGATCCCCCGCCGGCTGCTTCATCCTCTTCCGAGCCACATAAGCCCGCGCCAGCGCCACCTCATCCACCTCGTCATAGGCCTTCCCCAGCGTCTCGTTCACCAGCGGAGCGGCAATCCCCTTCTGCATCAACCCCTGCTGCACGCGCCTCCGCCCATACTTCTCATTCTCCTGGCGCAGCCGCGTATAGTCCGCCGCAAACCGCTCATCGCTCAAATACCCCAGATCCTTCAGCTTCAGAATCACAGCCTCAACCGCAACCTCACCCACCTCCCCCGGCTCCGCCCGTTCCACCATCTTCCGCCGCAAATCCCGAATCGACTTCATCTTCGACGAAAGCGACCGCACCGCAAACTCCAGCAACCCCACCGCATCCAGCGGCGCCTTAGCCGTCTTAGCCCGAAACCCCATCCCTCACACCTTCCACGCACTTCCTCTGCGAACTCCGCGCACTTCTCTCGCGACCTCTGCGTTAAAGCCTTTGCCCTTGCAGTTGCTGTTGCTTTTCTTTCTGTCATCCCGCAGGTGATCTGCTTCACCTCTTCGGAGCAGCAACAGCCATCGGATTCACCGCAGGCCCAACCGCCGCATACCCATTCGACCCCGTCCACCGGTCACACCAATCATTCACCGTCCGATACCAAAGCTCCGAATCCTTCGGCTTCAACACCCAATGCCCCTCATCCTGAAAGTACAGCATCTCGCTGGGCACCCCGAGCATCTGCAGCGAATCGAACAACTGCAACCCCTCGCTAACATCCAGCCGATAATCCCTCTGCCCATGGATCACCAGCGTAGGCGTCTTCGCACTCTTGATATGCAACATAGGCGACCACTTGCGAAACGGGTCTTCCTCATTCGACTTATCAAAGAAATCCCACGGATAAGCCGCCTTAGTCTGTTCCACACCGACGCCGTTCGCAGCCGCTGGCCGAAACTCCCACTCATTGAACCAATCCTCTTCCGTAGTCCCAAACGCACTCTGCGGGTTATACATCCCGTCATGCGTCACGATGCACTTGAACCGATCCGTATGCGTCAGCACCCAGTTCGCCATAAACCCGCCATAGCTCGCCCCCAGCGCACACTCCCGGTCCTTATCGATAAAGGGATACGTCTTCTCCGCATAATCCAGCCCCTTCATCAAATCGACATAAGCCTTCCCTCCCCAATCCCCCGAAACCTCATCGACAAACTTCTGCCCATACCCCGTCGACCCCCGCCGATTGATCATCACCACTACATACCCATCAGCGGCCATCAACTCCGGATTCCACCGATAACTCCACCCATCCCCCAGCGCCGTCTGCGGCCCACCATGCATCACAAACTTCACCGGATACTTCTTAGAAGCATCAAACCCCGGCGGCCGAATGATGAACCCTTCAACCTTCGTATCAGCCGCACCGCTAAACCAGAAGGGCTCAAGCGGAGCGAGGGAAAGCGAGTCTAGAAGTTGCGCATTTGGATTTGCGATGACATCCGCTCGCATCGAGTAGACCGCGGACGCGGAAGATGACTCATTTCCGTTCTGCCTTTTCCAACTCTGTAAAGCGTCATCGGACGGCGATGTCTTCAAGTTGAAGTCGCTGAGAGCGAATCGATAGAGGCTTGCTGGCTCATTGACTTTCATCCCAGAAGCCACAAGCGATGAACCATCCGGGGCTACAACAAGTGAACCAAACTCCGCCTTGAAGGTGAAGTTCGGATAGGAGGTTTGCGAAGATTTTTCCCCGTAAGTCGTTGATTGAAGTTCGGTAATGCCGGGAGCGGCCAGCTTCACGACGAAAATCGGCTCCTGTCCCTTACTAGGACTGGCAAAGTAGATCGACGTCGAATCCGGAGCCCACGCAAACTCATCCACCCAATCGCCGAAATTCTCTGTGAGGCTCTTGATCGTCGGCCCAGGTTTATCTGTTGTCGTAGCGCGATCCATCACGGCAAGATTGAACTTGTCGGACTCAAATCCATTGCGTGCCTGAGAGCGCCACGCAAGATATTTTCCGTCGGGCGAATATTGCGGAGCGTCGTCGGAACCGGGACTGATCGAGACCCTCATGGCTCTGGAAGGGTCTGCACTAATAGCAAGGACGAAAATGTCGTTGTTCGTCGACTCCGCTGGCACCTTATCCAGATTCACCACATAAGCCACCTCTTTCCCATCCGGCGAAATCGCATACCCCAGCGGCGCCCCCAGAAAGAACGTCGGTGCCACACGATCCCCAATCACACTGGCCGGCGTAAGGTCCTCCGGCGCACCCGCCCCAGCCTCCACACTCCCATAAAAAATATGCGACCGCTTCGACCCCTGGTAATGATCCCAGTGCCGGTACAGCAACGACGTAAACAACGTCGCCTTCACCGGACTTTTAGCCTGAATAGAATCTTTCAGCGCATTACAGCTCACTTCCTCTTCATTCCGCCCCACCCCCATCGCCGCATGAGATTCACACTCCGGATACACCTCAGACACAAACAAAAAGTGCTTCGAGTCCGGCGCCCATACGCCACCATCCGCCTCCGTCTCCAACGACGTCACCTGATGCCCCGCCCCCATCACCCCCGCCGCATCATCCCACGGCGCCATCCAAATCTGCGAGGTCCCCGTCTCCCGCGACGAGTACATCACCCAATTCCCATCCGGCGAAAACCTCCCACCAGTCTCCCCACTCCCCGAAGTCAACTCGACTTCCTTACCACCCCCCAAAGCCACCACCCAAAGATGATTCACCTTCGAGTTCTTCTCCAGCGAAACATCCGTCACCGAAAACAGCACCCACTTCCCGCTCGGAGAAATCTGCGGATCGCTCACCCGCTTCATCGCCTGCAGATCCGCAAACGTCATCGGGCGTTTTTGCACCCCCATCTGTGCAAAAACAGGCAGAGCAAGGGCGACAGCGAGCGGCAGAAGAAGAAGTCTCATCGCGCCAGTGTACGCCCCAAATCACGGTGAGAAATCTCCAGCGAAATGTCAAAAGTCACCACAAACCACCGTAAATTTGCACCAAAAAATCGTGGTCAAAACCCCAATATCCACGCTGAATCCCGCGCACCACCCCACCCGTCTACACTAGGAAAGCCATGACCCGGACCCCCACCCTCGCCGCCACATTTCTACTTTTCACCACTATCATGGTCCGCCAAACCCAAGCACAACAAGGGTTTGGCCCACTCGACCCCTCCGAGCCCACCAACACCACCGTCGCCCAGGTCATCCAGAACATGGGCAGGCAGGAGTCCGCCTTCGAGGCCGCCCGCAACGAGTACACCTTCCGCCAGACTGTCAAAATGGACACCATCTCCGACGACACCAACAAGCCCGACGGCGAATACCAGCAGGTCACCGACATCACCTTCAACAACGACGGACGCCGCGTCGAACACGTCGTTTTCGCGCCACAGAACACCATCGAGCGCGTCATCATGACCGAAAATGACCTAAAGGACATCGAAGAGCGCCTGCCCTTTGTCCTGACCACGGCGCAGCTCCCTGACTACAACCTCACCTACCTCGGGAAACAAAAGGTCGACGAGCTCGACACTTACGTCTTCGGCTGCGAACCCAAAACTCTGGTCAAAGGGCATCGCTATCTCTCCGGCAAAGTCTGGGTTGATCAGCAGGAGAACGAGATTGTGCTCGTAAACGGCATCAACGTCCCGCAGGACACACGCAAAGGTCACGAAGACCTTTCGCCGCCGTTCACCACCTACTACGAGCAGATCGACGGCAAGTACTGGTTCCCCACCTACACCAAAGCCGAAGGCACCCTGCACTTCCAGGCCCAGAACGGTGCGCTCTCACAGGACATACACATGCGCACCACGGTCAAGTACACCGACTACAAGCGCTTCCACACCAACGTAACGGTCCACTACGACGGCCAGACGCTGGACAACGCTGCACCGGCCACGCCTAAGCCATAGGCTCCGCTGAACCGAGCGTCTAAATGCGTCGCCGCAGTCCCGGTTGATTTCTTGCGTCCGGCTTAGGAGCGCAGAATCGCGACATCCAGGTTGTCTACGCCCCTTTGCTTTTCAATCCTTGCCGCAACGCGCTTGCCTATCTCGATGAAGCGATGCTCAATGAGGTGGTACCCGAGGAAGGACATAGCCCCCGTCACTGCCAGAACCACTGGAATCTGGATCCAGGCGGAGTGTCCGCTCAAAAGGTGAACTCCAAAGAAGATACCGAACGGGTGGGTGAGGTAGATGCCGTAGGAGTATTTCGCGAGCATATGGCACCCTTTCTTGATGGATGAACTGCGAATCTCATGAAATAAAGGCAATGTCAGGCCCAACACCAACGACGTCACCCAATCGACGCGGTGCAGAGGAAAGCTCACAACCAGCACGCACATCACTGCCACCATCACAGGAAGCAGAAAAGCCGGCAAGAACGGGCGACGCAAGCGATAGCCAATATAGGCGATAACCCCAGGCAGGAAGTCAGGAATAAGCGCAAGGAAAAAATTCCCATGGTTGCCCGGAAACATTGAGTGGACAAGGACGACCACGAACATCCAAATGAAAATCATGGGCCAGAGCGCGAGCTCGCGAGCGGTAAAGGCGAAGATCACCGGAAGAAAGACGTACATGTCCAGTTCCATGGGAAGGCTCCATGTAACGCCAGCAATGGAACGCCCATGAAAGAGGTTTTGCATCAGGGAGAGATTTCCAAGCAGGCCCCGCACGTCTCCTCGGATCAGGGCAATATAGTGCATCTCGTTGCCATGGTCGGGCGGGAAACCAAGAAGATAGGTTGCCAGCACAATCACCATGGCAAACGGATAAATGCGGAAGATGCGCCGCACATAAAAATTCAGAGTGTGGGGATTTCGTTCGAGTGACCACATGAGAACCAGGCATGTATGAACGAAGAAAACATAGACACCAAAGAGGCCCATCGTACCCAGCGCACCAGGATTAAAGCCCTTATAAACCAAAGTGTGATCCGCAACGACAAGCGATACGGCGATTGACCGTAGAAGGTCCAGATTGGGCTTATCCATGCGATGAGTCTAATCGATGCCAAATGAAGCTAAGCACGAGCAGCTAACGGTGACCGCAATTGCAGCCACCGGCTCCATCGTCTTACGCCGCAGCGCTTTCGTTTTCGAAGTACAAATACTTCCGCCAATTCGCGTCCGCGCTTCCGATCATCCGCATGATGTGGCGCGAGGTGTGCAGCGAGAACGGCCGTGGCTCGCGCAACAGGCGCATCTCGGTGAGTTCGTGCAGCATCTGGCTGCCCTTGCGGCGGTTGCAGTCGCGACAGCAGGCTACGAGGTTTTCCCAGGTGGATGCGCCGCCGCGGCAGCGTGGGATCACGTGGTCGAGCGTCAGTTCTGCGGCAGTCAAAACGGTCTGGCAGTACTGGCAGGTATTGCGGTCGCGCAGAAGGATGTTCTTGCGGCTCAATGCGCGGGTCTGATGCGGGATGCGGCGATACTCCAGCAGACGGATCACGCTGGGCATCTGCAGGTTCATGCGGTGCGAATGCAGCACAGCGCCCTGCTCTTCTTCCGTGCGTGCAACACCCTTGAGCACCAACACCAACGCACGCCGTGCGCCGCAGATGTTGATTGGCTCATAGCTGGCGTTGAGAACCAGTACCGGCGTCTGCATGGCCGGCTGACGGAAGACACCCATGCGGATGTCGATGGCCTCCGCCCGCGCCGTTCCTGCTACCGGGTGTGTGGTGTGATGTCGATTGCCTGTCCGCTTCGCCCGCTTTGCTGCCTGCATTTCTGCCCTCCAGCCTGGTTTGAAAGTTTCAGTTGCCGATCCAACCCCTCTACTGCCTACTGCAAAAATGTTCGTCGCTTCTCCGCGTCCGGTTGCAACGAGTGCCGCGAATCCACATCCCACATCGCAACCTCGGAACTCCGCGCAACGCCACTCTCCGCCTGTGCTCGCGCCATCGTTACAACCCAAACCTTCGCCGCTCCCGCACGCATCAACACCCGCGAGCACTCACGCGCCGTGGCTCCGGTGGTCATGATGTCGTCGACCAGCAGCACTTCGCGCCCACGCACAGTCTCCGCATTCACAACGCGGAACGCCCCACGCAGGCTCTTGCGGCGCGCGCTGGGGTCCATCGCAAATAACGCGTTCGTATCGCGCACGCGAGAGAGCACATCGCTGCGCAGATCGAGCTTCCATACAGGCTTCAAACGACGCAGCCGCATGACCGCGACTTCCGCCAGCACGCGCGCCTGGTTGAAACCGCGACTGCGCTCGCGAGCCGCGAACAGCGGCACCGGAACCACCAGCAGCTCATTTGCAGCGACACCTTCCAGCTGCAACACCGCCGACGCCATGCCATCGCCGAGCACGGCGTCCGCAATGCGTCGCATGCCCTGGAACTTCAGCAGATGCAACATTTCGCGTACTTCTTCGTCGTAGATGGCGAACGCGACAGCGCGTTCAAACTCCGGCGGGGCCAGCCGGCACATGGTGCATTCGGTCATGCCCATGGAACCGGCAAACCGTGCCGACTCCATCCCCATCGCATCCCCACAGCGACGGCACAAACTGTCGCCCGTCTGCGGCCCCACCCGCGCGACACATGAATCACAAACCTGCGCTCCCACAAGCGCAACTACCGGGCCACCGCAAATCCGGCAATCGGTAGGAAAAACTAAATTGACGAGGTCATTTCCACTACTTCGCAGCACGCGACTCACCGCGCGCCAACCGGACGCCGCGCCTCGAGCACTTCCGGGCGGCCCTCCGTTTCCGAGCTGGACATCCTTCACGCTTTCGCTGCTGAAGACGACCTTCCTCGTGGTCCGGCAAAAAGAAGCTCCAGCTGGACCGATGACCGAAGTATAACCCCGCCGGAATTCCACAGCAATATCCACGGCTGAACCAAGCCGGCTTCCCTAGTGTCCACGCTCTCCTGTCTACTGTCTTGCTATGCAACCGCTCACCCAGCTTTCCCCCGACGAACTTCTCTTCCGCGACACCGTACGCGACTTTGCGCGGAACGAGATCGCTCCGCTGGTTCGCCAGATGGACGAACAGCAGGCCTTTGAACCTAAGCTGCTGAAGAAGCTGCACGCGCTCGGCCTGATGGGCATACAGGTGCCGGAAGCTTATGGCGGCGCGGCGGGGACATTGTTTGAGGCGGTACTGGCTGTCGAGGAGATTTCGGCGGTCGATCCTGCTGTGGGCGTTCTGGTCGATGTGCAAAACACGCTGGTGATCAGCGCATTAATGCGCTGGGCCAGTGAGGCGCAGAAGCGCACGTATCTGCCGCAGCTTGCGGAGACGATGACCGGAGCGTATGCGCTGTCTGAAGCCGCATCCGGCTCAGACGCTTTCGCGCTGCAGTGCCGCGCGACGCAGCAGGCTAACGGCGACTACATTTTGCAGGGATCGAAGCTCTGGATTACGAATGCCGTCGAGGCCAACCTGTTCCTTGTCTTCGCGACGATCAATGCCGAGCTGGGCTACAAGGGCATTACGTGTTTTCTCATCGAAAAAGGTACGCCCGGTTTTACGCTGGGGCGCAAGGAGGACAAGCTGGGCATCCGCGCCAGTTCTACCTGCGAGCTGCTGTTCAACAGCTGCCTTGTGTCTGGCTCTGCCGTTCTCGGCGAGGTGGGTAAGGGCTACAAGATTGCCATTGAAACGCTGAACGAAGGACGCATCGGCATTGGTGCGCAGTTAGTCGGGCTGGCGCAGGGCGCGTTTCGCCATGCTGCGCGGTATGCGCGCGAGAGGCAACAGTTCGGAAGGCCGCTGGCGGAGTTTCAGGCGATGCAGTTTCAGCTGGCGCGCATGGCCATGGAGGTCGAAGCGGCGCGGCTGCTGGTTTATAACGCTGCCCGGTTAAAGGATGCAGGCGCTGAGTATCTGAAAGAGGCTGCGATGGCAAAGCTGTTTTCGTCGGAGGTCGCGGAGCGGACGGCCTCACTGGCTGTTGAAGTCTTCGGGGGTGCGGGGTTTGTGAAGGATTATCCGGTTGAAAAGCTTTACCGCGATGCGAAGATTGGGAAGATCTATGAAGGCACAAGCTTTATGCAGCTCGCGACAATCGCCAAGCTAACGATTCCGAACGCCTGATGTCCAACCAAAACCCGGCCCTGCAGCACCAGTTTGTCCGAATCCAACTTGAGGTATAGCAGATGTTGCGTGCGCTTAGCGGTCTCGCCTTGTGTGCTGTTCTTTCCACTGCATCGCTTGCCCAGACAGCCGACGCGCACCCAGCCTTTGAAGCCGCGGACGTCCATATAAGTCCGGCGCGCAAATTTCCTTTCAAGGATGGAGGCACCCTTCATGGCGATCGCTACATCGTGCATCAGGCTACGATGCTTGACCTGATCTCCGCCGCCTACGGACTGGACAACGAGAACGTGCAGGGAGGGCCAAGCTGGCTGGAGCAGGACCGCTACGATGTAATCGCCAAAGCGTCGGCAACGACGTCAAAAGACAACCTCAAGCTGATGCTGCAAGCTCTGCTGGCCGAGCGATTCAACCTCGTAGTCCATACGGGAAGCAAGCCGATGCCTGCCTATGCGCTGATTGTCGCAAAGGACAAGCCGAAGATGACGGAGTCCGATGGGACGGCCACGGCCGACTGCCAGTACCAGCCGCCACCGCCGAATCAGCCGTCCGGAACGATCTCTTTGATCGTGTTTTCCTGTCACAACACGACGATGGAGACCTTCGCGGAAGACCTGCATAACTGGGCCGGAGGATACCTCAGCAATCCTGTCTTCGACGCTACCGGCCTAAAAGGATCGTGGGACTTCGACATCAAGTGGACGAACAAGGGCCAGCTTCAGCGGGCCGGGGCGGATGGTATTTCTATCTTCGACGCCGTCGAAAAAGAGCTTGGCCTCAAGCTCGATCTAAAGACAGCACCGCGGCCTGTTCTGATCGTCGATAGCGTGAATGAAAAGCCAACAGCCAATGCGGCGGGGCTGGAGAAGATTTTGCCGCCGGCTCCTCCGGCGGTGTTCGACGTTGCCACGATCAAGCCGGCCCAGCCGGATGCGCGGATGAGCGGCAACATCAACGGCGGACAGGTGAACGTACAGGGTTTTAGCTTGAAGCTCCTGATCAGCTACGCCTGGGACCTGAACCCTAACGACAACGATTCTCTGGTAGCACCGAAGTGGCTGGACACAGACCGTTTCGATATCCTCGCGAAGGTTTCGGGCGACACCCTTGGTGCCAACACGCAACACGCTCCGCAGATCGACCAGGAAGACCTGCGGCAGATGCTGCGCGCGTTGCTGATCGAGCGCTTTCAAATAAAGAGCCATATTGAAGACCGGCCGCTGACTGCCTATACGCTGGTCGCGGTCAACCCGACGCTGAAAAAAGCTGATCCGCTTAGCCGCACGCGTTGCACAGAAGGCCCTGGGCCGGATGGTAAAGATCCCAGGATCGCGAACCCGCAGTTGAACCGGCTGCTTACCTGCCAGAACATGACGATGGCGCAGATTGGCGATGAGCTGCAGCGCGTTGCAGCCGGATATATCTACGACCCTGTGCTGGATGGTACAGGGATCAAGGGCTCATGGGACTTTACGCTGAGTTTCAGCTCCGCCGACAAGATGCAGGCCGCCACAGCAGCGCCGCCGGCAGACGGAGCGTCGGACCCTAGTGGTGCGGTGTCCGTGTTCGATGCCGTAAACAAGCAGCTTGGGTTGAAGCTGGAAAAGGTGAAGCGGCCGGAGCCGGTCGTGGTGATCGATCACATGGAAGAGACGCCGACGGACAACTAGCTGATGGATGCTGTTACTCCGTCAGCTGCCGCATGGCTGCTTCCAGTTTCGCAGTCCACTCGACAGGGGTGGCTGTGTCGGGCATTGTGATGGCTTCGCCGATGCGCACTTCGAGTCGCCCGGTGCGCAGCCAGTTGTGTGGTGTTAGTGTGCCGAGGCCGATGAGAGCGACGGGTAAGACCGGAACTCGCGCCTGCACGGCGAGCAGGCCGATGCCCGGGCGGAATGCGGCCATTGCGGCACCGTGGCTGCGGGTTCCTTCAGGGAAGATGAGTACGGAGTAGCCGCGGTCCATCGCTTCGCCTGCGTGGTCGAAGCTGCGGCGAAAGCCCTGCAGGCGCGGCAGCGGAAAGACATTGAACAATGCGGTCAACAGCCAGTATGCCGGCGGCGCGAGGAGATTGCCCCACCAGCTTCCCTGCCCGCGAGCGGCGCGGAAGTCGAGCAGCATCTCGCCGGACATGGCAACGGCCAAGTGACGACGCAGATCACCCGGCAAGGCGTAGAGAAGCAGGGCAGCGTCAAGCGCTGTGACGTGGTTGGCGATGATCAGCAGAGGACCTTGCGGCACTGCAACCTGTCGCGAAACGCGCGGCGCCAACAGGAGGCCCACGAGCGGACGGAGCATGAGTTCCGTGAAGGCGCTTCGCAGCAGCCGGATTGGCCCAGTCCACGGCCAGTGGGGGTAGCTTTGGATCGAGCTCGATGATTGCTGATCGAGAGTGTTAGGGCTTTCTGTGGGTTTGCTTTGGTCGATTGCCCGGCGCAGGTCGCCGAGCGTTTCCAGCTTCGCCATCTGATCGTCGGCGATTTCTACGCCCATGCGCTGCTCGATTGCCGAAGCCAGCTGCACGCGGCCGAGGCTGTCGAGATACAAGCCTTCC
The DNA here is from genome assembly GCA_026225395.1 of Granulicella sapmiensis. Taxonomy (GTDB): domain Bacteria; phylum Acidobacteriota; class Terriglobia; order Terriglobales; family Acidobacteriaceae; genus Granulicella; species Granulicella sapmiensis. The sequence continues at coordinate 47,299 of JAMFSR010000033.1, forward strand.
GATAGGCGGAGATCGTCGCCGCCCTGCGCGGCGTCAACGCCGGTCACCTCTGAGATGAGCGACATTAGCCCGCCTGCTGCGTCTGCTGTTGGTGTGCGACCCGCGAGTGTTGCGCAGGCCCATGCTTTGATCTGGCGGCGCAACAGCTTGCCGGTTGATGTGTACGGGAACTCGACCTCAGGCCAGCGCAGTGCGCGGCGAATGTGCTGGAATTCTGCGAGGTTTTCGTTGGCGTCGCGCACTGCCTGCTGCAGGGCTGCGTCGTCGCCGGAGAAGAGCACTACGCAAATGGGTTCGATACCGTTGTTTAGGTCGCACGGAATGACGGCGCAGCCGCGCACGCCCGGCTGCTGCATCATCGCGGCTTCTATGTCGGCGGGATAGAGATTGAGCCCGCTTGCGGTGACGATCGCGTCGCCTTTGCGGCCGACGAAGCGGTAATCTCCGGACTCGCTTTGCTCGGCGAGGTCGCCGGTCGCAAGCCACTCGTCTTCGCGGTGCTGCAAGCGTCCCTGCTGCCAGGTTGCGGTTGAAACCATATCGCCACGCACGAGTAGCTCGCCGGACTCGCTCAAACGGACTTCGCGCCCCGGGAGTGCCTTGCCGATCGTCCCCTGGCCTACGCGGAAGGGATGATTCAGCGTAACCAGCGCGGTAGTTTCGGTCATGCCGTAGCCCTGGATCAAGGCGAAGCCGAGGCGGCTCCAGAACTGCTCGAGATCTGTGGGCAGTGATGCGCCGCCGCAGATGACCGCCCAGAACTTCCATCCCAACGCGCGATGCACGGCGCGGAAGCGCCACCAGCGTTGCAGTGCGGACCATCCGGCGGCGCTTTCGAGCTGCACGCCAAGCCGCGGGAAGCGGCGCAGGAGATAGTCGCGCTGCAAACCCACCACGCGTGGCACTGCGATCAGTACGGAGATTTTCTCGCGACGGATGAGCTCGACCATCCGCGCTGGCTCCAAAGCTTCTATAAAGTGCAGCTCGGCTGCGAGGACAGCGGGCAGCCACAGGCCCATGAACTGACCGAAGACGTGGCTGAGAGGAAGCGTGTGCAGGAAGCGCAGCGGATGGACCCAGCGTTCGTAGCGCCGGTACTTGCCCATCTCCGTCTCGATGGGCTGCAAGCTCGCGAGGACGTTGCGGTGCGTGTGCACGATGCCTTTCGGCTCCGAAGTTGTGCCGGAGGTGAACACGATTTGGAACGGCAGATCTTCGGTGACGGATGCGTCCACGGAGAAATTCGGTTTAAGTGGCAATGCCTGTGCCATTTCGGGAAACGGCAGTCGCGGCGTATCGCTCCCCGTGCTCTGCGCGAAGCCGCTGAGCAGCGTGGCATCGCCCACCAGCAAGCGTGGCGTGACTTCAGTCATCACGCGGCGGGCGAAGTCCAGCGTTCCTGCGGCGTCGAGCGGCACCACGATGACGCCATGCAGCAAGCAGCCGAAAAACGCGGCAATCCACTCAGCGGAGTTTGCTCCCCAGAGCATGACGCGCTCGCCGGGTTGAATGTGGCGGCGGTCGAGTTCGGCGGAGAATCTTCCAGCCAAGTCGGCAATCTCGCCATAGGTTGTGGCAACGCGCCGAACGCCGCGATGCGACGCTACGGCGGTCTCCGCGGCGTGGGCGCGAAAGTCCTCAACGAGGCTGGCCAGATGCGTTCTCATCTTTTATGCGATGCGCAACCCTTCCTTGTTGAGATTATCCGGCGTTATACTCCTCGCGATATGGAAGAGACGTAACTCAGCCCCAGTGAACAACACGACACCTTCCCCACGCCTGCTTTCGCTTGATGTCTTCCGCGGCCTTGTCATCGCCGCGATGATCCTCGTCACCGACCCCGGCACGTATGCTCACACCTTCCATCAGCTGCGCCATGCTGACTGGGACGGAGCGACGGCGACCGATATGATCTTCCCGGCCTTCCTCTTCATGGTCGGCCTCGCCATTCCGTTTTCGTTTGCGTCGCAAGTGGACAGGCACGCTACACGGGCGGCTCTGCTGCTGCGCATCGTTCGGCGTGCGGTTGTGCTCTTTGCGCTTGGGCTGGCTGTCAATGGCTTCTACCAGTATCACTGGCAGACACTGCGCATCCCGGGCATCCTGCAGCGGATTGCGGTCTGCTACCTGGTGTGCGCGCTGCTCTTTCTTCTGGTGCAGCACGCCGCAAAACGAGCGGCAATCCTCGTCACGCTTGCCTTCATGACGCTTGTTGTTTACTGGGCGATTCTCAAGTTCGCGCCTGTGCCGGGTCTTGGTGCGGGGCATCTCGACTCCTATGCGAACTTCCCGGCGTATGTTGACCGCAGCGTCTTTGGCGTCAACCATTTATGGGCTTATGGCACTACGCCCGGGCGTGGCGTTACGTATGACTCCGAAGGCATTCTTTCGACTATCCCGGCGCTTTTCACGATGCTCATCGGTATCCTTGCCGGGAATTGGGTGCGCAAGCCGCCGGCGCGGCCGGACGCCGGGATCGCACTGGGCTTGTTCCTGCCTGGAGTCGCGCTCGCGGCGGGCGGCCTTGTTCTTTCGCCGTTGATGCCGCTCAACAAGCGCATCCTGACGCCGACGTTCGCGCTGTTCAGCACGGGGATCGCGTTGATGGTCTTCGCGGCGCTCTACTTCGCGGTCGACGTGCGACGGCTTCGCCGCGGACTTACGCCGCTGCTGGTGCTGGGGACCAATGCGATTTTCGCGTTCGTGCTTTCGAGCGTCCTGACGACCTTGCTGGCGATTCATTTCGTCGAGAACGGCCAGGGCCAGTCGCCGCACGGATGGGCGAACGACCATCTGTTTGGTCCGTGGCTAACGCCGAACCTTGCTTCGCTGGCCTATGCGCTGGTGGTGGTCGCGCTGAATATCGCGCTGGTCTACCCGCTTTATCGCAAGCGAATTTTCCTTCGGGCGTAGCGATGTCGAAAATCGATGCGGCCTTTACGTGGATTTGTGCGGGTTTGGTCGGTCCGGCCCTCGCTCACGATATCCTTATTAGCAGTGTCTACCACTGCCACATCGACGGCCATCCCGACGCAGGCGCGCAGCCATACGCTGCTGGCTGACTACGTTGAGCTTGTGAAGCCGCGCGTTTCCACGATGGTGATCATCACCGCCGGGGCAGGGTTCTATCTGGGCTCGCTGCGTAGCGGGATCAGCCCTTTCCATGCCGGGCTGGTGGAAGCGCTGCTGGGTATTGCCATCGTGACTGCGGGCTCCAGCGTGCTGAACCAGGCGCTTGAGCGGACCACCGACCGGCTTATGCCGCGCACGGCATCGCGGCCCATGGCGCAACATCGCATTGGACTGGCGCATGGGCTCATTCTCGGATTTCTGCTGGTGTTCGGCGGATCGCTGTATCTGGCGTATGCGACCAATCCGATTACCGGGCTGCTTACGCTGCTTACCGCTGTCGGCTATGTGGCGATCTATACGCCGCTCAAACGGCTTACGACACTAAACACTTTTATTGGAGCGTTCCCGGGTGCGCTGCCTCCGCTGATTGGATGGACGGCTGCGCGAGGTGTAATCGAGTGGCCTGCCGTGGCGTTGTTTGCCATCCTGTTCGTGTGGCAGTTCCCTCACTTTATGGCTATCGGCTGGATGTATCGTGCCGATTATGCTGCTGCCGGCATCCGCGTTACAGCAACGCAGACGCCGACGCGCTGGGCGGCGCGGTCGAGCGTGATTCAGGCGCTGTTCTACGCGGTGCTAATGATTCCAGTGAGCCTGTGGCCGACGTTCCTGCACACGACGGGCCTACCGTACGCCATAGTGGCTACGGTGCTTGGCTTCTGGTATCTCTATGCGACGATTCGCTTTGCGGGGATCCTGCGCAAGCCGGACGCCCCTGAGAATCGCGCGGTGGCGCGCAACCTGCTCAAAGTTTCTGTCATGTATCTGCCGCTGCTGCTGGCGGCCATGATGCTCAACGCACAAGGACATCTGCACTTCTGACACTATGACGACCGTGACTGCCGAAAACCCGAACTACCGCACGCCTCCGGCGATTGTCTGGACGATCATTGCGATCTCCGCGGTCGCCTCGCTGTTCCTTGCGTGGCTGGTGTACTACCATCCGCCGGTTGACGTTGCCGGGACGCACCTCGCGTTCCTTCCTGCGCTCGATGCAGTGCTGAACGCGCTGTGCGCCATCTTCCTCGTTGTGGGCTATCGCTACATTATGCGGCGCGAGATTACGAAGCACCGCAACAGCATGTTCGGCGCGTTTGTGGTGTCGTCGGCGTTTTTGGTGGCGTACATCCTGAACCATGTGCTGCATGGCGATATGTTGTTTCCCAGGACCTACCCCACGGCACGGTTTATCTATCTGTGGGTGTTGCTTACGCCGCACATCTTTCTGGCGATCGTCTGCCTGCCGATGATCTTGATCACGTTCTTCCTGTCGCTGACCGGGCGGTTTCCGGCGCATCGCAAGCTGGCGCGCTGGACGTATCCCATCTGGTTGTACGTTTCTGTTTCGGGCGTGGTGGTTTATGCCATGCTCGCGGCCTACCGCTAATGCAGCCAGATACCCGCAAACTGCTGACAACCGGCGCCGCCATCTTTCTTACAGGGGTGATCGCCGCCGCGTTGATGCTGAAGGCCTTCGGCGGCGTCTCCGCGCAGGGCCCGCACACCACCGGCGGCTGGCTGTGCCTAATGCTCGCCATGGGCTGCCTGCCTACCGGCACGTTGACGCTGCTGCTCGGCCTGACGAAACTGATCGGCGAAAGTCGTCGCTCCTAAACCCAAAGGACCAGCCGTGACCAAGCTGCCACTCCTCTCCACTGTGTTGACTCTGATGGTTGCCGCAGCCTGCGGCCAAGCCCCGGCACCGGCTGCCCCGCAAGCCTCGCCCAGGGCCGCGTATGACGACGCCATGCGGCCGCTGCAGATCACGCGCAACTCCATCGGGAACTGGTCGGAGACAGAGACCGCCGCGCTCGGCGTGACCATTGAGCATGCCGCTGCGGAGTGTGCCGCCCGTGATCCGAAAACATTTGCCGGTGAAGACCTGGTTGACCTGATGCGGCTGTGCGCGCTGGGGCAAGCGTGGTCCGCGACGGTGAAGTCGGCGAATCTTTACATCGCCGCAAAGGACATCGTGAAGCCGCGCCTTAGCCAAGCCTATGCTGCGTTGATTGACGCGCTGCTGCATCTCCATGACGAACACGATGCCTTTACGGCCTCGCAGGCCATCCTGACAGCCGTGCCGTACGACACGCTCACGGCTGAGGTGATCGACGAAGCCATCGCGTATATGCAGTTCAGCTTTACGGATGATGCCATCACGCTCGCAACGGCACGACAGCCGTTGTTGCTGGCGCGTTTGCAGGCACTGACGAGTCCGCCGGCGAGTGTGCACGTTGGAGCTTCGGTGCAGTCCGCAGCAACCGATCCGCCGCAGTCCATCCACGAGCTGTATGCCGACGGACTTTCCTACGCGGAGCTCCTGCAGCTCGATAAGCAGCCCGCTGAGGCGACGGCTGCCGCGCTGGATGCCGCCCTGCCCGCGACACTGGCCCCGGACGATGCCTTGCCCATCACCGCACTGCGACGCCGCTACGCGATGCTCGGACAGCCGCTGCCGAAGATCGCCGTCACGACGTGGCCCGGGGCGAAGGCGTATCTCGGCGAAGGTGGCAAGGCTCCGGAACTGCCCGTGGCGCACACGATTACCGCGCTGCTGCTTTTCCCGGATTGGTGCGCGCAGTGTGTTCGCATGGGTAAAGACTTCCCGAAGGGGATTTTCATGGTCTCAGGCCACGACGCCTTCTTTTACGGTCTGCTGGCCGAAACCTATCTTCCGGAGACAGGAAAACAGCTCCCGGTTACGCCGACCTATGCGCCGGAGGACGCTGCCGCGCTGTTGGCTGGAACGCCGACCCTGGCGGTTAACCCTGCCGCCCTCAACCAGTTCGTGGTCACCGACCCTCCGTTTCTGATCCTTACCGACGCGCAAGGGATCATCCGCGTGCTCCAGCCAGTTACGGAGGATGCGATGGCACCGCGGAATACCGTGGACTCCGCGATTGCGCTGGTGGGCAGGGAATGGGGCATCGAGCATCCGGTTCCGAAGCCGGACGCAGCGCCTACCGGAGCGGAGCCACGTTCCTGACGCTATCGGTAAGTTCCAGACCCTATTTCCGAGGCCGATTCTGCTATCCTCGTGTCCTGAATGGAGTATTCCCATGGCTAAAGGCGTCAACAAAGTAATGCTGCTCGGCAACGTCGGCAAAGATCCGGAAATTCGCACTACCGCAGGCGGCATGACCGTCGCCAGCTTCTCGCTGGCCACCGCCGACCGCGCCAAAGACGCGCAGGGCAACTGGGCGGACAAGACCGAGTGGCACAACCTGGTCTGCTTCCAGCGTACGGCTGAAATCGTCCGCGACTATGTGAAGAAGGGCTCGCAGATCTTCGTCGAAGGCAAGATCCAGACCCGCTCGTGGGACGACAAGACGTCCGGCGAAAAGAAATACAAGACCGAGATCCTGGTCAACGAGCTTTCGCTGCTCGGCGGCCGTGGTGAAGGCGGATCGAGCGGCGGCGGCTATGAGAAGTCCTCGTCCAGCAGCTACGCCGGTTCACGCGCCAGCGCCGCGGCGCCCGCCAACGACTACGCCGACCAGGGCATCACCGACGAAGACATCCCCTTCTAGAACCCGTTCCACTGCCCATGCGCCGTAGCATCATCCTTCTCGCCATCGCACTTGGGTCCGTGCCGCTCTGCGCCCAGCGCCATAGCGGCTCGCCGCCCACGGCCCCGGCGCGCCCGGCGCCGCCGGTACCTATTGTTCCGGTGAGCGCGGGCGCGGGCAATATCCAGGTGGTGCAGGTGAACTACGGCGTTCCGGCGCCGCAGTCGCTGACGCGGCAGCTGCGCATCGACGACGAGCGCACGCGCGCCGCGGCGCTTTCGGCCATCGGCGTGCCGGGGCAGTACCTGCAGCGCGGGCGCACTGCCATGCCGCGCTCCATACAGCTGGAGTTCGTCGCGCTGGGCTCGGATGACGATCTCGATGCGCTGCTGACGGTCGAGCTTGACCAGCACATCGTCACCGCGATCCTGATCCCGGACGACAGCAACTGGCGTCGCATCGCGACCGTGCTGATTCCCTCCACGCCCGACGACCCTTACAACACGCCCACCACCTTTGTGCGCACCGACCGATCCATGGTGGAGCGCGACCGCTATCGCGCCATCTTCCACGTCATCGCGCCGGACAGCCACGACAACTATGTGGAGAATGAAGCGCAGCTGCGTATTGTGAACAAGCATGCCGTGGTGCTTACAAGCTTCGTGTCGGCTTCCCGCGACTGCACGACCCCGGCGCTGCCCGGCAAACCCGCGCCGCCTTCTACGGGCTGCAACGTGCTGCGCCGCTGGCTGCAAGGCGACCCCGCAGACCCTTTCAAACACTTCACCATGGTCAGCGCCACCGGGCGGATGTCCACCAAGGACGTCGCCAGCCCGTTCAACGACCAGCCTGAGTTTGAAGCTTCTCACCTGCGGTCGTTTTCCTGCCAGCCGTTTATCTTCAACGACCCTACGCAGCACTTCGACCCTACCGGCCCGTCAGTCCCCTGTCCGGCCAAATAAGACACGCACCCCGAAAACTGCGTCTAAGCCTCTGGAATGCATCGTTTCTTCAAACTACCCGCCGTCCTGCTGTCCGCTTCTCTCGCCGTCGCAGCCCAGAGTCCCCACACCCTCACCTACGCTCCCGGTAAGTCGATCACGCTTTCGTTGCCGAGCGAGCTCGATATCAACGTTGCCGCCTCTGGTCTGCATCGCGTGCGCTTCTTCGCGCAAGCTCCCGATGGCCGCGTGTTCGCCACGGGCATGTACAACCTGGCGGACAATACGCAGGGATCGATCTATATCCTTGACGGCTGGGACGACAAGACGCATACGTTCACCAGGATCACTCACTACCTCGACCACCTGCGCAATCCGAACAACCTTGCTTTCTACACCGATCCCGCGACCAAGCAGTCGTGGCTCTATGTGCCGCTGACCGATAAGCTCGTCCGCTACAAGTACAACGCAGGCGACAATGCACCTTCGTCACGGCCTGAAACGCTTGTACACTTTCCCGACTACGGCCTGAGCTACAAGTACGGCGGCTGGCACCTGACGCGTACGGTGACCGCTGCGACGCTGCATGGCAAGCCGCGGATCTTCGTTTCGACGGGCTCGTCCTGCAACTACTGCCAGGAGCGCGAAGTACTGCGCGCAGCGGTGCTGAGCATGAACCCCGACGGAAGCGACCAGGTCGTGGTCGCGCAAGGGCTGCGCAATGCGGTCGATCTGCGGTTCATTCCCGATCTCGACGATGGTGCGTTGTTCGCGACCGACATGGGGGACGATCACCTGGGCGACCAGCTGCCGGAAGACACCTTCTTCGAGCTTGACTCTAACAACCACTCTGGGCCCATCGCAGCGAAGCCCACCCCGAACTACGGCTGGCCTACCTGCTACTTCGGCAATGGCAAGCCTGTACACGACACGACGCCACTGCCTTCGATGACGACCGTGAACGATACGAAGATCGTGGCGCCACGTCCCGCCGCTGCCGCAAAGAGTGATAGCTCGGTGTATGGCAAACAGGCCGGTGTCGCCGGTGCGGGGACTAACCTCGCAGCTGGTGGGGGCAACGCTTCAGCTGTCGATCCGAATGCCGCGTTGGGCCATGCTCCGGAGCCGCTGAGTGCATGCGATCAAGTGCCGCCTGCGTATACGACCTTTGCCGCGCACAGCTCGCCGCTGGGCTTCGCTTACTTCGCCGACAAGAGCACCGTGCTGCACGATAGCTTTCTGATTGCGCTGCATGGCGCTGGGCATCCGCATATCGGTACGGGTTATCGAGTGGTCCGCGTGTCGCCGGCGGATCACAAGCCGAAAGACTTCCTCACAGGTTTCCTGACTATGGACCATGGCAAGCCCACTGTCCACGGGCGGCCGTGCGGCATCCTGCGGCTGGGTCCGGACACGTTCCTGCTCACCGATGACTATCTTGGGCTCGTCTACTACATTCACCCGCGCAGCTAACGCTTCTTTGCGGTCTTCTTCACGGCGGTACGCAGCGCAATAGCGGACTCGCGCTCGATCAGCGTGGGGTCTACCAACACTTCGCTTAGCGGCTGCTGGCCGTCGTTGATGATGCCGATCAAGTGCTCCGCTGCAAGCTCGCCCATCTGCTCCAGAGGCTGGCGCAACGTGGTCAGACTCGGCGTTAGGTAACCGGCGCTCTCGATGTCGTCGAAGCCCACCACTGATACGTCTTCCGGTACGCGCAGGCCTGCCTGCCGGAACGCGCGCATGGCCCCTATGGCGGTGACGTCGTTGAACGCGATTAACGCGGTGAACGGCACCTTTGCTGCCAGGAGGTCCATACCGCACTTGTAACCTTCCTCAGGCATGGTCATTTCGCGCGGCGTGTTGCCGGAGTGCAGCTCCTTGACCAACCGCTCATCGAGCGTGATGCCATGCGCCTTGGCCGCCTTCAACGTCCCTGCAAACCGCTGCTCTGCCGCGCTGCGCCACGGGTGCCCCTTGATCACGGCAATATGCTTGTGTCCGAGGCTGGCCAGGTACTCGATCGCCAGGGCACCGCCGCGGTCGTTGTTCAGCGCAAAGCGTGGAACGCCCTCCACCTTGGGCGCGCTGCCGATCATTACCGTGGGGCGGCCTGTGTCCGCGCTGAGGGTCGTGTTGATGAGCAGAAAGCCTTCGACGGCGCGCTCCAGCAGACGCCGCGGATACTCGCGGATCAAATCTTCCTGCTCGTAGTGATTGGCCGTGAAGTAGAGATACTTCTCGCGCACCAGCTTGCGGTCGATGCCCGCGAGAATCGCCGCGGCGTAGGGCTCGCGTATGCCCGCCAGCACCACCGCGACCGTGAAGCTGCGCTTCGAGTACAAGTAACGCGCGTAAAAGTCGGGACGGTAATCAAACTTCGCGGCGGCGTCGAGGATGCGCTTGCGGGTTACTTCGGGAATCAGCTTCGCCCGTGGCGCATCGTTCATCACGAGCGAAACCGTGCTGGGTGAAAGCTTTAGATACTCCGCCAGCGCCTTCTGGCTGATCGGCCTTTTTACTTCTTCTTTGTCTGTGCCCGCCATCGTTCGTTTACCCACCCATGCGATTTCCCTGCTGCCAAAGAGCATATAGGCCGCTGAACCCTTTTGTTAATCCTCGATCTGCCTTTGTTCGGGCGTGATATGCCTGCACTGCCTCCTGCATTCCATCTCGGCATCCAATTCCTGCCCTTCGACGGTTACACTGGACTTCGATGATCGATGAAATTACGTTCCGCCGCGAATCCGACAACGCCCTCGAAGCGCTCAAGCAGGCCCTCATCAAGGCCGAAGAGGAAGGCGGCTTTGAGGCCGAAGAAAAGAACGGCGTACTCAACGTGCTGTTCGAAGATGACAGCGCCAAGTTCGTCTTCACGCCCAACACACCTGTCCGCCAGGTGTGGATTTCCGCGCAATCAACCTCATTCAAGCTAGAATGGAATGAACCCCAGCAAGCATTCACTTTGCCGAAAACTGGCGAAGGTCTCATTAATCTGACGGAACGTCTGCTTCGCGAACACCTGAACGATGCTTCGATTTCCCTGTCCTGACGCATTCTTGACCTAACGCACGCCTGGAGTCTGTGAGTAGACCAACATGCTGCTTTCCGTCGCCATCGTCACACTGAACGAAGAGGAGAACCTGGCAAGGACCCTTTCCAGCGTCCGCTGGGCGGAAGAAATCGTCGTGGTCGACTCCGGATCGACCGATCGCACTGTGGAAATCGCACACCACTTCGGCGCACGCGTTATCCAGCGCGAGTGGCCCGGCTTTGCCGCACAGAAAAACTTCGCGATAGCCCAGTGCAAGGGCACTTGGATTCTTTCGCTCGACGCCGATGAAGAGCTCACGCCCGAGCTCCAGACCCAGATCCGCACGCTGCTCCCCACAAACCCTCCGACCGACGCGTACTACCTGCGCCGGCGAAATTTGTTCCTCGGCCGTTGGATCAAGCGTGGTGGCTTCTATCCCGACCCCAAACTGCGTCTCTTCCGTCGCGCCGCGGCCAACTTCTCGCTGACGCCACAGTTCGAAGAGCGGCCGGTGCATGAGACCATTGCGTTCGACGGGACGTCCGACGAGCTGGACTGCGACCTCATCCACCACGCGTATCCCACGCTTTCCACCTACATCGAGCATATGGACCGCTACAGTTCGCTGGGCGCGGAGATGCTGGTGGAGCGCAAGCGCATCAGCCGCTCTGTCTTCTCGTTTCTGCTGCAGGTCTTGTTCGTCCCCTACTGGACGTTCCAGTGGAACTACATCTGCCGCTTCGGCTTTCTGGATGGACGCGAGGGCCTGCTGCTGCACCTGTATCACGCGACCTACACCAGCTGGAAGTACGCCAAGGCCTGGGAGATGACCCGCCAGCATCCTTCGCCGAAGCCCTCAGAAGCCGCGAGCCCTACAGCTTCTTCCGAAGCTGCATAGCCTATACTCTATCCTCTACGCTCAACACTCTCGTCTCACCAGGCGATCGCTTCGCCCATGTGGAAGAACCCACCCGTCGGGCCGTCCTCGGGCAACGTGGCCAGCATCACTTCGGTCTTCGCTCCATCGACCGCGCTCATCGGAGCGGAGCTTCCGCCGAGGTCCGTCTTCACCCATCCCGGGTGCGCCGAGTTCACCTTGATCTTCGTCTTCCGAAGCTCATGCGCCAGGTGGATGGTGAACATGTTCAGCGCAGCCTTCGAGGCGTTGTAGGCGAACAGCTTCGTCGTGTAGGTAGGCGAGCCCGGCGTGGCCTGCATGCTGATCGAACCAAGGATGCTCGACACATTCACAATCCTCGCCGCGTGTGCCTTCTTCAGCATAGGAAGCAGCGCTGTCGTCAGCGATACCACGGCGAACAGGTTTGCCTCAAACGTGGCGCGAAGGTTCTCCAGCTTCGTCTCGCTGGTGGTGTTCGTCGTCCACCCTTTTTCGAGCATCACGCCGGCGTTGTTCACCAGCACATCAAGATGGCCGAAGTCCTTCTCCACACACTTCATCGCGGCGTCGATGTCGCTCTGCCGGTTTACATCCAGCTTGACCACGCGGGCATCGATCCCTTCGCCGCGCAGCTGCCGCGCCGCCACTTCTCCTTTGAGCGCATCACGCGAGCCCAGCAGAATCACATACCCCAGCTTGCCCAACTGCCGCGCCGTCTCAAAGCCGATGCCCTTGTTCGCGCCCGAAATCAGCGCCACCTTTTTGTAGCTGTTGTCACTCATACCTTGCTCCTGATCTCCGCGGCGCTCTTGGCTCTGTGCATCAGCTCCGCGAACCGCTCCGCATACTTCACCGGCATTTCCCGCCGCTTCATATGGCGCCCCACCACAATATGCACAGTCTCGCCTTCGCACAAGAGCGTCGCATCTTCGGCTCGCAAAATAGCATACTTGAACCGGATGATCGGCCCACGAACGCCCGCGAGCGTCGTCCGCACGAGTAGCTCGTCGTCGTACCGCGCCGGGGCGATGTAGCGCGCGGTCGCCTCCACCACGGCGATCATCGCGCCTTCTTCGATCTCCATGCTCTTGTAGTCCATGCCTGTTTGGCGGATGAACTCCACGCGCCCAACCTCAAACCAGACAAGGTAATTGGCGTGATAGACCACGCCCATCTGATCGGTTTCGGCATACCGCACCCTAACGCGGGCCTCACCGTATCCCCGCTCCAACAACACTTCCATGTCAGTCATCCCAACAGTTTAGTGGCCTTCGCGCCGTCTGCTATGTGCGTTTCCATACCGGCTTGCGCTTTTCCAGGAACGCCGCCACGCCTTCGCGAAAGTCCGCCGTCTCACGGGATGCCCTGTTCGCTTCAACAGCCAGCGCCAGCGAAGCCTCCAGCGTCCCCGCCAACTGCATCCGCAACAGCTTCTTGGTCGCCTTCAAACTCTCTGGAGAATTTTCGGTTAATTCACTCGCCAGGTCCTGCACGCGATCGTGCAGCTGGTCCAGCGGCACCACCTCGTTCACCAACCCGAGCCGCAGAGCCTCGTCCGCATTGAACTTCCGCCCACTCAGCAAAAGCCCGCGCGCAACCTTGTCCCCAACCAGCACGCTGAGATATGCCCCGACCAGCGCCGGCACAAATCCAATCTTTACCTCGGTAAATCCGAACAGAGCTTCGGTGGAAGCAATCGTAAAGTCGCACAGCATCGCAAGCCCAGTGCCGCCGGCAATCGCTGCGCGGTTGACCATCGCGATCGTCGGCAAGTCGCACTCCCAGATGGCTCTGAACATCCTGCTCACCTGGTCGGCAGCTACGCGATGCTCCTCCGGCGTGCGCTCGTGCATCTTCTTCAACACACTCAAATCCAATCCTGAGCAGAACGCTTCGCCTTCGCCGGTAAGCACAACGACACGCGCTCCAGCGGCCTCAGCCCCGTGGAAGGCTGCAATCAGCTCATCCTGCATCTCCGGCACCAGCGCATTGCGCTTCGACGGACGATCCATCGTCACCCACCGAATCCCACCCACATCCTCGACCTGAACCGTCTTCATCGTATGTACCCCTACGCTCTCCACTCTACTTCACTGAACGACAACCCCATAACGCTTCGCCATCTCCGCGCTCGCGGTGATCAGGCCATCCAGCGGCCGCAGATCCGGAAGCTCCGCGCCCAGCTCCTTCAGCGTAGCCAACAACACTTCAGTCGGAACGTTCCCCACCAGCGCATCCTGCGCAAACGGACACCCGCCCAAGCCTCCAATCGCTGAATCGAACCGCCGGCAACCAGCTTCAAACGCAGCTTTCACCTTCGCTGCCGCGTCATCGGGCGCGGCATGCAGATGCACGCCAATCTCCAGGCCATCATGCACGCCGATCACGCAGCCCACCACATCGCGCACTTGCGCGGGCGTGGCCAGGCCGACGGTATCGGCAAGCGACACCTGCAGGACCCCTGCATCCACCAGCAGGTCCACCGCGCTCACCACTTCGTCGATATCCCACGGATCGCCATAGGGATTGCCGAACGCCATCGAGAGATACGCCACGACATCCAGCCCGGCCTTGTACGCGATCTCACCAATCTGCTCCAGTTGGTCGAGCGCTTCCTCCGGCGTCTGCCTCTGGTTGCGGTCGAGAAACTGCGGCGAGATGGAATACGGGAAACCTAGCGTCTGCACTGCGCCCGTCGCTACCGCGCGCTCCGCTCCGCGGGCATTTACGACAATACCAATAATCTCCACATCATCCGGTGGATCGAGATACTCCAGCACCACTTCAGAGTCCGCCATCTGCGGGACAGCCTTCTCCGAGACGAAGCTCACCGCGTCGATATGCTGAAAACCCGTCTCCATCAAAGCTCGGAGATACTGCGCCTTCACCTCAGGCGGCAGCACCTTCGGCAAACCCTGCCACGCATCCCGCGGACATTCGATAATCTTCACCACGTCACTCACGTCTGTAGCACTCCAGGGTTAAACCTACCAACTTCCGGGTTCAACGCAACTGCTTCCAACGCCGTCATCAAAACCTCGCGTGTCTTCGCCGGATCGATGATCGCGTCAATCCAAAGTCTAGCCGCTCCATACCGCGGATCGCCCTGTGCATCGTAGGTCGCCTTGATCTCGTCATAGATCAGCTTCTTCTCTTCCGCCGACAGCACCTTGCCCGCTCGCTCCATCTGCTTCACGCGCACCTCTACCAACGTGTTTGCTGCCGATGCTCCGCTCATCACCGCATACCGCGCTGTCGGCCATGCGAACAGAAACCGCGGATCATAGGCTTTACCACACATTGCATAATGTCCCGCGCCAAAGCTGCCGCCAACGATGACCGTGATCTTCGGCACCACACTCGTGCTCACCGCACTCACCATCTTCGCGCCTGCACGAATGATGCCGCTCCACTCCGCATCCTTGCCCACCATGAAGCCGTTCACGTCATGCAGAAAGATCAGCGGCACCAGCTGCTGGTTGCAGTCCATGATGAACCGCGCCGCTTTCTGCGCGCTCTCGGTATAGATCACGCCGCCGAACTCCGTGCGCTTCTGGCCAGCCATCGGTCCTGTGGCTGTGATGGACGCCTGGTTCGTCTTTTGATTCGCCACGATCCCCACCGCGCGCCCGCCGATGCGCGCATACGCACAAACAAGCGTCCGTCCAAACTCGGCTTTGTACTCGTCGAACTCCGAGCGATCCACGAGCCGCGCGATCACCTCGCGCATGTCACAGCTGTTGCTCGCACCAACCGCAGGGTCCATCAACCCATACAGCTCTTCCGCAGCAAACTTCGGCACATCCTTCGCGGCGTCATAGGCCACGCGGCTGAACACGGCATGTTCGTTTCGGCTCCCTAACTTGCTCACCAGCGACCGCAGCCGCGCGATACACAGATGATCGTTCGGCTCCTTGAAGTCCACTGTGCCCGATATCTCCGAATGCATCTGCGCGCCGCCCAGTTCTTCCGCCGGAGTGACCTGCCCGATCACCGCCTGTACCAGCGCCGGCCCCGCGAGAAACAATCCCGAGCCTTCCGTCATCAGCACGGTATCGGTCATCACCGGCAGATACGCCCCACCCGCCACGCACATCCCCATGATCGCCGTGATCTGCGGAACACCCAGCGAGCTCATCACCGCGTTGTTGCGAAAGACGCGGCCAAAGTCATCCTGATCGGGAAACACATCCTCCTGCAACGGCAGGAACACGCCCGACGAATCGACAAGATACAGCGTGGGAATGCGGTTCTCGAGCGCAATGGTCTGCGCGCGCAGCACCTTCTTCGCGGTCATCGGGAAGAAAGCTCCAGCCTTCACGGTCGCGTCGTTGGCGACGATCATGCAGAGCCGCCCCTCTACACGTCCCAGGCCGGTCACAACGCCCGCTCCCGGCGCGCCGCCAAACTCCGCATACATGCCATGTGCCGCCCAGAGACCCAACTCCATCCACTCCGTTTCGGGATCAAGCAGCAATGCCAGGCGCTCGCGAACGGTCAGCCGGCCCTTGGCCCGCTGTGCTTCCGCAGCTTTCGCGCCACCGCCCTCACAAATCTTGTCTTCCTCTGCACGAACTCCGCCAAGCAGCGACACCATCGCCGCACGGTTCGCTCCGAACTTCACCGATCCTACATCCAGCTTCGACTTCCAGACATCCGCCATCGCATCACCCAGAGAACTCGCAAAGATAGCATGGTCGCGTGCCCCGCCGTCTGGCAAGCTGCTGACGAAGATGTAAGAATGGCAGAATCGACAACCAAGAACTAACAACCGCCTTTACGGCGTGGTCGACGAATAATTCGGCGAGTGCCGCGTCACCTTCTTGAACAGGAACTCCTGCACCACGTTCCCCAGCCCGTCGGCAGCCGCTCCAATCAACCCCTGTTCAATCACAATCGACGCCCCATCCTGGTCGCTCTTCGGGTAGTACACATTCGCAATCGCGCCCGCGGCCACATCGCCGCCAATGCTCGAGTAGTTCGGTTGCCATTTGCCGTTGTCGCCCCTGCAGATCACCGCCGAAGCCATCGCATACCAGAACCGATGCATCACCGTGCCGCGACCCATGTAGAAGTAGCGCGGGTCTTGGTGCAGGATCGACGGTAGAATCGCTCCACCGACAAACGTACCCACTGCCAGGTCACCCATGTTTGCGCCAAACCGCTTGCCATAGCCACCGATCCCCGAGCCATAACCATTGAAGTCGTTGTTGTACTGCTGATAGCCGGCGATCGCCGCGCTAATCCCGATGTTCACTGGATCGATCGTGTTCTTCCACGCTAGTTTAAATTTCTGCTTGGAACTCAACGGTGCGGCGTTCCAGTTGTAGGCCACATAGAAGTTCGGCACAATCCCGATCAGCCGCTGATGCTCTTCCACCTTGATTTCTTCTTCCGCCTGGTCATGCACGGACATCGCATCCACCTGCGTCGCCACTGAAGCCACCTGCAGCACAAGCTCGCGGATCTCGTAATCCTCGCCCACATCGAGGTTGCCAGCCTGCGTCGACGGCGCCATCCCATCGGCTTCTACCGTGATCGTGAACTTGCCGGCCGGTACTCCGCTAAAGAGAAACCGCCCGTCGCTGTCCGAAACCGCCGTCATGGGCTTCTTCACGGATTCGATCGCCAGAGTCAACTGCGCGCCGCTTACAAACGCTCCACTTGCATCGGTTACGGTTCCGGCGATGCTGCCTGTCACTAGCACTTCGGCCTTTTTCTGCGCCTGAGCCATGCTGCTGCTCGGAGCGTCCGGCAGCTTCGCCACACCACCGGGATCCTGCGCCACGCTCTTCAGCGGGCAGCAGACAACCGCGCACAACGCCGCCACGCCCAACAGGCGCAGGTCGAGCCAGCTTCGAGAGCGGCGCAGCATCGTTGGTCGAGGTATCACCCTCTGAGGATACTGCCTCCCACGTGCGCTCCCAATACAACCTCCGGGTTCGTACAATGGCTCATGGCTTTCGCTCTTCGCGCCACCGACGCCCTGTTGGTCATCGACATGCAGCTTGACTTCCTCCCCGGCGGCTCGCTGGCCGTCGCCGGCGGCGACCAGATCATCCCTGGCATCAACTCCCTTGCCGCGCGCTTTGAGCACGTCATACTCACGCAGGACTGGCACCCCGAAGGTCACATCTCCTTCGCCAGCACCCACAACCTTAAGCCTTTTGTCGACACTGTTGATGCGCCTTACGGCAAACAAACGCTCTGGCCGGACCACTGCATTCAGGGCTCGGCCGGCGCGCAGCTGCATCCCGATCTCGACATTCCCCACACCGAGCTGATCCTGCGCAAAGGTTTCCGGCGCTCGATCGACAGCTACTCCGCGTTCACCGAAAACGATGGCACCACTCCCACCGGCCTGGCCGGCTATCTCCGCGAACGCAACCTGCAGCGGCTCTTTTTTACAGGCGTCGCCTACGACTTCTGCTTAGGCTTCTCGGCGATTGCCGCCGCTAAGCTGGGGTTCGAATCCATCGTCTTAGACGACTTAACCCGTGCCGTCGGGTTACCAGGCACTGTTGATACCACCAATAAAGCCTTCGCCGAAGCGAAGGTGCATCTCACACAAAGCTCAAACTTTTAGTTTTGCCACCTTGTCCCTTTAGACTTGTCGTCCTGAGCACAGCGAAGGTCCTGCTGTGCCGGGAGAAGAACGGCTTCCCACCATGGCTACCCCTAAAACCGCAGCACCCACCTGGCCAGAAGCCATGGCCACCGTCACCGCCTGCCAGTACGAGTTCGGCGCCGGCCGCGCGCTGGCCTTCGGCACGCCGTCCGGCAAGCACTTCCGCATCACCTTCAACTACTGGGCGCCCAACGCGGAAGGCACAGACGAACTCCACACCGGCGACTTCATGTCCGAAACCGCCATCCCGCAGGGCCACCTGTTCCCCATCACCTATAACCCGGAGGCCCCGCACATACACAGCAAGTCCTCCGGTGGCGAGGTCACGCGCAGCCCTGTCCTTATCTTCGGCATCATCGGCTCCCTCGTACTCTCAACCGCGTGGTTCCTCGTCATGCGCGGCTGCCACTAAGGCGTACTCAGCGATCTTCCTTCGCCGCCACACATACGCCCGCAGCATCAGACCGGCAAACACCAGCGACGCCAGCAATCCCGCAGCGGGAGCCGCAAAGTAGAACGCCTGCAGTCCATTCTGCGCATTATGCGGATGCAGCCGTTCATAGCGCCACTCCATCCCGCTGCAACACGATGGAAACGCGATCAGAAACGTAACGAACGCCAGGCCAATCGCAAACGCAGCACGCCGGGACCAATACTTCGCGCCGTCTTCGATCAAAGCCCCAACTCCGACGCATGGTCCTGCATCGCCCGCAGGCAGTTCCCGATATGCTCCTCCACGGGAATCTCCAACAACTCCGCGCCACGCGTCATATCCTCACGCTTCACCGCCCGCGCGAACGCCTTGTCCTTCATCTTCTTCTTCACACCCGCAACTTCGACATCCGCAATCGCCTTGGTCGGTTTCACCAGCGCACAGGCCGTAAGAAATCCCGCCAGCTCATCGCTCGCGAACAAAGCCTTATCCATATGCGTCTCCGGAACGACACCCGAGTAATCCGCATGGGCCAGGATGGCGTGACAAATCTCCTCCGGCCAGCCGGTCTCACGCAGATAAGCAACGCCCACAAACGGATGCTCCGCCGGCGTTGGATGCCGGTCATAGTCGAAGTCGTGCAGCAACCCCGCGCAGCGATACATCTCCGCCAACCGCGCCGCCGGCTCACCCTCCAATCCCAGCCGCGCCGCCTCCCGAACGCCATATCCTTCTGTGCATCGCGCCACAGCCAGCCCATGCTTCACCAGCGACTCACTCGCCGTCCACTCCCGCAACAAGGCCTCCGCCCGTTCCGCCGTAAACTCCAAATCCATCGCCACCATCCTCGTTCTCTCTACGCTCTACACTCTATCCTCTGCGCTCTGCTGTTAACCACTTTGGTTCTCTACCCCTTTACTACCATTTTTCTTACCGGTATCTCCGGCAACACTCTTGACTCTTCCGGTACTCCGGTGTCATTGTAGGCACATCCCTTGCTTCCGTTATCGGACGTGAGCGGCTGCGGTCCTTGCTCTGGATCCGCCCGCACAACACAACTTATGGCAACCATGATGGCGCCCCTTGCGGTTTCTACACCGCTGGATGTTCCCGTCTCGCAGCCCCAGATGGAATCGCAGCTCCAGGCGGTCCCGTCCACGGAGCGCGAAGTACTTCGTTGCGAATCCTGCAAACTGGTGCAATTCCGCACATCGTCCGATAGCTGCCGCCGCTGCAAGAAGTCCTTGCTGCCCGAACAGCCCAAGGTCGAAGCCGCCATCGCGCTCGTTCCGGAACCGGCTCCGCGCGCCGAAGGCGGCCTGCAGGTAGCCACGGCCGTCCGCGACCTGCGCCACGTCCGCAACCTCTCGCAGCGCCAGCTCGCCGCACGCATGGGCGTTCCCCGCACCTACATTTCGAAGATCGAGAACGGCAAGGCCATGCCGACGCTCTCCTCTTTGGACCGCCTCGCGCGCGCCCTGCAGGTCGATATCTCCGCCCTGCTCCGCGACGCGCCCACCCGTCACCAGGACGAAACCGCTGTCCTGATGACGGACCCGTTCCTGGCCGAGATCGCCAAGTACGCCGCTCACCTGAACTCGACGCAGAAGTCGATCTTCCTCAACCACGTCCGCGAACTGGCCCAGGGACGCGTCCGCCGCACCGCCTAGTCCGCCAGCGCACCAGAATCAAGACCTCCGGCGCCGCCGCGATCGCATCCCACAAGGAGCGAACGCGACGGCGCCTCTCCAATTTCATGGGCAGGTTGGCAGTTTCCAGCCATCTACTGCTTGAGACAGAACGTCGTCAGACAGGTATTTGGCATCAAGCGGACGCATCTTTCCAGCCTCTTTCTGCGCCACTAGGCAGGAAACCAGTTCGATCCGTCCTTGATCCAATCTCACCGGACTTACCACGTCTGCAACTCCATTACTCTCGGAAACCCGGACAAAGTAGTGCTGGCCTGCAACCATCTGCAACTCAAGCATGGGCGATCCGTCTGGCTTGTCGTACTTGGTGCTGGCAAAAAAGTGGTACGTCCCGACCGGCATGCTCAATGTAAGAAATCGATTAAAACGGAAGTAGGCCAGCCGATGGGTGTCCAAAAACAATGCCCCGTCCAAACCGGCGTTCTTTGCTCCGGGCACTCGTGTGACCCAGGGATTTCCCCCGCCATAAAAAGTCACCTGCGGATTCTGTGCCACAGCAATGCTGCCAACCGCACAGAAAAAGACAAATGTACAGAAACTCCTCAGCATGGCCGGATTTTATAAGAACCCGCCATTTCTCTGGCAACATGCACTCGATTCGCTATTCACTATTCACTCCCTTTCAGCTACCCTCAACAGAGCGAGTCAACTGTGCGCGAATCCAACTCCAGCCGCGTCTATCAACGTTCGAACCGTGTGCATGAGCTCACGCCTGCCGAACGCGCCATCTACGATACGCTCGACCCCAGCCGCATCCCGCAGCACGTCGCCATCATCATGGACGGCAACGGCCGCTGGGCCGGCAAGCGCGCCCTCAAGCGCTTCCTCGGCCATCAGCAGGGCGCCGAAAGCGTTCAGTACGTCGTAGAAACTGCCAGCCGCATCGACCTTCCCTGGCTCACGCTCTACGCCTTCTCGCTCGAAAACAATTTGCGTCGTCCCAAGAACGAAGTCAGCTTCTTGATGAAGCTGTTGAAGTCCTACCTGATCTCTAATGTGAAGCGGATGAACGACAACAACATCCGCATGGCCTACATTGGCCGCACCAACTCGCTCCCCAGCGAAGTGCAGGACACCATGCAGTGGGCCGCGGAGCAGACCGCCAAAAACACCGGCACGACGCTCACGTTGGCGCTCAACTACGGCTCGCGCTCGGAAATCGTCGACTCCGCCCGCTCCATCGTCCATAGCATGCTCGCCGAAGCCGCCCAGCGCGGCATCTCTCTCGAGGATCTACTCGCCGCCGAAGGGGTAGACGACGCTATCAAGTCCCGGATCGACGAGCCACAGATATCCGAGCATCTCTACACTGCGCACATGCCCGACCCGGACCTGGTCGTCCGCACCTCCGGCGAACAGCGCATCTCGAACTTCCTGCTCTGGCAGATCGCCTACGCGGAAATCTTCGTCACCGAGCGCCTCTGGCCCGACTTCCGCGGCCTGCATCTGCTGGAAGCTATCGCCGATTACCAGCAACGCGAACGCCGCTTCGGCGGGCTCGGCGAAACCAGCGACGAAGACCTGAGCGACGTACTTCCTACTGAAGCAGAGCTTGCTCGCGGCTAGCTCAACATCCCATCGCTACTTCCAGAGCACAGCAACTTCATACTTTGCGATATCCGAATCCTTGCTCACGAGCACAAGATTTCTTGCTCGCGCCTGCGCAATGAAGAGCCGATCGGACGGGTCACCATGATGTGCCGGTAAAACCACCGACGCGAGAATGTCTGCCAGCTCGATAGGAAGCAACATTGTGCCGAACGCTTCAATATCCGCAACGAATTGAGACACAGAATTCCCGGCAAGCGACAAACGCCGCTTGCCGACCTTGTCAGAGAGCTCCCATACGCTGGCTTCACTGATGAAGAGGCTGTTCTCCGGGTCACGCAAAATACTTGCCAGGCTTCGCGGCAGAACGGCTTCGTTGTAAAGTGCCCAAAGTAAAGTATGGCTATCGAGTAGAAGCTCCATCACTTAATGGGTAAGCCGATTGTCTTTTCGGACAGTTCGCGCTTCCACTCACGGTTGATTCGCTCAAGTTCTTCCGGGTTGGGCAGATGTGTCAGCGCTTTTCCGGCGCCCAATACTCGTGGAGTCGCAAGCTTTAAGGAATCAGCTCCAACCGACTGCACAAGCTTCAAAGCAGGCTTCTCCGGCCGCGAAATTTCGACAACTTCGCCATGATCAACAGCAAGCGCCAGATCGTCAAAGTGTTCCGCCGCGTATTGAGCCGTGACCTTCATGCTCAAAGACTAGATCGGACCCCAATCGCAGTCAACGCTCCTCCGGTGTTGGATTCGCTTATGAGCCGTTACCTCGCCAGCACAGCCTGCCCC
Source organism: Granulicella sapmiensis (assembly GCA_026225395.1). GTDB lineage: Bacteria > Acidobacteriota > Terriglobia > Terriglobales > Acidobacteriaceae > Granulicella > Granulicella sapmiensis. Next base: position 69,919 of record JAMFSR010000033.1, read on the forward strand.
AGATGAAACCCCAGATGCGCGGTCCTGCCGAGCAGCATCGTGAACCGGTTTCGATGCGGCTCCTTGGCAAAATCCTCTTCCGACACCACCGCATGCCGCTCCACCCACTCCGCCGGCGACAGCTTCGCCATCTCTACCTTCAGCCGCCCATGCACTTCCTCCCATGCGGCCTTCACCACCGCGCCTGAGGGCAACTCCACCGTTTTATCCGGAGCTTTCAGGAACAACGCATCGAACTCCGGATGCAGCCGCTCACCGAGCCGAAGCTGCGCAAACATCGCATCGCTCACCGCCGCCAGGTGCCCGTAGAGATAGATCAGCCGGTTTTTGCCCGGCGCCACTTCACGCTGCAATCCGGTTTCATCCAAACCACCAAATAACTTCGTTGCACGATCCACACCCTGCTGCCACGTCCTCAGCGTCGACTCCACCAACTGCGACTCCACTGTTCCATTCGCTCCCATAGTTGTGTCCCTTTCGTCTCCTGATGCCGCTGCGCAACGGACGATGAGATGAAACCCGCCAATGCAACGGTTCAATCTTTGCGTGTCTCGAGGCGAAATTGCCGCCCCTTCAACCGTGCCCAATGACGGTCACTCATTGAGTAACTGTGTGACGGCCAACTGCAACTGCTGGCATCGCCTTCGGCGGCTAGATCCTTAGCCAGCAAATAAATTCTGAATACGATGCGTCTTTTTTTCCGCTTCTGCGTTCTTACTATCAGCCTGACAGACACCGAACCTAGTCGTCAGGCCTGAGGCTCGTCCGATGAACGCCATCCGACGCTCCCATCTCGTCCGCATCGCGCTGCTGACCACGGCGATTCTCTTCAGCCGCACCAACCACGTTGTGGCTCAGGCCAGCAACCTCTATTGCAACCACACCTGCTCCAACAAGGCCGCCGCAGAGCCCGCCGCGCTTGAAAAAAAGTTTCGCCTGAAGCCGAACAAGGCAGTGCGGCCCCCGCGCCCCGCTTCACAAACCTTCGGCCTCCGCTTTGAACTTCTTACCCCACAAGCAGCACTCACGCTCACATCCGAACAATCACGGCAGGCGCTCCTGGTCAACAACCTACCCGCAACCACCCCGCGGTCTCGGCTTTCCCCTCTCCGCATCTAGTCTGCTCGTTCCTCGCATAACCACACCCTTGAAGCTGCTATCCGAACACTCTTCGGACAGCCTCAGCTCGCCCATGCACAGGAACATTTTTTCAGGAGCAGATTATGACGCAGCGCATGCAAGCCTTCCCCACCGTGCTGGTGGCTATTCTCAGTGCCACCATCGTCTTTACTCAAACCGCTGTCGCGCAGGATCCAGCGATGCAAGCTGCACAAGCAGCGGCGCAGGCCAATCAGATGGCGATGCAAGCTGCCCAACAAGCCAGCGACCAGGCCATGGCTGCAGCCCAAGCAGCCAATGCACAAGCTATGGCCGCTGCTCAAGCAGCGTCTGACAACACCGGTCCAATCGCGCCGATTCCCCGCCAGCGTCCCGTGCCGGTACCGCTGGCCCCTGACGCTCCTGTACCCATACAAATCGCCGCAGCCCACACCGTCTTCCTCACCAACTCCGGCGCCGACGCCAACTTCCCCGTCGACGAGACGAAGGCTTTCAACGATGTCTATGCGGCACTGCGGTCATGGGGTCATTATCAATTTGTAACGTCGCCCGCACAGGCCGATCTCATCTTCGACCTGCATGACATTGCTCCACTCACCGACGTCACGGGCGGCCGTGGCGGCGTCTACTCCATCTCCAGCCCTGCCTTTCAGCTGGTCATTGTCGATGCGAAAACCAACGTCGAGCTCTGGACTGTCACCTCTCCGGTGGACATCGTTGGAAGAAGCAAAGCTCGTGCCCAGTGGTACTCGCTCGCAGTTACCAATCTTGTGAGCCGCGTAAAGGTTCTTGCCGGTCAGCCACTTTCTGCTGCTGAATCAGCCGACCTCACCACCGTTCCTAAAAGCCACTATGGACGGAACGTGGCAATCATCGTCGGCGCCAGCGCTGTAGTGGGTGTAGGCATGCTTCTTCTCGCGCGTCATTCCTTGTCGAGCATGAAGAACTCGCAGGACGCTTTCTGCACTGCTAACAACATTCCTCTCAGCGAGTGCGCCGGCGGTTAACGCATTTCTTTCAAGCACATCCCCAATGCGCCATCCCCTTTTACCTGCAAGGTCATCGGGGATGGCGCGCTTTTTGCGTTTCACTGGAAGCCATTAGGCCATGTATCCTCAGCCAGACGCATGAAACGAATCCTCACTGCCATTGTTCTCATTGCTTTCGTCATAGGCCTTGTCTTCTTCGGCAAGCTATGGATGATCACCGTGCTCTGCGCGCTGGTCGTCGGGCTTGCCGCTTACGAGTTCCGCGAACTCGCCGCCGCCGGCGGTAATCCCGTCCCACTCTGGTGGACGCTCGGCGCCGTCGCACTCTTCTTCTTCGCCACCTTCTATCGCCCGCAGGACACCATTACCTCTGTCTCGCTCGCCATGCTGGTGCTCTTCACCTGGAACACCTTCCGCACGCCACTAGATCGCGTCCTTTCAGAAACCGCCGCCGGCCTGCTCATCCTTCTCTACATCGCCTACCCGCTTACGCTGCTTCCCCGCATGCTCGGCGAAGAGGAAAACGGCACCGCGCTTCTCCTCTTCCTGTTCCTCTGCGTCTGGTCAGGCGACATCGCCGCCCTCTACATCGGCCGCCGCTTCGGACGCCACAAGTTCGCCCCACGCCTTTCTCCGAACAAGACCTGGGAGGGCGCTGCGGCTTCGCTCGTCGCCAGCGTGATCTTCGGCATGGCTGTCGTCTTCGGCGGCGACTACCTCTCCGCCCACGGCTCCAACTTCACCCGTCTGCACACCTCCGAACCCTGGTGGCAGTCGCTGATCCTCGCCGTGATCCTCAACATCGCCGCCCAGTTCGGCGACCTGCTCGAATCCGGCCTGAAACGCGGCGTCAACATCAAGGACTCCGGCAAAATGCTCCCCGGCCACGGCGGCATCCTCGACCGCATCGACGCCCTCCTGCTCGCCGCTCCCGTACTGTGGTTCGTACTGTCGATCAAAGAATATTTCTCGCTGGGCAGCTTTTAGTTGTTGTCGTATTTGACCTATGGCCGTGACCGCGATGAAGCCGAAAAATGCTGTCGAATCTCTCCGCGAGATCGTTCAGGACCTTCTCGTGCCTGAATTGAAGGCCGTCAAGATTTCCATCGAGTCCCTCCGTAGCGAGATGACCGTTTCCAATGAGAGCCTTCGTAATGAAATCCGCCTGCGCGATGAGAAACAGACACAAGCTATCAGACATTTGGACGAAAAATTGACCGAAGCGACCAGACATCTTTCAGACAATATCAAGCAGATGTCCGATAAATTTGACAGTTCCATGGAATTTCGTGAGCGTCTGGCGGCGCTGGAAGCAAAATCACCGCGCAGCTAAGACCCCCGACCTGTCCCCATCTCTGCGAAAATAGACCAGTGAAGAAGATCGCCCTCCTCGGCTCAACCGGCTCCATCGGCCAGAGCACCCTCAGCATCTGCGAGTCGCACCCCGACCGCTTCCATCCCATCGCCTTCGCCGCCGGCTCCAACCTCGACACGGCCTTCGCCCAGTGCGTCCGCTGGCGCCCGCAGATCATCTCCATCGCGACGGAAAAGCTGGCCGATGAACTCGCTGGCAAGCTCAAAGAAGCCGGCATCACTGGCATCGAAGTCGTCCATGGCACCGCCGGCACCGTCCGCGTTGCCACACTCCCGGAAGTCGACTTCGTCGTCTCCGCAATTGTCGGCGTCGCCGGTCTTGAAGCCACCTACGCCGCCGTTCTCTCCGGCAAAACCATCGGCCTCGCCAACAAAGAGTGCCTCGTAGCCGCCGGCGACCTCATCCTCGCCGCCGCCCGCGAACACAACGTCGACCTGCTGCCCATCGACTCCGAGCACAACGCCATCCACCAGTGCCTCCGCGGCGGCGCGGCCAACGAGGTCAAGCAGATCTGGCTCACCGCGTCCGGCGGTCCGTTCCGCAACACGTCGCTCGCCGATTTCGAGCACATCACCCCCCCCCAGGCCCTCAAACACCCCACCTGGGTCATGGGCCAGCGCATCACCGTCGATTCCGCGACCATGCTCAACAAGGGCCTCGAAATCATCGAAGCCTGCCGCCTCTTCAACCTGCCACCGTCGCAGGTCCGCGTCACCGTCCATCCTCAATCCACCATCCACTCCCTGGTCGAGTACATAGACGGCTCCATCCTCGCGCAGATATCCGTCACCGACATGCGCCTGCCCATCCTGTACGCCCTGAGCTGGCCCGAGCGCATCGCGTCCGACCTGACCTTCGACATGACCGCCCTCTCCCAGCTCGACTTCCAGCAGCCCGATTTCGCTCGCTTCCCCTGCCTACGCCTCGCCTACGAAGCCGCTGCCGCGTCGCAAAACCACTGCATCGCGCTCAACGCCGCCGACGAGATCGCCGTCGAGGCCTTCCTTGCCGGAAAGCTGCCCTTTTTAGGCATCCCTCGTACAATCGAACAAGTGCTCGCGCTCACCGCCAGCGGTTCTCCCGCGTCTATCCCCGAGGTGCTTTCGGCAGACGCTGCCGCCCGCCGCTCCGCACAAGAGATCGTCACAAGGCTCAGCACCATCTAAATTCCCTGCACCTGTTTCCCGAGGCACTGCAAGACTCATGTCTATCGCTGCAATTGTTGAATTTCTTATCGTCCTCGGCATCATGGTGCTTGTCCATGAGTTCGGCCACTACGCCGCCGCCAAGCTCCTCGGCATCCGCGTAGAGGTCTTCTCCATCGGCTTCGGCACGCGCCTCTTCGGCTTCCGCTCCGGCGATACCGACTACCGTGTCTGCGCGCTCCCCCTTGGCGGGTACGTCAAAATGTCCGGCGACCAGCCCGGCCAGGCCGCCACCGATCCCGGCGACTTCAACGCGCATCCGCGCTGGCACCGCGTCATCGTCGCACTCGCCGGCCCGGTCTTCAACTTCATCCTCGCCTTCGTCCTCATCCTCGGCCTCAACATGACGCACCACGAGGTCGACGAGTACCTCTCGCAGCCGGCCGTCGTCGACTACGTGCCTGTACACTCGCCCTTCGTCGCCACCGGCCTCCAGACCGGCGACACGATCGTCCACTTCGACACCATCGAGAACCCACACTTCGACGACATCTTCAACCACTCGCAGCTCAACCTGAACCACAGCGTAGCGTTCTCCTACCTGCACAACAGCCAGCGCATCAACACCACGGCAACGCTCACCACCCCCGATGGCCCTGACAAGTTCGACCCCTCAGCGTTCTTCGTCCCGCGCATGCAGGACACACCCGTGCAGGTCTCGCCCGTCGACAAGTCGATCCTCGCCGGCTCGCCCGCCGACCGCGCCGGTCTCCGCGGCGGCGACACCATCCTCTCGCTCAACGGCTTCACGCCGCACTCGGTCATTGCGCTGCTCGCCTACTTGCAGGACCAGGCCGGCAAACCCGCGAACCTGATCATCGGCCGCGGCAACACCACCCTCCCGGTCACACTCGTTCCGGAACAATCTTCCGGCGCCGACGGCAACAAGTACCGCATCGGTTTCACACCCGTATATCCACCGGTCAAGATCGACCGCCTCGCCTTCATCCCAGCTGCCGTTGCTTCCGCAAAGAGCAACTACAAGGGCGCAGGCCTGATCAAGGACGTGCTCGAAGGCCTCTTCACCCGCCGCGTCTCCGTCAAAGCCATGGCCGGCCCCATCGGCATCGGCCAGCAAGTCCACCAGGCCTTCCAACTTCCTGGCTGGAACCCCATCATCGAAACGATGGCGATCATCTCGCTCAACCTCGGCATCTTCAACCTGCTGCCGATCCCCATCCTCGACGGTGGCATGATCCTCTTCCTGCTCGTCGAATCCTTCATGCGCCGCGACGTCAACGAGCAGATCAAGGAGCGCATCTACCAGGTCGCCTTTGTCTGCATCGTTCTCTTCGCGGCCTTCGTCATCTTCAACGACCTCACGAAGATCTACTCCGCAAGACCTTAAGCAGCACGCAACGAAGTAAGAGCGTGCCAACTTGGCACGCTCTTTTTATTTCCTCGGCAAGCACTCTTGAAATTGGCCAAAAGTCGGCCTATCCTTTGCTCATGAGTATGAAGACCGTCACCTTCGAAGCCCCCGAAGAATCAATCGCTACGATTGACGAGATCGCTATCAATCTGGAAGCCGACCGCGAGACCGTCCTGCGCGAAGCTCTCGCCCTGTACCTGGCTGATTATGAACACCTGAAGTCAGAGTTAGCGGAGGGCATCCGGCAAGCTGACGCCGGCGAAACAATCAGCCACGAAGAGATGATGGAACGATTTGAAACGATGAAAGCCTCCGCAAGGGATAAGCAAGCGGCGTGATTCGGTGGACATCAGAAGCCTCGGATGATTTCGTTGCGATTCACGAGCACATCGCGCTAAACAATCTGGCCGCAGCGGATCGCCAGTGCAAACTGATCATGGATTCAATTCGGCAGCTAAGACCATTTTCAAAGCTTGGAAAGCGAACACGCGTCTTCACAATTAGAGAGTTAGTTGTTCCGAGAACTCCCTATATCGTCTTCTATCGACCCGAACAAACGGATGTCGTTTTGATTCGAATCATGCACGGCTCCATGCTTATACCGCCATCCCTCCGCAAATAGCTACTCTTCCCGATCCCGCAACTCCATCACAATCTGCGCAGCCGCCATCCGCGCCTCCTCTTCCTTCTCCACCGGGAAGCTCACCGCTCCCACGCGCGCATGCCCACCGCCGCCGAACCGCTCGCAGATCGCCGCAATATTCGCCAGCTCACTCGCCGGCTTCTTCGTCCAGGGATTGGTCCCCACCGAAATCTTGTTCCTGAAGCTCGACTTCGACAGCCCCACGTTATACGTCCCTTCCGGATGCAAATAGTACGGGATGAACTTGTTGTATCCCTCGGTCGGCTGATCGGTAATATCGAACGTAATCACGCCACGCTCCAGGTACGACCGTTCGCGAATCAGCTCCACGCCCTCCCAATGCTTCTCCATCAGCGGCCCAATCAGTTCCTGCACAAACGGCTGATCGAGCACCTCCTGCAAGCTCATCGTGGTCATCAGTGGAATAAACCGCTGGACTAGCGCACTGGTAGGCGCACTCTCGATCACCATCGTGATCTTCATCGCCGGTGCTTCCATCTCAACAGCAGCCTTGGCGCTCTCATACTTCGCGCCATCGACGATATCTGCCCAGTGCAGCAGCTCCTTCAACCCTGACACATCCATCCCAAACTTCGTGCTCGCAATGTGTGCAATCCACGTCGTGCAGCTCGTGTACTTCGGATCGAAGAACTCCCGCATCGCTTTCGGCCCCGGCGTTCCATCAGGATTCACCTGCCCCGCCCGAAACTCCGCCTCATCCTCCGGCGTCGTGAACGCCGACTGATGATGATCGAACCACCAAGTCACCAACGGCGAAGGCGAGTACTTGAAGTCGACGATCGCATTCTCGCCATCGACCTGAAACTCATCGTCCTCAAACAAGTTCCCGGCCTTATGCTTCATTCCCACGTAGTCGAAGCTCGCCGCCGTGCCAATGCACTCGCGATGAAACTTCGTAAACAGCGAAGCCGAACAGGCTCCGTCAAAACAGTTGTCATGATAAAAAACACGGCAGTTCAAGCGCATCACCCTCTACAATTCAGTTCACAGCATAGCTGACCTTGGCGTCCGGGGAACCGTACACCGGCTCAATCCGTATCTTCACCTCATGCCGGAGGACCACCCTTTGAACGATCTGCAGCAGAACGAACCCGTACAGACCATCACAAAGCCCGACAATCCCGTCTTCTTCGGCCGCTTCGGGTTCCGCGCCGGCTGGGGCATCCTGATTTTTCTGGTCATCGTATCGATTCTGACGATATTCGCCAGCACCTCCGGCATCGCCGCCACCGGCCAACTCAAGCAGTTCATCGCAGCACAGGGCCATCCCGGTGGTCCCAGCGCCCAGTCGCTCATTCCATTCGTCCCCGTATTCGTTCTCGTCAACGACGGTGTCACCTTCTTCGGCATGCTCGGCGCCTGCTGGCTCATCTCCCGTGCCGAACACCGCCCGCTTGGGGCCTATGGCATCGGCAAACAACGCTGGAGAGACTTCATCCCCGGCACCATCTGGGGCGTAGTCTCGATGTCGCTGCTCGTCGCCTTGCTGCACCAGCTTCACTTCCTCGCAATCGATGGTCGCCTGCTTCACGGTGCCTCCATCCTGCGCTGGGGATCCGCATGGTTCTTCGCCTTCCTTCTGGTCGGCTTCTGCGAAGAGTATGAGTTCCGCGGCTACCTCCAGTACACGCTCATGCGCGGCGTCTGGGGCCTTGCCGAGCAGCTCTCACCCGCCAACCCACACACTGCCGCCTTCTGGATCGCCGCCACCATCATGTCCCTCACCTTCGGCGGCCTTCACATCCTCAACGGCGGTGAGAACGTCTTCGGCATCCTGCAGGTCTTCTTCATCGGCATGGTCTTCAGCTACGCGCTCTGGCGCACCGGCTCGCTGTGGTGGGGCATCGGCTTTCATGCCGTGTGGGACTGGTCGCAGAGCTTCCTGTTCGGCGTCGCCGACAGCGGCAACGTCAGCGTCGGCCGGCTGCTCTCCACCCACCCCACCGGCAAAACCCTCTTTTCCGGCGGATCCGACGGCCCCGAAGGCAGTCTCTTTTCAGCGATCTTCGTTTTCGCCACACTCTTTGTGATCCGCTTTACAACCCACCCGGGCGTCAAACCATCTCCCGAGGAGATGCACGAAAGCAATCCACCGGAGAGCATCGGCATCATCGCCTAAAATCATCTCAGCGCATGACATCGATTCCTCCCGAACCAAACGGCCCGCTCGAAAACGCCGATCCAACGCCCAGCGAGCCAAGATGGCTTACGCGTACCGACACCTCTGTCGACGCGCATCAGGAGCACCCACGGCCAACTCTCTTCGCCAACCTCTCGCGCTTCCGCAACAAGCGCCCCGCGCACGAAAAGCACTTCCTCGAACGTTTCCATCTGCACCGCCTCTTCCTGGTGCTGGGAATTCTGCTCGCCGTCGTAGCGTTCACGCTCATCGGCACAGCGCTCTGGCTCCGCCACGCCATGCACGCCTCCATGCCGCAGCTTGATGGCACCATGCAAGCCCTCGGCCTCAGCGCACCCGTAACCGTAACCAGCGACGCCCAGGGAGTGCCCTCCATCCAGGCCGCCAACCTCGACGACCTGCTCTTCGCACAGGGCTTCATCACCGCACAGGACCGTCTCTGGCAGATGGACCTCGTCCGCCGCCACGCCGCCGGGCAGCTCGCAGAAATCCTCGGCCCCAACCTCGTCCCGCATGACCGCCTGCAGCGCACCCTGCAACTTACAGAAACCGCAGATCGTGCGGTGAAGATGCTCGCCCTTGACCAGCTCCATCAGCTCGAAGCGTACGCACGCGGCGTCAACGCCTTCATCGCACAAGCCACCGATCCCCACAACGGCCACCTGCCCGTCGAGTTCCATCTCCTGCACTACACACCCGCTCCATGGGCGCCACGAGACACCCTGCTCGTCTCGCTGGCCATGTTCCAGGATCTCTCCACGCAGTTCCCTGTAAAGCTCAGCCGCGAAGCTCTCGCAGCGCATCTTTCCCCGCAACAGATCGCTGACCTCTACCCGGTAGGTTCCTGGCGCGATCATCCTCCAACGCAGCCGCCACCCGACCTCACCACCCCAGTCCCCGAAGTGGAGCAGATTCCCCTCGACCGCTCACAATCGAAGCTGCAACTACCGCAACTCGCCAACCCCAGCGATCTGCTTTCTCTCAGCCACGAGTTCCCCGGCCTGCGCTGCGCTGAGTGCCGCGCAGGCTCCAACAACTGGGCCGTTGCAGGCTCACATTCAGCTTCAGGCGCGCCGCTGCTCTCAAACGACATGCACCTGTCGCTCTCCGTACCGGGCATCTGGTACGAAGCCACACTGCACGCCCCTGCAACCGCCACCGCCCCGGCAATCGACGTCGCCGGCTTTACCCTTCCCGGCGTTCCGTTCGTCATCGTCGGACGCAACCAACACGTCGCCTGGGGCTTTACCAACCTCGTCGGCGATGTGCAGGACGTACGCATCGAGCACCTGCGCGGCACAGGCTCAAACATGCAGTTTCAGAGCACCGACGGCTCGTGGCAATCCGTCGGCCATCATCCCGAGCACATCAAGGTGCGCTTCAGTCATGACGTTGACTTCGATGTCCTCACCACCACCGAGCATCTCGGCCAATCCACGATGTCTACCCGCGCCGCAGGTGTATCCGAGCTCGTAACACCCATCATCACGCCTCTGCTCAACAGCGATCACCGCGCGCTCTCACTCGCTTGGACTATCTATGACCCAACGATCATTGTCGCGCCGTTCTTCAGCGTGAACACAGCAACAGACGGCGCATCACTGGTCGCCTCCTTCGCCACATGGGGAGGGCCATCGCTCAACGTGATCTACGCCGATGACCAAAAGCACATCGGCTACCACGCCATCGGCGCCATCCCCGTCCGCGGCCCGGCAGTGCAGCATCTACGCGCTATTGCCACACCACTCCCCACCGGCCCCGCACCTGCGGATGAAGAAGACCAGCTCAACGACTCCGATGAGTCCCCATCCGACGACGCGCAACCACCCATCGCAACACCGCCGCCAACGGCTCTCCCAAGCGGCAAGCCGACGTTCGACTACACCATCGGCTCACCCATTTCGCCGATCCCTGTAGATGCACTGGACGCTTCACAGATCTGGTCGGGTTACATCCCATACACCGAGCTCCCGAACATCGTCGACCCGCCGAACGGCATTCTCGCCACAGCCAACGCACGCGTTACACCCGATAATTACGCGTACGCTATAGCGCTGAACTGGTCTCCCCCTTACCGCGCAGAGCGCATCAACAAACTCCTTGCCGAACGCACCAATCTCACGCCGGCGGACATGCTAGCGATCCAGGACGACATCCACTCCGAGTTCGACCTCGTTGTCGCGCAGCGGTTGGCCTACGCTTTGGATCATGCCTCATCTACAGCGCTTTCTCACGACAAGGCACGCTTGAAGCAGGCCGCCGATTTTCTCCGCGCCTGGAACGGCGAAGTCTCCATCAACGCCGCTGCACCGGCCATCGTGGACGCAGCGCGGCGTGAGCTTTGGCCGATGCTGCTCTACCCTCAGATCGCCGCGCACGATCATCGCAAGAAGATCGGCTCCCACCCCGAGCAGTTACTCAATCTCTATAGCTGGTCTGAGCAGTCGGTGGCTTTGGAGAAGCTGCTTCAAAATACCCCGGCGCGCTGGCTGCCCACCGGATACGCCAACTGGGACGACTTGCTCACTGACGCTGTAGAGCGTGGTCTACGCGATGCTCACGCACCATCTAACCTTTCCACATGGCACTACGGCCCATCGCATCCCGTAGAGATACAGCATCCGGTCTTCTCACTGTCACCCCTGCTGGATCGTCTGCTAGGTACTCCTTCCAGCACTGGCCCACGTGCTACCAGCGGCGATGGCACGAGTGTAAAAGCTATGACGTTCAATTACGGTCCAAGCGAACGATTCACCGCAGACCTTGCGAATCCGCAGGCGTCTCTGGGCAATATCACTACCGGCCAATCCGGCAATCCCGCGAGTCCGCACTATCTTGACCAGTTCCAGCCATGGCTCAACGGAACAACATTTCCCATGCCCTTGCAGCCCAGCGCGCAACCAGTACACACGCTGATGCTTTTACCTTAAGCTGCTGTCTATGCTCATCACTTCGGTTTCACTGAACCCGGAACACGGCTTCTCAAAGTCTCCGCAGACGTGCATCACGCTCATCGCGGGCGAAGGCGTTGAAGGCGATGCGCATCGCGGGCGCACGACGCAGCACCTCTATCTCCAGCGCAAAGACGCTTCGCTGCCGAACCTTGCTCAGGTGCATTTGATCGCTGCTGAATTACTGGAAGAGCTTGCTGCAAGAGGGTTTGCGCTGAATCCAGGCGATCTTGGAGAGAACATTCTGACCACCGGATTGGAGCTACTTAGCCTGCCCACGGGAACGCTGCTGCATCTTGGCTCGGAAGCTGTTGTTGAGGTCACAGGACTGCGAACGCCGTGCTCGCAGATTGACGCATTTTGTGCCGGTCTGCAGGAACATATGTGGGGGCCACGGGATGCGACGAACCAGAAAACGCGGCGCGCAGGGGTGATGAGCGTGGTGCGGGCGGGTGGGGTAGTGCGAACCGACGATCCCATCCGGGTTGTCCTGCCGCCGGAGCCGCACGTGCCGCTGGGGCCGGTTTAAGGCGATTTTTACGGTGCAATTTTACGGTGGTTTGTGGTGACTTACGGTGAGTTTATGGATCGTGTGGTGTCCAGCAAACTTGACATCCCGGTTAGGCTATCAACATGCGCCGACACCACATTCTGATCCCCCTCGCGGCGCTGCTGGCAACCCTCCCTCTGATCGTTCACGGATGCTCGTGCGGGCACGATTTTGATTTCCACTTACAGAGCTGGCTCGATGCCGCTCAACAGATGCGGCATGGGACCGTATATCCGCGATGGGCGTTTTCGCCGGCATGGGGCGCGGGTGAGCCGCGGTTTGTGTTTTATCCGCCGCTTTCATGGATGCTCGGTGCGCTGCTGACGTTAGTGTTTCCCGTATCGGCCGCTCCGGTCTTGTTTACGTTCCTGGCCTTGTGTGGCGCGGGTTTCGCGATGTACCGGCTGGCACGGGAGTTTGTCCAAGAGAATGCGGCACTGATGGCAGCTGTGCTGTATCTGGCGAATCCGTACATGCTGTTCAATGCGTTTGAGCGGACGGCTTATGCGGAGTTGCTGGCAGCTACGTGGATTCCGTTGCTGTTTTTGGCCGTGTTGAAGAAGAGGCCGAGTGTTGTTGGTATTGCGGTGCCACTAGCGCTGCTGTGGCTTACGAATGCGCCAGCCGCGGTGATGGGGACGTATGCGTTTGCGCTGCTTGCGGTGCTGCGGCTGGGAATGGTGTGGCGGGAGACGCGGGTGCTTCCGGTGCGGATGCTGGGTTCGCTTGTGGGTGGATTTGCGTTGGGGTTGGCGTTGCCCGCGTTCTATCTGGTTCCTGCGGCGTATGAGCGGCGGTATGTGCAGATTGCGATGGCGATCATTCCGAACATGCGGGTGCAGGATAATTTTCTTTTCGGGCATACGGCCGATGGGCCGCACAATGCCGTGCTGCATACGGCTAGTTTGCTGGCGGTTTCGCTGCTTGGGGTGACGTTTGTGGCGGCTGTGGTGCTGGCGCTGCGGCGCGATGAGGCTGGGCGGTGGCTGCGATGGACGATGCTTGGGATCACGGTGTTGATTGCGTTTCTGCTGGTTCCGGTTTCGACGCAGGTGTGGCTGCATCTGCCGGAGCTGGCATTTTTGCAGTTTCCGTGGCGACTGCTGACGGTTCTTTCGGCGGTGCTGGGGCTTACGGTGGCGCTGTTGTTGGGTAGGTGGAGCGGAAACCGCGGACTTGTGCTGGGGGTGAGTTTGGTTTGCCCGGTATTGTTGACTTTGGTTTGCATTCATCTGTACCGGCAGCCTTGCGAGGTGGGCGATCTGCCGGCGTCGATGGCGGAGGCGTTCCGGACGCACCATGGTGTGGGGCCGACGGATGAGTACGCGCCGGTGGGTGCGGATAATGACTTTCTGCGGGCGGACGATCCGGCTTATTGGCTGGCGAGCGATCCTCAGGCGTTTGCGCCGGGTACCGTGGCGAACCCGGCGGCTACCGATCCGAATTACGACAGTGACAATTTGCCGGCGGATACGCTTTCGGCGGAGGCGCCGCGGCATCTGACGGTCGAACTGCCGCAGGCTTCGTTTCTGGTGCTGAATCTGCGGAACTTTGCGGACTGGCAGGTAATGCTGAATGGGAGTGCCGCGGTGACGAGGGCGCAGCGGGATGATGGGTTGATGGCGTTTGCGGTGCCGTCCGGGGCTTCGACCGTTGATATTCATTGGCGATATGGGTGGGACCAGGAGGTTGGGTTTGGAGTTTCGGGGCTGGCGCTGGTGTTGTTGGGGTTGGCGTGGCGTGGAAGAAGTACGAACGCCTGATAGAAGGGTGACTGCGGTATTGAGAAATATAGGAGTGCCGAGTTCACGGGTTGTTGTAGAGGTTTGAGGATTTAAAGGTTTGAGGAGTGAGGGTTCGTTCAGTCTTGAGTCTTTCAGTTTTGAGTGTGGGTCCGGCGCGTCGCGTAAACTGATTTAGAGCATGTCTACTGACGTAAAATCTCTTCTCACTACCGGGGCCGCACTTACCGATGCCGCTCTTGAACGGCTGCTTCCGGCGGCGACGGTTGAACCTCATTCGATCCATCGGGCGATGCGCCACAGCACGTTTGCGGGTGGAAAACGGCTGCGGCCGATTCTTTGTATGGAAGCGGCGCGATGCGTTGCGGGCGTGCTACCGGAAGGTGCGGCGGAGCTGGGTGCGGCGCTTGAGATGGTTCATACGTACTCGCTAATCCACGACGACCTGCCGGCGCTCGATAATGACGACCTGCGGCGTGGGCAGCCGACCTGCCATGTGGTGTTTGGCGAAGCCATCGCCATCCTTGCGGGCGATGCCCTGCAGACGCTGGCGTTCCAGACGATTTCGCAGTTGAACGCACCGGCGGCGACGCTGGTCGAGATTATGCGGGAGTTCTCGTTTGCGATTGGGACAGGCGTTGGTCCGGTGCCTGGGAGTGGGCTGCCGGGCGATCTGCCACCGGGGATGATCGGCGGGCAGGTGATGGATATTGAAGGCGAAGGGCATAAGCCGACGGCGGAGCTGGTGGAACGGATTCATCGGGCCAAGACCGGCGCGCTGATCACTACCTCGATTGTGTGTGGCGGGCTGTTGGGGTTGGGGCATTGCCTGAGCACGGGAGCAAAGCTGGCGTGTACGAAAGAAGACGCGATTGCGCGGCTACGGAGCTTTGGCGAGAATGCCGGGCTGGCGTTCCAGATTGTCGATGATGTTCTGGATGTGACGCAGTCGTCGGAACAGCTTGGTAAGACTGCGGGCAAGGACACGGCGAGCGATAAGGCGACGTGGCCGGCGGTGTTTGGGATTGAGCAATCGAAACACGATGCCGCGGAGTATATTGCCGATGCGGATCAAGCGCTTGCCGTGTTTGGCGGCGCTGCCGATCCGTTGATGGCGCTGGCGCATTATCTGGTTGATCGAACACACTAAGCTGCACTGGAACCGAGTCCAATTTATGCAATTACGTCCACGCCATTACGTTCTGCTTGCTGTCGTTATCGGGTTGTTTGTGTTCAACATTGTGCGTAGCCATAACCGCAAGAAGGCCGAACAGGCGGCGCTGCAGCAGACCAATACGCTGGCCGGGCCGGCGTGGGCGGCGTTCGATAAGGCTGCGGGATTGCGGGATGCTCCGGATGCGGACTTCCAGCCGGCGTTTACGGCGCTGCGGAACGCTACGGAGGGGCCGAACACGGAGAGCAGCGACATGGTGCTGGCGCTGACCGATGTGCGGGCCTGCAAGACGTGGCTTGTGTTCTACCGCACGCCCAGCTGGCGGGCGAATGCGAAGAAGCATGTGGATGGGTGTGCGCAGTACCATCGCGATACTGTGGCTTAGGGTTTATGACTGACGCTGACCTTTTGAGTGCCCTGCGCGATTGTTACGACCCGGTGTTGCGGCGGAATATTGTGGACATGAAGCTGGTGCGGAGTGCTCATTTGACGCCTGATACGGAGGCGCCGGGGGTGGCGCCTCGGTTTGTAGCGGCGGTGTCGTTGAGTGCGCCGACGAGTGATGAGGGAGCAAATGCCCAGATGGTGGCGCAGGTGGAGAATCGGCTGCTGGGGCTGGAGGCGATTTCGCGGGTTGAGGTGAAGTTGCTGCCGCCTTTGTTTGCGATTCTGTAGCGGGCTTTTGAGACGGGCCTTTGGCCCTTCCGGGGCTGAAGCTCCTTGGTGGTTGGACCTGGTTCGTGGGGCTGAAGCCCCACGCTAATCCGGTAAGGCGAATGCCCTCAGGCGGGTGGGGTATGCTTTTCCTCGATGCCGCCTAAAAAGAAAGCTCCTGCGATTCATCCCTTTGACACGCTACATGGCACCGACACGTCCGGATTGATTCCGGGGCGGACGATTGTGAAGGGTACCGGGGCGAAGGTGGAGGAGCTTACCGCGTACTACGGGGTGGCGCCGAGCATTCTGAGCGGTTTGCTGGACCGTTGGCTGCGGGACCTGCAACCGCAGGCGGCGATTGAGCAAACGGTGTTTCTGGATGTGGGCGCGGGTAAGGGGCGGGCTTGTCTGCTGGCTTCGCAGTATCCGTTTCTGCGGGTGGAGGGTGTGGAGCTGAATGGGCCGCTGGCGGACGTCGCGCGGGCGAACATGGCGCTTTGGGCCGATGATCCGGAAGCGAATGCGCTGGCGCCGATCGAGCTGCACCATGCGGATGCTACCGTACACCCGGTTCCGGCGGAGGCGACGCTGGCGTTTCTGTTTCATCCGTTTGAGCTGCCGATCCTGCGGCGGTTTCTGCGGCATATTGAGGCCAGCAGGACGGAGCATGCGGCGGCGCTGGACCTGATCTATGCCAATGCCGAGCATGACTCCCTGTTGGACCACCATGGGGCGTTTGAGCGTATCTGGATGGGAAGGGTGCCGATGACGCCGGAAGACCATGTGGCCGACCTGGCGGCGATTGCCGAGCAGAAGGAGTATGGGTCTACGGGGGATGAGCTTTGTGCCATCTACCGGTATGTGGGGCGAGGTGGGAAGACTGGTGGGATTGTTGAGCAGCAGGGGCTGAAACTGGTCGGTCGGGGCTCGAAAAAGGGCTCTTAGGGGCTGGCGATTCGCCACGAAAGAAGCCGAAGAATATAGCACCCGAAAAGAATCTCTGACAATAGAAAAGATTCCTGGAACTTTCCGGAACGGCCCGCGTATCAATAAGTGCGCATTTGCTGAGAAAAACATCAGAAAGGCGCAAGGGGACTTGTGCGAATAGCGAACGGACGTGCGATAAAAGTTGCATCGAACGGAACCAATCGCGTATCTTATCCGTAGTAGGTCCTGTGAACTGAGTTGGAAGCGCAGCCAAACAAGACAAGCGCGCCGACCCCAGGCCTCTGAATTTATGCCAGCGATTGCGACGGCTGAGTCAAGATCTCACACCCGCCCACGCTGAAGGACATCACCGACAACTCCCACTAACGTATTGGGACCTGCGAGCGCCTCTCGCCTGGAATGACGACCCGCGCCGCTACACAAGGAGAAACACTATGTACTACGCAATCACGACTACCTTTGCCGCTCTTACCGTCTTTACCCCTGCTTTCATCGCGATGCGCGACCGTACGAATGCCAACTGGCGCTCGCGGTAATCCGCAAACCGATCCAAACGAAAAGGCCGCGATAATCGCGGTCTTTTGTGTTTAACGCCGGGGTTTGGGGGTTGGGGGCTGGGGTTTCTGTTTTGCGGGCGTTGCGCTCAGGTTGATTTGAGGAGTTCGGTTTTGTATTTGGGGGCGAGGGCTACGGCTTTGGCGAAGAAGGCTTTTTGTTCGTCTTCGCTGAGTTTGGGCGCGGGGGTGGTGCGGGTAGGGACGAGGATGCCGATTTCGAGGAACATTTCTTCCTGGCCGGCGGGCGAGCAGGTGCAGAGAAGACGGGCTGGCTTGTCCGACGCGTTGTGGAACTGGTGCGGTGCGTTGGCGGGGATGTGAAGGGTTTCGCCCGCTTTTACCGTCGACTTCTGGCCGCGGAAGGTGGCTTCGATCTGGCCTTCGAGTACGGAGAAGGTCTCTTCGAAGTCGTGGCGGTGCGGGGGTGGGCCGCCGCCGGGTGGGATGAGCATATCGATGAGGCAGTAGCGGCCGGCGGTGTCTTTGCTGGTGAGAAGGAGGGTGTAGGTGTCGCCGACGACGGCGACGTGGGTGAGGGATTGGTCGTCGTTGGGGCGGGCGAAGGTGAGGGTGCGGGTGAGGTCGTCGGCGGGGATGGGCATGGGTGCTCCTGGAGGTTCGATGCCGATTGGCCGAGTTTTTGGCAACGGACGAGAAATTCAGGGGGTCCTTCGCTTGCCGCTCTAGGATGACGGCGAAAAACAAGCAAAGGCAACGGCAAGTCCGGTGAGCGGTTGGTGTTCCCCACTCATGCGCAAAAACGCGCATGAATGGGCCACCCGGGATTGCTGCCTGTTCAGTCGCGCCAGTGGAGGAGGAGGAGGCGTTCGGTTTCGTTTTCGCCGGGGGAGATGGAGATGATGGCGTCGGCGCGCTGCATAATGCTGGAGAATTTGTCGCCCCACTCAACGAGGACCAGGGCGTCGGAGGCGTCGGCCAGCTCCCAGAGGCCTACGGTTTCTAGCTCCTGCTCGGTTTCGAGGCGGTAGAGATCGAGGTGGATGAGGCGGGTTTTGCGGCCGCGATACTCGTGGACGAGGGTGAAGGTGGGGCTGGTGACGTCTTCGGCTTCGGCGGCTCCGAGAGCAACGGCCATGCCTTTGACGAGGGTGGTTTTGCCGGCGCCGAGGTCGCCCCGGAGGACGACGAGTTTGGGCGCGCGGAGGAGCTCGGTGATGGTTTCGCCGAGGGCGAGGGTGCCGTTGACGGAACGGGTGCGGAGGCGCTTTTCGCGGGTCCACTCTCTTGTCGGGACTATCGGATCGCTCATCGGGCGGCGCCTCCGGCGATCCAGGTGAGGTGGTCGGCGTCCGTGTTGCGGAAGCGGAAGGCACGGAAGAGGTGGGCGACGGTGTCGGTGGCGAGGACGGTGTGCTCGTCCTGGGCGGTGCAGGCGAAGTCTCCGGCGAGGCCGTGGAGGAAGACGGCGGCTTCTACGGCTTCGGCGACGTTGTCGGGATATTGCGAGAGCATGGCGCTGACGATGCCGGTGAGGATGTCTCCGGAGCCGCCTTTGGCCATGGAGGGGTTGCCGGTGGTGTTGACGGCGATGCGGCCGTCGGGGTGGGCGATGAGGGTGCGCCAGCCCTTGAGGACGAGGGTGACGCCGTGTTCCGTGGCGAACGTGCGCGCGAGGTTGATGCGGTCGGCTTCGACTTCTTTGACGGTGATGCCGAGGAGGCGGGCCATTTCGCCGGGGTGCGGGGTGAGGACGATGGTGCGGGGTTTGCCAAGGGTTTTAGCGGCTTCGATGGCGTCGTGGAAGAGCTGGGTGCGGCCGGCGAGGGCGTTGAGAGCGTCGGCGTCGAGGACCAGGGGGAGCGTGACGGATTTGAGGAACTGGCGGACGAAGTCGGGGGTGGTGCCTTCCGTGCCGAGGCCGGGGCCGATGCCGACTACGGTGATGCCTTTGAGGAGCTGCGCGAGCTTGGCGGGGGCGAGGACGTCCAGCGACATGCCGCCGGTGGGGCTTTCGGCGAGCGGGGTGAGCATGAGCTCTGGGGCGATGCTGGCGACGGTGGGGAGGACGTCTTTGACGACGGCGGCGGTGGTGAGGCCGGCGCCGGTGCGCATGGAGGCGAGCGAGGCCATGGTGGGGGCTCCGGCTTTGCCGAGTGCACCGCCGAGGATGAGGACGTGGCCGAACTTGCCTTTGTTGCTGTTGATGTCGCGGGGGAATTCGGCGATGGATTTGGCGGCGCCGGCCCAGTGGAGGTTGGTGGTGGACGCTACGGCTGAGGCCGGTGTGCCGATATTGGCGACGACGACCGGGCCGAAGTTCTTGCCGGGCGTGAGGTGTCCGAAGATGTGGGCGAGCTTGGGGGCGACGAAGGTGACGACGGCGTCGGCGCGGAAGGCGTCGGGGGACTTCTGGTCCATGGAGTCGGCGTCCCAGCCGCTGGGGAGATCGACGGCGACGACGGGGGTGGTCGTGGCGGCGAGGATGTCGCGGGCGGTGGCGGCGAGGCCGCGGAGTGGTGGCTTGAAGCCGGTGCCGACGACGGCGTCGAGGATGAGGGCAGCGTCGGCGAGGGCGGTCTTGAGGGCTTCTTCGTCGGCGACTTCGTGGAGCTCGATGTCGTTGTGGGACTCGGCGCGGACGAGGGCGTCGGCGGCTTCGCCCTTGACGTCGGTGGCGGCGCCAAGGAGGACGATGCGGACGAAGCGGCCAGCTTCGGCGAGATGGCGGGCGGCTACGAAGCCGTCGCCGCCGTTGTTGCCCTTGCCGCAGAGGACTACGGGGAAGAGGTCGCCGGCGTAGTGGGAGAGGCAGAAGCGGGCGACGGCGGCGCCGGCGTGCTCCATGAGCTCGGCTACGGGGACACCGAGGGCGATGGATTGGTGGTCGGCGGCGGCCATTTCTTTGGCGGTGAGAATGTTCATCAAGTTGCCATTCTAGCGTTTCCCAAGGATGGACACGGGAATGGAGGGGCTTAGGGGACTGTAGAGGTTTGAGGGCTGGAGGAGTGAGGGATGAGGTTCGGTTTCTGCGGGCGGTGGCAGAAAGGCAAGGGCTATGGAGCGAGGGCTGTCATGGCTGGCGCGGGGGCGGCTGAGGCGGTAGTGGTGGTTGTGGACTTGGGCGAAAAATAATTGTGTTCGTACATGGCTTTGTAGAACTCGCCGGTGAGCTCGGCGGCGCGGGGGCCGAAGACGGCGCGGTCGCCTTCGAGGAAGATGACCGTGACGATGCGGCCCGTGGGGGAGTCGCCGTAGGAGACGAACCAGCCGAAGCGGGTGCCGTTGTTGGAGCAGGTTCCGGTTTTGCCGAAGACCGGGAACTGGATGAAGTTCTGGCGCAGGGAGCGGGCAGTGCCGTTCGAGAAGTTGACCGCGCCTTCCATGCCGGGGAGGATTTCGGGGATGGCGTTCTTGATGTCGAGAAGGCGCTTTACTTTGGGCTCGAAGTTGGCGAGTTCTTCAGGAGACGTGGGGTGTTGCAAGTAATAAAGCGTGCCGCCGTTGGCGATGGCGCTGACCAGCGCGCCGAGCTGCAGCGGGGTCATGCTGATGCTTTCGCCGAAGGAACACATGCGGCCTACGCCGCCGGCTGCGGCGGGGAGTTCGGTGTCGGGGTACGTGCCTAGCTGTTCGCCGGCGATGTTGTAGCCGGCGAGTTCACCGAGGCCGAACTCGTTGGCGTAGTGCTTGACGCGCTCGAAGCCCATGGCGCGGCCGAGGACTTCGAAGTAGAGATTCACGCTTTTGGCGAGGGCGTGGGTGAGGTCGAGCGAGTAGTGGCCGCCGAGGTTGACGGGGGTGTCGGCCTTGACGAGGCCTTCGGACAGGGCGGAGAGAGCGACGGCAACCTTGATGGTGGAGCAGGGCTCGGCGCCGGAGCTGAGGGCGAGCTTCTGGTTGACCATGGCGAGGATGCGGCCGCTGGAGGGGTCGATGGCGAGTGCGGTGCCGTTGAGGTTGCCGAGAGCCTCGATGGCGGCGGCGCGGACTACTGGGTCTTCGCCGGCGGTGATGTCGCCTTCGGTAATGTTGTTGTTGATGCTGCTGGCGGTGAAGCGCTCGCCGAAGCGGCGTGCTCTTATGGCGACGGCGCGGCCAGCAACTGC
Source organism: Granulicella sapmiensis (assembly GCA_026225395.1). GTDB lineage: Bacteria > Acidobacteriota > Terriglobia > Terriglobales > Acidobacteriaceae > Granulicella > Granulicella sapmiensis. The sequence goes on from JAMFSR010000033.1 coordinate 91,429, forward strand.
GACGCGATGCCCGGCGGCTTCGGTGCGGGCGACTCCACGGCGGGTGGCGCGTCCGGCGGCGGCGGTGGTCGCGTGGACGTGGGCCCTGGTGGAGGCTTCTGCGTGATGGACCACGGCAGCGGCGCGGGCGCGGCGGCTTTCTGTGGGATGACGGGTAGAGATGGCAGCGCTACGGCTGATGGCGTGCGCGGGCGGGTTCGCAAGGCATGCGAGTGCGGTTGCTGCAACAAGGCCCAGGATGCGGGTGCGGCTCATCTAGATTGTTTCTCCAACGGTGTCGCAGTCCCTGACATTTGGCCTCCGGGGCTAAAGCCCCTACTCCTTTGACGCTTGATTGACAGGGCTGAAGCCCTGCCCTACCGTTCGTTCTGCTAAAGCCCTACCCTACCCTATTGTTCTGCAGCAGGACGGATTTTGCCCTTCCGTCCCCGCACCACGCCCTAGTGGTTGCGCCTCAGAAAGGCGGGAATGTCGAGTTCGTCGGTTTCGGCTGGAGCCTCTGAGGCGTAGCCGGCAAAGCTGGGGACGCGGGCTTCGGGCCAGGCTTTTGCGACGATCTCATCGGCGGCAGGAGCGGTGGAGCGTAGCTCCTCGTTGGGCTTGCGGAAGAAGTCGTCGTCGAAGACCGAGGCCGGCACGGGGACGAGCTCGGGCTTGGGGCCGGTGAGAGCTTCGGGGACGTAGGCGCCTGCGGCGTGATGGCGATCGGCGTGGGCCTCAGTGCCTACTTCGGCCAGTGCGCGCTCGAGTGCTGCCGCACGCTCGGAGATGGAGTGCGTGACAACGGGCGGGGTGTCTTCGGGGTCTTCGTCGTCGTAGTAGCCGCTGGTGGTGGGTTCTTCCGGTGAAAGGCCGCGGCCGCCGTCGGTGTAGGCCTGGATGCGCTGCGAGGCTGTGGGTTCCAGCGGTTTGGCGCGGGCGGCGTCCTGGTTGAAACCGGGGAAGCGTTCGCGGAAGTTCTGCTCGCGAAGCTCCTGGATGTCGGAATCGGACTCTGCGTGGTAGTCGGCCGGTTCGCGAGGTTCGCGGGATTCCCGGACGATAGGAGGGATCACAGGCGCCGGAGGTGCGGCTACTCGCGGAGCGGGAGGGGTTGCCGGAGTTTCACTGGCGAAACGTGCGGGCAAGGGGCGATGCTCGATGCGTGGCGGCGGAGCTTCCTGGCGGATGGGTGGGAGATCGTGGCGCGAGGTGAGCAGCGTGCCATCGGCGAGCATGCGTTCGCGGCGCTCGGGTTGTTGATCGCGGAAGCCGGTGGCGATGACGGTGATCTTGACCTCTTCACCCATGCGCTCGTCGAGCACGGCGCCGAAGATGATGTTGGCGTCTTCGTGAGCGGCGTTCTGGATGAGCGTGGAAGCTTCGATGACCTCGTTGAGCTTGAGGGAGCTGGAGCCGGTGACGTTGATGAGGATGCCGCGTGCACCGTCAATGGCGCCGGACTCGAGCAAAGGCGAGGCCATGGCGGCCATCGCAGCGTCCTTGGCGCGATCGGGGCCGCTGCGAACCGCGGTGCCCATCACGGAGTAGCCCATGCCGGCCATGGTGGTCTTGACGTCGGCGAAGTCGCGGTTGATGACACCGGGAATGGTGATGATGTCGGAGATGCCCTGCACGCCCTGGCGGAGGACATCGTCGGCGATGCGGAAGGACTCGAAGAAGCCAGCGTCTTTGGCGACGGCGAGGAGCTTTTCGTTGGGAATGACGATGAGGGTGTCGACGGACTCGAGCAGCTCCTGCATGCCGCGCTCGGCCTGCATGGTGCGGCGCTTGCCCTCGAAGGCAAAGGGGCGTGTGACGACGGCGACGGTGAGTGCGCCCATTTCGCTGGCGAGCGAGGCGATGACCGGAGCGGCACCGGTGCCGGTGCCTCCGCCGAGGCCGGCGGTGACGAAGACCATGTCGGCACCTTCAAGGGCTTCTATGATTTTGTCGGAGTCTTCGAGGGCGGCGCGGCGGCCGATGTCTGGATTTGAGCCTGCGCCGAGGCCGCTGGTGAGCTTGACGCCGAGCTGAAGTTTTACGGGGGCCTTGGAGATTTCGAGGGCCTGGGCGTCGGTGTTGGCGGCGATGAACTCTACGCCTTCGACGTGGGCTTCGATCATGCGGTTGACCGCGTTGTTGCCTCCACCGCCGACCCCGATCACCTTGATTCGCGCGCTACGCTGCGTTTCGTCGTGGTAGTGGATGCGCAGAGCATCGTCGGGGGCTGGTGACATGGGTTCTCCTCAGGTGTTTGCAGAACACCTCTCTAGATTTTGCACGACGATGCAACTGAAGCGTCGAGGAAAACCCATAAAGGGCGTGGCCCGAACCTAGTTGGATGCTCGAAAGTGTGGTGGTGCGCCGGTGGCTTAGTGGCCGATACGCAGAACGACGCCTGCGCCGATGGAAAGCAGGCCGACGGAGGTCGAGCCGTTTCCGGTCCCGACGCGATTCATATTGCCGATACCAAGCTCAATGGGACGGACGTCAAGGAACGGGAAGACATGGATGTCTGCGCCGACGAAGCCTTCGTAGGCGATGAAGCCATCGTAGGTGCGCGGAGGGTTCGAGTTGGTGCTGGAGGTGGCGAGCGCGAGATTTACGGGCTCCGTAACGTTGCTCCGCGTATAGCCGGCGGAGATCTGCGCGTAGGGGCTGAGCCAGGTGATGGGCGTCTTAATAGAGCCGCGAAGGCCACCGAGGAATGTCTGTGCGCTGACGATATTGCTGCCGCCCGCGGAACTTGAGGCAGAGCGATTGGAGTGCAGGCCGCCCGCGCGGAGGTCTACACCGATACGGACCGGGCCGATGTTGCGAAAGTCATAGTAAACGCCGCCGAAACCACCCCACGGCCTTACATCCCCGTTCGGGCTGGAGCAGGCCGTTGTGCTCAAACACTGCACGCCGGACATCTCCGTTCCCGTATACATTCCATACAAACCAAGCTGAGCGCGTGCTGTACCGGCCAAACCAAAAACCATTGCCACGCCACAAAAGAGAACCTTACGAAAAGACATGCTTCCTATTCTACCTAGCGAAGTGCAGAAGAGCGTCCCGGGCCGCGATTTTCGCCGCCCAGGATTCCACAACTTTGCGTGCTATCCCTTCAATTCTTTTTCGGCGCGGAGCCAGTCCTGGGCGTCCGAACCGTGGTGGCCGCCACGCTGCTGCCAGTAATGGTGCGCGAGGGCTGAGATCTCTTCGTAGGTGGGCGCGGACTTTTTCGCGGCTTTCGCTGGAGCCTTCTTTGCCGCTGACTTCGCCGGTGTTTTCGTTGCTGCCTTCTTTGCTACCGTCTTGGCTGCTTTCGCCGGCGCTTTTTTCGCTTCTGCCATTTTCCAGTTTCCTCCGATCAATTTCGGGCTACAGCTGGTTATGATGCACGGACAGGTCCAAACGCTACATTCGAAACACGCTTCCTGAATCTCTGAGAAACCCTCGACATTCCCCCAGCGATACGAGATCTTGTCCCGGGGGCTAAAGCCCATATCTTCCGCCCTATAATTGCCCAGACTAAAGTCCGGGCCTATCTCAGAAGCAAAAACAACGGCTAGAGCAAAAGCGACTGCTGGAACAAAAGGCAGAACAGCGGGAATGCATTCGTTAGACGGCGTTTAGAAGCTTCCTGCAAAGATGGACTTCAGCTTCTGGCGCAGACCCTGTTCTTCGCTGGCTTTCCGCACCTGCGTGCGGTGGGTGTAGAGTAGCATCCCGATGGCCGCGGCGAACTCGGGCTTGGCGAGCTCGGACGGCATGCGGCTGAGCGGAACCGGGTAGCCGATGCGGGCGGGGACGCGGAGCAGGCTCTCGGCGTTATCGAGCAGGCCGAGCAGGTTGGCACCGCCGCCGGTGAAGACGCAGCCGGCGCCCATGGCCTCGAGAACGCCGCCAGAGCGCAAGTTGTCGCGGAGCATGGTGAGGAGCTCGCGAGCGCGGGGTTCGAGGACCTCGGCCAGGAAGCGTTGGCGGACCATGCGGGCAGACTGGCCGCCGGTGGCGAGGTCGCCGCCGACTTCGATCTCATTGAGCTGAGGGACGCTGGTAACGACGCAGTTGCCGTACTGACGCTTGAGCTGCTCGGCTTCTTCGACGCTGACATGGAGGCCTACGGCTAAATCATTGGTGAAGTGGTCGCCGCCGATGGGGAGGACAGCGGTGTGGGCGACGGAGCCTTCGAAGAAGACGACGAGCTCGGTGGAGCTGGCGCCGATATCGGCTAGGCAGACGCCTAGTTCGCGCTCGTCGGCGGAGAGGACGGCTTCGGCGGAGGCGATGCCTTCAAAGATGGTGTCGGTGACTTCAAGGCCGGCGCGGTTGGCGCAAGTAACGACGCTCTGCACAGCGCTGCCGGAGCAAGTGGAGAGGTGCAGGTTGACCTCAAGCCGGTTGCCGACCATGCCGACGGGGTCGTGTATGCCGGACTGGTCGTCGAGCAGGAATTGCTGCGGGAGCAGGTGCAGGACTTCGCGGTCGGGTGCGAGGCCGATGGAGCGGGCACGATCGATGGCGGAGCGGACGTCTTCGCGGGTGATCTCTTTCATGCGTGAGCCCATGCTGATGCCGCCCTGGGAGTTCATGCCGCGGATGTGCGGGCCGCCGACGCCGACGACCGCGGATTCGATGGGGGCCTTGGTGATGCGTTCGGCGGTGAGAGCGGCCTGGTTGATGGCTTCAGCGGCGGGGCCGAGCTCGGAGATCATGCCGCGGCGCATGCCTTTGGAGGCTTCGACGCCGTGGCCGCGGTAGCGGAGGACGCCGTCGGTGAGCTCGGCGACGAGCACGCAGCTCTTGGAGCTGCCGGCGTCGAGGACGGTGATCAGGTTTTCGTTGCGCGGGTTCACTTGGTACCCCTCTTTGCGGGAGCTGTCACTGTCTTACCCCATTCGACGCTGTGCCTCTTCGTGCCGCTGCCAGCATCGCTTGCATCTTTTGTTTCGAAGTCGGTACCTTTTTCGCTTTCACCACGATTTTCCTAACGGGCGCGGGTCTTGCGGGAGCTTTCGCGGCTGCGACGGGCGCAGCCACGGGGATGTTGGCGGAGGGCATGGCTACGATGTCGCCGCCGCTAACGGGTACAGGTGTGCCGGTCTGCATTTCGAGGACGACCTGGTTTTCGTAGCGGGTGTCTACGCTGGCGAGCTTGGGGTATTGGGACTTCCACTGCGGGAGGTTCTGCTCGAAGAGTTTGTAGCGGGTGAGGAAGTTTTCGTCGCCGAAGTGGACGAGGATGTCGGTGCTGCCGCTGGCGACAAGGGCTTTGACGTCCTCGGGGTTGGAGACGTCGACTTCAGAGATGGCCTGCGAGTTCTTGGCGCCGTTGGAGTCGAGCTCGGCCATGAACTTGCGGTAGACCTCCATGCGGGCGGCGCGGACGGAGACGGGATCGCTTTCAGCGAGGCCGGTAAGGACGGGGAACGAGTAGCGGGGGTCCCCGGCTACGTCCTGGGGCATGTCGAGGAGGACGCCGTCGGCGTCGACGAGGCCGATTTGAGTTCCCTGCCGGACGAAGGCTACGGGGGTGCGCTCGGTGACGGCGATGCGGAGCGTGTTGGGCAGCAGGCGCATGACGGTGGCGTGCTGGACCCAGGGAAGGCGTTCGAGATCGGCGCGGCGCTCGGCCAGGGGGACTTTGAAGATGTTGCGTTCGAGGTCGGAGCCGAAGACGCCAAGGACCTGTGGGCGTGTGAGGTGCTGGTTGCCGGTGATCTGGATTTCGGACGAGGTGGCGATGGTGAAGCGGGGGTCGTGCATGAGCATGGCGCGGACGCCGAGGACGGCGCCGAGAACAATGCCTATGACGAGGAGTACGGCTGTGCCGGCAAGGATGCGGCCGGCGATGGTTTTGGGAACGCCAACGCGAAGCTTGTAGCGCATCTGCTCGCGGCGGGGACGGTAGACCTCTTCGACTTCTTTGCCTTCGGGCCAGTAGCCGCCGTCGGCATCGCCGAGACGGCCGCGCTGGAGCATGCCTGCCGGTGCGGGCTCTGGGGCCGTCCACTCCGCCTGGGCGTAGTTCTCCTCGGGCGCATCGAGCACCGCAGATCCAGCCCCAGCTTTACGCTTCCCAAACACAGCCATATCCAACGAGCCCGAGCAAGGCCGCGGAAGAATCGCCTCTTCCACTATAAAGGCGGGAGGATGTGGGTTGGGGGTAAGTTGAGGGGGTATCGGTAGAGGAACTAAGCGCGGAAGACATTCAGGCCGAGAGCCTGGGCCGCATCGCTCTGCCGGTCGTCGAAGGAACCGAACGAAGTAATGCCGTGACGAACGGCTGTCGCAAGGTGAAGGATGTCCAGTGACCGAAGGCCATATTGTCGAGCATATCTCTGGGCGATGTTCTGAGCACTCTCAAAGACCGCAGCGTCCATTTCGAGTTTTCGATAGAAGCCATACTTTAAATCTTCAAGATAGTGGTCGATCGCTTTGCGGCCAGCGGTTACCGAATCACTCCGCGAAAAAGCGGCGACCAACTCGATGTCGCTGAGTGGTGATACCCATACGGGGTCTCGATATTGATGGAGCCAAGCCAAAGCATCTGGTGATTCTCGCTCGGTCAGATAAAACTTGAATAGAAAGCTTGTATCGAGGTAACTACCCACGAGCATCACGATCCTCGCGGATCCACTTCGCACCAGTGCCTGAAGGGAAAACTTGATCTCCCCAGGTTTCACGCAGGCGAGCCTTCATGCGTTCCACGTCCGGACGCCCTACGATCTGATGTGCGACCGGCGTCTTAGGGGCGTGTACTTCCGCCACGATCGTATTGCCACGCACGAGTTCAATGGATCGGCCTTCGCTCAGCTCCTGCTCCAGCGTTGCGAGGTGCTGAGCGAGGTCGTCGACTTGAATGCGCTGGACCTTTGCGGGTTCCATGTCACGGATTGTTTCGCTCGTTGCCATAACAAAATCCTATGCTTTCGCGGCTAGCTTTTCCAGCAGCACCGCACCTGCGGCGGAGACGTTGCCGGCGCCCATGGTCATGATGACGTCGCCGGGGCGGGCGTCGGCAGCTAGGCGGGTTACGGCTTCGTCCATGGAGGGGGCGTACGCAACGAGCTTGCCACTGGCTTCGCGGATGCGGGTGGCGAGGGCTTCGCCAGTGATGCCTTCGATGGGCTTTTCGCTGGCGGCGTAGATGTCGAGGACCTGGAGGGAGTCGGAGTCGCCGAAGGCAGTGGCGAAGTCGTCCATGAGGTCGCGGGTGCGGGTGTAGCGGTGGGGTTGGAAGAGGACGAGGACGCGGGCGTAGCCGCACTCTCGGGCGGCCTGCAGCGTGGCTTTGATTTCGGTGGGGTGGTGGCCGTAGTCGTCGACGACGGTGACGCCGCGCTCGAGACCTTTGACCTGGAAGCGGCGGTCGACGCCGCGGAAGGTGGCGAGGCCGGCGGCGATCTTTTCGGGAGGGATGCCGAGCTGGACGCCGATGGCGATGGCGGCGGTGGCGTTAAGGAGATTGTGGCGGCCGGGCTTGTGGAGTTTGAACGGGCCGAGTAGCAAGCCGCGGGCGTTGACTTCGAAAGTGGCTACGCCGTCGGCGCCGGAGGGAAGGACGCGGAGGCGGAAGTCGGCGTCGGCGGACTCGCCGTAGGTGTAGACCCTGCGGGCGGCGCGGGGAAGGATGGCGCGGAGGAGTGGGTTGTCAATGCAGGCGGTGATGGCGCCGTAGAACGGGATGCGGAGCATGAACTCGACGAAGACGCGCTCGACGTCGGCCATGTCGGCGTAGGTGTCCATGTGCTCGCGGTCGAGGTTGGTGACGACGGCGAGGATGGGCGAGAGATGGAGGAAGGAGCGGTCGCTTTCGTCGGCTTCGGCGACGAGGTACTGGCTGTTGCCGAGGCGGGCGTTCGAGCCGAGGGCGTCCACGCGGCCGCCGACGACGACGGTTGGGTCGAGTCCGCCGCCGGCGAGGACGGCGGCGACCATGCTGGTGGTGGTGGTTTTGCCGTGCATGCCGGCGATGGCGATGCCGTACTTGAGGCGCATGAGCTCGGCGAGCATTTCGGCACGCTGGATGACGGGGATTTTGCGGGAGCGGGCTTCGAGGACTTCGGGGTTGTCCTTGGCGACGGCGGAGCTGGTGACGACGACGTCCGAGGCGGCGGCATTGGCGGCGGCGTGGCCGGTGTAGATGGTGGCGCCAAGTTTTTCGAGGCGCTCCGTGGTGGGCGAGGAGCGCAGGTCGGAGCCGGAGACGGGGTAACCCATCGTGAGCAGGATTTCGGCGATGCCGCTCATGCCGATGCCGCCGATCCCGATGAAGTGGACGCGCTGGGAGGGGGCAAACATGGCGTGTTCGGGCAAAGTCATAGAGCTCATTCTCTCTCAGATGCGGAGGGTAGTATCCGAAAGTATTGGTTTGCGGTCTTACTTTTGAGATTCCGCCCCATGTCGTCGCCTGCTAGCATCCAAACAACCATGCAAGCCAGCACGTTTTTGAAACTTACGCTCGCCTCCCTTTGTTTTGCCGCTGTGGCCCACGCTTCCGTTGCCCTGTTGATGGAGGAGCCCTACGGCACCTTTGGCGCCGTGAACCCAACCGGCCATGCGGCGATTTATTTAAGCCACGTCTGCGCGGAGACGCCGGTGCAGCTGCGTGCCTGCCACGAGGGCGAGTATGGCGTGGTGATCAGCCGATATCACAAGGTGGATGGGCTGGACTGGGTGGCGATCCCGCTGGTGCCGTATCTGTACGCCGTGGATACACCGGTGGAAATACCGGCGACGGTGACCAAGGAGCAGGTGGCCGACATCCGCGATGCGTATCGCAGAAGGCATCTTGAGGAGATTACGCCGGATGACCCGAAGACCGGCGGGGCGCCGAAGGGTGAGTGGACCCAGCTCGTGGGTTCCGCCTTCGACCGCAGCATTCACGGGTTCCAGATCGATACCACTACCGATCAGGATGCGCGGCTGATTGCGATCTTCAACGACCGCAAGAATGTGGGGCACTTCAATCTGCTGTTCCATAACTGCGCGGATTTTTCGAAGATGGTGCTGAACACGTATGACCCGCACGCGGTACACCGGAACTTCATTGCCGATGCGGGCATTACGACACCAAAACAGGATGCGCGCTCGTGGGTGGCGTATGGAAAGAAGCATCCGGAGCTGAATCCTTCGGCCTTCATCATCAAGCAGGTGCCGGGGACGGTTGGACGGTCGCATCCGGATGATGGAGTGGCGGAGTCGCTGGTGAAGAGTAAGAAGTACATTCTGCCGCTGACCATCCTCGCTCCGGAAGTGAGCGGAGGGGTGGTTGTGGCGTACCTGGCGGATGGGCGGATGAAGCTGCCCAAAGGAACGCCGGTGTTCAATATCGGTGACGAGGAGACGACGAGCGATCCGGCTCCGGATACCGCTCCCCGTGAACAGCTGCCCAAGCCTGCTCCTGACGCGGCGCCGCCAGCGGCCACCCCGGCTCCGGCGCCTTAGATCTGCGGCGCACAGATTCAAGTGCCTGGGACGGTTATGCTTGTGCGAGGCGGTGGTCGAACCTCGCCGCTGCGAGACCCGTCCTAACCGGTAATACCAAAAGCGCCGAAACCGCAACAAATGAGGCGGTTCCTGTGTCTAATCCGTTGAGAACCGGGACAAGGCATGAAGCCCAGTACCGGGGAGCACTCCGGCATGCCTCGTAACCTGTGGCAAATACAGGGCAGACGGCTTCCGGAAGGGGGTTATGTATGAACATCACGCGTAAACTTCGCACACTTCTCGCAGGCACGGCAGTTGCCGCGGCTCTGCTGTTCGCTGTGCCGGCCAAGCCCGCGCACGCGGGAGTTTTTGTTTCGGTAGGCATAGCGCCTCCGCCGATTCCTGTGTATGAACAGCCCTTGATCCCAGGGGATGGTTATATCTGGACGCCCGGCTACTGGGCGTATGGTGATGCCGGCTACTACTGGGTGGATGGCGCCTGGGTGTATCCGCCTTATGTGGGCGCGCTGTGGACGCCCGGCTGGTGGGGATGGGGTGGCGGCGGCTACTTCTGGCATGCTGGCCTTTGGGGCCGCTCGATCGGCTACTACGGTGGCATCAATTATGGCTTCGGCTACTTCGGCACCGGCTTTTATGGCGGCTATTGGAATGGTGGCCGTTTCTTCTATAACCGCGCCTACGGCCACTTTGGCGAAGGCTTCCGCGGGGCTTCGTACAACCGCGCTTATGCCGGGTTCAATGGACGGCCTGGTGGGGCGAGCTTTAATGCTCATCCTCCGGCGCAGTTTGCCGGTAACCGTGGCGGAGCCGGAGTGAATGGCGCATACCATGCCGCGGCGGCGGGCGGTACCGCTCGCGGAGGCTTTGGCGGCGAGTCTCGTGCAGGTACAGCTAACTATGCCGGTAATCGCGGAGGCTATAGCGCACCGGCTGGTCATGCGAGTGCTCCCAGCGGCGGAGGCGGGTATCACGCTCCGAGCGGCGGAGGAGGCGGGTACCACGCTCCCAGCGGTGGTGGCGGTGGTGGCTTCCACGGCGGTGGCGGTGGTGGCGGACATGCCGGTGGCGGCGGCGGACATCGCTAAACAGCGGGTCTGCTGCTAAGAAAATCTGAAGGGCTGAGGGTAATCCTCAGCCCTTTGGTTTTGCCTGCTGTTTTGCCTCGCGAAGGACGATGGCGGCGATTTTCTCGAGGGCTCCGGGTTTGGCGAGGGAGCGGGCGGCGGCGGACATGGAGGCGCGGCGAAAGGGATCGACCAGCAGGTCGCGGAGTGCGTTGAAGAGGGTGTCGGCGGTGACGTCTCGCTGGAGGAGCATGACGGCAGCGCCGGCCTCGGCGAGGATTTCGGCGTTCTTGCGCTGGTGATCGTCGGCCGCGGCGGCGAAGGGGACCAGCAGCGAAGGCTTGCCCGCGGCACAGAGCTCGGCGACCGTGCTTCCGGAGCGCGCGAGAACGAGATCGGCGGCAGCGTACTGCTGGGGCATGTCGGTGAGGAAGGCTTCAACCGACCAGCGGGCGGGGTCGGCGCCGGATGCGGCGAACTCGGCGCGGGTTTGGTCCAGGCGTCGGACGCCCGCCTGGTGGACGATGGTGAGGCCGGGGACGACTTCAAGCAGGCGCGCGACGATATAGGGCATGGTCTCGTTGAAAACGAGGGCACCGTTGCTGCCGGCAGTGACAAGAAGGCGCGGTGGTGCGTCCGCAGGTCTTGGCGGGAGGTTGAAGATCTCTTCGCGAACAGGGACGCCGGTGACTTCGGCGTTGCGGAAGTACTTTGTGGTTTGCGCGAAGTTGACGGCGGCAGCGCTGACCCATTTGCCGAGGTAACGGTTGGTCATGCCTGGGACGGCGTTGGGTTCATAGACGACTGTGGGGATGCGGAGGATGACGGCGGCAAGCATGGCCGGGCCGCTGGCGTAGCCGCCTACGCCGACGACTACCTGCGGCTTGAACGTGCGCATGAGGTTGATGCAATGCAGGATGCCGAGGGGAACGTCGAGCGCGGTGTGGATGCGCGTGAGGAGGGAGACGTTTTTGAGCTGTCCGGAGCGGACGAGGTCGAGGTGGAAGCCGGCTTCGGGGATGAGTTTGGATTCGATGCCGCGGGCGGTGCCGATGTAGTGGACGGCGGCGGCGTGCTTATCGCGGAGTTCGCGGCCGATGGCGAGGGCGGGGACGACGTGTCCGCCGGTGCCGCCGCCGGCGATGATGATGCGCAGCGTGCCTTCGGTTCCCTCCACCTTAGTCGATCTCTCGGGTGACGTTGAGCAGAACGCCCATGCTGGCCAGAGTGACGAACACGCTGGTGCCACCGGACGAGATGAATGGCAGTGGAATGCCCTTGGTGGGAAGCAGAGCGAGGACGACGCTCATGTTGAAGAAGGCCTGCACCAGGATCGCTGTGGTGAGGCCGAAGGCGAGGAAGCGGGCGAAGGGGTCGGTGGAGAGGAAGGCGGCGCGGAGACCTCGGTAGCCGAGGACGCAGAAGGCGGCGACAACGCAGAGTGCGCCGATGAGGCCGAGCTCTTCGCAGATGTTGGCGAAGATGAAGTCGGTGTGAGGCTCGGGGAGATAGAAAAGTTTCTGGCGGCCTTCCATGAGGCCGAGGCCGCGGATGCCACCGGTGCTGACTGCGATGAGGGATTGCAGGATGTGGAAGCCGGCTCCCTTGGGGTCGGCTTCGGGGTTGAGGAAGACCTTCATGCGGGCGGCGCGCCAGGCTACGTGGAAGAGCATGTAGTACATGACCGGAGCGGCGCAGCCGAGGGCGACGGCGATCCATTTCATCTGCATGCCGGCAAGGTAGAGCATGAGCAACAGAACCGCCGCGCAGACGAGTGCAGTGCCGAGGTCGGGCTCTTTGAGGATGAGGAGGATGAAGACCAGCGGCGGAAGGACTGCCGGGAGGATGGTTTCCTTGAGGTCGTCGATGGCGTGGATGCGGGTCTGCAAAAACCATGCGAGGAAGAGGATGATGACGGGCTTGGCGAGCTCAGACGGCTGCAGCGTCACACCGGGGATGCGGATCCAGCGGTGCGCCCCGTTCATGCCGCTCATCGCGAAGACGCCGAGGAGCAGAAGACCGGTGACACCCATGAGCGGGAAGATGAGTTTGGGATTGTTGTACTTGCGGTAGTCCACGCGCATGAGGATGAAGAGCGCGACGAGGCCGAGGAGCACATAGATGGCCTGGTTGCTGACATAGGCGTACGGCGTGCCGCGTGTGGCCTTGGCGAGCACGGCGGACGCGGAGAATACCGACACTAACCCGAACAGCACGAGAAGAAGCACTGTGCCGAAAAGCCATTTATCAACGCCGACCCGTTTTGCCATCTTCTACCGCCTGCCCGTCTTTACAGAGCCGTGACCAGCTGCTTGAACACGCGGCCGCGGTGCTCATAGTTGTCGAACTGGTCGAAGCTTGCACATGCGGGAGCCAGCAAAACGACATCGCCCGCACTGGCGGCTTCATGCACCAGAGCGATCGCGCGTTCGACTGTCTCCGCTCTTTCTATCTTCACGACCCCGGCGAGTTGATGCTCAATTTTTTCCGCGGCTGAACCAATGGTGAGTACCGTCTTCACTCTTTCTCGCAGGAGGGCGGACATCGTGGCATAATCGGAGTCTTTGTCTTTGCCACCAAGGATGAGCCAGATGTTGCCTTCGAAGGCTTCGACGGCCTTGACGGTGGCGTCGACATTGGTGGCCTTGGAGTCGTTGTAGTAGCGGACGCCGTCGAGCTCGCGCACGAATTCGAGTCGGTGCTCGACTGCCTTGAAGGCGGCCACGGCGGAGCGGATGGTGGCGGTTTCGACGCCTGCAAGCTTTGCGGCGGTGATGGCGGCGAGAACGTTTTCGACGTTGTGCGCGCCGGCTAGCGGGATTTCCGCGACGGGCATGATGGGTTCGGGCTTGGCGCCTTCTTTGGGGATGAAGAAGATGGATTCGCCGTGGGCGAAGGCGCCTTGTTTGATTTGGCGTTTGGCACTGAACCAGTAGATCTGCGCCTTGGTTTTGGCGGCTACCATTTGCGTTTTGACGTCTTCGGCGTTGAGCACGAGGAAGTCGTCGGCGGTTTGGAACTCGGTGATGCGGGCCTTGGCGGCGGCGTAAGCTTCGAAGCTGCCGTGGCGGTCGAGATGGTCGGGTGTGATGTTGAGGACGAGCGCGATGCGGGGCTTGAAGGTTTCGACGGTTTCGAGCTGGAAGCTGGAGACTTCGAGCACGCTCCAGGTGTCGGGCGTGCTTTCTTCAGCGAGGTCGGTGACGGGGCGACCGATGTTTCCGCCGACGAGCGTGGGGCGGCCGGAGGCTGCGAGGATTTCGCCGACGAGCGTGGTGGTGGTGGTTTTGCCGTTGGAGCCGGTGATGCCGATGGATTGGCCGGCGAGGAACTCGGCGCCTAGTTCGAGTTCGCCAATGATGTGCAGGCCGAGCGCGCGGACCTGTACGAGCTCGGGTGTGGACATGGGGACGCCGGGGCTGACGACGATGAGGTCCTGACGGCGGAAGGTGAGCAGGCCGTGGGAGCCGGCTTCGACCATGAAGCCTTCGTCGAGGAGCATGGGGAGTTCGGCGATGAGGGTTGCGGGGCGGGCGTCGGACACGGTGACGCTGGCGCCGCGCTTTTTGAGGAAGCGCGCGGCGGCGAGGCCGCTCTTGCCGAGACCTACTACGAGGACGCGTTTGTTTTTTAGTTCAATCAATGCCCTTGCTCCAATAACCAGAGATATCCACCAACCGCGACAAGAAATAGAGCAAGCAACCACCATCGGGAGCCGCGAATGATCCCAATCGCGATGAGCAACAATGCTCCGATCTGTGCCCAACCGGCAGCATCCACGATACCAATACTCGACGTCTGAAAAACTAAACCGGAAGCACTCGCGACAATCGTCAAAACCAGTCCGGTGGTCGCAATCTTATCCGTAGTTCTCATCGAGAAAAATTCCCATAACGATTGGTTCAAAATGATGCTGCTCTTATCATCACAACTGTAGCAGCGGAAAGGAGTAATTCTGTGCAAACGATCGAAGTCGAAATCGATGAAGAAGGAAACATTCGCCCTGTCGATCCGGGTGTGAAACTTTTGCCGGGGCGCGCGATCCTGGCATGGCCCAGCAATGAAGAAATCTACCCAGCTTTAATGTCGGAGTCGGCTTTGGGAGACTGGCTTCGTCCAGAAGAGGATGAGGCGTGGGCATACTTGCAACCAAGTGTGAAAGCCCGGGGCTAAAGCCCTTCTTCTTTCGCCGTTGGGTGTCCGGGCTGAAGCCCGGACCTAATCCGGAAAGACAAAGGCAGAAGCAAACGCGGATTCCCTTCGGGAATGACAACAAAGGAGTGGTTCGCCTGCACGCTGGCTAACGGAGCTTCAACGTCGTCAACGCGAACAATGCAAATACCAGGGCCATGATCCAGAAGCGAGTGATGACTTTGGATTCCGACCAGCCCATGAGTTCGAAGTGGTGATGGAGCGGGGCCATTTTGAAGATGCGTTTGCCGTTGCGGAGCTTGTAGCTGCCTACCTGCAGCATGACGCTGACGGCTTCCATGATGAAGACGCCGCCGATGAAAGGCAGCAGAAGCTCCTGCTTGATGACGACTGCGACCGTGGCGATGGCGCCGCCGAGGGCGAGCGAGCCGACGTCGCCCATGAAGATTTCCGCCGGGTGGGCGTTGTACCAGAGGAAGCCGATGGAGGCGCCGACCATGGCGCCGCAGAAGATTACGAGCTCGGAGACCATGGGCATGCGCTGGAGCTCGAGGTAGTCCGAGAAGATTGCGTGGCCGCTGACGTAGGTGAGCACGGTAAGCGCGCCGGCGGCGATGATGGTGCAGCCAATGGCGAGGCCGTCGAGGCCGTCGGTGAGGTTGACGGCGTTCGAGGAGAAGGTGATGACGAGCATCACGAAGATGACGAACGGGACGAAGGCCAGCCATGCGAAGTAATGCGTGGAGAGCAGGCTATCGATGATGAGGTTGGGGCGGAAGCCCTTGACGAACGGCACCATGAGGCGCGTTGAGTAGGCGCCTTCGCCGCGAAGTACAAGCAGCGCTATGGCTACGGCGGCACTGGCGATGAACTGGAAGAAAAGCTTCTGCCGCGAGGTGAGGCCAAGGTTCCGCTTCTGCACAACCTTGATGTAGTCGTCCGCGAAACCGATGGCACTGAAGGCGAGGGTGGAGAACATGACGAGCCAGACGAAGGGGTTCGAGAGATCACTCCACAGCAGCGTCGGAACGAGGATGGAGATGCAGATGAGGACGCCGCCCATGGTGGGCGTGCCGCCTTTTTTCTGGTGGCTCTGCGGGCCTTCTTCGCGGATGTACTGGCCGATCTGGAAGCGGCGGAGGCGGTCGATGACGAACGGGCCGATGAGCAGGCCGATGAGCAGCGCCGTGAGGCTGGCGAAGACGCAGCGGAACGTGACGTACCGGAAGATTCGAAAGAACCGGAGGTACGGAAAAAGTTTTTGATAGAGCAGCCAATAAAGCAACGGACTCGCCTCGCATCGTTCATCGAACCGGAATAAAGCCCCGCTTCACGGCTAATCTTACCCTTGTGTTTCTGTTTTCCTTCGCGTCATTGGCGCGGGGAATCTGCTTCTGCACTTAGGATGCAGTGAGGAACTTGAGTGTGGTTTCGAGCTTGACGCCTCGGGATGCCTTGATCAGGACGACGTCTCCCTTTTTGAGGTTGGCGTTGAGCCATTCGCCGGCGGCGTCGGGCGTTTCTACGAACTCGGCTGCGATGCCTTTGGATTGGGCGCCTTCTACGAGTGATAAGGCGAGGCCGCGTACACCGAGGACGAGGTCGATGCCGGTCATGGCTTCGCCGCAGGCGCGGTGGAGCGCCGGGCCTGCGGGGCCTAGC
The DNA here is from genome assembly GCA_026225395.1 of Granulicella sapmiensis. Lineage (GTDB taxonomy): Bacteria > Acidobacteriota > Terriglobia > Terriglobales > Acidobacteriaceae > Granulicella > Granulicella sapmiensis. The sequence continues at coordinate 107,730 of JAMFSR010000033.1, forward strand.
TCAAGCATTTCTCCAGCGACGACGATGCGGCGTTTGGCTTTGGTCTTGCGGAGGGCTTCGACCATGGAATCGAGCGCGCGGGGGTTGGAGTTGTAGCAGTCGTTGATGAGGGTCGCGCCGCGGAGCTCGATGATGTCGCCGCGCTTTTCGGTGGGGCGGAGCTGCTCGAGCGCGGCGCAGCAGTCTTGGAGCGGGATATCCGCCTTACGGCCGACGGCGATGGCGGCGAGTGCGTTGAGGACGTTGTGGCGGCCCATCAGACGCAGGTGGACAGGGCAGGTTTCGCCAAAAGCTTCAGCGATGAAGCGCACGCCATCGAGGCCGGCTTCTTCGATGTTGGTGGCGCGGACGGCGGCGTCGCCGCGGGTGCCATACATGATGGCGCGGTGCTCCAGGCCGCGACCGAACTTTGCAACGCGGTCGTCGTCGGCGTTGAGGAAGGCGAGGCCGTCGGCGGGGAGGGATTCAATGAGCTCGTACTTGGCGCGGGCGATGCCTTCGATGCCGTCTGCGAAGTGCTCAAGGTGAACAGGAGCGACGTTCGAGACGACGCCCCAGTCGGGCTCCGCGATCTTGGCCAGCGCACGGAGTTCACCCGCGTGGTTCATGCCCATTTCGAGCACGGCGTAGGCGTGTTCGGGTTCGAGCTTGAGGAGTTGCAATGGAAGCCCGAACTGATTGTTGAAGTTGCCTTCGGTTTTGAGCACGTCGTACTTCGCGCTGAGGACCTGCGCGATGCATTCCTTGGTGGTGGTCTTGCCCGCTGATCCGGTGACGCCGATGACCTTTACTAGCCAGACTTTGCGGACGTGGTTGGCAAGGGTTTGCATCGCGTGCAGGACGCAGTCCTGGTCCTCGTCAGGGACTCGCAGAAGTTTGGTTTCGTCTATGAGCTGCGGGGTTAGCCAGCGCATGCTGACGACCGCGGCGACAGCGCCGTTGGCGAGTGCGGCTTCGACGTAGTCGTGCCCGTTGACGCGCTCGCCCGTTACGGCGAAGAAGAGATCGCCGGCGGCGATGGTGCGTGAATCGATGGAGTATCCGAACGCGCGTGCGGTGGTGTCGAACGTTCCTTCAGCGTGAATCCAGTCTGCGATATGGCCCAACGTCAGCTTCATTCCGTAGCCCCACTTCTCAGTTCACGAAGCACTCTGGCTGCTTCTTCCACGTCATCGAACGGAACGGCACCGTCCGCGAATATTTGAATTTTCTCGTGGCCCTTGCCGGCGAGGAGGACGATGTCTCCGGGCTTTGCAGAGCGTATGGCGATCTCGATGGCAGCACGGCGGTCTTCTTCGACGATGAAGGTTACATCGGTTTCGCGGACACCGAGCATGACTTCGTCGATGATCTGCATGGGATCTTCGCTGCGTGGGTTATCGCTGGTGACGATGACGAGATCGCTGGCTCCGCCGGCGGCGCGGCCCATCTTGGGGCGCTTGGACTTGTCGCGGTCGCCACCGCAGCCGAAGAGAGTGATGACCTGGCCGCCGTGGGGGCCGACGAGATCGCGGCCGAGAGCGATGAGGTTGGCGAGTGCGTCGTCGGTGTGGGCGTAGTCGACGACTACCGTGAAGCCCGCTTCTCGTGAGCCGGGGACGACCTCGAAGCGGCCGGGGACTTGGCGCATGGTGGCGGCGGCGTGAGTGATTTCGTCCATCGAAAGGCCGCGCGCGAAGGCGGCGCTGGAGGCGGCAAGAAGGTTGTAGACGTTGACGCGACCTGTTAGAGGAGACTGCATGGCGTGTTCGCCGATTGGGGTCTGGAGCGTGAAGCGCGTGTCGCCGGCTTGAAGAGTGATGTTGGTCGCGCGCCACTGGCCGGCTTCGATGCCGTAGGTTGTGATTGTGCATGAGGCGGCGGCTTCGATCATTTGCGTGGAGGCGGGGTCGTCTGCATTGATGATGGCGATGCGCGGTGCGGGACCGCCCATGCCTGCAAAGAGGCGCGCCTTCGCGGCGGCGTAGCGTTCCATGGTGATGTGATAGTCGAGATGATCCTGCGTGAGGTTGGTGAAGATGGCGACATCCACCGGCATGCCCCAGACGCGCTCCTGCTCGAGAGCGTGTGAGCTCATCTCCATGACGGCTTCGGTGCAGCCGGCGCGGACGCCATCGGCGAAGACGGCGAGGATGTCGCGGCTTTCGGGGGTGGTGTGTTCGCTGGCGCGGACTTCGTCTCCGATGTGGGTTTCGATGGTGCCTAGCAACACGCACTTGCGGCCTGCGCTGCGGAGCATCTGTTCGAGGAGGAAGGCTGTTGTAGTTTTGCCGTTGGTGCCCGTTACGGCGCTTAGCTTGAGGGCTTGCTCGGGCTTGTTGAAGACGGCGGAGCTTATTTCGGCGAGTGCGCGGCGGCCGTGGCTTACGTGGGCGAGGGCGAGTTCGGGTTGTTTGCGCTTGAGCTCGTCGAAGGTTTCGGCGGAGTCGGTGAGGATGGCGGCGGCGCCTTTGGCGATGGCGGCGGCGATGAAGTTATTGCCGTCGCTGGTTTCTCCGCGCATGGCGACGAAGATATCGCCGGCGGTGACGCGGCGGGAGTCGTATTGGACGCCGCGGACGGGGATATCGCGGCGGCCTGAGGACTCAAGCACGTTCACTGCGGAGATGGCTTCGCCCCATTCCATAGGTTTGATTTTAGGCTCCAGCGGTTGAGGTGAGGTGGGAGTGGCGGATGTATTGTGCCGCCCTCGAGCGAACAGCAGATCCTTCGCTATGCTCAGGATGACAATTTGTGTGGTGCTGGCTTGTATTGGTTTGGAATGTCAGCGCGAGAAGCGGACGACTACTTCAGTGCCGATAGGGACCATGGTTCCAGCGGCGGGCACTTGTTCGCGCGCGAGGCCGCTGCCTAAGGGTTCGAGACGCAGACCGCTGCCTGCGGCGCTTTCGAGGGCAGCGCGGAGGCCATCGCCGACGAGGACAGGGACGGCAACGCGTTTGCCGGGATCGACCACGACGGCGCCGTTCGCACGCGACTGCACCTGCGGCTGGATCTTCGGCGTTTCAAGCGGCCGCTTTGTGTCGGCGTTCGGCACAGCGATCACCGAGGTCGTGTCGCCGTTGGCGTGGAAGGCTGCTAATACTTTTTCAGGCAGTGAAGCATTGGCGGTTGCGCGACTCTGCGCTGCGGCGCGTTGCTGGGCCGCAGCTTCGGCGGCAGCATCGGCTACCTGGTTCTGCTGCATGGCGGCGGTGTTGGCGGGCTGGCGTAGCGGATCGTCCGCCGGCAGGCTGTTCACTGCGTCGAACATCGCGGTCATGTCCTCCGGTGATTCGTCGGGAACATCCTCATGCGCGGCTTCGTTCTGCGCCAGTTTCATCTGCTGCTGGGTCTTCAGCGGTTTATCGTGTGGCACGCCCAGGTACTCGAGCACCTCCTGGGCTACCTCCGCGAATACCGGCGCGCTCGCGGCTCCCCCATAGTGTGAGACTTCACCCCCAGCGGTCGGCGTATCGATGACCACGGCAATCGATATCGCCGGCGCGCTTACCGGAGCAAACCCGGCAAAGCTTGCCACCAGCTTCGTGTGGGAGTACGTTCTTGTCGCCGGATCGATCTTCTCCGCGGTCCCCGTCTTCCCTGCCGAGCTATATCCGTTCAGCGCCGCCAGCTTACCCGTTCCTTCCACAACGATGCCCTGCATCATGGCCCGCATCTTCGCTGCAGTCAGCTCCTTAATCACACGATGCGACCCATCGGGCAGCGTCGTCGGAAGCTGGAAACTCGGATGAAACGCCGCCGGCTGCAACCGCGGATCGCCCTTCATCTCATCGGTCGATTGCAGCAGCACGTGTGGTGCCATGTAAACGCCGCCGTTCGCAATCGTCGAAACCATCGCGACCAACTGCACCGGCGTCACGCCAATTTCCTGGCCGATGGAAATCGAAAGAATACTCGTCGAGCCCCACTTGTGCGGCTTCTGCAACAATCCGCGCGTCTCGCTAGGCAGCTCGATCCCGGAACGTTCCCCGAAGCCAAATCCCTTGATGTAGTTGTAGAACTTTTCCGGGCCGAGCTTTAGTCCCATCTTCGCCGCACCCACGTCGCTCGAGTGCTCCAGCGCCTGCTGCACCGTAATCACACCGTAATGATCGGACTTATCATCATGCAGCGTTCGCCCGAACATCGTCATCGATCCGCCCTGGCAATCGACCATATCGGTAGGCTCAACACCTGCTCCATCCAGCGCCGCCGAGTAGGTCACCAGCTTGAACGTCGATCCCGGCTCATAGACATCGCTCACGGCAAGGTCGGTCAGCGAGTCCGCATCGAGATGCCGCGAGTCGTTGGGATTGAAGCGTGGCGAAACTGCCAGCGCCAGAATCTGCCCGGTGTGTGGGTCCTGCACCACGACGGTGCCGTGCAGCGCCTTGGTCTTTGCCACCTGCGCATCGAGCGCACGCTCGGCCATGTACTGAATGTTGGCGTCGATCGAAAGCACCAGATTCTCGCCGGGCATCGGGTTGTTTTCGTCGGAGCTCAGCACATGGCGCTTAGCATCAACAGCCGTGAGCATGTGGCCGGGCGTGCCGTGAAGCTCATCGTCGAAGTTGCGTTCGAGGCCGCCAAGGCCGTCATCATCCGTACCGACATAGCCGAGCACATGCGCCGCGAGATCCCCATTGGGGTAGAAGCGCTTGAACTCTTTCTGGATGTAGATGCCCTTGAGGTTGAGCTCAGTGACGCGTTTGGAAGTCTCGGGATCGAGCTTGCGTGCGACCCAGGCAAAGTTCCTGGAGGCGTCGAGACGCGCGAGGATCTGCTGTTCGGTGGTGAAGCGGTCGAGCGGATCGGTGTGGACTACCTTCGCGAGAAGCGCGGCGTCGCTGGCACGGTTTTCGCCAACTTCGCTGGGCACCGCGTAAACGCTGTCGACGAGCACCGTCATGGCGAGCTCGCGAAGATTGCGATCGTACAGAACACCGCGGCGTGGAGCGACTTCAAAAGTACGCGACTGCTGTCTCGCTGCGCGTTCTACGAACTCATGATGGCGCACGATCTGCAGCCAGCCCAGACGGAAGCTGATTGCCACCACCCACAGGCAGAAAGCAAATGCCACGTAGACAAACCGCACCCGGCGAATGGGTGCGGTCAGAGCCTTACGTGGCGACTGCTTCATCTCTGGATTCCTTGGATTCAACTAGGTCTGTATCTTTGCGGCTTTCTCTGCGGTTGGTGGGACTTCGTCGTGCTTTGTTCTGGCGGCTTTGAGCTTTAGTTCACGGTCAGGGCGGGCATGCGTGCCTGCGCGAGAACGGGGGCTTCGCCGTTCGATCCATCCGGGCGAACGACCTGGCCGGGTGCGGGCTCGTCGAGACCAAGCTGCTTGGCGATGCGATCGATGCGGCCGGGATCGCTCAACTGCGCTTCATTAAGGCGAAGCTGGCGATTGACTTCGCGGAGCGTCTCGACCTGGGTCTTCTGGTTTTCGACGTTGTAGCCGACTTCGATGGCCGAGAAGTGCTGCCAGACGTAAACCATCGTGAGCAGGAAGAAGAAGCTCATGGCGATGGTGAAGCTGCGCATCTCGCGGCGGCGTTCGGGGTCGTCTTCCTTCACGATGCGGCTGTTATCGATGTGCTTGGTAAAGAACATCTCCGGCGTAGGGCCGCGGCGGCGCGACTGCTGCTGCTCAAACAGAGTACGGTTGCGCTCCGACACACTCATCGAACGAGCCGCTTCCGGCCGCCGTGTCTGCATCCGCTCCATCTCCTGCCCTGCCATCGCCATCGTTGCCATGTTCCCGACCTCCACTACCTTTGCTGCTTTGTTCCTAAACTTTGCCCTTCGTCCAACGTGCAACCCGGGCCGGGGCTGCTGATGGGGGAAGGGACTTTGTCGTACGGGTTGTCTTTCGCCTGAAAGCACGGCAGGACAACCCCGGCCCGAATACTCGTTACCTCTAAACTTTTTCCGCCGCTCGCATCTTTGCGCTGCGGCTGCGTGGGTTGCGGAGCGACTCCTGCTCGCTTGCCACAACTGGCTTCTTCGTCATCACTTCGAAGGAGCCCAATCTTTGCGCCTCTTTGAAGGCGTCTTTTACCAGCCGGTCTTCCAGCGAGTGAAAGCTGATCAACACCACTCGCCCTCTCGGCTTCATCAGAGACCCCGCGCTTTTCAGCAGCGATTGAATCTCTCCCAACTCATCGTTCACTCGAATTCGTAAGGCCTGGAAGGTGCGTGTTGCGGGATGAATCTTGTCGCCTTTCATGGATGGGGCGACGGCCGATATCACTCGAGCAAGTTCTGCTGTTGTTTCTATCGGCCGCGCCCGTACCAAGGCTCTGGCGATTCTCCGCGACCTCCTTTCCTCTCCGAATTCGTAAATCAAGTTCGCGAGGTCTTCTTCGTCGGCTTGATTTACCACTTGTTGGGCCGTCAGCTCGCTGCGCGGATCCATCCGCATGTCCAGCGGCCCATCGGCCCGAAAACTAAACCCTCTCTGTGCTTCGTCCAGCTGCAGGCTGCTCACGCCAAAGTCAGCAAGCAGGCCGTCGAGCGAAGCCGGTGCGATCTCTTCGGCGATCTCGGAAAACGCCCGAGGCACATACCGCACCTCGGGCATCTCCTCACCGAGCTCCTCCGCAAGCCCTGCCAGCCTTGCCTTGGCGAGCTCCATCGCCTGCGCATCGCGATCGAAGCAGATCAACTTGCCCCGCGCTCCCAGCTTTCGCGCTATCGCAGCCGAATGGCCTCCGAGGCCCAGCGTTGCGTCCACTACGACGCCGCCAGGCCGCACATTCAGGTACTCCAATGTCTCTTCCAAAAGAACCGGCACATGCTGTTGCGGTCTTTCCATCTCGTCCGCCCATCCATGCGTCCCGCTAGGGGATTGAATCTTCTATAGTCCGAGCCCAGCCAAAGCGGCCTGGTCGTCCATACTCAGCGGAGCGGCCTTCAGCTCTGCCTCAAACATTTCGCGGTTCGCGACTTCGAGGTAATCCTGCTTCCCGAAGACCACGACGTCTGCCGCTTCTTTACCGCCAACCTTTGCCGACTCCCGCAACAACTGCGGAATGAGGAGCCGTCCCTGGTTGTCCATCTCTGCCATCTGGCCGTAGTAACTCGTCACGTCCAGGAACTTCTGCTTGGCCGGGTTCATGTTCGGAATCTTGGCCAGCTTGGCTTCGACTTCCTCCCACGCTTTCAGCGGCCAGATCTCGGCGCGCTTTCCGTCCTTGCTGGTGATGTAGAACAACTGCCGTTCCTCGGATCCGCCCTGCAGCTCCGCCTTGAAGTCGGCAGGCATCTTCAGCCGGCCCTTCTCGTCGACGCGCGTTGGGTGATTCCCGCGAAACATTACTGAACCTCAGGCGATACCTCGCCCTGGTACTTGGAAAAGCTGGCCCGAGTACACTATGGAAGTGACGATTTGATCGCTGGAAGCCATTTCGGACCACTTTTGACCACTTCGTCCCACTTAGAATGTCGCGGATCGTGCGGGGTGTAAAGCACTAAATTGGGGATTCGCACCCTGTTTTCCACGCGAAATGTGGAAAATCCAGCCCCTTGGGTATCCATGCTGCATACCCCCAACATCTAGTGTTATCAATTTTGATTCGTACCCAAGGACACACTTGCAGGTCTGAGTCGAATGCGGTACGCGAACAAAAAGCGAAAGTACTTCGCTTTTTTGTCTAAGCGGGGAAGCTAACGGCTTCCTGGTTCTCTCGAATCCGCATCCGCCGAACCAGCCACAGCAGGTAGAGCAGGACGAGGACATTGAGGAACATAAGCCCCACCTTGAACCACGAGAACTCGCGGATCAGTTCGAATATCTCCCAGGGCAGCGCACCGGCCGTCAGCACAATGGTGAAGTACTCCGCCCAGACCTTTCGTAGCAGCAGGCCAGTGCCTTCGACAACACAGACGCAGGCGTAGCCGAAGGAAAGCATCCCCGCTTGCCGAAGCTGATGCGCTCCGACCATGTCGGCCTTATCCATAATGAACGAAGCCAGGCGGCCCTCGGGGTCCATGTGCGGCACGTCGTTGATGGCGCGCATGACCAGCTCGCCGACGTTCTGATGGATAAGGTGCAGCGCGCCGGCTGCGAGCGCGCCAAAGAAGATCGCCTTGCTCATCTTGAAGAGGCCGACAAGCAACAGGCCGCGCGAACCTTCTTCGTGACGGTTAGCCGCGTGGGGCTGCGCCGGCGCCGCCTTGGCGACGTCCCGTCCAATTGCTCTCGTCGATGAATCAACGTTTCGCACAAGCGACATACCCAATCTCAGTTGACGAGCCAGCTACTTCTTTGTCAACAGCGCTGAACCTTGTTCGACAGCGCTTCACCACACTACTGATTCAGATGCTTCTTTGCGGCGTGGCAACAAATCGTGTTTTGGGCGAGCCGTGCGAAGAATTATTCGGGAACTACGTTCCCATCCGCCAATCCACTTCCACGGACACGGCGTAGATACATTGTGCGCACAGAGTTACCCAGTAAGAAAACATCGCAGCTTGCTTTCCACGAAAGGGAAAACACAATGAAGAAGACACTGCTTACTCTGATGGCCTGCGCAACGCTCGCTGTTACGTCCATGGCCGCATCCGCACAAAAGGACCCCAATGTTGGTGGCGCTCCCATGTATCCCGACAAGACCATCGTCGCGAACGCTGTGAACTCGCCCATCCATAAGACGCTCGTGGCTGCCGTCAAGGCCGCCGGTCTCGTCGACACGCTCAACAGCGCCGGACCCTTCACCGTCTTCGCTCCCACCGATGATGCGTTCGCTAAACTCCCCGCGGGCACAGTCGACACGCTGGTGCAGCCGGACAACAAGGCAACGCTCGTGAAGATCCTCACCTACCACGTTGTCTCGGGCAGGATCTCTTCCAAGGACCTGAAGAAGTGGATCAAGAAGGGCGGCGGAACGTACGTTGCAACCACGGTTGAAGGCGGCAAGCTCACCTTCTCCGAAGACATGGGCAAGATCAAGATCACCGATGAAAAGGGCGGCACCGCCTGGATCACCACTGCGGATGTGTTCCAGTCCAACGGCGTGATCCACGTGATTGATACCGTGTTGATGCCTTCCTAAGAGGAAGGAATAATGAATAAGGCAATAGAAAACGGCGCCGCAAAGGCGCCGTTTTCTATTCACTATTCACTGCCGCTCTACATCTCCGCCCATTGACGCAGCAGGTTGTGGTACACCCCAGTCAACTGCACCGAAGTTTTCTTCACTTCATCCTTGGCCGCATGTTCGCTCCGAGCCAGCCGCTGGATGGACTCATCCAGCTCAAACAGCAGCGTGCGCTGCGCATCCTGGCGGATCATGCTCTGAATCCAGAAGAAGCTGCTGACGCGGTTGCCGCGCGTTACCGGCTCTACACGGTGAAGGCTTGTTGCGGGATAGAGCACCATATCGCCGGCAGCGAGCTTCACGCTCTTCTCACCATAGCTGTCTTCGACGATGAGTTCGCCGCCGTCGTAATCTTCCGGCGGAGTGAGAAAAAGGGTCGCGCTGAGATCGGTCCGAATGCGCTGGCCCGTAGTAACGAGCTGGCGAATGGCCGTGTCCACATGCGTGCCAAACGTCTGTCCGCCGGCGTAGCTGTTGAACATGGGCGGGAAAACGCGCAACGGCAGCGCAGCCGACATAAACCGCGATGAACGCGCAAGGCCGGCCAGAACCATGTCGCCTAACTCTTTCGCGACGGGTGAACCTTCGGGGATCTGCGCATTGCGCTTCACTTCCTGCGCCTGATAGCCGGCGGTTACGCGGCCATCGACCCACTCCGCCGCGGCAAGCTTCTGTCTTGCGACAGCAACCTGTTCGGCAGTCAATACCTTCTCAATCGTAATCAACATAGTCTTACCTTCGCATCTTTCCGTTCGCGCGACAGAGGACATACATCCTCTGCTGCGCCTTCTCTACGCTCTACACTCTATCCTCTACACTCTGTTTCTAGAACCGCCAGTTTGCACCGATCAGAGCGCTGACACCCGCACCGGGGATAAGGTGCGAAGGATGCGGCTGGTCGATATAAAAGCGGTTCAGCAGGTTGTAGACGTTGGCCTGCAACTCAATGCGGTCCGTGATGGGGCGCTTGATCATGGCATTGAACACCCAGTAACCGGGCACCTGCTTCATGGCAACGCTGGTCACCTGGTAGCACGTGATCGCACCGCATGGTGAAAGCGCTGCAGTGGCAAACGCCGTTGCCGGACCGTAGCTTGTGGGCACGTAGGGTACCGTGGAGCTGGCCGTGCGGCTGGCGACGTAGTTGCCGCCGAAGCCTGCGCTCATGCGGAACGGAAGCTTGTGCGTAAGGAAGCCGTTGAACGTTTGCCGCGGCACGTTGGCGAGCTGGTAACCAATCGAAGTCGGGAACAGCTTCGAAGCAATCACGGCGCTATCGAGATACGCATAACCGAAGATGAAGTCCGTACCTCCGCCAAGCTGACCGACGGCGCTGGCCTGCACACCCTTCACGCGCTGGTCGCCCGACTCCACGATGTTGTTCGAGTTCGTTGGGTCAGTCTCGCGAGCATTGTCCTGCGTCGTCTGAAACCAGGCACCCTCAACCCGCAGCTTCTCATTCAGGAAGCTGTACTTTGCACCGGCTTCAAAGGACTCGTTCTCTTCCGGCGGCAACACACTTGTCGATACGCTGAGGCTAAGCGTCTCCGCGGAAGGATTGAAGCTCGTTCCCCAATCGAAATAGACGCTGCCATGCGAAGTCGGCTTATACACCAAAGCCGCGCGATAACTCGGTTGATGCACCGTCTGCGAGATCGGCGCGATCGCCGCCGTCAACGAAGCTCCGACAACGCTCGTAGCCGGAGCATACAGGTTGAACAGCGTATCGAAGTAATCCCACCGTATGCCGCCGCTGGCTTCAAAGTACTTGCCCAGCTTCAGCGTATCGACAAAGTACAAGCCCACGCTCTCCGACTTCGTATGCGTAATCGAAGCAATATATCCCGTGCCTGAAAACACATCGTTCGGGTTCGGCGTTACCAGGTTCGTCGGTGTTACGGAGTTGATCTTGTTCTCCGTATAGCTGTACTTGATCGGGTTCGAAATCTCCTGGCCGCCTTCGACACCGCCGGTAAAGTCATTGCGAACGCCCAGCACCTTGAACCGCGCTGTCACTTCCGTCTGCTCCCAAAGATCCCCTTCGACGCCCTTGATCTGGATCTGGTTGCGATTCACCGTCATCGCAGAGGGCGGCGTCACTCCCGGCGTATACGGACACACGATCCCCGTATTCAAGGCGCTCGCCGGCAGCGTCGCCACAACGCCGCTTGTCCCAGCAGGCGCGACCCATCCACCTACCGGAATGCTATAAACCGCGTTACCGCAGATCTGCGGTTCGGTAATCTGCACATCGCGCGGATAATTGGCCCAGCGGGCGATCGTATGCAGGTCGACATCGTTCGAGAACGCATGGTTTGCCTTCAGCGTAAGGATGTCGTCGTTCGTCCTCAGGTAGTTCGCATCCGGAAATCCAAAGTACGAGTGCCGGTTCACACCGGGTGCGAGCTTATTGAAGAACCACGGCAGACCATAGTCCGGCGTATCGCTTTCAGTGAAGTGGAAGTAGCTGATGGTCAGCCGATTCGGCGAGTTTAGGCCGAAGCTGATCGAAGGAGCAATACCGAATCGGCGGTTCTCCGCATACGGCCGGCCCGCAACGCCACTCTCGTTGGCCACGGCGTTCAGGCGGAACGCGGAACCGTTGGCGAGATCAGGCAGCGGCTCGTTGATGTCGGCCGCAATGCGCCGCGTAAGGTCCGTGCCGAACTGTGTCTGCACGTTCGTGAACTTGTCCGCCGCAGGCATCTTGCTCTCCTGGTTGACGACGCCGCCCGTTGAGCCCCGGCCAAACTGTACTCCTGCGGGGCCCTCGAGCACATCCACCTGCTCGAAGTCGAAGCTGTCGCGATAATAGCTGCCGAAGTCGCGGATACCGTCGAGATAGATGTCGTTGCGGGCAGTAAAGCCGCGGATGGTGAAGCTGTCGCCCTGGGCGCCGCTTTCGCCGGCAGCGAGGCTGATGCCCGGGACGTTGCGCACGGCGTCCATCAGGGTCCGGTTCTGCTCATCCTTCAGGACAAACTGCGGCACGATGGTGATGCTCTGTGCCGTATCGATCAGCGGCTCAGTGAACTTGCCCATGGCGACGTTATCGCTCGCGGTGGCGTTTACATCAACCGACTCCGAAGCCTTGACGCCGACCGAAACCGCGTCCGGCCCATCGAAACGGAAGCTCAGCCCCGTGCCCAGCAGCATCTGGCGCAACGCAGCATCGTTGGAGTAGAAGCCGGTTACGGCAGTCGCCTTGAAGCCCGCCAGCTGCGCAGCCGGGATCTCCAGCTTGATCGCCAGGCCGCTCTGTGCGCGATACGCATCGAGCGCCTGGTCCAGCGGGCCTTCCACGATCTTGAACCGCCGCACCGGCATCTGCGCGGGAGCCGCATCCTTTGGAGAAGCGGAGGCGACCAAATCCTGCGCCACCGCTGTACCGCGACCACCGGCTATATAGGCTGCAGCCGCGGCTGCGGCCATCCATTTCTTGGCCGCTCCTGTTCGTACCCCACCCTTGCGACCCGCCGTTGCCTTCTGCTTCTTTTCGTTACTCACTGTGTCTTACCTTTCTCTTGCCACAGATGACAAAACCGTCATCTTCCAAAACGGCACCCGGCGCGGACGCCATAGACATGCGCTACACTGAATCAAGACTCAATCAGTCCGATATAAGATTTAGCTTAGCGCAGAACTCGGACAAAGTTAGTCCTATATCGAAATTTCGGTGCGATCTTCGCCCACCCCCAAATTCCTATGCGCTTCAGTTTTGAAACAACGCAGTGGCTTCCCTACCCGCCGGAGCTGGTTTTCGCCTTCTTTGCGAACCCCGAAAACCTGCCGCGGCTGATGCCACGCTGGCAAGGCGCGCGCATTGAAGAAGCAGTTTTTGCCCCACCGCCGCCGCGTCCGGCGGGCGCGCCGCGCTACCCAGGGATGTCGGCGGGAGATGGCACCCGCCTGACGATCGGCATCCGGCCGTTCCCGCTGGCGCCGTTTCGCATACCGTGGGAAGCAGAGATTGAGGAGTTCCGCTGGAACCAGGGCTTCTGCGACGTGCAGCTGCGCGGCCCCTTTAAGTACTGGCGACACTGGCACACGGTGACCGCGGCGGCTTCGCCCACGAATCCGCTTCTGTTCGGCACAACCCTGCGTGACCATGTGGACTACGAGCTACCTGTCGGCCCGCTGAGTACACTGACCAATCTGCTGGTGGTCAAGCATGGGCTGGGTTATACGTTCCGCTACCGGCAGCAGCGGACGGCGCAGCTGCTGGCACTCATGACCGGCCGCAAGCAATAAAGAAGGCCCGCATCGCTGCGGACCTTTGTTTTCCTGTTCTAACCAGTTCCTAGACAGCCACAGCCCTCTTCAAATGCGGCCGCACACGCTCCAGCGCAGCCTCAGCCGTGAGCCCGTACTTCTCACGAAGAGCTTCCGGCTTGCCGTGTTCAATGAAGTGATCCGGCCACCCAAGCCGCACGACCGGCACGTCGATCTCCTGCTCGTTCAGGCTCTCAAGCACCGCCGAACCAAATCCGCCAGCCAGTACATGATCTTCCATGGTGATCACGAGATCGCAGCGTGTTCCGTAGGCCCCTACGCAGGCGGCATCGACCGGCTTCGCAAAGCGTGGGTTGATGACCGCAGCGCTATGCCCCTCGGCTTCGAGCATCCTGGCGAGCCGCTCGGCTTCGGCGACCATATTACCGAGGCCGAAGATCGTGATCTCACGGCCATCTTTGATCACCTCGGCTCTTCCAATCTCGATCGCCACGGGTTTCTTCTTCACCGTTGTACCCGGCCCGGTGCCGCGAGGGTAGCGGATGGCGCTGGGCCCATCGTGCAGCATCGCCGTGTACATCATGTCCTGCAGCTCGTCTTCATCCTTGGGATCCATGTGGATGAGGTTAGGCACGCCGCGCAGGTAGCTGATATCGAAGAGACCGTGGTGCGTTGGACCGTCGTCGCCGCTCAGGCCACCGCGGTCCATGCAGAAGACCACAGGGAGATTCTGCAAGGCGACGTCATGCACGATCTGGTCGAATGCCCGTTGCAGGAACGTGGAGTAGATGGCGCAGAACGGCTTGTATCCCTTGGTCGCCATGCCTGCCGCAAACAGCACCGCATGCTCTTCCGCAATGCCGACATCGAAGTACCGCGTGGGATGGTGCGGGCGGAAGAGATCCAGCGCCGTGCCGTTGGGCATCGCGGCGGTGATCGCGACGACCTTGTCATTCATGGTCGCGAGCTTGGTCAGGCTTTCAGCAAACACTTCCGAGTAGGTCTTCTGCGCCGCGGGCTTGGTTTCGCCGGTTTCCGGATCGTAAGGTCCGAGACCGTGGAACTTCTTTTGTTTCTCGAGCGCAGGCTGGAAGCCTTTACCCTTCTGCGTAAGCGCGTGCAGCACTACCGGGCGGTTCTGCTTCTTCAGGAACTTGAAGGTCTCGATCAGCATCGGCAGGTTATGCCCGTCGACGGGGCCATAGTAGTTCAGGCCGAACTCCTCGAAGATCATGCCGCGCCCTACGATGCCCTTGGCCGCCTCTTCGGCCTTCTTGGCGATATGCACCGCCGCGCGCCCGCCGAACTTCTCCAACAGGCCTGCAGCGCGATCGTGCAGGCTCACATACGTTGGGTTGGTCGCAATCTTGTGGAAGTACTCCGCAATGGCGCCGACGTTCTTGTCGATCGACCACTCGTTATCGTTCAGCACGATGATCAGGCGCTTGGTGGAGGCAGCAATATTATTGAGCGCCTCAAAGCTGATGCCGTTAGTAAACGCCGCATCGCCGGCCAGTGCGACGACGTGCTCGGTGCCGCCGCTCATGTCGCGCGCCACGGCCATACCCAGCGCTGCGCTCAAGGCCGTCCCGGCATGGCCTGCACCGAACGAATCATGCGCGCTCTCGGTGCGCAGCATAAAGCCGTTCAACCCACCGGGCTGGCGGATCGTGTCAAACTGTTTTTCGCGTCCGGTCAGCAGCTTATGGACGTAGCTCTGGTGGCTCACGTCGAACACAAAGCTGTCCCGCGGCGTATCGAACACATAATGCATGGCGATCGTCAGCTCGACGACACCAAGGTTCGGACCGATATGCCCGCCTGTCTTGGCAACACCGAGGATCAGCCGCTCGCGAATCTCCTCCGCCAGCCGCTCTAACTCCACCATCCCCAGCTTCTTTACATCCGCCGGCGATTTGATCCTGCTTAAATACTCACTCATGCAACGCTCGTTAGATCCTTGGACCCTTAGACGCGCCCGTGCGTTCCGCAGGTTCGCTACCGGGCCGAATCTCCAGTGTATCAACCCCCGGCCCACGCGCACACCTTTGTCCACACTGTGTGTCATCCTGCCAAAACGGGCGCTGGCGCCGGGGGGAGCCGGCGCCAGCGTATCTCTCAGAATTCACCTTCTCAGGGTTGAGAAATGACTGTGCTGTTGCTTTCGTCGAACGTCGCCCCAGCCGGCACGAAGGTGTTCGTTGCCGTCCGTCCGCTTGCGGTGCCGACGCGCGGTTCAATCCGTCCCGCGTCCACACCTTTTTCCTCAGTCAAATAGCGGCGCTCGTTGATGGCCCGCTCCGCGGCCATTTTGGGTTTCTCGCCATCTCCATAGTTTCCGACGATGACCAGCTTCCCGGCCGACTCACGCTGTAGCTGCAGGGCGATATCGTCCAGGCAGGCCTTTGCTTCGTTATCCACACGCACCGGACGCTTGTGGTCACGCTCAAAGGAGATCGCGCAAAGCGTGCTCGTTTGCGGAACGACAACCGCGGCCACTGGTGCATTTACGCTTACAGTTGTAGTCGCGGAAGCCGACTTGCCCAGATCGTCGACAGCGTTGCAGGTCACCGTGATTGTTCCCGGAGCGACACCGCTGGTACTCAGGCTAGCGGTCGAGGTCGTTCCCGTAACCGTTCCCGCACTTGTAGTGTAGGAGTAGGTCAGCGGGCGATTCTGAGGACTGCTCGCTTGCGCAGTAATAGTCGCGCCATCGCCCGGCGACACGCTCGAAGGACTTGCAGAGCAGCCAACTGTCGGTGGATCGAACGGCTGCACCGTGAATCCAGCTGTGCAGCTGGCTTCCTCGCCTACGCGGTTGCCCTGCGAGACATGCCCGGAAACCGTATAACTTCCAGGCGCCAACCCGGACGTTTTTATGGTTGCGGTCGCATCCGCGCCGTCTACTGCGGCTCCACTTCCACTCGTCGTCCAGCTATAGAAAACCTTCCGCTTCGGATTCAGATTTGTTGCCATCGCGGCTGCCGTCACAGGATCGCCGGCATACACCGTACCTGGCTGCACGCTGCACGAAAGCGCCACAGGAAGCCGTTCCCGGCCGCCGCCAAATCCGAACAGCAGGCCTGAAGAAAGCCGCAGATCGTTCTGGCTTGCGCTCGTTCCGGTCGAAACACCATTGGCAACGCCATCAAACCTGGTCATCATGTACTCCGCCTGCACCGCGCGGATGGAAACGTGATGTGTCAGGCGAATATCCAACCCTCCGCCGCCGGTGAAGGCGAAGGAGCTTTGCACTGGCAGAACCACGCAAGCAGCCCCCGCACAATTGGCAGATGTGACCGCACTCGCATGGACGCCGCCGGCAAGCACCTGCACAAATGGTGTAAAGCGACTGTCATTCCGAAACGAAAGCCGCGGCCCAAACAAGTACGTGTAAGCCGTCCCGCTCGAGTTGATGACGATCGGCTGACTCGCACCGGTACCTGTCAGTTGCACCTGGCTGTCGTCATATCCGCCGAAGTCACCCACAATGCCGAGGTAGCGATTGAAGTTGAAGGCAATCGACGCGCTTCCGCCATTCAACCCCACCATGCGATTGCCCGCGACCGTGTTATTCGAGCTGGTCCCAAACCGCGAGTACCCCAGGAACAGTTCCGCCTTCGGTGCCCTGTGGCGCCTATGCGGTACCGGCGTTGACGTTACAGGCTGAACGCCCGGCCCTTGTGGCGCGATGGAACTGGCGAGAGCCCCCGACGCCTTGCTGGTTGAGCTGGTGGGACCTTCCCCGTGAAGCAACGGCATCGGCGCCATCGAAAGAACGACTACCAGTGTGGCAAGCATCCGTGCAGATAATTTCATTTCATTCTCCTGAATCTCGCGCCGCGCTCAGTCTCGACGCCCATCGTTGCATCGGCCGCTGCCACCCTCGTTTGAGGATGGCAGCGGGGTAGCTTACTGGACGTTGATGACGGTGTTGACCATCGTGACCGACGCATTCAAAGCAATAACTCTGCCGTTGATCGTCGTGATCGCGGCAACTCCGGGACTCGAAACCGTGATGCCCGGCGAGGAAATGACGGTTCCGACCATCGTTCCGCCGCCACCGTAGTTGATAACCGCTCCGGGAAGGTTGCCAACCGCCCAGAAGACGTGGCTCGCCTGTGCTCCGTTGAGCAGGATCACGCTTTGAGCCTGTGTCGGCGTGCCCACCGTCAGAGACGATCCGATCTGGAAGATAAAGTACGCGTTGGCATTGCCCTGAGCATCGAGAGTCAGCGGATTTCCGGTGATTTGATAGAACGTTGCCGACTTGTACGTTCCAGGAGCCAGCGTGAGGCCGCCCAACTCGTTGCTCGCAAGCGTGATGCCACCAGCAAGTCCCTGAAGCGTGTTGTACGCCGCCAGAGCTTCCCCCGCGCCCACGGTTGCAGTGTTGAAGGTAGTAGCAGTTCCTTCATTCGGGCAAGCCGTCGTCGGTTGACTGGTACCGGGAGCAGTAAAGATCGTGGTAAGCCCCGTTCCCGGTGTGCCCGCCACTGGTCCAACAATGCCTGCGTTCGTTCCCGTCTCTGTATAAGTGCAGGAGTCCGCACCGGTAAGAGTCACAACACTGTCATCGTGGAATCCGGTGATCAGCGAAGACGCACCCGTTGTCCCGATATCACCATTGTTGATGGCTGTTAAGAGCCCTTGGTTCGTGATCCCGGCTCCGCCGCCAAATGCTCCAAAGAGCGAGATGGTGGGTCCGAGTACGATAGGCGGCGGTATCACTGCCGCAGCAGTCGTAAACGTCCATGGATTCGGCGCGCCGGTGGTTCCCAGCGGATCTCCTGCGAGGTCCGTTGCTCCATTGGTTACGGTAGCGAGATAACTGGTGCTTGGCAGCAGCGCCACTGTAGGCGTCAGAGTCGCGGTAAACGTCGCTGCGTTATACGAGAGCGTCGCCGCCACCGGATTTCCGGCCTGCGTCAGGAAGAAGGTCGCATTGGTGAAGGTCAACGGATTCATCGCCTTCGTAAAGGTCGCGCTTATCGCCTGTGTCAGTGGAACGTTGGTGGCAGCGTTCGCCGGTAAGGTTGAAACGATCTCCGGTGGCACAACGACAGGCGGCACAGTAGTGAACGTCCACACATAGTTGTTCGCCAGCCCGGTGCCCGCGAGGTTCTGCGCTCCGGTCGTGATCGTTGCCGTGTACAGAGTATTGGTGGCAAGGTTCGCTGTCGGAGTGAACGTCAACGTGTTACCGATCGCCGCATAAGCAACCAGGCCGGTCACAGGCGTCGTTCCTGGTCCCGTCAACGTAAAGGTTGTCCCGTTGATCGTGGCAGGATTCATCGGCACGCTGAACGTGGCGCTGACCGCTTGATTGGCTGGTACGTTCGTGGCTCCGGCTAGCGGTATGGTCGAGGTCACCGTTGGCGGTACGGCTACAGCCAGACCGGTCGTAAAGGTCCAGACGTAGTTCTGAGCCAACGCCGTGCCGGCCAGGTTCTGCGCCCCGGTGGTGATCGTAGCCGTATACAAAGTGTTGTACGCAAGCGCTGCGCTGGGCGTGAACGTAGCAGTCGAGCCTGCGGCGACGTAGGTAACAACCCCTATCACAGGGGTCGCACCCGGTCCTGCAAGTGTGAAGGTTGTCGCGTTGATCGTGCCCGGATTCATGGCCACGCTGAACGTCGCGCTGAGAGCCTGGTTCACAGGCACAGCCACTGCCAGGTTGGCAGGAACCGTCGCGATGACCGTTGGCGGCGTGGGCGCCGGAAGCGTTCTAAAGATCCATACATAGTTGGCGGCCAGCGGTGCGCCCCCCGCGCTCTGCGCGCCGGTGGTGATCGTGGCCGTATAGAGAGTGTTGACCACGAGCGCGGCTGACGGCGTGAACGTCGCCACTGCACCGGTGCAGGCGACCGTACCCGCCACGGCTGTCGCGCCGGGAGCGGCGGTAAGCGTGAAGCTGGTTGCCGGCGACGCAAGTGTCGCGCAATTCATTGCCTGGCTGAACGTCGCGCTCACCACTTGATTGAGCGGCACACCCGTCGCGCCATTGAGCGGCACGGTCGAAAGGACCACCGGCTGCACCGCGGTCGTAAAGCTCCAGACATAGTTCGCCGCAAGCGGATCGCCGGTCGAGTCGGTAGCTCCGGCGGTAATCGTCGCCGTATAAACCGTGTTGTACGTCAACGCTACGCTTGGGGTAAAGGAAGCCACCGATCCCGTCGCGTTATACGTAACAGTCCCAGCCACAGCCGTCGCGCCGGCCTTCAAAAGGAAAGTGGTGGCAGTAATCGTCGCGGGATTCATCGCCTTGCTGAACGTCGCCGTGAGCACCTGGTTGGCCGGCACACCCGTAGCGCCATTCGCTGGCACCGTCGCAATCACCGTCGGCTGTGTCGCCGTCGTAAAGCTCCATGTATAGGCTGCGGGAGTAGCGACACCGAGCGTGTTCGCCGCTCCGGTCGTGATCGTCGCCGTATAAAGCGTGTTGTACGCGAGGGCAGCACTGGGCGTAAACGAAGCGACGGACCCCGTCGCGGTGTAAGCAACCGTTCCTGCCACAGCAGTCGTGCCTGGTCCCGTCAACAGAAATGTCGAAGAAGTAATCGTCGCCGCGTTCATCGCCTCGCTGAAGGTCGCACTCACAACCTGGCCGACCGGAACAGCGGTGGCGCCGTTAGCAGGCACCGTAGAGACCACAACCGGAGCCGTCGAAACAACCGTCTCCTTGCCGCATCCGGTCGTAAATACAAGAAGTAAAGCTACCAAAGCTGCTGTGAAACCAGACTTACACGTGTACATGGTGTTCCCCCAAAGGTCGGCCCGTGCGACAGGTACCGGTCCCCGTGTGCTTTTCATCCAGCAACAACGGGTATTCGCGGAACTTGCCGTTCCTAGAGGTAGCAGTATCGTATCTACGAAGTCTGAGCTATATAGCTCAGACTGCAACAAATGTCGCACCTCCAAACAAGGTTGCCCGGCCACTGAAAATATCCGCCAAATCGGCTGCCGCCAACCTCTTGCACGCTTGATATCGAGGTCTTCGCAGAGCCACCCTATAGCGCATTTCATGCCAAATCTGCATCCCACGGCTTACTATGTTCCGCATGGACATCACGACACGGCACGCCCTTCTTGGCATCCTCGCTCTCGCTCTCACAATCCCGGCAGCAAAGGCCCAGCAAACCGTCCTTCCGCTCTGGCCACACGGCACGCCCGAACCAGCCCAGACCACCGAGCCCGAAAAGGATGTCACTAAGGACTCCGACAATCCGATCAACGGCCACCGCTCCCTGCGCCTGACCAACGTCACTGTCCCGACCATGACGGTCTACCAGCCGCCCGCCGACAAAAACACCCGCACCGCCGCGCTGGTCTTCCCCGGCGGCGGCTACGCGCGCCTCGCCTGGACTGGCGAAGGCACCGACACCTGCGACTGGCTCACGTCCGTCGGCATCACCTGCCTCCTGGTCAAGTACCGCGTCCCGCAGCCGCAAGGAGAAGCCGGCCATTATCCCGCCGACTTCGCCGATCTCGAAGACGCGCAGCAGGCCATGCGCCTGGCTCGCGCCCACGCCGGCGACTGGCACATCGATCCCAGCCACATCGGCGTCATCGGCTTTTCCGCCGGCGGCAATCTTGCCGTGCTGCTCAGCACACACCCGGACGACCACCACATCGAATCCACCCCCGCCGCGCACGACATTCCCGGCCTCGCCGGCGAAGCATCCGGAGGCATCAAGCTGACCGGCATCGCAGACGCCCGTCCGAACTTCGCGATCGTCGTCTACCCGGCCTATCTCGCAATCCCGCCCGACAACAAGACCCTCGACCCGGTCTACGCGCCCAATCAATTCACGCCGCCAACGTTCCTCATCCAGGCAGAAGACGACAAGTCCTACGGCTTCAACGCGCCTATCTACTATCAGGCACTCGCCGCGGCGAAAATTCCCGCGGAACTCCACATGTACGCCTCAGGCGGTCATGGCTTCGGCATTCACCCTCCAGGAAAGCCGGAAGAGCATTGGACGCGCATCGCGGACATCTGGCTGCGGACGATCAGCATGCTGCCGCCCTATAACCCGCAACGTCCAGCCATTGTCACCGCGCCGGCAACGACGATACCAGGAGCAGCGGGCACTGTACCCTGCGTTCCATCCTCCGCCGCACCGCAACAGCAGCAAGCAGGCAGGCCGAACAATGCCCAACCCAGCAACACCAACGGCGCTCCTCCTGCCGATACCCCCTGCTACCAATAGCCTCTAGCTTCAAACGCTGGCTTAACCTTTAACGAACGTCGGTGCGGCGCCCCAACTACCGCCGCACCGACCGCCTCTGGATCACGTGAATCCGTTCCCGCGTCATCCGAACCCGGCACGCCAACCCGTCGCCACAGGTACGATCCCGCACGCCTACCCACGCCACCTGGTCCGGGCTGTTGATCATCCACGCCGTTGCATTCGTCGCATAATGCACCTGGTCGAGATACGAAGCCGCCACCACATCCGAGTCCGCCGCATCCGCAGTCATCTGCATGCAGTCATTGCCCGGCCGGCCGTCGCCGTGCAGTAGTTCTCATCATGCTCGAGCAACAGCTTGCGATTCTCATCGCCGGTAAAGTACCGCGTCGTCACCGCCGGAATGCCCACCGCCATCTGCCACCGCGCAAGGTCCTCCATAAACGCCGGCGGCAGCTGCGTCATCTCGATCGAATCTTCCTTCACTTCCTTCGAAAACACGGTTACGGAAGGCGTCGGCTCGCCATTGGTCGGATGAAAGAAGAATCCGCCTAGCACAATCCCCTCCTGCAGATCGACCCAGATAAATCCGCGCCCCGCGAGATACGTCCCCATCTGCCCTGAAACAGTCACATACCGCCCGTCGCGCACCACCACCGGTGTCGCCGAGCCCTCCATCACCGCGTTCATCGCATCCGGCAGCGACATATCGCGCCCATAGTGAAACATCACGCCCGGAACACCGTCATGCAGCACCTTATGGAAGCGCTTGTCCCGCATCACCTGGTTCGAAACAGCACCGTCATACCGGCTCAGGAACGCCACATCCGCGGGCAGAGTCCGCCTTTGAAAGATCCCCGGATCATACGATGGCCCGGGCGGTAAAGCTTCCACCGCCGCTCCCTGTGCCTCGGGGGCTGGAGTCTCGGGTGTCGATCGCTCAATCGGCGCTGCTCGCTGCGGGCCCAGTGGACCATCCTGCAAGCCCGGTGCATCCTGCGCCACAGCCTGCATCATCGCGCCCACCAACAGCAGCGCACCAACCGCAATCGGCAAGCGATCCATCCTCATCACCCTCCATTCACCTCCGCGTTTTGGCCCAGCGATGGGGAATTGTAACGTGCGCTAGCGCTATCGCTGACGAAAAACTGCGGGTGGGAAGATCCACAGGAGTGGCAGGAAATAGCGGGCGGTGGTGGAAGATCACGAGATTTTCTTGGGACAGATCGTTAAGAAGAACTTGAACTACGCAGTGCTTGGGAGTGGTGGCCTGATTTCGTAGGTTTTTCTCCGTTTGGAGAGAAGTACGAAAGATTTCGTTGACATGTACGAACTTATTCGTATAACGTTCTTGCATGAGTAGGAAACAAGAGAACTGTAACGCCGTTCACAGAGCCGCACGGAACCCCGGCGCGTTTTTCTGCGTAAGGCATTCCTAGAGACTCACGAGTCCCAATCGACTCACGGACACGCTCCAACAACGCATCCCCGCACGACGAGGATTCCATGATCAAGCTTCTCGGCGCCGCCGCCATCGTTGCGGCGCTCGCGCTCCCGCATGCTTCCGCGCAGACTCCCTGCCACGGTTCGCCGCTTGAAGGCACCGTGCGCGACGCCACGCAGGCGCTCATCCCCGGCGCGACTCTCTCGCTAGACGGAGCCAACGTCGCGTCCAGCGGCTCCGACGGCCGCTTCCGTATTGCCTGCGTCGCCGAAGGCACCCATCATCTCTCCGCGGCCGCACAAGGCTTTGCCACGCAGGCTATCTCGTTCAAATCGCCGCACACGGATCCGCTCGCCGTTGTGCTGAAACTGGAAGCCGTTGAAACCCAATTGGATGTCGATGCCGACAGCACCGTTCCCTCTGACCCCATCGCCAGCGGCCCCACCCAGACCATCTCCGGCAACCGCCTTCAATCCCTCGCCGACGATCCCGACGACCTCCTCCGCGAGCTCCAGCAGATGGCCGCCACCGCCGGCGGCAGCCCCTCCGGCGCCACTATCAGGGTCGACGGCTTCGCCGGCGGTGACAGCAGCAGCCTCCCGCCCAAAGACTCCATCGCCTACATCAAGGTCAACCCCGATCTCTTTTCCTCCGAGTACCGCCAGCCTCCCTTCGGCGGCGGTGAGATCCAGGTCTACACCAAGCCCGGCCAGCCCACCTTCCACGGCTCTCTCTTCGCCACCAACGGCAGCCCCTGGATGAACGCCCGCGACCCCTTCTCCACCAGCAGGGCCGCACTCGGCAAACAGCGTTACGGCTTCTCGCTCACCGGCCCGCTCCGCAAAAAAGGCGCCGATTTCACCCTCAACCTCGAGCACCGCTCCATCGACAACTTCGGCGTCATCAACGCCATCGGCATCGACGCCGCCGGCGACCAGACTCCCATCCTCCAGAACGTTCCCGCGCCGCAGCGCCTCTGGGTTGGCATGGCGAAAGTCGAGTGGCAGTTGGGGGCGAAAAACACGTTCATCACCAGCTTCAGCGCCTTTCACAACCACCTGGAGAACGTCGGCGCCGGCGGCAACACTCTCGCTGAAGCCGCCTACGACGCCCAGAAGTACGACCACAACCTGCACCTCACCGAGGTCACCACCATCTCCCCCCGGCTCATGCACGAATCTCTCGTCGGCATCCAGTTCGACGGTGTCGACCAGGCTCCCAACTCCTCCGCTCCACAGGTCCAGGTTGCCGGCGCCTTTACCTCCGGCGGCGCCACCAGCGGTGCCCTGCGCGACCACGAGATCGACGCCGAATACGACGATGACGCCATCCTCAACCTCTCCAAACACCTCATCAAGTTCGGCAACCAGTTCGAGTACCTCCGAGAGCGCATGCGGCTGCCCAACAACTTCAACGGCACATGGCTCTTCAGCGGTGGCACGGCCCCGGTCCTCGACGCCAATCACAATCCCACCAGCCAGACTGAGGCCATCACCGGCGTCGAACAGTATCAACGCGCGCTCAACGGTTGGGCCGGTGGCTCGCCCACCGAATTCTCCAACGTCGCCGGCAACCCCACCATCAACATGACCCAATACCGCGAGGCCATCTTCTTCCAGGACGACTGGAAGGTTCGCTCCAATATCCACTTCGCCTGGGGCCTCCGCTACTACACCCAGAACAAACCGATGGTGCATAACAACCTCACGCCGCGCTTCGGTGTCTCCTGGTCGCCCGATAAGAAAGCCACCTGGACGTTTCACGCCCACGCCGGCATGTTCGCCGGCCGCTTCACCGCCCACAGCTACAGCCAAATCCTCCAGATGGACGGCGTCCAGCGCGTCACCAGCCTTCTCTACAGCCCCACCTGCTCCGGCGTCTTCAATCCCAACGGCTGCAACCCCTTCATCGGTGCCACACCCATCCAGTCGGTGCGCTCCATCCAGCCCCACTTGCCGAATCTCTTCTACAACATCGAAAACTTCGGTTTCAGCCACACCATCGCCAAAAACTGGACCGTGTCCGCCGACTACTATATCGCGCAAATGTGGCACTACACGCGCACCGAAAACATCAACTCACCCGCCAACGGCCAACCCAACGGCCCCCGTCCCTTCGGCGCGAACCTCAACATCCTCCAGTGGCAGGACTCCGGCCGCGGCTACGGCAACGTCGTCTTCATGGGTCTCGATCAGCACTCGCTCAAGCGCTTCCAGTTCTTCATGGGTGCTGTCCGCGTCGATATCACCGACGACACCGACGACAACCCCTTCTCCACTCCTCAGACCACCGGCTCAAATAGGGGCGAATACGCTCGCCGCGCCGGCAACGGTCTCTGGAACGTCTTCGGCAACGCCACGCTGACGCTGCCTGAAAAGCTGCAACTCAGCGCCAACTTCAACGGCTCCGGCCGTGCGACCTATAACATCACCACCGGCCAGGACAACAACGGCGACGGCGACTTCAACGACCGCCCTCAATACGCAGCACCCGGCACTCCGGGCGCCGTCCAAACCCCCTGGGGCCTGCTCGTCGGCTCCGGCGGCACCGGCATCTTTCCCCGCAACAAGGGCATCATGCCCTGGACGGTCTATCTGGACACCAACCTCCAGCGCGCCTTCAAACTAACCCGCAACCCGAAAGCCGAGCACCAGCAAACGGTATCGGTAAACCTCCGCGCCGCGAACGTCCTGAACCACACCAACGTCACCAGCGTAGGCAGCGTCTTCAACTCCCCGCTCTTCGGCGTACCCTACGCCGCAGACAACGGGCGCCGCATCGAAGCCGGCCTCCGTTACAGCTTCTAGGCCCCGGAAAGGTGGGGGGTGTACTTTCATAAGTCCGCCCCTAACCCCAAAGCTCTCAGTATTTTGAGCCAAAAAGTATACGGGGGGAGGGGCCCCAGGGTAGCTAGCTTGCCGCATCCAAAACAGCCGGACTTGGCCGTTCACTATCGAACACGCCCTCCCACTTGGCAACGATCGCGCTGGCCAGGCAATTGCCGGAAACATTGATCACCGTCCGCGCCATATCCAGCAACGCGTCCCCGGCCAGCAACACCATGATCGGCTCAACCGGCAGATGGAACGTCGAAGCCGTCGCCAGAAGCACCACCAAAACTGACTTGGGAACACCCGCCACACCCTTGCTGGTAATCATCAGCCCGCCCATCATGAACACCTGCTGGCCGATGGTCATGTGGATCCCTCCAGCCTGGGCCACAAACATGCTCGCCACCGCGAGGTAAAGCGTTGAGCCATCGAGATTAAAGCTGTATCCCGCCGGAATGACGAAGGACACCACGCGCCGCGGAACGCCGAACTTTTCCATCTGTTCCATCGCACTCGGCAGCGCGGCCTCGCTCGCGCCGGTAGCGAAGGCAATCGTCGCAGGCTCCGCCACAGCGCGCAGAAATCTCCTGACGGGCACGCGAAACAGCAGCGCTGCGGGAAGCATGACGAGCACCGCGAAGGCGATCAGTGCGGCATAGAGCGTCAACAGCAGTTTGCCAAGGTTGACGAGCACGCTCAGACCCAAATGCCCAACCGTGTAAGCCATCGCCGCGCCCACGGCGATCGGCGCGAAGTACATCACAATGTTGGTAAAACGAAGCATCGCCTCGCTGATGCCTTCGCAAAGCCGCAGCACCGGAGCCCGTTTGGCCTCGCTCATCATCGCCAGCGCGCAGCCAAAGAACACCGCGAACACCACAACCTGCAGGATCTGCCCTTCGGCGATGCTCTTGGCGATGTTCTCGGGAAACATATGCAGCAGAAAGTCGTCCCAGTGCGTCGGCGGAGGAGCAGGCCCGTCTGGCGCAGTCACCGTCACCGCCAACCCAACGCCCGCCTTCGAGATATCGATGGCCACCAACCCAATCGCCAGCGCAAACGTCGTCACCACCTCGAAGTACACCAGCGCCTTGATGCCCATGCGCCCTACGCCCTTCAGGTCGCCATGCCCGGCAATGCCGACGATCAGCATCGACAGCACCAGCGGCGCCACGATCGTCTTGATCAGCCGGAGGAAGATATCCGAGAACACATGCAGCTGCACCGCAAACTTCGGCGCGTCGAATCCCAACTCCGAACCAGCCACCATCGCCACGAAGAACCACGGTGCCAAACTGCGCTTGCGCCACGCATACGCGGTCATCAGAACCACACCAACCCAGCGCACCGCGACCGCCGCTCCATGCAACCCAAACCAGAGTTGCAGCGCCACACCAGCCAGCAGCAACCCAGCCGCACCTGCTGCCAGACCGGCGTCCTGTTTTGACAATCCCTTTGCCATATTCAGCGAAGGATATCAGGCTTGTCTTGCCGCCCGGCCAGCCATGGCACCAGCCCGGTACAATTCCCCCATGTTCCGTTCCTCGGTCCAATGCGTCGCGATTGCCCTTTGCCTCTCAGCCATCCTCCGCGCACAGAGCCCCCAGCCACCCACCACCTACAGCGGCCCACTCAGCACGAAGCCAACCATCAGCCCTCTGTCCGCACCCACGCTTTCTCCCGGCGTGATCGAGCTGATTAAGCTCGAAAGCGAGTTCTCAGACTCCGTTGCCAAAGGCGGCGGCAAGGCGTTCGCCTCATGGTTCGCGGACGACGCCGTAACCCTCAACAACGGTAAACCCGCCGTGCTTGGACGCACGGCGATAGCCGCTTCCGCCGTCTGGGACCCCCAAACCTACCAGCTCTCCTGGTACGCGGAAGGAGCCCAGATGGGCCCATCTGGGGATACCGGCTTCACCTGGGGTCATTATGATGCGCAGTCCAAGGACCAAAATGGGCAGCCGGTCACCCTTTCCGGGCGCTATATTACCTTCTGGAAAAAAGTGAACGGAGTTTGGAAAGTTGCGCTGGACGCCAGTGCTGATGCGGCTCCCGCAGCCGGAGACTGCTGTCGCCTCCCGACTCCCTAGAAAATCGACCCTCATGGGTAACACTTTCAGGTAACTTTCGTCCGCCCGGTGGCGCGAAAGTGGGACATCTAATCGTATAAGCACCTCTTTATCCTCATGTTGCAGTGACCGAGATCTCTCTATTGAACGAGCTTCCACGCTTGCAGGCTTTCGAGCAGTATGAACTTGCCGATATGCCGCATGACCACGCCCTCGACGACATCGCTCGTCTTGCGGCGCAGCTCTGCAATGCCCCGATCGCGGCGATCACGCTGCTGGGGGAAGACACTGTTACGTTTCCCGGCCGCTACGGTCTCGACATCACCTCTGCTCCACGCAACAGCCTGCCCTGCGAGACGACAGTAGCAGGCGACGGCATCTACCAGATTCCAGACGCGCGCCGCGACCCCGAGTTCGCTCCCGGTGGCATTCCAGTAGGGGACCGCCGTTACCGCTTCTATGCAGGCGCGCCCATCTATATTGCGGACGGAACGTCCATCGGCTGCATCCTCGTGCTCGACACTGCCGCGCGCAAGCTCACGCCAGGACAAGTGGAGTCGCTCGAAACGTTAAGCCACGCGGTTACCACGCGGCTTGAACTTTCGCTGCGCGTCCGCGAGCAGGATCGCTCCGCCCGCGCGCAACGCCGCGTGGAGACGGCGCTTACAGTGGAACGCAATTTTGTGTCTGCCGTGCTCGATACGGTCGGCGCTCTCGTCACCGTATTCGATACCGCCGGCCGCATCGTGCGGTTCAACCGTGCCTGCGAAATCATCTCCGGCTATAGCTCTGCGGAGTTGGTTGGCAAGTATGCCTGGGAACGGCTTATTCCAGAGCAGGACGTTGCCGACTACATCGACAGCTTCGAGCGCATACGCTCCGGCGACTTCCCCACCACTTACGAAAACTACTGGCTGGCTTCTGATGGGACATCACGCCGGATCTCGTGGTCGGCTACGGCGCTGGTTGATTCGCAAGGCCAGGTCGCGTTCATCATCGCCACCGGCATCGACGTTACCGTGCAGCGCATTGCGGAAACACAGATTCGCGAAAGCGAATCGCGTTACCGTCAGTTGATCGAAGGCTCACTGGGCATGGTCTGCACGCATGACCTTGACGGCACGATCCTTTCCATCAACGAGTACGCTGCGCGTGGGATCGGCTACACAGTGGACCAGGTCGTAAACCACCCATTGACAGAGTTTGTATTTCCGGAACGCCAGCAGTTCATCAAACCCTACCTTAACGATCTGCTGACGACCGGTGAGACGCGGGGCTTTCTGCATCTGCGCCACGCCACCACCGGTGAAGAGCGTGTCTTCGCTTACCGCAATCGTTTGGTAGAGCCAGCCGGTAAGCCGCGTTACGTGCTGGCGTTCGGCATCGATGTGACCGATCAGATTCGTGCGGAGGAGCAGCTCCGCACGCTCATCCGGCAGTCGAACTCCGTGCTGGAGTCCGTGGGCGACGGCATCTTCGGTATCGATCTCGAAGGGCGCATTACGGTTGTCAATCCCGCAGCCGCGCAGATGCTCGGCTACCGCCCCGATGAGATCCTCGGACGCAATATGCACGAACTCATCCATCACTCTTATGCAGATGGAAGCTCGTATCCGCACACCGAGTCTCCCATCCAGACAAGCCTTTCGGATCTAACCACTGTCCGGGTTTCCAACGAAGTCTTCTGGCGCAAGGATGGCACAAGCTTTCCGGTGGAGTACGTTGCACGTCCGCAGATCGAGGCTTCTGCAGCGGACGCTTCTGCATCTTCGAGCAGCACAGAAGGTGCAGCGACCGTCACACATCATCTTTCAGGCTCACATCGCATCGCATTCCCCGAACAGGAGACGAGTGAAACCAAGTCCTCTTCCATCGAGTTGAAGAAGGCCGGGGACATTGAGATTCCGCAGCGTGGGCGCGCGGTCGGTGTAGTCGTTGCGTTCACCGATATCTCCGAGCGCAATGCGCTTGACCGCATGAAGGACGAGTTCATCTCGACGGTTTCGCACGAGCTGCGCACGCCGCTCACGTCGCTTCGCGCGGCCCTGGGTCTGGTTGGTGGCGGAGCGCTGAATTCGCGGCCGGACAAGATGCGCCAGATGATGGACATCGCCATCGGCAACACCGATCGCCTTGTGCGGCTGGTGAACGACATCCTCGACCTCGAGCGCATCGGCTCCGGCAAGGCCGAACTGCACTCGGTAATGTGCTCGGTGGATGAGATGCTGCATCGCTGTACGTCCCTGCTGCAAAGTTCCGCAGCCAAGGCCAATATCCGCTTCACGATTGAGAGCAACAACGTGAGCGTGTGGGCCGATCCTGACCGCATTCTGCAGACGCTGACCAACCTGATTGCCAACGCCATCAAGTTCTCGCCGCAGGCTTCTACGATCCCGAGCGAGATCAAGCTCAGCGCTAACTACGTTTCCGACGACGAAGCGATTATCGAAGTACAGGACCATGGCCGCGGCATCCCTGCCGACAAGCTGCAGCAAATCTTCGAGCGCTTCAAGCAGGTCGATGCATCGGACTCACGCGTGATGGGCGGCACAGGACTGGGCCTGGCGATCTGCCGCAGCATCGTGACACAGCATGGCGGCCATATATGGGCCACCAGCACGCTGGGAGAAGGCGCAACGTTCCACTTCACGCTGCCTACGAGACCAGCAAGCCACCTCAGCTAACTTACGCACAATAGGCTTGCGTACCATAGCTAGGTGTCGGAACTTTTCAGCAATGCCATCGGTATAGACTTCGGGACGACCAACAGCTCCATCGCATTTGTGCGGACGGATGGCTCCGTCGAGCTTGTTCCTTTTGCTTCAGCCAATGGCCCACTCACATCGTCGCGATCGGTGCTGTATGCGCAACAGCAGGCCGCGGTGGTACATCGTCCAGTATCGATCTGGACGGGGCCGCTAGCCATCGAACACTATCTTGCCAGTGATAGTCTCGACACCGATGTGCGGCGCCGATTTATTCAGTCGCTGAAGAGCCATCTTTCTGCGCGTACCCTTACGGGCACCGAGATCTTCAACAGGAAGTACCGCTTCGAGGACCTTGTTGCGAAGATCCTGAGCGATCTGCGAACACAGGCCAGCAGCTTCCTTGGTTTTGACGTAACGACCGCAGTCGTCGGACGTCCGGTGACCTTTGTTGGCGCGGATACCGAAGATGACAACGACTTCGCTCTTGAACGGCTGAAGCAATCCTTGCTGCAGGCGGGGTTTCAGTCGGTGACGTTTGCGATGGAGCCCGTTGCCGCCGCTTACGCGTACACGTCTGAGCTAGACCGCGAGCAGCTTCTGTTGATTGGCGATTTCGGTGGAGGCACCACAGACTTTTCGCTGCTTCGTGTGACCCCATCAGGCAGCGGTCAACCTGAGCGTGTCGTGTTGGGGAGTACAGGCGTTGGTCTTGCCGGCGATGCCTTTGACGCTCGCATTGTGCGGCGCCTGATCGCGCCGGCTCTGGGCTCGGAGTCCATGGCGCAGGGACTCAACAAACTGCTTCCCGCGCTGCCGGCGTGGGTGTATGCAAATCTCGAACGCTGGCATACGCTTTCGTTCCTACGCACACATGCGGTTGTCGAGATGCTGCGGACCACCCAAAAGCGTGCCCTTGAGCCGGAGAAGATTGCGGCACTGGCAGCCGTTGTCGAGCATGACTTGGGCTATCGACTGCATCAAGCGGTGCAGAAACTGAAGATCGATCTCACTGCGCATGAATTCGCGAATTTTGTGCTGGAGGCAGATCCGGTTTCGCTGCACGAGGCTGTTTCGCGCGCGGACTTCGAAGGCTGGATCGCGCCGGAACTCGACAGGATGTCAGCGAGCCTTGATGAGCTGCTGGAGAAGACCAATACATCGCGGGCTGACGTCGGCCACGTTTTTCTGACCGGTGGAACATCGCTGGTACCCGCGGTGCGTCGCATCTTCACCAGCCGCTTTGGCGATGAGCGCGTGAGCAGTGGTGAGGCGTTCACTTCAGTAGCGCACGGGCTGGCGCTGATTGCTGCCAATAACAGCTAGGCTTTTTCCTCGATGGGCTTCCTGGGGGCGTGAATGGTGTCGAGCACGCATTGATACAGGTTGTTGCGCTGCTCGAAACGGCTGCTGGCCCGGGTAACGTAGCGCACGACCAGATCGACGCCGCTCGACGAAGGCCGCAGGTTTACAGCTGGATCCGCGGTGAAGTGCGCCAGGCCATGAGCGTTCAAAGCCTGTTGCCACTCTTTCTCGGCTTGCTCTGAGTCGCTCTTGGTAGCGGAGACAACGGTTGCATGCACGCGCTCGATGGTAGCGTAAGTTTCTTCATCCTCAGGGACGGTGACGGTAAGCTCGTCCCACATCCACTGGCCGGTCGTAGAGAAGTTGAAGAACTTCCCGCTGATGGCGTACTTGTTATTGAAGGCCACACGGCGGCCCGTCGGGTGGCCCTTCGCGGTCCAGTTACCGGTCTCAAGCAACGTTGTTCGGAACAAGCCGATGTCCACGACCTCGCCGGCGACACCGTCGATTTCAACAACGTCACCAACGCCGAGACCGCTGCGCCCCATCAAGATGAACCAGCCGACGAAGGCGAGGATGAAGTCCTGTAGCGCAACGGTAAGGCCTGCTGTCGTCAGACCAATGACGGTTGAGATCTGACCCGGAGGCCCGAACGTTACGAGCAGAATGCTGATCAAGGCGAACACCTGGATCACCAGTCGCGTAATCCTGCTCAAGGTGCGCGTTCTGCGACGGTCAAGCGATTCGCGCTCTGCAAAGCGGCGAACCAAAGCGTTTGCCAAGATCGCCAGGATGACGATGACAGCGATCCATAGCGCCTGCACCAGGATCAAACGCGCGACAATGCTGTGCTGCAAGGCAACCTGGGCAGCCCACTTGTCGTAGACGGAACCCAGCCGTTGTTCAGTATCAACGCGGTCGTCATAGATGCTCATCAACTGCCGCTCGAGGCTGAGCCGCTTCAAGCCGGCGACTTTCGTCGCCGCAGCATCGCCCGTAGCTGCTCCCTGCGCCTTTGCAGAGGCTTCGAGCTTGTCGTGCGCCGCGGTGAATGCCTTCGCATCTGCGTCGGAGGCCGACTTGGCATCTTCCAGCAGGTCGAAGCGCTCGCGCTGCTTTTGCCACGCACCGATAAGACCCGCCAGCGTGCGGTAGCGCTGCACGGAAACGACAGCAGCCTCGCCTGTGCCTTGCGAGGACTCGAACTTCTTCATGTCGGCCTGCCGCGCGGTCAACTCCTGTTGAATCTCTCCACGCTGGTCGCCGGAAGCCCGCGCCAGGTCGGCTCGTGCATCGGTGAGCTCGTCCTGATCGAGACTGAGCTGGGCCTGCGCGATATCGAGATCATCGCCGCCTTTGGGCGTGAGCTCTTTCACCTGGTTCTGGTCCGAGGCTACAGTCGTTTCCAGCTCGGCCTCATGCTGCTGTGCCGCGAGCGCATTGCCAGTCAGGGCCTTCTGCTTGAGGGACGCTGTGCGGAGCGCGCCCGCAAATGCCTGGTCGACGTCATGGTCCGCCAGCCGCTCTGCCTCGCGCGCGTAAGCCAGTTCCTCCTGGGTGACAGCCATCCCGGCAAGAGCTTGCGCAGTCGTCCACGGCGTTTCGTCTACCAAGGTTTTTTCGCGTGCCAGTGCGGGCTTGCCCCTCTGCTGCAGCGTGGGCACGTTCGACATCACGTAGCTGGTGCGCCACGCGATCACGAGGCCGAGGACAAGAAACGCTCCAAGCACAAGTAGAGAACCATAAGCCCAACGCCCAAACAGCGGGGTCGTTGTTTTGGCTATCTCTTTTGGAGCGTTAACACCATCATCAGCAACATCGGCCATACCGGATAGTCTCATCCTCAAACAGAGCGTCTCAGCTACTCGTCATTCTCCCGTAGCTTGGCGAGCACACCGAAGTCCTCAAGTGTCGTCGTATCGCCGGTGACCGTACCGGTTGTTGCGAGCTCGCGCAGCAGACGCCGCATAATCTTGCCGGACCTTGTCTTCGGCAGCGTCGGCGTAAACCGGAGGTCGTCCGGACGCGCCAGCGCACCAATCTCCTTCGCAACCCACTGCCGCAGCTCCTGTTTCAGCTCTTCGGTCGGCTCGTGGCCTTCTTCGAGCGATACAAACGCGGAGATCGCCTGCCCCTTCATCTCATCGGGACGGCCAACCACCGCAGCCTCCGCTACCTTGGCGTGCGCGACAAGAGCGGATTCAATCTCCATGGTCCCCAGGCGATGGCCGCTGACGTTGATCACATCATCCACGCGGCCCATCAGCCAGTAGTAGCCATCGGCGTCGCGGCGTGCGCCGTCGCCGGTGAAGTAGATGCCCGGAATCTCAGAGAAGTACGCATCCTCGTACCGCTTCGCATCACCCCAGATGGTGCGTGCAATCGAAGGCCACGGCTTCTTGATGACCAGCAGACCACCCTGTCCCGCAGGCACCGGTTCGCCCTCTTTCGTCACGACTTCCGGCACCACGCCGAAGAACGGTCGCGTCGCCGAGCCTGGCTTGGTCGGTACGGCTCCGGGGATCGGCGCGATCAGGATGGCTCCGGTTTCGGTCTGCCACCATGTATCGACGATCGGGCAGCGCTCCTTGCCGATCTCGCGGTGATACCACATCCAGGCCTCAGGATTGATCGGCTCGCCGACGGTTCCAAGCAGCCGGAGGCTGCTGAGGTCATGCTTACGCACATTCTCGGTTCCCCACTTGATGAAGGCGCGGATGGCCGTTGGCGCCGTGTAGAAGACCGTCACCTTGTGCTTATCCACAATGCTCCAGAAGCGGTCGCACTCCGGCCAGTTCGGCGCGCCTTCATACATCATTACGGTCGCGCCGTTCTGCAGCGGACCGTAAACGACGTAGCTGTGCCCGGTAACCCAGCCGATGTCGGCCGTACACCAGTACACGTCATGCTCCTGCAGGTCGAAGATGTACTTGCTCGTGAGGTACGTCTGCACCGAGTAGCCGCCGGTGGTATGGACGAGGCCCTTTGGCTTGCCGGTCGTTCCGCTGGTGTAAAGGATGTAAAGCGGATCTTCGGCGTCCATCCACTCTGCCGCGCACTCGCTTTCTACGGCTGCCATCGCCTCATGCCACCACAGGTCGCGGCCTTGTTTCATCGCAACTTGCTTCTTCGGCTCGCGCTGGAACACGACCACCTTTCGCACGCCGGGGCACTTCTCCATCGCCTCATCGACGATGGCCTTCAGCTTCACTTCAGCGCCGCGGCGGTAGCTGATGTCCTGCGTGACCACCACCTGGCAGTCGGAGTCGTTCACGCGATCGGAGATTGCGTGCGCCGCAAAGCCGCCAAAGATGACCGAATGCACCGCGCCAATCCGCGCGCAGGCAAGCAGCGCGATCGCAAGCTCCGGAGCCATGCCCATGTACAGTGCTACGCGGTCACCCTTCTTCACGTCGAGCGATTTCAACACGTTGGCGAACTTCTGCACCTCGATGTGCAGCTCGCCGAAGGTCAGTTTGCGCACCTCGCCCGGCTCACCCTCCCACAGCAGCGCGATCTTGTCTCTGCGAGCGCCGAGCGCGTGGCGATCCACGCAGTTGTGCGACAAATTCAGCTTGCCGTCGACAAACCACTTTGCATGGGCGCCGGTTCCGACGAGCACGTCCTTCCAGGGCGCGAACCAGTCCAACTCCAGCGCAGCCTCGGTCCAGAAGGCTTCCGGCTCCGCAATGCTGCGTTCATACATGCGCTCATACTCGGCCAGGCTGCCGATGCGTGCCTTGCCGGCGAACTCCGCCGGAGGCGGAAACACGCGGTCTTCCCGCATCAGCGACTCGAAGTTTTCGCTCGGGTTGGAAGTCGTAACGGCGGCCTTGAGGGGTACATCCTGGCGAGGCTGATCTTCAACTGGCATGAATGAATTCTTGCTCCTGGCACGCGATTGTTCCCTCATTCTACGAAGAAACGTGCAAAGCAAAAGGTACGTTATCGCAACAACAACCGGCAACCTGACTGTCTGACAGGTTCTTCTCATGCGCGTTCAGCAAGGAGCCGATATGCAGAACATGATCCACTCCGTCAGCGCGTCATTCATACTGATCGTCCTGATTTTTGCACCGCTGGTTACCGTTTCGCGCGGTAACCGGCGGATCCGGAACCAATCCGACCAACTTTAGGGAACCGGCTCGCCCCGGAGCATGACATCATCGGAGCTGTGAGCATTCCTCTTGGCGCAACGATCGGGTTCTTCCTCGGCTTCGTCTTTGGCGTCGGCTGCGCCCTGGCGGTGATGTACTCGATCTTCCTGGGCGGCTACCGTGCCGCGGTGCGCGATGCCCAAATGCCCGATCCGCCAGAGCGTCTGCTCAAAGCGCGTGCCAAAGCCGAGAATCGTTCCGCCTAAGCACCGCCATCGATACCTTGCCTATTCAGTTCGACGCGCATCGCCGCGACCTCGGCCGTCAAACGCTCGACAGCCCGCATCAGCTCTCCGCTATGTACCGTCTCGGCTGTCGGCGTCCGGCCTTTCACATAGAACGTCCCATTCGGCTCCAACACGCACTCCGAAACGTCCGACGGGTCGTTGAATCCGTTCTTGTTCAGTACGGAGATCAACTCTTCATGGGTCAGAGTCTCCTGTTTCAGCGCATCTTCCAGCACCACGCCGTCCTTTACCAGCGTCGTAGCCGAGCCCTGCAGCGCAGCCGTCACCTTTGGGGCCTTGTAAAGGATGCGCATCAGCAGCCAGTTGATGGCCAGCAGCGCGAACGCTCCGATAATTCCGCCGCTGACCGAGTTGTCATCGCCGATGATCGCGTTTTGCACCGTGTTCGACAGGCTCAGAAGAACCACCAGGTCAAACGGGTTCAACTGGGCCAGCTCGCGTTTCCCGAAAATCCGCAGAAACACGATCAGGCAGAGATAGACAACCACCGGGCGAAGAATCTTTTCCAGCAGCGGCAACTGCATGTGAAACATGCTTTGGATGATGGCGTGCATTATGGGCGACTCCTCTTAACCTGCTGACCGTTCGATGCAGCGGCGGAGCTGTCACCTCCCGCGCGGCACACGGCCAGCCCCAAGCGCAATCCTAACCTCTCACAGCCGCAGCGCCTCCGGAATCACGCGCAATGGTTTCTGTCGATTTGTCAGTTGCCTGACACATTCTTTGCATCGAACCAAGAAGGCAAACACTAAAGCCCAGCCGCCATCCCCAATTCAGTGGGCTAACTTCTATCGCTTCATTAAGTTTCTTGCGCAAAAGTTGCACTAAGTTTCACCTTTAGGTAGGACGAACTGGCTAGATTTCCGCAGGAACTCTGGTAATCTTTTCGTAATCCCGAACGCTAGGCCTAGGCGTCAAAGCACTATACAGCTTGAAACTCTGAGGACTGACTCAATTATGGCGAAGCCGCTTATCAGCACCGACCCGACACCCCCGAAGGACACTCGTTTCAGTCACTTCGGTGTGCTCGACACTGGAAAAAGCAGCAAGGGTGCGGCGGTCACGTCGATTACTGTCAACATCGTCATCATTTTGCTCATGATCATTATCGGCGCGGTTGTTAAGACCAGCCCCGAAATGCAGAAAAAGCTGATCGCGCTTACTCTCCAGCCCAAACCGCCTGAGCCCAAGCCGATTCCGCCCAAGCCCATTCCGCCGCCGCCCAAGCCGCTGCCGGTTCCCAAGGTCGTGCTTGAGCAACCTAAGATCAAGCCGATAGTTGTTCCCGAGAAAGCGCCTGATATCAAGCCTTTACCGGTTCCGGTTCCTAAGCCTGTGGTCCTGAACACGCCTGCGCCCCTGAAGGTCAATCCGCCTCCGGCGCCGAAGGTTGTCAATCTGTCGGCGCCCGCCAAGGCCGCCTCGATTGCCAACAATGATGCTCACCCGTCTCCTGTCCGGATGGGCAATCCTGAGATCAAGGCCCTTAACGGCCCTGCCGTGGCAACACCCGTCAATCTGGGTGGCGGCATGCATAACATGAATGCCGCCAACACCGGCAGCGGACCGCGGGCGCTTTCCGCGAATCTCGGCAATGGTTCCCCGGCAGGCACCGACATACACGGTAAGGCCGTCGCAGTTGCTCCAATCAAGGGCATCAGCACCGGTGTCCCGGGCGGCACAGGAATCGGCACCAACGGTCCCCGGCAGGTACAGGTGCAGGTAGCTCAGGTCGCCGCGGTGACGCCGCAGGTGATCCGCACCGCGACCCTGGCCAAGCCGCCCGTCATCACCTACCAGCCGAAGGCCCAGTACACGCCTGAGGCCACAGCCCTGCATCTGGCGGGAGAAACAGTCGTCAGCGTGGTGCTGCACGCCAATGGCTCAGTCCAGGTGGTCGGCCTGGTCGGACCGGGCCTCGGCCACGGTCTTAACGAGTCGGCAATCGCTGTCGCTCAAGGGCTCCGCTTCAAACCGGCACTCGATTCCAACGGCCAGCCGTGCGATTTTCCAACGAAGATCATTGTGCGTTTTGTGAGCAATAGCTAATTTACGTAGCCGAAGCTTGTAACTCTTGCGTCCAAACCCCCAGTACGCTGTATCGTTGACCATACGAGGCCCCGCACCAGGATGTACCAGATAGTCCTCCTGGTTTCTTCAAGGGGTAGCCCCGTTCCGGGCAGTCGTTACAGCTAAGGAGCATCAAAAAACTATATGAACCTCCGGAAGAATTTAACCGCCGCCCTGACCCTCACCTTTCTGGCCTCGTCGGCTCTGCCGGCAATGGCCTTCCCGTTTGGGAAGAAGAAAGTCGTCGACGACTCTTCCATCACACGTAAGCCTACCGCTGCCCAAAATGCCCTGATCGATAAGGCCATCGTGCGCGAGGCGGTTGTCATTAAAGAGATCAAGACCCGCGTTCCGCTGGTCGAAACCTACATCCAGAACATGAAGCCGGATCCCGTCATGTTCGAAACTCCGCTCTCGGACGACCACTTCCTCGCCCGCGTGGACTGGGGCAAGGTGATCGGCCAGACCGGTTACGCCAGCGAAAAGCGTGGGGATGAGCCCGGCGCCAAGGGCGGCTTCATGAGCAAGTTCAAGCACTCCCTGGACTACGTGACCGGTCTTTCCAAGAGCCTGCACCTGCAGTACAACGACTCCGGCTTCGTCCGCATGATCGTCATCGACACCGACGGCCCCAACAGCGACGGCTTCAACCGCCAGAACTATACCTTCGCGTACGTCCGCAACGACTTTCTCGGCACCGTTCCGACCGTCGTATTTGACGTTGAGCCCACCAAACCTAAGCCCGGCCGCTTTATCGGCCGTATCTGGATCGAGCGCAACGGCGGCAACATCGTCCGCTACTCCGGCGACCTGGCCGGCGAGCAGGCCGACATCCGCGAGTACTTCCACTTTGAATCCTGGCGCACCAACATCCAGGAAGGCCTCTGGTTGCCAACCTCCAGCTACATTGAGGAAACCGACCCGAAGAGCCCAGAGCACGTCCTGAAGATGAAGGCCATCAACCACATCTGGGGCTACTCGTTGAAGATCCCCCCACCCGACGCCGACCAGACCAGCGTCGAAGTTGTCGGTGCCGATAACGCCACCGCAGCCGATGCCACCGATGTGAG
Organism: Granulicella sapmiensis; assembly: GCA_026225395.1. Taxonomy (GTDB): domain Bacteria; phylum Acidobacteriota; class Terriglobia; order Terriglobales; family Acidobacteriaceae; genus Granulicella; species Granulicella sapmiensis. The sequence continues at coordinate 147,140 of JAMFSR010000033.1, forward strand.
CCCGCTCGGCGCACAGCGAGAGTGGATTCAGGAGGCCGAGGACAATGTCATCGACCGCCTCTACACAGCCGGCCTGATCGACGCGCCCAGCGACTTTGACGACATTCTCGCCACGCTCGCGAATAACATTCTGGCCTACAACAATGTACCCACCACGCGTCCCATCAAGGTGCGCACGCTGCTCACAGAGCCGCTTGAGTCGCTCGCCGTCGGCAATACGATCCTGCTTTCCAAGAGCCTCATCGATACGGCCGCGATCCCGACCGCGGACGGCATGCAACTCCAGGGCAACCTCGACGCACTGCTTGCTTTCCAGGTCGCCCACATCATCCTCGGTCACCGCATCGACACCAAGTACGCCTTCAGCGATCGCCTGCTGTTCCCCAGCGCTTCGGCCTTCGTGAAGCTGCCGATGCACCACACGGATGCTGACAACGTCGAGGCGGCCAAGAAGGCAATGGACTTGCTTTCCGTCAAGGACCTCGAGTTCAGCCAGCCGTTCTTCTCGCTTTATCTGCAACAGCTCAAGGCGCGCGAGTCCGGCCTGAAGGCTCTCACGGCACCGCAGATCGGTGACGGCCTGGTGAAGGCCGATGGCTCCTTCTGGATGCAGGCCATCGTCGCCAAGGGACCGAAGCTCGACAACAAGGACCTTGCGCAGCAGGGCGCCATGCCGCTGTCGCAGTTCCTCCGCTTCGATCCGTGGACGGACAAGGTCGTCCAAATGAAGACGACCGTCGAGCCTTTGCTCAGCTCGCGCGACAAGATTCCCTTCGAAGTCACGCCGATCTACCTGAAGCTGGCCTACTATCAGCCACCCGCACCGCCGCCGGCAGCCGCCGCTCCAGTGCAGGCTGCACCGCTGACCGCAACCCCGATTGCGCCTGCAGGCGGCGCGCCGGCTGATGCAGGAACAGCAGCTCCCCCACCCGCCGACGCTGGGACCGCAGCCCCGGCGACCGGCACGGCAACCCCACCACCCGCAGGCGGAGCAACTCCTCCCCGGAACTAGCAGTATGATGTGCTAGTTCCCCGTGGATGGAGAGGTACCGTTGAAGAAATTCGTTTTTGCTCTCGTGTTGATGTCGGCCGTCACTTGTACCGCTTTCGCTCAGGGCGACTCGACCATTAGCCGCGTTGGAGATTTACAGCTTGGCGGAGGATATACCTCCGCCAACTCCGATTATGTCTCCAGCCGTATCAATGGCTACATGTTTTACGGCGACTTCGACTTCTTCCACAATCTCGGCGTTGAAGTTGACTTTCATCAGGTCAGCGACTCGCCCAGCAAGGTGTACGAGCGCACCTATGAGGTTGGGGTTCGCTACGTTCGCCATTACGGCCGTCTGGGTCCATATGCGAAGTTCATGGTTGGCCGCGGCGTCTTCAACTATCCGCAGAACGAAGCCAATCTCGCCTACAACATGTACGCTCTTGGCGGCGGACTCGATTACGCCATTCTGCCCAAGGTAAACATCCGCGCGGACTACGAGTACCAGAGTTGGTCCAGCTTTAAGCCCAACGGCTTGACACCGCAGGCTCTTAGCATAGGCGTCGCCTACCACTTCCCCTCCGGCAACCTCTCCGCACGCTGAACCGTACCTCCCGACTCAGCACTCAAGACAAAGCGAAAGGCCCGGCTACCCAGCCGGGCCTTTCTGTATTCTGGTCAGCGATTCGTTAGAAGTGGTACGCGATTCCGATCACCGGCAGCGAAAGCCACTCATAGCGGTTGGTCTTGTAATCGGCACGGCCAAAGTCCGGAGTCTTCACCAGGAACCCGCGATACTCGGCGCGGATGTCGAAGCTCGGGCTGATTTCATACGCCACACCGCCGCCCGCCAGACCACCGATGTTGGTGTTCTGCTTGGTATCGAGCTGGTTGGTGGCGAAGTCGCGTATCGGCGTGAAGATCATGCCGCCCACGCCGATCTCTACAAACGGATTGAAGTTGTGATAGTTCCGCGAGTACACGTACGCGCCCGTAATTTCTTCCTGGCGAGTATGCACGTAAACCGTGCCACGGCCCGGCGGCGTGAACTTCTCGGAGTTCTGCAGGTAGCCGTAATTGATCTCCAGCCCGCTGCGCGGTGTGACGGAATAGCGATAGCTTGCCAGAAAACCCAGAGCACCCAGCGTGTTCTCCTGTACGCCAAGTCCGTGAACTTCAGGACCAAATACCCCGGTTGCGCTAGCGCTGAAATCCTGCCGGCTTTCCTGGGCATTTCCCACAGCGGCGGCACAAACCAACAGCGCGCCGAGCAACATCATCTTCTTCATGCTTGCAAAAATCCCTTCACAATCACGCTGCACTTTATAGACTCGATAACTCCGCTTTCGTCTTCGCAGAGAACGGCCTGAACCCGCGGCGCGCTAATGTCTAATTGTACCCGCTGGAACCCGCTGCCGCGCTACCGGACTCGCGTTTCTCGCCCGTCTGCCCCGCCAAGCCGCTTTTAGCCCCAAAAATAAAAGAGGACCTCCGCAGAGATCCTCTTTATACACACTCAATTTCGACTATTGCGGAGGGGGAGGAGGTGGACCGCCGCCCTGGCGATTTTCCATCCGCTCCCGCTGCCTGGCCTGCATGGCCTCATACTTCGTCTTCTGGTCAGGAGTCAGCACGGCTTCAATCTTCGTATTTTCCTCCTGGCGCATGGTCATCATCTTCGCCCGGCGATCTTCCTGCGAAAGCGAAGCATCGGCAGACCGCGCCGCTTCCATCTTTGTGCGCTCGTCCTCAAAAATGGCCTTGATCGCGGTCGTTTGATCCGCAGTCAGGTTCAACTCTTTCTGCATCATCTCCAGACGCCGTTCCGGATTCATACCGCCGCGGCCACCGCGGCCAGGCCCACCTTGCGCATCGCCCTGCGGCGCCGCCGGTGGAGCACATTGCAACGCCATGGCCGGAGCAATCGCCAGCACAGCGCCACACAATAGAATGCCCGCATTGCGCACCCTCTTTATCTCGTTGAACTTCGGCATAACGAAAGGCTCACTTTCATCTCGCAACAATTGGCTGTAACGCACGTCCGCACAGCTACCAGATAGAGACGCCGTCCGCCAAAAAAAGTTCACCTGCGCCGGAATATCTTTCTGTCGCCCCGCGATCTTATGACGGTCACGCGCCCTCGCGGTCGCGGCCTTTTCCTTCCGCCAAAAAGCAGAACGGATCGCCGTGCTTCGCAGCATGCTCTTCCACCACCCGCAGAAACGCCCGCGCCGCGTGGCTCAGGGCCGCCTGACGCCGGTATACCAGCCGCAACTTCCGTTCCACCTGCAGCTCCGGCACAGCAACCGCAACCAATGTTCCTGCTTCTAGTTCGCCTTCCGCGGTCAGCCGTGGAACCAGCGCCACTCCATTGCCACGCTGAACAAATCGCTTGATGGCATCAAGGGATGGCAACTCGACATCCATATTCAGTGGTGTCTTATGCCGCTTGAAAGCCGAAATCACCTTCTGGCGCAGCGGCGAAGGCACGTTGTGCGCAATGAACGTCTCCTTGCCCAGCCGCGTGATCGAAGCCTTGCCTGCCTTCGCAAGCGCGTGATCCGGGCTCACAATACATACCAGCTCATCGCGATACACCACAATCGACCGCACCTGCGGGTCGTCTGGCCGGAAACTCACCACCCCAATTTCCACCGAATGCGACAACACCTCATCCGCAATCCGGCTGGCAAGCGACCGTTGCACGGCAATTTTCACGCCAGGCATCTCGCGCCGGAAGGCATCGAGCACCGGCAAGAGGTAAAGGCAGGTGTACTCATTGGCCGCCAGATTCAACTTGCCGGTATGCAGCGACCGCAGATCAACCAGCGCCGCGCCCGCATCGGCCCGTAGATTCAGCATCTTCTGGGCATACTCGCGGAGCACCTCGCCTGCGTCGGTCAGCGTGCCATCGCGCGAGGAGCGCTCCAGCAATGTCTCACCCAGCTCTGACTCGAGCTTGGCAATCACCTGGCTCACTGCCGGCTGCGTACGATGCAGCCGCGCGGCCGCCCGCGAAAAGCTGCGCTCCTCCGCCACTGCCAAAAATGTCTCCAACTGAAAAAGATCCATAGCGTCACTTCGCCAACTTTGCGCTGTTCCTTCGCGTACTTTACGTTAAAGTTCTTCTACGCAGAGACGTGCGATCTAAGTTTCTATACGCACATAAGAAATTCGCATACCTCTAGCCCCAAGCATAAGTCCGCGTTATGCTAAATGTCGAGACGGAAGGGTCTATCAGCATGGCAAATTCGAATCACGTTGTCTTCTTCGACACCACGCTTCGCGACGGCGAGCAATCCCCCGGCTGCACCATGCACCACGCTGAAAAGCTGCGCATGGCGCACAAGATCGCCGCGCTCGGCGTCGACATCCTCGAAGCCGGTTTCCCCATCGCCTCCACCGGCGACTTCGAATCCGTTCGCGCCATCGCGAAGGAAGTCAAAGGCCCGCGCATCACAGCGCTGGCCCGCGCCAAACGAGAAGACATCGAAACCGCGGCCAAGGCCATCGAGCCCGCCGAGAAATCGCGCATCCACACCTTTCTTTCTACCAGCGATCTGCACATGGCCGCCAAGCTGAAGATCACGCGCGAGCAGGCCATCGACCAGATCGCCGAAATGGTCGCCTTCGCCCGCACCTTCACCGACGACGTCGAGTTCTCCCCCGAAGATGCCACCCGCACCGACCCTGACTTCTTGCTTAAGGTCTGCGAGGTCGCCATTCAGGCCGGCGCCACAACGCTCAACCTGCCCGACACCGTCGGCTACTGCCTCCCGCAGGACTACGCCGCCATGTTTCGCATGGTGCTCGAGCGCGTTCCAGGCGCGAAGGACATCGTGCTCTCCGCACACTGCCACGACGACCTCGGCCTCGCCGTCGCCAACAGCATTGCCGCCATTGAAGTCGGCGTCCGTCAGGTCGAGTGCTCCATCAACGGCATCGGCGAGCGCGCCGGCAACGCCGCTCTCGAAGAGATCGCCGCCATCCTCATGGTGCGCAAAGACAAGTTGCCATACACGAATGACATCGTGATGACGGAGCTCTTCTCGGCCAGCCAGATGCTCACCCAGTGCATCAGCTTCGGTGCCGCGCCGAACAAGGCCATCGTCGGCGCGAACGCCTTCGCCCACGCCTCCGGCATCCACCAGCACGGCGTGCTCGCGAACCCGCTGACCTACGAAATCCTCACACCCGCCTCGGTCGGCTACAGCGGCCAGCACATCGTGCTCGGCAAACACTCCGGGCGTCGCGCGCTTGAACATCGCCTCAACGAGCTCGGCCACAAGCTTTCCAAAGAAGAACTCAACACGGTCTACACCCGCTTCACCGAGCTGGCCGACCGCAAGAAGCTCATCTACGACCAGGACATCGTAGGGCTGCTACAGCCAGTCACCGCATAGCGCTCCCCGCATCACTTGGCGAAACTTGCTTTTCACTTTGCGAACTTCGCGTCAAGGCTTTCGCTTTATTCACTGCTCACTATTCACTCTCTACTGGACGCCTATGAATCTCAAGATCACCATCCTCGCCGGCGACGGCATCGGCCCCGAAGTCACCCACGAAGCCGTCAGCATCCTCAAGGCCGTCGCCGAGTTCGGCGGCCACGACTTCACCTTCACCGAAGCCCTCCTCGGCGGCGTCGCCATCACCGCCGAAGGCACGCCCATCCCGCAGAAGACCATCGACATCTGCCTCGCTTCCGACGCCGTTCTCCTCGGCGCCGTCGGCGACAATAAGTTCAACCACCTCTCGCCTGACAAGCGCCCCGAGTCCGGCCTGCTGCAGATTCGTCAGCACCTCGGTGGCTTCGCCAACCTGCGCCCCTGCCTCGCCTTCGCCGCACTCGCGGAAAACTCTCCGTTACGCCCCGAGGTCACCAAGGATGTCGACATCCTCTTCGTCCGCGAACTCCTCGGCGGCCTCTACTTCGGCGGCCCGCGCTGGTGGAACAAGGAGACCGGCGAGGCCATCAACACCATGCGCTACACGCGCGATGAAGTCGTCCGCGTGGCCCGCATCGCCTTCCAGCTCGCGCAGAAGCGCCGCAAGAAGCTCACGCAGGTCGATAAGGCCAACGTGCTCGAAGTCTCGCAGCTTTGGCGCGCCACCGTTGACGAAATCGCCAAGGAGTTCCCCGATGTCACCGTCGAGCACCAGCTCGTCGACTCCATGGCTATCCATCTCATGAACCGCCCGCGCGACTTCGACGTCGTGCTCACTGAAAACCTTTTCGGCGACATCCTCTCCGACGAGTCGGGCGTCATCTCCGGCTCGCTCGGCATGCTGCCCTCGGCCACCATCGGCGGCAAAGTCAACCTCTACGAGCCCGTACACGGCTCCGCCCCGGACATCGCCGGACAAGGCAAGGCCAACCCCCTCGGCGCCATCCTCACCGCCGCAATGGTCCTGCGCCACTCCGGCGGCCTCGAACGCGAAGCTCTCGCCGTCGAAGCAGCCGTCGCCAAGGTGTTAGCCGAAGGGCACCGCACCGGCGACATCGCACGCGGCAAAGACGAGATCACCACCACCACCCAGATGGGCAAGCTCGTTCACCAGGCCCTCACCGAAACGCTCGACCGCCACGAATCGATGCACGCGGTCTAAACCACCCCTTCACTTCGTCATCTGAACGAAGTGAAGGACCCCCGAATTGGTTGTTGCACTTGCTTTTCTTCGCTTTCCATTCCGAGCAGCGCGAGGAACCCGCTTTCTTCCGTTCTTCGTCAGTACAACCGCAAACGAATGCGCACCCTCATCCATCTCGCCGCCATCGCCTTCACCCTCCTCACGACGGTGGCGCACGCGCAGGTCTCCAACCCCGACAACCTCATCGCCCCACCACCTCCGCCGATCCAGTTCCGCGGCAAGCACCTCGTCACCAAGTCCACGGACTTCCAGTGGCTCTGGCAATACACCGCACCCGCGCCCGACGGCAATGAAGGCGCGCTCATCCAGGACTCGAACTTCCGTCTTATGCTGCGCAACAATCTCACGGCCCCGCAGTCCTTCTGGCGCGATGGCAAGCTGCCGCTTCCGGATGTCGCGCGGCTCTACTTCAGCATGATCGCCGGCCCGGTACATGGCATCGACAATCGATATGTAACATTTAGCTCCTGTGTGCCGCACCTCTGCTATGACCAAGGTCTTATCTGGGTCGACACAGCTCCACAACACCCAACGGTCGTCTTCGCCGCCACCGAGTGGACTACCCAAGGCAGGTCCTACGCCGACCCTGACGCGAACTTCAACCTCTGGCTCTTCGCCAGCCACCCCCTCGACCCCGACCACATTCCACCGTCGCTGATCGCAGCCATCGCCGATTGGAACGCCATCGCTCCGCAGCACATCCAGACCGCCCTCATCATCGACCCCGACGGCACACCACACAAAGTAGATCCAACAAGCCTCGGCGCAACACCCAGCAAGAGTACCCCAACACCAGCAGCTAAGAAGTGAGACAAGCCATGAACCCCAACACGCCACAAGCCTTGAAGCCGCGCACCATGTTCGAAAAAGTCTGGGACGCTCACGTCGTCGTCGAGCCCGCCGGCGAGCCGACGATCCTCTACATCGACCTTCAGCTCGTCCACGAAGTCACCAGCCCACAAGCCTTTGAGGGCCTGCGTCTCACGGGCCGTCCGCTGCGCCGCCCCGACCGCCACATCGCCACGGTCGACCACAACGTCCCCACCACCAGCGTGCAGGACCGCCTCCACATCGTCGACCAGATCGCCTCCGCGCAGATCAACGCGCTGCGCAAAAACTGCGCCGACTTCGGCATCGAGTTCTTCGACACCGAAGCCGCCGAGCAAGGCATCGTCCACATGATCGGCCCCGAACTCGGAGCCACCAAGCCCGGCATGACCATCGTCTGCGGCGACTCGCACACATCAACCCACGGCGCATTCGGTGCACTCGCCTTCGGCATCGGCACCAGCGAAGTCGAGCACGTCATGGCTACGCAAACCCTCCCGCAGGACAAGCCCAAAACCTTCCGCATCAACGTAGAGGGCGATCTACCCGCCGGCGTCACCGCGAAGGACATCATCCTCAACATCATCGGCCGCATCGGTACCGCGGGCGCAACCGGCTACGCGGTCGAGTACGCCGGCTCGGCCATCCGCGCGCTCAGCATGGAAGGCCGCATGACCATCTGCAACATGAGCATCGAAGCCGGCGCCCGCGCCGGCATGATTGCTCCCGACGACACCACCTTCGCCTACCTCAAAGGCCGCCGCTTCGTCCCGAAGGATGCCGCCTGGAACCTCGCCGTCGAACAATGGCGCGCACTCGTCACCGACGAAGGCGCAACCTTCGACCGTGAGCTCCACATCGACGCGGCAACACTCTCGCCCACCGTCACCTGGGGCACCTCACCCGGCATGGTCACCACCATCGACGCGACCGTGCCTGCCATCACGCCCGATCTCGACGAGGCCGACCACAAGTCCTACACCCGCGCCTACGAGTACATGGACGTGCATCCCGGCCAACCCATCGAAGACATCAAGGTCGACGCCGTCTTCCTCGGCTCCTGCACCAACGGCCGCATCGAAGACCTCCGCGCCGCCGCGAAGATCGTCAACGGCTACAAGGTCGCAACCACGGTCCGCGCGATGGTCGTCCCCGGCTCGCAAGCCGTCAAAGCGCAAGCCGAAGACGAAGGCCTCGACGAAGTCTTCAAGTCCGCGGGCTTCGAGTGGCGCGAACCCGGCTGCTCGATGTGCCTCGGCATGAACCCCGACATCCTTCAACCCGGCGAACGCTGCGCTTCAACCAGCAACCGCAACTTCGAAGGCCGCCAGGGCCGCGGCGGCCGCACCCATCTTCTCAGCCCCGCCATGGCCGCAGCCGCAGCCATCACTGGCCACCTTACCGACGTCCGCACCTGGAAGTTCAACAGCAAGACCTAACGCCAAGACTTGTCATCCTGAGCAAAGCGAAGGACCTGCTTTCCGCTCTTGCTTTTATTCACTACTCACTATTCACTGGACTCTTATGATCCCCATCAACATCATCACCTCCACCGCCGTGCCCTTGCCCTTGCCCAACATCGACACGGACCAGATCATCCCGAAGCAGTTCCTCAAGCGCATCGAGCGCACCGGCTACGAGGACTTCCTCTTCTACGACTGGCGCTACAACCTCGAAGTGCCCGACCACGTCGAGCCGCGCAAAGACTTCGTGCTCAACAACCCTGCCTACAAGGGCTCGCAGATCCTCATCGCCGAAAAGAACTTCGGCTGCGGCAGCTCGCGCGAGCACGCTGCCTGGGCGATCAACCAGTACGGCTTCCTCGCCGTCATCGCACCCAGCTTCGCCGACATCTTTTTCTCGAACGCCGGCAAGAACGGCATCATCCTCGCTCGCCTCACGGAAGAAGAAGTTGAAACACTCATTCAACGCTCGACCGCTAACCCGAAGCACCTGATCACTATCAACCTCGAAGCCCAAACCGTCACCGACGATCAAGGCTTCCACGCCACCTTCGAAATCGACCCGTTCCGCAAGCACTGCCTGCTCAACGGCCTCGACGATATCGGCCTCACGCTGCTCCACGAAGAAGACCTCGACAAGTTCGAAGCTAAACACAATAACGAGTTCTGGCTGGCGCCGAAGTCCAAGGTCGTTGCATAGAGGTTTTGCAGACCTTTCCCTTACGGAGTGTCATCCTGAGCGCAGCGAAGGATCTGCTGTTTGTTCGCATCATCAACCGCACCACACGGAGAGGAAACCCTGATGAACCGAGCACTCCAAATCAGCGCCGTCACCCTCGCCCTCACAATCGGACCATGCGTCACCGCGCAAACTCCACAACCACCCACCGCTCCCCTGCCCACGCAGCTCACGACCGCGCACAAGATCTTCATCGGCAACGCGGGCGACCAGGAGAACGCCGACTGCCTCCGTGCCTACAACGTTTTCTACGCCGGCATCCAGGGCCTGAAGAACTTCGAGCTCGTGCTCGACCCCAAAGACGCTGACCTCGTGCTCGAACTCCACTACGAGATCGGCTTCGGCGCGTCGGTCAACAGCGGCCAACCCACGCCCGCGCCAGTTCCGCGTCGTTCTCGAAGACCCGAAGACTCGCATCATCCTCTGGTCGCTCACCGAGCGCACCAACTATGCCGTCTTCCAGAAGAATCGCGACAAGAACCTCGACGAAACCATGGGCGCGCTCATCAACGACTTCAGCTTGCTCACATCACCGCAGCCCGTCGCACCCAACAACCGCTCGGTCATCCACCACTAAACACATCCGTTTCGCAGCAAAGGAAAGATTTCGAATGAGCAACACGCCCGGCAAAACAAACAGCATCGTCCTCACCGAAGGCCCGTCACGCGCCGCCGCCCGCTCTTACCTACGCGGCGTTGGCTTCAGCAAAGAAGACCTGCACAAGCCCATCATCGGCATCGCCAACACCTGGACCGAGATCGGCCCCTGCAACTTCCACCTCCGCGCGGTCGCCGAAGCCGTGAAGCAGGGCGTTCGCGAAGCCGGCGGCACGCCCATGGAGTTCAACACCGTCACCATCTCCGACGGCATCACCATGGGCACCGAAGGCATGAAGGCCTCGCTCATCTCGCGCGAAGTCATCGCCGACAGCATCGAACTCGTCGCTCGCGGCAACTCCTTCGACGGCCTCGTCGTCATCGCTGGCTGCGATAAAAATCTCCCCGGCGCCGTCATGGCTCTCGCCCGCCTCGACATCCCCGGCCTCATGCTTTACGGCGGCTCCATCGCTCCCGGCCACATGCACGTCGCCGCCGACGGCAAAACCATCGACCCCACCTCATCCAAAACCGTCGACATCACCATCCTCCAGGTCTTCGAAGCCATCGGCGCCCACGCTGCCGGTAAGATCACAGACGCGCAACTCGAAGAAGCCGAAGCCACAGCCTGCCCCGGCCCCGGCGCCTGCGGCGGCCAGTTCACCGCCAACACCATGGCCATGGCCGGCGAGTTCCTCGGCATCAGCCCCATCCAACTCACCGGCGTCCCCGCCATGAGCCAGGAAAAACATCACGCCAGCAAAGAAGCCGGCAAGCTCGTCATGGACCTCGCACGCGCCGGCCTCAAGCCCTCGCAAATTCTCACACGCGAATCCATCGAAGACGCCATCTCCGCGGTGTGCGCTTCCGGCGGCAGCACCAACGCCGTGCTGCACCTCATCGCCATCGCGCATGAACTCAACATCCCGCTCACGATGGAAGACTTCGACATCATCAGCGAGAGGACGCCCTTCATCTGCGACCTCCAGCCCGGCGGCAAGCGCGTCGCCAAGGACTACCAGGACGCCGGCGGCAGCCGCCTCCTCGCGCAGCGCCTCGTCGAGAAAGGCCTACTGCACGGCAACACCCCCACCGTTACCGGCAAGACGCTTCGCGAAGAAGCTTCGACCGCCGTCGAAACCAAGGGCCAGGATGTCATTCTGCCATGGTCCGCTCCGCTCAAGCCCACCGGCGGCCTCGTCATCCTTAAGGGCAATCTCGCCCCCGAAGGCTGCGTGATCAAAGTCGCAGGCCACGAGCGCATTCATCACACCGGCACGGCTCGCGTCTTCGATAGCGAAGATCTCTGCTTCGCCGCCATCAACAAAGGCAAGATCAATCCGAACGACGTCCTCGTCATTCGCTACGAAGGCCCGAAGGGTGGCCCAGGCATGCGCGAGATGCTCGCCGTCACCGCCGCTATCAAAGGCATCCCCGAGCTCAGCGAAACCGTCGCCCTGCTTACCGACGGCCGCTTCTCCGGTGCCACCCGCGGCCTCATGGCCGGCCACGTAGCTCCGGAAGCCCAGCTCGGTGGCCCCATCGCCGCAGTCCACGAAGGCGATACCATCACCTTCGACATCCCGAACCGCAAACTAACCCTCAACGTCCCCGACGAAGAGATCGCCAAGCGCCTAGCCACCTTCAAAGCACCTTCACCTCGTTATAAGCGCGGTGTCTTCTTCAAGTACGCCAACTCCGTAAGCAGCGCCAGCCAAGGAGCCGTCACCACTTAGTTATGACGACCAATCCACACATCTCGGAGTCACTTCGAGAACTCATCGGCAAGCCTGCATGGGGTTTGAAGAGGTCACACGGGTCTATGTTTTTTCTGGAGATCGGTGAGGCTATTCATCACGGTAAAACTCGTGATGGCCGAGATCGTATTCATGGAGAATGGCATTTTCTTTTTGAATTATGCGACTGGTCGTTCAGTGGAATAAATCTTGCATTAGTTTCTTCAAGCACCGAAGTGCCTGAGATAGAAGCCGCCTTCGACTCGCTCACGTTAGGAAACGTTCTTGCAGTTTCGTTTATAGAGGAGAGAGGAGAATTGACATTCGAATTTAGTTCGGCGATCTTTCTCCACGTTTCTCCTTATACGTCGGAGGCTGACTTTGATGACACAGAGTGGATTTTTTTCCTACCGGACAAGCTCTGTTGGAACAAGACAAAAACTACGCTCAGCTTTGGAAGCACGGAAGCGCCGCAGAGCTCAATAGATTTGGAGATCAAGAATGCCTAACAACAACCAACACCCCACCCTCACCGGAGCCGAAATCCTCTGGGCTTCCCTCGCCGGCGAAGGCACCACCACCGTCTTCGGCTATCCCGGCGGCGCCATCCTGCCCATCTACGACGCCCTGCGCAAGTTCCCCACCGTCCACCACGTGCTCGTGCGCCACGAACAAGGCGCCTCGCACATGGCCGATGGCTACGCCCGCGCCTCGGGCAAGGTCGGCGTGTGCATGGCGACCTCCGGCCCCGGCGCGACGAACCTCGTCACCGGCCTCGCCACGGCCATGCTCGACAGCATTCCGATGGTCGCCATCACCGGCCAGGTGTCCTCTAAGGTCCTCGGCTCCGACGCCTTCCAGGAAGTCGACATCACCGGCATCACGCTGCCCATCACCAAGCACAACTTCCTCGTCACGCGCGCCGAAGACATCGCTCCAACCATCCGCGAAGCCTTCCAGATCGCGCGCAGCGGCCGTCCCGGCCCCGTGCTCGTCGACATCACCAAGGACGCCCAACAAGCCACGGCTATCTACGACTTCGACGCCGCCAAGCCTAAAGCGTACCGCCCGCACCCTATGCTCCGCGCCGAAAGCTCCAGCATCAAGCAGGCCATCGAGCTCATCAAGGCGTCGAAGAAGCCCGTCATCCTCGCCGGCCACGGCATCGTCGAGTCCGGCGCAGAGCGCGAGGTGATCGAGTTCGCCGAGTCGCAGCAGATTCCCATCGCCTCCACGCTGCTCGGCCTCGGCGCCATCCCTGCCGCGCATCCACTGCAGCTCGGCATGATGGGCATGCACGGCGAAAGCTGGGTCAACGAAGCCATCCAAAAAGCCGACCTCCTGCTCGCCTTCGGCATGCGCTTCGACGACCGCGTCACCGGCAACCTCGCCAGCTACTCGCCCAACTCGAAGAAGATCCACATCGAGATCGATCCCAGCGAGATCAACAAGAACGTGAAAGCCGACGTCGCCCTGATTGGCGACCTCAAAGAAGTCCTGCGCCTGTTGCTTCCGCTGCTCTCCACCAACATCTATCCACTCTCCAAAATCCACTCACCCTGGCTCGATGAGATCAACGCCAGCAAAGGCACCGCCTCCGTCCGCGACATCATCAACCTCCCGGACAACGGCCACCTCTACGCCGCACACGTCATCCACGACATCTGGCGCGAAGCGCAAGCCGCAGGCCGCCTCGACGACACCATCATCGTCACCGACGTAGGCCAGCACCAGATGTGGGAAGCCCAATACTTCAAGCATGAAGCCCCACGCTCGCTGGTCACCTCCGGCGGCCTCGGGACAATGGGCTTCGCCTTGCCAGCAGCCATCGGCGCAAAGGCCGCGCAGCCCGAGAAAGATGTCTGGGTCATCGCCGGCGACGGCGGCTTCCAGATGACCGCCTCCGAGCTCTCGACCATCGTGCAGGAGGGCTACGCTATCAACATCGCCGTCATCAACAACGGCTTCCTCGGCATGGTCCGTCAGTGGCAGGAGACGTTCTACGACAAGAACTACTCCGCCTCGCCCATCCTCTCGCCGGACTTCGTCATGCTCGCCGCGGCCCACGGCATCGCCGGAGCCAATGTGTCCAAACGCGCTGACGTAACACCCACAGCCACCAAAGCCCGCACCAGCGGGAAGGCCTTCCTCATCAACTTCCAGGTTGAAAAGGAAGACGGCGTCTACCCGATGATCACCCCCGGCGCCGCCCTCCACGAGATGGTCCGCCGCCCCGTCCACGACCCACTGCTTGAAACTGCAGAGGATGAATAAAAGTACCAATGAGAGAGTCGTTGGGAGCTTTTAGCGAAGCATCCTGAATTGGCAGCAGCCCAAGAGGAAGATTTTCCAATGTATATTCCGCCTACGGTCATCGGAAGAGCAATCAGTTCTGCCTATTCAGCAATCCACAGTTTTCCAGCGGAGCGACGGGCACGAGAGGTAGCCAAAGCAGAACTCGAGCATGAGCTAAGAGCTCTTGATGAGGTCGCTACTCGACTCACGTTTGATATTGACCTAGTCGAGTTCACTGGCTCTATAGGCTATTACGTCAATTGCGGCGCCAATTTCACAGAGGCCTTGCGTAAGTACCGCGTACTTTTGGAGAATGGCGGACGCCTGCCAGCGAGAAAAAGCGTGTGCTTAAAGCAAGGTCGCAGATTGCGGTATCGGTTGAATATCCCGACTGAAGAAGATAAGGCACACAGCGATCGAGTTCGTTTGAGAGTCGATTGGATTGGAATCTGCCTTCTCTACACATTTTGCGCTATCTTGATTGGCTTCGCTGCCAACCTGCTAATAACACAAATGGCAATTGGAGACTTTCTCATCTTAATCACATGCTCTGTCGGGGTTTGCTTCGTAGCGCGAACTTTTCAGAAATCGACACAGAAGAGATTGAAAGGAAAACGTTAGTATGCTTCTGCAACTGCCATGGTTTTGAGGCTCTGACACCATGATCCGAACGCCATACACGATTTCACACGTTGCACTCCGCCGTCACCTTGTCTTTTGTGCAACGGCCATCGCCGCGCTGTCGCCACTGGCAATCTTGCTAGCTTGCAAATCCACGCCGCCGCCAACATCGATAACCCCCGCCACCACCCACTACCCCGCCCGCCCCACCATCCCACCACCCCCCTTCAAACTCTTCCACCAATCCCCCGACACCCTAACCCTGGTCACCATCGACACCGCCACCAACGACCAAATCGCCGCCCTCATCTACCAACTCCGCGACGCCGCACAAACCCACACATTCGACACCCTCCACATCCCCCAAAAACTCGTCGACGCCCGCGACCCCATCCTCTGGTTCCACATCTACCGAGGCCCCAAATGCGCCTCTGAAAAATACGCCGCCAAGCTCCCCTGCGGCCCCAGCTACCATGCCGCCGGCGAGTTCACTCTCGGCAGCTTCCACGACCCCAACCGCACCGACGGCACCCTCAACATCGACGAAAACCACCAAACCGAACTCTGGAACCCAGACTCGAAGTAGCAACCAAATAGCAACCATGCGCAAACTCCTCCTCACCCTCGCCACCGCCCTCGCACTCTCCGCCTCCGCCTCCGCGCAAAAGACAACGCCCGCCACCGACCCAACCTGGTGGCGTCACGCCGTCGTCTACGAGATCTACCCCCGCAGCTTCGGCGACACCAACGGTGACGGCATCGGCGACCTCAACGGCATCACCGCCCACCTGCCGTACCTGGAAAAACTCGGCATCGACGCCATCTGGCTGGCCCCCATGTACCCCTCGCCGCAGGTCGACTTCGGCTACGACATCTCCAACTACACCGCCATCGACCCCCAATACGGCACCCTCGCCAACTTCGACCATCTCCTCGCCGCGGCCAAACAACATCACATCCGCATCGTCCTCGACATGGTCATGAACCACACCTCCGACAAGCACCCATGGTTCACCGAGTCCTCCAGCTCCCGCACCAACCCCAAATCCGACTGGTACATCTGGAACGACGGCATCCCCGCCCCCAAGCGAGCCGCCAACACACCTCCCGGCCCCAATGAACACCACGGCCCGCACGGCTGGGTCGTCCCACCCAACAATTGGTCGTCCCTCTTCCAGGGCTCCGCATGGGAGTGGGTCGAATCACGCCAACAGTTCTACTACCACTTCTTCTACAAGCAGCAGCCCGACCTCAACTACCGCAATCCCGCCGTTGAAAAAGCCATGTTCGACGCCGTCCGTTTCTGGCTCGACCGCGGCGTCTCCGGCTTCCGTCTCGACGCCATCACCACGCTCTACGAGGACCCCAGCCTCCGCAACGAACCCCTCACCGGCCATCTCGACGCCAGCGGGTTCCCCGAGTCCAACCACACCCTCACCAGCGGCCTGCCCGAGGTCCACACCTTCCTCCAGCGCCTGCACAACCTCGTCGCCAGCTACCCCGGCCAACGCATGTTGATCGGCGAAATCTACACGCCCGACACCACCGCCCTCCGCTCCTGGTACGGCACTGCCGACAAACCCGAGCTGGAGCTCCCCATGGACACGCTCCTCGGCTTCCACAAAGAAGGCGCCGGCATCACCGATAGCAGCAACCCAACACTCACCGCCGCGCACTTTCGCAAATACATCACCGAAGCCGAAACCGAGCTCGACGGCCACACCCCACTCTTCGTCTTCGACAACCACGACAACCCTCGCTCCTGGGACCGCTTCACCACACCCACTGAAACCTTCGAGCAGAAGGAAGCCCTCGCAAAGATCATCGCCACAGTCCTCTACACCACCCACGCCGCCTCGCTCATCTACTACGGCGCAGAGATAGGCATGAAGACCCACACCCCCACACGCCGCGAAGATGTCCGCGACCCCATCGGCATCACCGGCTGGCCCAAAGAAAAAGGCCGCGACGGCGAACGCACCCCCATGCAATGGACACCCGGCCCACAAGCCGGCTTCAGCACCAATCCTCACACCTGGCTGCCCATCGGCGATGACTACAAGACGGTCAACGTCCAAACCGAATCCGCCGTACCCAACAGCCTTCTCCACTGGACCGAAAGCCTCACCGCCTTACGCCGCACGAACCCCGCACTCCATGACGGCGGCATCATCATGCTCGACAACACCAACCCCAGCGTCCTCTCCTACGTCCGCACCGCACCGGCGAACGCCCACCCCATCCTCATCTCCCTAAACATGACCTCCCAACCCCAAACCATCCACCTCGACCTAGCCGCCGCCGGCATCTCTGTCCACGGCCTCAAGTCCCTCATCGGCCCGCAGGATCTCTCCACCTTCACCTGCAAAGACTGCCCCCAGCCACCCTTCACCACCGACCTAACCCTCCCACCCTTCGCTTCCTTCATCGCCGAGGTTCAATAACCATGCGCCACTTCATAACATTATTACTTCTCAGCGCAGTTGCGACTTTGCCATCACCCGCACAGAAGAAAACTGTGCCTTGCACAATTAAGTTTTCCTTTGCACAAAGAGACCCACTCGGGAATGTAGATGTCGGATTTAGCCCCGACGATCAACATTGGTTCGAGAAAAAGGTTCTGAAGCAATATCCAAATGTTTGTTATTTAAACCAGAAGTCCAACGAGGGTATCTGGCTCTACTTGTCGATATCGACACAGAATCAAGATTCAGCTACAGCCACAACCAGAACGACTCCTGATGAAAGCGGCGGAGCAACAAGCCACACGACCGTAACATCACAATCCACCGCTTATCCCACATTCACACTAAAGATCGGGCGCTTTCATGACGGTAATCTTGAGGTACTTCGCACCTTTCAGCGCACCAAAGCTCTGTCAAACGGCACCGTGACCGGTTTAGTCCGTAGCTTTGGTAATCCTGAACATGACGTGATCCTCGACGCCTTCGACTGGCTCGAATCAAGCGGAATAGACGCTCCTCCTAACCCTTAACCCTAACTCTGGCCCTGAACCCTAAACCTGAGGTAACACATGCTCCACACCTTCGTCGCTCTCGTTCAAGACAAACCCGGCGTCCTCACCCGCGTCGCCTCGCTCTTCCGCCGCCTCAGCATCAACATCGTCTCGCTCACCGTCGGCGAATCCGAGCGGCCCGACACCTCGCGCATGACCATCGTCTGCGAAGCTCCCGAGAACGCCGCGCACCGCATCCGCGCCTCGCTCTACAAGCTCGAAACCACAGTCGACGTCGACGAGGTCAACCGCTCCGAAGCCGTCGTCCGCGAACTCTGCCTCATCAAGGTCGGCGCAGGCCCCAACGCACCGCACGGCCTCCACTCGCGCTCCCAGATCTTCGAGCTCGCGCAGGTCTTCCGCGCACGCGTCGTCGACCTCGCGCCCGAGTCCATCATGCTCGAAATGACCGGCAGCGCCAGCAAGATCGAAGGTCTCATCCAGGTTCTCCGCGAATCGAACTACGAGATCCTCGAAGTCTCCCGCACCGGCCGCATGGCCATGCGCCGCGGCCACCACACCAGCCGCGTCCTCAAAGCTTTAGGAACAGCCACGAACAAACCCTCGCCCTCCACGCAGGACCCTGACGCACTTCCGGAAGACGAATCCATCCCCAGCGAGTTCGACGACAACATTTAGCCACGGACCTCAACCATGAGCTCTCTCACGCGCCGCACCCTTCTTCGAAGCACCACCGCCCTCGCCGCCACACGTCTCGTTACGACAACGCCCTTCCTGCGCGCGCTCCAACCTCCATCAACGCCCTTCACCACCCTCGCCTACTCCCAAGTCCAACTCCTCCCCAGCCCACTCCTCACACAGTTCAACCACAACCACACCCTCTTCCTCGCCCTCGACAACGACCGCCTGCTCAAGCCCTTTCGCCAGCTCACTGGCCAGCCCGCACCGGGCGAAAACATGGGCGGCTGGTACTCGCCCTCGCCCGACTTCGACCCACCCAAAAACATGACTGGCTACATGCCGGGCCACAGCTTTGGACAATATCTCTCAGGTCTTGCTCGCGCTTACGCCATCACCGGCGACAAGCCCACACAGCAGAAGGTCCATGCACTCGTTCGCGGCTACGCGGCCACCATCTCGCCAAAGTTCTACGCCAACTACGACCTGCCCTGCTACACCTCCGACAAAACCACCTGCGGCCTCATCGACGCCCACCAGTTCGCCGCCGACCCCATCGCCCTCGGCGTCCTCGACCACGCTACCGACGCCGTTCTTTCCTACCTTCCCGATCACGCACTCACTCGCGACGAAATGCACGCCCGTCCGCATCCCAATGAAGCCTTCACTTGGGACGAGCCCTACACCCTACCGGAAAACTTCTATCTCGCTTACACCCGCGGCGCCGGCGCCCGCTACCGCACCCTCGCCCAGCGCTTCCTGCAAAACGACACCTACTTCACCCCACTCGCCGAAGGCAAGAACGTCCTTCCCGGCCAGCACGCCTACTCCCACGTCAACGCGCTCAACTCCGCCATGCAGGCGTACCTCGTCGACGGCAGCGCCACCCACCTAGCCGCCGCACGCAACGGCTTCCGCTTCGTCCAGCAGCAGAGCTACGCCACCGGCGGCTGGGGGCCGAACGAAGGTTTCCAAAACCCCGCCTCCGACGACCTCGCCAAATCACTGGAACACACACACAACAGCTTCGAAACCCCCTGCGGTGCCTACGGCCACTTCAAGATAGCCCGCTCGCTCCTCACCGTCACCGGCGACAGCCTCTACGGCGACAGCATGGAGACCGTGCTCTATAACACCATCCTCGGCGCGCGCCCCATCCAGCCCAGCGGCGTCAGCTTCTACTACGCCGACTACAACAACGACGCCCACAAGTCCGACTACGAACAGAAGTGGCCCTGTTGCTCCGGCACCTTCCCGCAGCTCACCGCCGACTACGGCATCAGCACCTATCTGCGCTCGCCGCACGGCCTCGCCGTCAATCTCTACCACCCCTCCCGTGTTATCTGGCGACAGGGCTCAGCTAACGTCTCGCTCACCCAGCAAACTGCCTATCCCCTCAACGGCGACATCGCCTTTACCCTCCACACTGACCGCGCTGAGCGCTTCACCCTCCAGCTCCGCATCCCTGCCTGGGCCACCAACGCGCGCCTCACCATCAACGGTCGCCCAGCCAACACCCCCACACTTTCCGGCACATGGGCCACACTCGACCGCACCTGGCAAAGCGGCGACCGCATCGAGCTCTCGCTCGACACACCTTTACGCCTCATCCCCCTCGACGACCATCATCCCAACCTCGTCGCCCTCGCCGCCGGTCCTGTTGTGCTCTTCGCCCTCCAGCCGCAATCCACAAACCTTTCCCGGCAGCAGCTTCTCGCCGCCGAGCGCCTTACACCCAGCTCCCCCGAGTGGCGCATCTCCACCGGCAGCGACACCGTCCGCCTGCTGCCCTACCCTTCCATCACCACCGAGCGCTACCGTCTCTACCAGCAGACCTGACCGCCTCGCCAACCTAAGCCGAAGACAACGACAAAACATCTTCGCTTTATTCACTATTCACTTTTCACTATTCACTCGAACAAACCCCGAAGAAAGTAGAATCAATATCATGGCAAAGACATACCACGATCAAGACGCAGACCTCTCCCTCATTCAGGCGAAAAAAGTAGCCATCATCGGCTACGGCTCTCAGGGCCACGCCCACGCTCTCAACCTCAAGGACTCCGGCGTCGACGTCAAAGTCGGCCTCCGCCCCGGCTCCGCCAACGCCAAGAAAGCCGAGCTAGCCGGCCTCGAAGTCCTCTCCGTAGCCGACGCCTCCACCTGGGCCGACGTCATCATGGTCCTCGTCCCCGACCAGACCGCAGCCGCCGTCTACAAGGAGATCGAACCCGGCCTCACGCTCACCTCGTCCACCGGCGAAGGCAAGACCCTCATGTTCGCGCACGGCTTCAACATTCGCTTCCGCACCATTAGCCCTCCCCCCGGCGTCGACGTCTCGCTTGTTGCTCCCAAGAGCCCCGGCCACCGCGTCCGCGAAGTCTTCACCGAAGGCGGTGGCGTCCCGGCCCTCGTCGCCGTGGAGCAGGATGCCAGCGGTCACGCTCTCGCTGACGCCCTCAGCTATGCCAAGGGCATCGGCTGCACACGCGCCGGCGTGCTCGAAACCACCTTCACCGAAGAGACCGAAACCGACCTCTTCGGCGAGCAAGCTGTCCTCTGCGGCGGTACCGCGGCTCTCGTCAAGTGCGGCTTTGAAGTCCTCACCGAGGCCGGCTACCAACCCGAGCTCGCCTACTTCGAAGTCCTTCACGAGCTCAAGCTCATCGTCGACCTCATGTACCGCGGCGGCCTCGAGTACATGCGCCACTCCATCTCCGACACCGCCGAGTGGGGAGACTACGTCGCCGGCCCGCGCATCGTCACCGCCGACACGAAGAAAGCCATGCAGGGTCTCCTCAAGGACATCCAGGACGGCACCTTCGCCAAGCGCTTCATCGCCGACCAGAACTCCGGTCGCAAGGAGTTCGAAGGCTTCCGCCAGCAGGACCGCAACCACCCTATCGAAAAGGTAGGCGCCGAACTCCGCAAAGCCATGCCCTTCCTCGACCCCGTCAAGGTAGAAAACGGCGCGGTCGTCAAAGCCTAACGAACCCCATCACAGCACGAAGCAAAGCGCCCGCTGAATACAGCGGGCGCTTTGCTTCTTCGCTATGAACCTCATGTAGTCAAAGCTCACTACGACCCAAAACTCGGGCGCATTATACGTTCACTCAGCAATCGCGCATGGTTCATTCCGTCCGGAAGACACGCACGGTCGGAGCAAGCTACAACCGCACGGCTGAAAAAATTCGAGATCACCCCTTCCAAATTCGGCATTGACTTCACTGCCTCGACGCTCAATTCGCCGTCGGCGGACCCTCACGCAGCAAGGCTGAAGTCGCCGGAATAGAAAGCTAGGCGGCCGTTCCCGGCGCGGCGCGGCAAAGTAGCCCAGTAGCTCTGGCCTTACTCCTCGACAACGCACCTGTCTGACAGATATCGTCTCCATCGAGGAATTGTCATGCACGCCACTCGCCGCGAACTCTTCAAGTCCAGCTTTGCAACCGCCGCTGCTGCCGCCCTGCCTAAATCTTCCGGCCGCCACCACACGCCGATGGGCGACGAGTTCCAGGCCAACATCGCAAAGCTCACCGCAATCGCCGCCAAGCCCGTCTTCAAGCGCGAGCTCTTTCCCGACCCCGTCATCATCGACTCCATCGAGCTGCTGCACTACAAGAAATCCTGGCTCTGCCGGGTCCGATCCAAAGACGGCGCCGAGGGCATCTCTATCTCGAACGCCCAGCAGATGGCCTCCCTCTACCCCATCTTCGTCGATCGCATCGCTCCGTTCTTCCTCGAGCAGGACGCCCGCGACCTCGAACACCTGCTCGAGCTCTCGATGGTCTACCAGTCCAACTACAAGGCCACCGGCCTCGCCGTCTTCGTCCCCCTGGCCACCCTGGAGTTCGCCATCCTCGACATGTTCGGCAAGATATCCAACCGTCCCATCGGCCTGCTGATCTCCGACAAAATTTACAACCCCAAAATTGCCGTCTACCAGGCCAACGGCGAGCGCTACATCTCGCCTGAAGAAACCATCGCGCACCTGCAGCGCGACGTCGCCATCTCCAAGGCCAAGGCCATCAAGTTCAAGCTCGGCGGCCGCATGTCCCACGTCGAAACCCCACCCGACCGCAGCGCGCGCCTCATCCCGATGGTGCGCAAGACCTTCGGCGACGACATGGTCATCTCCGCCGACTCCAACGGCTCCTACACCCCCGAGCAGGCCATCCCCATCGGTAAGCTCATGCAGGAGTACAAGTACGCCTTCTACGAAGAGCCCGTTCCCTTCGACGACTACGACGGCCTGCAACAAGTCGCCGATGCGCTCGAAATCCCCATCGCGCTCGGCGAGCAGGAGCCCTCCACCTTCAACTTCCGCCACGTGCTCGCGAACAACTCTGTCGGCATCGTCCAGCAGGACATGTTCTACTTCGGCGGCATGGTCCGCTGCATGAAGGTCGCGCGCATGGCTGCCGCGATGGGTAAGCAATGCATCCCGCACATCAGCTCCACGGGGCTAGGCTACGTGTACATGATGCACTTCGTCTCAGCCATCACCAACAGCGGACCGTACCACGAGTTCAAGGAGTTCAACAACGATCTCCCTTACACCTGCGCGACCTCCACGCTGCGCTCCGACGACAACGGCATCATCACCGTCCCGACGGGCCCCGGCGTAGGCGTAGAAATCGACCCCGCCTACATAGCCAAGCACGAAGTCATGAAAGCCGTCCGCTCCGCCAACTTCAAGGACGCCGAATGAACCTCCCATCTTCCTCTGCGAAACTCCGCTCTCTTCGCGCCCTCTGCGTTAAGGTTTTCCTGCCATCGGCACTCCTGTTCACGGCCACGATACTCAAAGCCCAAACGACTCCACCCGTGACCATTTGGCCCCATGGCATTTCCCCGCAAGGCGTCACGCACAAGGACAACTTCGGCAACCACGGCCTTTCCATCACCGTACATAACACCAGCGGTATTGCCGAAGTCCACCAAGCCACCGCTGACGTCATGATCGTGCAGTCCGGCGAAGCCACGCTGATCTACGGTGGCGAAGTAGTCGACGCCAAACAGACCGCCCCCAACGAAGTCCGCGGCCCCAGTATCCGCAACGGGACCAGCGTCCACGTCTCCGCCGGCGACGTCATTCACTTTGCCGCCGGCGTCCCCCACCAGTGGATCGTGGAACCGGGTAAACAGATCACCTACCTCGTCGTCCACATCGAGGAACTCACAAAGCCATGAAGCTCCTCATCACACTCCTGCTCTCCGCAACACTGACTCACGCCCAAGCCACTACATCCACACAGCTGGAACATCTCCGTGTGCAAGCCATCCACGCTCTCAAGATCGACGATCCGCTCCCACCCCTCGCCACTCACAACTACGAGTCCTTCGACGCCACCCCCGACATCCGCATCGAGCACGTCACCTTCGCCACGCAATACGGCATGCGCGTTCCCGCGATCGTCTATGTGCCCAGGCACCTGAAGCACAAAGCCCCGGCGATCGTCGTAGTCTGCGGCCACGGTGGCGACAAGAGCTCCTGGTACGCGGTATACACCGGCATGATGTACGCCACAGCTGGCGCAATCGTCGTTACCTACGACCTCATCGGCGAGTTCGAGCGGGCGACCACACGCGGTTCCGAAGCCGGCGAGCACGACAAGCTCATCCCCAGCCTCACTCACACCGAGTACGTCGGCGGGCTCATGATGGAGGACGTCCTCCAGGCCACGCGCTACGCCGCCTCGCGTCCTGACGTCGACGCCCAACGCGTCGCCATCGTCGGTTACTCCACGGGCTCCTTCCAGGGCATCATCGCCTCCGCGCTCGCCGGCCCGCAGGTTCCGCGCATCCGCGCCGTCGTGCTCTCCGGCGGCGGCAACCTCGACGGCCACGACCAGTACTGGGACACCAACCCGAAGCCAAACTGCCAGTCCGGCCCATATAAAGCGTTGAACTTTTTAGGCGACAGAGGCGCGATCCTCTACGCCCTCCGCACCCGCTCCGGCCCCACGCTCGTCCTCAACGGCACCGAAGACTCGCTCATCACGCGCTTCAACGAGCAGGAACCCTTCTTCGTCGGCCTCCGCGACCGTATCGCTGCCGTCCAGGGCTCGCGCAATAACCTGCCCGAAACCCTCTGGTTCCCCGGCGCTGGTCACCGTCCCAGCTGGATGACCCGCCCCGCCGCCATCTGGCTCGACCAGCAACTCCACTTTCCCAACTGGACGGAGTCCGAAATCGAAACATTCCCCACGATCAGGGCCATCGACTGGATCAACCAAACCCACGTCCGCATCTCGCACGGCTACCAGGTGGAGCAGAAAGAAGGAGGCATTCAGGCCGTCGATCTGCATCTGCCGGGCCTCACCCGCAAGCAGCTCACGGTCGTCCCCGAAGCCGAGTGGCGCGCCAACCCGTCGCTCTACACGCTCGAAGGCTGGACACCCCACGCCCTCGCCGCCGATCATGCCGCGGAATCCACCGCCGCCTCCTCGGTACAATCACAATATCCATGACTTCTTTCACCTCGCTCGAACAGTCCATTGAAAAATTCTTCGCCGAAGGGCCCGCAGCTATCGGCAATGCTAACGCCCTCGCCGCTTTCCACCAGCTTCGCGACGCTCTCGAAGCGGGCTCACTCCGCTCCGCCAGCCCCGATGAAAATGCGCCCACTGGCTGGATCGTCAATGCCTGGGTCAAGCGCGGCATCCTGCTCGGCTTCCGCCTCGGCGCGCTCGAAGCCATGAACGGTAACCACCCTGACGGCGGCTCCATCCTCAGCTTCGTCGACAAAGCCACCTACCCCGCTCGCCGCTTCGTACCCGAACAGGGCATCCGCGTCGTCCCAGGCGGAAGCTCGGTCCGTTCCGGCGCCTACCTCGCCAAAGGCGTCGTCATGATGCCCCCCGCCTACGTCAACGTCGGCGCCTTCGTCGACGAAGGCACCATGATCGACTCTCACGCCCTGGTCGGCTCTTGTGCGCAGATCGGCAAGCGTGTCCACCTCTCCGCCGCGGCCCAGATTGGCGGCGTCCTCGAGCCGGTAAACGCGTCGCCAGTCATCATCGAAGACGACTGCCTCATCGGCGGCAACACCGGCGTGTACGAAGGCACCATCGTCCGCTCCCGCGCGGTTCTGGCCGCTGGCACCATCCTGACCCGGGGCACACCGGTCTACGACCTGCCCAACAACAAAATCCTGAAAGCCGCGGCCACCTCTCCGCTCATCATCCCCAGCGGCGCCGTAGTCGTCCCCGGCTCCCGCGCCATCCAAACCGAGCTCGGTAAATCGCTCGGACTTTCGGTCTACACCCCCATCATCGTCAAGTACCGCGACGAAAAAACCGACCTCTCTACTACTCTCGAAGACCTGCTTCGATAGCTTCTGCGAAGCTTCACTTCAGCCCTGCACTATTGAGATTTGAGGGGTTATGACATTCGATTGGGATAGCGCAAACATCGACCATATTGCCATTCACAACGTCCTCCCGGAGGAAGCGGAGCAGGCGGTCGCTTTTTAACCCGCTTGAGATCGACTACGAGTATGTCGACGGAGAAGACCGCATGCGTTTGCTGGGAATAACCACTCAAGCTCGCTTGCTGTGCGTCGTAGTCACCTTCCGGTATGACAAAATAAGGGTAGTGACTGCCTACACCGCAACACCGTCACAGCGGCGAATCTATTTCAAAATGGCAGGATTTCTACGGCTAACAGACGTGTTCTTCCAAAATTCGCCAACGAAGCCGAAGAAGCAAAATGGTGGTTTGAACATTCAGATGAGCTCGACGAACACTTTCTTGCAGCCGCTGCTGACGGCACACTCCGTCGCGGCACGATTGCTCGTCGCTTTGGCCTAAGCTCACACATCATTCACATCGCGCCCAAAGACGCCGAACTAGCAAAAGCACAAGCTGACAAGCGAGGGCAGGAGTATGAAAAATATGTTCAGAGCCTCCTACACCAGGCTTTAGAGCAACAAGAGAAGGTCCAGGAAGTTTTCCCCGCGGAACCAGCCGCATAGCGTCTGCGTATCCCCATGAGTAAGGAGTTCCACCATGAAACTGCTTCTCTTCCTCATCCTCCTCGTCATCTGCTGGCCGGCCGCTCTCGTTGCCGTCATCCTCTATCCCTTCATCTGGCTACTCCTGCTCCCGTTCCGCCTCGTCGGCATCGTGGTCGGCGGCGCATTCGAACTCATCGGAGCTCTTTTCACCTTTCCCGCTAGAGTCCTTCGCCGCGTTTAGCTGTCGGCTGTCCCCTGTTCGCTGGCCTCTAGTCTGTTAGCCTGTTCCCCATGCAGGCCCTCAATCACCACATAGCCAAAGACGGTTTCCGCCTCCGCGGGACCCAGATGTCCCGCATCGACGGCTTCTCCGACGTCGTCTTCGGCTTCGCGCTCACCCTTATCGTCGTCTCGCTCGACGTCCCCAAGACCTTCACCGATCTTCACAATCTCCTTCGCGGCTTCTTCCCCTTTGCCGTAACCTTCCTCATGCTCATGCTTGTGTGGTTTACCCACTACAAGTTCTTTCGCCGCTACGGCACGCACGACATGGGAACCATCTGGCTCAACGGACTTCTGCTCTTCTGCGTTCTCTTTTACGTATACCCTCTCAAGTTCATGTTCGCTGCCTTCCTCGGCACCGGCGTGGTCATCGATACCCCCGCCCAGGTCCGCGAGCTCACCCTCCTCTACGCCGTCGGGTTCACCGCCATCTACCTCATCTTCTCCGCCATGTACGCCAACTCCTGGCGCCAGCGCGACCGCCTCGAACTCACCCCGCTCGAACGTCGCCTCACCGCCATCTACTTCTGGGAGGAACTCGGCGACGCCCTCGTTGGCCTTATCGTCATCCTCCTTGCCCTTTTGCTTCCCCCTGACAAATCCACCCTCGCCACCATGGCTTTCATGCTCATTGCGATCCACAAAACCATCCTCGGACGCAAAGCAGCAGCCGCAACCCGCCTCCTCCAGCACGCTCCCGTCGATCCCGGCCAGCCCGACATGTAGCCGCCGCGCCGTTTCTGGCCCTCCTACTGCGGTAGACTGAAGATCCATGGCATTAGATAAGCTCCAGATAATTCCCCTCGGCGGATTAGGCGAGTTCGGTATGAACTGTCTCGCACTCCGCTACGCCGACGACATCCTGATCATCGACGCCGGCCTCATGTTCCCCGAAGAAGAGCTCCTCGGCGTCGACATCGTCGTCCCGGACATCTCCTACCTCATCGAAAACCGCACCAAGGTGCGCGGTATCGTCCTCACCCACGGCCACGAAGACCACATCGGCGGCCTCCCGTGGATACTCTCCGAGCTCAACGTGCCCGTCTACGGCACCGAGTTCACCCTTGCTTACGTCGAAGGCAAGCTCGAAGAGCATCGCCTGCTCGACGACGCCGAGTTGATCGAGATGCTCCCCGGCAAGCGCATCACGCTTGGGCCGTTCTCCGTCATGCCCATCCGCGTCACGCATTCGCTGGTCGACTGCGTCTCGCTCGCCATTCACACGCCGGTCGGCATCGTGCTCCACACCGGCGACTTCAAGATCGACCTCAGCTCGCCCGACGGCCATCCCTTCGATCTGCAGGCTTTCGCCGACCTCGGCAAACAGGGCGTTCTCTGCCTGTTGCAGGACTCTACCAACGTCGACCGCCCCGGCTTCACGCCCGGCGAAAAGGCCGTCATCCCGCGCCTGGACGACATCTTCGGGTCCACCAAGAAGAAACTCTTCTTCTCCTGCTTTTCGTCCTCCATCCACCGGATGAAGATCGCCATGGACCTGGCCTATAAGCATGGCCGCAAGGTCGCCATCATCGGCCGCTCGATGGATAACAGCACCGAAATCGCTCAGGACCTTGGCTACCTCGATCCCGCTCCCGGCCTGATCATCCATCCCGGTCAGATCCGCGACTTCGCCGACGACAAGCTCCTCATCATGATCTCCGGCACTCAGGGCGAACCCATGTCCGCCCTCTCACGTGCAGCCGTAGACAACCACAAGTTTGCCAAGATCAACTCCGGCGACACCGTCCTGCTCTCCTCCCGCGTCATCCCCGGCAACGAGAAGGCCATCTATCGCGTCATCGACCATCTCGAGCGCCGCGACGCCAAGGTGATCCACGACGACGGTACACATGGCCTCATCCACGTCTCCGGCCATGGCTCGCAGGAAGAACTTCGCATGATGATCAACCTCGTGCGCCCCAAATTCTTCATCCCGGTCCACGGCGATTACCGCCATCTCAAGCGCCACGTCGAACTCGCGCTCGCCACCGGTATTCCGGAAAAAGTCATCCTCATGGAGGACGGCGACGTGCTCTCCGTGGACCAGAACTCGGCCCAGAAGACCGGCAAAGTCACCACCGGCCGCGTCTGTATCGACAACAACTCGACTGCCGATGTCGTGCAGGACACTGTCATCCGTGATCGCAAGCACCTTGGCGAAGACGGCGTCTTCCTGCCGATCATTGCCATCAACAAGCGCACCGGACAGGTGGAAGGCACGCCAGAGATCACCACCCGCGGCTTCGCGGCGGACGACCCTGAACTCCTGCGCAACGCCCGCGACATCGTCGTCCGCACCCTCGAACAGTCCAGCGAAGAAGAACGCCGCGATTACGGCGTGATGAAGGACAAGATCCGCGGCGACCTTAAGCGCTTCATTCAAAAGAACGCCAACCGTCGCCCGCTCATCATGCCCATCATCCTCGAGCTGTAAACCACATCATCTGGCTACCCAAAAACCCTCCGGCGACGGAGGGTTTTTGCTGTGCGAACCCCGTCCGCGCCAATCTGCATCCAAACATTTGTCGCAAATTTAAGGGCCGAGTCGACGGGGATGATCAGGGGTATTTCGCGGGCGATTGGGCTCGCACTCTTCTTTTTTGTAGCTGCCATGCAGCCGGCCTCGGCCAGCATCGGCCTGGTGGTTGGTGAGCCGTTCGGTTCCTTCGGCACCATGATGCCCGCCGGTCACGCCGGCATCTATCTCGACCACCTTTGCGCCGAAACCCCCACGCATCTTCGTCCGTGCCTCCCTGGCGAACCGGGCGGCGTCGTCTCCCGCTACCACGACCTCCGCGCCACCAACACCGATTGGATGGCCGTCCCCGCACCCGTTTTCTTCTACGGCGTCGACGACCCCACTGACACCCCCACCTTCGTCACCGCGTCGCTTGAGGCCGAACTCCGCGAAACCTACCGCCAGCAGCACCTGCTCTCTGTCGCTCCCGACCACCTCACACGCACCGGCGCATCCATACCACCAGCCTATGGCGACTGGGAAGAAGGCATTGGAGCCGCCTTTGATCGCCGTCTCTTCCTCTACACTCTCGACACCACGCCCGAACAGGACGCCGCCATCCTTGCCCTGCTCAATGACGACCCCAATCATCGCCGCTACACGCTGCGCCGCGCCAATTGCGCGGACTTCGCCGCAGATATCCTCAGCGTCGTGCTCCCCGGCGTCTTCCACCGCGCAAAGCTCGCCGACTTCGACATGACCGCACCTAAGACATTAGCCCGCCAGCTCGATGCCTACGGCCGGAGCCACTCCGAAATCCACCTCCGCGTCGCGGAGATTCCCCAGGTTCCCGGCACTCTTCGTCGCAGCCGTCCCCTGCGTGGAGGCGCAGAAACCTTCGTCAAAACCAAACGCTATCTCGCCACACTGCTTGTCATCCAGCCTGAAGCGGTACTCGCCGACTGGATCGTCTACGAAAAGAAAGGCAAGTGGACTCCCGGCAAAGACGCGAATCTGCTCACAGCCAGTTCACTGCAGTCGACGTCAGACCGGGCCCTTTGGTTATCCGGCGCCGAAACCGACCGAAGAAGCACCATGTCTCTCTGGTAACCGAGGAAGTTTAGCTTTTCGCCGGCGCAGCTGCCGCCATATCCTTCGCAAACTGATCCGTCAGCGCCTTCAGCTTCGGCTGTAGGTCCGCAATCTTCCCCTGCATGAACTGCATCATCGCCGACATCAGCTGCGGCGACTTTTTCAACATTGCCTGCCCGGTCGGCGACTTATAGAACGTTGAAATCCCGTCGATCTCTTCGTCGGTGAACGTTTCCACATAGAGCTTTACAATCTCCGGTTCCAGTGCCTTGTAGCTCACCGTCCCCATCACCAGGTCCATCGACTTCTGCTGGTAATCCGCCGATATCTTCTTCTGCGTAGGCGTCATCGTGTCGGCCCCCGGCAGTGCTTGTACAGCTTGCTCCACCTGCGCCTTCGCCATCGTCGTCATCTGGTCCATCATGCTGTCGATGTGCATGGTGGCCATCATCTCTTCCACCTTCGCACGCTTCGCCGCATCCTTATCCTGCCCATATCCCGGCGCAACCGCCAACACCGCCGCCAGTACTACGATCCATGTCTTCATCACAGCTCCTTGTGTTCCACAGCTTCCAGCACCGCCTCCGAGTCCAGCGGCTTCCGCGCGAAGTAATACAGACTATAAGCCAGCGCCGCGAAAGCAAGCACACTGATCCAGTCCTTATGCAGCGGATTCGTCTCCGCGAACCGGAAGATCGTCTTGTCCGTCGCCGACTCATACAGCTTCACGCAAACGCCCAGCAGACCCATGATTCCTCCAGCGGCAATCAAGCCTGAAGCATACAGACTGCCGGCCGAAACTTCCGACTCCGTCGTACTCTCCGGCAGCGTCCCCGACCGAGCCATCGCCTGATCGACGAGCCATCGAATTACACCGCCGCAGAAGATCGCCAGCGTTGTCCCAATCGAAAGATACGCACCCACCGCAAACGTCAACGACCGCACACCCAGCATCTCGATGACCAGCACCAGCATTACGCCCAGCAGCACCAGACTCCAAGGCAGCTTGCGGCTCAGGATGCCGTTAATCACGGTTGCCATCAGCCGTCCCTGGGGTGCCGCAGCCTTCTCGCTGCCGATGCCTTGCACCCACTGCACTTCAATTTGTCCCGTCCCGGGGTTGTAGAGATACTTGCCGTCCTCCAGCGTCGTCGATCCAATCGAGTTCAACAGCACATACTTCCGTGCATTCGTCAGTTCTTCATGCGTTGTGCTCCCACCCGGCGCTTTGACCGTGAGCTGCACATGATCGCGCGTAAAGCTGCCTTGATTGGAAACCCCATCCGGCAGTGCGCTCAACGAAAACACCTTTGCCGCCGGCAGCTTCTGGAACGTCTCCAGCCCCTTGTTCATCGCATTCAGCGTCGCGCCAATCGAGAACGTCGAAATCACCACGCCGATCATCAACGCCACCTGCTGCTTCCACGGCGTCGCACCAATCAGATAGCCGGTCTTCAAATCCTGCGAGGTATCGCCGGCATTCGAAGCCGCAATGCACACCATGCCCCCGATCGCAATCGCTAGTGCGCCAAACGCCGGCGCCGTCCATCCCTTCACCAGGAAAATCGCCGCAGTCGCCATCAGCGTGGCAATCGTCATGCCGCTCACCGGGCTGGAGCTCGATCCAACAATGCCTACAATGCGCGCCGACACCGTAACAAACATGAACCCGAAGACCATCACTAGAATCCCAGCGGCCACGTTCGCCAGCAATCCAACCTGCGCACCCGGCACCGGCTTGAACTGCAGGAACACAATGATCATGATGAGCAGCGCCACAACGCCCAGCAGAATAAACGGCAGCGGCATATCGCGCTCCGTGCGTGGAACCTCAGTCGACGAACCGGAAACCGTAGCATCCGCCGTCACCTTCTTCGCCTTGAAAGTCCCGGTCAAAGCACTCACAATCGTCGGAGCCGTGCGGCAAAGCGTAATCAACCCGCTGGCCGCAACCGCACCTGCACCCATCGGCCGCACATACGTCTTCCACAACGCGCTTGGATCCATCATGCTGATCGGAATCGTGCCCGGATACAGTGGTCCCGCCATATGCTTGCCGAAGAAAACAATCGCCGGCATCAACACCAGCCAGCTGAACACACCGCCCGCGAGCATGATCGCCGCCACACGAGCTCCAATGATGTATCCCACCCCCAGATACTCCGGCGTCACATCGGCACGAATCGCCGCACCCTTCAAAATTTGCTGCCCATTCGGATCGAAGTTGGCAGAGTAGTTCGGTGTCGCCGGAAACAGGCTTAACAAATTCTCATTCTGAAACAGCGTGTACAAACCGCCAAGCCCAAGCCCCAAAAACACGCGGCCCGCAAACGACCCACCCTGTTCCCCCGCCTTCAAAACATCCGCGCAGGCCGTGCCTTCCGGATACGGCAACGCCGCGTGCTCATCCACAATCAACTGCTTCCGCAGCGGGATCATAAAGAACACGCCCAGCCATCCGCCAAACAGTGCCAGCGCAAAAATGCGGAAGCTCTCCAGATCGAACCCGAGGAAGATCAACGCCGGCAGCGTAAAGATCACACCCGAAGCAATCGACTGCCCCGCATTACCCGTCGTCTGCACGATATTGTTTTCAAGAATCGTGGCTCTGCCGAACACCCGCAGGATAGAAATTGACAGCACTGAAATCGGAATGCTCGCCGCCACCGTCAACCCGGCGCGCAGCCCCACATACACCGTCACCGCTCCAAAGATCACGCCAAATATCGACCCCAGGAACAGCGCCCGGAACGACAGCTCTTTCGGGCTCTCAGAGGCAGGCACAAACGGTCGGAACGATGTGGATGAAGCCATCAGGCAATATCTCCCATAAAAGGTGCAGCGTTATCGGTGCTGCATGGGAGTGTATCAGCGTAACGCCGTCAAATGCCTGTGTTCGTTATAGGGCCGTTCTACTAACCCGCGATCTTCAGCGTTCGCCCATGCCGGCAAACAATCGCCAGCCGCTCTGAACCCAGGATCCGCTTCGCCTGGTTCTTCGCATGGCTCGCCCACGGCCCGCTCGGGTCGAGCTTCACATACGCTTCCCAGTGCCGCAACGCCCGCCGCGGTTCCTTCATGCGCTCATAGGCCAGCGCCAGGTTGTAATGCGCATCCGCATACTGCGGCACCAGCTCCAGCGCGCGCTCGTACGCCACAATCGCTTCAGTCAGCCGCTGCTGCTCATCCAGCACATTGCCGAGGTCGAAGAATGCCAGCGCATACTCCGGATCAGCCACCGTAGCCCGCCGATAGAAACTCTCCGCCGCCGCATAGTCTCGCTCGTTATACCGAATCGTTCCCAGGTTGATCGCCGCCGGCGCATGCTCCGGCTGCATCTCCAGAATCGTCTCATACAACATCTTTGCTTCTGAAAGCGTTTCGCCGTTCTCTTCCAGGCGCACCGCGCGCAGGAACATCTCCTGCACCTCACCCGCCAGCCGCGAAGGCGCCTGCCCATTCGCGCGAACCACAATCATGCCCGCACAAGGCGCGAGTTCAAAATCAAAAGCCATCTGCCGCGTTACCGGATCCACCAGCGCGCCATACTGCCGGAACGCCAGCCCCGATCCCGACCGCACCGCAGCCGATTCCAACAGAGGATTCACCATCCCGGAAACCTTCTGCATCGCGTCGACAGACCGCCGGATGCTCTTCACGGAAATCCGCGTGGCAGCCAGGTCACGCAACTTGCGCAGCTGTACGAGTTCATCAAACGAATAGGCTTCGGAAGTTTCGATCAACCCGGCCCGCTCCCATGCAGCGAGTTGTCGGGCGGGCAAGCGGAGAATTCTAAGTACGTCTTCTCGACAATATCGGCTCACGGCGCTCGTCTCTAGGTGTACGTCAATCGGGAATGGCGTTCTGTAATTGAAGAGCCCATCCAGCTTCACGCTTTCGCACTCTACATTCCCGAGTATGCGGTTGATCCCTCCAACCTTCAAGACCTTACTGCCCTCAACTGGCAGATTTCAGTGGATATCTCGAACCAAGCGTGGTTCTTATCGTTCTCGCTTCCATCACACCCACGTTATCCACAACTTTGCTCTTCGGCTCGTGGACCATGAAACTAGAGCTCAGCTCATGCTCTCTTCTCTCACCCTCCAACCCGGTCTCACCACCACGGACTATCCCTTCAATGTCCCGGCGATTCAGTCGCTCAAAACGCTGACGTTTTCGCCATCCCGCATCACATTCTTCACCGGCGAAAACGGTTCGGGTAAATCTACATTGCTCGAAGCCATCGCACTCAACTATGGCCTGTCCCTTGAAGGCGGCAATCGCAACTTCAACTTCGACCTGCCCAAAGGCGACACCTACCCGCTCGCACGTGCTCTCAAGCTCAGCTTCCGCCCCGTTCGCACCGGAGAAGGCTTCTTCTTTCGCGCCGAGACACTGTTCAATCTCGCTACGCGCATGGACGAACTCGGCTCGCTCCGGGTTTCGACGACAGCTCTCTTCACGCCCGCTCTCACGGCGAGGCCTTCATGACGGTGCTCGACTACAAGTTCCGCCGCTCCGGCCTCTTCCTTCTCGACGAGCCCGAAGCAGCTCTTTCTCCACAGCGCCAGTTATCCTTCCTCATCCTCCTCCACCAAACCCTCCGCGACTACCCGGACGCCCAGTTCATCATCTCCACCCACTCCCCCATCCTCCTCGGCCTGCCCAATGCCCAGATCCTCAGCTTCGACACCCAAGGCATCACCCCCATCGCGTACGAAGACACTCCCGCCTTCCAGATCACCCGCCGCTTCCTCAACTCACCCGACACCATGCTGCAGCGTCTCCTTGACGAATCAGACGACTGACCCCAAACAAAAAGAACGGCGCCCCAAAGGCCGCCGCTCTCTCTACGCTCTACACTCTATCCTCTACACTCTGCTTCTTAGTGGATATCAAACTGTTCCGGATGCAGCGCAGGATCGCTCTTCACCAGGATGGTCTTGCCGGACATCTCTTCCATCTCCGACAGCCACTTCCCGCTTCCGACCTTCAACTGCTTCACAACCTCAGGATGCACTCGCAGCATAATGTCGCCCTTATCCAGCAGCTTATGCATCTTCCGCATCTCGATGTAGATGTCGTTGCACACAGTCACCGGCGACTTCACCATGCCCGTTCCCGCGCAAACGCCGCAAGTCGTGGACAGTGTCCGTTCCAGCGACTGCTTCACACGCTTACGCGTAATCGCCACAAGTCCAAAATCGTTGAACTGAAGAACCTTCGACGGAGCCCGGTCTTTCTTCAACTCATCTTCCAGCGCAGCCATCACCTTGTTGCGGTTCTTGCGCTCATCCATATCGATGAAGTCGATGATGATGATGCCGCCAAGATCGCGCAGCCGAATCTGCCGCACAATCTCTGGAATCGCATCGAGGTTCGTCTTCACAATCGTGTCTTCCAGCTTCGTCGTCTTGCCAACGAACTTGCCGGTATTGATGTCGATCGCCACCAGCGCTTCCGTCTGGTTGATCACAATCGACCCACCCGACTTCAGCCACACCTTCGAACGCAGCGCCTTGTTGATCTCTTCGGTAATCCCGAACTGCTCAAACAACGGCGTGTCCTTGGTATAAAGCTTCACGCGGCGAATCAGGTTCGGCTGGAAGCGCTGCAGGAAGCGCAGCACGCGCTCATACTCGGCTTCCGTATCCACCCAGATTGCAGAGAAGTTATCCGTTACCTGGTCACGCAGAATGCGCTCAATCAAATTGAGATCGTGATAAATCAGCGCCGGGCTCTTGCTCGACTCCGACCGCGTCTTAATGTCCGCCCACAAGTTCAGAAGGAATCTCAGATCGCTCCGCAGCTCCTCTTCGCTGGCGCCTGAAGCAGCCGTGCGGACGATGAATCCACCGCTGGCATCGCCCTTCTCGCTTAGCAGAATCTCCTTCAACCGCCGCCGTTCTGCGTCGCTTTCAATCTTGCGCGAAACGCCCGTATGGTTCACCGTCGGCATAAACACCAGGAAGCGTCCCGGCAAAGCGATGTGCGACGTAATCCGCGCACCCTTCTTCGCAATCGGCTCCTTGGCAATCTGCACCAGCACTTCCTGCCCGGGCTTCAGCAGATCGCTGATCGCCGGCAAATCCTGTGCCTGCACCGAGTGCCGTCCCTGCCGTCCGCCGGACCGCGAGCCCGCCATCCCGCGGCTGTCTCTCGACCCGCCAC
Organism: Granulicella sapmiensis; assembly: GCA_026225395.1. GTDB lineage: Bacteria > Acidobacteriota > Terriglobia > Terriglobales > Acidobacteriaceae > Granulicella > Granulicella sapmiensis. The sequence continues at coordinate 183,675 of JAMFSR010000033.1, forward strand.
GCGACGCTCCATCTCTCGACCCGCCTTCACGCGGCCGACCATCACGCGAGCCCTCACGGCCTCCACGATCGCGTCCGCCACGCCGGCCATCCTTGCGCCCACGACGAGCACTGTCTCCGCCTTCACGCGGCACAACCTGTCCATCGCCGGCAGCAGCACCTTCGCCGACTTCCTCAAAGCTGCCTTCCTCGGCAAACTCTTCCTCTTCGGCCTCGCTTATCTCGCTGCCCGAAAGTTCATCGCCGCTCTCAAACGCATCTTCCTCAATATCTTCTTCATCGATATCGAAGTCATCGTCCTCATCCAGCTCATCAACCGGAACTTCAGGACGTGTGATCTGGTCAATCGACATCTCCCGCAGCATCGTTCCAAGGTCCGCCGCACCTTCCAGCGTCTCTTCCTCGAGCTCGTCATCCTGCGCACTCGCGTGTAGAACAGGCAGATCGCCGTCCTCATCATCGAGCAACTCTTCCTCAAGCTCGCCATCGCCAGGCGCAAACGTCTGCGAATCAGCCTCAACCGCAAACGTCTGCTCAGCCTCAGCCAGAGTCACCGATTGCACAGCAGCCTCATGCTCAATCGGCGCCGCGACATTCTGCTCCACATGCGGCACAGCCTCGGCCACCGGAGCATCCGAGATCATCTCGCCCGTGGCCTGCAGACTCGTGAACTCATGCGAGGGTTCTGCAACTTCGACTGGCTCCGCAAAGTTCACCGGAGCCGTCTCATGCTCCTCGACGTCCTCAAACGCAACCTCAGCCAGGTCCGTCTCCGGCGCACTCTGCCGGAACTCCCGTGCGCCCGCCGGATCAACCCGGAACGACGCCGACGTATTCTCTTCCGGCTCATACTCCGCAACCGTCTCGTGGAACTCGACCGGCTCCTGCACAGCCTCGGCCACTTCCGCATGCGCTTCCTGCGCCCGCGCCTCGAGCTCCGCCTCAAACGTCTCCGTCTCATAGGCCGTAGCATCATCCGAGAACTGCTGAATCGGCGAATCCACCTCATGCTGCGAAGTCACCGCCGGCATCACAGCCTCAGCCGGATCCATCTTCTGCGACTCGTACCGCGCCGTCCGCGGCGCTTCTCCACCGCGCCCACGCTGCGCATCCCGTTGATCCCGGCGTCCACGTCCATCGCGTCCGCGATCATCACGGCCACGCTCACGCCCGCCACGATCTCCACGGTCCGAACGCTCACTGCGATCCGATCCACGAGACTCCAGGCTTGCGGGTCCACGCGGGCGAATCGTCTCACCCGGCAGCGTAGCGCCACCGTCCCAACCCGTCAGCACCACTTCATTCGAAGCCCGCGGCGTCAGAACAATCTCATTCGAAGGCCTCGCAACTGGCTGCTCCGCCTCACCGCCCTGCCGATACTTACCCAGCGACTCACCCGGCAGAATCAGCGGCTCAATCGCCGGCCCCGATGCCTCAAGGTCCACCGTCTCATCCGCATTCGCCGCCGCACTGCGATCGCCCCGCGGTGCAAACCGCTCACGAATCGCATCCAGCCGCCCACGGTCACGTCCCCCGCTCTCGCGCCCACCACGATCACGATCACGTCCGCCACGCGGCTCACGAGGAGCAGCCTCGCGCTCACCCTCAGGCTGCGCCACAAACTCATCGTTAACCGGAGCAGCGGCAACACTCTCACCCGCCACCGGCGATCCATCCTCACCGCCGCTACGGCCACGACGCCGTCCACGACGTCCACGCCACCGGCGTCCGCCATCGGCGCCGGGAGCACCTTCACCAATCTCATCGCCTTCGCGCGGCGCACCGGCAAAACCCTCGTCCACACCCGTTGCCACCGGTGCCACAAACTCACCCTGCGGCTCCCGCTGCCCGCCATCCCGGCGTCCACGATCCCCACGGTCACGGTTCCGGTCACGTCCACCGCGATCTCCACGATCCCGCCGTCCTTCACCAGAACCCTCAACCCGCGCCGGAGCTTCCGTTCCAGCTTCGAGCACCGGCGCGCCACCATCTTCTGTCCGTCCGCGACCATTGCTCCGTCCACGATCGCCACCACGAGAACGCGCCCCATCGGCGGCTTCAAAGTCCGCCGCGTCGCCCGCTTCTTCCATGAAATCAGTGATATAGAGAAACGCATCCCGCTCCAGCCCAATGTCCACAAAACTGGACTGCATCCCCGGAAGCACCCGCGTTACACGGCCGTTATAAATCGACCCTGCGAGCGTGTACTCATTCTCACGCTCGTAATAAATCTCTGTTAGTTCGTCTTTTTCGCAAATAGCCAGCCGCGTCTCGTGCGGCGTGCTGGATATATAAATTTCCTTCGACATCTTGCTCTGCTTTCTGC
>JAMFSR010000034.1 GCA_026225395.1 Granulicella sapmiensis
GGGCGACAACATCCAGCTGGAGATCACGCTGCATACGCCGGTCGCGATGGAAAAGGGTCTGCGCTTCGCTATCCGCGAAGGTGGACGCACCGTCGGTGCCGGTACGATTAGCGACATCATCAAGTAGGTCCTGCGCGGACGGCGGGATGCGCAAAAGAAAACGGCGAGCCTTTGGGCTCGCCGCTTTCTTTTGTCCTCTTCAAGACTTTAGATCTGTGACAGGCCGCCATCGACATAGAGCTCGACACCATTGACGAAGCTCGAATCACTGGAGCCGAGGAAGAGCGCCACGGTGGCGATCTCTTCGGGCCGGCCGATTTCGCCGCGTGGGATCATCGCCGTGAAGCTGGCCTTTGCATCAGGACCGAGCGGATCGAGGATGGGGGTGTCGATGGGGCCCGGGCTAATGACGTTGACGCGGATCTTGCGATCTTTGAGGTCGTTGGCCCAGGTGCGAGCGAACGAACGCACTGCCGCCTTGCTGGCTGCGTAGACGCCGAAAGCAGGAAAGCCCTTGATGCTGACGATGGAAGCATTAAGGATGATGGACCCGCCATCGGCAAACAGGGGTAAAGCTTTCTGCACGGTGAACAGCGTGCCGCGAACGTTGAGATCGAAGGTCTTGTCGAAGTGGTCTTCGGTGACCTCGCCAATCTTGGCAAACTCGCCATAGCCGGCGCTGGCAAACAGGACATCGATGTGGTCCTTTTCCTTCTTCACGGTCTCGTAAAGTTTGTCGAGATCGGCGAGGTTGGACGCATCGCCCTGCACGCCGGTCACGTTGCGGCCGATGGCTTTGACGGCTGCATCCAGCGCGTCCTTACGCCTGCCGGTAATGAAGACGTACGCGCCCTCTTCCACGAACAACTTGGCTGTGGCCAGCGCCATTCCTGACGTTGCTGCCGTAATGACGGCTACTTTTCCTTCGAGCTTTCCCATGGCAATTCATCCTTTCGCTCCTGCCTCCGTTGCTGCTGGGGAGGCTTGGCGGTTTCTACTGCATGGGATGGAGGGACGGCGCGAAAGATTCATTAGTTCGGAATTTATGAACTATTGCATCCGCATACGAGATGGCGCCCTCTAAGATAGAGAGAGTTATGCGACCCTTAATTCATCCCGATGTGGAAGACGTTCCGGTGGAGGCGATTCTGCATGCGCTTTCAGACCCGGTCCGGGTGGCCATCTACGCCGATATCGTCGGGCAGGATTGTTCGCAGAGCTGCTCGGCCTTTCTCCATCTGAGGGACAAGGCCATTCCCAAGTCGACGCTCTCACAGCATTTTAAAATACTGCGCGAAGCGGGTTTGATCCGAGGCGAGCGCCGAGGCGTGGAGATGCACAATACGTCCCGCTGTGCCGAGATTGAGCAGCGCTATCCGGGGCTGATCTCCACCATCGTCAACGCGCACAATATCCAGTTGGCGAGCGAGGCAAAGGCGGCGAAAAAGTCCGTGAAGAAGGCGGCGCGGCGGGCAGTTTTGGCCGTTTAGCTTTCCCAAAGACACGGTTTCGTGGATAATAGATGAGGAAGAGCGTGTGCCTGACCGCTCTGATCCCAGAAGCACAATTTCAGGAACAGGGCAGCAGGGGCCCCAAACCCTGCGTCGCGGCGTGTCAGGAGCAATCCGAAACACACTGCTCGCCAGCCGAGGTGGCTGGCCAAACTAGAGAGGAAGTAAAACCAATGCGCGAAATCATCACCCTGCAATGCCCGACCTGTAAGAACCGCAACTACTCGACGACGAAGAATAAGAAGACCACCACTGGCCGTCTCGAGATGTCCAAGTTCTGCAATACGTGCCGCAAGCACACGGATCATAAAGAGACCAAGTAAGGGTCCAGGTTTCAGGCCCCAGGGCCCAGCGTGCACCTGCTGGACCCTAAGCCCTGAACCCTAAACCCTCGCTTCACAGGGGCGTAAGCTCAACGGTTAAACTGTCGGTCTCCAAAACCGAACTTCTCGGTTCGAATCCGAGCGCCCCTGCCAACATCTTCACCGGCCAGCATGTGCGCCGGGTACGCACCACAAAACTCCGCAACGCAGTCCAGCGTTGCACCAAGGTTCAGGACGAGCATCATGGCAAAAGCAGCCGTAGTTGAAACCACCGAACAGGGCACGGGCGTCCAGCGCGTCACCGCCGGGCCCGAGCGTCTCATGCTGTTCCTGAAGGACGTCCGCGAAGAGATGCGCAAGGTTGTTACGCCTTCGCGCGCCGAAGTCCAGAGCACGACCATCGTTGTCGTCGTTTGCGTGTTTCTCTTCGCCGCATACTTCGAGCTGGTCGACCTTACCCTGGGCCGCGGCGTCGATAAGATCCTGTTGCATCTCACCAAGCACTAAAGGCAGTCGCAACACCCGCGAAGCCGGCAACACATGCCGGACGCGAAAAGGCATAACGATGGCAGAAGAACTAGAGCAGGACCTGGCAGCAGAGAACGTCGGCGGAGAAGCCGACCAGACCATTCAGGCCGATGGCGCCCTGGCGGAGACACCGGCAGCTGAACCGGCCGCTGCGCCGGTCAACGAAAATTTCAAGTGGTACATCATCCACGCCTACTCTGGCTTTGAGCGCAAGGTGAAGGAGTCACTGATGTCTCGCGTCGCTGCCTACCACCTCGAAGACCGCGTCGGCCGCATCGAGATTCCTACCGAGCCGACCACCGAGATGCGCAACGGCAAGAAGTACACGATCGACCGTGTCTTCCTTCCGGGTTACGTCTTCGTCGAGATGGCGCTCGATAACGATCTCTGGCATGTGGTGAAAAACACGCCGCGAGTCACCGGGTTCCTCCAGACCGGCGACCAGCCCAATGCGCTCTCCGAGGCCGAAGTCAACGCGATGCTGAATCGCTCCGACGCCACGAAGGAAAAGCCCAAGCTCAAGATGAAGTTCTCCAAGGGCGAGCAGGTCCGCATCACCGAGGGCCCGTTCTCGAACTTCAACGGCGCCGTCGACGATGTCAACGAAGACAAGCAGACCCTCAAGGTCATGGTTTCGATCTTCGGCCGTCCTACACCCACCGAGGTTTCGTTCTCGAACGTTGAAAAGTTCGAGGAAGAGTAAGACAACAAGTTTCAGGAGCACAGCCCGGGCGCTTCCCCGGACCTTCTAACTCCTGCGCAGCACAAAATCCGCGCGGCCCTGGCCCGCATAGAGAAGAAGGAATACGCACATGGCACCGAAGAAAATCACCGGATACGTCAAGCTCCAGATCACCGCCGGCAAGGCGACCCCCGCACCGCCGGTCGGCCCCGCGCTCGGACAAGCGCAGGTCAACATCATGGAGTTCTGCAAGCAGTTCAACGAGCGCACCAGCAAAGATCCCAACGTCACCGGCATGACCGTTCCGGTTGTGATCACCGTGTACGCGGACCGTACCTTCAGCTTCATCACCAAGACGCCCCCGGCGCCTGTGTTGCTGCTCAAGGCCGCCGGCATCGAAAAGGGCTCCGGCACACCGAACAAGGACAAGAAGGGCAAGGTCACCGAGAAACAGATTCTCGAGATCGCCAAGGTCAAGATGCCGGACATGAACGCGAACTCGGTTGAGGCTGCTGCCAAGACCATCCGCGGCACTGCCCGCTCCATGGGCATCGACGTCGTCGCGTAGTTTTGCTTTTCTAACCTCGCTTCTAATCAAGAAGGGCGCTGGTTGTAGTCGCAACGGTTCGCCGTTGCGATTCCCGCCAAGCCCTTCTTTTTCATTTAAGTTGACGACGGCATCCCTGGCTTTCAGGTAATCTTTCGCTCAATGCCAAAACTCAGTCGCACGCAGAAGGTCGGGCTTTGGCTGGCGCTCGGCCTGGCGCTGCGCATCCTGCTCATCGTATTTCCGCGCTCGCTCGATGACGACACAGCGGTCTACGCCGAACTGGGCCACAATCTGCTGCATCATCACGTCTACGGTCTGGTCAACGAGGCGGGAGTCATCGTACCTTCGCTGTTTCGCCTTCCCGGTTATCCCCTGTTTCTCGCAGTCTTTGGCGGCAACTTGCGTGTGGTGGAGCTTGTGCAAAGCGCGCTGGACCTTTTCGGCTGCTGGCTCCTGGCCTCTGCGGTCCGCATGCGGCTTGGCGGCCGCGCGGCAGAGTGGACGTTGGCCTTAGGCTCGCTTTGCCTCTTCACTGCGGCCTATGCCGCCACCGCGCTCACCGAAAGCCTTTCCGTCTTCGCCGTCTGCTGCGGCATTTATGGCTTCGCCCGCTGGAGTGTGGAGAAGACCATCCGCTGGGTGGCATGTATGGCTGGGGCCGCGGCTCTTGCCATGCTCCTGCGTCCTGATGGCGCATTGCTGCTTGCAGCGCTGCTTTGCACTGTACTGTCGGCTTCGCTGCCCGCAATGCGCCGCGGTTTTCGAGATGCAGCGCTGCTGCTGGTGCTGGCCTGCGCACCGCTCAGCATTTGGGCTGCACGCAACTACGTGACCTTCCACGTCTTTCAGCCGCTCGCGCCACGCCACGTCAACGACCCCGGCGAGCGCGTAAACCTCGGCTTCTATCGTTGGCTCCGGACCTGGTCGGTGGAGTTCGTGACGACCGGCAACGTCTTTTGGAGTGTGGGCTCGGACGAGTTGAACATCGACGATCTCCCGCCGCGCGCTTTCGATTCTCCACAACAGCGCCGCCAAACCGAAGAGCTTTTCAATCTCTACAACGCCCAGCAGCACCAGGTTGATGCCCCGCTCGACGCAAAGTTTGCCGCGCTCGCCAGCCAGCGCATCCGCGAGCATCCCTTCCGCTATTGCGTCACAGTACCACTGCGGCGCATTGCAGATATGCTGCTACGGCCACGCACCGAAACCTATAACATCGACGCCTTCTGGTGGCGCATCAGCGACCACCCCTGGCAAAGCATCGCGGCCATCGCGCTTGGGCTTGTCAACCTTGCGTACATGCTCGCGGCGTTCTGTGGCCTGGTACGGCGGCGCGTCCCATTCGGCATGCTGCTTGGCAGCTACTTTGTGCTGCGGTGCATTCTGCTGGGCACTCTGGAGAACCCGGAACCGCGTTACTCGTTGGAGCTCTATCCGGTGGTCTTGATCGCAGCGGCTTCGCTCGCACAGCGCCCCCGTCCGACCGTTCCGGCGGTCCAACCCTAAGTCGTAATCGAGGGACCGCAAAGCCCGCGATCCCGGGCAGGTACGGCGCTTACTGCCTCGCGCCTCTGGGGATAACCGACGGTCCGAGCCACGCACCATTCCAGTTCCATCAGTCGAATCCGCAGCGCCGCGCTCAGCGTCTTCACGTCCCTGCGCCACTCTGACAACACGACCGACATCACCAGTCCTTCCAAATTGCACACGATGCCAAGCACCAAAGCCATAGCGATCAGCCAACCTCCGCGCCCGGTTGCGAACGCCGCAGTCACCGCAACCGCCATCACCAAACCCCAGGTCTTCGCCAGGTACGAGTGGTAGCTCGCCGGCTTGCCGAACTTGGCGAAGTCGAACGTGAACCGTGCCGCCTCCAAAGAAAGGAGTTCTCCCAGGAGCCAGGCATGCGTGCGCAACACATCGCGATGCCCCATCCATAGTGCGACCGCAACGCCCAGATAAAACACCGTATCAGCCATCGAATCAAACACCCGCACGGCGGCCGTATCGCACTTCCATCGCCGAGCCAGCACACCATCGAAGATGTCCGACAACAGCGCCGCCACGATCATTGCAGCCATCGCCACACCGTTCCATCCACACGCCTGCCCGGCAACCATCAACGGGCCCAGCGCCGCGCGTCCAGCGGCCATCAACCACGGAACCTGCTCCTTGCGAAAGCTCATCTGCATCGTCTCCCCCTTGAACTGCATAGGAGAAGCGTAGGCAAACTGCAGCGTCAGCAAAGGTCGCTTCGTGATGCTTTCGCAAGTGTCACAACTGCAACGAACTGGCCGAGTACCGTGCCAGCATCTCGCGCGTAGCCTCGGCCAGCAGGCGAAACACAATCACTTGCGGCCCCTTCGGCAACCCTGGCAGCTTCGCCGTCGCCGCATCGCAAAGGATCGCGCTCGCCTGCGACACACCCCGCTGCCAGCGTGGCTTGCTGGCATTGCAGAAGATCAATGCGTCGCTTGGCACACCGGCCGCAGCCAGCATTGTCTTCGCTATCGAGAGAAACTCGCTCCACTGCGACACCACCGCGATCAGATGGCCCTTCGGCGGAGGGAGGTACGGAGTGAGCCAAGCCGTCGCCGACGAAATTTGCAGCGTGATCAACTCCACGCCCATTGGCAGCGCCGCGCGGACTGACGTTTCCTTGCTCGGCCTGCAAAGCGGAATCGCTCCATCGAGCGCTCCGGCCACGCTCTCTTCCACTGCCGCTTCGCGTACCGGGAACGTCGTAGCCTCGCGAATTTCCGCCAGCAGAATCCGCCGCAACTCCGCATCCGGATCAATCAGCAGCAGATGGTCCGGCGGCGGCGCAGCCAGCCACTCGGCCACACGAGCGCGTACTGCCTCTGCCGGCAGATCAAGCTCCCGTGCCGCGCGAAAGAAGTTTGCAATCGCTACGTCGAGAACCTGTTCCGGCGTCGCCTCCGGCTTGGTCTGCTGGCGCACGTATACACCGCTGCCGTGCCGGGTCTCCGTCCAGCCTTCGCGCTCCAGCTCACGATAGCCCGCGCTGATCGTATTCGGATGAATCGCAAACCGCCGCGCCAGCTCACGCGTGCTTGGCAGCTTCTCGCCCGGCTTTAAATCACCGGAAAGGATAGCGAGCACCACCTGTGTCACCAGCTGTCGATACAACGGCACATCGCTACCCGGCGCAAACCACAAACGCACGTAAAAGCCTCCGAAACGAATGCAGCGATTCTATGCGACGGCTACATCTCTTCGTCATCGCCGATTGGCATACCTGGCGGCGCATCTACCGGCTTCTCCGGCACGAACTTCGCCGGGTCACGCTCGAACTCCTGCATGCGCTCGATCATCGCGTTGCGGTGGATCGCCTCCGCCGTATCTTCGAGCGGCTTGGCTGTCGTCATCGCCTTCAGCACATCCTCAATGTGCGACCGTGCAATCGCCCGCGCCTGGCTGGATGCAACAGGGTTCACCGCAAGCGACATCATCGCTTCCAGTCCGCGAAACTCCACGGCTCGCTCCACTTCGGAAGTCATGCTGTGTCCGCCTTCGGGACGCTCCGCGGTGGTCTTCGAAACAGCTTCCAGCACGCCCCGCAGTGAAGGCGACGCCGGCAAACGCATGTGGTACTCAATCAACCGGCTCGCCCGCGCCGGATCGAGCAGCACCTGCAGCGTCAGATCGGCGCTTGCCTCCGCAGCGGCAATCGGATCGAACGTCAGCCCCGTATGCGAGGGTAGTGACTCCTGTGTACGCGGCCATCCCGGCGGATGCGGCGGCAAAATATGCAGCAGCGACTCCGGCAGCGTCAGTGTCTCCGGTCGCAGCGTCTTCAGCACCGCGTCCAGCGCTTTGTTCTGCTCCTCGGGCGCAACGACCGTTGGTGCAGCCTGTCCATCGCCGCGCAGGTTGTACTCATAATTCAACCCACCGATAACCTTAATCGCAGCCTCAGTCTGATAGCGATGCAGCAGATACAGCGGCACCAGCGTCTCTTCCAGCTGCGCCATCGGCGTGCCTGCACGAACAGCACCTTCGCCAAATTGCATCAGCGCTGCCGCCCGCACGGTCAAGATACGATCAAGCTCCGCCGCCGCATCCGGCCCGTTGTCCCATAAGTGCGCGTGCGGATGCGCGGACCCAAACGGTCTTGCATCTTCATCGGTGATGTACGGAATCCCACTCTTCTCGGCATCCGCCAGAATCCCATCCAGCGCCGCATGCTCGTCGCTGTGCGGCGCAAACTCACGATAGCCATAATCGATAGCCACCTTGTCCCACGCGCCGATGTTCTCCGCATACGCATGCGACAAGTCGGGCTTTCCATCCGCATCAAGCGTGATGTACGGATGCGGATAATCCATCACGCTCGCACCCTGCGCGTAACTCGAAGCCGCAAAGTTATGCATCAGCCCCAGCGTATGGCCGGTCTCATGCGCTGCAAGCTGCCGCAGCCGCGCCAGCACCATCTTCAGCATCGGATCATCCGCCGGTGTCTTGCCATCCTTGTACGGTGCAAGCAGCGCTTCAGCGATCAGATAATCCTGCCGCCCTCGCAACGACCCCAGCGTCACATTGCCCTTCAGAATTTCGCCGGTGCGAGGATTCATCACCGCCGACCCATAGCTCCATCCGCGTGTGTAGCGATGCACCCACTGGATGATGTTGTACCGAACATCCATCGGGTCCGCAGCTTCCGGCAGCAGATCCACGCGAAATGTTCCCGCCACCCATCCAGCAGCCTGGAAAGCCTGATCCCACCAGCGCGCGCCTTCCAGCAGCGCCGTGCGAATCGGCTCCGGCGCACCACGGTCCACGTAGTACTGAATCGGCGCAACAGCCTCGCATGCCGTAGCACAGTTTGCATCCTTCTTTACCAAACGATGCCGCGCGACGAACTGCTGATCGAGCGGTTCGCCGAGCGGGGTCGTGTAATCGCGATAGCTGTTCGCAAAGTACCCAGCTCGCGGATCGAACCGCCGCGGCGCAAACCCCGCCTCCGGCAGCGCCACAAACGAGCTCCGCTCGCGCACCGTCATCGCATGAGCGTCCGGAGTCACATCGTTCACAAACTTGCCCTGCGCTGCTCCATCGATGGTAAAGGTCAACTCCGCTTCCACCTCCGTGTTCCGCGGAAATGCCTTCGTATCGTCCAGCGCGATCACCGAACGCGAACCGTCCACCTTGTACGCACCTTGCTTGGTCGCGGCGAGCGCTTCGACAACATGATGCACATCGCTCAAAAAGAAGTCGGTCGCATCCACCAGCACCGCGTCGCCGGTCTCCGCCTCAACTTTGAATCCCCACAGCACCGATTCCGGAAACGACTGCCGCACTGCCAGCGTCTCCGCTGCATCCGAGGACCCGCTGCGGAACGCCACGTTCGGCTGCACCAGCAGTACCTTCGGCCCGGTGCGTTCAAAACGTACAATCCGGGCATCGCCCACTTGCCCCCGGTCCAGCCCCAGATCGTTCGATCCCGTCCCGTAGGGCAGAGAGTCGGTATAAATCATGTCGCTATCGAGCTTTGGAATCTCCAGGTACAGCTTGCCCGCCTTCGCATCCCAATTCATTGGCAGAAAACCCGCCATATGCTTCATCCCGGCAGTCTTTCCGGCGATGGTTGTCACCTTGGCATCGGCAGGCTTGGCGATAGGAGCTTGGGCGAAGGAAGGCGCGGCGAGCAGGACGAGCACAAGGGCAGAGCGCATGATCTTTTCTAGCACGCCACGTACCGCCTCAAATTCGGCATAATGGTGTGCTGTTCGCATTTACCCGACCCCGGAGTCCCCAACCCGCATGTTCGTTCCCGCAACCTTCACCATCGCTCTTCTCATGACCATCCTCAGCACCATCTGCTGGGGATCCTGGGCCAACACCTTCAAGCGCACCCGCAACTACCGCTTCGAGCTCTTCGGCTGGGACTTCGGCGTCGGCATCCTCTTCATCTCCGTCGTTCTGGCCTTCACCATGGGCAGCCATGCCGGCGGCCCCACGGCGTTCCTCGCTAACCTGCATCAGGCCACACCTGCTGCGCTGGTTTATGGCATGCTCGGCGGCTTTGTCTTCAGTATCGCGAACCTGTTGCTCGTCGGCGCGATTGAACTGGTCGGTCTCGCCATCGCCTTTCCGCTGGCCATCGGCATTGCGTTGGTCGAAGGCACCTTGATCAGCTATCTCATCCATCCCTCCGGCAACGCGACGCTGCTCTTCGCCGGCGTCGCCATGGCGCTGATCGCGGTCATCTTTATTGGCTTCGGCTACGCCGCACGAGGCATTCCCGGCGCCGTGCCTACGCGCAAGGGCATCATCATCTGTCTCATCTCCGGCGTACTCATGGGCTCATGGGCGCCTTTCCTCGCCAAGGCATTTCAAGGCACCGGCGTTCCTGCCGACACCGGACTGATGGTCGGCGGCGTCTCGCCGTACACGGGGGCCGTGTTCATGACGCTCGGCGCCTTCCTCTGTGGCTTCATCATCATCCCCATCCTTATGAAGAAGCCGCTCACCGGCACACCCATCACCATGGAAGGCTACGTCAAGGCTCCGTTCAGCTATCACTTATGGGGCATCCTGAGCGGCTGCATCTGGGGTCTCGGCACCACGCTCAACCTCGTCGCCGGCGGTAAGGTCGGCCTGCCCATCTCCTACGCCATCGGCCAGGCTTCGCCCATGATCGCCACACTCTGGGGCGTCTTCGTTTATAAAGAGTTCGCGGGCGCGCGCCCCAAGGCGAAGATGTACCTCGCGCTGATGTTCGCCTCTTACGTGCTGGCGCTTGTGCTAATCTCCCGCGCCTACAGCTAGCCCACGTCAACAACAGGCGCAACGCGTCGCAGCTAAAGAAATCAGGAAATCATCATGTCAAACAAAGTTTTCATCCTCGGTAGTTTTGTCGCCGATGTCGCATTCCGTTCCTCACGCCTGCCCGCATGGGGTGAGACACTCATGGGTTCCAACTTCGCGCTCGGCCCCGGCGGCAAAGGCTCGAACCAGGCCGTCGCCGCCGCACGCGCCCTCGCCGGTTCCGGCCACAAAGCTCAATTCCTTTCAAAGCTTGGTGACGACGCCTTCGGCAAACTTGCCCGCGACATATGGGAAGACGCCGGCGTAGACGCCTCGCTTACCCGCAACTGCATTGTTGCCACCGGCGCAGCCGCCATCCTCATCGACGAGAAGAGCGGCGAAAACGCCATCATCATCGTCCCCGGCGCCTGCTTCACGCTAACGCCGGCCGAGGTCGAAGAAGCCACCGACGACATCCGCTCCGCCACCGTCTTCCTCACCCAGCTCGAACTACCGCTAAACACCGTGGAGCGTGGCCTCGAGCTCGCCCGCGCCGGCGGCGTACCCACCATCCTCAACCCGGCACCCGCACCCACGCATCCGCTGCCAGACGCTCTCCTCGCGCTCTCCGACTACGTCATCCCCAACGAAACCGAAGCTGCCATCCTCTCTGGCCTTCCCGTCGAAAACCTCGAGCAAGCCAAAGCCGCCGCGAAGAAACTCCAGGCGCTCGGCGCCCGCAACATCATCCTCACCCTCGGCTCCCAGGGCGCACTCGTCCTCACAGCCGAAGGCACCGAAACCCTCGTACCCTCCTTCAACGCCGGCCCCGTCGTCGAAACCACCGGCGCAGGCGACGCCTTCTGCGGTGGCTTCGCCGCTGCCCTCGCCGAGGGCCAGCCCCTGCTCGAGGCCGTCCGCTTCGGTTGTGCCACCGCCGGCATCTCCGTCACGCGTCCCGGCACAGCCCCCTCTATGCCCAAGCGCGCGGAGATCGAAGCCCTTTTGAAAAAAGCAAGCTAGGCAAACAGCAGCGCCTGAGGCTGGTCGCTCACTACGCTCACCGGCCCCTTGCGAACCACCCCGGCATCCTTGGTTTGCAACGCATCGTAAGCACGCTCTCCCAGTCCATGCTTGTGGCGCACACGCTGTAACAGCAGCGCCATCTTCTTCCGGTACGCAGGAGCGGCAAAGTCCACTGTCGCAAAGCGCTTCGCATAGTCCTCCGCTAAAGAAGGGAAGTGCTCGCGAACGAAACTCAGGTAGGTAGGACGCGAGCACGACTTGAGAAACAACGCTCCGGCGCCCAGAAAACTGGCGCCGGCCTCCGCGGCTCGTGCGGCAACAGCATCGAGCGCGGTTTCGTTGTCGGTTATCCCTGGCAACAGGGGCGAGCACAGCACGCCGGTTGTAATCCCGGCTTGCCGCAACTTCCTGACCGCGTTGAAGCGCAGATCCGGCCGCGGAGCCCTCGACTCCAACAGCCGCGCCAGCTTCGCGTCGACGGTCGTAATAGTGATGTGCACAATAAGTCGATTGCGCTTCGCAATCTCAGCCAGCAGATCCACGTCGCGCTCAATCAGCGACGACTTGGTCACGATGCCGAGTTTGTAACCCTCATGCTTGGCGAACACCTCCAGCAGGCTCCGCGTAATCCCCATGCGCCGCTCAATTGGCTGATACGGATCGGTCGCTGTGCCCAGCGCGATCTCTTCCGCCGGATCGATCTTCCGCAGCTCCTGCTCCAGCAACCACGCAGCGTTCTCTTTCATGTAGATCTCGCGCTCAAAGGCCAGCGCCCATGGCTGCTGCGCGGCGTCATACGTCCCCGGCGCAACCTCCGCAATCGGCTCCGGCTGCAAAAACTCATGTGTGTAACGCGCATAGCAGTACTTGCACCCAAACTCACACCCGCGGTACGGATTGATCGAATAAGCCATCCACAACTGCCGTTTCGACACCGAGCGGTTCAGAATCGACCGCGCCTGCATCGACTTGAACTCGATCAAATGCCCGTCGTCAGCATGCTCTGCTTCGGCGGCCAACCGCGCCATGCCCACCGGCGCCTGCGGCAAAATAGGGAACAAGCTCGCCGAACCATCCTTACCATTCGCCTTCGCTAGTTTCGCCATATCTTCGCCTCTTGAAAGACGAGCCTATGCCGACCCTGCGAACGCGTCAAGTGGAAAATTCAAGAAGTTAACACCCTCAGCAGCGGATGGTCTTCCGCTTCTGCCCCACCCTGTCCATATCCTCAATCTTCGCTATGTACTCGGTCGCCAACGGCACTTTGCACGCCGTCTCGCCCATATTCACGGAAACCACCCCAAGCTTCTTCGCCGTCTCTTTCGCCTTCTTCAGTAACGGCTTCACATACGTCCCCACCGAAATCACAAAGCCATTCATCGTATAGCGCGTCCGGTTCGGCGCAGTGTCGATCTCCTTCATCACCCGCTCCAGCAAGCCCTCAATCTCCGTCAGTTCCAGCTCCGCATCCGGCGTCGTCGCAAGCAGTCCCGCATACGTACACCAACCCGAGGCGGCTACATGCTCCGTCTTCGATTTGGTCCACTTCAATGCCAGCGCACGAGCCGCAGGACTTTCCACCGCAACCCACGGCACCGTGTGCTCGGAGATCATCGAGATCCCCTGCGAGCCATCAGCCCACGCCTGCAGCTGCTTCTCGCTCATCAACTTGCCGCTCGCGACCATCCCCGCCAGGTACATCGCCTCCATAAAGCCGGTCGCGTAAAGCTCGAGCGCCAGCTGCTGTTGGCCCTTCAACCCCTTCGCCATCACCTTCAGATCGGCAACGCTCACGCCCAGGATGTGGTCCGCCGACCCACCATGCCGCACCAGAATCGCGCGTGTCTTTTCACTACCCTTAGCCTTCAGGCTACTCAACACGGAATCCACCGTAGGCATGGCTTACCCCTCGCGCAGCATCGCACTGCTACGCAAAAAGATAAAGCCTTTTCCTATCCGCGACTAGGCCTTATAGCCCAACCCTGTCAGCACGCCACGCATATAAGCAAAGCTCTCAATCACACCCGGCATCGGATTATCCGGGAAGATCTCATACTCCAGGTCAACGTTCCCCGGATACTTGATCTCGATCAGCGCCTTGAAAATTTCACGCACCGGCATAATGCCCGCACCAACAGCCACCTGGCTGTCCTTCGCGTCGGGCTTGGCCAGGTCCTTCATGTGCATGTCGAACAACCGCGGCCCCACCTTGTGAATCGCATCCACAACGTCGGTCCCGGCGCGCATCGTGTGGCCCACATCCATACACGACCCCATCCGCGGGTCCATGCCCTTCATCGCCGCCAGCACGGTCAGCGGAGAAGGCCACACCTTGTCCTCAGGCCCATGGTTGTGGATCGCAAACTTGATGTCGTACTCCTTCACCAGCTTCTCAATCGCCGGCAGGCTCTCAGGCAGCGGATCGCCCGCCACGATCACCTTCACCCCGGCTGCCTTCGCATACTCAAAGTTCTTACGGAACTCCGCCGGCTCCTTGAAGTACACCGTACCAACCGCCGTCACCTTGATGCCATTCGCCGCATAATCATCCAATGCAGCTTTTTCGGCTTCAGCAGAAGTGCTCGGCAGGTGGTCCTTGGTGTCTTTGCAGTTCACCGTCGTCAAGTGCAGCTGCTTGATGGCCTTGATCACATCCGCGCGCTGCATGTTGCGCAGCGTGTAGCTGGCAAGGCCCAGCCGTATGGGCGATGGCGTCCCGGTTTCTTCGCGGGGAGCAGCGGCAAAGGCTCGTTCTGAGGCGGAAGGCAGGTAGCTGGCGGCGGCAAGAGCAGCGCCTGTCCGCAGGAAGTTGCGACGGCTCGAAGGCGAAAGGGAGTTCTTCATGCCGCGAATCCTACGCGACCCACTCCTCGCTCGTCCAGTCGCCAGCCTCCAGTCAACCGGATGTATAGGTTTTCCGCCTCTCGGGAGGCAGAGCCGCCAATCCAGGCATCGTATCCTCAGACGGGCGCGTCGCCGCAAC
Source organism: Granulicella sapmiensis (assembly GCA_026225395.1). Lineage (GTDB taxonomy): Bacteria > Acidobacteriota > Terriglobia > Terriglobales > Acidobacteriaceae > Granulicella > Granulicella sapmiensis. Next base: position 14,375 of record JAMFSR010000034.1, read on the forward strand.
TTTGGGCCGCCGTCGAGGGTGTCAGGTTTGGAGCAATCGAATTTCTTCCGGCGGCGAATCATCGAGCCGCTGCTCCAATTGCTTCGAATCGGAGCCACGCCGCATCAGCTGGCGTGGTCCATCGCCATTGGCATTGTCATCGGCATCAACCCCCTGCTCGGTTCGACCACCCTGGTCGCCCTCGCGCTCACGCCCGTCTTCCGCCTGAACATTGTCGCCTCGCAGCTCGGAAACCACGTCATGTACCCGCTGGAGCTCCTGCTCTTCCCGGTCTTCATCCGCCTCGGCATCGCCCTCTTTCACACTCCCGGTCTCCCGCTCGAACGCAAAGCCCTCATCCACGCCGTCAAGTTCCACCCCTGGGACACCACCAAGCTCCTCTGGAGCTGGGAGTGGCATGCCCTGGTCGTCTGGGCCATCGCCGCCATCATCCTCGCGCCTCTCCTCCAGCGAGCTCTCCGTCCCGCGCTCGAGCACATGCTCAATCGCCTCCATCACGAACCCATCGTCGAAAAATAGACCTCGCCGCCTTGCGTTCCCGTTTTGGGAAATTTCCCTCCACCCAATGTCGCAATTGGGAAAGTCTCGCCATCCGGAACATATACAACTAATCCAAGAATCCATTTGAAACTCAGGCCGACTCTCCTGGGGTTTCTTTGCTCTTTTTCCTGCGTTCTGCGTTCCGGTTCGGGCCGTGGCGACGTGCACCGCTGAGCTTTGATCGTTGTGGGGGACCTGGAAGGTGGGGGGTAGGCTCCGAACAAAGGGAGCGGTTGTGGGCCTGGCGTGTCTGCTGGCGCTGGCCGCCTCGCGTGGAAACGGACAACAAGCCGTCCTGCTCGGCGATGCTCACGTCTCAAGCGCTCGCCCCTCGGTCAATGCCGGAAGCCTCAGCAATCTCGATGTCGGCTCCGGTGCAACGGCCATGGTCCAGTTCAATCTCGGCACACTGCCCCCCGGAACCACGCAGATCGCTCGCGCCACGCTTCGGCTTTTCTGCAATCGTGCAGACACTCCGGGGACAATAACGGTCCAAGCCATCAACGCTTCCTGGGACGAAAGCATCGTCACCTACTCAACCCTCCCCGCGCTTGGCGCTGCCGTCCAAACCGCGCAAGCCGGCGCAGCCCAGCAGTTTGTCACCTTCGACGTCACTTCCATCGTCCAGCAGTGGATCAGCGCTCCCGCCACCAACTACGGGCTCGCCCTCACCTCTACCTCCGCGATCGTTCAATTCGACAGCAAGGAGAACGATCAGACCGCGCACGAACCGCAGCTCGAAATCTCCATCGCAACCGCCGCTGCCGGATCGACGGGCATCCCCGGCGCAACGGGCGCCACCGGGGCAACGGGGCTCATCGGCGCGACCGGCCCCATCGGCCTGACCGGCCCGATCGGGTTGACCGGCGCCATAGGTCCGCTCGGCGCCATCGGCCCAACCGGCGCCTCTGGTGCAGCAGGCCTCGCCGGAGCAAACGGCTCAACCGGCGCCACTGGTCTAACGGGGGCCACTGGCATCATCGGCGCGACCGGCCCGGCGGGCACCGGCAGTGGCGCAGCTGGCGCGGCCGGCGCAACGGGCCCGCCGGGACTCATCTACGCAGGAACCTACGATCCCACAGCCAATTACGCGCTCAACGACGTCGTCCTCTTCTCCGGCTCCAGCTACGTCTCGCTGACCGCTTCGAACCACGGCAATACGCCGGGCCTGGTAACCGAAGCCTGGGGTCCGCTCACCGCGCAAGGTCCCATCGGCCTCACGGGTGCCGCTGGGCCAACCGGCCCTGTCGGCCCGCAAGGATTCCCAGGCTCCGTGGGCCCACCCGGCGAACAGGGGCCGCAAGGTGCGCCGGGCATCGTCGGCCAGGCCGGAGCGCAAGGCATTCCAGGCGCAACCGGCCCTACCGGCCTCTCCGGCCCCATGGGCCCGCAGGGTGTTCCCGGCCCCACCGGGCTCAGCTTCCAGGGCAACTACTTGTCCACCATCAACTACAACCTCGCCGACGGCGTCTACTGGCAGGGCGCGGGCTGGGTCTCCATGATCGACAGCAATCACGGCAACACCCCCGGCCTGTCGCCGACTGCATGGGCAATGTTCGCCGCCAGTGGACAACCCGGAGCCCCCGGCCCGTCCGGTGCAACCGGGCAGGACGGAGCACCAGGGCTCCCCGGCCCAGCCGGAGCCGCTGGCACCCCCGGAGCCACGGGAGCACCGGGCGCCGCGGGATCCCCCGGCCTGACCTATCAAGGCACCTACGCCTCAACCGCAAACTACGCGCTCGGCGACCTCGTGCTCTTCGCCAACTCCAGTTACGTTTCACTGGTGGATTCCAACCACGGGAACTCGCCGGACTTGGTCCCCGCCGCCTGGGGCTTGCTGGCCCCGCAAGGCTCAATCGGCCCCGTCGGTCCTATGGGCGCAACGGGCGATGTCGGCCCGGCCGGCGTCCAGGGACCACAAGGTTCAGCTGGCCCTGCGGGTCCGCAAGGCCCGCAAGGTCCCCAGGGCCCGGCAGGCGCGCAAGGCCTTACCGGCGCGAACGGCGCCCAGGGTTCAGCCGGTCCACAGGGCGCGCAAGGTTTGGCCGGACAAGCCGGCGCCCAGGGGATCCCTGGCGTAACCGGCGCCACAGGGTTACAAGGACCGGCTGGCGTGCAAGGCCCGCAAGGCGCCATCGGTTCGGCCGGAGCCACAGGAGCCAACGGAGCCGTCGGCATGAACTTCCGCGGCCCCTGGGCGCAAACCAACAACTACAACACCAATGACGCGGTCACCTTCAGCGGCTCAACCTATCTCGCCCAGTCCGCCAACACCAACCTCGAACCCGACGCCTATCCCGAAACCTGGATCATCATCGCCCAGGCCGGCGGCGCAGGCCCAACCGGTCCTGCCGGAACCGCGGCCAGCGTCACCCTCGGCACGGTCACCACACTGGCCGCAGGGGCCTCCGCAACAGTCACCAACACCGGCACCTCGCAGGACGTCGTGCTCAACTTCGGCATCCCGCAGGGCGTCGCAGGAGCTGCAGGCTCCTCCGGCACCACGACCACCGTCAGTGGCAACGCCTACGCCGCGATGTACCACGGCGTCAGCTTCAACCAGCTCTACTATGCGGTAAACTCACCCTCCGGCGACGCCAACGAAAACCCCGACATCCTCGCCTGGGTGCCGCTCGGCTGCACCGCAACCCGCCTCGATGTTTCCTCGCAGCAATCCGGCAACATTACCGTAACGCTCCGCACCGGCATACCCGGTTCCATGGCCAATACAACCTTGTCCTGCACGCCTTCCACCACCGGCAGCTGCCCGGCAACCGGTTCGGTCGCCATCCCGGCCGGAAACTTCATCGACTTTCACATCCAGAACGCTTCCGGCACCGTCGCCGGCGTCTGGACTTCGCTGCAATGCCAGTAAGCTGACCTCTTGCTCGACCCGTCTAAGTCCCCGAGCAGCAAACAGAACCAAAGCGCCGCGCGCCGATCCTCCGGCCGCTCGGGTATGCTGATCTTCGTCAGGGACCTCGAGGTGGGCAATGCGTTACATCGCGAAGCAGGGAATGCAGGTGGGGCTACTTTTTCTGGCTGGCATGGCATGCGCCCAATCCCCAACGTTCCAGACGCCCCCGCCACCTGCGGCTCACGCCCCCGCCAGCGACAAGCGCAGCCCCACCAACCCGGTCGTCGAACGCGTCCTGAGCGAGTGGCCCGCCGGGGTTATCACCACCGTAAAAAATCCCGGCGAGTGGAGCTATGAGCAGGGCGTTCTCCTCGACGGCATGATCGCCGAGTGGCACGCCACCGGCGATGGCCGCCTCTTCGACTACGTCCACGCCGCCGTCGACCGCTCCGTCGATAAGGATGGCGTCATCCACTTCGCCAACGGCAAGCCCTTTCCGGTAGACGGCCACTCCATGGATGAAATCGAGATGGGCCGCAGCGTCATCGTCATGTACCGCGTGTTGCAGGACCCCAAATACTACGTCGCGGCAAAGTTTCTGCACGATCAAATGATGCAGCAGCCCAAAAACGCCAGTGGCGGCTACTGGCACAAACAGATCTACCCCGATCAAATGTGGCTCGACGGCGCTTACATGTCCGAGCCCTTCCTCGCCAGTTACGCCCGCACCTTCCACGACCCCCGCGAGATGGACGGCATCGCCACGCAGCTACTGCTCATGGACACCAAGATGCGCGACCACTCCTCCGATCTTCTCAAGCACGGCTGGGATGAGTCGAAAAAGATGGACTGGGCCGATAAGAAGACGGGCCAGAGCCCCGAAATCTGGGCTCGCGCCATGGGCTGGTACGCCATGGCGCTGGTCGAAGTGCTCGAACGCATGCCTGCCACCGACCCCCAGCGTGCCGCGCTCGAAGACGTCACCCGCCGCACGCTCACCGCCGTCGCCCGTTACCAGGATCCCTCCACCGGCCTTTGGTGGCAGGTCATGGACAAGGGCGGCCAGAAGAACAACTACCTTGAGGCCTCCGCCAGCTGCATGTTCGTCTACGCGCTGGCCAAGGCCATGCGCCTTGACCTCCTTCCACTCACCTTCGAACCCAACGTCACACGCGGTTGGAACGGCATCCAGAGCCACTTCGTCAAGCCCGACGGCACGCTCTCCGGCACCGTAAAAGTCGCCGGCCTCGGTGGCCATCCTTACCGCAGCGGCACCTACGACTACTACACCGGCGAAGCCGTCGGCGATAACGACGCCAAGGGTGTCGGAGCCTACCTTCTCGCACTCAGCGAAATCACCCAGCGCGCCCGCGCCGGCGACCTCCTCAAGAAAGCCCGCGGCAAAACCATCCTCGTCGACGCCTGGTTCAACTCCCAGCAGCGCAAAAACGCCGACGGCCAGATGGAGCTCTATCACTACAAGTGGACCGACGAGTCCAACAGCGGCTACTCCTTCTTCGGCCGCATGTTCCAGCAGTACGGCATGCAAACCGAGCAGCTCGACCACGCCCCGCGCGCCGACGACCTCAAGGGTGTCGATATCTACATGATCGTTTCGCCGGACACCAAAGAGCTCAATCCCAACCTCCACCCCATGGAAAAAGAAAGTGCCGACGCCATCGAGGCATGGGTCAAGAGTGGTGGCGTTCTCGTCGAGATGGAAAACGACCCCAGCCACGCCGAGCAGCTCAACTTCGATCTCCTCTCGGACCGCTTCGGCATGCACTTCAACCCGGTCGACCGCCATCCCGAAATCGGCGACGACTACTCCACCACCATCATTCCCATCTCCGCCGGCACAGGCGGCATCTTCAAAGAAGCCCACCGCGCCCTCGAAAAAGACGTCTGCACCATCACGCTCTCACCACCCGCCAAGGCCATCCAGACCGACAGCGGGGACACCCTCATGGCTGTAGCCAAGGTCGGCAAGGGCCTGGTCTACGCCAACGTCGATCCCTGGGTCTACAACGAGTACACCGACGGCCGCAAAGACCCGCTGAACGAGGACAACTTCGCCGGCGGCCAGGAACTCGCTCACTGGCTCGTCGTACAGGCGCTCACTCACTAGAGTTTTGGTCTAAAGCGACAAAGCCGCCTGCATCGCGGCCACATCTTCGCCAAACCGCAGCGCATCCACCGGCCCCGTTGCCTCAAGATGCTGCTCAATCCGCCGCGCAAACTCCGTGCACTCCCGATATCCAAACATCCCCAGCGACCCCGCCAGTTTATGCGCCGTGGAGATGGCGCCCTCGCGTTGCGGCTGAGTCATCGTGCCCGCACGGGCCGCAACCACCGCATGCTCCAACTCGGCAAAGCGGTCCCGCAACATCGGTAGGTTACGCTCCCACAGCGTGCTTAACAGCTTGCGCGTGGCATCAGGATCTTTCGGAGCCTTCGCGGATTCGAATGGCTGCGGCATCGTACTCAGCTCCAGCCCAGCGCCGCCGACATCTGCTCGGCGAGCGTCAGAGGATCGAATGGTTTGAACAGCACGGCAGTAACGCCCAGTCCGGCAAAACGCCGCTGGTCCACGCCCTGCACCTTCGCAGTCAATAAGATGACCGGAATCCCCGTGAGGTTGGGCATCTTCTGCATCTCACGGAACGTTGTCGGCCCATCCATCGCCGGCATCATCACGTCCATCAGGATGGCGTCCGGCAGCTCGGTAGCGGCAACCCGCATGCCTTCGGCTCCGGAGCTCGCCGTGTAAACCTGCCAGCCGGCAACCGACTCCAGCGACAGCGCCGCAACCTCGCGGATGTCGTCTTCGTCGTCGATGATGAGAATTCGGCGCATGGTAGATGTACTGTGACGGGATTACGTCAAAATTCTACGCTACGCGCGTTCGGGTTTCGAGCGCCGGGTTGCGCAGATGACGCATCATCGCCAACACCAGCTCTTCTACATCCTGCGGCTGCACGCGCGCCTTAGTCAGGAACTGCGTCGGGCCTAGCCGCAGCTGTTCCATTTCAGGAGCAGTGACCTCCCGTCCTGAGTACACCACCAGCGGCAGCGTTCGTAGGTTAGGTTGCTGACGTAGCCAGTCAACCAGCGCAAAGCCCGAGCCATCCGGGAGCGTGAGATCCAGAATCAAAATGTCCGGCGGATCACTTTTGCACGAAAGCTTAGCGTCAGCCGCATTGGTCACATGATAAATTCCAATGCCTTCGTTCGGCTTGCCACGATGCTTTTCGATCTCGAAGCTCGAAAGCACAACATTCGCGAGATCTTCATCATCCTCGACCAGCAGAATCCTGCCCGGCCCACCCCCGGAGTGAAGAACACGGCCCAGCTCAGCCAGCAGCAGGCTTTCATTGAATGGCTTCTGCACCCAGCCCTGCGCGGTTCCCAGAAGCTGGGGCCTCTCGCCGGCATTCACTGCCGGCGAAAGCACACTCAGCACGACCACCGGAATATTCGCCGTAGCCGGGTTCTGCTTTAGCCGTTCAATCGTCTGCCACCCGGTCAGCCCAGGCATATAGAGATCGAGCAGAATTGCTTCCACCTTCTGCCGCTCGGCGATCGTGACAGCCTGCTCGCCGCGATCGGTTTCAAGCACCGTATAGCCATGGCGGCGAAGCTGCTCGGCCACAATCTGCCTTACACCGGCATCGTCGTCCACCACCAGGATCGCGCCTTGCGGATCCAGCGGCAGCGGCGTCACCTCGGCTGCCGCTACAAGCCGCGGAATTCGAAGGATGAACGTCGTCCCTGCGCGGCTGCTTCCGTTCTTATCGTTGCGCTCGGCCCAGATAGCCCCGCCATGCTGCGCCAGAATGCTGCGACAGATCGCAAGCCCAAGTCCCGTGCCGCCCTTCTGGCGCGCATCCGAGGCTTCCACCTGCTGGAAGCGGTCGAAGATAGTCTCTAGCTTGTCAGCCGGCACGCCGCGTCCAGCATCTTCGATGCGCAGGATCAGGTTGTCGCCATCGTAGCCACCGACTGCGCGGATGGTAGACCCGCGCGGCGAGAACTTGATCGCATTCGATAGCAGGTTCACCAGCACCTGCTGCATCCGGTCCGGGTCACCGTCAAAGCTGATAGCTTCAGCGTTCGGGTCCTGCACCAGGTCGAACTTGATCTCACTGCCTTCGGCCATGGAACGCATGGTGTCCGTCGCCTGCTGCACGATCTCGTTCAGATAGCAGCGGCGCAGGTGCAGCGGAGCGCGTCCTGAATCCATCCGTTCCAGGTCCAGGATGTCGTTGATCAGCCGCACCAGCCGGTCGGTGTTCGTGCTCGCAATGCGCAGCAGGTTCAGCGCCTTATCGTCCACTTTGCCCAGCACACCCGCTGAAAGCAGCCCCAGCGCTCCGCGAATGCTGGTCAGCGGCGTCCGCAACTCATGCGAAACCGTGGAGATGAACTCATCCTTCAGCGTGTCCAGATGCTTGCGCTTCAGCAGTGCGTTCTGGTCCTGCGTATTCTGCCTCTGGGCCAGAGCGAGTGCCTCCTCCAGCCTCTCGGCGCGCTTTCGAGCGCCGAAATATGCCAGGAGGATCGCAAAAAAACCGGCGAGAAAACTCACCGAAATGGCCAGAAAAATCACATTCATCGTGTGGAAGCCGTTCCTTCATCCTAACGCAAGAACTACTTCAAAGAGTCCATCCGGAGGGGGTTACCAGATGCACAGAAGTAGTGGCTACCAGTAATGTACGAGCGCTCACCTCGCCCGGATTTGATGATGGCGAAAGCATATTTCTGTCGTGTCACAAATTGGCCGTCAAATTCGAGTTGACCGAATGTGAAAGACAATTTGCAAACCAAAAACTCAGACGCTCAGGGCAATTACAGCGGTTCGTGCCTCTTCTGCTGCAATTTTGCGGTCGTGGATCGCCGCCTCCGTGAACTGGATGGGTTCTTTCGCAAACTTGATCGTCGCGTGCAATGTATGCAGTCCTACAAATCCCCACAGGTGCGCCCACAGTGTTTCTGGCCCCCAATGCACATCTTTGCGCAATGTCTTTCCCGCGGCGATGTCTTTTTCCGACAGCCTATAGCTGATAAAAGCAGCACGCATCGGCGCTTCCGCTTCGATAGTCTGCGCAATCAACCCGCTCCGAAAGCTCATCGCCGGCACATCGCCCACCCCAGTCGTTCCTTCCGGAAAGAACACCACCGGCAGTCCATCGCGAAAGCCCTTGGCCATACCCTCGGCAGCCTTGGCAGCGCTCCCGCCGGCCCCACGAGCCACATACACCGTTCCGCTCATCATGCTCATCCATCCCAGCAGCGGCGTTTTGCGCAGCTCCATCTTGGAAACAAACACGCACGGCCGCATCGCCGAATGCACCAGGATGTCGAGGTACGTCAAATGATTTGAAACCACCGCACCCGACATCGGGATCTCGCCGACAACGTCAAAGGTGATATCCATGCCCCGCAGCACACGCGCGCAGAAGCGGCTCAGCCACGCGGCACGTTCCGCGCGTGTTTGCGGCCGGGTAAGGATAAGTTCAACGCTGGCGAGCAGAAAAAGAGTGACGGTCTTGGCGGCGCGATAGATCTTACGGACCGGATTCAAAACAGGGTTCCCTCGAAACTTGAGTGTTTCGTCAGTGTATCGAACTCAAACAAGTAGTCTGCCCGATCCGCTATGGAGTCTTTGATGCCGCTCCGGCCCAACAGGGAATCAGCCTCACGCTGTTGTTGGCATACAACGCCTTACGCGTCCATACCCAGCTTTCCGGCTGCGCCCACACAGGATCCACCGAGCTCGCCAGAACGGCATCAATCGAAAACTGCTTACACACAGCATCCAGGTCTTCTGCCTTTGCCACAACCGGCGTGCGCTTCTCTTCGTTCCCGCTCGATTCCGCATTGCCGAACACCGATTGAATCGTGCCGTACACCTTGTAACAGAGCGCTTCATCCCCACCGAAGGGCGTGCCGCACTTGGGATCGGCCGCAACTAGCTGCCGCGTCGCATAGAGCCCAAACGCCGGTTGCAGCACAGACGCCGGATTGAACTGCAGCAGGCTGCCCGCCGGCAGCAAACGCGCCGCCTGCTGGTACGCATCCCGCACATCGTAAAGCCGGTAACTCAGCCCCTCCACCGGATACGTGTCCATCTTCTTGTGGATGACGTGCGTCTCTTCCAGCGCAAACAACGTGCGTTCCAGCAGCAGTTGGTACACCGTGCCGGCCATTCCAAGGGCAAACAAGGCAGTGCCGGCCGCTACCGCCAGCTTGCTCGAAAGGGAAGCGGCAGGAAACTCGTGACGCCGTTGATACAGCTCGCGTATCCAGGGCGCGGCCCACAGCAGCAGTACAAACTTCAGGATCATGCCCGCGTGCATGCCCAGATCGTTCGGTCCATCGGTTCCGGAGCTTACAAAGAAAGCAATCAACCCAGCCCCGCAAAGCACCGTCCACAGGCCCTGCTCCATCACCGTCATCGTCTGTCGCTGCACAAAATCCCGCCGCAACTGGTGGTCAAAGACGAAGACAAAAAAACCGAACTCGGCGAAGGTAAGCAGCACAACTCCCAGCACTCGCAGGGCATAGCTTCGGATCAGGTGGTTCTCAGCCGCGATGTGGTGCTTGGCCAGCGTGTGAACCACAAACTGGTCATTGCGCACCGCGAGCTTCAGCAAAGGATGACTCGCCGTCGCAGCAACCGCGCCCGCACTGGTAGACATCTCGCGCAGAAAGCTGGAGGTCAAGGCCACCGCAATCACAGCCGCGATCGCCAGACAGCCAATCGTCAGCCACTCCCGTTTCACGAGCGCTCGTATCGTCCACAGCAGGGATACAACGGCGAAGATTAGCGCGACAAACGTAGACGTTCCCGCTACCGCCCCAAAACAAATGCCCGCAACAACGGTCGCTCCAAGCCAGGGAGCCCATCGCTTCGGAACCGCCTTTCCCTCTCGCGCAATGCAGGAAACCACCGCCAGAAACCCAATCATGCAGCTCGCAATGCCCGCAATATGATGCGGCGCATAGAGAAAGCTCGACAGCCACGAGGGCGACCGGTCCGGATGCCACCACTCCATCTCGATATTGATCCCGAAGTCCGGCACCAGCATCAGCAGGGACGCCGGAATCAGGTCTAGTCCCATCACGCCCGCGGCCAGCAGGGCAGTCAGGCAAGTGGCGCCCCATCTCTCGCGCACTCCGGCAAAGTACTTCAGGCACAACAGAAGGACGGCAAGAAAATCAAACGCCGACCAGACGGTGCTGGCCGCCAGTCCCGCCCGAGCGTCCACATGGGCCACGCGGCAAAGCTGCCCCACCAGCACGTACCAGAAGTAGTAGTAGTGCAGCGGTGCGGCATGGCCCGTCAGCGCGGAGAGCGGATTCGCCGGTGGCACGCCGCTCTCCATGGCCGCGCGAACCATCGGTACGCGAACCGCCCAGTCATACGCAATCGTGCTCTGAAAAAGCCTGTGACCCACCTGGATATCCACCGTGGCCAGCGGCAGCAGCACTGCCAGCACAACCGGGATCCCCCATATCCAAGCGCCTCCGTCGTCACTGACGTTATCCAGCGCCTCAGCCCGCGGACTCTTGCGGCGAACAAGGCGCAAAACAATCGCGGCCAGCGCCAGCAGCAGAAAACACCCCAACGTCTTCGCCGATCCAATCTCCCGGCCCAGCAACTGCGCCAGAACCAGGGAGAGCGGCGTCGACAGCGCCACCGACCACAGAATCCGTTCCCTCCGCGACCGCCGCCGAAACCCAAAGAAATCCGTCGCACTGGCCAACAGATATCCAGGCGCGACAAAGTACAGAGCGCCCACGGGAATCGCCCAGTACGTTTGAACAATCTCTGGCGCTGCAAAAAACATAAGGATGAGTCTATGCGTCCTCGTCGGTGCCTATCCTTAGAAAAGATTCGGCACGGACGTGGAGAGATCGAGTGTCCGCCGCCAAAGGGAAACTAGGCGACCTTCGCTTTGATGCCGGTAAGCTTCACCGGCTTGCGGTCAGGGAACTCGGCGACAAGGGTAAGCGTCCCACCCAGGGCTTCAATCGAGCGCCGGAGCGTTGTGAGGTGTAGATCGGTTTCGTGCTCGACTTTGCGGATTTGCGTCTTTGTGATGCTGAGCTTCTTCGTCAATTTTGAGCGGGTGGCTTTGTGGGCGCGGCGGAGGTCTTGGCGGGTCAGCTCTTCGGCGATGAGTGCAGCGGCGCGCTTTTCAATGGCTCGCTGGCGTGCGACGGGTAAGGTTTTGATGATGTCTTCGATGTTGCGAGTCATCTTGAGCGCTCTCTTTCCTCTATTGGGTCAAATGCCTATGGACACTAAGCTAGACGTGCCAAAGGCTATCTGAAACTTTTCGATCAACGCGCGTCTGGCGGATTCCGGCAATACAGGATTTGATACGCGGGCAGGCAGCGCGCTGTATGTTGCTCCATCAAGTGTGCGACCTGCGGTTTTCTTTTGCGTGCCTCCCCACTGCTTGAAAAAGAAAGCGACACCAGCATCCTCGCATTGCTCTTTGATTGAGCGCACCCAAGCGGCGTCGATTGGCCGAGATTTTGGTCCGCTCTCGCCGCCAACAATCACCCAGGAAATTCCCTTGAGATTCAAACGGCCCACATCTTCAAGCAGCGGTTCGACAGAAAGAAAACGTACTTTGGCTGGCGCAGATTGAAGGTTATGAATGCGGGGAACACCATCTCGCTTGTTTTCTACGCTTACTCCCCACCAGATATGCCTTTTCCCAGCAGCATTCTTTAGCTTCGTTTTAAGGAGTGATTCAAGACGGTCACCTCTTTTCGTCAAGACCTGAAATGTATGCCAGTCGGCCTGCATCATCACATCCGCGACGCATTCGATGTATTCGTCGGGCACTAAGTCGTGAAAGAGATCGCTCATCGAATTCACAAATATTAGCCGCGGCTCTTTCCACTTCAGAGGTTCGGCTAGTTTTTCTGGAACGAGGCGCAGAGTAAAGCCACCTTCGAATGGGTGTCCCGGCACACCACGAAAACGTTCAGAAAAACGCTCGGCATAGCAATTTTTGCAGCCGGCGCTAATCTTCGTGCAACCACGGACTGGATTCCATGTAGCGTCTGTCCATTCAATCGATGTGCCTAAAGACATAAGGGCTCCTAATCGAACAATGATCTTTGCGGAATTGAGTACTTCAAAACTTGGTTCCAGAAACGCTTCGCAGTCTCATGTCGTGCAAACAAGGCCAAGCGGTAGAGCGCCCTGTTCGCGTCCTTAATAGTTCTCATTTCATGGTTTGGACTTGGAAGATATCCCAAGGTTTCCATTCGCTCCGCAAACTTAGAACACAAAAAGTCGCCAAAGTTTTGCTTGAGGACAAGGGGAGAATCTTTCTCCGCACGCCAATCTCTTGACCCCAAGAACAGATCGACCTTTGTGGATTCCTCTGTAGTGTAATTGGCTCGATTGCGGCCCGCGTCTGTACGCGATGCAAGCAGGCATAGGAAGTCCATATTTCTTCCTTCAGAGAGGCGACGCAGTGTATCGAAATGAATGCTCAGGTCGTACGGGTCCACGAAGCAAAGACAAAGGCATCGGCTCGGAATTAGATCGACAATTTGTTGCCACGTATCGTTGCAATCACCCAACAGATAGGTGGCTTGAGCCGTGGGAAACCGCGATGCAACGCGTGACTTTAGCGCATCGAGCGCCGCTCGGTTCGAATCGCAGAAAATATATTGATCAAAGGGAATGTCTATAGACAGTGCTATCAGCGGCGAACCGAGCAGAATTTCGTTTGACCCATCAATGCGGCTCTGACCTGCTCCGGAATACAGATCGACGTAGACAAGATTCGGCCATTTTCCTTTCATCCCCGATGTAAAAAGGTGAGCGTACAGGCGTATCAGCGCATACTTATCGGTTGACCACGCACCAACGCCTTGTTCATTCATAAACAGGCCGTCGTCAACTCCGTGCAGCGTTTCATTTCTCATATCTTGCTCAGCTTAGCGGCAGAGTACAGGAATCCCGCGGCAAATAAAAGGCGAAAATAGTCACCATGCATCTCTCCTGACAACGCTTGGTTGCAATCTCTACAGTTTTCCCGCATACTTAGAAGGTTGTCCCCACTCCCGTGCGGACGAGTCGAGACCACGCCCTTGCAGAACAAAGCTTGTGGGGTGGGAGACGAGGAATAGATGGCTAAGAAACTTTCCAAGAATATTACGAAGGCGCGCGCCCTTGTGGAAGCACGTCCCTACACCATTGGAGACGCGATTCCGCTGCTCCAGAAGGCCAAGTATGCCAAGTTCGACGAGACCGTCGATCTGACCATGCGTCTTGGCGTTGACACCCGCCACGCCGACCAGATGGTCCGCGGAACGGTTGTCCTTCCCCACGGCCTCGGCGGCAAGTCGAAGGTTGTTGCGGTTATCGCCTCGGGCGACAAGATCAAGGAAGCCGAAGCAGCCGGCGCTGAGTTCTTCGGCGGCGACGAGCTGGTTGAGAGGATCCAGAAAGAGAACTGGACCGACTTCGACGCTCTCATCGCTACGCCTGACATGATGCGTTCGGTCGGCCGTCTCGGTAAGGTCCTCGGCCCCCGCGGCCTCATGCCGAACCCCAAGACCGGCACCGTCACCACCGATGTGGCTGCGGCGATCCGCGAGATCAAGGCCGGTAAGGTTGAGTTCCGCGCCGATAAGACCGCGCTCGTACACGTCCCCGTCGGCAAGCTGTCGTTCTCCATCGACAAGCTGCAGGAGAACGCCCTGACCGTCATCAGCTCGGTCGTCAAGGCCAAGCCCTCGGCTGCTAAGGGCAAGTACATCAAGCGCATCGTGCTCAGCTCCACCATGGGCCCCGGCATCGAACTCGAAGCCGCCGTGGCCGAGATCGCAGCTAAGTAAGCTTTCCAGTTTCAGGGCGCGTCTCGCGTCACGATTTTAGCCAGGCACCAACAAGCTGGCAGCAAAAGGTTAGGTTTCCCCATGGCATTGACCAAGGCGAAGAAGAACGCAAAAGTAAAAATGCTGGCCACGGAGCTCGAGCACTCGACTTCGGCCATCATCGGCACCTTCAAAGGCATGACCGCTTCGAAGGACTTCGAGCTCCGCAAGGTCGTTCGCGACGCAGGCGGCAGCTATCACGTTGTCAAGAACAAGCTGGCTGCCAAGTCCGCGGAAGGCACCAAGGTTGAGGCCGCTCTCAAGGGTCTCAAGGGTGTTTCTTCGGTGGCTTACACCTCCGGCGACCCGGTCGCTCTCGCCAAGGCGCTTTCGACCTGGGTCAAGGACAACGCGGAGTTCACCTTCAAGCTCGGCATCGTCGATGGCAAGGTCATCAACATCGCCGAGATTCAGTCGCTCGCGACCCTTCCCGGCAAGGAAGAGCTCTTCTCGAAGCTCCTCTTCCTCATCCAGTCACCCGCACAGCGTCTGGCGACGGTCATCAACGCCACCGGCCGTAACCTCGCCGTCGTGGTCAATATGGCCGCCGAGCAGGGCAAGTTCGGGGATAAAAAGACAGCGGAAGCCGGAAAAGAAGACGCAGCAGCGGCTCCCGCAGCCGAGGCCGTTGCGGAAACGCCCGCAGCCGAAGAAGCAGCCGCGCATGTCGAGGAATCGGCAGCCGGTGAGCAGCCTTCGGGCGCAGCGGAGCCCGAGAACGGCACCGCCTCGCAGGCCGGCGAAGCCGCTTCGTCGGATCCGGCAGAAGGATAGAAAGACAGCGAATCGCTTTTCGATTCGTAAATTGAGTTTCGTCGCAAACCTCGCAGGGTGCGCAGTCTGGGCGCAACGGAAACCCTTCGAAGTCGCGGCAACCTGAGGCAAAACACCCGCCCCGGGAAATGCAATCAGCAACACGAATTTAGCAGTACGACATCAGACGTAAACGGAGAAGAATCATGGCAGATTTGCAGCAGTTGGAAGATCAGATCGTTAGCCTCAGCTTGCTTGAGGCCTCGGAGTTGGTGAAGAAGCTTGAAGAGCGCCTCGGCGTCTCGGCTGCGGCTGCGGTTGCTGCGGCTCCTGCAGCAGGCGGCGGCGCAGCTGCCCCCGCGGCAGAAGAGAAGACCGAGTTCACCGTCATCCTCAAGGATGCTGGCGCGAACAAGATCGGCACCATCAAGACCGTTCGCGAAGTCACCGGCCTCGGCTTGAAGGAAGCCAAGGACCTGGTCGACGGCGCTCCCAAGCCCTTGAAGGAGAACATCTCCAAGGACGACGCAGCCGCCATCGCCAAGAAGTTCGAAGGCATCGCGACCGTAGAAATCAAGTAACTCAAGCGCAGCTTGAGTTACTGGGCAGGCGTCCGGCTTTAGCCGGCGCTAGCCCAGGATTTCCCGGGAAATACAACAAACTTGCACGCCGGGGCAGAAGTGCGGTATCCTCTTCGATGGGGAACGCCGCCGCTGCCTCGGCGCGCAGCGTTTTTGCAATCGGGTTCCCAGTACAACGCGCAGAGCGCTGATAACGCTGGATTACACAGACTTTAGCACCATTTAGCCATTAGCTAGACCAAGACATTCGTAGTTTCCTGTAAATTCCGGTTCATCCTGGCAATGCGAAGCAGGTTATGGAGCCGGCCACCTTGTGGTTCGAGCGGCGGGCCCGCAGGGTGAAACGTGCGACAAGCGGCAATCTCTTGATTCATCGGCCATGAGTCAAAGGGCGGCGACAATCCACAGCACCTGTAAGAACACAGCAATTCCGAACGCATTCGCGCTCTCCGGGCACTCTGTCCCGCTGGGCGCTTTCGCCATTCTCGGAACCCGATAACCCCCGGCGCCTTTCGCCCTTCCCGGGCGGCAGGCATCGGCGTCTTTGCAGTAACAACAAGTTTCCACCCCGCAGAATGCTTCGCTGGGGTTTGCAGTACGCGCTATAGGTTCGGCCGCTCACGAGGGGCGGCAGTACCGGAACAGGCGCGAAGAGAGTCCAACGAGAAGGCGCCTACCAGCACCATCTCCCTCACGATCCACCCTCCGCTTCGATGCGGTAAGGGCGCCTCGGGAGGCCTCGAGCCAAGTACCAGGAGAGAGCATGTCGAATCCAAACAACCGCGACACGAACATCGCAATGCGGGCAATCCGCAGCCGTCTCGACTTTTCAAAGATCCCAACCAGCATCCAAATCCCGAACCTCATCGAGGTGCAGCGCCGCTCTTATGAGCGCTTCCTCCAGATGGACAAGCTCCCCCAGGAGCGCGAGGACAACGGCCTCCAGTCCGTTTTCACTTCCGTTTTCCCGATCACCGACTTCCGCAACGTCTCCGAGCTCGAGTTTGTCGACTTCTCCATCGGCAACTGGGAGTGCAAGTGCGGCTACCTCAAGGGCCTCAACCACCTGCGCACCGCCTGCACCACCTGCGGTCACATGGTTATCACCGATCCCTTTCATCCGGGCGACGTCCTCTGCAAATTCTGCGGAACCTACAACAAGAACACGCCTGACTTCTGCACCAAGTGCGGCGATCCAGTCGGCCTCCAGCTGAAGTACGACCAGGCTGAGTGCGAAGAGCGCGGCATGACCTACTCTGCGCCTCTCAAGGTCACGATCCGACTAAAGATCTACGACAAGGACCCTGAAACCGGCGTCAAGACTCTGCGCGACATGAAGGAACAGGAAGTCTTCTTCGGCGACATCCCGCTCATGTCCGCCAACGGTACCTTCATCGTCAACGGCACCGAGCGCGTCATCGTGTCGCAGCTGCACCGCTCGCCCGGCGTCTTCTTTGAGACGGCGAACAACCGCACCTACTTCCTCGGCAAGATCATCCCGTACCGCGGTTCGTGGGTCGAGTTCGAGTACGACCAGAAGAACACCCTCTACGTCCGCATCGATCGTAAGCGCAAGTTCCTCGGCACCATCTTCCTGCGCGCTCTCGGCCTGCGCACGGACGAGGAAATCCTCAAGACCTTCTACACGGTCGACACCGTCACCGTGAAGGACGGCAAGCTGTCCTGGACGGTCCCTACCGAGGACAAGCCCTCGCACCTCGTCGGCACGCGTTCCACCTCCTCCATCGTCGCTGATGGCAAGGAAGTCGTCGCCTCCGGCAAGAAGATCGGTGCTTCGGCCCTCAAGGCCATCAAGGCCGCCGGCATCACCTCCATCGAGGTTGAGACCAGCGAGTTTGACGGCGCTATGACCGCTGCGGACGTCATCGACATGGGCACCGGCGAGCTTCTCTACGAAGCCAACGCCGAGCTCACCGCCGACAAGCTGCACAAGATCATCCAGTCCGGCGTCACCAACTTTGAGGTCTTCTTCCCCGAGCGTGACGACGTCGGCAACATCATCTCGAACACCCTTCGCCGCGACTCCGTTCGCAAGCCCGAAGAGGCGCTCATCGAGATCTACCGCAAGCTGCGTCCCGGTGACCCACCGACGCTCGACACCGCAACTGCGCTCTTCGAAGGCATGTTCTTCGATCCGCGCAAGTACGACTTCTCGCGCGTCGGCCGTCTCAAGTTCAACATCAAGCTCTACGAGAACCAGGATCCCTCTGGCCTCGACAAGCGCACGTTGACCCCCGAGGACTTCTACGGCACCATCCGTTACCTCCTCAAGCTGCGCAAGAACATCGGCAGCGTGGACGATATCGATCACCTTGGCAACCGCCGCGTCCGCGCGGTCGGCGAGCTCATGGAAAACCAGTTCCGCATCGGCCTGGTTCGCATGGAGCGCGCGATCAAGGAAAAGATGTCCGTCTACCAAGAGATGTCGACGGCCATGCCGCACGATCTCATCAACGCCAAGCCCGTCATGGCTGCCATCCGCGAGTTCTTCGGTTCCTCGCAGCTGTCGCAGTTCATGGATCAGACCAACCCGCTCTCTGAGATCACCCACAAGCGCCGCCTGTCGGCCCTTGGGCCTGGTGGTCTCTCCCGTGAGCGCGCCGGCTTCGAAGTCCGCGACGTTCACCCGACTCACTACGGCCGCATCTGCCCGATTGAGACCCCTGAAGGCCCGAACATCGGGCTCATCAGCTCTCTGTCGTGCTTCGCGCGCATCAATGAGTACGGCTTCATCGAATCTCCCTATCGCCGCGTAAAGGATGGCCGCGTGCTCGACTACGTCGCCGTCACCAACGCCGGTGAGTCTGGCCTCCGTCAGGGCGACTTCCTTGAAATCGCTGAGTCGGTCAAGAAGAACAAGGAGCTCAAGAAGGATGGCAAGCGCACGATGGATCTGGAGCCTTTCAGCTTCTATCTGTCCGCGTGGGAAGAAGATCGCCACACCATCGCTCAGGCCAACATCGAGCTCGACGACAAGCTGAACATCGTCGAAGACCTCGTCAACGCCCGTAAGGCCGGCAACTTCGTCCTGGTGAACAAGGCAGAGGTCGATTACGTCGATGTCAGCCCCAAGCAGCTGGTCTCGGTCGCCGCCTCTCTCGTTCCGTTCCTCGAGCATGACGATGCCAACCGCGCCCTCATGGGTGCGAATATGCAGCGTCAGTCCGTTCCGTTGCTCGTTGCCGAGGCTCCCTTCGTCGGCACCGGTATGGAAGGCGTCACCGCGCGCGACTCCGGCGCTGTGATCCTCGCCAAGCGTAACGGCATCATCGATTCCGTCGACTCCGAGCGCATCATCGTGCGCGTCGAAGGCGAGCACCACCCCACGCAGCTTTCGCGTGAGGTTGGTTCGGACATCTATCAGCTCACCAAGTTCAAGCGCTCCAACCAGAACACCTGCATCAACCAGAAGCCGATCGTCCGCAAGGGCGACCGCGTTCTCAAGGGTCAGGTGATCGCGGATGGTCCGTGCACGGAGCAGGGCGAGCTTGGTCTTGGCCGTAACGTGCTGGTGGCCTTCATGCCGTGGCGCGGGTACAACTTCGAAGACGCGATCCTGATCTCGGAAAAGCTGGTCCGCGAGGACTACTACACCTCGATCCACATCGAGGAGTTCGAGATCGAAGCTCGCGACACCAAGCTTGGACCGGAAGAGATCACGCGCGATATCCCCAACGTCTCGGAGCACGCCCTGCGTGATCTCGACGACTCGGGCATCATCCGCATCGGCGCGAAGATTGGCCACAACGACATCCTGGTCGGCAAGGTAACGCCCAAGGGCGAGACCCAGCTGACTCCGGAAGAGAAGCTGCTGCGCGCGATCTTCGGCGAAAAGGCCGGCGACGTTCGCGACGCTTCACTGACGTGCCCTCCGGGTATCGAAGGGAC
>JAMFSR010000035.1 GCA_026225395.1 Granulicella sapmiensis
ACTGATCTTGTCACTGTGCCATAAACCTTTTATTTTCTTTGGTTTATGGCGGGGACGACGGGGCTCGAACCCGCGACCTCTGCCGTGACAGGGCAGCGCTCTAACCAACTGAGCTACGTCCCCAAGATTGTTTTTCAACAATTTGGATGTTTCGTCACATAGAAGGAACGCCCATACGCTAAGGCAGTTCGCTCGCTTCTACTTGTTGCAGGGCCTGAGTTTGTCTTCCAACTCGCAGGAGACGACTCTGCCCAAAACAACAAGATTGAGTTTATCAGAAGATATCCATTCGGTGTCCACAGAGGGACTACGAAATGGTCATCGACGACATCCGTTGAAAGATACCGGATCGAACGCCTCCTTTTGCTCTGTGGCACAACCGCTTCGCTTTCGTTAGGATGAGCTTCGGTACGGGTACACCCCGGGCCAAATTCCACCAGATAGGTTCCCTTTTGTGAAGACCAGGCGATCCCTAGCCACGGCACTGCTCCTGGTTACGGCCGGTGTCGTTGCTTTTTTGCTGCTGCGTAAGCATGGAGGTTCGAAGTCTAACCTCGCCCAGCAATACGCCGACCCCGCGTCGTGTATGGAGTGTCACTCGAGCGAAGCTGAGGGTTACGCTCGCACCGGGATGGCGCATGCTTTCTACGCGCCAACAGCAAAAGACACAGTCGACAGTATCGCCAAGGAACGCCAGTTTTACCACGCAGCTTCAGGCACGTACTACGATCTAACCGAGCACGAAGGAAAGTTCTTCCAGCACCGCTGGCAGCTGGGGTTTGACGGCAAGCCGGATAATGTGGAGGAGCTGCCTATTGACTATGTGATGGGTTCGGGTAACCACGTCCGGACTTATCTGCACCGCGAATCGGATGGATCGCTGATCGAACTGCCATTGGCGTGGTACGCGGAAAATGGAGGCCATTGGGGCATGAATCCGGGCTTCGACAATGCGAAACCGATGACTCGCCGGCCTATTGCCTACGAGTGCATGTTCTGCCACAACGGCTATCCTGAAATCCCTGCTACAGCGCACCGGGACCTCTCTGCCAACGCCGTTTATACCAACCTGCCGCAAGGCATTGACTGCCAACGATGCCATGGGCCGGCTGCAGCGCATGTGGAAGCCGCCCAAACCCCGGGGACTTCCCTCGAACAGATTCGTTCGCTTGTACTCAACCCCTCACACCTGAGCAACGACCGCCAGATGGAGGTCTGCGAGCAGTGCCACCTTGAAACCACGAGCCATCTGTTACCTGATCGCATCCGCCATTATGACCAAGAGCCTTTCGGCTATCGCCCTGCTCAGCCGCTTGCCGACTTCAATGCTTACTTCAGCCGCGATCCTGGGCACGGCAGAACAGACAACTTTGAGATCGTCAGTGCGCCTTACCGTCTGCGGCAGTCGCAGTGCTATCTCCAGAGCCAGGGTGCGCTTACCTGTGAGACCTGCCACAATCCTCACGACCTCCACAAAGGGCCTGAGTCTGCGACGTACTATGCCAACATCTGCATGAAGTGCCACGCCGCAAACCTGCCGCAGAAGATTGCGCTGCATCAGCACACTGCTTCGAACGAATGCGTTTCATGCCACATGGCCCAACGCAGGACGGAAGATGTTGTGGGCGCCGTGATGACAGATCACTTGATTCAACGACTGGCTCCGCCTGCGAAAGACCTCCTGGCGCCGCGCCAGGAGGTCTCAGACACACCGTCAACTCAATATCATGGGCCCGTAAAACGCTACCTGCTCGATCACCAGACAGAGGGTCCGAACGACGCGCTGTATGATACTACGGCTCAAGTGATCGATAGCAGCAATCTGCAAGATGGTATTCCAAAGCTCTCGGAGTTGATTCGGACGCAGTCTCCTGCTCAACCGAATTTCTCAATTGAGCTTGGGGATGCAATGCGCCACACCGGCGATCTAACAGGTGCGATCGACGCCTACCGGAAAGCACTTACCCTGGACCCGCTTTCCTCACGGGCACAGAGGCGGCTTGGCGTCGCCCTCGGCAATGCCGGTGAAACCGATGAAGCGCTCGGCGTGCTGCACACTGCCATCGACCATGAGCCGACCAACGCACTGCTCTGGTATGAACTGGCTTCGATTGAGGCGCGGACGGGAAGCCCGGAAAAGGCAACGGCCGATTTCCGAAAGACGCTCGAATTGAAACCGGACTTCGCCGATGCACAGAACTCACTAGGATCTGTCTTGGCGCAATCCGGCGATCTGCATGATGCGGAGGCTTCGTTTCGCGCTGCCTTGGCTGTCAATCCGTATGACTCGGCAACACAGTCCAACCTGGGCCGTCTGCTTGCCGGAGAAGGAGACTGGAAGCAGGCAGCCTTCCATCTGCAGAAAGCTATTCAGCTGGATCCGACCAACTTGAACGCCCAGAGAGACTACGCAACCGTGCTGATGCAGACACGGCATTTCCCCTAAGCAGAAGCCGAAGCACGTACCGCGATAAAGCAAATGAGCAGTCTGCGCGGGCCCACAATTTCCTGGCCAGACCCTCAGCCTCGTCAAGAATAGAGTTTGAAGCAACACTACGGATTGATTCCAACTTTGGATCGGCCCAGCTGGGCCTGGCATCGATCTTTCCTTATGCCGGCTCGTGTCTCCGAGATTGCCGAGCGCGCTCACGGTATGCTTCAAAAGTCTGCGTCAAACTGACCTAATTGACTGCAACACTTGCAGGTAAAGCGCGATTCTCTATCACTTGCCATGGGCGGCGAGGGAAGTCACAGGCCGGGTTCCGGCAAATGCGTTTATGCATAACTACAAAGTCTGTGCACGCTTTGCCCTCACACACGATTCAGGGAGCCCCGATCTGCTCGCTCCTTAGTTGTTCATGAAATTATCTTTTCAACCGAGTGAATAGGTATTTTATGCCCGTTTTCGGATTTAAGTTGACAAGGTTCTTCCGACTGTTTTCTTATGAGGCCGCACCACAAATTGCGTAAACAAACGCTTGTCTTGTACGAAACACAAGATCACGTGGATTCCCGGCCAATAGTACCGGTCACACGAAGGTCGATAAACATAGGTTTGTGCATGCCTAGATGCACCATGTATTTTTCGGAGGCTTACTCGTGAACGTTCATCAATTCGTGCAGAGAAATCTGCACAAAACCAGCGGAATCGTACGGATTCCAGTTGCCGCGTCAATCTTCGTGCTGGCGGCTCTAACCCTGCTGCCCGGTTCCATCTCCGGCACAGGCTCGGTCTATGCGCAGAACACCAATGCGACCATCCGCGGCGAAGTTGTTGATCCCACGGGCGCTCTCGTCCCGGGCGCACAGGTCATGGTGGTCAACAAGGACACCGGAGTTACGGTCTTCAACGGGAAGACCGACTCCGCAGGAACCTTCGTTGCGCCGCAGGTAATTCCCGGCCCTTACAAGGTAACGGTCAGATCACCGGGACTCAAAGAGTCCGTGTTCGACAACTTGATCGCGACAGTAGCGCAGGTTGCTTCGGTCAACATCAAGATGGAACTCGGCGCAGCGACTGAAACAGTCACGGTCCAATCCAAAGGCGAAGAGTTGGATCGCAGCACCTCCGACGTTTCTACGCTGATTGCTCCGAGCGAAGTGCAGAATCTTCCGTTGCAACGTCGCAGTACGGAAAATCTGTTGACCTTCATCCCTGGTGTAACCCACGGCGGTGCCGGTGATTCGCCAAGCACATCGCAGCTCTCGATCAATGGTAGCCGCACGCTGAACACCGAGGTTCTTCTCAACGGTGTTTCGACTATCGTCGCCTCAACCGGAACGCCAGCGACCTTGCCCTCTCCGGACGGCGTCGATTCTTTCCGCGCCATTACGACGAACGCACCAGCTGAATACGGACGTACATCCGGCGCTGTGATTTCGGTAAATACGGTTTCTGGCACGAATGCCTATCATGGCAGTCTCTACTTCCTAATGCGCAACGAAGACTTCGATGCCAACACCTACTTCAACAAGTTGACGCCCGCCAACGGACAGCCACAGACGCCCCGAGGAAAGGACCGTTTCTTTCAGGCCGGAGGATCGCTTGGAGGACCTATCCGTATTCCTTGGCTTTTCAATGGCCACGATAAAGCGTTCTTCTTTTTCAACTATGACAGAACCATTACGCCCGCTTCGACGGTGTTGAACTTCACCGTTCCAACCGCTGCTCAACGTGCGGGCGATTTGTCGGCGGCCCTCGCTCCTCTCGATATCAACGGGAACAAGCGCACGCCCCAGCAGCTTTATTATCCAGGACCCAGAGGTGCGGCTGGCGGAACTACCACTGCGGCCATCCCCGGCAACAACATTGCCGGCCTGCTCGATCCGGCTTCAGTGGCAATCATGAAGCTGCTTCCTCTTCCGAATACAACCGGCGTCTATGATCCAGTGAACAACCGTTACACCGGCAACTGGACGTCGCAGCAGAACCTTTCCGGCAATTATCAGAGAATCGTTGGGCGAGTAGATATTACGCCGACACCGAAAGACCGTCTAAGCTTCAACATCTATCGCTACACAACAACAACACCCAACGCCATCTCCTGGAACAGCCAGCTTCTGAATACAACCTGGGACTGTACCTGCAATAACGCCTGGCTTCCTTCTGTCGACTACACACGTACATGGTCCTCGACGCTGGTAACCGATTTGAACATGGGCTTCTTCCGTAACGTTGTTCTTCGCAACCCTCCGGGACAAGTAGGCAATGTTTCTCAAACTGTGGGCATTGCTTCTCTTCCCCTCAATCAAATGCCGGAAATCACCGATCCAGGGTTCAGCAATATCGGTGCCGATACGAACACCAATCAGGTCAACATCACCAATACGTTCACGCCGTTCGGTACGGTTACAAAGACGTACGGTCCGCACACTTTCAGAGCTGGCGCATCGCTTCGCAAAAACCAATTCAACTCTTACAACCCCGCTGCAAGCCCGGAAGGAACGATCGCCTTTGATGGTTCGCTCACCAATCACGGCACCGGCGGCACCGCAACAACCGGCATCGCCGACTTCATGCTTGGAGAAATCAAGACCGCCAGCTATGAACAACCCATGCCGGAAACGGGTCGCCGGAACTATAACTTCGGCGTGTTCTTACAGGACGACTGGAGAGTTTCTCCGAAGCTCACCCTCAACCTCGGACTTCGCTATGAGATTGAAGGCTCACTTTATATTGCAACTAATATTTACAGCCGATTCAATCCCAGCACCGGAGCTTTGCTTGTCGCCGGTCAGAACGGTGTATCACGTTCGCTCAACGTCTCCGAGCCAAAGGCAGATTTCTCGCCTCGTATCGGTCTGGCGTACAGCGTGGACAACAAGACAGTCATCCGTGCAGCCTTCGGTACGTTCTATGGCACGATCTTCCAAAACCTTGGAGGTCAATTAGCTTATCCGGGATATGACAATTCACCGTCATACAACAACATCGGCACGGCGATCGCACAGCCCTTCAGCTTGTCACAGGGTATTCCGCTGGTGGCAGCCATTCCGTTGAGCAATCCTGGACTTGCCCTTGCGAACTCAACGGCCGCGAATCCGTATTCCCCCAGCGGTGTTTCGTTCAATGAGCTGAATCCGATGGCCCTCGTCGAACAATGGAACTTCGGCATTCAACGCCAGCTACCGCTGTCACTGACCCTGGAAGCGAACTACGTAGGGAACCATGCCCTTCACCTCGCTTACATCGTACCCGCGAATATCGTTCCGCTTTCATCGGTAGATGCGGTAACGTTGGCTAACAGCACCGCCACCACTCAAGCAGCAT
Source organism: Granulicella sapmiensis (assembly GCA_026225395.1). Taxonomy (GTDB): domain Bacteria; phylum Acidobacteriota; class Terriglobia; order Terriglobales; family Acidobacteriaceae; genus Granulicella; species Granulicella sapmiensis. Next base: position 5,771 of record JAMFSR010000035.1, read on the forward strand.
TACCCTTCCCAACCATCAAGTCGTTTAGCGTGGTTGATGGCGTCGGCAATTCGAATTACAACGCCTTGCAGGTTACGGTAAAACGTCAGTTTGACAAAAGCCTGGCTCTTCTTTCCAACTACACTTACGCGAAGGAAGAAGATGACGGCTCTACGATCTATAACTTCTCCGCGCCCAACGGCACCGCCAATGCACAGTACACCGCCGATGGTCCCAGCCGTGCAAAGGACTTCACCGTCGGCAATATTGATGTGAAGCATACACTGAACATCGCGATCGTTTATACAATGCCAGGTCCCTGGTGGCTCCGTGATTGGCATATTTCGCCCGTCTTTGTTGGTCATACGGGACTACCCATCAACATTACACAGACGAACGAGATCTCGAACGTTTCTCAACAGCGTCCCAATGGAAATTCACAGGGTGTGATACTGGCTCATCCCTACCTCAACGGAAACGTTCTGCAGTACTACGACAGCCCCACAACGGATAAGACGAACTTCGCTCTTACCCCAAGCGGTCCCGTGTATGCGACACTTGGTGGCGTTCGGACTCGGATTGTCTCAACCGGATTTGGGAATGTTCCCCGTGACTCGAATAGGGCCCCTGGCGAAGTAGACTTCGATGCATCGGTTGCTAAGGATTTTCCGATCTATCGCAAGTTGAAGTTCCAGATTCGTTTTGATGCCTTCAATGTCATCAACAAGACGAACTTCACCTCACCCAGCGGATCGCTGAGCGTAGGAGAAACTGCGGTCCCCAATGCCGCAGACTTCCAGGGCTCTACCGGCTTCGGAAGAATCTCTGGGACTCAAAATCCACGTCAGTTGCAGGCTTCGACTCGCCTCTTCTTCTAATCGCCCTCTAACCGTTCACCGGAAAGGCCACCCGCGAGGGTGGCCTTTTCAGACAAATTTCTTGAATCGAAAGCAAGCATGAAGAAGCCTTCCACCCGATCCGCTATTCTATCGATTGCTTGCGCCATTGGAAGTGCTGCTCTTTTCGCCGCACCCACGAAGCCTCTCCTGTCGCCTTGGGACGGAAAACCCGTTGTCCGAAAGGACTTGCCGTTTCCCTGCCCTGCCCTACCGCACCTAGCACCCGATCTTGTCACCGACGGCTTCTATCGCCTCGACGATCCAACGCACTCCATCATCGATCCGGTGCGCCAAGAGGCGTATCGCAAGTCCGCCGACCCTGTGAAAGCGGTTGGCATGGCGATCGTCAAAGCGGCGGATGACTTTCGTACCACTGGCTCACGTGAAGCAGCTCAATGCGCTGCAAATCGAATCGTCGTGCTGGCGCAAGACAAGTCACTCAGCGGTGAGATGTCCTCCAGCCAGGCCTACTACGTGCAAGGATGGGTCGTCGGAGCCGTAGCCATCGCCTATCTCAAGGTCCGCGGCCACATCGAGATCAGTGCGCCTCAATCAGCCATGATTGCAAGTTGGCTCGGCAGTGTAGGCGCGGAAACGAAAAGCTTTTACGACGCTCATAACGCGGCGCACGGAACCAGCGGAAACAACCATTTGTACTGGGCCGGGGTTGAGCTTGCAGCGATTGGTATAGCCGCCAACAATCAAGACGACTTCAAGTGGGGCATGGCAACGTATGACAACGGGGTAAATCAAATACGCCCGGACGGGACATTGCCACTTGAGATGGCACGAGGGAGTAAAGCATTGCACTACCACCTTTATGCGCTCGCTCCCCTCGTCTTGCTGGCAGAGTTCGGCGAGGCAAACGGACTCGATCTCTATACCCATGCGAACGGAGCGCTGCATCGCCTTGTCACAACTTCGGTGAACGGGCTTAAGGATCCGTCTCGGTTTGAAAAGGCTACGGGAGTGAAGCAGGAAGTTCCGGGAACCATCACGGAAGATCAGATCGGTTGGGCTCCGCCGTATGTAAGGCGATTCCCCGATACCGAATTGACTCGGATGATTCGGTCTGCACCCAGCCTGAGCGTCTATTACCTCGGCGGTCTACCGCCGGATTAGCGCTGGAAACGTCGCCTTCTTCAGACGGAAGACATTCAAGCTAACCAAACAATCTCATTGCGGCTCTAACGATCGGCCTGCGGGAATGAAGGATTACATGAGGACTGGGAGAGACATTCGATCGGCCATCGCGGCGGTGCTGCTGCGCAGCGCAATAGAAAAGACGCTACGGCATCGCTCGCCCCCCATCTGCTTCTCACCTTTCAGGCTTTTCAACCCCGCCGGACGATCTAGTGGAGAACCCAAACCCAAGACGAGTCGGCCGCAATCATCAGAAGTGGATATCCGCAGAATTATCTCAACAAATGACGCAAAGATTCCCTACACCCTTAACAAAGTACCGTAAACTACGGCACCCGACTAATCTCATTGGACATTCAGACAATCGTTTGTCTACTATAGATTGCTAATTCATTCGTTGAAAAGAGAACGGGCAACCGTCGCCACCGGCGTAGTCACTTCTCTTCAGTTGTCTGTGCTTGAGGAACTTTCATGCTGTTTCGTCTGATTCATTTGCCTTGTCGCAAGGCCGCATTGCTCTGGCTCCTCCTCGGGCTAATGTCGCCCGTTCTCGTCTCTCAGGAGCCGCAGGCTCTCTCGCCCAAGGACCCTGCCATGCGGCGCTTCGTTGATGATCTCCTGGAAAAAATGACGCTCGACGAAAAGATTGGTCAGATGTCGCAAGTCGCCTATCAAGAGCCGCACACTGTATCGCACGAAGAACGTATCCGCAAAGAACAGGCGGGGTCTTTCTTATTCGTCAAAGACCCTGCAGAGATCAATCGTCTTCAACACATCGCCGTCGATGAAACACGTTTACACATCCCTTTGCTCTTTGGCTTCGATGTGGTTCACGGCTTTCGCACCATCTATCCGGTTCCTTTAGCGATGGCTTCATCCTGGGATCCGTCGCTGGTCGAGCACGCTCAGTACATGGCCGCCCGCGAGGCGAGTTCCGTCGGCATCCGTTGGGCTTTTGCGCCCATGGTTGATATCGCGCGAGATGCACGCTGGGGCCGCATCATGGAAGGATCCGGCGAAGATCCTTTTCTTGGATCACGGATGGCCGAAGCGCAGGTTCGCGGATTCCAGGGCACGATCGGAGCGCCGGATCGCATTCTCGCCTGCGTAAAGCACTTTGCAGGCTATGGAGCTGCCGCCGGCGGTCGTGACTACGATCAATCTGATCTTTCAGACGAACAACTATGGAACGTCTACTTCCCCCCGTTTCGCGCGGCTCAGGCTGCGGGCGCGGCAACCTTCATGGCGGCCTACATGGATCTCAATGGTGTTCCCGCCAGCGGCAATCGATATCTATTGCACGATGTGTTGCGCACGGATTGGGGATTTCAGGGGTTCGTAGTCAGTGATTGGGAGACGGTTCCTAATCTCGTCACGCATGGGTTTGCATCCACTCCAGCGGACGCGGCAGCGCGCGCGGCAAACGCCGGTGTGGACATGGAAATGACCTCGTCGCTCTACAGAGACTTTCTTGCGGAGGATATAAAGCACGGTTCGGTGACACAACAGACGATCGACAACGCTGTCCGATCGATTCTTGAAGCCAAGTATAAACTTGGCCTCTTCACAAATCCCTATGCCACGCCCGGCTTGGCTGCGAAGGAGCTTGTCTCCGCTGACCAACGTCATGCAGCGAGAATCGCTGCGCAGAGAAGCTCTGTACTGCTTCGTAACGAATCGAATATCCTCCCACTCAAGAAGTCGATGCGCAATCTTGCGGTGATCGGGCCACTTGCCGATTCAAAGCCGGACACGATGGGATCATGGAGTCTTGCCGGCAAGTATGACGACACTGTGACAGTTCTCAGCGGAATCCGCGCCAAAGCTGGTTCTTCTGTGGAGGTTCGATACGCGAAAGGTGTCGAGGTTGAACGCGGCAACGCTTCCATCTTCGATCCGCAGTTCGCCAGCCCTCCGCCAACTCTCGTAACTGGTGCGCAGCGTGAAGAGTCCTTCAAGGAAGCTATCGATTTGGTGCGTTCCTCGGACCTGACGGTGCTCGTTCTCGGAGAGCTCCAAAGCATGAGCGGTGAACGGGCTTCGCGCGCCACCCTGAACCTACCAGGTGAACAAGAGAACCTTCTCGAGGCCGCCGAAGCTACAGGCAAACCGATCGTGCTTGTGCTGATTAATGGAAGGCCGCTCGATATTACCTGGGCTTCGCAACATATCCCCGGCATTCTTGAAGCGTGGTATCCCGGAACAGAGGGTGGGAACGCTGTAGCGGATCTTCTATTTGGCGACGCGGTCCCCGGTGGAAAGCTCCCGGTAAGCTGGCCACGAACGGCGGGGCAGGAGCCGCTCTACTACAACCACACTTTGAGCCAGATCCCAGTCGACCGTGATGCCATGTATTGGGATGAATCCAGCGCGCCGCTCTATCCTTTCGGATATGGCCTGAGCTACGCCTCTATCTCAATACACGATCTCAAGCTGTCCTCAACAAACCTTCGTGCGGCCGGAGCAATTGAAGCCACGGTCACTTTGCACAACCCCAGCAACGTAGATGGCGATCAGACGGTGGAACTATACACGCATCAGCGTGCTGGCAGCGCCTCCCGCCCCGTCCGTGAGCTAAAGGGTTTCGAGCGTGTCCATCTCAAAGCCGGCGAGCAACGTTCCGTAACGATCACGCTCCACGCCGACGACCTCAAATTCTGGAGTCCTGCGACGCGGCAAACGGAGCTTGATCCAGGAATCTTTGATCTCTGGGTTGGAGATTCGTCTGCCGCCACAGAGCATGCCACGTTTGCCGTTTTGCCCTAGAGTCATCGTAAGTCCCACCAATCCACAAGATCGCGTTTTCAAACAAGCGATTCTGCACATCGCTACTGAAGATTCTGTCTCCATGACCCATATTGATATAGACCAAGTACTCGAAAAGAGGCAACCTGCGGTTGTCCGCAAGCAGCTACGCTAATTACAGCGAACACTGAAGCTATCAGCACATGTTTCATTTCCCTGCCGCCCACAATATGGAGTTGTGAAACAGAGTCGTGAATGCGCGGTTCTCAAACAGCTCTGGATGGTGCCCCATAAAAATGTAAATATTGCGAGCTTTCACATGCTCGTTGGACCACACGACTGGATGGTCTCCCATCCCGATATCTGTGTTGGGCACATAGGTCGACTCATCCACGCTTGCCAGGACACGCACATTCGGACGTGGTGAATGATCCCATGTATACCACTCTTCATTTTCGATAGTGAATGACTTGGGAAGGCCCTTCATGGCGGAATGGTTCGGTGACTCAACATTCACCACGCCCGTAGCAAACGTCGGAATGTATTTCGTAAATCGGATCCCACCCATAAACTGCGAAAACCATGGCCAGATCGGAAACCCGTCGAACTCGCCGAGAAGCGTGGCATGATGAAACCCAATCCATCCTATGGTTCCCTTTTCAATCGCCCCAGTGAAAGCCGCGGCGGCGGCGGGCGTCCAATTGTAGGGCGGATAATTCAGCTGGATGAAGAGTTGGTAGTGCGCCAGGAACCCGGCGTCGATCGGGTTCGTGTCTTCAATGTAATCGACAGTGAAATGATCCGCCACGCCCTCTTTTTGGAGCCATATCTTTGCGGCATCGACAAACGGCTTATGGATTCCTCCCGGCTCGGCAATCGCCAGAACCCTGAACTCCATCGGCCGCTGCTGCGCTCGGACGCCTGTTCCGAGTAAGACAAAAAGAAGGAGGATCGCGAGGCGCCAGCGTGATCCGGGTACTCTACGCGTTCGCAACCAGTAAATTAGCACTTGCATCATGGCTATCTAGTGTAGACAATCGTTTGTCTATAGCGTCGCTTAATTATGACGAAAATTCGTGCGCGAGATCGTTTCAAAAGGAATGTTCCGGTCAGCCGTCACGCACTTCACAAGATCATCCATTCTTACAGCCGGGGATGCCTCGTTCTGATGGCTACCGTTCTTATTGCCTGCCTGGCCAAGTACCTGGGCGCAGGATTCTCTTGCCTCTTCCGGGCTGATCAGTCCGTCCGGAATTGCGTACGCCCGGAGTACTGGCAAAGCGTACGTAGTCGATACTGCAAGCGGCTGTGTTCCGATCATCCTTCCGAACGGCGAGGTTAAGGTCGTAAAGATCGGTTCAGGTCCTGTCTCCATTGCTGTCAACAACCGGACCCGAATAGCATACGTAGCGAACATAGACGGAGCGCCGTTTACGCTGCTCTCATTACTTTAAAACTGCAGCCGGACCGGAATCGCCGGCGTAATCCCAGAACATCACACCGACCAACTTCTGAATCACAATGTACGCACACTTAGCTGCGTGTGATTCAACGAAGGCTTTGCCATTACGGGCAAGGACGAAGACTGACGGTGGACCGAGGAATGGCTACCACATGCAGCGTGGTACCTCTACGCGATAAGTCTGCCTCACTCCTAGCAACTGATTCCAGCCTTCGCGAGACAATCCTTCAAGCCCTTCATGCTGATACGGGTCGAGGCTTCGGAGATCTCGGCAGGGGTCTTACCTGGACCACTGTGCCAGTGAGTCTCCAGACTTACCGCGTGGTGATATCCATCCCGCTTCAGCGCTTTGAACTGTCCAACCCAATCGACCAAACCGATATCCACCGGCTCCCACTCAAAGGCTCTCTTCTCTCCTGGCGTCCGCTTCACGTTCTTGCAGTGAACGTGACCGATTCGCGCCTTCGGTAGTTTTTCATAGTCGTCCGGGAACGGTACGTCGCCTTCAAACGAGCCGGAGTTGCCGGGGTCCCAGTTCAGCATGAAGTTCTTGTTCGGAATGGCGTTCAGCGTCTCCAAGGCTTCCTTGCCTGATCCGGTATTGCACGCCATCTCGTTTTCCAGCAGCAGGATCAAATTATGCTTCGCGCATTTCTCGGCAGCTTCGATCAGCTTGCGATTGATCTCCGCGCGGAAAGGCTTTTGATCCTCCAGACGCCAGAAGTCGAAGCATCGGATGCGATCCGTGCCAAACGTCTTCGACAGCATAATGAGTTTTTCCAACAGCTCATCTTGCTCCTTGTACGTGAAGTCCGCCTTGAACTGATCCCGCGGCGCGCTCTCCTTGGACTTAGGTGCGCCCGGCAGATCGGCCTTGAACAGCGGACTCGCAAGGTCGGTCACCTTGAGGTTGTACTTGGCAAGGATCTTAAGCGCATCGTTGATCTGATCGCTGCTCAGCGAAGCCAAGTTCGTTCCCCACAGGGTGCGAATCTCGATATAACCCAAGCCAAAATCGTGGGCGGCGACATAGCAGGCGTGATCGAAGTCCGGCGAAATCTCGTCGTTGATTACCGAGAGATGAAAGGGACAAGTCCCGACCGCCTGCGCCCGAATCTTTGTAGCCGCTGCCAACGCTGTCATACCCGCAACAAATTCCCGTCGAGTGAACGCCATATCTTCCTCCGCGACAGATCCATTCCAGCCGCCGAAAGCATTCTGTCACAAAACCGCCAGCTTCGGCACCGCACAAACCGCCTTGCGAAAACCGCTTGAACAAAACACCTTCCTTTTCATCAGCCTTTGCATGATTCCGCCGGCTGTTGTACCGTAAGGTCGCTGGATTTTGTCCCTTGATGGCGCTTGCAACTGCCCTCGACCGTTACCTGCCGATCCACACCTTCAGGAGTTTATTGTGATCTCAAGACGCGAATTCAATGGAACCCTTGCCGCCGGAACAGCCGCTGTCGCTCTCGGCACGACCGCCAAAAGCTACTCTCAGATCGCCGGAGCAAACGACCGCGTCAACTTCGCGGTCATTGGCCTCAACAGTCGCGGCTACGCACATCTCTCGGCTCTCAAGGCCAACCAGAAGACCTCGCGCATCACACACGTTGCCGACGTCGAAACAAGAATCCTGGCGAAGTTCGCGGGCGCGGTGCAAAAGGAGCTCGGCTATGCTCCCGCGACCGAGCAGGACTTCCGTAAAGTCCTCGCCTCCAAAGACGTCGACGCCATCTCTATCGCCACACCCGATCACTGGCACGCTCCCATGGCGATCCTCGGCGTTGAAGCCGGCAAGCACGTTTATGTAGAAAAACCCTGCAGCTACAACCCCAACGAAGGCGAAATGCTCGTCGCCGCGCGCGACAAGTACAAGAAGCTCGTGCAGATGGGAAACCAACAACGCTCCTCTCCGCACAGCATTAAGATCGTCCAGCAAATCCACGATGGCCTCATTGGCCGTGCTTATCTGGCCAACGCCTGGTACGCCAACCACCGCGGCACCATCGGCGTCGGCAAGCCTGCCCCCGTGCCGGCAACACTGGATTGGGACCTCTGGCAAGGTCCGGCACCGCGCACCCCGTATCACGACAACTACCAGCCGTATAACTGGCACTGGTTCAAGCGCTGGGGCACCGGCGAAACCCTCAACAACGGCACCCACGAAGTCGACGTCTGCCGCTGGGCTCTCGATGCGTCCTTTCCCAGCAGCGTCTCCGCTACCGGCGGCCGCTATGCCTTCACCGACGATTGGCAGTACTACGACACGCTCGAAGTCAACTGGAAATACCCGGACAAGATGATCACCTGGGAAGGCCTTTGCTGCAACCCGATGGGCCGTTATGGCCGCGACCGCGGTTCTGAGATCCGCGGCACCAAGGGCTCGGTCATCGTCGACCGCGACGGCTATGAGGTCTATGACGAAAAGGGCAAGAAGACCGACGAGTTCAAGCTCAGCAAGGAAAAAACCTCTTCGGCTGACACCGTCGGCGCGGACAACATGACCGACGCGCACTTCGCGAACCTCATTGCGGCCATCCAGACCGGTGAAAAGCTACACTCGCCGATCGAGCAAGGCTATGTGGCCGTCACCATGCTGCAACTCGCCAACTACGCCTGGGAAACGAACCGCACCCTCAAACTCGACCCCGCCAACGGCCATATCCTCGGTGATCCTGAAGCCGAAAAGATGACTCGCCGCGAATACGAGAAGGGCTGGGCGCCAAAGGTTTAGGCGAAGATTTGGAACATCCGCCCGGCGTGACCTACACTGGATAGGTCACGCCGGAGTGGGCGGATAGCTCAGTTGGTTAGAGCGCCTGCCTTACAAGCAGGATGTCGGGGGTTCGAGTCCCTCTCTGCCCACCATTCCTTCCCCGCAGCATCCCTATTTCAGATTCCCCGTAACACCCACCCCAACAGTAATGGGCGCTCCGCTTTGCGGCGTCACAACAACATGCTCCGCCCCAACATCGGCGTAGAAGATCCTCGCACCTTTGGCCGCCTCAATCTGCACATTCTTCAGGTGCAGTCCCATGATCGGCGCCTCCGGCAATCCCTCGATGTCCATCGCGACCTTCGCCCCAGTCACCTTTACGTTCTCGATCGTGATGTCGTGCATGTGCGGTGTCAGTCGCGTCACCGGAGCCATCGAAACAGCAGCCGCGCCCTCCTTTGTCGCCCCGCCGCCGTAGTAGTCCGTAATCTGAATCGCGGTCCCGACGTTCTCCATCGTGATGTCTTTATAGACAAAGTCGCCGATGTCATTCCCGCGGTCCCGTCCGCTCTTGATGCGAATGCCCTGGGTCGTCCCCTTGAACGCCACACGCTCGGCACGCAAATGTGTCACACCACCAGCTACCTCACTACCCACCGAAAGCCCATGGCCCTTCAAAAATGTGCAATCTGTGATCGTGACATCCGTAGTCGGATCATCCGGCCCAGCAGATCCCGGCTGCCCGCTCTTGATCGCCACATTGTCGTCGCCTGTGTCGATCAGCACATGGTCGATCACCACATGCTTTGAGCTGAACGGATCGATGCCATCCGTATTGTGCCCGTCCGGTAGCGGCGCAAGTACCTTCATGTTTCGGAACGTCACATCCTCGGAGTAGTACGGCACAATCTGCCACATCGGTGAGTTCTGCACCGTCACATTCTCCATCAGCACATGCTTGCAATGGTCGAACACCACCAACCGCGGCCGCGTTTCTCCCGGCCCGCGATGTGGCCACCAGCTCTCACCCCGCCCATCGATCACGCCACCACCGCGGATCGTAATATCCTCCGCGTTCAATGCACTCAACAGGCTTTGGCGGCCTTTGTCGTGAAATTGCTCCATCTCGGGGAAATCGTCATGATTCGTGCTGGCCTCAAGCGTCGTCCCTTCGGAAATCTCCAGCGTCACGTGGCTCTTCAAGACCAGCGGCGCACTGATGAATTTCGCCGCACCCGCTAATTTCACAACGCCGCCGTTCTCACCTGAGCAGGCATCAATCGCCTTCTGGATCGCCACCGTGTCCAGCGTCGTTCCATCTCCCTTGGCCCCATAGTTCTGCACGGCACAAACATGCTTGCCAAGATCCATAGCCGGAATCCTTTCAGCTGATACAGTCATCACTCCCGCAAACGCCACCACACTCGCCAGCCAACACTTCATCGCATCCCTCACCCCAGCATCCTATCGCGACGTCCCTTCGCCGTGCCATTCAGCCTCACATCAGCTATCGTTATCCCAGATGGCTGCTCGCCTCATCATCAACGCAGACGACTTCGGCCTCACCCGCGGCATCAACGGCGCCATCCTTGAACTCCATCAGGCCGGCGCCGTCACCTCGGCCACGCTCATGGCAAACGGCCCCGCCTATGACGACGCCGTCGCCATAGCCCTCGCCAACCCCGCCCTCGGTGTCGGCTGCCATATCGTCCTCACCGACGGCACACCTCTCTCCCACCCCCAGCGCATCCCAACACTCCTCGGCGCCGACGGCAAAAACTTTCGTCCTTCACTCATCGATTTCCTGATCGCCGTCCTGCTCGGCAAGGTCAGCGAAGACGAAATCGCCATTGAAGCCCTTGCCCAAATCCAACAACTGCAGCGTTCCGGCATCGACGTCACCCACATCGACACCCACAAACACACTCACATCCTCCCCGCCGTTGCTCGCCCTCTGCTCTACGTCTGCGAGCGCACCGGCGTAGGAGCCATCCGCAATCCTTTTGAAGAGCCCTGGTCACTCGCACTCGGCGCCAGCGACACCCTCCGTCGCTTCCAGGTCCGCCTCGTTCACCCCTTACGGAAACGATTCGAAGCCCTGCCACAGATCCGCAACCACAGCATCCTCACCACGAGCGGCACCATCGGCATCTCCGCCACCGGCCGTCTTGATCGGCCCATGCTCGACGCTATCCTTGCCACAATGCCCGAAGGCCTTTGGGAGCTGGTCTGCCATCCCGGCTACAACGACCGCGACCTCGACGCCGTAACCACCCGCCTCCGCGTCACCCGCGAAATCGAACGCACCGCCCTCCTCGGCGCCCTCGCCACCGATTCCCCGCATCCAAACTCAACGGAACTCATCCACTATGGAAGCCTCGGTCCCATGGGCCGTCTCCGCGAACTGGGCCAGCACAGTGCCAACACCGGCCACGAAAGACTCATCCCGTGATGCCATCTTTATGTACTATTCACTACTCACCATTCACTGAGAGCTTATGAAGATCGGCATCACCTGCTACCCCACCTACGGCGGTTCCGGCGTCGTCGCCACCGAGCTGGGCATCGAACTTGCCGCTCGCGGTCACGAAATCCATTTCATCACCTACTCCCAGCCCTTCCGTCTCACCGGCCGCGAAGCCAACATCCGCTATCACGAGGTTCCGGTCTCGAACTACCCACTCTTCGAGTACCCACCCTACGACCTCGCGCTCGCCACCCACATGGCCGAGGTGGCTGAGTTCCATTCACTCGATCTCCTCCACGTCCACTACGCCATCCCGCATAGCGTCAGTGCCCTGCTAGCCCGCCAAATGCTCGCCGCCCGCGGCAAACATCTTCCCTTCATCACCACGCTTCACGGCACCGACATTACGCTAGTAGGCCTCGACCGCAGCTATCTCCCCATCACCGAGTTCGGCATCAACGAGTCTGACGGCGTTACCGCCATCTCCAGCTATCTCCGTGACCGCACGTATCAGGCCTTCAACATCACGCGCGACATCGAAGTCATCCGCAACTTCGTCAACTGCGACTTCTACGTCCGCGACCCCGAGCTCGTAGCCAAACAACGCCCCCGCTTCGCCAAGCCAGACGAGAAACTCATCGTCCATCTCTCCAACTTCCGCCCCGTCAAGCGCGTCACGGATGTCGTAGAAGTCTTCGCCCGCATCGCACCCATCGTCCCTTCGCGTCTGCTCCTCATTGGCGACGGCCCAGAGCGTTCCGCCGCCGAGTTCCTTGCCATGAAGTACGGTCTCACCGACCGCATCGACTTCCTCGGCAAGCAGGACAACGTCAACGAACTCCTCGCCCTCGCCGACCTGATGATCATGCCCAGCGAAATGGAGTCCTTCGGCCTCGCCGCGCTCGAAGCCATGGCCTGCCGCGTCCCCGCGATCGCGACCCGCGTCGGAGGAGTCCCAGAACTCATCGAGCACCAGGTCAACGGACTGCTCTACGAGGTCGGCGACATAGACGGCATGGCCGCCGGCGCGCTCTCGCTCCTCACCGACCCCGACGGCCTCGAGGCTATGTCCGCTGCCGCCCGCAAAACCGCCCAGGACAAGTTCTGCGCCTCCCGCATCATCCCTCACTACGAGGCTTACTACGAACAAGTCATCGCAGCATCCACGCAGACATAACAGTCGAGATGTCATCCTGAGCGCAGTGAAGGATCTTCTGTTTTGCTCGTAGTAGCACGACCTCAAAGCGGGCACCACCCTATTAACCCGCCGGATGCCCCGCCACAGGAACTACCCAATCCAGCCCACAGCCGTCCTATCCTCAAGACTGGAGCGCTTCCGCGCCTCACGGGAGATCGTGCCATGAAAACAAGTTTCGCAACCGCAACCACCGCCGCCTTCATCCTGGCTGCCGCGAGCCTTTCCGCGCAGACCTCCGGAACCTCGCACCCCGAAGCCCTCGACGACAACATCACCGTCGCCGCGCCTCAGCCGCCTGCCGCCAAACCATCTCCAGCAGTCCCCATGGAACAGGCATCGCAGCCGCCCGCTCCAATCCTCCGCGAGCGTGAAGTACCCACATACTCAGCGGTCCAGACCAGCACGTCCGCCCCCGTTCGCGCGAGCATCATCGATCCCAACGACGACAATAGTGGCATCGTCACTGACACCTCTACCGCCAACGAGCTTCCCGAAGGCACTCTCGTCCGCGTTCGCCTCAACAAAGCCATCTCCACTCGCGACACCGCGCGCAGCGACGAGTTCCAGGCTCTGCTCTCCGCTCCCATCGAGCATCACGGACGCATCGTCATCCCCGCCGGATCAATCCTCTCCGGCCGCGTCACCGACCTCTACACCGGCCACCACATCGGCAAAGCCGCCGGCATTCACCTCGAACCGACTTCCATCACCCTTCCCAGCGGCATCACCTACAAGATGACCGGACAAGTCGTTGACCTCACCCTAGATCATCGCGCCCGCGTCTCTCAGGAAGGCACCATCGTCAGCAACGACCCGACGCCGGGCACCGCAACCGCGGTCGGCGTTACCACCGGCACCGGCGCAATCGCCGGCGCGGTCCTTGGAGGCGGAGTAGGCGCCGTCGTCGGCGCGGGAATCGGTGCAGGCATCGGCGGCACCGTCTGGGCCAATCAGGCCACCACCCAAACCCTCCCCACCGGCACGCCTATCATCTTCAGCCTCAACCGCCCCATGCTCCTCGACACCACCAATAACTAAAACTAAGCCACTCCAAAAGACACAAAGGCCCTCCACAATGGAGGGCCTTTGTGTCAGAGTAGAAGTCTATTGAACGAAGAGGCTGGCATGTTGAGCAGGCTGCGGATTCCCTTTACCTCCCGGAAGAAGATTCCATTTTTAGCGATCATGTCTCTCATTGCGTGCAGCATTTGGCCCATCGCCGGTCCTATCGACGCGCAAGAAACACATGACGTGTGCGACGTACTTCCCAAAGTCTCTGTGCCCGAAGCCGATCGTCCCACACTCAAAGAAGCCTATTCAGTAACGATTCCTTTGCGTGAACCCGCACCGAGCGGGGTGCCAGGAATCCCACCTGTAACGACATATTGCAATGCCGTAGGTCTCTACTACAGCAATGCACCAGACCACTTTCAGAAAGCGCGATATTGCGTTTTCACGCAACTCGGTCTCATTCGCGGCAATGCCAGCCCCGCCGCCATCAAGCAGGCACAGAGCGCTGCTTCCGGCGGCGCAACCTTCCCGGAGGATATCGACGGCATGGAAGGTCTGGTGCTTGCCATGCTCTATGGCAACGGCGAAGGTGTCACTCGCAACCTCCCATTGGCACAGCAGTATTTCTGCCAAAACGCTGGAGGTATCCAGGGAGAAGAACCGGCCAAACTCCTCGCAGCCTTCACACAAACCATCCAAGTAGGCCGGCACTTCGATGTCTGCGACCACGACGGCGCCCCTTTTGGCCGCTCGGTGAATTACGAGTGTCTTGCCCTTCAACAGGACAAAGAAGACGAAGAGATTCATCGCCGGGAGGCTAGCATCCTTGCAACAGCTACGCTGCCGGTCAAAGCCTCATTCCTTGATCTTCGTTCCTCCTGGCAGGCATTTCAGAAGGCCTACGGAGCGATGGTCGAAAGCGGCTGTGGCGGAGGAACAGGATGCGGCGTCTACAACGAAGGCGATGACGTGAGCTTTACAGCCGGTTGGAACGCTAATCTTCTTAGTATCCAGCAAGGAAAGGCTCCGGCTTCCGGAGTAGATGCCTCGACCTTCGCCCAGCTCGATCACACGCTCAACGTCAAATATCAGGGAGGCTTGCGAGACGCCGACTGCGACCCGGACAACTGCCTCGCGACGAAGATCCGCGACGCCGACCGTGCCTGGCTCAAATATCGCGAAGCCTGGGTCAAATTCGGCGCTTCACGCTGGCCCCAAATCCCTGCCGATCAGTGGCGCGCCTGGCAGACCGCCGAGTGGACCGCTCTTCTATCCGGAAACTAGGGTGACCTCTTTGCCCTAACCCATTACCTGGGAAAGCAGCCTCTTCCAGTTCTTCTGGTTCTTCCTGTAGCTCTTCTTCAAATCCTCCAGCGCCCGCTGAAAGTCATTGTTCTCAGCCATTCCCCGCCACGCCGGATTCTTGCTGAACCACGGATAGTTCTCATTGCCCAGGTAGATCGCCCGCCGCAGCCAGTGCAATGCTTCAGACTCATCACCCTCCACCGCAAAATACGTCGCCAGCCTGTACGCCATCTCGCTATCAGCCTCAGCCGCAGTCAGCGTCTCTTCCAAAATGAACTCCGATGCCTTCTTCCTGTCGCCTAGTTGGACGTAGCACATCGCAATGGTCGGAAAGACAATCCGCAACGAAGCATCATCGCGAATCACATTTTCTAGCGTGTCGACAGCCTTCTCCAGCTGCCCCTGCCGCATCTGCTGATACCCACGCGATATCCGCAACAGCGGCTGCCGCGGCTCCAGCGTCAATCCCTTCTCAATCTCATCTGCTGCCAGCTCCAGCTGGTTCTGGTACTGATACACCCGGGCCCGATGGTTATAAACCACCGCCGCATTCGAAGGATTCAAGCGCAGTGAAGTATTGAACTGCTCCAGTGCCTCTTCATACATGCCATCGATGCGCAGTGTCTGTCCCGCGACAAGATGCACGTTCCAATCATTGCCTGCCTGCTGCAACAGATGCTCAATGCCATGCCTCGCGCTCTCTTTTTCACCGCGTGAAAGCAGCATATACACGCGATAAAGATTCGCCTCCACCGATCCCGGATCGAGTTCCAGCGCCTGGTCGAAAGCCCGCCGCGCTTCGAGCACATGCATCTGCCCGCCCAGCCCCATCCGCGCATACTGCAGATGCGTAATCCCCAGCCCCGACCAACCGGGCGCATACGTCGAATCCCGCTTCACCACACCTTCAAACAGCTCTCGCGCATGGTCCAGTTCATCGCGGCTGCCGGTTCGCGACATAAATGAGCTCAGCAATGCCCGCGCCTGCAAATACTCCTCGGACACATCGAACCCCAACGAATCCTTCCGCGGCTGCTCGCCCTGCCCGCCCTGCAGATCGCCAAACCCGTGCAGTTCGCCAAAAACCTCGTCGCAAATCTCGGTCTGCACGGCGATCAGATCAAACGATGCGACACGGATCGCTCCGCCAGTCCGCACACTCTGTCCTGCAACGTCCAGCAGCTGCCAGTTCAGGTCGAACCCACTCTCCCACCGCAGGAAATTGCCGGCCAGCACAAAGTTCACCAACAGCTTCCGCCCCACGCTTAGCGGATCGAGCTGCTGCGTGGACACATTCATCAGCGCGCTCGAAGGCCGCACCACCAGTTGCGGCACCTTCGCCAGCCGTGCCGCCAGCGCATCCGCCAGCGCATAGCCATAAAACGGCGTCGCATCGGTCGTGCCAAGGTTCACAAACGGCAATACCACGATGCTCGTGCCCTTGTTCTCCGTGCTCACCGTGCTGTCGCGAAAACGCTCCGCCAGCATCGACAAAATTCCGGTCGTCCGCTTCTCTTCCTCGGGCGTTTCCATGTCTAGCCGCTGCTGCGCCGGCATGTTGATCGCACCCTCGCCCGGCATCATATCCGTGTCAAGGTTCATCGACTTCACAATCGTCTTCAGCCCTTCACGAACATCCGCAGCCGACGCATACCGCTCCGAAGGCTGCTTGGCCAGACAGCGCAGAATCACGCTCTCCAGCTCCATCGAAATCTCCGGCACGATCTCCCGCAGCGGCGGCGGCTCCGCAAACTGGATCGCTCGTATGCTCTGCAGCTCCTGTGCGTCCGGACGGTGAAACGGATGCCGCCCGCTCACCATCTCGTAAAGAATCAGGCCCAGCGCAAAAAGATCGCTCTGCACACTCGACTGCCCGGTCACGAACTGCTCGGGGGCCATATAGGCAATAGTTCCACCGCGGGCCGTATACGTCTCCCCAGGTGCAGCCGGAATGATCTCCGGCCGCTCCGGATCGAAGTCCACAAACTCGCGGTTCTCCCGCTTCAGCTGCCGGGCGAGTCCGAAGTCCAGAATCTTAATCAGCCCGCCGTCGGTCAGCATCACGTTCGCCGGCTTCAGGTCCCGATGGAAAATTCCAAGATTATGCGCCGCCGCAAGGCCATCCGATATCTGCATCCCACTCGAAAGCACCAGCTGTGCATTTGCGGGCCCTTCGGCGATTACCTTATCCAGACTTTTGCCGGGAATGTACTGCATCACGATGTAGGCCTCGTCGTCGGCCTCGCCCACCTCGTAAATGGCGCAAACATTAGGGTGGTCGATGGCGCTGGCCAGCCGCGCCTCGCGCAACTGGGTCGCCCGCACCTGCTCCGGGGTCTGCGAGCCCCGCTTCAACAGCTTCAGAACCACCGGCCGCTGCAGCAACGTGTCGTTGGCCAAAAACACAACGCCGCTACCGCCCGCGCCGATCTTACGAATAAATTCATACTGCCTGATAACCCGGCGCTTCATAGCCCCATTATCGCAGCTTGTCTGACCGGTCCCGTGTGGAAGACCCTCGCCGCGATGCCTGAAACAGAAGTGTTTCTACGACCCGATCGCAGTGAAACAAAAGCTATTAACCACATAGATAAGGGATTGTCTCAGCCATTCGCAAGGAACAAGGCAGCCTTTATCGCGAACTTTGCATCGAAAATCGCTACGGTAAAATCAGGCCGAGATACCCGATTGTTCCACTGAATCATTACCGAACGTAAAGAACGATAAGGACCGCATGCCTGCAACAATTCTCCTGATTGACGACAACGCTGTCCAAGCCGCAACCCGGCAGACGATCCTCAAACGAGCCGGCTACTTCGTCATCGCGGTGCTTAACCCGGAGCGGGCCCTGGAGCAGTTCCGAAACAACGAGTTTCCCGCCCCCATCGACCTCATCATCACCGACCACATCATGCCCGGCATGAATGGCTCCGAGTTCGTGACCGAAGTCCGTACCTTCTCACCCAAAGTCCCTGTCCTGGTCATCAGCGGCCTTGCCGACGCGGAAGAAGCCTATACGGGTCTGAACATCAACTTCCGCCTCAAACCCCTCCTCCCGGACAATCTCCTCGCCAGCGTCCACCGCCTCGTCACCGGTGCAGCAGTCCAATAACGCTTTGCCTCGTCACCGGTGCAGCAGTCCAATAACGCTTTGCCTCGTCACCGGTGCAGCAGTCCAATAACGCTTTGTACGGTACTCGTCTGCTATTGCCTCAAAGTTTGAGAGAATAGCAAGCGAAGGACGTGCTCGCGAATGTCACACCCTATGCCGGTTTTCGGCAGCGCTTCTCTACTCCTGGCCCTGGCTCTCTGCGCCTACTGCTTTCTGGCGGGAGCGTTCTCTCTATGGGCCATCTCTCATGGCCGCCAACTCGCCATCTCAGCCGAGCACCTCCGCGAAACCTCGCGTCGCGCCGGCCTCGCCAGCTTCGTCTGCATGTGCTGCGCCGCCTTTGCCCTCATCTACGCTGCATTCACAAACGACTACTCCGTCGACTACATCCTGCACCACACGAACCGCGCTCTCAACCCGGCCTACAAGTTCGCCGCGCTGTGGTCCGGTCAGGAAGGCTCGCTCATACTCTGGGCATGGCTGCTCGCCGCCTACGGCTTCGTGCTGCGCCTGCGTCACAAGGTCGACATTACCCTCAGCGCCTACGCTTCGACCATCCTCTCTGCCATCCAGGTGTTCTTCCTCCTGCTGCTCGTCTTCGCGGCGCCCCCGTTCGCTATCGTTCCCGGCGGCGCAGCGCCGGCCGACGGCTTCGGTCTCAACCCGCTGCTCCAGTACCCCGAGATGATCATCCACCCGCCGATGCTGTACCTCGGCTACGTCGGCTTTTCGGTGCCGTTCGCCTTCGCGCTGGGCGCTTTGATGATGCGCTACCCCGGCGAGAATTGGATACACATCACGCGGCGCTGGACGATGATCGCCTGGCTGCTGCTCACCGTCGGCATCTCGCTCGGCATGCACTGGGCCTACGCCGTGCTGGGCTGGGGCGGCTACTGGGGCTGGGACCCCGTCGAAAACGCCAGCTTCCTCCCATGGCTCACCGGCACGGCTTTCCTGCACTCGGTGATGATGCAGGAAAAGCGCGGCATGATGAAGGGCTGGAACGTCTGGCTCATCTTCTCCACCTTCATGCTCACGATCCTGGGCACGCTGCTCACCCGCTCTGGTGTAGTCAGTTCGGTCCACGCTTTTGCGCAGAGCTCCATCGGCAGTTGGTTCACCACCTTCCTCGTCATCACGCTGGCCGTCTGCCTCTTCACCTTCCTTTACCAGCGCGACCACCTCAAAGCTGAAAACCAGCTGGAATCGCTCGTCTCCCGCGAATCCAGCTTCCTGTTCAACAACCTCATCCTCCTCACTGCCTGCTTCACAGTCCTCTGGGGCACACTGTTCCCCGTCCTGAGCGAGTACGTCCAGGGTTCCAAGGTCACGATGGGTCCGCCGTTCTTCAACCGCGTAGCTGTCCCTGTCGGTCTCGCCCTCATCTTCCTCACCGGTATAGGCCCGCTGCTGCCATGGCGCTCAACATCCCTCCGCGCCATCCGCCGCAACTTCATCCTTCCTTGCATCGCCGTCGTCGCGACCGCCATCGCGCTCATCGCCTTCGGCGTGCGCCCCTGGAAAGACGACGACGCCACCGGAATGATCTACGCTCTGGTCTGCTTCTCGCTCTCGGCCGGCGTCATCACCTCCATCACCTCCGAGTTTCTCCGGGGCGCCGGCGTCGTCCGCAATCAGACCCACAAAAATCTCTTTTCCTCCGCGATACTGCTCGTCCGCCGCAACACCCGTCGCTACGGCGGTTACCTGATTCACTTCGGCGTGATCGTCCTCTTCGTAGGCCTCGCAGGTTCGGCGTTCAACCAGTCCAAAGAGCTCGAAATGGGCTTTGGAGACTCCATCCAGCTCAACGGTTACAAGCTCGTCTGCCAGAGCTACTCCCAGGAATCGAACCCCAACTACGACACCGACTACGCCCTGCTCGACGTCTTCCACAACGGCAAAAAGATCACCCAGATGGCGCCCGAGAAGCGCTTCTACATCGCCAGCCAGCAGCCCTCAACCATCGTCGCCATCCACTCCACCCTCGCCCGCGACATCTACGTCGTCTTCGAGGGCCGCAACCCCGAAACCGACCGCCCCATCATCAAGGTTTTCCTCAATCCGCTGGTCAACTGGATCTGGATCGGGGTCGGCATCATCGTCTTCGGCACCTTCATCGCTCTGGTTCCACCCCTCAAGCCCACGCGCCGCACAGACGACCCAGCCAGCACACTCTCATCTCGACCGAAGCGCAGCGAAGCGGAAAGACCCGCAGTTATAGCGGCGAGAATTCGCACTCCAGAGACACCGCATGCCTAAGCGCATTCTCTCCATCTTGTTCGTCGTAACCCTCGCCTTCACCATGCTCGGCGCCGACGACAACTCCACAACCCGTCTCGACAAGATCGGCCACAAGCTCGTCTGCCAGTGCGGTTGCGGCCAGATCCTGATGGAGTGCAACCATGTCGGCTGCCCGGTCTCCGGGCCGATGATCAATGATCTCCGTGCCCAACTCGCCGCCGGCACCTCTGAAGGAGCCATCCTCCAAACCTTCATCGCCAAATATGGCCCCATCGTCCTCGCCGCCCCCATCCGCGGTGGCTTCGACGACGTCGCCTGGATCGTCCCTTACGCCACGCTCATCCTCGGGACCTTCGGCGTAGCCCTGCTCATCGTCTACTGGCACCGCCGCCACAACCGCCTGCACCCGGCCGCCGCCATCCCGCTGCCCGACACGACCTCAAGCGAAGTCCGCGACCGCATCCGCCACGACACAGATTACGAGTAGCTTTCTCTAAGCTCTACACTCTATCCTCTACACTCTCCCGTTATGACCCGCCTAGACCTCCTCAAGATCATCGTCGGTCAGGCCCGCACCAACGGCTTCGAGTTCCGCCGCTGGTACACCACCCGTCTTGGTGTTCCATGGATCAGTGCCGACGCCGCTTTCACCCTCCTCGACACCCAGAGGCGCTACTACGCGCTTCTCTTCTCCCACGAGTTCGCAAGCACCTTCTGGAAAGCAGGTGCCGACATCACCTTTCAGGTCCCCGCCCAGACCTTCGAGCGCGTCACTCCCGGCGGCGGCACCGCCACCGTCACGCGCAAACCCTTCACCCGCCGCTCCGGCCGTCGCGACGCCTGGCGCTACCACCTTCGCGAAATGGCCCTCGCCGAAGAGCCCCTGCGTTACATCCGCAAGTACCTCGCCGTCGAAGAAGATCTCGACCAGGACCCGCCGCTGGAAGCCACAGTGGAAGCCACCGAAAACGCGCACACACTCACCAAACCCGCCACCAAAAAAGTTCCCACCAGGCGTCAGCCCAAGCCGCTGCCCACCGGCCTGCCCGACTTCCTCAAGCGCCCCTACAAACCTTAGGCACTCTTCGCGATCCTTCACGCTCTTCCGTAGCGCCCTTCGCGTTTCCGCTTTCCCTCAAGGCAGCAACGAATCCCCACCGCTCCCGCCCATCTCCTTCAGCGCCGTCTCCGCCGCCTTGCGTCCCTTCGGCAGCGGATCAAGCTCCAGCGTCCGCTTGTACTCCTTCTGTGCCTCATCGAGCTTGCCCAGCTTGCGCGCCGCATCCGCCACCGTCAGATGTGCTTCCCAGTCGCCGTCCGTAATCGACTCAGCATCCTTGCCGCGCAGGTACGCCGCGCGCCAGTTGCTGTCATTCATATAGAACTTCGCGACCGTAATGTCCTCGGTCTCCCGCTCATCCGGAGTCTGCCTCGCCACCGGCGGCAGCTTCCTGCGTCCACGTTTCGGCGCCGGTGCCGCGTCTCCCGGAGGTGCAGGCGTATCCCCACTCCCCGCATCATCTCCACTTGAACTGCTGGAACTCGAAGAACTGGAGCTCGAACTTCCCGAGCTCCCCGCATCATGGAACCCACTCGCATCGGCTGGCGTCGCCGTTCCCGCTCCGTTCTGCGGAGCTGGCGCAGCAGGCGTCCCCGTGGCAGGCTGCGGTGCCGGTACTGGCGGACTCGTCCCATCCGCTGGCATATCTGGAACGGCTTCTTCCCCAGGAAACGGAAACTTTTGCGCCGTCGAAGGCTGCGGTGCCGTAGCCGATGTCGGCGCCGTCGTGGGCGTCTGCATGCACTTGGGATCGACCACCCCACCGGTCGGATACGTCTTGCAGTCCGGCTGCGAGCTCTGCCCACGCGCCTGTACCACCAGCACTCCCGCCACCACCATCACCCAGGCTGCAACTCTTCGTCCTCGCATACTCTCCATTAGACGCCATACAAGCCTTCTCGATAAAGCCCTTCCCACAACCGTTCCCCTTGCTATACTCCACCCCATGCCGCTCCGCACCAAACAGCCCTCCAAACGCCGCACGCCGCCGCGCCTTCTCGTCCAGTCGTCCGCCATCCACGCCGCCGGTTGCATCACGCTCGACCCCGTCCGCAAAGGCCAGCGCATCCTCGAGTACGACGGCCCGCACCTCGCCAAGGGCCTCGCCGATATCCGCTACGCCGAACGCATCGTCACCTACCTCTTCGGCGTCGGCGATGGCGACGAGGTCATTGACGGCTTCGGCACCGGCATGTTCCTCAACCACTCCTGCGCACCCAACTGCGAGTCCGAAAACATCGAAGGTCGCGTCTTCGTCGTAGCCTGTCGCGACATCAAGGCTGGCGAAGAGCTCCTCTACGAATACAACCTCTACGACTCCGACCTCGCCGATACCTGCGACTGCTACTGTGGCGCCCCGCAATGCCGCGGCACCATGTTCTCCGACCTCGAACTAAAACGCCGCGCCCGCGCCTTCGCACGCCAAAAGGCCGCGAAACCTACCACCGCCGCGACGCAATAAAGCCCAGCCCGAGAAACATCCTCAAGCTGGGCTTTGCCCTACCGTACTACCGCAATCTAGTGGCGGTAGTAGTGATGGTAGTGATGATAATGACGGTAGTGATGCCGGGGTCCAACACGGACCACCACTTGCGCACCCGCTGCGGGTACCAGCGGTGCGAGGAACAACAGAGCGAGTAGGCTAAGCGCAAACTTCTTCATACAACATCCGATGGTCCCCATACCCGGAGAGTTGTTGCCCAAAACTCAAAGTTTCCAGCCCCAAAATTGGTTGCCCGCAGCACGCTTTTCACCTCCTATTTCCTGCTTCCTGTTTCCTGCCCCCACGCCCCTGCTTTTCCTCGCCATCGCAACCGATACAATCAACCTCGCAGATGGCCTACCAAGTCTTAGCCCGCAAGTACCGCCCCCAGCGCTTCTCCGACGTCGTCGGACAGGACCACGTCACCCGTACGCTGCTCAACGCGCTCGCCCAGAACCGCATCGCCCACGGCTACATCTTCTCCGGCCACCGCGGCATCGGTAAAACCACCATCGCCCGCATCCTCGCCGCAGCCCTCAACTGCACAAGCGTAGTCGGATCACCCGAACGCCCCACCGAAGAGCCCTGCCAGGTCTGCGTCAACTGCCGCGAAATCTCCTCCGCCTCACGCCAGGAGTCCAGCATCTTCGAGGAAGCCCACAGCTTCGACGTCGAAGAGATCGACGCCGCCACCAACCGCGGCATCGACGATGCCCGCCTCCTCACCAGCAAGATCCAGACGCGCCCCACCAACAAGTCGAAGTACAAGATCATCATCCTCGACGAGGCGCACCAGATCACCGACGCCGCCTGGAACGCGCTCCTCAAAACCCTCGAAGAGCCCCCCGAGTGGGCCGTCTTCATGTTCGCCACCACCCAGCCCGAGGACATCCCGCAAACCATCCGCTCGCGCTGCCAGCACTTCAGCTTCCACGCCGTAAAGCTCGACGACATCATCGCGCAGCTGCGCATGATCTCCATCAAAGAAAACATCAGCATCGACGACGCCACGCTCTCGGTCCTCGCCGAAGCCGGCGACGGCTCCATGCGCGACGCCCTCTCCATCATGGACCAGGCCATCGCCAGCGCCCCGTTGGTCGACGGCCGTCCGGTCCTCGAAGTCACGCAAGTCCGCGACCTCATGGGCACGGTCTCGAACGTCATCTACGAGCAGCTCCTCGAAGCCGTCCACGCCAACTCATCTGCCGACGTCCTCGCCATCGTCAACCGCCTGCTTGACGCCGGCAACGGCGCTCCGCAGCTCGCGCGCCAGTTCGTCCGCTACCTCCGCAACACCATCGTCGGCAAGATCACCAACCTTACCCCCGAGACCGACGCAACCGGCATCTCTGCTGATCTGCTCCAGATCTCCCCCGAAGAACGCGCCCGCGTAGCCCGCTCCGCCGCCCTCTTCACCGAAGAAGAGCTCTCCCGTTTCCTCGCCATCATGCTCCGCACCTTCGACGAGCTCGGCTACCGCCAGGAACAGCGCTTCCACCTAGAACTCGGCCTCCTGAAGCTAGTCCACGTCCAGCGCCTCATCCCCATCGAAGACCTCCTAAGCCAGCTAGGCCCCGCTGCCCCAAAGCCCTCCAACGCCCCCGCGTCATCCATCTCTAAGCCAGCCTCAACGCCGAACGTCCCCCCCTCAGCGGGTGGCCCATCCTTCGCGTCTTCCGCGAAGGATGGGGTGCCGTCCTCCATAGCTGCGACGAAATCGGTTGCGCCCCCAGCGCCGTCCCCCTTCGAATCCGACCGCACCCGCAAAACCCCAACAGCTTCCGCCGCACAGACCCCAACCTCAATAGCCACGACCGAAGGCTCCCTCGCTCTCGCCAAAGCCCAACCAGAGCCCACGCCCCAGGGCCGCCCGCATCTCGTCCCACCAACCCCTCCACCCATCCCCATCATCCACTTCGAGCCAGTAGACCCACCCGAGATCGCCGCAGCCGAAGCGCCTCTACAACCCGCCCCAGCATCCATCACCGGTGCCTACGACATCGTCGCGCTCCAACAAGCGATCGTCAACGCCCTCGCCGCCGCCAAGGGCCAGCAATCCGCCTCTGAGCAGATCGAAGAGTCCATCTTCATCCTCAACGGCGACAACCTCGAAATCCAAACCACCATGTCGGCCAAGATGCTGCCCATCATGATCAACGCCGACGCCGAACGCACGATCAAAACTGTCCTCCGCGAAAATAACTCCGGCACCCTCAGACTCAAGCTTCTCCCCGGCGTACCCTCAGCCGCTCCCACCGTCCGCTCCAACAGGCCCGCCGCAGCCGGCAGCGCAGCCGACCTGGCCGCCAAACACCCCATCGTCCAGCAAGCTCAACAGCTCTTCAACGCCGAAATCAGCAAAGTCATCGACCTCCGCGGCAAAGATTAACGCCTTCCCCCGCGAACTACGCGTTTTTCTCCGCGCCCTCTGCGTTAAAGTTTTCCAACAACGCTGCACGACCCCGAAAGGCCTCGCAATGGACTTCAGCAAAATGGGCGAACTCCTCTCCCAAGCCCAAACCATGAAAGACCAGATGGACGCCAAGCTGGCCGACGTCACAGTTGAAGCCACATCCGGCGGCGGCGCCGTCACCGTCCGCATGAACGGCAAGAAGGTCGTGCAAAAGATCACCATCGACCCCTCAGCCGCCAGTTCCGCCGCTTCCGACATCACGCTCCTCGAAGACCTCATCCTCGCCGCGGTCAACGAAGCCAGCCGCAAAGCCGACGCCGCTTCCCAAGCCTCCGCCTCCAGCCTCCTAGGCGGCCTAAACCTCCCCGGCCTCTAAGCCTTTACCCTGAACCCTGGGCCCTGGACCCTGAACCCTGCATGAGCCGCTTCGCCGAACCCATGGCCCGTCTCATCGACGAGCTCCGCAAGCTCCCCGGCGTCGGCACCAAGTCCGCGCAGCGCTACGCCTTCCACATCCTCCGCGCCTCGGACCACGACGCCGCCGCGCTCTCGCAGGCCATCCTCACCCTCAAGCAGCACCTCAAGCTCTGCAGCATCTGCAACAACATCACCGACGTTGACCCCTGCGCCTACTGCACCAGCCCCTCGCGCAACCAACACCTCATCTGCATTCTCGAAGAGCCCACCAACATCAACGCCATCGAAAAGACCCGCACCTACACCGGCGTCTTCCACATCCTCCACGGCACGCTCTCACCGGTCAACGGCGTAGGCCCCGACCAGCTCCGCCTTCACAACCTCTGGCCCCGCCTCAACGCCCTCGAAGAACGTGGTGAAAAACCGGGTGCCCCATCTTCGCCGACGGCCTCATCGTCGGCTAAGGTGGGTTCCGATGCTTTCTATCACGACACGACCGAAGTCATTCTGGCGCTCTCACCCACGGTCGAAGGCGAAGCCACCGCCCGCTTCCTCCTCGATAACATCCGCAAAACCCACCCCACCCTCCGCATCACTCGCATAGCCACCGGCGTTCCCGCCGGTTCCGACATCGAGTACGCCGACGAAGTCACCATGACCCGCGCCCTCGAAGGGCGACGCGATCTATAGCGGCTAGACGACCGTCGAGCCACCCATCAGCTTGCTTAAAACCAGCCTTGCTTCCGCTTATGGCTTTACGATAAGAAATATAGATCGCCGCATTTCGCCTGATTCCATATCTCGCCAAGAGATGAGTTTTGCAACAGTAAGTTGCGAGTGGAGAAGCTCATCGGTCGCCAGATCACGAACGTCTAGTGTTGCGCTCGCCCAAGGCTCTTGCCCAGTCCCGAAAAGATAAAGCGATGGCGGCGACCAATCGATCTGTCCAAATGCTTCCGCATAAGTTCGCGGAGTCGCGATGTAATCTTCTCTTAGAGATGCACCTAGTCCAATGATCCTGTCCGGTGCATTCTCTGTACAGAGTGTCGAACCTAACGATAGCGACTCGGTGCCAGCTCTGAGCCAAGTAGAGCGCTCTGACCAACATTCGTCAATATCGTTCACATGAAGATCGTCATCGCTCTTATGAGAGGCAGCGACACGCTGAACCCACGCGCGAATGACTTGTTCACGAGATTGCAGTGGCTTTTTCAAGCTCCCAACACCACCCGCAAATCCCCACCCGTCATCTGCTTCGGCAACTCCAACTCCATCAGGTTCAGCATAGTCGGCGAAATATCCCGCAGCGACCCACCATCCCTCACCCCAATCTTCTTCCCCTGGTCCGTCACCAGCACAAACGGCACCGGATTGGTCGTATGCGCCGTATGCGGCCCACCGCTCACGGGATCGATCAGCATCTCCGCATTGCCATGGTCCGCCGTGATAATCCACGAAGCCCCATGCTGCTTCACCGCCGCATAAATCCGACCCAGGCAGTCATCCACCACTTCCACCGCACGAACCGTCGGCTCAATCATCCCCGAGTGCCCCACCATGTCCGCGTTCGCAAAGTTCACGATAATCACATCGAACGCCGTATCCGTAATCGACTTGCACACCACATCCGCAATCCCATTCGCGCTCATCTCCGGCGCCAGGTCATACGTCTTCACCTTCTGCGACTGCACCAGCTCCCGCTCTTCCCCCGCAAACGGCTTCTCAATCCCGCCATTGAAGAAGTACGTCACATGCGCATACTTCTCCGTCTCAGCCACGCGCAGGTTGCGCAACTCATGCACGCCCATCACGTTCGCCAGCAGGTTATCCATGCTCTCCGGCGGAATTACCATCTGCAACGCAAACTTCGGATCATACTGTGTCATCGTTACGAACAGCAGATCATTCGGCACCGTATTTCGCGGAATCTCCTCATCCAGCTCCGCACTCTTGGGTAGCGAAACCCCACCATCCTTCGCCAGCCCACTGTTCCGTGCCAGCACACGTGTAATCTGCCGCACACGATCCGCCCGGTAGTTGAAGCAGATCACCGCATCCCGATCCTCAATCCGCCCAATCGCCGTGCCACTCTCATCCACACAAACAAACGGCTCAATAAACTCATCCGTAACGCCGTTGCTATAGCTCTCCCGTACCCGAGCCAACGCATCGATATACTTCCCACCCTCGGCATCGCCCGTCACCATCGCGCGGAAAGCCTTCAGCTCCTTCTCCCAGCGCAGGTCACGATCCATCGCAAAGTACCGTCCGCTCACACTCGCGAGCTTCCCCACGCCGGTCTCCACAAACTTCTGCTGCAACTCCTCCAGATACCCAAGCCCTGAAGTCGGCATCGTATCGCGCCCATCCATAAACGCATGTACAAACACCCGCTCCAGCTTGAACATCGCCGCCATCTTCAGCAACGCCCAGAGATGTCGTTGCTGCGAGTGCACCCCCCCATCACTTACTAGCCCAATCAAATGCAGCGCGCGGCTATCTTCGGCAGCATGCTTCATCGCCCGCACCAGGGTCTCATCCTTGAAAAATTCACCCGAAGCAATCGCTTCATCGATGCGCGAAATATCCATCCGCACAACGCGGCCAGCACCCAGATTCAGATGCCCCACTTCCGAGTTCCCCATCTGCCCACCCGGCAACCCCACAAACTGCTCGCTCGCACGAATCAGCGTATGCGGATACTCCCGCAGCAACTTGTCATAGTTCGGCTTCCGCGCCAGCGCAATCGCATTGCCCGCAGTCTCAATACGATGGCCCCAGCCATCAAGAATGGTCAGGATGACCGGTCCGTTCTTACGCATCGTCTCAGTCCTTATAGTCGGGGTTCGCGGCCAGATACCTTCCGCGGGCCGCTTTGATCAGAGGTTCATCGCGTTGGTAAACGCGGCTGAGAATTTCAGTAGTAAGACTCAAGATAGCCTTGTGTCCCTCAGCATCCGCGGGTTGTTGAAGCGCACAAAACTTTTGTCCAAGAGGCGTAGCGGCGAACGCCAACATGGTTCCAGTCTGCAAAAAATCATTTGCAGCCTGCATGAGATCCGTAGGAATGTACTCCTGATAGACGCGCACGATCATCGGGGCCAAGTCTGCATTCGCCATCTCATTTCTCATGTCCAGTCGGACGCTATCTGGCCAATATGGTTTGGCAAACTTAGTCCAATTGTCATCAAGCGCCTTCGTCCAGCTAACGCGAAAGATCTCATCCGCCTTTGTGAGCCGAACATATTCCCTGATCTGAGCTTCGGTCGCAGGATATTCAATCGTCTTCGCTGCAGGCTGAGCAGCTTTAGGTTCGATTGGAACGATAATGACTTTCCCTTGGCAATACACGAGTCCGCTAAAACATGAAAAAACAAACAACAGTAGCCATTGTCTTTTCATGCCTTTCGCACTCACCCGCAGTTCACGCTGGCGCGCCCAAGAAACTCAGCCGTCTGCCCAAGCTCTTCCTCAATCCGCAGCAGCTGGTTGTACTTCGCAATACGATCCGTACGCGAAGCCGACCCAGTCTTGATCTGTCCAGCGCCCGTACCTACCGCCAGGTCCGCAATGAACGTATCTTCCGTCTCACCCGACCGGTGCGAGATGATCGACGTATACCCGCTCCGCCGCGCCAGCTCAATCGCCTCCAGCGTCTCGGAGATCGTTCCGATCTGGTTCACCTTCACCAAAATCGAGTTCCCCACGCCATCCGTGATCCCGCGCTGCAGCCGCTTCGTGTTCGTCACAAAGAGATCGTCGCCCACAAGCTGCACATGACGGCCGATCTTCTCCGTCAGAATCTTCCAGCCGGTCCAGTCGTCCTCAGCCAGCCCATCCTCAATCGAAATAATCGGATACTGCCGCACCCAGCTCTCCCAGTAAGCCGCCATCTGCTCGCTGGTCTTCTCACTCTTGTCGCTCTTCTTGAAGACGTACTTGCCCGTCTCCTTCACATAGAACTCACTCGAAGCCGGATCGAGCGCAATCGCAATATCGTCGCCCGCCGAGAAACCCGCAAGCTCAATCGCTTCCAGAATCACTTCCAGCGCTTCCACATTCGACTTCAACGAAGGCGCAAACCCGCCCTCATCGCCCACAGCCGTGTTGTAACCCTTCTTCTTCAGCACGCCCTTCAGCGTATGGAACACCTCCGTGCCCCAGCGCAGCGCATCGCTGAACGTCTCCGCACCCACCGGCATCACCATGAACTCCTGGAAGTCCACATTGTTATCGGCATGCGCTCCGCCGTTCAAAATATTCATCATCGGCGTCGGCAGAATGCACGCATTCACGCCGCCAAGATACCGATACAGCGGAATCCCCAGCGCATCCGCACTCGCCCGCGCACACGCCATGCTCACCGCCAGAATCGCGTTCGCGCCCAGCCGGCTCTTATTCTCCGTGCCATCGAGCGCCAGCATCGTGGCGTCGATCAGCCGCTGATTGCTCGCATCCATCCCCTGAAGCTCAGGCGCGATAATGCTCTCCACATTCTCCACCGCACCCAGCACACCCTTACCGAGATAGTGTTCCTTATCTCCATCGCGAAGCTCCACAGCCTCGTGCTCACCGGTCGATGCTCCACTCGGAACCGCCGCGCGCCCACGCACACCATCCTGCAACACCACATCCGCTTCAACAGTCGGGTTACCGCGGCTATCAAGAATTTCCCGCGCATGAATCGAAACAATCTCAGTCATCATTTTCCTCAATCTCTTTTCACTCGTCCGAGCCCGGCCGCCTCGTGCAATCCGGTGCTGCAATCTGTCCTGCAAAGCCGGCCGCTTATCCACGGCAATCGTTTGTCCCGAAGCTCCGCCAATCGTCTCTATCAACTCGGCCATTGACTATAGCTCCACCGCATCGATTCTAACAAAGCCCCCTGTGCGAACTCGTGAAAGCGACGGGCCCATCCTTTCGCGCCCCGGGGTCCCCGGCGAACGCTTTTGTTCGCTGGGGTGGTAAGAAAGGGTGGGATGCTCTCCCTGACTCGACACAAATCCTATCGCAACAACTCCGGCACACGCTCGCGCCCCTCAAACCCATCCGCCGGCATCACCAGCCGCACCTTCGTCCCTCGCCCCGGCCTGCTCACCATCTCCACCTGCGCACTCTCGCCATAAAGCACCTGCATCCGCTCGCGCACATTCCTCATCCCAATCCCAGAACCCTCACGCTCCAGCCCACTCACCGGCCCAGCCGTCGCCCCGCCTGGCTCCACGCCCACACCATCGTCCTCAATCTCAATCACCAGCCGCCCCCGCTCCAACCGGCTCCGCAGCGTCACCGTTCCACCAGAAATCCGCGGCTCCAACCCATGCTTGATGCTGTTCTCAATCAGCGGCTGCAGCAGCATGCTCGGGACCGCAACCTCCAGCGTGTCCTCCGCAATCTCCTTCACTACTCGCAGCTTGTCCCCGAACCGTACCACCTCAATGTCCAGATAATCATCCGTAAATGTTAACTCCTCACCCAGCGGCACAAACGCCTCACGCTCCCGCAGCAGCATCCGCAGAATATTCGCGAGCTTCACAATCATCTCCCGCGCCAGCTCCGGCTTGCTCCGCACTAACGACGCAATCGAGTTCAGCGTATTGAACAAAAAGTGCGGATTGATCTGCCGCTGCAGCGCATCCAGCCTCGCTTCCAGCAGTAATCTGCCCTGCTCCTCCAGCTTCTGCTCAATCCGCACCGCATTCCAAATCTTCAGCGGAATCCCCACCACCACCGGCGCACACGCACAGATCGCCAGTTCCACCAGCCAATCCTTCGAATAAAGCTCAAAGTATCGCCGTGGATAGAAATGCGACAGCACACTCGTCCCAAACTGCGCTGCCATCAGCAACACCAGCAGGAAGATCTGCCGGTCAAGGTGCGGATGCTTCACCGTCCGCCTCACCCATCGGTAAATGCTCAAATCGATCAGCGGCGAAAACGACCAGACGTCCTCTTCCTCCGCGAACCGTCCGAACGCTCCAAAGATCGCAGCGATCAACAGATTCACCGGCAGCGCGAGGTACTCGCCATGCTTCACGGCCGGCAGCGCCATCGCCACGGCTCCCACCATGGCCCACGCCGGCCCCAGCAACAGTCCCATCACGGAAACCGCTTCAAACGACAAGTCCGCCGCCAGAAAATTCGGCACCCGCACCCGGATCCAGACACCCAGCATCAGCGGCACGCAAATCCACGCAATCAGCCGCAACGTACTTCCGCGCGACCGGTCCCGCATCAGCAATAACCGCTTAAAGTGGCTCGACCGCGCCAGCGAACTAGCCACAGCCGCCGCCACACCCAGCTCCACCAGCAGCGTTATCCAGATCAGCTTCGGATCAGTAGAATGCACGCCTCTACTCTACGCGGTCGCCCCAAACCCCGCCTTCACCAATCTGACGAACAGCCGCGAATGAATCCATCCCGCCCCCCGTGAATCTATAATGAAGTCATGTCCTTCGCCAGCGTCACCAAAGTCGCCGATGCCGATTTCCCCACTCGCTGGGGACACTTCCGCATCCTCGGCTTCGAAGGCCTCACCGTCCCCGGCGACCCGACCCGCAAAAAGGTCGAATCCGCCGTTGCCCTCGTCATGGGCGACCTGGCAGACCTCCGCACCACCCCGCCGATCGTCCGCATCCACTCCCAGTGCCTCACCGGAGACGTCTTTCACTCCCTCCGCTGCGACTGCCACGACCAGCTCCACCTCGCCCTCGCCCGCATCGCCGACGAAGGCGCCGGCATCCTCCTCTACGAGCAGCAGGAAGGCCGCGGCATCGGCCTCATGGCCAAACTCCGCGCCTACGAGCTCCAGGACAACGGCGCCGACACCGTCGAAGCCAACGAGCAGCTGGGCTACGAAGCCGACTACCGCCACTTCGAGCTCCCCGCCGAAATCCTCAAGTACCTCCAGGTCCCGGCCGTCCGCCTCATCACCAACAATCCGGACAAAGTAGCCTCACTCGAATCCGCCGGCATCCACGTCACCGAACGCCTCAGCGCCGCCATCCCGTCGGAACCCACCTTCGAGCGCTACCTTCAGACGAAGCAGGAAAAGATGGGCCACCTCGTCGGATAAGCGACGGAGTGATCCTTCAACCTCGCAGGCGCTTTCAATTTTTGTCGCCATCCGACCGACCTTCCTCACAAAGGATGGGCCCGCTTGACACGCACTGTGCCCCGGCCTATGATCCCCGCAAGATTTGTTCGCTCTGAGCTGCAGCTACAAATGCTCGAGCATTCATGCTTCTCCCCCGATTGAGATACCGGCTCCGTAGAGTCTCTTGGGTCCCGGGTCCTCGTCTGGTTCAGAGATGATGGCGGACGCCACTCCCTCACTGCTGAATCCACGTCGATCTAACATTTCCCCCTTTTCGGCAGCACGCTGGTTCGCTTCACGCGTTTTTCTAGTGCTGCATCTATAGCGCAACGCACCGCTTTACAGAGGAGAAATAACATGGCAAGCGTCGACGCAACAGGCTCACAGAAGTTACTTTCCACCGTCCTCAGCAAGGGCTCAACCGCGACCGCGGAAGAAGTCAAAGCCGCCCTCGCTATCCCCGCAACCGCCGATTACAAACTGATTCGCTGGTTCCCGCGCGGCATCCCACCCGTCTACCAGGAGCTGGAGGCAGCCCTCGAGGTGCCGCAAACCTCATTGCCTGAATTGGTTTCGCAACTGGCCGCGCATCCTGCAATCAGCAATCTCAACATCCTTATCCGCGGCATCCCTCCCGTGGTCAAGGTAGCCGAGATATCCGCGGTCCTGGGAGCTGCCTAAGCGGCCCACCCATGGGACCCACCCGCGATCCAATCCTGCAAATCCATCCCACCCGTCGTTGTAACCTGCGCTGCCTGCATTGTTACTCGTCTTCCGGGCCGGAGGAGCGGGACCAATTGCCAGCATCGACCTTCGAGCGCGCCATCTCCGATGCGCGCTCGGAGGGTTTTGCCGTCGCCAGCTTCTCCGGTGGCGAGCCAACACTCTACAAGCCTCTGCCGCAGCTGCTCCGACACGCCAAAGCATACGGCATGCAGACCACCGTCACCTCCAACGGGATGTTGCTCACCCAGGCGCGCCTGGACGACCTCGCCGGTGTTACCGACACCCTCGCCATCAGCCTCGACGGCATCCGCGAATCCCACAACCGCATGCGCGGCTCAGACCGCGCCTTCGATGCCATGACCGAGTGCCTGCCCGCCGTACGCGCCAGCAAAATTCCCTTCGGCTTCATCTTCACCCTCACCCAGTACAACCTCGATGAAGCAGCCTGGGCCGCCGATTTCGCCTTCCAGCAAGGCGCCGCGCTCTTCCAGATCCATCCCCTCGAACAAGTAGGCCGCGCCTCTCACCTGCTCGTGGGCTCTCGACCCGACGATCTCGAATCAGCCTGCGCCTATCTTGAAGTCGACCGCATCCGCCGGCAGTACGAAGGCAAAATGCTCATCCAGTTCGATCTGATCCACGCCACCATCCTGCGTGAGAACCCGGATCGCTTCTTTGACGAGCGCGACGCGATGACACGTCCCCTCGCCGAGCTTGTCTCCCCGCTCGTCATCGAACCCGACGGCCGCGTTATGCCGTTCGGCTACGGTTTTTCCGCACGCTACGCTCTGGGCTCCCTCACTGAGGCCACCTTGCCGCAACTCGCCACAGCCTGGCGCGTCACCGGCTATCGCGAACTACAGGATCTCTGCCTCGCCACATTTCAAGACGCTGCCAAACACCGCGATCTACCCATCCTCAACTGGTGGGAGATGCTTGGCGAGCACGCAGCCGCGGTTCACTAACCCCTACCGCCCCAGCTTCTCCACCGCTGCCTCCAACGCCGCATCCATCCCCGCTAAATCCCGCTCCCCAATTCCCTTCCACAGCCGGCGATTCAACCCCTCGGCGATCTCTCTGCCCTTCACCAGCACCTTCCGGCCACCCGCGGTCAGCTCCGAAACTAGCACTCTCTCGCTCGCTTCACTGGCCCTCCTCCGAATCCATCCGTTGGCCTCCATCAGCGCCAGCGTGGCCTGCCCACTCTGCGGTGTCACGGAGCACATTCTCGCCACCTTCGCTCCACTCACAGCCGGATTCTCCTCAACCATCCACAACATCCTCAACTGCGACGTCGTAATCCCATGCGGCTGCAACTCTTCATCCAGCCGGCTGCGATATCCCTGCAGCACGCTCTTGAGCAGCGAAATCCGCTCCAGTCTCGGCTTTCCAACCTTCTGCGCTGCCGTCTTGTGAATAACGCTCATATCAGCTTCCTGATATCCTATATCAGTTACCTGATATGGCCTACGACGAAACCTGGAAACCGAAGTTCAACCCCTGGGTCATCGCACTCACGGTCACGCTCGCCACGTTCATGGAGGTCCTCGATACCTCCATCGCCAACGTCGCTCTCCCGCACATCGCCGGCTCGCTCGGCGCCACGCAGGAAGAAGCCACCTGGGTCCTCACCAGTTACCTCGTCTCCTCGGCCATCGTCCTCCCCATCTCCGGCTGGCTCTCCAACCGCTTCGGGCGCAAGCGCTTCTACATGACCTGCGTGGCCATGTTCACCGTCTGCTCCTTCCTCTGCGGCATCGCCCCCACGCTCGGCACCCTCATCATCGCCCGCATCCTGCAGGGCGCCGGCGGCGGCGGCCTCGCCCCATCTGAGCAGGCCATCCTCGCCGACACCTTCTCCATCGAAAAACGCGGCCAGGCCTTCGCCGTCTACGGCATGGCCGTCGTCGTCGCCCCCGCTATCGGCCCCACGCTCGGCGGCTGGATCACCGACAACTTCAACTGGCATTGGATCTTCTTCATCAACATCCCCATCGGCCTCTTCTCGCTCTGGCTCTCCAACCGCGTCGTTGAAGACCCGCCCATCCAGAAGCAGCGCCGCATCGAAGCCGCCAGATCCAAGGTCGACTTCACTGGTCTCGCCCTCGTCGCCGGCGGCGTGGGCTGCCTCGAATTCTTCCTCGACAAGGGTCAGGAAAAAGACTGGTTCGGCTCGCCGATGATCACCACCTTCGCCTGCCTCGCCGCCGTGCTGCTCTTCATCTTCGTCTTCTGGGAGTGGAACCACCCCGACCCCATCGTCGATCTCAAGCTCCTCAAGAACCGCAACTTCGGAACCGCCGTCTTCCTCCAGCTTGTCCTCGGCATGGTGCTCTTTGGATCAACCGTCCTCATCCCGCAGTATCTCCAGGTGCTCCTCGGCTACACCGCCGAACGCGCTGGCATGGTGCTCTCACCCGGCGGCTTCGTCCTCATGGCCATGATGATGGTCGCCGGCCGCATGGTCTCCAAATTCGACCCCCGCTGGCTCGTCTGCATCGGCTACGCCGCCGTCGCCGCCGGCCTCTACAACCTCACACGCCTCTCGCTGGACTCCGCCTTCGGCACCATCACCCTCTGGCGAGCCCTCCAGGTCGTCGGCCTTCCTCTGGTCTTCATCCCCATCAGCACCCTGAACTACGTCGGCGTCCCACCCTCGAAGTCCAACCAGATCTCCAGCCTCTCCAACTTCGCCCGCAACCTCGGAGGCTCCGCCGGTACCGCTCTCCTCACCACATTCCTCACCCAGACCGCGCAAACCCACCAGACGCAGCTGGCCGCTAATACCGGCTCCTTCAGCTTCGGCTATCGCAACTACATCTCTTCGGTCGCCGGCATTGCCCGCACCCACGGCCTCAGCGCATCAGCCGCCAACCAGATCGCCGTAGGCTCCGCCTACCAACAGATGGTCCGCCAGTCCAGCATGCTCGCCTACAAAAACGCCTTCGCGCTGTTAGCCATGGTCATCGCCTGCCTCATGCCGTTGCCATTCATCATGCGCCTCCCCACCAAGCGCGTAAAAGTAGACCCCGAAGCCATGGGCCACTAACGTCATCCCGAGCGCAGCGAACATCTGCTCTTGCTGTTGCTGTTGCTCTTGCCTCTCTTGTTGTCATTCTGAGCGCAGCGAACGAACCTGCTTCCTCCCGTTCTTCGCCTGCACTCCCCCAAAACCCCACGGCATCACACTGTCCATCCGCGATCTACACAAACCCTACTGCCGCAGCAACGCCCCCGCCGCCCACATCACCGGCGCCTGCCCATGGAAGTCCCCCGTCCGTCGCTTCCGCGCCAGGTAATACGGCAGATCATCCTTCTTCCCCGTACCCTCGCAAACCTGCGTCACATTCTCGTTCTGGTCCACATACCCGACGACCGCAATCCACGCCTTCCGTGCCGCCGGTCCGTACGTCGGCCCATCCAGCCACCCATGCTTCACGCCCGTAATCATCGCAAACGTAAACATCGCCGAGCTAGAGCTCTCCGGCCACGCCTCTTCCTTATCGATCAACTCCCGCCACATCCCATCCTTGCCCTGGTACTTCAGCAGCCCGGCCATCATCAGCTTGTAGCCCTTCAAAATCCGCGCCCGTTGCGGATGATCCACAGGCAGCTCGCTCAGCACCTCGGCCATCCCAGCCGCAACCCACCCATCCCCACGTCCCCAGTAATACTTCACATCCGGAGCATGAAAGAACAACCCATTCGGCTGCTGCAACTGGTCCAGATACGCCACCATCTCCTTCGCGTCCCGGTCCAGGTACTTCTTATCTCCGGTTGCTCGATACGCTTCCAGCTGCAGCATTGTCAGCATGTACATATCGTCGATCCAGAACCGTGTCTCGCCTGAAAGCCCATCCGGTCGCGGCGCTTCCCACTGCCGGTCCGCCCAGCTCACCCCATACTTCAGATACCTGTCATCATGCGTCTGTATCCCGATCTCCATCGGCGCCAACCCGAAAATCGAGTCATCCACATGATGCCGCTGCGGAATCAACTTCTCCTCCGCTCCACCCGGCATCAGCGGCTCAAACCGCTTCACCAACTCGCCACGCAGCGCATCGTCATGCGTCAGCTTCGCAATCGTCAGCGCCCCATACCAACTAACAACCTCGGAGTAATGAAACTTGCTGTCCGGCGATCCAAGATACTGGTGCGGACTCACCACAAAATGCTCCGCCAGTTTTTTGCCTACGTCCTGCGGAGCCGTTCCTTCTGGCCAGTTCGAAAAGTAATCCGCACTCTGCGCGCCTGCCGCACCCACGCTAAAGCATCCTGCCAACACAACTCCCAAAACCTTCACCACACCACGCATCAAAATTTCCCTCGCCAAACACTCTACTCCCTATTGCCTACTCCCTATTCCCTGCTTTCACTACCTTCACCGTAGTCACCACCTGCCCCACATGCCGCTGCGTATGCTCCGCACAGTGAATCAATAACCCCACCACCGTCGTCGGCAACATCTTCCGCCCCACCCCACGCGCCTCACCAAACGTCTCCGGCTTCACCGCCAACACCCGTCCCCTCGCGAGCTCCAACCCCGTCCGAAACTCCTCCATAACCTCCGCCACCGTCCCAGCATCCATCTCCGTCTTCAACGCCGCCAACTGCTCCTCAGTCAGCGCGCGACCCTCCGCATACGTCAGCAGCCGATCCAGCGACCGCACCATATGCCGCAGTTGAAACGCCACATGCGGCAGCTCAAACGGCCGTACAAACATCGCCTCATCCCCCAACCCTTCACACCACCACGCGACATCCTCCTCAGCCAGCTCCAGCGCATGCAAAACCGCTCGTCGCACCGGCTCAACCTCCCTCAACATCCCCCGCATCCAGGGCTCAACCATTACCTGTTCTCCTCTCCACCCGAAAATCAAAGCACCCAGCTTCCAGATCACGCACCATCACATAACGTATCTCCGCATCCTGCAACATCTCACGCACAACGCTCTCCTGATCCCCATTGCTGGCCCGCTGCTGGCGCACCAGCCGCTGTTCCGCATCGTACCCATCCATCACCGCCGGATACGCCAGCAACTCCCGTGGATACCCACCTTCCTCATCGAACCGCTCACACATCTCCCCATGAACGAATACGGGCCCAGGCAGCGGAACCTCGGCCAGCTCATAAAACGGATTGCACGTAAACAATACCCGCTCCTCCATGCCAACCTGAAACGGCTTCAAACAATGACGGCATGGCCCATGCCCCGTAGCCACTTCCCGATGCGCCGGATGCCCATATCCCGGCGAACTCATCGTAGCCAATACCTTTTGCACGGTCGTTGTAGGCAGTGCAATCACGCGGATCTCAGTCATCTTCAATCTCCTCAGGTCATTCCCTGACCATGAAGAGAGTCTGACGCCATCAACTCAAGATCACACTCCGCCGATTGCACCCAAACTTCAAAGCCCCTTACTCCTCCGAAACTCCCGCACCACATCGCCCACATCCCGATGCTGCGCCTCCACCGCCAGGTTCATCGCCCGCATTTCATCCGCCGTCACCTTCCCCGCCAGCCTTTCCATAGCGACCCCAATCTGCGGCCACCGCTTCAGCGCATCCTCCCGCACCAGTGGCACGGCCTCATACGGCGGAAAGTAATGCTTGTCATCCTCCAGCGCCACAAAGTCCAGCGCCTTGATCGCCCCATCGGTCGAGTTCCCCGCCACAATATCCACCTGCCGCCCCGCCAGCGCCCGGTACAACAACCCCAACTCCATCGTCCTTGGCTCGCCTGAAAACCGCAGCCCATAAGCCGCCGTCAACCCCCGCAACCCATCCGGCCTCTCCGCAAACTCATACCCCACCCCCAGCCGCGCAATCTCCGGCCTTCCCACCGTATCCGAAATAGTCTTCAGCCCGAGCTTCCGCGCATCCTCCCCCCGAACCACCATCGCAAACGTATCCTCAAATCCCAACCCCGGCCCCACCCTTACCCCATACTTCTGCTCATACAACCGGCTGACGGTGGCATCCACTCGCGCAGCATCCCGATCCAGCGGCTGCTTCAAAATCGCCGTCAACGCCGTCCCCGTGTACTCCACATACCCATCGATCCGCCCTGACACCAGCGCCTGCTGACACAAATAACTCCCCGCCAGCCAGAACCGCCGCTCCACCTTCCCACCGCCGGAAGCCTCAATCTCCTGCGCCAGCAACTCCCCTAGAACCACCTGCTCTGTAAAATCCTTCGCTCCAATCACCACATGCGACGACCGCGGCGGCGCGCAGCCCATCAGCAACACCATCAGCCCAAGGCACACCCCCTGAAACCTAAAACCTGAAACCTGAAACCTGCTCCTCACCTCCGCACCGCCAGCCGCTTCTCCGCAAAACCGAGCACCCCGTCTGCGCAAAGCGCCAGCAGCGCCGCCGGAATCGCTCCTGCCAGCACCAGCCCGTTATCCACGCTGGCAACACCCCGAAAGATCAACTCCCCCAACCCACCCGCCCCGATCGCCGCCGCAATCGTCGCTACCCCCACACAGGTCACCGTAGCCGTCCGCAAACCCGCCAGAATCACGCTGGCCGACATCGGCAGCTCTACTTTGACAAGTCGCTGCATCCCGCTCATTCCAAGCGCATTCGACACATCAATCAAAGCCGGGTCAACCGACAGAATCCCCGCATACGTATTCCGCAAAATTGGCAACAGCGCATACCCCGTCAGCGCCACAATCGCCAACCTCGCCGCCCGATCTCCGAGAAACGGCACCGGCAGCAGCAACCCGAACAGCGCCAGGCTCGGAATCGTCTGCAACACATTCGCCACGCCCAGCACAGGCCTCGCGAACCCCGGCCGCCGTGTCAGAAATACTCCGAGCGGCAACCCAATCGCCGCGGCAAATAGCATGGCACTCCCCGTAAGCCAAACATGCTCAAAGGTCAGCCGCGCAATCTGCGCCCCATACCGCTGGAAGAACTGACTCATAGGCCCACCTCGCGATGCGTCGCGGCAACATACTTCCGCATTGCCTCATTCTCCGACGCTCGCACCTCACCCGCCGCCAAATCTGCCACAATCACGCCAGTCTCCACAAGCACCACGCGATCAGCGAGATACAACGCTTCCTCTAAGTCATGGGTGACAATCAGCGTGGTCTTTCCAACCCGATGCAACAGCTCCCGCAGCATCGTCTGCATCTCCGCCCGGGTCAAAGGATCAAGCGCGCCAAACGGCTCATCCATCAACAACACCCCTGGATCGCCCGCCAGCGCTCTGGCAAGCCCCACACGCTGTCGCTGCCCTCCACTCAGCTGCCACGGATACCGCCCCGCCAGCCCGGCATCCAGCCCCACCAACGCCAACATCTCAACGGCCTTAGCCTTCCGCTCCGCCACTGGCCGCCCAGCTAACTCAAGCGACATTCCCACATTCCGCTCTACGGTCATATGTGGAAACAACCCCGTCTCCTGAATCACATACCCAATGCCTCGCCGCAGCGCGATCACATCGCTCCCCGCGACATCCACACCCCCTACCAGCACTCGCCCGCTCGTCGCCCTTACCAGCGCGTTCACGGTGCGCAACAACGTCGTCTTGCCGGATCCGCTACGCCCCAGTAGCGCAGTCGTCGTCCCGGCCTCTACCTTCAACGAAACGTCGCTTAAAAGCCGACGGCCGTCAGGGAGATCGAAGCTCAAATGCGCGAACTCCACATCTCTGGCGGCCATCAAAAGCTCCGTAGTTTCTTGAACTTACCCCTCGACTGCAGCCTCAGGCGCGTTCTCCGCAGCCCCGGCGGCAGGTGCCGCACCCTTAACGCGCACGACTGTGATCTTATCGAAGCCTTCCTTGAACACGGGAGGCCTCAATCTCTCAGCCATCTTCTGCATCACTTCGTCGGTTACTTGCCTCTCCCGCTTGGAGTTACGCTCCATGCAGACGGCCAGCGGAACGTCAAAGAACACAGCCTGGACTTCGTACCCGAAGCTCTTTGCCATCTTGATCCACTGGCGGCGCTCGTGGGGGCTTAGATTGGTCGCATCTACATAATTCCAGGGCATTTTCGCGATGAGGCGGGCGCGCAGGAGGCTCCGCAGCGTGCTGAACACAAGCCCCTGGTAGCGCTGGTCTGTGATGTCGTCGAAGAGGATGGTGCGCAGCATGTCGCTGGAGAGCGGTGTAACCCCGCGGCGCTTGTACCAGGTGGTCTTTCCGGAGCCTGGAAGTCCAATCGTAAGAACAACATAGCCGCGCGGCGACTTGGCTGGAACAGCCTCTGGACCGGCCGGCGGAGTGCCCAAAGACTCCGGCTGAATTTCGTGAACAATTTGTGGACCGTCTGTGGTGACTTGTGGTGACTCTATGGAGGCCACGGACGGTGGTGAAACCGGTGCCAGTTCGGGCTCCGGATCGGTTATGGGAGCCTTCGCTGTCGGCTCCGGATACGACGGACGCAGAGGCGCCTGTTGGTTCGCAGGGAGTTCCTGCCCAATCTTGCCCGTGGACTCCGAATCATTCGGCCCACGTTTGGAACGTCTTCTCATGAGTGTCTCGCGCAACCAGTCCCGCACAGTCTGCTTTGTACCACACGGACCCCTGTGCTGCAAAAGTGGTGCACCTTGCAAGGTTCAATCTGCGCTCCAAACCGTCGTTTGCTACCCCCGCCGCGCTTTGGTAGCCTCAGTCTATTGAGAGGGAACAAACGAACATGGCAGTTAAGGTAGGCATCAACGGCTTCGGCCGCATTGGACGCAATGTTTTCCGCACAGCTCTGGGCAATCCTGACATCGAATTCGTCGCCGTCAACGACCTCACGACCCCCGCCACCCT
This sequence comes from Granulicella sapmiensis, assembly GCA_026225395.1. Lineage (GTDB taxonomy): Bacteria > Acidobacteriota > Terriglobia > Terriglobales > Acidobacteriaceae > Granulicella > Granulicella sapmiensis. The sequence continues at coordinate 48,033 of JAMFSR010000035.1, forward strand.
GGCGCATCTCCTCAAGTACGACTCGATCCTCGGCAACCTGAAGAACGAAATCTCCGCTACGGAAGACTCCGTCATCGTCGACGGCAAGAAGATCAAGGTGTTCGCAGAGCGCGACCCCTCCAAACTCGACTGGGCTTCAGTCGGTGCGGAAATCGTCGTCGAATCGACCGGCTTCTTCACCGACGCTGAAAAGGCCAAAGTCCACCTCGGCTCGACCGTCAAGAAGGTGATCATCTCCGCTCCAGCTTCGAACGAAGACATCACCATCGTGCTCGGCGTGAACGACGACAAGTACGTCGCGGCCAAGCACAACATCATCTCGAACGCGAGCTGCACCACGAACTGCCTCGCGCCCGTGGTCAAGGTGCTGCATGAGACCTTCGGCATCGAGAGCGGCCTGATGAACACGATCCACTCGTACACCAACGACCAGGTCGTGCTTGACGCGCCCCACAAGGACCTCCGCCGCGCCCGCGCAGCCGGGCTCAGCATGATCCCGACGAGCACCGGGGCTGCCAAGGCCCTGAAGCTCGTCATCCCGGAGATGGCAGGCAAGCTGGACGGCTTCTCGATCCGCGTCCCGACCCCCACGGTCTCGGTCGTCGACCTCACCTTCGTTGCCACCAAGCCCATCACGGTCGACAGCATCAACGCAGCCATCAAGGCCGCGGCTGAAGGCCCGCTGAAAGGCATCCTGGGCTATACCGAGGAAGAGCTCGTTTCCATGGACTTCCGTGGCAATCCCTTGTCGAGCATCTTCGACAGCAAGCTGACCAAGGTCGTCGGCAACACCGGCAAGATCATCAGCTGGTACGACAACGAGTGGGGCTACTCCAACCGTGTGAAGGACCTGATCCTGTTCCTGGTGCAGAAGGGTCTGTAACCTCACGGCGGCATCCCCCGCCCAGATAGTTCATCAACGACGAAAGGCCCGCAGCATGCGGGCCTTTCGTGTTGCTGTGCGTTCGTTTAGAAGGTGATGCGTCCGCCGAACTGGAAGACACGCATCTGGTTCGCACCCGTTATGTGGCTGAAGGTTGCCGAGGAGAGTGTCGCCGTTGGGTTGCTCAGGCTGACCATGTTGAACGCGTTCGTGGCTTCACCGCGGAACTCGAATCCCGTACCGTGCGGCAAGACGAAGTCGCGCTCCACAGCCATATCGATGTCGCGGTAACCGGGACCAATCAGGTAGTCACGCGGAGTATTGCCATCCGCGCCACCCGGCCCAACGCCACCGGCGACACCCGGACCGTTGGGCAAGAATGCCGCCGTGCCGTTGACCGCTGTGTTGAACCAGCCCGTGTTTGCTTCGATAAAGCGGTTGCGATGACCGCCGAGGATGAGCGCGCTCTTGCTGATACCCGATGCAAGATCCGGACGGTCATTGTTATAGCCGTCGAGGTTCTTGTCCGAGCCGGTGGTGATGTTGAACGGCGTGCCGCTGTTGAAGTAGGCGATGGCCGAAACCTTCCATCCATTCGCGAGGTTCTTTGCCCAGCGCTTTTCTCCGTTGTAGTAGTCGATCTTGTAGACGCCGGAGATCGACGACATGTCGCGGCGATCGTTGTCGGAAGGGCCACGCTCTTCATTCAAAGCGCTGAAGTTCTGCGCCGTCGCGATTCCGATGGCGCTTGAGTTCGCACTCCAGATCGAATGGGACCACACGTAGAAGCCATTCAGAAGAAGATGGTTGGTGAGGGCCTTGTGCGCCGAGACCTGCAGCGAGTTGTAGTTCGCCGTCTGCCCCGAGGTGATCAGAATGACCTGTCCGAGCGCGCCGTTGTCGTTGTAGGGACGGCGAGCGGTGATGCTGGTCTGGGAAGAAGAAGCGCCAGCTGCGTAGACCGGGTTGTTGGCGTCGATACCGTCCGGCACGTGGCGGACGAAGTTACCAACGTACGCCGTCTGCAGGCTGATGCCCCAGGGCATCTGCTGCTCGATAGCCGCGTTCAACTGGTAGGAGACGGGCCATTTGTAACCCGGAGCGATGGCTTCCACAGCAGCCGCCGGAAGGAAGCGCGGGGAAGCGGCGTTGAAGGTATACGGGAATGGATCGCCAGTGGGGAACGATGCTGCGTTGCCGTACACGTTGGTCAAGGACGTAATGGACTGGAATGTCTGACGAACGGCATAGGGTTGCGCGTTGCCGGGCTGGTTCCACTCGTTACCCGAAACGCTGCCGAAGAACATGCCGGCGCCGGCACGTACCGCCGTCTTTCCGTTACCGAACGGATCGTAGGCGAGACCGACGCGCGGGGAAACATGGTCGAAGGATGTTGCCGCAACGCCGCGCGATATTCCGGCATCACCCGGGAAGACAACTCCGAGCGGCGCTGTGGGAATCTTCGTCGACTGCTGTCCCGGCACAAAGCCTGCAGTCAGGTTCTGCGACTCCACCGGAGCCTGTTCGATGTCGTAACGGAGACCGAGGTTCGCTGTAAGACGCGGCGTGAGCTTCCAGGCGTCCTGGATGAATCCAGCGCCGAAGAAGTAGCTGGTGAGCGTGTGGTACGGGGTATCCTGCTCCATGGAGGCGACGAGGCCAGCGACCCAATCCGCCATAGTAGAGTTCTTGGTGGAGGTTGGACCGGAGGTCTGGAAGTTGAAGACGCCGAAGTTGTAGAGATTGCCCTGCACGGCATCTTTTTCCAGCGAGAATTCGCCGCCGACGTTGATGTTGTGATGACCAAGCTCCAACGTGAACACATCACGCAGGCCATAGAAATTCGTGTTGCTGACCGGACCGGCAAGCGAACCACCAGCACTGAAGCCCGACGAGACGGCAAGTTGTGGATACGCCTTCGGTCCCTGGATCGTAAAGTTCGAACCGAAAGAGCTCAGGTCTGTGGCGGGAAGGTTGACGCGACCGCCGGCAACGCGTGTGATCGTCAACCAGACCTGGTTGGCCTTGGTCGCGCTGATGGTGTGGACGTCACTGATGTTCAAGTCCTGCTGTCTGGCCGCGGACTGATTGGTCATGTAAGGAATGTTGCCTCCACCATAAGCGCCGCTCACCGTCTTGATGGTGAAGTAGCTGCCGAAGAGGTGGTCGTTCTGGCCGATCTGCTGGTCGTATTTGCCCAGATACTCGTCATCGGTGGTGGGGGTGGTGTACGCACCGGTGTAGCCCTCCAGGTAGGTCTTGCCACCGGTCGTTACGTTCGTGTTCGGCAAGGGAATGAGCTTGGCATCAATGTTCGCAGCCGTGGGATCAACACCCGGCGTCGTTCCAGCTGCGATCGGAATGCAACCGGCTTTCGGCGTGAGGCAATTGGTGGACGTGTTTGTTCCAGTCCAGGGCAGACCGGTGGAAGGATTGTTTGGGATGATGGGCGACTGTGTAAAGTCGCCAAGCCGCTCAAGTGCCGTGGGGACGATACCGCCCGTGAGCAGCTGGCCCTGGGTCTGGCGCAGGCCAGCGTAGCTGAACAGGAAGAATGCCCTGTCCCGCTTGATGGGGCCACCAACGACGACACCGAACTGGTTGCGATGGAACGGAAGATCGATCTTGGTGGCTGGGTTCTGCGCACCGGTGGGAACCCAGGAGTAAGCGTTCAGCGCATTGTTACGAATGAATTCGAAGACGGAACCGTGGAATTGGTTCGTACCGGACTTTGTAACAGCGGTGACGACGCCGCCCGACATGCGACCATACTGCGCCTGGAAGTTGCTGGTTTCGACACGGAACTCTTCGAGCGCGTCAGGGTTCGGTAGCGCGTTACCGTAGTTGCGAAGGCCGGTCATGTTGAAGCCGCCATCCAGATAGAAGCTGACCATGGGAACGCCGCCGTCCAGGCCGCCATTGATGATCACCTGCGTGGAGGGAACGCCGATGACGAAGTTCGGCGAGCTGGCGCCCGAGCTGCTGGCGCTGTTGGACTGAACGCCAGGCGTCAGCGAAAGTTCGGTATACGCGTTGCGGTTTACGAGAGGCAGGTTGTTGATTTCGTCCGGTGAGATGGTGCGGCCGACCGTTTCGGTGGAGATGTTGATCAGCGGCGGGGCCGTGGTGACGGTGACCGTCTCCGTGACGGCGCCGACGGAGAGAGCAACGGGGAGGGATTGCGTCTGATCCACGGCGACAACGATGTTTTGCTGGACGAACTTCTTGAAGCCCGGGGCTTCGATCGATACCGTGTAGTTGCCTACCGGCAGATACTGGATCGTGTAGGTGCCATCACTGCCAGCGACGGTGGACCGCACGAAGCCGGTTTCGGTGTTGGTGGCCTTTACAGCGGCGTTGGCTACCAGCGCGCCCTGGTCGTCCTTGACGGTGCCGGCGATCGCGCCGGTGATCTGCTGCGCGCCAGCCGAACCGGCCAGCACGAATGCCAGCAGCAGCATGCCGGCGAGGCACCACGCCGTAAAGCGGCCTGCCTCTGTAGAACCACATCTGCTGCCGGACGCGGTCAGTCCGTGGAAATCCTTCGCAGCGAGCTGCGTGTTTTTGTTTGAAATCGTAGTCATCTAGTCTCCAAGGGTTACGTTCTGCTCATTGCATGTGCGGCTTGCCCTTCAGGTGAGGACATCGCCGCGGTTTTGAGATGGTTTCACCGCCATCGTCTCGGGTCGGCTTAAGCCACGGGTTATAAAGGCCGGGCCCGGTACTCGCTGGTGATACATCTCCCTGACTCACCGGCAAAGCGCTTTTATAGGTGCGAGGAGCAAGATAAGCGCTTGTCTTGAGTATGGTCAAGCAAAATTAAGGAGGAATGAACCCAAAGTTGTGCAAAAAGGGTTACGTGCAAGACGGCATCTTGCACATAACCCGAGTTGTGCAGCCTTATAATTGCCCGTTTTATGCGTTCAAGTATTCAAAGGGACGGCTTGCTGAGCTTCTCCAGAAGTACGCCAGAATAATCACGCTAGCCACAGCCGCATAGGCACACCACAGCGAAGTAAACGCATAGCGCTTCACCGCCATCACCACCAGCAGAATTCCCAGATTCGCCCCGCCGAACACTACCATCATCGGCACTTTCGAGAAGAACAATGGGCCGCACGTTGCAATGATGTACAGCACCGCGACCCACGTCATGTTCGTGGCCTGGTTTACATACACAATGCTGTTGCCCTGCACCCAGACCTGCAGCGGATATGCAGCCAACCCCCACAGCATGTAGAGCATCAGCAGACCGCCGAGGATGACGAACGGCAGCATCGTCCTTCGCCGCGCGCGCGTGCGCTCAAATAGCATTACTCCGAGCGGCATCAGGAATGGCAGGAGGCCCTGTGCGTAAAGCACAAACGCCGCGCCCATATTGTGCGCCGCCTGTTTGGAGAGGATCCCATCAAGCCCGAGCCACACAAAACCCTCTGTGAACTGGTGGATCGCAAACAGCGTCGGCAGCGACGCAAACAGCAGCTCCCGCCGATGCTTCACCTTGGTCAGCGTCGCTACGCCAACCGCTCCCAGAACACCACTCCCAACAAAGTTCGCCGTTGCAGAAAAACACATCGTCCAGGTCCCTCATGCGCAGTCAAAATCAGGTCAGGTTCAGCCGATGATATCGCACCAGGTACCCGAACCTGTGTACGCTGTCGTTGATGGAAAACTTCCGCCTTAAGGTCTTCCGAACGGCCGCTCGTCACCTGAACTTCCGCATTGCCGCCGAAGAACTCCTGCTCACGCAGCCCGCTATTACCCAACAGGTAAAAGCTCTCGAAGCCGAACTCGGCGCCGCACTCTTCGACCGCGCCAACGGAAAGCTTTCGCTCACCGCCGCCGGCGGCGCTCTGCTTCCCTTCGCCGACCGCCTCGCCGAGCTAGCGCAGGAGGCCCGCCAGGCCGTCGCTGCAACCACGAATAGCAATGCAGGAACGCTCACCATCGCCGCTTCGCAGACCATCGGCCAGTATCTGCTGCCGCGTCTTATCGCCGCTTTCCTCGCGGAAAACCCCAAGGTGGAAATCTCCGTGTTGGGCGGTAACACGCAAACGGTGCTCGAAGCCCTCAGCGATCACCGCGCCCAGATCGCCCTGATCGAGGGTCCCGCGCTCCGCCGCGACGTCCATGTCGAGCCCTTCATGGAAGACCACATGGTGTGCGTCGTTCCCGTAGGCCACGACTGGGCCGATGAAGAGGTACGGCTCTCGCAGCTCCGCGACGTTCCGCTCGTCACCCGCGAGCTCGGCTCGGGCTCCCGCCGCATCGTGGAGGACGCCATTGAACAGTCGGGCGTTGCGCTTCGCGACCTGAACATCCACATGACGTTCGACTCTACCGAAGGCCTGCTCAGCGCCGTTGAGGCCGGGCTGGGTGTCGGCTTTGTGTCCCGCTGGGCCGTGCGCAACCAGCTGGCGCTGGGCACGCTGCGGATTGCGCGCGTGCGCGGGCTCAAGCTCGCACGCATGTTCTCGGTCGCAACGCTCACAGGGCCGGAGCCCGCAAGCGTTGCCGGGGCCTTCCACCGGTTCATCCTGGAGCGCGCCGAAGCCCTCGTCCCTCGAGCCACTGGCCGACCGTCCAAACTCCGGTAAGCGCGGCGATATCAGCTAAACTGGCCAGATGGAACGCCAGAATATCCCCGGAACCAGCCCTTACGAACCCATCATCGGCTTCTCACGCGCCGTGCGCATCGGCAACGTCGTCCATGTGTCAGGAACAGGCCCGGTCGGAGCCGACGATCTTTCCCCAGCTGAGCAGACCCGCACCGTCCTCAAGCTGATCGAAACTGCGCTTACGCAGGCCGGCGCTACCTTCGAGCATGTCTACCGCACTCGCATGTTCCTCGCGCGCGCTGAGGATTGGGAAGAAGTCGGTCGCGCGCACGGCGAAGTCTTCGGCGTCATCCGCCCTGCATCCACCATGGTCGTCGCTGCCCTGCTCAATCCCAAGTGGCGCGTGGAAATCGAAGCCGAAGCCCTGATCCCCTAGCTGGCATCCTGCGGCCACAACCACGCCGCGCCGCGAACGCCGCTGGAGTCCCCGTGCATCGCACGGACAATCGGCGTGTCCACACCTCCGCCAAAGGGATAGTCGCGCAGCAGCCGCGAAACCGTCGGATACAGGCCATCCAGGTTCGAAAGGCCGCCGCCCACGACAATCACGTCCGGGTCCAGCACGTCGACCATGACTGCCAAACCGCGAGCCATGCGGTCGTACAGCCGCTCCAACGCCGCTGACGCTTCAACATCGCCCGCAGCGGCCAGCGCAACGATCTCCTTGCCCCGCAGCTCGCGCCCGGTATGCGTGGCGAAGTCCAGCTCGAAGCCTGTACCTGAAATCCACTTCTCCAGGCATCCGCGCTTGCCGCAGTAGCACTCCGGCCCGGGAAACTCATCCCTTGAGGCCCAGGGCAGCGGCATGTGGCCCCACTCGCCGCCGATGCCGTTGCGCCCGGCATGCACGTGCCCGTTGATCGCGACTCCACCCCCACAGCCCGTACCGACGATCACGCCAAACACCACCCCAGCACCGGCAGCTGCGCCATCCGTGGCCTCGCTGATAGCGAAGCAGTTGGCATCATTCGCGCAGCGCACTTCCCGCGCCAGTGCCACGCTCAAATCGTGTTCAAACGGCCGTCCGTTCAACCAGGTCGAGTTCGCGTTCTTCACCAGTCCCGTCGATGCAACCACCGTTCCCGGTATGCCCACGCCGACGCTGCCGGTTTCGCCGGTTTTCTCTTCCAGCTCATGCACCACACCGCGGATTGCCGCGACCGTGCCGTCGTAGTCGCCACGCGGCGTGGCAATGCGAAACCGTTGTAGTTCCGTTCCCGCCGCATCGAGCGCGATGCCTTCTATCTTCGTCCCACCCAGATCAATGCCGATTCTCACGTCGTCGATTCCCACTCCACAAAGTTTCTTCCAGCCTACAGTGAGCGCCGTCCTCTAAGCTTCCAGCGACGGACTCAAATCGAGCCACGCCTGGTTTGCCCAAAGCCGTTCCCTGCCTCCATATACCTTACAAAACTGCGCGATCGCTTCCACCTCGGCGTCGTCTACCTGCGAATCGTAACAAAACGCCGCGCGACGCCGGCGCGTGATGGCAGCCGCTTCGTCGCTGGCTTGCCCAATCAGAACCGGCCTGAGGTCGAGCGAGAACTCCCGCGCCAGGCCAGCCACAAACTCCTCGATAGGCTCCGCCAGCGGCGCGGCTGGAACATCCTCATAGAAAGCCCATGCGGTTGTTCCAGCGGCTGCTGCGATCAGAGACTGCCGTGCAGTCAGGTGATCGATGTGTCCACCCAGGCCCAGCGGTAAGACCACGGCAGCCGGCGCAATCCGCTCCACGGCCTTCTGAATCTTTACCAGAGCCTTATCATTCACATTCACACTCAGGCCACGCACTTCATCGGCGCCGATGTGCAGACGCAGCGGCGCGTCCTTCATGTTCAGGTCTACCAGCGTAAGCGCAGAACCATACTGCCTGCGCCACGACTCATCCTCGCGCCCGCGCAGGGCAGTGACAAACGACATGCGGTCGTTGGCATGGACAGAATCGGCATCCGAGTACGGCGCATACTCGCTGCGCGAAAAGCAGTTCACCACGCTGACCTTATGGCCGGCTGCAATCCACGCATCCACCGCAAGCGTCAGGGCAAAAGCCGCATCGTCACGATGGGGCGACACAACAACAATCTTCACGTTTCTGGCTTCTCCTGCGCGAACAACGAAAGAGCGCGCTCTTTGCAGGATATCTGTTCCGGCGCTCCGGCGGCGGTCGCAAAGACCCGATTCAAGGCAAAGAAGCCTCAAATGCCGCGTACCTCTGCTCCAACTCCCACTGCGCCGCCGCTTTCTCGCTGCCTTTCAACAGCGCCTCACAGGCAGCCGTCGGCTTACTCGTCGCTGTAATGGCTGCTGCACAAGCCGGTTTGCGCCTCGCAAAATCATCCGGCGCCGCCCACAAGCTCTCGCCCGTCAGGAAGGAGTGCTCGAACGAAGTCCGCGCCATCTTCTTCAACTCCATATAGTCGATGTGCTGCTCTTCAGCGGCCTTCACATACTCATGCGTCAGGTCGATCCGCGAGTTGCCCTCATCGTCGGTCGAAAGCGAAACCGGCACATGCGCCGCGATGTATCCCGACAACGGATGGTCCGCACCTTTCACCCCAAGAATCACATCGTTGGACGTCAGGTTGATCTCCACCGAAATATGCTTCGCCGCCATCTCCTTCAACAGCCCGGCAGCGTCATCTTCGTACAACACATCGACACCATGCCCGATACGTTGCGCATGCCCAAGCTCAATCGCCTCACGAATATGAAACCGCAAACCCTCAGGCGGAACCATCCCCGGCGCAAGCTCTCCCGCATGCAGCGAAAGGTTCACCTTGGGATAGAGCGAGTGCAGATAGTCCAGCATCTGCATGTGCAGGTGATAGTCATGCATGGAAACGCGCCCATCTTCCGGCGCCGCAATGTTGATGCCCACAAAGCGCGGATCAACGCTGTTCAGCTGAAACCCAAGTAACGCCTGCGCAAACACCTGCGCCGGCGCACCTGAACGAATGATCGTGAAGATGTAATGCATCTTGATGCTGCATGGAGAAGACGCCTGCGCAGGAGCATCCGTACACTTCTCAACGCTCCGCTGCACCCGTTCAGCATCATCCATCTCCTTACGCCCTGCATCCATCTCGTTAAAGAGTCCTGCGGCAATCAACTGATCGCGCATGCCGGCCAGCTCCTCACGCGTGACGGAAGTATCCGCATCCACAGGCCACTTCACCTTCGTGCTCAATGCCAGAGAATTGCGAAACGAAGGCCCTGTCATGATCTCGAGGTAAGTCTCATTCTGGTCCGCAGCACGAGTCGCGACCTCCGCCAGCCACTCGCCCATAAACCCTGTCGGTCCGTTCGCACGAAAGCCGGAGAAGAACTGATCGTGACCATCGTAGCCATTCACCGGTACAAAGCTGCGCATCGAAAAAGCATTGATCAGCCGGTCGTAAAGCTTCTGGTCCTTCACCGCCTCCGACGCAGGAATCGTTCCCGCGGGACATCCCGGCCCTTCATGGTGTGGCGCAAACCTCGCCGCCACAGGGTCGATGCATATGCCCTGTCTCACGGCCTCATCCAGCGTGCTCTCCGCATAGATCCCGCCGCCCAGGTGGTAATGCAGCTCCGCGCCCTTGGGCATCGGCTTAAGGAACGCATACAGGTCCGGCGTTCCCAGCTTCTTAGCAGCGTCAAACGCCCTTGAAGCTCGAACCTCCGCTGCAGTTGGAGCCACAGACTGCGCCTGGCTCATCACGCTCGCGAAAGCGATCAGGCCCATCGTAAATCCGGCAAAAACAACATAGCTGTGTCTGAATGAGGCAATCGACATACAGAGAGATCCTTCCTTTGTTCGCGGCAACTTGTGCTTTTATCTCTTAAGACTAAATCGTCTTGGGCGCGAAACAAAGGAAGGCCTCAACTGGGCTTAGGCCGTGAACGAGCCCGGCCTACTTCAAAGGAATGTCGATGACCTGAATCGTGAACTTCCCAACCACCTCATGGAACTCGCTATCCTTGAACGCCGGGCTCGAAGCAACAGGCAGGATCGCTTCCGGCGATGTAATCGAGTTCGTCGCCTCAAAGCTGGCCGCATGCAGCGTATTGATCTGCGCCACATGCTTGCCCGCTGCAAAGTCCGCAAGCGAAACGGCAATCGGCTGGTCCACATTCGATGCATTCACCAGCTTCAAATGCAACACATGGTCGCTCGAAGACACAGTAGCCGAGTAGAAGAAGCGCGCGCCTGCTCCCGAGATCGTCGAGTGCGGCGTCCCATCCCCGATGTGCGCCGCAAACAGACACTGCGCGTAATAGCTCGGAGAACCATAGCTCTTCAGCGCGTCATACCCAATCAGGTCCGTAGGCCACTGCATCGCTCCAGGATTCACATTGGTCAGCAGTGGAGCATAGCTTGCAATCTCGATCAGGTCGCCGTTCCGTTCCATCGAGGTCATCCACGCCGCATCACCCAGAGCATCGCCGAAGTTCGGCGTCGGCGAACCCGACCGCGTCGCCCACTCGCCCACAAACACCTTTGGCCCTGTGCGCGGCGCATTGTCGTACTGATGTACCAAATCAAACATCGCCGCGGGCGACTTGTAGTAGTGGTCATCGATCAAATCAGGCTGTGCGGCAGCCTTCGTTTCCTTCACCGGAGCGGTTGCAATCAACTTGTACTGCGGATAATGCTTGCGCAGCGCCTCCGCAATCTGAGCAAAACGCGCATCGTAGGTGTGCGACTTGTCGAACCAGTCTTCGTTGCCGATCTCGATGTAGTGCAGCGGGAACGGCGCCGGATGACCATCCTTCGCTCGTTCGGCACCCCACTTTGTGGAAGTGTCGCCGGTCACATACTCCACTTCATCGACGGCCGCCTGCACATAAGGCTCCAGGTCGTGCCCCGGCTCCACATGCTGGCCCTTGAGCGCATAACCCGCATAGACCGCCAGCACCGGCTCTACATGCAGGTCTTCGCACCACTCCAGAAACTCGAGAAAGCCCATGCCATCGGTCGACCAGTAGGTCCACGGCGCCTGATGTCCGGGCCGGTCCACACGCGGCCCGATCGTCTTCTTCCAGTCGTACCAATCCGCCAGCGTGTCGCCTTCCAGATAGTTCCCTCCCGGCAGACGCAGAAAGTGCGGATGCATCGCAGCCATGCGCTCCATCAGATCAACCCGCAGGCCTTCGGGGCGATTGTTATACGTCGGCGGAAACAGCGACACCAGCTGCAACCACAACACGCCAGCGTGCGCCGCCGTAATCTGCAGATGATTCTTCGAGGAGGCAGCGACCTCGCCGGTCGTCAGCGAATACTCATGCTTCGACCACGATGTCGTAATCGCAGGAATCACAACTTGCGCCAGCACCGCGTTCGTGTCGTCGCTGATCAACCGCACCGTCAGCGGTCCCAGGTTTGCGTCTCCCGCCTTCGCATAAAACGAACCCTTATAGGTCGTCCGCGCATGCACCGGGATTCCCCAGTACCCGGAGTTGCTCACCCCGACCTCATCTATCGCGGATGCACTCTTGATCACAAGCTTCAGGCTCGTGGTGAGCGCAGTGCTCGGTCCCGTCTCCTTGTCCTGCATCATCTCCGCATCGGCATTCCCATTGCGGACCAGCTCCCAACCTTCCACTCCCGACCAGAAATTACGCATCGTCGGGTTCCGCACCAGCTCCGCATACAAACCGCCGTCGTATGAGTGGTTGATCTCCTCGGTCATCAACCCATAAAGCATCGGGCTAACCGGGCTGACGATGTTTCCCGTGTCGATGTTGAGCTGCGCCGTTGGAGCTGCGGCCTTCTGCGCCATAGAAAGCAAAGACGACGAACAGAGGAAGAGCAGAACGTGCAAACGAAGGAAACCAAAAGTCTTCAAAGTCATAGGATTGTCACTCGCGAGGATTCTATCCTTAGCCGCCGCTCACCAACAACCGGTCACCTGTTGGACTTCGCCAGGACCTCGATCGAAGCTTGCGACTCCCCACCGTCGAAGTGGAAGACCTCGCGCATCGGCGACCACAGCTCTTCGGGTTTCGACGCGTCCACCGCCGTCAGCGTCGGATTCATGATCTTCCACCACCGCTGCATCTCCGGGCTCGCAGCCATCTTGCGCATATCGGCCTCATAGTCGCTGCCGTTGTACTCCAGGTACGAAAACAGGAACCCGTTTGAAAGAAAGATGCTGTAATTCGTGATCTCGCATGCGGCGATGACTCTCAGCACATCCGGCCAGACCTCTTGGTGATACCGAACGTATTCGGCCTCTTGTTCCGGCACAAGCCGCGTCACCTGAGCATACCTACGCACTGGCTCGCCCCCTATTCCCCTGAAAAACAGCAAGATAGAGCTATTGATCAGCAATTGTCAACTGAGGAATTATTTCATAAAGGACAATTCGCTTTTCCCGGCCTATTGCCAATCATCACTTACCCGATCTATCGGAAATTATTTTTCTATTGACACCGGTGCTTTCATCCTCGTATGGTTCGACGTCGAACAATCTCCCAAATTTCAACGCATCTGGCAGGAGGACTGTATGAACGCACGATTGCTCCTAGATCTGATCTACCGCACCATCTCAAATCAAGCGATGCCCTTGAAGGGCCGCGCCCTGCGATGGATCACCACCTCGCTCGCCCTGCTTCTCCTGGCTTGCTCAGCCGTTCTGGCGCAGACCGGTGGCGACGGGGCCATCGAAGGAACAGTCACCGATCAGACCGGCGCTGCCGTCCCTAACGCCTCCGTGACCGCGACCAATGTGGGAACAGGGGTTAAAACCACACGGCCGACCTCGTCGGACGGCGTTTATGACATCACGCCGCTAATTCCGGGCATCTACACGATTGAGGTGAAGTCCGCTGGATTTGAGTCGCACAAGCAGGAAAACATCCAGATCGATGCCCTGCACGTCACAGGACTCAACGTCGCGCTGAAAGTCGGCTCGCAGGGCGAGCAAGTAACGGTTACCACCGCTCCCCCTAATCTGGAGACAACCAACGCCACCCTCGGCGGAACGATTCAGGGCGCGGAGTATATGGAATTGCCGCTGCTGGTCTCCGGCAACCAGCAACGCGATATTACGCAGTTCTCCAACCTGCTTCCCGGAGCGCAGGCTGGCAGCCGCTCTTCAGTCATCGGTGGAACCACGACCCGCGTCGGTGAACTCTATGTGGACGGCATTCCACTCACGACGATCAGCCAGCAGGGAGACAACCGGCCGGTCTTAAACGTCGTCCCGATGGAGGCAATCGATCAGATCCAGGTAGTGACCAGCGGATACTCCGCCGAGTACCAGGGAGCTGGGCTTGAGAACTACAACCTCAAGTCAGGAACAAACAAGTATCACGGCACGGTTGCCGACTTCATTCGGAACACGCTTTTTGATACCTGGGGCTTTACCGCTCCCTGGACCACGATCACGAATGCGGCCGGCGTCAAAGGCTTTCAAAATGCCACGCCGAACTCCTATGGACATATTTCCAAGCCGGCAGACCACCAGAATGAGCTCAGCATTAGCTTCGGCGGACCTGTGCGTATTCCGCACCTCTTCGATGGCAGGGATAAGCTCTTCTTTCAGTTCACCCTCGACAAGGTTCACGCCGAGTCCGCACCGGTGTATGGCGCGGATACTTTGCCAACAGCACAAATGCGCACAGGAGACTTCTCTCAACTCCTGGCAGCCAACGGCGGACCGGGGTATGTAATTTACGATCCTACATCGCAGGCAGCATGCACCGCTAACAATGGAGGAACGCCGTGCCGCTATCCCTTCGGACAAACACCGACCGGCGCTTCGAATCCCGCCAAAGCTACAAATATTATCCCGACGAACGAGCTTTCCCCCATCAGCCTGTACATGCAAAAATTTCTGCCTGCCACGATCAACAACTCGTTGACCAACAACTACATTGGCGGCATTCCAACCGGCTATAAGAACTATCTCTGGGGTACGCGTATCGATTACGACATCTCACCCCGGCAGAGACTCTCCGTTGCCGCGACCAACGGCCGCCGCCACGCGGTGCCTTATACCTCGGGCACCTCCAATCTGCCGGTGCCCTATCTCGCCACCACCATGTCAACGGTCGTCGGTGACTTCATCGATGTGGAACACACGTTCACCATCTCGCCACGAGCGGTGAATCAGTTCAAAGCCGGCTATCAGTACTTCGGCGGTCCACCCACGCAAAATAGCAATGAGGGCATTGCGCAATATGAGTCGGCTGCGATCGGGATCACTGGCGTGCCTGTCGGACAGGGCTCCGATGAGTTTCCCGGTTCAAGCTTTGCCGGCACCAATCCGCAAACCAACTGGAGCCAGCCGGATGTCACCAATAAGACCGTGACACACACCTTCGTGATTGTCGACAACGTTGAATGGACACTAGGCAAAAACGCTCTGAACTTCGGCATACAGCTTCAGGATCTGATGGAGAACGCCAGCACCAACAGCAGCTACTCCTCTCCCATCACCTATGCGTGGAACCCTAACGATACGGACAACATCAGCGGCACCTCCTATGTGACCGCTAACGGTTATGCCTATGCCAGTTATATGCTTGGCGCAGTCGATAGCAGCGCTGTCACGCTGCAGCCGTTTTCCGACATCGGCGACCGTTATCACCCCATCTCCCCTTACTTTCAGGATGACCTCAGGATCACCTCGAAGTTGACGCTGAACCTTGGGCTGCGTTGGGATTACATCCCCAGCTTCCGTGAAACTCTCGATCGCTGGTCGTTCCTGAATGCGACACAGACCAACACCTATACCGGCAATCCTGGAAACTTCCAATTCGCCGGAAACTATGGCGGAGCAGGCGTGAGCTGCGGTTGCCGCTCACCGGTAAATACCTACTGGAAAAACTGGGGTCCGCGCCTGGGCTTCGCCTACTCCGCAACTCCGACAACGGTCATCCGCGGAGGCGTCGCCATCCTCTACTCACATGGCGGAGGCACTGGCGGTGCGGGTGCGGTCGCTACCGGCCAAACCGGCTTCAACGATCCGATCAGCTATCCGGCTAACCCTGCCGGTCCAAACGCAGCGCCGGCGTTCTATCTCAACAACAGCACAGGTTTCCAGACATTGGGCCTTTCGAACACGAACTTCGGCGGCCCCACGGCAACGTTGCCCACTATACCCGCACCATCGGTGACCAGCCAGCTATCCACCGGTCTGGTCGGCAACTTTGTCAACAGCTCGGGAGCCTTCGTAAAGTCGACCTCGGGCATCAACTACGCCGACCCGTACTACGGCGACCGCACACCGACGTTCTATTACTGGAACTTCGGCATCCAGCAGGCAATGACCAATAACATCACCTTCACCCTGAACTATGCGGGTAGCATCAGTCACTTCATCGCCGGCGCCAGCGGTCTGCGTGGCCTCCAATCGGGCGAGGTGAACCCGGCCTACTTCGCGCTCGGCGCCGGCGGCACAGTGGCCGCTCCGCAGTATGGAAAGGGTCTGCTTTCACAGCCTGCCACAGCCGCCAACGTGGCACTGGCGCAGGCTGTCATGCCCGGTTGCTGTGGCACGCCATATGCCGGCTTCGCGCAGGCAGCGGCGACATCGGCCGGAGCTACCTTCGCAACCATCGCTCAGAGCCTCAAGTGGATGCCGCAATACTCCGGCACGACCGACACCTGGGGTCTCTATTCGGCGAACGCCGCTTACAACGCGCTGGAGGCCTCCATTGCCATCCGGCCGACGCATGGGCTGACGTTCAACGTGAATTACACATGGGACAAGGAATTGGACGATGCAGGTACCATCCGTACCGGTTACGCAATCCCGGGCAACCTCACTCTGAATGGAAAATCGTGGGCGGCCGACCGTATCGATCGTTCAGAAAGCGTTCTCGACATACCCCAGAACCTGTCCGCTTACGGAGTTTACAAACTCCCATTCGGAAAGGCCGGAATCGGCCGGAACCACTTCCTCGTTCGCGCACTTGCCGGTGGATGGGAGCTTTCGGGCATTAGCACGTACAGCTCCGGGTTGCCGCTGTTCGTCACCTCTTCTGCCTGCACCGCAACGTCATTACCCAACCAGGGAACCTGCATGCCCGACGTCAATCCGGGTTTCAGCGGTCCCATCATGACTTCAAAGTGGGGCGCGGGTGCAACAGCCCTCAACCTTCCAACCAAAACTTACATCAACGGCGGGCTGAACGGAGCGAGCGGATACAACACTTCGTCCACACCAGGATCTGGGGGGCAGGTGACTGTAGGAAGCACGACGACACAGGTCTCATGCGCGAACAGTGGAGCACCGTTCTGCAACTCGAACCCACTCATGATTGGCGATGCACCTCGCGGCGGAGCGTATGGGTTGCGAGGACCCGGCAACTTCCGCATCACAAGCGGTCTGCGCCGCAGCTTCGACATCACGGAGAAGGTAAAGTTCATCTTCGGTGTGGATTGCCAGAATGTGCTGAACTCAGTCACCTTCGGAGGTGGCGGTGGTGGTACAGCTACCAGTATCGGACAGAGCATCAACACTGCCACCTTTGGAACACTGACTACTGCCTCATCCGACAGCCGGGATTTCCAATTCTCCGGTCGTGTATCTTTCTAACTCGTTCACGCTTGTTATTCCGCCGGAGGCATGAAACTTCATGCCTCCGGTTTAGCGTCTAGAGAAAGTCCGCTAAGGATGACAACAGGAGGTCCCTTGAAATCCATCACCCTCTGCTCTTCGCTTCTGATTACCTGCCTTTCGCACGCCGTCCTGGCGCAGGGCTATCCAACCCCCAAGGACACACGCACACCCGACCACATGCCCACTGCGGCGGAGCTAAAAGACCCACCTAAGTCCTGGATCGACAAAGACACCGGCCATCGTGTCGTGCGCCTCACCAGCGAGCCCGGCTCGGCCAGCTTCTACTTCAACGTCAACGCCTACACGCCTGACGGTACCGAGATGATCTACACCACACCCGAAGGGGTCTCCGTCCTCAACCTCAAATCCATGGAGACGCGATCCGTCGTCAAAGGCCGCGTGCGCACCATCGTCGTAGGCCACAAGACGCCAAGCGTCTTCTACATCAAGCCCGACGAGCAGCAGCTCTACGTCACCAACGTCGATACCGGCGACACTCGCATGATCGGCAAGATTCCCCCTCACGGCAACATCGATACAGTAAACGCCGACGAAACCCTCGCAGCCGGCACCTATGACGAAGTCGCCGCTCCAGAGAAGCAATACAACTCTCAAGCGAAGACGGTCAGCCCGCAGGGCAGCCCGCTCGAACAGCCTGCCAACAAAGGCGAAATGATGGAGCGCCGCCTCGCCGCCCGCATTCCACTCGTGCTCTATACACTCAACCTGAACGATGGAAAGATCACTCCCCTGCTCCACAGCACCGACTGGATCAACCACCTGCTCTTCTCACCCGCCAACCCCGACATCCTCATGTACTGCCACGAAGGCCCCTGGCAAAAGGTCGATCGCATCTGGACCATCCACACCGACGGCACGCACAACCAGCTCATGCACAAGCGCACCATGTTCATGGAAATCGCAGGCCACGAGTTCTGGGGATGGGACGGCGACACCGTCTACTACGACCTGCAAACCCCCAAAGGCGAAGACTTCTGGCTGGCTTCGTTGAACCTGAACGACGGCGAACAGGACTGGTACCACATGGACCGCAACGAATGGTCCATCCATTTCAATGTCAGCAAAGACAAGACCATGTTTGCCGGCGACGGCGGCGACCCAGGCCAGGTTGCAAAAGCTCCCAACGGTGAGTGGATCTATCTCTTTCGCCCACAGATGCCGCGCCAGACCGACGGCATCAACGACAAGACGATGATCCAGCCTCGCATCCTGAAGGCTGAAAAGCTCGTCAACATGTCCAAGCACAACTACACGCTCGAACCCAACGTTAGCTTCACGCCGGACCAGAAGATGATCATCTTCCGTTCCAACATGTTCGGCCCTACTTACGTCTTCGGCGTCGAAATCGCCAAGCCCTAAGCAGGGCGCATACGCTACTCCGTGACAGCGGGCTTCAACGCCTTCCCTGCCGCAGAAAAGTCTTTAGCAACAGGATCGTCCGGCAGCGCCTTCAGTCCCTCCACAACGCTCTCCGCATTGATCACAGCGCCAGCCAGCGTTGTATGCGTGTGCGGATCGCCAAATAGCGGCTCGACAGCCGCTTCACCCAGCGCGTCATACTTGCGAGCCGTAATCTCGTTCAGATCGATGAACCCCGCATGCTCTTTAGCAGCAACGTCCCGCGTCCATCCGCCATAGCTCGCTGCACCACGAACGATCTTGCCGTTCTGCCAGGTCTTGCGCGGCACCAGCGAGCATAAAATCGGCGTCACGCCCTTCGCCCGCGCATCCTCCACATACTCCGTCATGTACCAGCCAAACGTATGCACAGTCTCATGCTTCTTCAGAATGGGGTTCTCAATCTCCATTGTCTCCGCGCCTACGCCCGGCAACGACGCACGCGCCCGCGTCGGCTCATCCGGCACGCCGCCATCGTTGTGCCCAAACTGAAACAGCACCACATCTCCCGGCTTCATCAACTTCAGCGTCTCCGCCCAATGTCCTTCGGCAATATAGGTCCGTGAGCTGCGTCCACCAATCGCGCGATTCACCACGTTGATCTTCGTCGTATCGAAGTACCCAACGATCGGCTCACCCCATCCCATCTGATTGTTGGCTCCGTCACCATGCCCATTGCGTACAGTGGAGTCACCCACAAGAAACAGCGTCGGCAACCGTGGATTCGCCGGAACCGGCAGATGCAAATTCGTCACGTTCGTTGGATCCGTACTCACTGCAGCCTGCAGCGATGTAGCCGGCCCACCGGCCATGTGCCTCACCTCACTCGCAGCGAGCAGGAAGCCACCCACGCCGTAGTTGAAGTTTGAAGTTGGCAGATAAGGCGTCGGCTCCGCACCCGTCTGTTGGATGCACCCCAACCGCCCATCGGCATACACGTGCTTCAGCAACCCCGCCCATCCCTTCTCCACAACAGGCCCATACGTCTTGCGATCCAGCACACCCTCATTCACGCCCCAGGCCATGCTGTACACAAACAACGCCGACCCCGAAACCTCCGGCAGCGGAAAGTCTTCCGAATCGAGCAAGCTCGCATGCCACAACCCATCCTTATCCTGCAGGGAAGCCACACGCTTCGACATCTCCTGCAGCTGTTGCACATAAAACCCACGTTGCGGATCATCCTTCGGCAGATACTGCAGCGTCCGCACGATCCCGCCCATCACCCATCCCTCACCCCGCGACCAGAAGATCTTCTTCCCATTCGCCGCACGCTTCGGAATATAACTCGCATCCCGCGCATAAAGATGCTCGTCCTGGTCATAGAGCAGCTTTGACGTAGCCTGCCACTGCGCATTCAGATAGTCGATGTACTTATGCTCCCCCGTGGCCGCATACATCCTCGCCCAAACCGGCGGCGCCATAAACAACGCATCGCACCACCACCAAGGAATCCTCGGATCGCCCGGCTTCAGCGTTACAAACCCAATCACCGAGTCCAACTCATCCCGCGTCGGCTGGATCATGCCCACATCAGAGCCCTTGCCTCCATGCAGATACAACTCAAGGTAGGTCTGCGCGATACTCTGATCATCTGCATTCGGAAACTTGTTACGCAGACTCCAGCTAAACTTCTTACCCATCGCCGTCATGGCATCGCGATACTTCGGATCCCCCGTCGACTCCGACGCCGCCATGAACCCGCTGTACAGCACGCTCTCCGTCCATATCTGGTCGAAGTAAGGCTCCGACTTCGCCAGCTGCCAATCCGCCACCTTCCGCGTAGCCTTGTCGATATCCGCAAGCTTCATTGCAGGCGACAAGTCTGTAGCCAACGGCCCTGCATCAGCCGGAGCATCGCCAAAATGCCGCGACGTGTCCTTGTCGATGCCCTTCTGCTGCTCCGCCGTAGGCAGCGGATACTTCTGCGCGCAAATCGCGCTCACAACAAAGGCCATCGCCACACAAACAACTGCGCGTTTCATCATTTCGGCACTTCCTCGTCTTCATCTCTTACTTCGCGGCAACCTGCGGCAGACCCGTCACACCGGATGAATCCGTCACCGCAACCGCGCTGCCATCCGCAATCGCCAATGACATATGGCTCATCTTCCAATTCTTTGCATCGGCAATATGTCCCGCGGTCCGCGCCTGCACATCCCAATGATCGAGCACAAAATTTTCAAGCGGCGCCGTAGCATACGCGTCTACTTCAAATACAGTCTTCGCCCCGGTCGACTTGATACTCCAGATGTGAACATCGCGCACATGCGCAATACCCTGCGCTTCCGGCACGGGCGTGGTCAGCACTTTGTAGTACGCCGGATAGTCCGTCATCCCGTCCGGAATCTTCGCATAGCTGTAACTCGGGTTCCAGTTCATCGTGATCCGGAACACCACAGGTGTATCAGTCATCGTAATGTCATGGATCCGCACATTCTCCGCGAACCCACCACGCGTATGCGCCGACTTGAACAGTATCCCCACCGGCACACCCTTCAGCGTAGTGATGCCATAAGCCTCAATGTTGCGAAACCCACCCGAAGTCTCGCTGCCAAACGTCACTCCAGCCGCACCTTCACGCACAATCGAATCACGCAGCACCACATCCTCGGTCGGACGATTCACCCGCAGCCCATCGAAGTCTCTGCCAGCCTTCAGACACAACGCATCGTCATTCACCGCAATATCCGCATGCTCCACCAGAATCTTCCGCGACGAATCAATGTCGATCCCATCCGTACTCGGCCCATGTCCACCCTCGTTGTTGCGAATCGTAATGCCGTCCACCGTCACATCATGCGAGTAACAAATATCTACCGTCCAGAACCCCGACCGCCGCAGCATCAATCCGCTCAGCTTCACATCCGACGAGTCAAATATCTGTATCAGCCGCGGCCGTCGTGCGTCATAGTCCGAAGCCCAACGCAAACCCTTCGGCTCATCGATCTTCCGCAGCGCCCAGTAACTGTCCCAGAACACCTTGCCATCACCATCAATCGTCCCATCGCCAACAACGCTCGCACCCGTCTGCTTGTACACATTCACCAGGGCCGCCGGCCAGCTCATCTCGATGCCTGCCACGCGCGTTGGCATCATCGGGTAGTCCTCGATATGCTGCGACCCCATCAGCGTCACACCCTTATCGATCTTGAGCGTTACACCGCTCTTCACGAAAATCGAGCCCGTAAGATAAGTCCCCGCCGGAAACGTCACCGTGCCGCCGCTCTTGGCCGCAGCATCAATCGAGCGTTGAATCGCGGCCGTGTCCAGCGTCACACCATCGCCCTTGGCTCCCGTCTGCCCCACACTAAACGTCTTGCCTTGCGCCACAGCGGCACCAACCAGCAAACACAACACGGACATCGCCATCATCATCTTCACTACGTGCATACGCTTACTTCGTCTCCATAAGATGAACCGTTCCAACTATTCCGGATGGCAATACTTTAATGTCTTCCGCATTCATCGGCGTAAACCTCTCGCCATAGCGTGCATTCAACAGGTGATAATCCGTTGGCGCCCGCCCGGCCAGCATATTCACTGCCGTATTCGCAACTTGGATCTCAATCCTGTTCTCTCCTTCATGCAACGCAGCCGTAATATCCAGCGCATAAGGAGGATGCCACAGCGAACCAACCCTCTTGCCATTCACAATTACCACTGCGGCATCGCGAATCGGCCCTACCAGCAGCGCCCGCATCCCACTCTTCACATCAGGATTCGCCGCAACCGTAGTCCCTTCTCCAAAGTCCAGCGTGACAGCACCGGCAAGCTCCGCCGCCGTTACCCGCACCGTCTTCACATACGTCGCGACACCCGAAAAGTACCGCGTCCGTTCATCATCCCCCCACGAGTGCGAAGCATCTGCCTTCTCTTCGAATCCCACCTGCTTGCCTTCGGCTGGAAAGCGCACTGTCCAACCTTGCGTAAGGTCGGCAATCATCTTCGCGCTTCCATGAGCCTCCTGGAGCTCTGTCCCCATCGGCTGATCGCTGAACACCACGATCTCCGACTCATAGGGCGCAAGAGTCACATCACCAGGCGCGGCCTTGAGCTCTCTTACGAGTCCCGACTCCGGATTCCAAACCGAAACATACTTCCGCGAAGCACCAAAGCTCACAGCAGTCGCAATCCCTTGATTGCCTGTATTCGCCAGGAAGTACATGTCGCCATCCTCAAGCCTGCGATGAATAAATCCAAGGTCAGCAGCCGAAGAATAAAAATCCGGCTTCAGCACACCACGCAACGCCGCGCCAACCTCTTCATCAGTCCCCACCATCCGCTCGCTCGTGCCATCGAACAGTTTCTTTGACGCGCCCTTCACAACATCACTCACCCGTGCCGCATCTTCAAATCCCGGCGCACGATCAGGTGTCGATCCAACCGCAATCACCTTTCCCCCATGCTCCACGTAGGCCGCAATCGTCTTCAACACCTCCGGCGAAAGCCGCTCCACATGCGGCATCACCAGCACCGGATACGGAATCCCCAATTTCTCCATGGAAGCCGCATCCACATAGTCGAAGTTATGGCCCGCACCAAGAATCTGTTGCGTCAGCACCGGCGTGATGTACTTCGGCATCTCAGCCGAAAGACTCACCTTGCTCGTATCGAACTCCGCATAGGCATCATCCTCCGGCAGCAGCACCGCAACATCGTTGGCCGGCTTACCCTGCCGCAGCAGATAGCTCACTCGCTGCATATACTTCGTTACATCCGGCATCACAATCCACCATGGATTGTGATCGTTGAACACCGCCGCCGCATAGAAGTTCCATCCCGGTTCAGCAACACCCGGTGGCGTATACGGCCATCCATGCCCAACTAATTGATTCACACCCTCAAGAAAGAAACGGTCCGCCTCGGCCTTCATATCCAGCGGCGTAGCGCTGAACGGCGGCGAATGCAGCCACGTCCAGGTCTCAGCCGATGTAACCGGCCTCCCATAAAGATGGCTCGCTGAAGTCGCCCACCGCGTAAACGAAAACCGGTTCCACTGCGGCCCTTCGCCCTCAGGCAGCGCCACCAGACTATTGCTCGACATCGAAACCGGAGGATCACCATACGTCTGTGAACGGAACCGCGTGCCGTGCGCCTTCGCCCATGCATCCACCGGCGTAAGGTAGCGCTCATTGACCAACTCCGTCAGCGTAAGACCCCAATCATGCCGCACCTCCGCGCTTGCTTCATCGGTGCCGTGCGTAAGCTGCGGCAGATGCTCGAGCACATCGTACCCACGCCGCTTCCTGAACTCCGCCGGAAGATCGTCCGTCCAGTTCGCTCCATAAACCTCCAGGCTGTCACTGAACACCGCATACGGCGGCTTATCCCCAAAGGCCTTCATCAAAGGCTCACCAACAGTCTTCAGATGATCCGCCACAGCCCGCTCACTCAAATGGTCGAGCACAAATCCTTCTGCATCTACCGCTGCCCGCTTTACCTGCTGCCCAGTACGGCCTGCGATATAAAACACAGCCACCCGCGCTCCCCGCGTTGCTTCCATCTTCAAGCGCTCACAACCTGACTCAACGCTCACGCGCTTCAGCCTCCCAGCCTCATACTGCTTCGCCGTCCCCTCACCCGCAAACACCGCCAGCAGGCTCTCGCCATTGCCGATCGAAGGACAAGCCACCGAACTCGCTCCACCCGCGACATCCACAGCCACCACTTTCAGACGCGCCGAAGCCTCATCCACCGGTACATGCTTGCCACCATAAGGCCACCCGCTCGCCAGTGTCATATCAATGCGCATTCCATTGTCATTCGCCGTCTTCGATGCAAAACTCACAGCATCCAGAAAGTCAGCAGAGAGATAAGGAATATTCCGAATGCCCTTCTTCGCATCATCAAGCGCCAGCGGATACACCGGCTGGATCTCAAACCCGCCGATGCCGCCAGCCTTCATCGCCAGGATCTCGCGCTCAATCTCAGGCTTGGTCACCGCCGGCCCGAACCACCACCACCGCATCATCACCCGCGCATCGTCAGGCGGAGCCGCAAACAACTGCTGCACAGCCGCGATCTTCTCGCCGCCAACCGTTGCAGCCTCTTGAGAAAGCGCGACTGCCGGCGCCGCCAGCATTCCGGCCAAAAGCATCGTTGTGAACATCGGGCGTCCCGCAGGTATCCCGAAAGTGCGACCGCCCGTTACCATAAAGGAACCCCATCCTATGCTTTCATCTTCGTGCGAACTCTACGTATCCCAGACTATCAGTGTCAATAGGCAAATAGTTTCCAAACCATGCCGCGAGTGTGTACCATCGTCCCGTCTGTTCGAGAAGGAGACTCCCTCGCCGATGAACGTCCCCCGCCAAGCGTCCCGCATCACCCTTGCGCTCTTCAGCTTCGCCGTCTGCGCCTCCGCCGGCGCGCAATCCTGGAGCTTCCAATGCGCCGCCACAAAGCCGGATGTGACACGCCATCAGCTCACCTCTGCTTCCCTCTACAAAACGCCTGCACCGGGCGCACAGGCCTTCGGCTTCGATCTCAGCACTGCCCCTAAAAGTTTCACCGGCGGTGCCTGCACCAGCGACCAACCCTTTTTCTTCTCGCTGGCCGTTCCTGACGGCAACTATCGAGTCACCCTCGTCCTCGGTGGCCCACAGGCCTCCACCGCCACTGTCCGCGCTGAGTCCCGCCGCCTCTTCCTCGATCAGCACCCCATCGCCGCCGGCAAGTCCTTCACCATCACCTTCAACGTGAACGTCCGCACCGCAACCATCACGCCAACATCGGCACCAGACAAACCCCTCGAAGTCCGCCTCAAGCCTCGCGAAATCGGTGCCCTCGACTGGGACGAAAAGCTCACACTTGAGTTCAACGGCGACCACCCCAGCGTCCGCTCCATCTCCATCGAGCCCACCAACGTCCCCACCGTCTACCTCGCCGGAGACTCCACCGTCGTCGACCAGGACAAGGAACCCTGGGCCGCCTGGGGACAGATGATGCCTCTCTTCTTCAACGATCGCATCTCCATCGCCAACGAAGCCGAATCCGGCGAAACCATCAAAAGCTTCGTCGGCGAGCGCCGCCTCGCCAAGGTCATGTCCACCATCCGCCCCGGCGATTACCTCATGATCCAGTTCGGCCACAACGATCAGAAGCCAGGCGCCGGATACGTCCCCGCAGAAACCGACTTCAAGACCATCCTCCTCGACTACATCACGCAGGCCCGCGCTCACGGCGCCACGCCCATTCTCGTTACCCCCATGAACCGCCGCAACTTTGACGCCGACGGCAAAATCGTCCAAACCCTGGGCGACTACCCTGCCGCACTCCGTGAAGTGGCCAA
The DNA here is from genome assembly GCA_026225395.1 of Granulicella sapmiensis. Taxonomy (GTDB): domain Bacteria; phylum Acidobacteriota; class Terriglobia; order Terriglobales; family Acidobacteriaceae; genus Granulicella; species Granulicella sapmiensis. The sequence goes on from JAMFSR010000035.1 coordinate 73,800, forward strand.
AGACCAGCACCTCGCCCTCATCGACCTCAACGCCTCCAGCAAAATCCTCTTTGAAACCCTCGGCGACGCTGGCACACTCCACGCCTTCGTCCACTACCCCGCCAACACCTTCCCCAACCAGCCCGACGAGCTCAAAGACAACACCCACTTCAACTCCTACGGCGCCTATGAGCTGGCCCGCATCATCATCCAGAGCATCCGCGACCAGCACCTACCTCTCGAACCCTTCCTCCGTCTCCCCATCCCACCCTTCGACCCCGCCCACCCTGAACCCTTCGCCACCTGGACGCTCCCACCCAGCCCTAACGTCTCCATCGATACCCCCTACGGCCGCTAAACGCTCCAAGCGCGGCTGTACCCAATCGACGCCGCATCTCGGGTACGATACCTCTGTGTCTCGGAACCGGCCCCAATGAGCATCCTCGCTTTCACATCCCTGCTTTTTGGGACATCGGTCCTCGCAGGTCTGCTCGGCGCTCTCACCGGCCTCGGCGGAGGCGTCGTCATCGTCCCCGTCCTCACACTCCTCTTCAAAGTCGATATCCGCTACGCCATCGGCGCGTCCCTCGTCTCCGTCATCGCAACCTCCTCAGGCGCCGCCGTAGCCTACGTCCGCGAAGGCCTCTCGAACATCCGCGTCGGCATGTTTCTTGAAGTCGCAACTACTCTCGGCGCACTCCTCGGCGCCTACCTCACCGCCCGCATCTCCAGCCACTGGATCGCGATCGTCTTCGGCGTCGTCCTGCTCTTCTCTGCAGCCGCTTCCATCCGCGGCAAGTACGAAGAGCTCCCGAAGACCACGCCCAACCCGCTGGCCACGACACTCCGCCTGCACGGTTGTTATCCCACCCCGCAGGGCGAAAAGCGTTACACGGCCGAACGCGTCCCTCTCGGCTTCGGCATCATGTTCGGTGCCGGAACGCTCTCCGGCCTTCTCGGCATCGGCTCGGGCGCAGTCAAGGTCCTCGCCATGGACCAGGCCATGAAGCTCCCTTTCAAAGTCTCCACCACCACCAGCAACTTCATGATCGGCGTCACCGCAGCGGCCAGCGCAGGCATTTACCTCGCCCGCGGCTACATCGATCCCATGATCGCCATGCCCGTGATGCTCGGCGTACTCGCCGGCGCGCTGATCGGCACCCGCATCCTCGTTAAAGTCCACACCCACACACTCAAAATCATCTTCGGCCTGGTCATCGTCATCCTCGGTTGCGAAATGATCTATAGCGGCTTCTCAGGGAGAATCTAGATGCCCAAGCCCACCGACAAAGAGCTCGACTGCACCATCGCAAAAATGCTGAAGTTCGGCGTAAGCGTAGCCGCCCTCGTCGTCCTCGCCGGCGGCCTCATGCTCCTGCGCCACCCACTCCTCACCATCCCCGATTACTCCCACTTCCACGCCGTCGACGCCTCACTCCGCTCCATCAAAGGCATCACCGCCGCAGCGTTCCACCTCAACCCCCGAGGCCTCGTCCAGTTCGGCCTCATCATCCTCATCGCAACCCCCATAGCCCGCGTCGTCTTCTGTATCGTCGGCTTCATCCGCCAGAAAGACCAGCTTTACACTGGCATCAGCGCCGTAGTCCTTATCATTCTTCTTTACAGCCTCACCAAAGGCGCCCACTAGCATCACATCAAACATCTCAGGACCACGGCATGCCACGTCACTCCAAAACGCGACCGCCGTCCACCGCCCTCAAATGGCCGCTCTACCTCTACGAGGCCGCCGAGCTCGCCATCTTCATGCTCTCCGCCTGCATCTTCACCGTCATCCTCTTCCACCCCAACTACCCCGCCCTCAAACTCATCCCCAACCCCACACTCCGCCGGCTTCTGATGGGCGTAGCCATGGGCCTCACCGCAATCGGCATCATCCACTCTCCCATGGGCAAGCGCTCCGGCGCGCACTTCAACCCGTCCATCACCCTCACCTACTTTCGCCTCGGCAAAATCCGCTCCCGCGATGCCCTCTTTTACATTGTCTTCCAGTTCCTCGGAGGCATCTTCGGCGTCGCCGTCGCCGCCCTGCTCCTCGGCCGCCAACTAGCCGACCCCTTCGTCGACTACGCCATCACCGTCCCCGGCATCTACGGCACCACCGCCGCCTTCGTCGCCGAGCTCTTCATGGCCGCGCTCCTCATGGGTGCCGTCCTCTGGACATCCAACCGCCCCCACATCGCCCCCTACACCAGCTACTGCGTCGGCATCCTCATCACCTTCTACATCCTCTTCTTCGCTCCGGTCTCCGGCTTCAGCATCAACCCTGCCCGCACGGTCGGCTCCGCTGTCTTCGCGCAGGTCTTCACCGCCCTCTGGCTCTACTTCCTCGCTCCCATCCTCGGCATGATGCTCTCCGCCGAGCTCTACCTCCGCTCCTTCGGCGAAGACCGCATCCTCTGCGCCAAGCTCCACCCCGACCCCAAGTACCCCTGCCCATTCCTCTGCCACTTCCCCAACCATCGTCATCCGACCGAACCCTGACCGTTCTGCATCCTACCCACCATGCCAACTTCATACGACGCCATCATCATCGGCACCGGCGCAGGCGGCGGCACACTCGCCCTGCACCTCGCACAAGCCGGCAAGAACATCCTTATCCTCGAGCGCGGCCCTTTCATGCCGCAGGAAAAGCTCAACTGGGACACCCAGGCCGTCTTCCTCGACAACCGTTACCACACCCGCGAAACCTGGCAGGACAAAGACGGCAAAGACCTCCATCCGCAGCAGTCCTACTTCGTCGGAGGACAGACCAAGGTCTACGGCGCTGCCATGTTCCGCATGCGCGCCGAAGACTTCGGCATCATCCACCACAAGGGCGGCATCTCGCCCACATGGCCCATCTCCTACGCCGACCTTGAGCCCTTCTACACGCAAGCCGAAGAGCTCTTTCACGTCCACGGCGATCTCGGCACCGCGCCCTCCGTCCCTGGCGGCTTCGGCTCCTCCTTCGACCCCACCGAGCCCTTCCACTCCAAAAAATACCCGTACCCTCCGCTAGCCAACGAACCCCGCATGCAGTCCATCGAGGACGACGTCCGCAAGCTAGGCGTCAACACCTTCCCCATCCCCCTCGGCCTCAAGCGCAACGAAGCCGACCCGCTGGCCTCCAAGTGCATCCGCTGCGACACCTGCGACGGCTACCCCTGCCTCGTCCACGCCAAGTCCGACTCCGACATCAACTGCATCCGCCAGATCATGCATCTACCCAACGTGACGCTGATGACCAACTCCCGCGTCCTGCGCCTCGTCACCAACGCCGCCGGAACAGCAGTCACCGCCGTTGAAGTCCTGCACTCCGGCCCCGGCAAGCCCTACGGCTCCGAGCCCGCACCCTCCATCACCACCGCACCCGCACCCTCCTCCCAAATCGCCACCTACACCGCCGGCATCTTCGCCGTCTGCGCGGGCGCGGTCAACTCCGCCGTCATCCTGCTCGCCTCCGCAAACGACAAACACCACAACGGCCTAGCCAACTCCTCCGACCAGGTAGGCCGCAACTTCATGTACCACCAGGCCGATGCGCTCCTCGCTCTCTCTACCGAAACCAACGACGACGCCTACACCAAAACCTGGGGCACCAACGACTTCTACCTCCAGGACACCGACCCCTCCTACCCCTACCCGCTCGGTCAGGTCCAACCCGTCGGCAGCTTCCACTTCGAGATGATGAAAGGCGATGCCCCACCCCTCACCCCCGGCTTCGTCCTCGAAACCATGAAGCAGCACGCCGTCCCCTGGTGGCTCACTACCGAAGACCTCCCCGACCCCAACAACCGCGTCACGCTCCACAACACCACGCCGAGTTCCGTCGACGCCCTCCAGCCCAGCACCATCGGTCCTCACCCCTCCGGCGACACCGGACGCACCAACCAGTCCGACCCCGTCACCACCGCCGCCCCGCACCGCATCCAGCTCTCCTACACCCCCAACAACGTCGAATCCTTCGACCGCCTCAAAGACCGTTGGGTCGACACCCTCAAGCGCTCCGGCCACGCCACCACTCACGTCCCCCTCCACGCCTACTTTAAAAAGCGCATCCCGCTCGAAGGCGTAGGCCACCAGAATGGCACCTGCCGCATGGGCAACGACCCCACCACCAGCGTCCTCGACGCCCATTGCAAAGCCCACGACCTAGACAACCTCTACGTCGTCGACGCCTCCTGCTTCGCCTCCGCCAGCGCCGTCAACCCCTCCCTCACCATCATCGCCAACGCCATCCGAATCTCCAACCACCTCCTAATCGAACGTCTCAAATAACCCTCCAGACTCATGCCCCTCAAACCTCAACAGGACCCGCCGTCCTCTAAGTTCAAAACTCTAAGCTCGTGCCAACCCCACACCACCCCAAAACAAAAAGGGCCGCCACGAAAACCATGGCGGCCCTTCTCACGACATCACCTACCCATTCGACCCATCCGGATGCACCGTCCGATAGCTCGCATTCCCTTTCGACCACACCAGCAGCAACAGGTCCTTCCCTTCGGGACTGCTATGTACCGCACTCGCAAACGCACTCGCCGAGGTCGCCGGCTTGCGATCCACTTCCAGGATCACATCCCCCGGCTGCAGCCCCGCATCCTCCGCCGGGCTCTCCGGACGAACACTCTGCACCAGCACGCCATGCACCTGCTCCGGAGCATGGATCTGCTGCCGCGCATCCGCGGTCAAATCGCCAACCGCCAGCCCCAGCTTGCCATGCTGTGCAGCGCCGTCATTGTCAGCCGTCTCCACATCATCCTTGCTATGGAACGACCCAACCGTAAGGTTCACCGTCATCAGCTTGCCGTCACGAATCACGCCCAGGGCAATCTTCGCCCCTGGCCGGTCCTCGCTCACCGCAACTTGCAGCGCGCTTCCGTTGGCGATCTTTTGCCCATTCAACTCGCTGATCACATCACCCTGCTTCAGCCCCGCATTCGCAGCCGGAGAGTCCGGCGTTACCTGCGCAATGATCGCGCCATTCGCATCCTGCAGGTTGAAGAAGTGTGCATTCTCCGGCGTCACATCGTTCATACTGATGCCGAGATACCCATGCTCCACCTTTCCATGCGCAATCAGCTCAGTTGTCGTGGCATGCGCCATCTGCGAAGGAATCGCAAACCCCGCACCCGCAAACGACCCGCTGTTCGAGATGATGAACGTGTTGATCCCCACCAGCTCGCCATGCGCATTCACCAGCGGCCCACCCGAGTTGCCCGGGTTGATCGCCGCATCCGTCTGGATATACCCACCCGGCTTGCGCGCATCGTCCGAGTAAGGATTCGGCCGGTTCACCGCGCTCACAATCCCGCGCGTCACCGAGAACTGGAAGTACCCAAACGGACTGCCGAACGCCAGCACCGTCTGTCCCGGCTCCAGCTTGCCGGAGTCACCCCACGAAATCGCCGGCAGGTCGGTCGCGTTCACCTTCACCACCGCGAGGTCCGTCAGCTTATCCACGCCCACAACCTTTCCGGTCAAAATCCGGCGGTCATGCAACGTCACCTTGATCTGTGTCGCACCTTCCACCACGTGGCCGTTGGTCACGATATAACCATCGGGAGAAATGATCACCCCACTCCCAATCCCATGCTGGATCTGTGGCTGTTGTGGCTGCATCTGCATCCCTCCGCCGCCGCCAAAGAACTGCGCAAACCCCGGCGGCAGACCCTGCATGCCCTGCTGCCCCTGCCCCTGTTGATCGTCCGCCTCCTCTTCATTGCCCTTCGAAGTCACCGCGATATTCACCACCGCAGGCGTCACCCTTGCCGCAACCGATTCCATCGCATTGTCCAGCGATGTCAACGCTGCCACGCTGTGGTCATCCAGTGGCGAAGCCGTCACCGCCGAGGCATGCACCCCGTTATGGTTCACAAACAACACCACGCCCAAAGCCACGGTAGCCGCAACCGACGCAGGCGCTACAGATTTCTTGAACGTAGCAACTAATTGATTAGTTATCGAAGACATAAAAGCATCCTCCTCAGGATGTACAACGGTTAAAGTTGAACGATAAGCCAGCCATCCTGTACCGGGATAGCGGCGTACGTAAACTGCGAATCTCCTTCAAACTTCAGCAGCCGTGGTGTCGGCAAACTCTCCTGCTCCCACCCAATCAGCGTCTCCATCGCCTGCGCACGCCGCATCATCCGCGGCGCCTCAGCATTCGGAATCCGGCTGACCTTTGGAGCGCTCGTCACGCTCACAACAGGCTTCACACCTGATACCGCACGCACCCGCATCGGTGGCATCACGGCCTTCGCCAGCACTTCATGCCCTCCCTGCATGGTCACAGGCCGAATCATCGGCGCCTGATAAGCCACACTTTTCGGCGCACTCGTAAAGCTCACCAACTCCGGCGTACGCACCATGGCAGCCATCCCAGCCGTCACACCAACCACCAGAACACCCATGGAAGCGACCATCGCCGCGCGTCCCATCTCGCCCTCAGGCCCGCGCAAAATCCGCCGCACCCTCCGGCCCAGCTCACTCTGCCGCTCCCACGCTCCCAGCGCCAGCGTCATTCCACGACGCATCAATGACTGCTCCGCCAAATTCGCCAGGCACGTCGCATAAGCCTTTCGCGCGCCCGTCGCGCGCATCACGCCATCATCGCAAGCCAGCTCCCGCTCCACGCAGAGCTTGCGCTCCACCATCGCCAGCACCGGGTGCAACGGAAACATAACCAGCCCCACCTTCTGCAGCAGGTTCGTCCAGTCATCCCCGCGTCGCAGATGCTCCATCTCATGCAGCAAGATCTGCCGCAAATCCGCCACCGAGACCTTCGCCAGCAATCCATACGGCAGCAGTATCCGCGGAGCAAAGAACCCAACCACGCTCGGCACACCCACCTCCGGCGAAACCAAAACCTCAACCCCACGCCGACCTGCGATCCCCTCACGGGCCGCGCTCACCTTCGCAAACTCATCTGCATCGACGATCACCAGCGCCCGCTTGGAAATCCCGCGCAGATGCAGCGCGCTCCGCGCCAGCTGCGCCGCGCGTAGCAGGCTCATTGCTACCCAAACGCCGGCAACCATCCACGCCCAACCCATGCCCGCATGCAGCGTCGCCCCCTGCACCGCAGTCCCTCCACTCCGTTCAAAGTGCGCAAACGGCAACACCACCAGCAACAGAAACACCACAGTCCAGACCACCGACCGCACCGTAGCGCTCATACGCGGCAACAGCCGCAGGCACAACGCCACAAACCCTGCCAGCACCGCACCTTCCCAAACCGCGGAAACCAGCCATCCCGCAGCCGACGAACTCATATGCGCCAACACAATCGGAAGCATCATCTATCGCTCCCCCTGCGCACGGACCGGCACATCATCGGCCGCTTCATCGATCGCCTGCCGTATCCGCTTCAGCTCATCAACCGTTATCTCGTCATCACCCAGCAGCGACAGCAACAACCGTTCCCGCGAATCCCCAAAGAACCGCTGCAGTACGTGCTTCACTTCCGACCGGCTCGCCTCATCCCGCGCCACCAGCGGACTATAAAGAAACGCCCGCCCCTCCTGCCGGTGTGTCAGATAGCCCTTCTTTTCCAGCACCCGGATCGTCGTCAGCACCGACGTATAGGCCAAGGGCGTAGCATCGGCAATCGCCGCCACCACCTCGGAAACAGCACACTCCCCGCGCTCCCACAGAACGCGCATCAATCTCAACTCGGCTTCAGTCAACGTAATGGAGCGCTTCGGAGGCATTCAAAAGTTCCCTCACACCTAAAGACGGGTGACTAATGAATTAGTAAGCACGAGCAATCCTTTCGCTCAAAACTTCCAAACTCAAAACTCGCCCACTGAACGAAACCCGTTCGTCTCCAGGCGCCCCCCCAAAAACCTGTCAAGCCCCCCAACCTCTGCAAAACTCACCAAACCCTTATCAACACTGACGATTTCTCTGCAAAATAGTTGGCATACTTACCCAACCCAATTCGTTACTCTATTAACAACGCCCAAAACATTCGCACCAAATCCTTCGCGAACTTCGCGTTTTACTTTGCGAACTTTGCGTCAAGGCTTTTTGCTTTGAGGAACGCACTAACTCCTTTCCTGGCAATATTTTGCAGCTAACTCGTTTAGAAGGCTACACTTGCGAGATACCCCTGCCCTGGAGCGCATGATTCTAAACGGGTTACCCGCAAGATACCCGCTACATAGGGGGAGGGGGGTCAGCTGGTCGGCGCCGCCGTGGACTTCCGCAGAATCAACTGAGTCGGCACCATCTTATCCGCCGCGCCCTTCACCTTCCGTTTCGACACCGTGGTCCCGGCCCCGTTGCACGCATCGTAAAGCGAAAAAAACGCCCGTGTAGCAATATCGACCCGCGATAGCCGAACCGTCGTCAACGCCGGGTTATACGCTCTGCTCATCTCGATATCATCAAACCCCACCACCGAGATGTCCCGCGGCACCTGCAGCCCAGCCTCATAGATCGCCGAGATCGCCCCAATCGCCGTCAGGTCATTGGACGTCATCACCGCCGTCGGCCTGGGGTTCTGCTCCAGCAGCCGCTGCATAGCCGCATACCCTCCGTCCACGCGATGGTTCCCCGAGGTCAACCGCCTCTTGTCCAGCTTGATGCCCTTCTCCTTCAGCGCCTTCAAGAAAATGCTCTGCCGCAACACCGCCGAGCGCAGATCCTGCGGCCCACCGATGAACGCAATCCGCTTATGCCCCAGCCCGACGATATGATCGATCGCCTGCTCCATTCCGGACTTGTAATCGACCACAACATTCGTCAGGTTCTTCTGCGGTCCAGGCTCATTCAGGAACACCATCGGAATCCCACGCTCCGCAATCATCAGGATCGAGTTCGGGCTCATCTCCGAGGTCATAATCGCAATGCCTTCTACCTTCTGCTCCAGCAGACTGTGGATGCAAAGCTCCATTCGCGCCGGACTGTAGTTCGTATTGGCAAACACAGCACGATACTTATGCTGTTCCGCAAGCTCATTGAACGTATAGATCAGGTCCGGAAAGAATGGGTTCGTGATGTCGGAAATCACCACTCCAAACAGATGGCTCCGCCCCTTGCTCAGTGTCCGCGCGCTGAGATTCGGCACATAGCTCAGTGCATTGATGGCTTTCCGCACCCGTTCCGCAGTCTCAGGCTTAACAATGTTGACGCCGCTCATCACCCGCGAAACCGTGGCCGTCGAAACCTTGGCCTTCTTAGCTACATCCCGAATATTCATCCACTCTCCAAAGCCACAACCGCTCAAGCACGACCAGCTGCCGCATGCTAACCGAGCATATCGCTTCGAAGCCTATATGCAATCGCTCCCACTTGCCAAGATTCCGCAGCCTCGCGTCCGCAAGCGGCTGGAACCAGGTCCTTCCGCACAGGTACGATGACAGACAGTACCAGGACTGCTCTCCATGGCTTTGAATCCAACCACACCGCCTGTTGCCGCTCCCAAAACGTGCTGCGCACCCGCCGCAACACGCCAGGCACAGACCACGACTTCACCGTCCGCAATCCACGCCAATCCCATCCACGAAGCCGACGTACCCATGATCTCCCTTCCCGGAGGCTCATTCCTTATGGGCACCGACACGCTCGAAGGCTTCCCTGCGGACGGCGAAGGTCCGGTCCGCTCCATCACCCTCGCTCCCTTCTCCATCGACCGCGATCCAGTTACCAACGACCGCTTCCAACGTTTCATCGACGCCACAGGCTACCGCACCGAAGCCGAAGCCTTCGGCTGGTCCTTCGTCTTCTGGGCACTCATTCCACCCGCGAAGTTCAAAGCCCTCGTCGAAGACACCGTCGCCGCCGCTCCCTGGTGGTGCAAAGTCCCCGGTGCCCGATGGAACGAGCCCGAAGGTCCAGGCTCCAACCTCAACGGCCGCGGAAACCACCCTGTCGTTCACATCTCCTGGAACGACGCCACAGCCTTCGCCGCATGGGCCAACAAACGCCTCCCCACCGAAGCCGAATGGGAGTACACCGCCCGTGGCGGCCTAGAGCAGAAGCTCTATCCATGGGGAGACAAACTCCGCCCCGAAGGCCAGCACCGCTGCAACATCTGGCAAGGCGTCTTCCCCAAAACCAACACCGCCGAAGACGGCTACGACGGCACATCACCCGCAGACGCTTATCCCCCCAACGGCTACGGTGTCTACTCCATCACCGGCAACACCTGGGAGTGGTGCTCCGACTGGTTCGACCCAGACTTCCACCGCACCGCCAACCCCAACAACCCGCAAGGCCCTCCCACCGGAACCGCGCGCGTGATGAAGGGCGGCTCCTTCCTGTGCCACAAGTCCTACTGCAACCGCTACCGCGTAGCCGCCCGCACGTCGAACACCCCCGACAGCTCAGCCTCCAACATCGGCTTCCGCTGCGTAGCGCTTTAAACCAATACGATGCCCGCTTTGGCGGGCATCGTATTGGTTTTGAACAACTCGCTGCGAACTAGAAGCTGAACTTACCAGCAAACTGTAGGATGCGAGCATCGCGATAGCCGGTAACCTGGCCGAACGTCGTCGCCGATCCGATGGCAGTCGAAACCGAGTTGACGTTGGTGTGGTTGGCTGCATTGAAGGCCTCTGCACGGAACTGGAACGCCAGACGATTGTAGATGCGGAAGTTGCGGAAGATACCAACGTCGGCACGGTTGAAGCCGGGGCCTTGGATCGTTCCACGTTTTGCCGTACCTGGGATGTTGCTGCTCGGGCTCGGCGCGGCGAATGCACCCGTGTTGAACCACAGAGCATTCTCGTACGTCTTGTTATGGATCTTCATGCCGTCGCCAGAGTTAGGATCGCCGATCTGATTGGGACGAAGGCCGGCGTTTGTGTTTCCAAGAACGCTCAGACCGGCATTGTCCGTCTCATAGCCTGTGTTTGTACGACCGTTGAGAATGTTTACGCCGCTGCCGGGAAGGTTGTACGAAGGGGAGTACGCGCTGCTAGCAGAGATCGTGAGCGGAAGACCGGAGTCGATCGCGTAGATGCCGGAAAGCTCCCATCCCCCAACCAGACGACCAACAAGGTTCTTCTGCTCGCGATACCAAGGAAGCTCGTAGACAGCATCAAGGTTCAAGACATTGGTGCGGTCAACCGCAGCACGACCGTAGTCGGCGTTGATGTTGTAGATGTTTTGCACAAAGCCGGAATAATCGGCCTGCGCGTTCGTGAGGTCACGCGACCATGTGTAGTTCGCGTCGAAGAAACTCTTGCCTTTGAACTTCTTTGTCACCTTTACCTGCAGCGAGTTGTAGTTGGAGCTAAAGATGCTGCGCAGACCATCGACCGCGAAGTAACCGAGATAAGGCTTGATCTGATTCAGCACGCGATCGCAGGTGGAGTTCAAGAAGGACTGCGCGTTCGTATCAGGATCGATACAGGCGCTACCGGAGTTAGAAGGCTGAACCTTGCCCTGCCACGCACCAGCTGCGGGCTGGTTAAGTTCAAGCGCGCCGAGAAGGTGCGTTCCGTGGTCACCGAAGTAGCCTACGTCCATAATCAGCGTGGGCGTAATCTCCTGCTGGAGGTCAAGCGAATACTGCTGCACGTAAGGGGTCTGATAGTTCAACGGGACTGCCTGAATGCGTCCAGGTGTTGTCGACAACGCGGTGAGTGCGCCACCGGCGGCGCTGTCAAACGAAGTCTGAGCTACCGAATACGTCGCAACCGCAGGAGGATTGTTGAAAACCGTGGTCTCGTAGTAGCTGACTTCTGCATCGTCAAACGACCAGCCGTAGCCGCCCCGGAAAGAGGTCTTGCCATCACCAAAGACATCATATGCAAAGCCGAAGCGTGGAGCGAAGTTGGTATTCTGCGCGCTTCCGACCTTGTTGCCATAAGGTGACGCTTGGTTGTTGTTGGCCGCGCTGGGACCGTTGAAGATAATACCGTTGATGTAGTTGATGCCGTTGTAGTCCGCAGCCCCATTGGGGGTTGTGGCCAAACCGACGTTGCTGCCGGCCTGGGTGCATGGAGCTGTAAAGCAGATGAGACCAGTGGAAGCGATTGTCGGCGCTGCACCAGCAGTGTACGTGGCAGGATCGAAGTTGCTCAACTGACCGCGTGCGTCCCACGGCTGTCCATAGTACGCGTAACGCACGCCCAAGTTGAGAGTGAGACGACGGGTCGCCTTCCAATTGTCTTGGATAAAGCCCTCATACAGAGCCGACTTGATGTCCGTGACTGGGTCCTTCGAAAGCTGGCTGAAACCGCTGTTCGCGTTGCCGGTAAGGAAGTTGGCGAAGGCCTGAGCCTCACCTGACGTACCCGCGGCGTACGTCGGATTTACAGGAACGATTGGGAAAGCCGTATCAACACCAAAGCCAAAGGAACCTTGCGTTCCGGTCGTGTTGTTCTCCAGTTTCTGATAGTGATTATAAGAGAAACCCGCAATGAAGGTGTGATTGCGCCACGTCTTCGTCAAGTCACCGAAAGCCTGGTGGTTGGTGCCGTGGTCGGTGTAAGCGACACTGCCTGCCAGAGAACTCATGCCGCTGACTGCGACAGAAGGAACGAGCGCAACAGTATCGGCATACGGCAACGGTGTATTGATATCTGGCGATTGAGCGGAGCCAAGGAATCCCGCCGGAGTGCTCACGATATTGCCGTTCGAGAAGGCATACCCAACGTTCAGCAGAAGTGTAGGACTGAAGACATAAGTTCCATGTCCCAAATGTTGCGTGCCAGGATTGACTACGGAGGTTGTGTTGGCACCAGGAATCGGGCTTGTTGTGAACTGGCCCTGCCCTAAAACTTCGGGAAAGTTATCATGCAGGTAACGGTAGAAAATCGTAAGTCTTTGTCCAAACTGCTGGTCGATACGAACAACCGTGTTGTCGTCGTTCAACACGTTTCTGAAACTGGACAAGATTGTGTGTGGATCGAGGTTGTGGGCGAGGTCATAAGCGACGTTCGGAGTAGGAATTCTGCTGTAAAGATCTTTCAGATAAGCTGCGGCGGTCGGCGAGATGTTCGTTACTTTTGTTCCGGTTGCCGTACACGTATTTACCTGGGTTGCCGTGTTGGTGGTGTACGCAGTACAGACATTGACCGGCCCAGTGGTCCAGGTCGTACCGATTTTCACGCCCGACTGCGTGAAGTCGCCAGTGCGCTCCGAGGCCATCGGAACGAGAGCCGCGACATTCGCGGCGTAGCTGATCTGGCGAAGGAAGTCTTCTGAGACGAAGAAAAAGGTCTTATTGCGCCCATCGTAAATCTTCGGAATATAGACTGGGCCGCCGAACGAGAACCCGAAATCGTTGTAGCGATATGGCGATATCTTCGAGCCGAGAAAATCGTTCACATATCCGTTTGCATCAAAGTCGTCGTTGCGAATGTACTCGTACGCAGTTCCATGGATGCTATTCGTACCAGACTTCGTCACAACGTCGATCTGGCCTGAAGCATTGCGTCCGAATTGCGCGCTGTATTGTCCCCGGAGTGTCTTGAACTCTGCGATCGAGTCAGGACTTGGATAGGTATAGAGGGTAAGGTTCGCACCGCGATCAAGGTTGTCCGCACCGTCGATCGTCCATCCATTAGAGGTGGTACGACCGCCATTGACCGAAAAAGCCACCGTGCTTGAGGCGCCGTCAACTCCGACCGGGCCGCGAGCCAGCTGATCCGTGCCACCTCCGAAACTAACACCGGGTTGCAGGTTGATCAGACTTTCATAGTTGCGTGTACTCATCACCAACTCGCCAATCTGATCGGAGTTGATCAAACCGGCTGATGTAGCGTCTTGGAGATTGACGCCTGCTTCATCGGCGGTGACTGTGACGCTAGCGCTCATGTCACCGGGGATCAGCGCGCGGCTGACCGTGAGGGCATCGCCGACGTGCAGCGAGAGGGTGGTTACCGTGCTGGTCTTGAATCCGCTGTCGGTTATCTTCACCGAGTATATGCCGAGCGGCAGGGCCGTCGCAGTGTAGAAGCCGCTGCCGTTGGTGGTGAGCGTGCGCTCCACATGGTTGCGGTCGGTATTGATCAGCACAACCGTAGCGCCCTTGATTACAGCGCCGGTGGAATCGGTAATCGTTCCGCTAATGCTGCCGGATGTCGCGTCCTGCGCGAGCCCAGCAGTGGCAAGACCGGCGACCAGGGTGAGAACGAACAGACAACACGCGATTTGCAAGGATTTACGCAAGGAATTTCCTCCAACGACCCGATTGAAATTTACCAGCCCCAAGAGAAGCCGAAAAATGAACCAAGTGTTTCACTTGGTACAGAATGTTCAGTGTTAATGCGACGTTATTCCAGCTGTAATCATGTGTCAAGTCGATTCTGCATCTGGATGCTCAAATCTGTTGCGGAAATCGAGCTACATTGCTCATCCAGAAAGGCCATATCCATTGCAGGATGGACGAAATCAGCTGCGGGATTCCATGGTTAGAAAGATACAGATGTTTCAAAAAATCATGTACCGTTGAGTGCATCGGTCAAAATATAAGGTGGAATTTCATTTCATTCACAGATTCTTTCGCCCTATCTGATTCGCCCCTTTGGGCTATACCCTTCGAGGAACGTGTGTCTATGCGAAACAAAAAAGAACCGAGGAGCTCCCTGACGCTGCAACCGGGTTCGGATCTTCGGCTTAGCGATCTCAGTGAAAAGCGTCAGCACATCATCAGACCTGTCTTAGAGAGCCCGCGCGAGTTCGTGCTCCTCAATGTGCGCGATATGGCGACGCGTTTGGGCACCGCGCCGGCGACGATTGTTCGGATCGTCCAGAGTCTCGGTTTCGATAGTTACAAAAGCTTCCAGCATTACCTTCACGATCTGTCGGTTACCAGCTCGACCATTCTCGACAGCATGCAGTCTGCGGGAAATTCGATCCAAACACCCAAGTTTTTAAAGGGATCGAGGAAACAGATTCAGGAAAACCTCGAGTTCATCACGGACCGCATCGACCTTCACCAGGTGCTGAATATCGCGATCCGGATTCATGAAGCCAAACGCGTTCTGCTGCTTGGCGGCGATATGGCTTCGGCGCTGGTGGAGTACATGGAGTATCACCTGACCATCGCGGGCCTTCCGGTGATCGCTGCTGTCACGCCGGGACGCGCGTCCCATCTTGTGCGCTCCTGCAGCGAGGACGATGTTGTGATCGGCATCAGCTTTCGGCGCGGCCTTCGTATGACGATCGAAGGCATTCAGAAGGCGAGAGAGAACAACGCATACTGCATTGGCATTACCGACTCGGTACTTTCGCCGTTGGCTCGCTTCTCTAATGAACTCGTGATTGTGCCGATTAACAGTCTGTCCTTTGCAGCAAGCTATGTCGCGCCGATTGCACTGATCGATCTCATTACCGCGGGCGTTGGGAACCTGCGACGAAAGCAGGTCGTCGATCGCCTGAAGGAAGCGGACCAGGAACAGAAGCACGGCTATCGCTGGTATCAGGCTGAGTCTTAGCCGCACGGTATAGGACTAGCGAGTGGCAGGTGGCAACTCGATGGCCTTTGGGGGAGAGGGCCAGTTCGTTAAGCCATCGGGGCTCCAGGAGGTCACAATCTCGCGCGCGATTTTCGCGATCGTCAGTTCCCCCTCCTGCTCGGCGCCCCAGGAGTGGTCTTTATTGTTGAACGTAAAGCACGCAATGACCACCATGCCGTTCTTTGTCGAGATGGCCGCTATGTCGTTGCGTACGGCGTCAAGCGAACCGGTCTTATTGGCGATCGAGTCTCCCGTCGCTCCCGGCATTGCGTCTAGATAACGCGGCACCGCATTGCGGTAGAACTGCCAGTGCAACATCTTCAGCGCTACGCCGCACAGCGCTGCATCGTCAGCCCGTGCCGGTGCGCCGGGTTCGGCGACGTCACATGTAGCGATCTTCGTCATCAACTCCGCCATCTCGCGTGCGGTTGTCTTGCCCAAACCAAATTTCTTTTGATCCGCCGGCATGTTGACGCCGGCTGGGGCTGGACGAAAAACCTTCTTATATAGATAGGTATCCTTCAGGCCCAGCGTGGCAAGCCGGCGGTTAACATTGTCAATTCCGACGTAATCCATCGCCAAGTTAGCACCGCTGTTGTCGCTCATTACGATCATCATCGTGAGCACATCTTTCAAGGTCAGAGAAAGAGAAGCATCAAACATCAGCAGAACGCCCGACCCCGGCACCTGATCGTCTTTGGTGAGCGCGATCTTGTCCTCAAAATGCGCTTTGCCTTCGCGTACCTGTTCGAGCGCCTCATAAAGAATCGCCAGCTTGATTACCGAGGCTGTCTGCACGGGCGTATCGGGGGCAAGCGCTACGGTTTCATGCGTCTTGAGGTTCTCGGCGAACAGCGCGACATCTCCATGATGTTGCGCCGCGATTGCCTTCACGCGATCAGCCAGGGGCGAAGAATTTGCTGCGACTTGACCCACGGCGAATACGATCGAAAACGCGAACGAGATCAAGCCAACACAGGAACGAAAAAGAAGAACACGCATGGCCTGTATTCTAAGCCACATCTGCGCGATGGCCATGATGTTGAGCATTACGCTAGCGCGCTAGTGGTTGCAGCCGCCGGCACCGTAAACGTAAAAACAGATCCGTGCCCTGGCTGGCTGGTGACGGTGATTTCTCCCCCATGCGCTTCGGTAATCGATCGGCTGATCGCCAGCCCCATTCCGGTGCCGGTGGTGCCTTCGCTTTGCGATCTCGCCCGGTAAAAGCGCTCAAAAACCAACGCCTGTTCTGAAGGATCGATCCCTATCCCGCGGTCCGCCACACTCACGGCAACATGCTCTCCATCCATAACCGCGGAAACGGTAATTGGCGAACCGATCTGCGAGTACTTCGCGGCATTCTCCAGCAAATTGCAAATGACTTTCTTCAGGAACTCGCCATCGGCAATGACCTGGATATCCGCCGGAACCTGGACCCTGACGGGATGACTCTGGCCTACCGCTGCACAAACTTCGAGTGCCTCTTCCACGAGTCGAAGAACATTCACCGGCCCGAAGTGCATTTGCACCTTCTGCGCGTCCAGCTGCGCCATCTCCACCGCTTCGGAAACGAGCCTGTTCAGGCGGTCGCTTTCTTCATCGATGATGGTGATCAGCTCGCGGCTGCCTTCCGGGCCAACGTTGCCTTCCAGCAATGCAGTAGCCGCGCCCTTGATCGAAGTGAGCGGAGTTCGCAGTTCGTGGGTGACGGAGTCGATCATCAAGGTCCGAAGCCGCTCGCTTTCCTTCGCCGCCTCACCTCTGGCTACGTTCTCCAGTGCCTGCGCGCGGTCCATCGCCAGCGAGATCAGGCCGCCGATCGCTTCCCCTGTCTTGCGCGAAAGCGTTGTGCCACGCAACAACAGCAGCCCGCGCGGACGTACCCCGCTCCGCAGCGGCACCTGGAGTTCATCGCCGTCCTCATGCACCCCCGTCATCGCCAAAGACAGTTGTCGAAGATGCGGAATCTCTGCCTCAAAGATCTCATTCGCACCCGCCCGGTAGAGCCGGTCTCCCTCAAGCAAATAGACGATAGCCAGTCTCGCTTCCGTAACGCTCGCTACGGCCAGTGGAAGCGAACTCAGCAAGGTCGCGGAGCTATCAGTTTGGAGTAACTCACGGCTCAAACGAAACAGCACTTCCAGCTCATTCTGCCGCAGCTTTGCTTCGCCAGCCTGAGTCCGAGCCCTTTCCGAAAGCCGACTCGCGATGACGGCTGTGGCCAGGAACGCAAAAAGGGCCAGCCAGTTTTGAGGATCGGAGATGACAAACGTGCCGATGGGCGGTAGAAAGAAAAAGTTGTAACAGGCCGTAGCCGCGACGGACACAGCAATGGCATATCGCAATCCCCAGAAGGCGGCTAACAGCAGGATGAGCAGCAGCAAGGTCAGCGCAACCGTGGTGGGATTGACGTGGAACCAGCGTTTGTACACGAAGACTATGCAAAAAAGAGTCGCCGACGCCAACATCCAGCGAGCGATAACAACAATCCGGCGCGCATCCATGCCAGTATTTTACGGCACACCCTTCCGCGTTCGGGGAGGATCTTCCGTCGTTATCTCCCATACCGATGAATCCGTCCGGACTGATTCCTTCCGCTGCACATCGGCCTTGAAACCCTGGTATGTCAGACCGGGCAAGGTCAGATCAACCCGCAGCTTCCATTCGAGAGAACAACCTGGGGCTAGTTTGATTGCGAGACCGGCTCGCTCGGAGTCCGATAGGGTATTGCATGGCGCTGTGGTGGGCTCCAGTGCGACCGCGAATTGCTTGGGCTCCGCTCCTGCGACAGGCCAACCGCCGAAGCAGAGCCAGATGCCAAGATAAGGCAACCGCGACGAGTCGAAAGAGACGATAACCCCCTGCCCTACGCTTCGACGGAAAAGCCCGCAGCGGCCGACCTCTAGCTTGCGCGTGTAGATCATCTCAGCCGTCTCATGGTGAGGCGACAAAGCTACGCTCAGGTCTCGCAAACCTTTCTTGCTCTGGAGTGCAGGCCACTGCAGGAAGCCTCCGTTGCGTACCATGGCCTCATCTCGGGAATACGAAAGCGTCACATCAACAACTTCGGGCGGCAAGACCACACGGTCTCCGGCTTCTACAGCAAACAGTGGATGCCATGCATATAGGAAGGAGAGCGACTCCGATCCGACGTTGACGACTCTATAGCCAAGCGAGAGCGATGCATTGTGAACCTCGACGACTCTTTCAAAGCGAAGCGGGCGGCTGAAGCCAATTGCATGCATCTCAAGCCGTCTGCCGGCGAGCGAATCCACTTCCCAGTGCAACTGCCAGAAGTCTCCGTGATCCGGTGCAGGACCGCCGGTGCAGTCGCCACAAGCCCCAACTGTGGGAAGACATTCCTCAGCTCCAGCACATGGACCATGCTGGAAGGAAACATCGACGCCGGGTTCGATAGCCGGGCGCCCCGGTCGGGCCTGCGTAAGAAACTCCAATCCAGACTGGACGCTGCGCAGTGACGCGATCCTGCCACCTTCTTGCGGGACGACGGTCACTTCAATCTCATCGGTACTCAACGTGACAGGCTCTATACGTGCCAGTGGGCTAGAGGACAACATGTGCACCGATCTCTTCCAACGACTGGCCCTTGGTTTCGGAGACAAAGAATCCAACGAAGATTGCACCCAGAAGACAGATGACTCCATAACCGGTGAAGGTACCTCCTGTTCCAAGTGCCGCATTCAGGATCGGAAAGGAATAGGTGAGCGCGAAAGAGGCGATCCAAAGAGCTGCGATAGCAGCTGAAACTCCCTGAGAGCGAATCTGGCTGGGAAAGATCTCAGTGATGAGAACCCAAACGACCGGGGCGAGTGTAAGCGCGTAGCAGGAAATCGCGCTTAGTGTCAGCAGCAGGACCGCACCACCTCTCCAGTGGGCGTGGTAGGCCCACGCGCATAGCAGGTGCGATGTTCCGATACCGATACAGCCGAAGAGCATAAGCGGCCGGCGGCCAACACGATCGACTAAGAGCATCGCCAAGATCGTAAACACTACATTGATTGATCCGGTGATGATGATGTTGAGGAAGATATCGTTCGCGCCATAACCAGCCTCTTTGTATACTTCAGCAGCGTAGTTGAAGAGTATGTTGATGCCCGTCCACTGCTGCAACACAGCTAACGTGATTCCTATCATCAAGACCCGCAGCACGGCAGGGCGGCGTAGCAGCTCGCGCCATCGCAATCTTCTTTGAGCTCGCGCTATGTTCAATGCATTTTTAATAGCATTTCGTTCAACGTCCGCGTAGTGCTCTCCTCCGATGCGCGTGAGCACGGTATAAGCTTCGCGCTCCCGTCCTTGCGCCAGCAACCAGCGTGGGCTCTCCGGAATGAAAAGGGACGCAAGGGTAAAGACGATTGCCGGTATTGCTACCGCGCTGAACATCCAACGCCATCCTGTCTGGACGTTCCATGTCTGGATCATCGCGGACGAAATCAATCCAACGGGGACAGGACGGGCGATTCGCCAGTTTGCAACTTGCGCAAGAAGGATGCCAAACACGATGGCGAGCTGATTGAGACTGATCAATCGGCCGCGAATATCCGATGGGCTTATCTCAGCTATGTAGAGCGGAGAGACATTGGAACTCAGCCCTATCGCCATTCCACCAGCGATCCGCCAAAGGATGAAGGCGTTGAAGCTATAGGCCCATCCGGTTTCGACCGAGGAAAGCGCGAAGAGGATCGCGGCGGTTAGTAAGAGCTTTTTTCGCCCGAAGCGCTCCGCGAAGTAACCCGCCGCAAGCGTGCCGATGAGACAGCCGAGCAACGCGCAACTGTTTGCCCATCCCACGACCGTGGGTGAGGTTAGATGAAAGTAAATCTCATAAAACTGGCGCGCGCCGCCGATGACAACCCAGTCGTAACCAAAGAGCAGGCCGCCAAGAGCTGCAACCGCAGCCAGGCCCCAAACGTAGATCGAGCGATCGGCAGGCACGGCTGATGTAGTTTCCGATCTTGCGATGGTGCTTTGCATTGTCAGCCTTCGCTTTCCGCCGCGATGTCTAGCGCCGGCGCGTAGTTTCGATCGAGTTCAAGCACTTCCTGCAACATCTTCGATGCTTCCTGACGCTTGCCGAGACCGAGCACAGCCTGAGCCTGCAAGAATCGGCCTACAACCTTGTGACGAAGCACTGAATCTTCTTCAAAGAGAAGCATTGTGGGAAGAGATGTAGCGAAGTAATCGATCTTTGGCTCCTGTTGTTCCAAATCATGACCGTATGCGCGGATCCGTTCGAACAGCGTTGTTGCTTCTTCTTTGCGTCCAAGCTCTTTCAAAGCAAGAGCGCTCCAGTAAGTCATCTCCGAGACCGTTTGCACCTGCATCTGTTGAAAGTCACTGCGCTGTTGTGCCGCTCGCTCCCAATGCGCGGTTGCCGCGGTGAAATCGCCTGTGGCGGCATGCGCACTGCCAAGCCAGTAGTCGACCATGCTGCGGTTAGCTAACAGATGCATGGTTTCGCTGAGGCTCGCGGGAGGATTGGAAGCGGCGTGAAGTCGCGCGATCGCCTCCACGGCGTTACCCATCGTTAATGCTTTTCGAGCCAGGAGGACGTTCGCTCGCACATACTGGCCCAGCGCCAATCCTTCGCCACCCTCCCATGGGCCAAACTGCCGTGAGAATAAAACTTCCAGAGCTTGCTGCGGTTTGCCTGTTGAGTTGTAGAGAGTGGCGAGTTCCACGCTGAGATCATCCCGAAGGGCGACGAGAGGTTCTTCGGACTGGAGCGTGGCGAGCCTGTGTTCAGGCACCTCACCTGTTCGTTTCCTCAACTGATCCTGCTCAAAAAGAATGCGGGCATCGTGGGGCGCCAGCGCTCGAGCGCAGGCGAACGCTACCAGAGCAGCGTCGGCATCGTGCCGTACATTGAAATATGCAAATCCGAGATTGCGCCAAGCCGTTGGAAAATCAGGATCGAGCTGGGTGGCACGTTGCCAGAGAATGATGGCTTCTTCATAGCGTCGGCGATCGTACAGCAGGTTTCCCAGATAGTACGGTGCGCGCGCGTCGGAGGGGCTGCGTTCGGTGGCACGCTCCAGCATCTGCAGCTCTTCAAGCCGACTTGGAAAGACATAGTCTGGACTTGCCGCCGCTGCCTGCCGATATGCGTGAACGCTTTCGTCGTGCCGTTGCATCCGTTCCAGTGTGTCGGCTCGCAGATAAAGCAATAGCGCGGGTGTTCCATCGTTGCCGGACATTGGCGGCGTTTGCAGCACGGTGAGCGCTTCCTCAAGCAGGCTGGCGCGCACAAGGTCGAATGCGAGATCAAGACGCCTCTGGCCATCCTGCGGAGCCATACCTGTCTCCAAGAAGCGGCTGAAGATATCGAGAGGATCAAGACGACGAGTTGCCTGCAACAGCTCTTTCGCTTCCTGCATGCGTCCGAGTCGGGTCTCTACGACAGACTTCAAGTTGCGAGCATTGAGGTTGTCCGTATCGGCTCTCAACGATCTATCAAGATGATCAATTGCTCGCTCCCATGCACCGCGGCTGCAGTCGATCTCCGCAAGACGGTGATACGCAGGGCCCCGCCAGGCCGCATTCCATGTGCTCTTGTAGAACGCCTCGTAGGCTTCTTCCACTCGGTCCTGCGCATGGAGTGCGAGGCCCAGGTTGTAGTGGGGCTCGCCGTCGTATGGGTTTGGATTGCGACACGTCGTTCGGGCGATTGCGGTCCGAAGGTAGGCCTCCGCCTTTTGAAACTCACCTCGACGAAAATGGAAGCGTCCAAGCGCCGCATTTGCACGGCTGTCGCCGCTGTCTCTGCGAATTGCTTCGAGCCAATAGATTTCAGGACGCCGCGTTGGATGGCGGTATTGTTCCAGGTGCAAGCCCGTCAAGAACAACTCATCTGAACTTTCGACTTCCTGTGGCGGCGGAGGCTCTATCGCTACCTCCGGCTTGGCTACCGATACGATCTTCGACGGCACATAGCTCAGCAGGCTTCTTCCACCTTGTTCCAGAAGGATCTCGATGCCATGTGTGTCACCCGCGATGGGAACGTTGTAATGCAATGGCGTATCTGCCTGAAAATTTGTCGTTAATCGGACGATCTCCCGTTTATTGAGACGAACGGTCAGTATGCATCCTGGCAGGTCGGAGGTCGTCTGCGCGTGTATGCAGACGCCGATGGCGGTGTCTTCAACCCGTACCGCAGCATCGACATTGGCGAGATCGGGTATACCGATCTCGCTGATTGGATACCAATACTGGCTGAACGTTTTTGTCTCACCAGGGGCCAAGAAAGAGAAGTCAGGTTGGTTATCCGTATAAACGCCGGACATCAGTTCCACGTAGGGGCCATCTGCGTCCGTCAGGCTACGGTCCCAGGCATAGCCGAATTCATGATTGCCCCACGTCCATTGTTTTTTGCCGGGAGAGATGTGATGGTTTGCCACTGCGACAGTGCCTGCCCGCGCCTGATGATCGTACCCACCGAAGAAGTCGCCGCGCGAGCCGACGATCATGTAGCTGGTTGGCACTGGGATATTCGCATACCAGCCCAGATCGTTGGCGGGGTAAGTACCATCCGGCACGAATTGTTGCGGCATCTCCGCTGCAGGCACACCTGTTCGCGCACGCTCGCCGTAATCAATGCCGTAATACTTTCCCTGACTGAGCGGATACTCCGTGACGGCCCGCTTTGCGTGGTCTGCGGCAAATCGGACGTCGCGCGGGAAAAACGATTGATATTTCTCATGCACACGCGTGGCCATGTTAGCCCACCAGAGAAACGTCTGGGTATCATGAGTCCGGTTATATAGTCTTACCCGAACTTCCAGGATGGCTTTTCCTGGTCTCAGCCGCAGACCGTGCATGCCCTTCATCCGCGCCATGGGATCGTGGTCGCTACACCACACAGTCACGGCGCCATCGTCTTCCCTCTCGATGGCGCATTCCACAGGCATGTATGTAGCTGGACGATGATGCTGGGGCCAGTTGAACTCGACCCCACCGGAGATCCATGGACCGGCGAGGCCTACCAGCGCTGGTTTGATCACATTCTGCCGATAGAAGAAGTCGTAGCCGTTCCTCTTATCGAGCCCCACATGAATGCGTCCGCCAATCTCAGGCAAGACCATGAGGCGGAGAAATTCGTTTTCAAGATGGATCGCCTCCCAGACCTTCGGCCGTGGTGTCGTTTCGATAGCATCGATGACCGGAAGAGGGTAGACCCGCCCGCTGCTCCCCTGATAGACACGGGATTCCAGGAAGAGTGGATTGATATCCGGCTTGGCTGGAGTATAGGTCAACAACGTTACGGGCTCGTCCCAGACCTTGACCGCACCAGTCTCTGTCACAGGCGCAGAAGGTAACTGCAAGTTCGTCTCCGCATAGGCTAACTTTTCGATCGGCAAATGTCCTTTCAGCATGATGCATCCTCATCTTCGATGTGTTGCGGCAATATAGTTCTTCTCGGTGGTGTCAGTACGCTTCAGCGTGTCATAGAGCGGCTGGGCAGGACGTACCTCAGGATTTTCTCGCGCCACGGAGATTGCAAGAATACGAATTTTGTCATTCTTGGGAAGAACCAGCGTCGTGCCATGTGGCGGCAGATCCATCGAATAGGCAAAGAGATAGCTGTATTCATAGGGTTCATTGAGTCCATCTGGCGTGTGATGATGCGAGGTGTACCACGCCAGAGCAGCAGGTTTGATGTAACCGGGCGCGAGGCCGATATAGTCCTCCGGATAGCGCGGCGACCACCAGGGTGATCCACGATAAGTCACATCGTTCCATGTCGAGTGATTCGCAGAGACCGCCCAGTCCTTGCGTAAAGGAACCGGAGACGCCACGTCAGCAACCACGACGCTGTCAGGAGCATGCTTCCACAAACGCGTGTCCCATTGACCGACGAAGCCTCCCCAATTCTCAATCGTGAACTGGGTCGAGTAAGTGCCTGCTTTGAAGACCGCTTCCAGATCGCCGTCCGCCGAAGCCGCCAGCAGATAAACCTTATTGAAGTCACCTGCGGGAAGTTGAATTGTCTGACCCTGCGCAATCACGGCGTCGGGCTTACCCGTCGCAGCTGGAACGAGTTGAAAGTCGACGCCGTTGAAGTTCAGATCTTTGGATAGCATCTCGGCCGGCAAGGCATCTCCTTTAGAGTCGAAGCCACCAACAGATTTCGTATCATCATTGCTGGCCGCTGCAAGATCATATTTGAGCTCGACGGGCCGAGATTCAACCGCATTGATCTGCGCCGGAGCCGAACCGAGACGGATAGCAAACGTACGCGGCTGATAGGCGTGGAACGATGTTTCGAGTACGCCATCGACCACCTTCGCCGGTCCAACCGGCAGCTCCTGGCCATTGACTTCGCGTGCTGAGACAATCGGTCCTGCGAACTTGATCTTGACGCCGGGCGCAGCGTTGCCATCGAGCTCAACCATGCGCAAGACGACTTCATCGCTCATCTCGGCTTTCTTGAGAGCGAGAATCCTGATATGCGGATTATCGATATTCACCAGCGAGAAGCGGCGACCCAGAGTTCCTGGATGCCGTTCGGTAGTGAAGCCTACCAGAGGAGTGCTGAGGCGATACGCCTGCCAATCGGTCTGGCTTTCGCGCCAATCGCCCGCGTGCCCGGCGAGTCCGTAGAGAATTTCGTGATGTCCCCAATCCTGATTAAGCTGATCGGGGAAATCACCTCCGGGCCCAGGCAATGGAACTCCTGGCGTGCGAATCAACGTAAGCCGAATCGTATTGTCCGTGCGCTTGTCGGAACCGTTCTTCGGACCGGTAAGAATCGTGGTGCCGTAGGTGCCACTCTTGTCCGTCAGATCGATCCAGTGGTGTGAAGCAACTTCAAACTGGCGATCAAAAGCAGTCGACCTCTGAACCGTGCCGATCTCCCAATTGTAAGTCGCCATCGGATTGGTATCCGAAAGCGGAAAGACAGCCTTGACGTTCGCCGAGAGCGTTCGCCAGTCGATAACATCACTGAACTCAACGCGATTGCCGGCGTCGCCCGCCGCGAGACGGATGGTTTGCACAAACTTGGATCCTTCGGTTTCGCGCGAAACCTCAATTGCGACACGGGCTGGGCCATTTTCAACGATGCGTATCTTGGCCGGTCCGCTCACATAAGCACGAGGAGCAGCCTGCTCCTGATCGAAATCCATATTCCACGCCGGCCATTGCTTTGGGGCGTCATTGGAAATCGCAAGCCGCATGGGTGCAGAAAGCAGTTCCTTGCTAAGTAACTTGTCGAAGATGCTGCTCACATCGCCGGCCGCGTCGAGCACGACGCGATAACGCGCATTCTCTAAGGAAGAATGTGTAACCTTCAGTTCCGTCGAGGGTTCCGATGTCGCAGTATGGACCTCATACACGGCGTACCCAACAGACGGCGTCTTAGCGAGAAAAAGTACCTTGCCGTCTTCCATCTGTGCGGGAGCTTCTTTGCCGTCGGGACCGAGAACCTTCACAGCCTTCGGAGTTCCATCGGGAAAGTTGATCTCAGCTTCGACGATATCTTCGCGCGCGATGTTGAGCGAGTTGTAGACGACCACAGGAATGCCTCGGGTCTCAGTGTTCAGTGCCGATGCAACAGCTTCCGTGGCGCTGGTCAGCACATCGGCAAACTGGTTTAGCGCAATGACGTCATCGTTCCACACAAATTCGTACGCACGCGGATTGGCGGTGCCAGCGGCCGTGTCGTGAAACTGGCCGCCCAGGACCAGAGTCCATGCATCGTTCAAGCGCTGCTGGGGATAAGGCCTTCCACCCATCCACGCCGCGGCCACCGAGGCCTTTTCAGCGCTATCGGCAAGGATCTCGTTCTCGCGGTTCCAGCGCTTGTGATAAGCCTCCGAAGTAAGTGAGCCGGCAGAGTGATTAATAAGTTCCAGATCGCCTTTGTAGCGTGGCATCTTCGAGGTCATGTCGGGCTTGATATCTTTGAACATCTGGTCAGCCGTCGCTGTAAGGACGCTTACAGAACCATCACCCACACGAACCGGATTGCCATTCCTGTAGTCGGAGGGACGCTTGGTCGCGTGCGAGCCGGAAGGATCGTTAGCAGGCGGCAGGACGATCGACCCCCGTGTGGCCAATGCCTCAAGGAACTTTACCGACTCTTCGTCGGTGGCACCACCAATGTCACCGGTACCAATGTAGTGATAGTCGGCGTAGACGCCACTCACTTTGCCGTCAAGATTGATACGCGAAACCCAGTCCGTTATACCGCTGCTCGCACCGAAGACCTGTGAAGACTTTGCTCCTGCTGGAAGTGCAGGCGGCGCTTTGCTCAAGTCGTAGCGGATTCCACCAACATATTCCAGTGGGTTCAACGCCGCTACAACGGTCTCGCCATCGGTCCCCTCCCAAAGCCCCACATTGAAAGGAATGCCGTCGGGCGTCTGTTCAGGCGAGTTCGGTCCTCCAACGTGCGGCGCAGGCTGCCAGTCCGTGCCGAGCTTCTGCGTCGAAAATCCCTTGAGGCCGGCGTGAGCAATGATGGTAGGCAGCGACGCTGGAAATCCAAAGCAATCGGGCAGCATGTATTCATTGCTGGCCTTGCCGAATTCCTTGCGGAAATATGTATTGCCGTAGAGAATCTGCCTGAGGATCGATTCCGGGCTGGGAAGATTCACGTCGCCTTCTTCCACCGAGGAACCCGCGGGAAACCATCTGCCCTCGGCGATGTACTGCTTCATACGCTCATAATCCGCCGGGTAATACTCCTTCATCAACCGGTAGCGGTTCGATCCCGTCCAATTAATGACATAGTGCGGATACTTATCGATGTAGTAGAAGTTGACCTTCAGGGTTTTCAGAAGATACTCGCTGATCGACTGCTGAAAATCCCAACGCCATTGTGTATCGAGATGCGCGTACGGAACCACATACAGGGTCGGCTGCTTTGTAAGGTCCGGTACTTTCGAGGTTTGAGCTCGCGCAGCAAATGCCGCACCTGCAAGAACTATCGGCAAAAAACACTTCCACGAATGCGGCATTCCCTTTCATCCCTCCCACGTCTTCCCTGTGAACCCAAAAGAAGCATCCGGACAGACTGCTTTCTAACGCCATTGCGTCACCCTCACGGTCTGCATGAGGCTTCATGCACAAGCTCTTTCCGTCGAATTCAGGCGAACTCTATCCCCCAATTGCCCTTGTCGGTTGGAGCGGTTGACGTGAGCAGCACGCGATAGATGGTTTTTCCCCAACGACTGACTAGCCAATCGTCCGTTAAGTCGATCTTTTCGATGGACGGACTAATCAGCGCTGAGTTGTAGCTGATGGAAACGCCGTGGGCCGATGTATCGGCCGGAGCGAATAGCACCTTTCCCTCGGGTGCTCGTGAAGGAACACAGGGGGTCATGAAGGAGAGCTGTACGCTGGCTTTCTTATGCAGCTTAAAATCTTCATTCAGGCGAATGCGGTTCGCCACGCGGTCAAGCGTCAGCGTCCGTTTCCAGTAACCAACTCCAGCTTCATCCGGATAGGCAGTAGCAAGGTTCATCGAGACAGAAGCGCTGGAATCATCCATCGAATAACGAAGATCGCTGGCCCGATACTGAGGTTTCTTATTACTCTGCATCACCTCTCCGATGGTGGGTAGATTGTGATATGCAGACTGCACCGAGAATTTGTAGCGCGGTGCGGTATAAGCTTCCGGCCCAATATCAATAAAAATCGGATTGCCGTCGTGAAAGACGATGAAGCTTCCCGAGTCGTTGTGGCCATGTGCCCGCTGGTTTGGAGCCGCCTGCATCGCGAGATAAAAGCCATCGGTCGATTCTCCCTTGACCCGCGCAGTCATGAGGCCGAGATCGGGATACCATGAGTCACGCACCAGAGCATCTCTCTTCTCAGCAGCGATCGCTTTCGCCGAAACAAGGACGCATGGAAGCACTCTCCCTAAATGTCCCTGATCATCCGTAACGGGTTCTCCGCGAAGCGCGGCCGCAGAAGCATTGAAGGATCCATAAGCCTGCAGTGTGCTGTCGTCGATGGCGGTACCGATGAGATAAAGAAACTCTCCGGACTCCTCCATCTTTGGAGGTGCGTCGCCATAGTCCACGAACCATGGCCCATTGATATGGACATCCGCAATGTAGCGAAACATCTTACGAACGAACGGATTGGTGAGCGGATTACCCGCGCGCCCCGTGGCCGAAGTAAGTAAGGTGCAGCAATCAAAGTAAGAACCCGGCGATACGTTCCAGTAGCCAGGGCCTTCCTGGCAGCAGGCGTCAGGCGAGTAGTCTTCGAGATACTGATCGACACTGCGACAAATCTTAAGAATGGCCGCCTTGCGCCGGTTCGGATCAGGCTCAAGCAAAAGATTCGCGGTCAACCAGTTAGACCCGATCCACGGTGTCCAGTTGTTCAAATGGTGCTTTTCGTTTTTGTATTCTTTGAACATCCACAAGAAATCGTCGCGTTCAAAAGCAGGATCGAGGATGCGTCGCTTGACTTCAACCTCAATGCGACGCGTGATCATCGGGTTCACCTGATCTAGCTGCTCGCCAAGCAGATAGTGGATCCAGGACATGACAGCCCCTGCATCGGCGGCAAAAAGATCGACGATCGGCTCCTGAACGTCAGGCAATCCGGAACCGGGATGCACTCGCTGCAGGTTAAGATGAGCCGGAAGGCCCCAGAACGTCTCTTCGCATTCCAGCCAGACGCCGTTGACAATTTCATCGATAAAACGGCCTTTGCCTTCTACACACTCCCCGAGCACAAGGTCCAGCAGGCGCGTACGTCGTATGAAGAAGTAGTGCTCAAAATGCGAGCGGTTTCCGGTGCGCTTGTATTCAAGAAAAACGGTAGCCGGAAGCGACTCCCAAGCCGTTCCGTTGATCTTTTCAGCGCGTGCTACAGCCTTATCGGCGACCTCTTTATGCACCTTCTGCCACGCTTCGCGCTCAGCCGCTTTAGGATATGGGTGCCAGGCAGAAGCAGAGATCAATGACCTGGACAGTAGTTCCGGTGTAAACGTAGAAGTAAGCAGGTTCTTCGGTTTTTCAAGACGGCTTGTACCTGCCTGTCCATTGCTTCCAGCTTCCTTGAGCAGTTCACCCATTGCAAATGGCAGGTGTGCGCTGCCGAGCAGCATCGCCGCGCCTGTCAACATCTCTCTGCGATTCATCGTCATCTTATTGATCGCTTCATCCCTTCTTAGCCCTTGAAAAGTGTATTGCTGAAAAACTTTCGTTTCGTCGTAACTCAGTGGCTGAATATGGCATCAGCTAGGCGCCACGTTATTGCGCAGAATGTTGCCTTCCGTCACAACGCCTTGGTTCGTATCCATCCATGTCTTCTGCGCGATACCTGCTCCACCGTTGCCTTCGGCCATGCAGCCCTCCACCATCACTTGCCGGCTCTCGGCGATCATCACACCGTCGAGAGCGTTTCGTGTAAGCTCGCAATCGCGAATCTCAACACCATTCCCAAAGATCACCGCAATCCCATGCCCCCACATTGCATCGGCGAAACGTGAGCCAGTGATAACAATCCGCGAAATATGATTCATCTTCAGGTTGTGATTTTTTCCAGGTCCTGGAGGCACCATCCCGCCGCTCCCCGAGATATCGCAGTTCAGAATGTTGACCTGCTCCGCTCCAAACAACTCAACCGCGCTATACGTGCAATTGCGTACGGTGATGTGTTCGAGCGTCAGGTTGCGCATTGTTGCACCTTGGAACACAATCCCCGCGCGAATCGGCCCACGCATCACTCGCCGTTTCATTACGTCGACGTTTGGATCGGCCGGAGCTTCAGGCGTCAGACCGCCTTCAATGACGAAGTTTCGCAAGATAACATCATGCATATCGGGCTCGGCGTTGATCAGCGCCGCCTCCTGCCCCGGTTTCGCCGGGTCGAGGAACAGCTCGCAATCGATGCCCGAACCCACAATCGTTACTCCGCTCGGAACTCTCAGCGTTGCCGGCAGCGTATGCACGCCTGCTTTCAGGCTCAACGTACCACCGCCGCTCTTTCCTAATTTGTCCAAAGCTTCCTGGATCGATTTGCCCGGCGCAATGACGATAGCTCCCGCGGGCGGCTCGCCGACTGGCATCTTTTGCGCCCCAGCTGTCACTGCCATCTTCGAGGGCTCGGGCGCAGGCTTCAGGTTTGCTGGGCTCTTCTCGCCGTCGCCGCGAAACATCGTTGCAATCGTGTGCGAACGCAATACCTTGTCCGCGGCTCTTTGCGTGTATGGCATCGCGATCTGCTTTTCGTAGCGATAGTGCTGGAGGATCGGGTGATAGATATCGCTGAATTTCCCCCGGCTCACTTCACCGATCCTGCCGTAAACCAGCACATCTTCACCCAGTGCGTACCGTGCTGTGTACTCCACTCCGAGCGCCAGCCGATTGTCGGCCTCGGCAAAGAGATCGACGCCCTGGTTCCAGGCCACCACGCAGGTGTTCAAGAGGTATCCAAGTCCCATTTGCGTGTGTCCCTGGTCTCTACACGTCTCCTCGCACTGCCCGCTCGGATAAACATAGTGCGTGATGCCACTGTTCACAGGTCCCGTGCGATAGTGCTGATAGACCAGTTCCATCAGCTCACGGTCTTCACAGAAGACGGCGATAGCCAGCAGCGTGTACATCATGGCGGCGTCCCAATTGCCGTTTGCCTCGGGATAGAAAGGGCGCAGCAGCGGCACATAAACCGTCAGCAGCATGCGCTTGAACTGGTTCTGGGACGCAGCGCTCCATGCCGGGTATGTTGCACGCAGGATCTCTGCCGCATTGCAGAACGAGCCGCCGGTCCAACCGGCTAGCAACATAGCGTCGTTCTCAAAAAAATCCGACAAGGTGTGCGACCACGCATCGAATATTTCAATCGCCTTGCGTGCATGCGCTTCGTCGCCGCTCACCCACCACTGCATCACGTGATTGTTTGCCGCGTCCGCGCTTTCCGAAAGCTCGCTCCCACCTTGTTGTCCCGCGCCGCCTGCTCCGCGAACGATATGTGCGAACGGCTTGGGCTTGAAGTCAAGCGCTGCAATAGGCCCTGCAGTCCAGAGGTTCCAGGACGACTTCCACGGTTCTTCACCGGCCTTGATCTTCGCCTTCATGAAGTCGAGATCAGCTCGGGTCTGCAACACGCCCGGATGCACGATGGGCCGCTGAATATCTCTCGCATTTCCCGCATGGTGAGCACCATCCGCCGAATCCGCCGGCATCTGCCCGAAACCGTGGGTCACGGCTGCAGCAAATCCCGCGCTCGACTGCAATAAGAACGTCCGTCTCTTCAACTTTCTATCCTCTCGTTCATGGCCATTCAGTTCTAGGAACAGTTCATTGCGTTACGAAATGCGCGGATCCGACATGCTCCTCCTCGCGCCAAACATATCCATCTTTCGATGGCATGCGGATTTTCAAATCGCTGATTTGTTGACCATCGGCAAGCTTTATGACGAAGTCTCCGCCCGCTCCTCTTTTTTCAAACGAGATGTCGGCTCTGACCAAACCGCTCGCAGTCAAGATAGGCCAGTCATGTGCTGTGACGCCGGTCCAACCATCCGGAAGCCGAGGAACTATCAGAGTGGATTGCGGGGATGAGTCATCCACTCCCAGCATGAGCCGAGAGACTTTCAATGGTTCGGAGACATTGACCAGATTCAACGCGCCGCAGCCCTCTGCTAGTGGAATCTTTCCGACCGCATCTGGCGAGTATGTTCGCTCATAGAAGAAATAAGGAGAGTCCCGGTGCAGCTTGTACTCTGGCACGGGTTGATAGGTTGCGTTCGCCAGCCAAGAGAGCGCTTTGGCGGCCATTGTCGGGTTATCGAAAAGAAGCATGGTCTGGATGGCATATCCCTGACCGTAAGACGGACTCGAAAGCAGGCCTCCGGCCAAGAGGTCGAACTGGGTCCAGATTCCGTAGTGGTCGAATTCTTTCTTGCGTAGCGGCGTGTTGTAGAGACGCTCAAATGTCTTCTCGCTATGTTCGGCGCCTGCCTTCCATGAGGAGTTCAGCGGCTGAAGACCGAGCACGTCTGCATACATCGATGCGACACCATTGATCGACCCAATGCCTTTGTTCCCTTCTGCGTTCAATACGCTTGGGTCTGGCTTCATTGTCTTCTCGTTGATACACCAGATCCATCCGCCATCATCCGCGACGAGGTATTTCTCCATGGCATCACCGATGCGCTCCGCCAGATGCCGGTATTTTTCGGCCCTTGTTTCATCGCCTGACTCGCCGGCCATTCTGGATGCGGCCAACAGAGCGAGCCGCGCCAGGCTGTTCTGCGCCACGTTGTAGCACAACCCGGGAACACCCAGCCCACAGCCGAACTCGCCGCTGCCTTCTATAAGCGGTTTCGTCTTCAACTCGAACTCGATGCTGTTGATCGGCGAGGCGTCTTGGAATAAGAACTGTTGGATATCTCGCCTGGTGGGGTCCCCATTCGGCAGGCGCTCCCATGACAACACCAGCCCAATAACAATCGAAGTGGTGCCATCCATCTCCGCGCCCGATCCCGGCTGCGATCCCTTGAAGTACTCCGGGAAGGAATAGAATCCGTCGGCGTTCTTCTCCACCAGATGCATCAGGCACTCTGCGAGCAAAGAGGCTCTCTCTAAATAGCCGCGCATAACAAGTTCACGCATAAACGTGCCGCCATCGCGCGTCCACATCGTGCCTGCCCAGGGAAAGCCTGGAAGTGATGCGTTGACAAACCCCGCGGGAAAGCCGTTCCCTGCGACAGAGACAAAATTCTTATCGAGCACCCCTCGGAATGATGCGTCAAGTTCCTTTGTAAAAAGTACAGCGTCCGGTGAACCGGAGAATCGAATAGAAACAGGTTGCTCCGTCTGGCTCAGAGCGGCCGAGGATGCCGCAAAGACGCCGCAAGGACGCGCGGAAACCATCCATGCGAGCATCATCGCTCCAACCAGAGATACGTTTCGTTTGATCAATATGATTTCCTTCACACGCTCACCATCCTTGCCCTGGTATCGGGGCCATACCACGGGGCGCCGGCACGAGCATCGCTCATCCTGCATTCGATTCCGAACAAAAATATAGTCTCTTCATTCATGCTCCTTTGCTCACTTCGGCGTAGTTCCTGTTTGGGGTGTCGGTTTGGAAGCTGGAGCCGGCGTTGGAGCCGGCGGTAACTTGGCAGCCACAGCAACCGGTAGCTCTAAAGCTCCCACATGGTCGGCGCTACGGTCGTAAATCCCGAGCCGAAGATAGTATTCGCCTTTGATAGGAACGCTGATCTGCTGGTGATAGACGAGCGGCGCCTTGATGAAGTTCGTGAATTTATCTTCCGAGAGACTTGTCTCCAAGCCGCTCATCTCCATATTGACGAGCGCACCGCTGGAGTCATAGACGAAGGTCAGGAATTCCGCGTCACAATGGTGTTGACCGCCCGGCGTCGCGGGACAATTCAGGTCTTTAGGGTTCACCACGAAGGTGCTGGCATAGCGATGGTAAGGACCGGTCGTTTTTGGCTCAGGGGAGTTTCCTGTTGCCGGTGTCTCCTCAGTCTCGGTGTTGGCAGGTCGCACGTCAGCAAAAAACACGATCTGTTGCGGGGTCGGGGCGCCATGCAGCATGGCCGCGCGAATGGGGTTATAAGTTGATGTGGCATCCTGAGCATTTTGCACGGCATCAGAATGCTTCGAGGTGGCGGGCCGATCCGTAAAGTACCCTCGGCGATAAGCGAGCTTCGCTCCTGAGTGGTTCAGTTTGATCTCGATCTTCCTATATTCACCATTCTCGTTGCGATTGGTCGGCGCATACGCGAGCGTGTAGTAATTGGAGCCCGCTTCAATGGCTTTGGCAACAGCAGACTTCAGGTCGTTGGTGTTGATATAGGCTTTGCCGCCAGTGTCCTCGGCCATCGTATTCATGGTGTTATGTTCAGCATCCTGCTGCTTGTAGAAGCTGTTGTCGGATGCGATCGGATTTTTCAAATTGATGTGGGTCGTGTTGGATGCATTCATCGCGGGATTCACCATCAACTCTCTCGCATCGATGGGATAGACCGCGACCTGGCTGCGTGTAAGCAGGTTCACCGTGTCCCGGTATTCATCCTCTGCCGTTGCCATTGCGCTAAACGGGTCCTGCTGGTCTCCGTCAGGCTGAATGTTGATAGGGAAAGCGCCGGAGAACCAGATGAGATTCTTACGTCCCGGCAATGTGCTCAGGTAACGTGCCAGCTGGTTGAAAGCGTCCAGCGTGTAGCGCGCGCGAAGCATGGACTGGAAGGACTCCTGCTGAGCATCGAACTCCTGCAGGGCGGACATGATCGTGGCATTATCTGGAGCGTCGCCCATAATGGCATCACTGGCATTCGCCATGGTATCCATGCCCAGGCTATTGCTGTCGGACCCGCTGTTCATCAGGGGCGAGCTAACCTCATTAGCCTTCTTGCCCGCCACGAGCTGGCGCAACAGCTCCGGATCGGAAGTGAACCCCTGCAACATCTTGAGCTGCGTTGAAAGTCCGAAGATTGCGATGCGCGTGCCAGCCGGAGCCTCCTTCAGATACTTCAGAATTTGGTCCCTGACCTGCTGCTGCGCCTCCATTGGCGTGTTTAGCTTGTCGAGCAAAAGAATATTGAGCGCGCCATTGACCGGTACAACCGAGTAATTCGTAAATTTACCCGGAGGAAGCTTGGGCAATGGTTGCACCGACACCGGTGTGTTCGACGTGTGCTCTTCAAATATCTTGATTTTTTGAGGATGGCCGTCTTCCAAAAGCATGAAATCAGATCCAGCCAGATGATGAATAGGTTCCTGCTTTGAGTCGGTCACCACCACATCTGTAATTACAAGTTTTGAAGAAGTGTGAATGGTGGTAATGGGCTCTGTCGATGTCGACTGACCCGCCGCAGATACCGAAGTGCAAACGAAACCAGCAAGCAAGCAGCGATTAAGGAAGCGCAACATAACAGGACCCTTCTTCACTAAAAGATGCACCATCTGTGGATACGGATCGATGTGGTGCTCCTGAAATCGATTCGATACTGGAAGGCTTGGCCCTTCCGTTTTCAGCGATTGAATGTGTGGAGACAGAAGGGCAGGCCTGATCGAAACCGGGCCTGCTCGTTTGAAAGTTAGAACGTCAAGCGCCCCGTAAACTGCACCTGACGTGGACCGTTGTACGATGTGGCTCCAGCATTGCCACCAGCTACGTACTTCTCTATACCCGTGGTCGGATCTGGAGCGGTAGAGCCCTGGTGGTTCAGGAAGTTGAAGATGTCTGCCTTGAATGTGAACTTCACGCTCCCCTTGATGGGAAATGTTTTGAAAAGCGATATGTCGGTCTCCCAGTTTCTGGGCCCTTGGATAATGGTCTTCCAAAAGGGATTGCCTGATGACGGCTCGGTAAATGCCTGGTTTTCCGATCCCCCTCTTCCGCCGTTCAGACCCGATCCGGTGACTGTTACCGTATTCGTGTTGTAGTACGTGGTGCCCGGAAGGGTGTCAATCGGACTCTGGTAGGGAACATAATCGCCTGGGAGTCCGGAAATACAGTTCTGGGGACAATATCCCGTGTTTGAGTTCTGTGAGGGAGCAATATACCCGTTGAACCACAGGTATTCCTTATAGCAGTTCCCGATGCTGGTGCAATCCGTGATCGGCACCTTGTGCTTGTAGACCTTGATCTTGCTAACCGCTCCCCAGTTTGTTGCGGTCGGCGAGAAGATCGACGACACCATATGTCCGACACCCGCAATTTGATAGCCGCCGATGAGTTCATCCACCCACCGTTTGGATTGGCCGAAGAACTTCTTTCCGCGCCCGAAGGGCATGTCGACAATGTAGTTGAATGCGAGGTGCTCTGGCGCGGTACCGGTATCGCGCTTGTACTCTTGCCATACATCCAGCTTGTGCCATTCGTACCAGTTGTTAACGCCTGCTGGTGGACTTGGAGGCGCATTGATGGGGCCAATCACGCCGTTATTGCCAGCGGGAACGCCCATGGTGACATTCGGGTTCTGCATCGCCCCGAGGAAGTTCTGCCACGGATAGACCACACTGTCTCGCGTCGAGTTGCCGCCCACGCGGAATGCCTTTGAGTAAACGTAGAAGATCTGGAAACCGAACCCGTGGTGATACAAACGCTGGAAGTTGATTTGCAACTGGTTGTCGTTGGAAAAGCCCGTCCTTTCGACATAGTCGATCGCGCCATACACGGTGTTGTCCCATGAACCCCTTGAGGTTGTTTGATAGGTGGGCAAGCCGATCGTTGTGCCAGTAGGCACATCTTCGTTCATCTGCATCTGCCAGACAGGAGTCGATGCGGGAGCATTCAAATTGAACTCATGGGCGAGAGAGGAACCATGTGTCCATACGTGGCTTACTCGCAACACCGAGTTCCACTTGAGCGGCTGCTCCAGCGTAGTGTTGAATTCGGTGACCATGTTGGTCTTGAAATCCGGATTGAAAAACGTCTCTCCGGTAAAGCCCGGCAGGATTCCGGTAGTCGCACTCGCAGCCGTACTGACTACATTGGAGGAGTTCACCCCCATGAAAATCGTCTGCGGATTGCGTAGCAGATATCCTGACTCGCCGCCCGGCGCCTGGGTCGCGTTCTCATAGTTCTGCCCGTACTCATACGTGAACGGCAACGCCGTCGGTCCTGGATTTGCGTTACGCGTCGGCTCGGGATACATATATCTGCCATACGCTCCACGAAGTATGGTGCCCCACCTATTCTCGAACGGCTGCCATGCATAACCTACGCGCGGGCTGAAGTCGAGAAGTGCATTCTTGTACAGTGCGCTGGGGAATCCAGCCTGCTGTGCGCTTTCGAAGTTCACGCCGATTGCTTCCATATTGTCAACGAGCGGCTGGGTCGTGTACCCGAGTTTGATCAGGTTCGGAATAGAGTTTCCAAGCACGATCGCGTGGTTCGTGAGGTCAAGTGCATCGTTGGCGCCGTTTCTGGTTTCCCTCGCTGGATGGGCTTCATAGCGAAGCCCCAGGTTCAGGGTGAGGCTGCGGGCTATGTGCCAATTGTCCTGGAAATAGGCATCGACCTCTTGGTCGCGGAAATAGCTCGGTGGCGGCTGCAACCAGACGTAGTACACGGCTGAGGAGCCGAGGAAGAAATCTGCGTCACTGCGGCCTGCTGCAGGGTAGCTGCCACCGACATTGCCTGAGCTTGTGTCGTAAAGACCGGTTGAGTAAGGTCCAAAGACCTCCTCATCCGCCCTCCGGTCATTCAGGTAGTAGAGCCGCTCATGGTGATAGCGGCCACCGAAAAAAATCTGGTGTTTCCCAAGCGCCTTGGTCAGGTTCTCGTCAATCTGCGTAATGTTCTGGTTGGACTGGTAGTTGAACATCGTGCCGCCGTAGGGCGTAACTAGCCCCTGCAGCAGCGGGAAGCCTGTCTCGCCAAAGTTGTTTGGTAGCCCCAGCATCTGCTCATAATCCAGGTTGGGGTTGCCGCCCCCGCCTACATACTGCATAAACCACTGGTTGCTCAAAATCGTCTCGGAAAAAAAGCTTGACGAAAAGATATGCGTGTACCCCATTGCAGCGCCGAAATTCGAGACCGGGATGTTCTGATATCCGGTGGCGCCGGCCGGGAAGCCGTCGGCCGCAATCGTCGCCGGCGAAGTGGCGGCAACTCGTAAGGAGCGGGCTATCTGGTTGTTGGACGTGTAGCGTAAGTACACCTTGTTGTTCTCGTTGAAGTTGTGGTCCAGACGGAACGTGATGGTTGGCACAACGACGTAGTAAGAGTTTGGCGCAGCGTAATTTCCAGGGGCGCTCGTTATGAAAGGGCTGTTCGTATTTGTCGGCAGCGGCGTGATATCAAAAATCTGCTTTGCAGTGGGGCTCAAGCGGCTCAAAGGAATCTGGTTGCTAAGTCCGCCGATCGCGGGAAACGCCGTGCGGCAGGCGGTATCGG
Source organism: Granulicella sapmiensis (assembly GCA_026225395.1). Lineage (GTDB taxonomy): Bacteria > Acidobacteriota > Terriglobia > Terriglobales > Acidobacteriaceae > Granulicella > Granulicella sapmiensis. The sequence continues at coordinate 112,061 of JAMFSR010000035.1, forward strand.
CGGCTACCGTGGTACCGCCGGATGGGCCGAGTACAGGTATGGCACACGTCGGATTGTTCGCGGTGGTCTGCGGATCGTAGACCGTCAATAAGTCTCCGATGGAGTCGGTCAGGTTGCTGAAATCGCCCTGTCTATCTGCTGCCGGTAGCACCTTGACGAAGTTGGGGGTCGTGGATCCCAGCGAATATCGCTCAAAAGCAAAGAACCAGAAACTCTTGTCCTTGCCGTGATAGATATGAGGCAGAACGATGGGTCCACCAGCGGATAAGCCGAACTCATTTCGCACATATTTCGGTGCAACAAAATTGCTGAGATCGTTTCTTGTCTTTGCCACACCCCAGGCGTTATTTACAGCCGTCTCGAAAAAGGTGCCGTGCACGCTGTTCGTTCCGGACTTTGTAGTGATCACTGCCGTGCCGGGTGTCGCGAATTGAGCACTGGCATTGCTCAGCTTGATGCTGACCTGCTGGATCGAATCCGGATCGGGCAGCGTCGACTGACCCGAATTGTCTTCACCACCAAAGTTGCGGTTCGTCAGGGTAACGCCATCGGCCACATACGTGAGCGCACCCTCCATGAGACCACCGGCACGTTGGCCTTCATCACCACCGCCGGGTGTTGTGCTGGGCGCATTCGAGTTGGGAGGAGAGTCGAAGCCTGGCGTGCTGTCGTACGCCAGCGTCAGCAGTTCGCGCGTGTTCTCCGGGATCTCCTGCATTCTGGCCGCGTCCAGCGTGGAAGAGATGGTTCCGTCTTCGGTGTCGGTCAACTGGGTGGCGTTCGCGGTAACGTCGACCGTTTGCGTTTCCGCGCCGGCGACCATGGTCGGGCTGATGACCCCCGTCTGGCTCGCCTGAAGATCGATGGTTCGCTGGTAGGTCTTCATGCCGGGCGAGGTGATCGTCACGATATAGTTTCCGGCAAAGAGGTCCGGTACCTGATAAAAGCCCGCCTTATTCGCTTTCGTCTCTTCAGCGACTCCTGTGGCGCTATTGACGATGTGAATCGATGCCCTGGGTATAACCGCACCGGTGGGGTCGCTAACCGTTCCCTGAATCGAGCCGGCGCCGCTCTGGGCAAGAGCAGCCGGGACTGCAAACAGTCCGACCAACATTATTAAGAAGATCATTCCTGTGTAGTTCGCAAATCTCTTCCAGCAAAACTTTCGATCACTCATTGATGTCTCCGGGAAATTTTCTATCGCCGCCATTTGGGCGGTATTCATGTGCTTTCGGTTAACGCGATACGTTTTGGCTATTGAACGGTAAGCGTCATGGCCAGGCTCTCTGGGACCGCAGTGGGCGTAGTGCCGACCGGTGCATTGACCGGCGTGCTGAGGCCTGCGCCGGTTACGAAGAACTGCGATGAACTCGGCGAGGAAGCCGGCGTACTGCAGCCGGAGAACATGCTCAACCCGACGGCACTGACCACGATCCACACAAGCATCTGCAAGCGACGGCGTTTTCTGAGCCCGAAAAGGCACAGCACACCCGCCAATACCGTTGTTGGCAGCATCGAGCCCGGACCTCTGTCGAGGAACCCTACCGTCGGAGACACAGTGATGGAGAGCGTAGCTGTCGTGATCCCGAGAGCATTTACGCTCACGATCGTTGGATTGAATTGACATGCCGCGCCGATGGGAAGGTACCAGGAGCAGCCAAGGGTGATCGTTCCATTGAAAGCCGCATTAGCCGTTATGGTGAGCGTGGTCGTCGCGCTTCCATTTCGCGATGCCATCAGTGTCGTGTTCGCGTCAGCGATAGTGAAGGCAGGTGTTGGCAAGTTGATGACGTATGTTGCCGATCCAACCAGGCTGGGCGCATACGTGTTTGCGGTCGTTGCGATAGCTATAGCGTTGATTGTTTCGTTTACCGGTACGACGACTGGGCCGGTGTAAAGAGTAGAGCTACTGGTTGGAGTTGAACCGTCCGTCGTGTAGTAGATCGCAACACCAGGCGAGGCATCGGCGATGCTTACCGACTGCACGGTGACATAGGTTCCCGACGCCGACGAGAAGGTGGGAGTAGCGGCGAGGGGCAGAATGTGGATGGTATAGGTAGCTGATGCGACCGGGCTGTTCGCATAGTTCGTTGCCGTCGCGATGGCATTGATGATCTCTGTTGTTCCTATGGTGATTGGTCCGCTGTAGACCGTGGAACTGGTGGTCGGTGTTGAGCCGTTCGTTGTATAGAAGATCGTCGATCCCGGCGTAACATCAGCAAGACTGACCGTTTGCACAGTGGTATAAGTTCCAGCGGGCTCGGAGAAGGTCACCGGCGCAGCTGGCGGGGCCGTTGTTGTAGGAATCAACAGATACGCGGTTGTCGGAGGCACAATGATGCTCAACTGCCCGTTACTCACCGCTATCACCTGCTCCACACCGCCACTCCAAGTGCCGTTTGTGGTGATAGGTGCGCCGCCCAGCGTGATGATTGGTGTGCCGGTCGACGTATAGCTATTGGCTTCGAAAAGGCTTGGTGCCGTCAGGCTGATCAGTTCGACATACGAGACAGTCGATCCCAGGTTGAGGGTTGCCGTCACCGCGTCATTTACTTCCTTATTGACTAGAACTGCGGTGGTCGGTCCACTTGTGCTCTGGATCCCGTAAGCCGAGAAGTTGGCCGCGGGAGTCGACGGGCTCAACGTAACAGTGGCCGGGACCACGCTGCCGCCCTTCGGAATCATCGAGAACATCTTCATCGCGTAAAATTCGGGGCCGACGGCCGTAACTTGGAACGTCGTGGGGTCATTGACAATAGGCGAGTAGGGACTCTTACCGCCTCCGTGGAAGTTGACACCTTGAACGCCGTACTGCGCCGATGTGAGCATGAAATCCAGCGCCCAGAGCGCCGACCCGAATGCATTGCTGATGCCCAGCGTGCCTCCGGCCGAAATCGTTCCAGCTTCCGTGATGCGGGATCCCAGCGCCTGATTGCCCTTCGCTGCGTTGGCAATATTGTTCGCCAGGTTGTTCAGCGTTGTATTGGGATAAGCCAGTACCCCTTGCATCGTTTCGGTCGTGCCGATGTAGAAATGCGTCGTCAGCAGCGAAGCTATGCCCGACTCTGCCGTGGAGAAGGGCTGCGTGAATGTGGTGAAGTCGGTTTGGCTCGAGTTGCCTTCGTCCGGGCCATCGATCATCCATCCGCCCGTGCCGGTCCCCTTGTCCCAGCCAGGGACGGCGGATACTGCAGCTTCTAGCGGTTGCCACGCAGCAAGGTAATTAGCGACGACTGGATCGTAAGCCTCAGGCTCGTTCCCGATCTCGAAACCAAGTAAGCGGGATCCTAGGTCACTCGAGACATAGGTTGCTTCGTCGGTGGCATTCGCGGGAGTGTTGTACGGAAGATTGAGACCGTAAATAGTGGTCCAGCCGGAAGGCAGCGCCTTCATAAATCCAGTGAAAGAATCAACGATGGCCGGCGTCATCGGCGCAACAGCCGGCGGCGTGCCCACCGACACGCCTTTCCACGCTATTTGATCCGAGGTGCCCCCACCGATGCGCAAAACGGCAGGGCTTATCAAGCCGAACAGATTGATCAGCGGCGTGTTCGTCGTGCTGAACTGACCCTCGGTCACACTCAGTTTCTCGTAGCTCAGTCCGACGAAGGATGAGTTGAGCTGTTGTCCGGTGCCAGCAAAACTGACCGCCGCAGTGACCGGGTTCGTGGTTTGCGTTCCAGTGGCCGTAAGTGTGATCGATTTCCACACGATGTCTTTGTAAGCAGCGGCCGTTAAAATGCCCTGGGTAAGTCCTACGGCGGTGATCGTCGGGTTCGTGGTGTATGTGTAGACGCCACTGCTGTTAGTGAGCGATGTGACGGCTGCCTTACCATCCATTGAGCAGGTGGCCTTCCATTGAGCGCCGGTTGTATCCAGCGTGAACACCATCGTGTGTGTTATAAACGAGTTTGCTGGAACGATTGCTGTTACAGTCCCGATCGTATTTGAGGTAGCTGGCCCACCAAACCACTGCAGGTTCCCTGTGCTCGCGGTGAAAATGGCCCAGTTAATACCGTTCTGGCTGCCCGCAGTAAATCGTCCATCTGTGGCGGCAGGACTTGCGACAGGGACGTAGGCATAATTCTGCACGAAACCTGCGCCGATCCAGCTGCCAGGATATCCACTGAATGTCATGGAAACTGTCAGGGTGTACACGTATCCGTTTTCAGGGGTGAACGGCAGTGTGGCGCTATCTCCATCAAAGCTGGTCCAGCTACCGTTGGCATCCAGCACATTGGTGGGTTGGTTGAGATTGAGCGCGTCACGCCAGATTGCAGAGCTGGCACCGCCAGCAAAAGGCACGGCCGTCGTGGGTGCTGTCTGGTTGAGGCTCGTTGCTCCACCACTGAACGTCTGCGAGTAGATGGTGGTCTGGGCATGGCCCATGGAACTAAGGAATAAAGGGAGAACTCCTGCTAAGAGCAGGTTTCTCCTCAAGTTCGCAAATCTATTCAAATTTTGCTTTCGGTTACTCATTGCTGCCTCCGAGAAATTTTCTGCCGCCGTCATTCGGGCGATATTCATGTGCCGTCGTATCCCAGTCAACTCGTAAGAGGTCGCATCAAACCAACTTTGGCTTTAGAACTCATGCTTCCTCCTAAAATTGCTCCATCTTCAGATTGCGATCACCACGTCTGCCCATTTCGCTTGTCGGCTGTGTGATTCCCTAATCAATGTGATCGTGCAATTCCTTGTTGAACTGCGCACTTTCTACAGTTCAGTAACGTCATCCGGTCGATTTCGTGAACGTGCAACAGTCGCTTAACGAAATGCCCCTTTCAAGTCAATTCTCTGTAGGGCCTACGGTAGTCACTACGTTGATCTATCAATGAGATACAACGGGGTGAGCGGCGATTGTCGGAAGTTCGGAGTGTTGTCATTGAACCCTGAAGATCCAGAGTCCGCAGCTTACGAGAACACGGGATAACACCCTGCTGCCGTGTGATGACACTCGCCACTCCACCTGGGCAGAACCGCGCTCCCGAGGTTCAATCGGGAGCGACGGTGCTGCCAGGTTTAGCGAAAGTGGCTTGTTAGAAAGTCAACCGCGCCGAGAGTTGTACTTGACGAGGCGTATTGTGGGAAGAAGCACCCACGCCTCCAGGTTGAACAGGCTCCGTTCCATCCGTTGTACTCGGGTTGTTATACCCCTGCACATTGAACAGATTGAAGGCATCCAGGTTCACTCTGAAGTACACATGCTCCGTAATGGGAAACACCTTGAAGACAGAAAGGTCCGTGGTCCAATTGATAGGTCCAGGAATAATGGTCTTCGAATATGGATTATTCCCCGCTGGTCCCGGCGAATAGGGTTCAGCAGCAGCCGCTATCGTTGGCGATGTGACGAGTACATCGTCGGTACTGTAATACGGGTAATTAACCGCTGGAGAACTTGGAGTTGCTGCAACAGATGGAGTATTGTTGATCGGAGTTATAAATGGTTTGTAGTCAGCGGGCAGATTGTTGACACATTTCGTGGTGCAAGTCCCACCATTTACAACGGGGATAACTGTCGGGGCGAGATATCCATTGAACCACAGATAGCTGTTGTAGCATGCGGTTTGGCCGGCGCGGCAATCCAGGATTGGAGCGCCGTGTTTGTAGACCTTGATCGGGTTTGTTGGCCCCCAGTGCGTCGCAATGGGCGCGAAGTACTGGCTCGTAATAGCTCCGTCCCCGGCAAGCTGGAAACCTCCGATGAGTTCATCCACGAATCGATTTACTCTACCGAAGAACCGCTTTCCTTTACCGAAGGGTAGATCGATGATGCCATTGAACACAATCTGTTGCTTCGGGTTGCCAGCATTGACCACATAGTCTTCAAAGTCGGTCAGATCACGGTAGGTTTCATAGGACGGCGAACCGGCCGGGCGGAGTGGAGGCGTACTGCCTAGGGTGACTGCGCTGCCGCCAGCTGGAACCGCAAAGGTAGTGTTCGGAGCCGTTCCTCGAACGCTGAGATAATCTTGATCCGTATCGACTGTTCCATCTCCAGTGAAAGCTTTCTGCCATACATAGAAGATTTGGTAGGCAGTCCCATGATGGAACAACCTCTGGTAGTTGACCTGCAAAGCGTTGTCGTTCGAGTAGCCCGTCTTTCCATAAGAGCTCAGCGCACCATAGGTGATGTTATTGTATGGGTTCAACGCGGTTGTTTGGTATTGACTGGTTCCGGCAGTAGACGCACCGCCTGTAGGAGGAGCCGTACCGGTTGACATCTCCCAGGTGAAGGGAGAGATAGCGTTGTTGACCTGATATGTCTGATCGAGATCGGTGCCACGAGTGTATACCCAGCTGATTCGCAGCGCTGAGTTCCCCTTCAGGGGCTGCTCTATAGTGAAGGTCGTCTCTTGCGCAATGTCAGGAGGATAGTGAGGATTGAGAGCGATGATGCTGGAACCCGGAGTAATAGCAGTGGTTGTAGTACTGTTCACCACACTTTGGTCATTCACTCCCATAAAAACGTTCTGCGGGTTTCTCACAAGGTAATTGGCTTTTCCGTCTGGAGACTGAGTAGCCGAGTTGTAGTTCTGAGTGTAGTTTTGGACAAACGGAAAACCAGCGAACATCTGCTGCCATGAACTGCGTAGAGCGGTCGGAAACGCGTACTTGCCGTATCCGCCACGAACCACGGTGCCAATCCTGGTGCCAAACGGTTGCCATGCAAAGCCCACACGGGGCTCAAATACATTGACATTATCCGCGTCCGTGCTTGGGAAGCCGGCCTGTGAGGGCTGCTCAAACTTCACGCCGTTATTGGTGAGATTGTTGATGATCGCCTGAGTCGTATAGCCGTGCTGAACATAGTAAGAAGTGGGTTGTGGCATCACAAACGCACCGTTCTTGAAATCGAACGTGGTCGCCAGGCCGTCTTTCGTCCAAAAGCCCGGGACGTATGTATCGCGAATACCCAAATTTATGGTGAGGTTCTTCGTCACCTTCCAATCATCCTGGAAGTAAGGGTCCCATTCCATATCGTGGCCATGGCCTTGGGGTGGCTCTAGGGTCACGCTATAGAGGGAAGCATCTCCAAGGAAAAAGTCTGCTTCGGTTTCCCCTGTATTAGGACTACTACCGTAAGTTCCAGCGGCGGACTGAGGGTTTTCCAAAGAAGTGCCGGTGGCGTCGAACGATGCCAAGTCGTTCTGTCGCGAAGGAAGGTAAGACAGCCGTTCCCGCCGGTAACGACCACCGAAATGGATCTGATGTCTTCCGATCGTTTTCGTCAGATTTTCGTCGTAGTTGAAGACGATTTGATTTTCGTAGTACTGATACTGATCTCCGCCAAATGGCATAAGGCAAGTGCTGCAGATAACGGGAAAGCCGGCCTCGCCAAAGTTATTAGGTAACCCAAAGTCCTGAGCTTCATAGTTAATCTGAGGATAGCCACCGCCCCCTACGAACTGATAAAACCACTGTTGGGAGGCAACGGTTTCCGAATAAAAGGTCGGCGAAAAAACGTGCGTGTAGTTGAGGGCAGCAGCGAACTGGTTCGTCCCAATATTCTGTAACCCGCTGGCATGTGCAGGAATGCCGTCGGCTGCGAGCGTTGCGGGTGAGTTATTGGGATAGTTGCGCAGCGAAAGATCGGTCTGGTTATTTGACGTGTATCGAACGTATAACTTGTCCTTCTGGCCGAAACTGTGGTCCACACGAAAAGTTATCGTCGGTACGATGTATGTAGAAGGGTTGAGAACGGAAAGATTGCTGGACACTAGGGGATCCGCAGAATTGGTAGGCAGGGGCGTGATGTCGTATAGGATTTTGCTCGTTGGATCTAGACGACTGATTGGAATCTGGTTATTGCCAGGATTTCCAGCAATACCGTTTCCGAAAGGCGTACGGCAAAACGCGTTGATTCCCGTGGGGTTCAATTTCGGGTCAGTAGGTGTTCCCGGGCAAGGAGCGTTGCCTGAGTTGTACGTCGTGTTCGGGTCATAGAGTTGTTGCGTAATGCCCGCGCTATTGATCAATCCGCTGAAATCTCCATTTCTCATAGCTGCCGTGGGCACAAATGCCGACTCATAGCTGCTCTGAATCAACGAATAGCGTTCATAAGCAAAGAACCAGAAACTTCTGTTACGACCGTCGTAAAGGTGGGGGATCATAATAGGGCCACCAGCTGAAGCGCCAAACTCATTGCGTACCAGATGGGGCGCAACAAAATTTGGAAGATTGGACCTGTTCCTGGCAATACCGACCCCGTTATTCCGCATGGTTTCAAAGAGCGAACCGTGCAAGGAGTTCGTGCCGGACTTGGTAGAGATGACCGCCGTGGCTGGTGTTGCGTACTGCGCTCCAGAGTTGGCTGTCTCGGTATGAACTTCCTGGATCGTATCCGGATCGGGATACTGAGCCTGGGCCATCGAGTTAGGACCGCCGAAGTTTCGGTTGGTCAACGGCACACCATCCGCTTCATATTCGATCGCGGAGTCTTCCATAAGGCCGTTGGCGATCGTGCCGGCAGCATAGTGAGCCGTCAGCCCGGGTGTCGTCTCTCCAACTAGTGATGTGATCACACGGCCATTCATAGGCAGCTGATCGATTCTGGTGTTTTCCAACTGTGAGGACAGGGTTGCGCTGGTCGTCGTCACGAGTTGAACGGCATTTGCCTGTACCTCAACCTTCTGCGTCACCGAGCCCGCTTTGAGCGAAAAATTGATCGCTGCGGTCTGCCCGGCCAGAAGTTGAATGCTTCTCTGGGAAGTCTCCATACCCGGCGCGGTCACCGACATCACGTAGTCTCCCGTGAATAGACCCGGAACTTGATAATCTCCGGCCGAATTTGCTTTTGTGTCCGAGGTCACATTCGTAGAGCTGTTGACCACATGGATGGAAGCTCCCGGGATAATCGCCCCGGAAGGATCGGTGATCGTGCCCTGAATCGAGCCCGCGCCACTCTGGGCATGCGCGACCGGCAAGCAAAGTGCCAGACACAGCGCGCTACCCCACGACAAGATTCCTCGACACACCGAGCGAGATATGGAAACCCTGTCTTGCAAATCCTTCAGATCAATTTTGACTTTAGCGCGCATGCTTCCTCCTGGAGTTGTTCCTTCTTCAGTTCGTGATCGCCGCTCTGCCATTCCGCTCATCGAGCAAGGGGGGCTCTGTAATTTAACGTGACTGTCATTTCCCTATCCAACTACCCGTTTCTCAAGTCCTTTTTCCCATTCGGCCTGAAGCGATTGATTTCCGATATCGCCCAACCGATCTTCTTCGGCAGGCCCATACCGCCCTAAGTCTTTACTTTCGCTCAGCATGACCTCGGGTCTAAGTTCGGTAACGCCATTCGGTCGATTTCAAGGACGTGCAACAGTCGCTTAAGGAACCACCCCTTGCAAGTCAATTCTCTGTAGTGCCTACCGTAGGCACTACCTTTAGAAATCTGTGAGATACGCGTAGCGGGCCCAATTGTAGGGGAAGGTTGGTGGTGGTCGTTGAACCTGGCAAGGTCCCGGAATCCGCAGCTCGCAAAAACCCGGATGACAACCCTGCTTCCGTGTGATTACACTGGTCGCGTTCGTACGCAGACCGCTCTCCCGATACCAAAATCGGGAGCGAAGACTTCCCTCGCGGAGGATCTGGCTGGGTAGTTCGGTACCGCGGACATGTCCGCTGAAATTTGGGAGCAAAAGGCCAATGGCGGGGACTACGGTGCAGGAGCGAGAGGCGCTCAATACGGAAGAGTGCTGGGCACTATTGGAACGCGTTGCGGCGAGTAGTCATCTAAGGCGCGCAGCCCGATTGCAGGAGCTTCTCCACTATCTCGGGAAGCGATCCTTGAAAGATCATTTCGAGACAGTCCATGAACAGATGGTAGGTGTCGAGGTCTTCCGCCGTCCCGAAGGATATGACACCAGCGCAGACAACATTGTTCGTACAAGCGTAAGTGAACTGCGGAAGCGGATCGACGCTTACTTCAACTCCGAGGGCGTCGACGAGACGCTCACCATGGAAATCCCCCGATGGAACTACGTTCCGGTCTTCAAGTACCGTCCCGCGGTTCCTCAGATTCCCATCGCGCCGTCTTTCTTAAGCGAAGCGCCCATTCAAGATTTGGCCGAGGCTTCCCCAGAAACTCTGTGGGGTTCTCGCCGGCATCATTGGATGGCGGCGTCGTTGGCGGCAAGCGTACTGATAATGATCGTGCTTGCCGCCAGCTACAGCTATCTCTGGATTCAATACCGGAGCTTGCATCGCTCCTTGTACGCCTGGCAGTACGATCCGACGGTCTCGGCCCTATGGACCGATATTCTGAACGCCAGCCCCGATACGGACGTCGTCCTTGCCGACGCATCCTTCGGTCTGCTGCAGGACTTCAATAAGAAGGCTTTTCCGTTCGACGACTATCTGAATCGCAGTTATATGAGCGAGCTTCAGCGCCAGAATCCAAGCCCGGAGATGCAAACCCTGCTGAGCCGTGTTGTGCGCTGGAACCTGGGCAGCCAGGACGAATTCAAGCTGGCGCATCGCATTATGGGTCTCGACCCACTGGACAAAAAGATCCATCTCTACAATGCCCGCGACTATATGCCGGACCTTACCAATCGCGACAATGTAATTCTAATCGGCGCCAAAATCTCTAATCCATGGGATGATCTGTTCGAAGGTCGGATGAATTTCACTGTTAACTTCGACAGTGATGGTTCAATTTCAGTGCTCAACCGCGCGCCCATCACTGGGGAACAACCGATCTATTCCCAGTCGAACTCCGTCCAGTACTGCGTCATCAGCTATCTTCCCAACCCCGGCCACAACGGCCTGGTACTGATGATCGAAGGTACCGGTGCCGAAGCCACGGAAGCGGCCGGAAATTTTCTTCTCTCGGAGAAACAGCTATCCAGCTTTAAGAGAGCTCTGCACGTCGAGCGGCTCCCCTACTTTGAAGTCTTGCTGAAAGTATCTTCCGTACAAGGAACGCCTCTTGCCGCAACCGTTGAGGCATACCGTGCCTATCCAAATCTGCACTGAGATTTTCGTCCCTGGCACGTGCAGAGCACCGTTCTTCGAGCTCACATCCGCGCATTAGTCGAGGTGAAACACTTCTGGCAGAGGCGCCATATGATCATCTGGGCCAAGGTTCTCAAGATTCTCAAAAAAAGGTGCCATCTCAGCCTGCCAGCGCTCATTTACCGAATAGCTTTTCATCGCCGCGCAGCAGCGGGCAAAATCCTCTGCCTCCAGATAGCCGACCAGCAACCCGTCATCGCGAAGGAAGAGCGAATAGTTCTTCCATCCAGTCTCGCGTAAAGCCTCCTGGAGTTCAGGCCAGACCTCAGCATGCCGTGTTCTGTACTCCTCAACTCGCTCCGGTGTAACCTTCAATAAAAAACAAGTTCGCATGTTCTTCCTTCCTTATTCTGCAATACAAATTCAGAGAATCTCGATCACAAATCAATGCTCGGTATCGGACAAAATCACGTAGCAGACGATGCCAGGAAATCTCCGTGCCAAGCGGTCCCATTTTGTCGAACCGCAACAGCAAGCAGTGTGTAGTAGTTGTCCACTAGGAACCCTTCATAGCCCATCGGAGTTCCGTTCCAGCGCCTCCAGTCATTCGACCGCCCCTTCGCATCGCGCCCTTCAAATCCGGCTTTGTCATATTCGTCGAGCATGGCGAAGAGAATTCTGTCCGCCTCTTCTCTGCGGCCCAGATCGTAGAGCGCGGCAAGCGTGAAGAAAGCAAAACAGCCTGTAGCTCCGCCGTTCTCGTAGTTCTGAAAGCCGTCGGAATTGTCCGGCAATACACCGCCTCCGAAGTGTCCATCAGGAGCCTTGTGTACATAGTCCTTGAGTGCAACCGTGATCAGGTTGCCGGGCAGTCCCATATTGAACTTGTCGTAACCGACGTCTTTCATCTTGGCGAGCAGCCTGTCCATAATGGCGTTCGCTTGGGGCTTCGTCACCAATCCGTAATGGATAGCTATGCCATTGACCCACAAGAAATAGTAGTCATGAAGTTGACCGTCGGCGCTGCGCCAGCCACCAAGCACTCCGGTTGTTGGGTTGTAGAAACAGGCATAATAGGCGCGGCGCAGCTTTTCTGCAGCTGCCCTATACCGCGAGGCATCGGAGGTCTTGTTCAGCTTCGCTGCCATCGCAGCCAGGTCCCGAAGGGAACGATAGGCCAGTGCATTCCCGTAAGCATCTTCATGCCCGAACCCGATGGTATCCCACCAATTCGACGGTCTGACCATAGGAAAACCGTTTGGCCATATGCCGGAGTTACCGCTGATGCTGTATTTGAAAAGACCATTTCCGTCAGTATCGGTAGCCATCATGGATTCGCCCCAGCCGCGAATACCCTCATAGTTTGAAGCCAGCCATTCATCATTTCCGGCCGCGCGGCTACAGTTGCCCGCTGCAATCAACAACGACGGAAACGTGTCAGCAGAGGCAGTCGGGAAATTACCGGGCATAGGCAGGCCGTAGGCTGTTCCTCCGGCCAGAATTCTATCCAGCGTCACGCGCACCAGATCGAGAGCCGTCAAAGCCTCCGCCAATGGAGGCGTCAATGCAGCGATATCGCTAAATTCGTAGTAACAGAAAGCACAGGATGTACTTGCAGTGTTGTTGGCTAGGCCGGCATATCCTGGGTTCATCTGCAGGATGTTCAGCCAGTTGCGGCGGAACGCGTCGAAGCGGACATCATCGGCGATCCCGGGTAAATCGGGATAGACCGCCGTTACATCCAACGTGTAGACCACGCGTTTATGCTCGAAGCTTGCGCCTGGAAGCATGAGCGTTGCGTTAGGCTGGTGCCAGGTCGACTGGTATGTCAATCCAAGATTCGGAACATTCGCGACGATCCGCACCGAACCCTGGTCGGGAAAGTGTAGAAGCGCAGGAAGCGCTACTAAATTATTTCTTCGAAAAACGCCGAGCAGAGTACTGTGAACCTGCGGCAGGACGAAATGAAAGCTCATCGGAACGGATTCGAAGCCCGGCGACCATTCCGAGGTCAACACGATCCTCTTACTGGTAAATTCAACCGTCCATTCCGGCACAGCATCCTTCTCCGCCATAGCCGAGCGGTATTCAACGCGAAGGCTTCCGTTGGATGGGAAGCTCGCCGAACGAAAGCCGGAAGTCGAGCTCTTAGCGTTCACGATATTGGGGCCACGCCGGCCCTTTCCCAGACCATCGATACTCCACGCTGTGAACTCCGGGGCATCCCCGGACAACTCCGCCGACATGCTATCGGATGTGAAGCGCAGTCCAATCGCGCCATTTACGTCCGTAGTATCTGCCAGAGACACGTCTTCAAAAAGCGACGGTAGGAGCATCCACGTTGCCGCGCTGGTGATTGCGGACTTCAGGAATTTTCTACGCCCACTCATACTTCTCTTATCTCCCACTTCTTTTGCTCAATTGGTTCACCTCGGAACCTGCAAGCAAAAACGCGCCCACTCCAAAAACGTAACTGGAGCTCTCGGTATACGCACCCGGAGCTTCACCAACCGGCTGAATACATCCAAGCCGTCCGTCCGCGTAGATGTGGTGTACCAGTCCTGCCCAGCCGTTCTTCACCACCGGATCGAATCGCTTGGCATCGAGCACATGATGATTGATCCCCCATGCCATCGCATAAACAAAAAACGCCGAGCCCGACACTTCCGGATAGCGATAGTCGTCGGCATCGAGCAACCCCGCTCTCCACAACCCATCCGGGCTTTGTAGCGTCGCCACCGAGTCCGCCATCTGTTTGAACTTCTCTAGATAAAAGGTTCGATCCGGTGAGTTTGCCGGAAGCGTCTCCAGCACACGCACCAGCCCCCCCATCACCCACCCATTACCTCTCGACCAGAAGACCTTCCGGCCGTTCTTCTCACGCTTATCAAAGTAGTTCTTGTCACGGAAGAACAGACGCTCCTGCGGGTCCCAAAGCAGGTCCGAGGTCACTTTCCATTCGTGGTCCATATAACCGACATATTTTGCGTTATGCGTGGCGCTGGCTAGGCCACTCCAGACAGGCGGCGCCATGAACAACGCATCACACCACCACCACACAGGCTTGGCCGGATCATCGGGCAACTGCATGATCGAATCGAACTGCGCTTTTAGCGACTGAATCCGCTCAGGAGCCGGCGACTGACCGTACAGCCACAGATACGCCTGTCCGATAGCTTGGTCGTCGGCATGCGTCTTTCTTGGACCCAGCGTCCATTGGTAATGTTCTGCAACATGCAAAACGAGGTCGCGGTATCGTGGCTCCTGAACCGTCTTCGAAGCGGATAACAGGCCAGCATAGAGCGTCGCGTAAGTCCAGTCCTGGCTGGGCGTGTCTGCAACACGTACACTTTGCCAGTCCGCCACCTTTCTCATCGCGGCTTGAATCGCCATCGGTTTTAGGTCTGGAGACAGCGTTGCAAGAGGTCCCGGGTCAATCGGCGCATCACCGTCAACAGCCACGCGCTCACTTCCAGTCGACTGGGCGATCTCACTGCCCCACGAGCTTGCAACGGCCACCATGGCTAGACACGCCACTAACGAAAGTTTCATTGGTTTCAGAATTGCCATGTCGCGCGAGTATTGGGGTTCCACTTGACTGCTGGCAAGTAAATTTACGGCAAAAGAGCGGGGAACGAGTCAGGGCACAGTCAGAGAGCGATTTCTGATTCGTTTCGGCACCCGGCTGTAAGACAGCCGGGTGTTGCATCAATCTTTCAAGTTCGCGTTATAAAGGCTCGCCTCAGATCCATAGCTATTGCAAAAGAACGAGATAAGCGTCCTCCATTCGGTTCGTGTCACTATTGCGTCGCCGTTGCCGTAACTAGAATAAAACCGGTTTCTGGCTATGTGAGCCATAGCCTGTCTTGCCGCTTGGCATCACGGCTTTCCAGCAGATAAGACATATCTTCTTACTGTTAGAAGAACCCGGAATAGACGGCATGGTAAGATTGGCCGCGAAGAAGGTTGATAGAAACAGATGGCTATGCTGGCATCGCCTCCGCAATCGACGATGGAAACGCCCGATTCCGAAATCTGCTGGGCTCTCGTGGAACGGATCGCGTCGAGTACTCCATTCCGCCGCTCTACGCGACTGCGGGATCTCCTGATTTATGTAAGCAGGTGTTCGTTAAAAGACGGCCGCAACAAGGTTCATGAAAACGAGATTGGTGCTGCGGTTTTTGACCGGCCGGCTGACTACGACACCAATATCGATCCGATCGTGCGGGTAAACGCTACTGAACTGCGAAAGCGCATCGAAGCCTATTTCGACTCCGAGGGTGCGAACGAAACAATCATCATGGAGATACCGCGCGGTGGTTATACACCTGCCTTCCGGTATCGTCCTGTTCAACCGCAGATCATCACGGACACGGCGGTTCCCGATCCATTACCCATTCACCATGCACCCGGGGCAGATTTGGAGACCACACCAGCTCCCGATCGACAGCGTTGGATGTTCATAGGGTTGCTACTAGCCGGAGCAATGCTGATTGTGCTCACGGCTTGCTGCCTGTTCTTCTGGAGCCAATACCGCGCCTTGCACCGCTCTTTATACGCATGGCAGGACAAGCCGACAGTCTCGGCATTGTGGTCGGACATCTTCAGCGCCAGTCCGGATACGGATGTCGTCGTGGCGGATGCGTCGATTGGGCTGCTTCAGGATCTCAGCAAGATGAACTTCTCGCTGGACGACTATCTCAACCACAGTTACGTCGGCGAGCTTCACTCTAAAGACCTGAACCCGGACATACACGCTACGTTAAACCGCATCGTTGCCTGGAATCTGCAGAGTCAGGACGATATCAAGCTGGCGCGGCGCATCCTCGCGCTCGACCCTCTCGGCAGGAATATCCACCTCTACAGCGCACGCGACTATATGCCCGATCTGATCAAACGTGACAATGTCGTTTTGATTGGTGGCCTGCTCTCGAACCCTTGGGACGAACTCTATGAAGACCGAATGAACTTTACAGCGACCTTCAATAGCAATGGACCGATCTCTGTCAGGAACAGGACTCCTGGCGCCGGGGAGCAACCGATCTATACTCAGACAGACTCCGTAGCATATTGCGCCATCGCTTACGTGCCAAAACCCGACCACAATGGAGTCGCTTTGATCATCGAGGGCACCAATGCAGAAGCGTCAGAAGCCGCCGGAGATTTTCTCTTGTCGGAAGATGCTTTATCCGGTTTCAAGAAGATGCTGCATAGCCAGAAACTTCCGTACTTTGAAGTGCTGCTGAAGGTCTCCTCGGTACGAAGCACTCCCCTGACCGCGACAATCGAGGCCTATCGAATCTATCCCGATCTGCACTGAGACAACATCCTTAGCCAATCACGCCCCAACTATGCACGTTGTAATCGGTACCCTGGCCTTCAACCTTTCCCGCCCCATGCTTCCAGCTCAGAGTCTGACTTCCAACAGACGTACCCACGGAAAATGGTATCGAGCCGTTTCCGTACACTCGCACCGAGAGTTGCCGTGTCTCTGGCGCGCGTGCAAATTGGCCGACATCGGCCCACGGCACAAGACTTCCACTCTTCACGTACACCGGAATTTTCTCTGTGGAAGCGGGCACGGAAATCTCCGTCGCCGACTTGATAGATGCACCCGTCCAGAAATCATGCCAGTCTCCTTCAGGAAACACGATCTTCCGGCTTTTTTCTCCGGCAAACAGCGGCGCAACCATCATGCGATCGCCCACCAGATACTGATCGTCAACCTTATGCAACCGCTTGTCGCTCGGCCAGTCCAGCACAAGCGCCCGGAACGGCGGCGTTCCATCCTCGGCATAGCGTTGAAATGCAGCAGTCAGATAAGGGATGAGTTGCATTCTCCAGCCGATGATTTCACGGCAGCGTGCCTCCAACTGTTGCCAGTCGTCGAAAAATTTATCTGCATTGTTAAGATTCCGATTGGTTTGTTTCCATGGCGGATTCTTCATGTACCAGCAGTCGACTTGAGCGAGAGGCGAAAACACAACGCTCTGCAGACGCCGAATCAAATCCTCTTCGTTGTCCGCCTGCCTCACTTCAGGACACCAGAGCAGACCGCTAAACCCGGAGTTCGCGAGCGCTCGAATATAGTCGCGATGGTCATAAAGATCGCTGTACAGCACAAACGGATACGGCGCAGCAAGCGCTCCGCTTGAGCGCACCAGCCCATACGTCTCGCGGCCACGGTTGCGAAACGCATCCCAAATCGCCATCTGGTAGCGCAACCCGAAAACGTTGTGCATCTGTTCCCCGTCGACACCCGAAGGAAAAACAGTGCACTCGGGAAAAGACCAGTTATGCGTGTAGTCGGAGTTATCGCATTCGTCCAGCTTGAAGCCGCTCACTCCGGCATCGATCAGCGTCTTTCCGTGGAACTCTCCAAAAGCATCTCTCGCCGGCTGGCCGGCAAAGTCGGGAACCAGACCTTCCCATACGCCAAGATCCCCCGAATGAGGTTCGAGCGCCGAAAACAGCGGTGAAGAGGAATGCGTGTACGCATGCTCCCACAGATTGACATGGAAATTCGCATCTTGAGTGGCGGCGAGAAAACCATTCGGATCGGGAAACCGTCCCTTATCCCAAACGAACGAGCAAGAGTAGGAATGGGATTGCCACCCGGGCTCAAGCCCGATCACGTCGCAAGGAATTTTGCTATCCCGAAGTTCTCGCGCAAGAGCCAGCACATCGCCCTGCGTATCCTTCGCCATCATGCGAAACCAGAAGCCCAGGCCCCACTCCGGCGGAACAAAACCTCCACCAGAAAAAAGGTTATAGCGCCGCACCGCGCTCAACATGTCCGGCCCGTCGAATAGGTAGATGTCCACGCCGGCCGCATCCGGCACATCGATCATCACAAAATTTTCGTGGTCAGCCGTCTCGATGTTTCCATACTTCGGATCGACGCTGGCGTCATTTGCCGCGGCGATCGGGTGCGTAGGTTTGGGATGAGCGCTACCAAGGTAAAACGTAGCATATCGTGCAGTGTCAACAAGAACACCGATACCTTCCGTCGTTACATAGAACGGAACCGGCGCGTGTGAGTCTCCAGTGTCCATCTTAGGGTCGGCATTTACGCGCACCGTCTTCTTGCTGCCTCGCTGCGCGAAAGAAAGCAGCTGCAAACCAAGACCGAATATCTGCTCGTCCGGCTTTAGGGGCAACCGGACCGTGCATCCGCGCGCCGAGCGCGATGCGCTGATTGACAATGCAGGTGCCTTGCCGGCCTTGGGCAGCGCCGCAAACGCCGCAGCATTTGGCGGAATCAAACGGCTGGACACAGGCGTGAAAGAGGCCGGCACGCCGATCGTGACTCTCCATACGCCGGGGTGAACCGGGCTCAAGTCGCCAACTGTAAACGGTCCCGAGGTGGTAGCTTGACTAGTCGCCCATCGGGACAAACCTACCCCTGCTCCACCGGCGACAAGGGTCTTTGCAATAGCCCTGCGCGAAATTTTCCTTGAGATCACTTGTTTCTTTCCTTCCTGACCATCATCAGACTTCCATAAATACAACGGCGGACCTGGCCGGGATATCGATTTTCCCATTTGATTCCCTCTCATCAGGCTCTTCGGGAGTCGCAGTCGCAAGCTTTCGAGCGTTCGGCAGATCCAACGTCACATTGATCTTCTTCTTCGGCTCAGTACTGATCACTACCACGGACCTCTGTCCATTCGGCTGTACAAAAACGCTGTAACGATAGAGTCCGGTCGCCTTGACTGAAGCTCCAAGAGAGTCGCGAAACTCGGCGTCCCATAGCTGCGCTTTATATCGCTTTCGCAAAGCATCAATCTTTTGTCCATAGGAAAGGGTCAGCGGAAAGTCGGTCACGTGTCCATGGAAGTTAAAGGGTTCATAGCTGATGATGTAGCGGTTGAGGAAGATCAGGTTCAGTTTCTCACGGTCGTCGAATCCAGTAACGGCCACAACGAGCGGAGCCTGCGGATCAAGCAAACGGCACACAGGACGCGAACTCTCGGCAATCCGGAAATAGGAAATCGGATAATACTGCAGCAGCCAGTCCTGAGGTCCCTCACCCGCGAAGACAAAGTCAGGATCTACCTTGTCAGCAGCAGCACGAAACTGCCGCGACAGAGGAATATCGCCACCATAAATAAATTTTGGTGCAGTATAGCCATGCGTCTTACTGAAGGAATACTCCACCGGGCCATGGTGGCAAACCTCATCGAATAACCAGCCGGCTGCTCCAAACTTCAAGATCTTCTCAAACTCGCGGGTTGCGAAGTCCCGGTAAGCCTGGCATTGAACATCCATGATCGCCCTGCGCCGGTTGTTGACGCCTGCGAGCTGTGTAGGTGTCACGTAGCTAAAGCCACCCGTCTGATATTCGATTTCGAATGGATCGGTGGCGGCATACTTATAGAGCTCCTTCTTGTAAAGCTCGGTCGTCAGGTCTGCCCACCAGATCTTGCCAAACATAATCATTTTGATGCCTTTGGAGTTTGCGTGAGCCACGGCCTGCTTCAACTCTTCCCACGTGCCCAGGCCGGGATCAGTATCCTGCGCTGGATCGCCGCCGTCTTGGCCGCCAAGGTTCCAGCCCACAAGTTGGATCGCGGTAACTCCATTCGCGGCGCACTCGTCGATATACTTGGGTAACTCGCGATAAGGAATGCGAAAGTCCTGTTCGGCGCCATCGATCTGCAGCTGCAACCAGGAGTGAACGTCCTTCACCCAGGCGGGCAAATGCGGTTGCTTGAACCACGCAGCCCGGCGCTCCTTATACACCTCAATGCATTGGTGCCAATCCCCGTCGTAGGTCTTGAGGATAACGGGAGCAAAATTACGTGACCCGCCAGCCGGCACAAAGAGGAAGTGACACAACCGGCATTCAAGGTGAATGGGAAAGCCCGAAATTTCATCGCCAGCCGGAACAAAGTCGCTTGTTGAAGTTTCGAGGCCTGGCCGCTGTTCAAAGGTGAATTCCAATAGGTATGGAAGGCTGGGATCTGCCATCTCCATATAGATACCCTGCGATGCAGCTTGCAATGCGCAGAAGAGAGATTGCTTCGAATCGACCGTCTTCGTCGGGTAATCAACACCCCAATACCCCTTCTCGTTGCCGAATC
The DNA here is from genome assembly GCA_026225395.1 of Granulicella sapmiensis. Taxonomy (GTDB): domain Bacteria; phylum Acidobacteriota; class Terriglobia; order Terriglobales; family Acidobacteriaceae; genus Granulicella; species Granulicella sapmiensis. Next base: position 132,103 of record JAMFSR010000035.1, read on the forward strand.
GGGGGTGCAGCTCTACGCCAACAAGGTTTCCGTACCACATGTGCTCCGACGCCATCTGTTCTTCCGGAGAGGGCGCATTGAGGTCCCCCCAATAGGGATAGTCCACTGTCTCGATAATCAAAGTCGACCGGTTGTCGATGTTCGCGTTGAACTCGAGTTCTCCGGACTTCAGCGTGACAGAGACATTGAATCCTATCGGCAATGTTCCGGCATGCTCGCTCAACAGATTGTTCCATTCCAGACGCACCTCACGATCGGAGATTCGCTCAACCCGTTGTGCTCTCTGTTCATGACCAAAAATAAAGTTCGACCGTCGGTGCGGCATCGGTACGAGCATGCGAAAGGACACACCCAATTCTGGTCGCCGCTGTATCTTCCACTCCGTCGACTTGCGGACCATTCGGGTTATCGCACCGGTATGTCCATCAAATGCTACAAGCAGCTGATCGTCCTCGAGCATAATCTCCGGACCTAGCATCTGCTTGCTAGTCGAATCATTGCTGCCCGGCACCTGTGCTTCAGCTCCCCGCCCCAAGGCACCCAGCACACCAAATCCAGCCAAGGCGTTAAACGTTCTTCGATTCATGCGCAACCTTTCTCAATAAAGCGTGATGCATAGTGGACAGGGATCATCTTCCAATATTCGGCTACATCTACAAGGCGTTAAGGAACCGGTTTCTCATCAACAATAGACCTCAAGAGAGATTCCGGTGATGTTAAGGATTGAATCCGATCCCTGTCAACAGATTTCCGGGATATGGACTCAGGTACGATCAAATACGGCATATTCTATAGGCAAATTAGACTTTTCCTCGATGCCCACTTTTATGCTGATTCGTGAAATCATCTGCATGCTCAGTTTGATTAAAGCGACATCGCCCTGCAAGACAATTCGGAAAAGTTTTGAAAGGAGCATTGGGAAGGAAGTAATTTGAATCGGAGAAATCGCTCTCTCATCTGGGAGGCGTCATCACCTTCGGTTACTGGGCCACGGATTTTCTCGTCGTTCAGCGCGCCATGGCCGCGAAGGACCTGAGATCCGCAAAGATGACTCCAATCATCGCTTCTTACTTCAAGATGATTGTCCCGCTGATCGTGATCCTACCCGACCTGCTGCGTTGGGAGTACTTCCGTTCAAACTCGTTCCTGAAAGCGCTGTCGGTCCGGGCCTCCATAGCTATAACGAAGTATTTCTTTTGATGCTCGCCCGCCCCCAAGTGATCTACCTGAATCTCAACTAACGACCGGAGAACCTCACGATATACTTGCACCGTAGCGCCACCAGCATCTGAAATGAAAGGCAGCCTCACTCGTGAACATTGGGGAAATCGCTAGCAGAGCGGGTGTATCTCGTGCGACTGTCTCCCGTGTCATCAATGACGTCGCAACAGTCGATCCCAAGTTGGTGCGGCGCGTCAAGGCTGTCATCAACGAAGTTGGCTATCGTCCCAACTTCCAAGCGCAGGCACTTGCCCGGGGAAGGACTCACACCGTTGGGCTGATCGTTTCCGAAATCAGCGGTGGCAATCCGTTCTTCGCGGAAATCATTCTTCATTTCGAACGTGCCGCGCTCGAAAATGGCTATGAAGTCCTCATCAGCTTCGCGGATACAGAAACCAATCCCGACCACGTTGTTACCTGCGTCAACCGTATGCGCGAACGCCAGGTAGAAGGCATAGCGGTGCTTACCTTCGGCATGGAAGAGGCTCTGGCCAAGAAGTATCAAACTATGGGCTTCCCCATGGTCTTTGCGGGCGCTCTGTTCGGCACGCGAGCGCTCAATATCCGCATTAACTATCTTTCCGGTTTGCGTGAAGCCGTGAAGCATCTCGCGGAGTTTGGTCACACCCGCATCGGCTATCTCAGCGGCCGCCTTTTCTGGAGCAGCATGCGAACGCGCTATGAGGCGCTTCGAAAAGCAATGAAACTTGCTGGCGTCGTGTTTGACAAGGACCTCGTCGCCGAGTGCGATCACACACTTGAAGGCGGCGCGCAGGGGATGGCACGTCTCCTGAGCCTTCCAAAACCTCCAACCGCTGTCCTCTGCTGCAACGATATGGCGGCCATCGGCGCTATCAAAACGCTGCGGGCAAGGAACCTTGAGGCGGGCCGGGATATTTCCCTCGTCGGTTTCGACGATCTTCCTCTTGCCGCTTACACCCAACCACCGCTCACCACAATCCGTTTCGCCCCCAGTGAGCTGGCAAAGATGGCCTTCGAAGTCCTGCTCGATGCTATCCAGGGCAAGAGCCGGAAAACGAACCGCGAATATAAAACACAATTCATTCTGCGCGAATCGACCGGAGCGCCGCGAGTGAAGCTACGGAAGACATCACCCAGACAATAGATCGGATAGCGATCCTGCGTCGGATGATCTCCAGGTCCCTCAGCGAGACGTTGGCGCTTCTCCCTTGCACCTGATCGAACTGATTGAACGGGGTCTGTGGGATCATCCCACCTGGATATCCTCCCGGGTGATGTGCAGGGCATCTTCCTTACTTGAGTGGCCGCTCGTGGTGGTGCCTGACTGCCTATCCACATGGAGTAGATACGAATAGTCGGCAGAGACGACCCGGTCCATCAGGAAGTCATTGATCTCCATGTCTACTCTGCCTGTACCGGTGAGCTTGTTGCGGGTTAACGTGACTTCATTCCCAGGGGTGAATTTCACACGAACAGCGATGATATCCCCGGCAAAGGCGTCTGCCGGCACTTCCACCGAGATGCTCTGAGAGATGTCCGCGCCAGGCTCTTCATAGATGCGATTCCAGAGCGCATCCCGGTCTCCCTCGACACGGCCCTGAAATCCCACAGTTTGCACCCAATCGCCCATCTTCACTTCGATCTTCCCGGTAAAGAGCGTACGGCTTCCGCCGAACATCGCGTCGCGGAGTCGTTTCAGGGCGACCAGCCCTACTTCAAAGGAATCGGTGATGCGATGGTGAAGGTCCTGACAGCTGGCAGATGGCCTTGATTCTTCGCTCCAATGCAAATCATCCTCATGCGGCAGGCGAAGCGTGTACGTCATCTTGGTGTTGCCGATGGCGTCCGGCTTCAGAGGCCACAGTTCCACGTTGCTGAAACCGGGACCCGCCATTTCAAGAAGCTCCGTTCTTGCGTCTTTCAGTAAGCGGCCTTGCTTGTTCACTCGCGGAAATGCCTGGTATTCCACCTGAAACCGGCGAAAGCCACGCGCTGCCCTAATCTTCAAAAATCTCGGTGAACCTTTCTCGCCGACCAGATCGAAGTATTCCGGCAGATAGTAGAACTGGTTGAGCTGGCTCACCTTTTGGAAGTAGACCTGGCCGCCCTTGGTCGTCTGCATGCGCAGTCCCTGCCACGCTGGGCGGTTGAATTCCAAGTCCGCAACCCTGACTTCCAGCGGTTGCGTGGCAGGTAAAGTGACGGTTGCTACAAGCCATCGGTTTGCCCGCGCAAGGGCGGCGTAGACAGCGTACCTCAAACCCTCAAGCCGCTTGATCTCCCAGCGAAGGGCATCGTCGGAATCCCCGGGGTCAATGATGTACACCGGCTTAGGCCCAAACTTGGTACGGCTCCTCTGTGCCAGCCGGCCTTCGAAAAAGGCAATGCTCAAGGAATAAACCCTGAGCGAGTCCTGGCATCTCTTGACCTCTCCCGGGTTCTCCATGGATGCGAGATCCAGCCTCCGTGTCAGAGCCAGGACGAAGCGAACGGTCCCGTCCTTCATCATGGTGTCCAGTGCAACCTGATCGTCGTCGGACGATATCGTGAGCGTCGCGCGAAGCCGACCACTATTGTCTTCTAGCCGCTGAAAATCGAACTGCTTCAGAAGCTTATCCCCCCTCCAGAGTTGCAACTGGAGCAAGCTTCTGACCGCCATCCCGGTTGCCTGCGCCGCTGTCCGCCCAGCGTCCCCCAGCTCCGGCGCAGGAAACGGCTCAAGGTCAGCGATGATTGTGTACTCCGCGGCGCAGCGCAGATGGATCTGCTGTCGTCTCACGCCGTTCTCATCGCTGTAGGTATACAGACGATATTGCGGCAAGAATAGCTTCTTTGACGGATTCTGAGAGTCCTCGAGGAGCACCTGATCCTGCTTCTCTCGTGGCGCTATCCCTGGGAAGACAGGACACCGCAGTGCCTCGCGAGCGAACGGTCCAGGATCGAGCACGGTCGAGACACGCAGCGTGTGACCAGGAGAGACTTCGATCGCATCCACTGCCAGTTCGATCCTCGGCTCTGCCATGATTACTCCTCCGGCTCCGCAACATCGACGTCGAAGCTCCAGCCCTCGCTCTGCTCGGCGAGCTTCGTCGACGGTCCGCCCTTCTTCCACTTGATCTCGGCGGCCCACGAACACTTGAACTCGTCGAGGCCTTGGGGTATGGGACATGAGAAAACCCACTCCCCCGCTTTGATCGCCTTCGTCAGCTCAGTGCCCTTCAACGCCTTCTTCTCCTGCCAGTCATAACCGATGGCGCGCATGGATAGGCTCACCTCCACGACAGCCGAAGGCTTAAGTGAACCGAGACGGAAATGCAACGGCATCAACGCAGGGCCGCTGATCGTCAACTCTCCAGGATCGTTGGCCGCGAGCCATGGGCCAACTAGGTCCCGTAGAGCCCCCTTGTGGATGACCCGGTACTCGAACGAGACGGGATCCTTGCTGTCGATGCGCAGCCGGTAGAGCTGCGGTTCACTATTTTTCCGTACAGAAAGCGTCACCTGCGGAACCGGGCCAGATGGAGAAGGCTTTCCTCCGGGTAGGTATCGTATCTCGACCTTCGCAGACGTAAACCCGTTCTCCCAGTTATCCTCGCCTGGAACGACCCTGCACCGGATCAGCTGCAGGCTACTTAGCGAGACGTTGACGGTTCTCCCTTTCACCTGGCTGAACTGATAGGAGTAGCTTGCCCTACTCCCCTCACTGAGCCATCCCGAGGTGAAGTTATCGTGAAAGGTGTATTCGACACTGTAATCGTAGGTCTGCCCCTCAAGATGTGGTTGCCATGTCGCCGACGTGCTGCTTCCCTTGTTGAACGAAAACACCTCGGTCCCATCCCCGTCTTCCTTGCGCGAGCGCGGATAGCGCAACGTGACCGTGGCCGCCTTCATTGAAGCGGTCGGATAGAGTTCCTCATCCGGCCCGTACACTTTGATCGGAAACGTGTCGAAGAACGCACTGTCGAAGACGACGCGCTGCAGATACTCGTTGGTCTTCTTCTCTTTGTCTTTCCAGACTGTCATCTGGCTGGCCAGGATATTGGTGAGGAACTGCTGCGGGCAGAACGACCGCTGCTGAGCTTCACGCTTATTGAGGTCGAAAGTCAACGTCCGCAACTCGGTTTGCCTAATCGCCTTCAATTCGAAGGAGATCACAGCGCCACCAGCGACCTTGGGAATGAGATCCTTGATCTTCTCGAGCTTCGAACTCGAGTTATCGGGGAGTTTTTTACCAGGCTCGGGCTCGTCGGGTTTTGCAGGCTCATCGTCAGGCGGTGGCGGGGGAGTCTCCTCGTCCTCTGGGTAAGGAGGTGGTGGATCGTCATCCTCGTCTTCCGGGTAAGGCGGCGGCGGGTCGTCATCCTCCTCCACCGGGTAAGGGGGCGGTGGATCATCCTCTTCCGCCTCATCCGGTGGGTCGCCGACCAGCGGCGGATGACGCAAGACAGGTCGCATCTCCTCCGGATTGCCCCCCGTATTCGCTGTATTACTCCCAATGGTCGTATCGAGCGAATCCGGATCCTTCACCATGCCCCGCAGTTCGCCCGGCGTCAGCACGGGCTTCATCCATTCATTGATGATCTTCTCCTCGAGGATCGACATGACCTTGGCCTCAAGCTCCTTATTCTGTCCCGGGAGAAAGTCTTCGATCTCGATCTTGATCACATCGTTGCGTTTCAGCTCTTCGAGCCCCGCCGTGATGCCCACCTTGATGAGCTTCTTCTGACCCGAGACGCGCGCGCTGAGGTGCTTATAGACCTGGCTCATATCGGCCGAGATATGGGCCTTGTACGATGGCGTCATGCCGACGTACTTTAGCTGATAGATGATGCCGATGGGCATTGTGTCCGAGGGGTTCTCGAGCGTGGCGCGCATCAACTCGGCACCCTCCTTCGTGAGGTGCAGGCCGAAGATAGCGGTATTCTTCGCGTCGAGCGAAGGGGTCACGGAGCCTTGGATCGATTGCGTGAAGCTGAAGCTTGCGGTCTTTGCCTCGGGCTTTCCGGAAGCCGATTCCTCATCGCCCTCAGCTGGCTCGACCCGCAGGCTACTCTTATCGAAGCTGACACACTCCACCGTTCCTCCGACCCAGGGAGCCACGTGAAGTCGGATGTTGGATGGGCTTGGCGGTCCCTTTTCCTCATCCAGCTTTCCCTTCTCGGTGCACTCCTTGATCCACGCCCGAAAGACCGAAGCAATGACCAATTTGATTTTCTTCTCCACCACGGCGGGCAATTGGAGGCACACCTGGAAGTTGACAAAGGCGCCTTTCGGATCTCCCTCGCCGCCCGTGTACTCGATCATCTGGAAGACAGGCTTCTCCACGCCTTCAATGGTTTGGCTGTCCAGAGAGACGTGATTGGGCAGATACCAGAAGGTGTAGGGATCCGTATGGTCTGCGAAGACCGTCGTCCACTCAATGGTTCGTTCCGTGCCAAGGTCAAGCATCGACTGTCTCCTTCGATCTGTGCCGGTTTCTACCTGGGGGAGGCCGGAATCTGCAATTCGAACGTGTCGCCATCGACAAACGGAACCGGCGTCACATCGCGGCCCTTGAAGTAATCGACTTTATAGCGATAGCTCGCGGGTTTGAGGAAGAAGTACTCCCAAACCTTCGGATCGCAAGACGAACGGGTAAAAACGAGGATCTCCTGAGCATCGTGGAGAAACTTATCCTGGTCTACGTGGCGAACAGTCACCTGAATCTTGTCGAAGCGGCTGTCCCAATCCCCTGCCAGCCCGACTCGGACCGCACCCCGGCCTGCAAGCACCTGGATATCGACCTTGCCATCCCGCCCCGGACCCGTCAAAGAAAGCTCATCACTCCAAACCGAGCACTTCAGCGCAAAGTCTCCGCTTCGAGCGGAAACCTTCATCACGTATTGAATGAGCGCGTTGTCGATACTGTCACACAGGTAGTTGAAGGCATCGGACGTCTTCTTGGGGGTCAACGTAATCGTCTTCTTACCCTTCGGCATCGCTTTGGCCCTGGTATATTCAAGCGCGAGGTCGATCTTTGACACGTCGGCCCAGTCCACGTCTGCTCCGCTGATGGCGAGCGACCGGGCATAAGGTCGTGGATCGCCGATCTCGAGGAAGTTGCGATCCCATTCCTTCCACGGCGTCTCGAGGCTTTCGCCGCCCTTCAGCGGTTCTCCGGTGTAACGCACACGAAACTCGCAAGCGGAACTCTTTCCGGCCAGGGTAAAGTTCCGGTACATTGCGCCTTTATCTTTGATCAGCGGAAGCCTGTTCTGCGGCGCGCTCTCGCCACTCGACCCGGCCGGACGTAGCTCAACGTCGACCCGCGGATAGCGATCCCAGGGAAAGCCGTAGTCCGGGCGAACCTCTACCGTTGTCAGATTGTAGACATCCGGCTGCGGGGTCACATAAAACACCCGACCCGGAAAGGCGATGTCACTTTTGGAGATGGTAGGCCCACGACCCGGGACCGACTTGCCCTGTTCATTCTTAAACCGCACCGTGTAGTTGATCTTGACATTGTCGTTCCCCTCATCACGTGCCCAGCTTAGATCCGGGGGGGAGGCGTCCGACGTACCCAGGGATACTGTCTCGGGAGGAAACCTACCATACCGGGCCGTGACGTCGATCGCTTGAATATCGTGGGCCGTGAAGTCGATGGCAGACCGCACCGTGAGCTTCCGGAACTGGAAGAATGGGTCGTCGCCGAAGACCACCTTCTGCACCGAGTCAGGCGAGAGCTTGGCGGCGTCGCTAAGCCCTCCAAGAAACGCGCAAGGGGAGATCGTTCGCTTGACCGCGATCCGCTCCCTCACCTCCGCGTTCAACGTCGAGATCGCCGTAGTCGTGATGCTTGTCTTGTTGAAGGTGTAACCGAGTCCGACCACGCTGGAGAAAAGTCCACCGATCGAGTTGGCGATACCGTCCATGAGACCAGCCGCGGGCTTGTCCGGCTCGTTGCTGACCACCGGCGTGAAAAACTTGTTGGTCACCATATCGGTCAGGCGGTCGACGACCATTGCGATGTTCGCGTCCACGCCGGCGTCGACACCACCCTCAATCGTCTTGGTGATTTCGATCTCAAACGTCTTGTCGTCCGTCAGCTTGCTGACTTCGTCCTTGATGTCTTCGTGAAAGAAGACATAGTTCTTCTTGGTCTGGGTTGAGAAGCGTTCAGACACCTTCTTCCAGTTTGCCTTGACCTTGACGTTGTAGGCAGGCTGAAGCCCAGCGAAGCTGAGCGTGTAGATCACACCGATCGGCGGATTTTTGCCTCCGCGGATGGCCTGATTGACCAGTTCCATGCCGTAGCGCGTCAGATTCACTGAAAAGATCGCGTTGTTGTCGCCATAGAGTGACGGAGTCTGCGAATAGCGCATGTGCTCCACAAATGCGGACTTCCCTTTTTCATCCGCACCGTACAGCATCAACTGGACACTTCCACCCGTAACCGGCACAGGAACAAGCCTCACGTCGGAGGGCTTGACCCGTTTCCCCGTCACGTTGAGTATCTCGGCGAGCTTCTTTTGTATCAGCTCTTTCTTCTCCTCTTCGACACCCAGATCGGTCTGAAAGGAGAGGAAGCCGCCTTGCAGGCTTCCCGCTTCGGATCCTGTGTATTGCAGGGCTTGGAAGACCGGCTTCTTCGTGACAGTATCCACCGAAAGACGCGGTCCCGACGGGAGATAGTAGAAGAGGGTATCATTCTGCGGTTCGTGATCCGGAAAGAGTGTTACGCCCTCAATCATGTGAAACGGCGGCATGAAATAGAGCACTAGACACCCCCTCCATTAGCAAGTGCAGGCGCATCGAGCATGATGACCCACTCGGATGTCTTCCCCTTCAGCCTCTCGTTCGGGCGCTTCTTGTCTTTGAAAGTGATCGTGGCTTCATAGCTGAATCCCTCGGGGGTATTCGTCCCCACCTCGATCGGCCACTCCAGCAGAGGATCAGCACTCTCCTCAAGCGACGCGACGGCCTTCTTCCCTTTGTAAGAAGGATCGACTGGATCCTCATACTTGACCACTAGGTTCCGCACGGCGCGGACGACCTCCCAGAAGTCGGCACCGGCTTCGATCACGATCATGATCTCCACGGTCTCCGATTCCTCCGCTGGCGCACGATCCTTCACCGCGGTAATCATGAGCCTCTCATCGTCACTGGGGACGATACCGGAGAAAGACCGAACCTGACCTTTTTTGTAGATCACCCTACCGCTGGCCGACCACGTTCCATCCGCCTCACCTGGCACGCCCAGAGAAAACTCTTTGGGTAAATCGCGCTTGGTGAGCTTGAGGTTCGTGTAGCGGATATACTTTGCCGCACTGTCCTTGTACTGCACTTTGACATGAATCTCCTGGACATCCTTGTCGAACGTTGGAGAGTCGACCATGATGCTCACTCTGCGAAAGAACGGATAATCAAGATCGAGCGACGACCCTACCTCGACCTCAACTCGGTCCTTCCATACAGTGTGATCTCGGAAGCTGTAGGACACATTGCAGACGAAGGGCTTTGGGTTGCGGATGAAGACAGGCCGCGCGAGAGACTGTATCAACTGCAATCCCGGGGTCGGCTTCTCGGCGTCGCGGTCATCGTCGTCGAAACGATCTTTCCCTCCGTCGGACTTCTCCTTTGATGTCTCTCCCTTGCCGGTGTCGAGGACAAAGCGGTACTGCTTCGGGACCTTGACACTGGGGTGCGTGACCTCCACCTGGACCGCAGTGCAATCGCCCTTCAAAATCTCCAGCAGCGTCGCATTGACGGACATCGTGGCGACGCCCAGGTCCGCATCGGTCAGGATCACGCTACTGTCTACTGTGCTCAATTCAGGAGACTGGAAGGAGGTGCCGACATTCTTATAGAACACTTCGTAGCTGTAGATAAGCTCCTCTTCGGCCCCCTCCTGATTAACCTCGATCGTCCAGCCCGTGAGGTTCTTCTCGTCAAAGGTTCGGTCGTCGCGGAATGATCCGTAGCGCGCACGCACTTCGATGTATGAGATCGGCGAGTCGGCGGCAAAGGTATGCTGCACGGAGATCTGGAAGTAGCGCTTCTCATAAAAGCCATGATTCAGCGTCAGACTAGAGGAAAGCTGCTTCCAGTCCAGCACCTTCCCGCCGCGATCCTTCATGGAAGTGATGGCGGGCAGAGTACCCTGCGGCGCAATATTAAAGTCGATAACATAGCTCTCATGCAGCGAGACACTGAAATGTGACGACTTTCCATACTCACTCTTAAGCTGGCTTTTGCGTTCCTGAGACTGATCCTTGTAGTAGTACCAAAACCATCCATAGGAAGAGCGGACGGAGATCTTATGCTCGTCGGCGTCCTTGGCCGCTGCCTTGCTGAACGACTCGCGTTCCTCCTTGCTCACGCCCGATAACTCTTGGAGCTCTTTCTCCATCTGCTTGCTGAGCGTCTCAAGCGCCCAATCCCGCACCTTCTTCCGGGTCGCTTCCACCACTGCCGCGGCAGCAGCATCCGCCGTCGCGCTGCCGGATTTAGGTTCGTACTGTCCAAATTTAATGTCGATTTTGGCCACCCGGTCCGTTGAGAACTTCTCGTTCACCTCCTGAGCGAACCCTTTCCCTGTCCCCGCGCCGCCGGATGCAATCGTCTCAATAAACTTCCGCACTTGGTCCACGTTGTATTCGATCGACACGTTCATCTCACCGCAGCGCGCCGGTGTTCCCAGGTTGTAGACGACCTGGATGGACCCTTTGCCACCATTCATGCCCGCCTTGAAGATCTCCGCCCATTGCGACGTCATCCTCAGATTGAACGACGTAACATTGCTCCCGATCAGGCTTGGTTTGCCAAGGTTCGTGACGCGAATATCGGGGTTGCCAGTGCCACCCGGAAGCAGGAGTTCAGCTGTGCCCCACAAATATTGCGGGCGGGTGACCGCCTTCTTTCCACCTAGCTGCTTGGTAAGTTCGTCGGCAATTCGCTTCATCTCCGCATCCGCGACGGTAAACTGCACGTCGAACAGACACAGAGCACCCTCGAGTGTGCTCTTGGAAGCGTCTTTTACCGTCTGCGAAGGCTGCCTGTATTCCACGTAAGAAAATACCGGGAGGCCATCGTCATCCAGACGAAAATTCGGCTGGTTCGGAACGACATAAAACTGCTCATTATCCTGATCGTCTGGATAAACGGTATAACCAAGGACGGTGCGTGGTCGGTCCAGAGTTAACATGGGGAGCTATCCTCTTTGGAGAGTTCGGTTCGGCTACGGGGAGATCTGCGATTTCGAACTACGACAGCGTAACATCTGATTCGCCGCTACATCTTACTCTCATTTCGACGGATTGAGACAGGCGCGAAATGGACCGGTTGCGGTATTCCGCCACACTGTTATGAAAGTCCGGCACGTGACTTTTTCGCATGAGGTCACGCATGGTGCGCGCGGTATCCATGACTACCTTCTGCCGGACTTCGTCCGTCATCTTCTCTAATTGTTCCTGCGGAGTGCCTACAGACGAATGGATGGTTAGCAGAAGCCTCTGCTGCTCAATAGCCTCCTCGATGCGCTCCTGGCAATCGAAGACGCTGCTCCCACCCAACTCTCTCACCGCGTCCATCTCCACGCTGAGATCGCCCGAAAGCTCGCACGAGACTTCAAGGCTTTGCAGAATATGGAGCACCGCTTCATAGGTGATCCGTAACGTAACGTCTTCGCCCTGGCAACTGCCTGAAAGCACGATCTGGAAGATGGTCTGATACGGGGAATAGCCAGAGGACGCATCCGATCGGGCCACTTCCGTAAACTCACCTCCAGCCGTGCGAGCCTCCAGCAGCACAAGAGATACGCTTGCCTGAGCGGCCGCGAACTCCGATCGCGTCAACCGTGCCGCGGCCGTCAGGATCGCATTGGCCTCTGGCGACGAAACCCAGTTGCAAGTGACCAGAAGCGTCCGCAACGGGTCCACCCACGATGTCTGAACGATCGACGGCTTTGATGAGAAATAGAAATGATTTTGAGTTTCAGGTGGCCAGGTAAAGAAATAAAGGCCTCCAGCTTCGATTCCTTCCGGTAATTCCATCATGGTGGCGTCCCTGCCTCTATGGTCAGATTTTCGTCCCAGCGATGCGCTTCGGACCAACCCTCTTTGCATGGCCTGAGTCTTCCTCCCACGACGACGCTTTCTACCCGGTGGCAATAGCCCGAGTGAAAAAGCGATTGCGCAAACCATTGGAACGAGGTCTTTGCGTTTGCGCCGTTGAATGAAAAAGACTGGTGGTGCCTGGAATGATCGAGACGATCTTCAGGTGCAAACACGACCGTCGCCTCCTCCGTTCCACCCGTAAACACGCACTCGATTTCGGCCTCGTGACTCCCGTATTCTTGAAAAGAATAGAGCCCAAGAACGAGAGATTCTTCGTTGGGAAATACAGCGGAGATACTGGCGGCTCCATCCTTCTCCTTAGCCCGGATGAACCAGCGGAGATTCTCGGAGCCGGAGATCATGAGAACGCGCGGCCCCGGATCTGGCAGTTCAAACTGCGAGGTCCTTACTTTCCCGTTCTGCTGCCATTCGCACCGTCCTGACAGTGAGGCTTCTCGTAGAAGGTTCGGATCCGCTGAGACCAGAAGAAGCCGTACCGGCAAGAGGGTTGCGGAGACGTTCAGGTGGACACGCTCACGCCTCTTTTCAACTTCTACATACGGGGAAAGGCGTTTGTCTTCGAGCACTGATCCGTCCTTGAAGACAAGGCGGCAGCGGTAGCGGTAACGGCGGTCCTCCTTGGAGCTGAAGGGAAGCTCGATCTGATTCATTGCTGCCAGCTGCTGCTGGGCCGCCTCCGGCGTCCCAGGCGGCGCAAGCTTCAACGTCGTCACGACCTCGCGCGGTCGAACACGTGGAAGGGGGTCGAGAACGAACGTCACTTCCAGGCGCGAGACGGTCGGTTCCAGCTGGAAGTTACAGCGGACGACGACGAGCACCGATCCGAGATTTAGCTCAGACACAGTTACGTCCGGACAGAAGTATGAGATGTCCTTCTTCCCAAAGGCCTGGCGAACTGTCAGGATCGGGTCAAGGGATAGTGCCATCGAAAGTGATGCCAGCAAGGGTTCGTTCAGATCCCACCGGTCATGCCCCTCACCGATAATCTGGCCAGCGCGAAGCCTTACAAAGGTCTCCCCGGCAGCCACGGAAGGATCAGAGGCCGGGATGGCTTCGAGATAACGCATGCGTGCCTGATGGGCAAGGCGCAGCGCCCATGAATCCTGCATGTCTAGAGCTGGACGCCCTTCGGAGAATTCAAGCGGCAACGAACCAGACTTGCCCTGCAGCGTGTTACGCATAGCCATCACAAGATGGCTCCATGGGATCGCATCGCTACCGGTTCGCGCCAGCCCGGCAAGCGCCCCCGCAAAAGAACGTGGATTCAACCGCGCAACACCCGAGACGCGTGGAGCCCAACCTGCTATTTCTACCTCTGCATACGCCACGATCGTAAGAGCGCCAGACTGCAGCAGGTTCAGCACGAAGACAGCGGCGGCAACCGGAAGGGTCAGCCGAAAATCTCCGATACTCCGTCCGTCGAAGGAGAGTGGCACAGGATGCAATAGGGCTCGTACGTCTTCCGGTTCGAGGCCCTGTATCGTCGTCACCGGCACAAGCCGCAGAAAACCGCCGAAGAGCGAAGCGCGTGTGAGCGTCGCATCAGGACGAAGAGCGCCAAGCGCCCGGTGAGCTACCTCCAGCGGCGGGTATTGGGCCTCGACACGGAACATCAACAAGCCGTGGTTGCCGCTCGTCCCCCTCACGGACTCCAGAAGAAAATCAGGAAGTCCATCTTCGTTCTCAGTCAGCGTAAGGCCGTTCGGCAGGAGGAAATATCCTGAACCGCGAGTCACTTCGGTGCCAGCAAAAAACCTCAATGCGCCAGAGTTAAGACTGGCGCCCAGGTCGAGGAAATGGCTCATGGATCCTCTGGCGTAAAACTACGGCGGCATAATTAACTAACTTGTACTTCAGACGTAATCGGAACTACCTTTGGCGACTAGAGAGACACTATACCAATATCCGCTCACGCCGGCGGCGCAAGGATATTTATCCATGAAAAATGACATAGACACTGTTCGCGATTCATGAAGCATCCATCGTCGCATCCCTGTAAGAACGAACGGAGCAAACAATCACCACCTGAAAATCATTGCCCTTGATGAAGGAGGTACGCTCTTGCGAGGGTTAACGGTCAACCCGGATTTTGACCACCCCTCCATTCAATATCATCAACCCGGAAGGAGGTAGAAGTCGCCGTGGGGCAGCACATACCTCGTCTTGCATTGTGGGCACTCAGGCACGGCCATTGCTGGCTTATGAATATGAACTGCTCGGTTATCTACTTCGGCGCAACGCCCACATATTGGGTCGTCGTCGCCATTAGTGAACGCTATGCCTTGAACACGTATCAAGTTGGCCTTGAACCGAAGTTGCTCTCTCAAACTTTTATTCTCGTCTTCCTACCTTGGCTTTCAGCTCCCGCGCTTCCTCAATAAACTTTGCCATCTGGAGTAAAGTTCCGCATTAGCTGCGATGTTTACTAGCTTCAACACCTCAAGACCGTCGCTAATTATTCCCATTCGTCGATATTAATCGCCGATCAACGGGCTTTGGCAAGCCGGGACCAGTATGCCCGCTGAACCAAGCGCCTACATCCATCACAGAGACTTGTTGGTTTTGAAAAGTTTTTGAAAACTACACTGCTAGCCCACCAGCTAAAAAGCGTAAGCCTCTTTTTTTTGGCGTCCCCGACGGGATTCGAACCCGTGTTACCGCCGTGAAAGGGCGGTGTCCTAACCGCTGGACGACGGGGACGCGCACGCATCGCTAGAACCGCGATACTCAACCTTAAGGCTAACAACATGCTCGGCCAAAGGCAAGTATTCCGCGAGACTCTCTTTTGCACAGCTTCGGCCAGCCTACCGTCGCGCCGGCAGCGGAGCCTTTCCTGACCGCACCTTGCGCCGCACATCGGCATACTGCAGCAGGATGAAGTTATCCGTCATCCCCGCAATGTAATCGGCCACTACGCGCGCCAATCCTTCACTTTCGATCTCCGCAAAGTACGCCTCCGGCAACTCTTCTGGCTCATTCACCCAGAAGTTGAACAACTCCGTCACCACCTCACCCGCCTTCGAGTGTTCGAGATCCAGCGCTGTGCAGGTATAGAGCGTGTCGTACAAATACCGCTTCTCTTCCATCCGTTCCGCTTCAGCCTGCGGAGAAAACACTGCCAGCCGCCGCCCGCACTTCCGTATATCCTCCAGCGACCGCGCCCCAACCTCAGCCACATTCTCCCGAGTCGTCCGAATCAAATCCATTACCAGCGTCTTCTGCATGGCCTGCAACGCGTCGTGGAACACATACTTCTCTTCTGCCGCCGGATGCGCCCACTCCACGCCCTCATAACTTCGTCGCAGAATGCTCACATTCTCGCGAATATGCCTCACATCCAACAGCCCCGACTCCACCCCGTCGTCCAGATCCGCAGTCAGGTAAGCAATCTCATCTGCTAGATCGATCAGCTGCGCTTCCAGCGGCGGCTGTTTGTCCAAAAAATACTCTGCCAAATCCGGATGCCCAGCCACGCTATAGTCGCGCGAGTGTTTAATGATCCCCTCACGCGCACCCAGCGTCAGGTTCAAACCGCGATGCCCCGCATAGCGCTGCTCAAACCGTTCCACGATCCTCAGCGCGTGCAAATTATGATCGAACCGCAACCCATGCGCCCTAAGGCATTCATCGAGCGCTCGTTCCCCGGCGTGCCCAAACGGCGGATGCCCGATGTCATGAACTAGAGCCAGCGTCTCCGCCAGGTCTACGTTCAATCCAAGCGCTCCTGCCACCTGCCGCGCAACCTGCGCTACTTCGATCGTGTGGGTAAGCCGTGACCGGAAGTGGTCCGACGCCCTGCTCGTAAACACCTGCGTTTTGCCCGCGAGCCGTCGAAACGCCCGCGCCTGCACCACGCGGTCGCGGTCTCGCTCGAAGGGTTTGCGTTCATCGCTCGCCGGGGCCGGAAAGGCGCGCTCAGACAGCGACGCTTCTTCCGAGCCAAACACACCACAAGCCTGCAGATTGTCCACCATGGCTACAAGTTTATAGCCAATGCATCCTCAGCCGTTACTTCCCCGGAGCTGCATTCAAATGTGCCAGCTTCACCCGAGCGCCTTCAAGCTTATGCTGCACCTTCGCCACATCGGTGGGGTCGGCTTCAGGAGGCAATGACGTCGCATACTCTGCAATCGACTTCTGCCACTCCACAACAGCCATCTGTAGCTTTCCACTTTTGGCATAGATCTCGCCGAGATGATCCAGCACAGCCGGATCGGTGCCTAGCCGCGCCACAGCTTTGCGTGCATAGTCCTCAGCCAGCGCATATTGCCCCTGCTTGTAATAAGCCCAGGCCAGAGAGTCAAGATAAGCGCCGTTCTGCGGATCAAAATCCACGGCTTTCTTGATCATCGCCACAGCATCATCCAACCGCACACCACGGTCGGCCAGCATATAGCCATAGTCGTTATCGATCGCCGCACTCTGCGGATCGAGCAACAAACCTTTCTTGAACTCTTCCTCAGCCTGGTCGAACAGCTTCTGCCGCTCCGCCACGCTTCCGCGGTAGTAGAACAGGAACGCCTTGTCCTCGGGCTTGGTCGAGAGCGACTCCACCTTATCCAATGCAACGGAAGCTTCTTTCCAGCGCTTCGCCCGCACATCAATGTCGGCGATCGTAAAGTAGACTTCGCGGTCCGCCGGCGTCTGCTTCAACTGTGCATTCGCCAGCTTGATAGCTTCCTCCACCTTGCCGGAGTCCGCCAACTGCCTCGCGTAGGCCAACTGCACCTCGTGATTGTCCGGCAACGCCGCCGCCGCTGCTGCTGCGGCCTTCGTAGCCGCGACCCAGTCATGCGCGTCGCGATAGGTATCGATCAGCCCATCGGAACCACGAGCTTGCGCCTCGCCGCCTAACGCCATCATCTGCTGGTAGGCATCCGCAGCCTCGGCCGTATGCCCGGACTCATTCTCCACGATACCCAATCGATCCAGGAACAACACACGATTGCCGCGGTCCTGGTCACTATACTTGCCGTCGGTCGCCACCGTTGCAGTCAGCATGCCCTTCAATGTCTTCACCGCATCGTCATACCGGCCCAGCGCGTCGTAGCAAAGCGCCTCGTTGTACTCCAGTTCGAGATTGTCGGATACCAACGCACTCGCCTTCTTCAACGTCGAAAGCGCCTGCTCATAATGCCCCTGCTGACGCTGCAAATCGGCCTCGCGAATCAGCGACTGCGCGTCCTGCGGATCAGTGCTCAGTAAATCCGCGAATACCTTCGCAGCCGCATCGGTCTGCCCATCGGCTGCAAGAGAATTCGCCAACCCACGCTTCGCATCGGTATTGTCCGGGTCCTGCTCCAGGGTCGCGCGATACGCCGCGGCAGCATCCTTCGGCTTCTTCAACTGGTCATAAATTCCCGCCAGCGCGAAATCCATTCGCGCGCTGCGATCGTCCACCGGCACATCGGCAATAACCTTCGCTGCCGACACCAGATCGCCCTGCTCGGTATAGAGCCGGGCCATGCTCAGCACAACTTCTTCCGAACCCGAATCGATTCGTTGTGCGTCCTTGAACTGAGCTTGCGCCTTTGCCGAATCATGATTCAGCCCATAAAGCTGCCCGAGCAGCAAATGCGTCTCCAGGTCGTTCGGCTTCAACTGCGCAATCTTCTCGTACTCCGTGATTGCTGCCTTCAGCATGTCGGTCGACTGCGGACCCTGCCCATCCCCCAGCGACCGCAGATACACCCGACCCAGAAGAATATGCGCATCTGCATCTTCCGGATGCTTCGTCACTTGGTCCTGCGCAGCCGCCACGGCCTCTCGAATCCTTCCCAGCTTGAAATACAGATTCGCCAATCCATCCTGCAACTCACGCGAACCCGGATCGGCGTCGAGCGCCAGCTTGTACTGCTCTATGGCCTGCGTCGCCAGGTCCTGCCGGCCGTTTGACGAAGCCTCGTCCTCATACATCTTCGCCAAACCAAAGTGGTAGTAGGCCGCCGAGCGGTCAGGCGCAGGAACATCGACAGCAGGCAGTGCCGGCGCTGCACCCCACGTGTCTTTCCCGGCTCCGCTCTGTGCGTGCAGGCTGCTGGTACCCAAAAGCGTTGCAAAAGCGATGGCACAACCCGCTTGCAGCAGGGACACGCGAAAAACAGGGCTCATGTTTGAAATCCTATTATTAAAGCTCGTTCAATACCTACTTTGTTTAGACGGCATTCTACAGCTTTAGGGTGCCGGGGCCGGTTTCACACCCCTCACCCGTGTCTAAAATGCCTCACTCCGGTCATCACCATAGCAATTCCCAGCCGGTCCGCCGCCGCAATCACCTCATTATCCCGCATTGACCCTCCTGGCTGAATCACCGCCGTCGCTCCCGCTTCGGCAATCGCTTCAAGCCCGTCCGGGAACGGGAAAAACGCGTCCGAAGCCGCCACGGTTCCGACTAGCGGCAGCGCCGCCTTCACCGCACCAAACTTTGCCGCATCCACTCGGCTCATCTGCCCGGCGCCGATCCCCACCGTCTGCCCAAACCCACCCTCAAGCCGCGCATACACAATCGCATTCGACTTCACATGCTTGCAAACCCTCCACGCAAACATAAGAGCCTCAAGCTCTTCTGCGCTCGGCTCCCTCGCCGTCACCGACTTCAGATCGTCGGCGTTTACGAGCACATGATCCTCTTCCTGCACCAGGTAACCACCCGAAATCTGCTTCACCACCCGCGGCACCAGCGCCGGTTTCAGTCGCAACACCCGCAGATTCTTCTTGGCACCCAAAGCCACCAACGCCTCTTCCGTAAAGTCCGGCGCAACAACCGCCTCCACAAACAGCTTCGCGATCTCAACCGCCGCTTCCCCATCCACAGTTCGATTGACGCCGATCACCCCGCCAAACGCCGATACCGGATCAGCCTCCAGCGCCCGTTTATAAGCTTCCACCACGGTCGCGCCCATGCCCACTCCGCACGGATTCGTATGCTTGATAATCGCCACGGCAATCCCGGGAAACTCGGTCACAAGCGCCCAGCACGCATCCAGATCGACCAGGTTGTTATAGCTAAGCTCTTTGCCCTGCAACTGCTCCGCATTGGCAATTCCCAGCCCGGACCCATCCGTATAGAGCGCCGCCTTCTGATGCGGATTCTCGCCATATCGCAGCGAAGCTTTACGTGGCGCAATCACGCGCAACGCCACCGGCATCTCGTCGGACGGCGCCACCACATCAACCGCAACAGGAGCAGCGCCTGCAATCGAATGCTCGCCACTGTCCTTGGCCCCAGCCGCAAACGGCCCATCCAGCGTCAACCCTTCCAGCGTCGTCGCAATCGCAGCATCATAAGCCGCGGTCACAGCAAACGCCTTCTTCGACAACCCCCACCGAGTCTCGCGCCCCAGCCTTCCCCTGTTTTCGGTCATCTCCTCAATCAGCGCACCGTAATCCGCCGCATCCGACACCACCGCAACATCCTCATAGTTCTTCGCCGCCGACCGCAGCATCGAAGGCCCACCAATATCGATGTTCTCGACGATCTCCTCCAGCGTCACGCCCGCCTTAGCCGCCGTCTTCTCAAACGCATAAAGATTCACCACGACCATATCGATCGGCCCAATCCCATGCTCTTCCACGGCCTTCACATGCGAGGGCTCACTCCGCCGGTGCAAAATCCCGCCATGCACCACCGGATGCAGCGTCTTCACGCGCCCATCGAGCATCTCCGGAAAACCCGTCAGATCGCTCACATCGCGCACGGTCAAGCCCGCATCCCGCAGCGCCCGCGCCGTCCCACCGGTCGAAACCAGCTCCACGCCAAACCCATCCAGCGCCTTCGCAAACTCCACCAACCCTGACTTATCCGTCACCGACAACAACGCACGCCGCACAGCCTTAAAATCGCTCATTACCTCTAATTCTATCCGGCACGAATAACCCACACGGCGCGTTTTCCTCACTCCTCAAACCTCCACTCCTCACCCCTCTCCAGAACTACGCAAGCTAGAATGTCAAAGTATGCTTGATCTAGCTTTTGTGCGGGCCAACCTCCCGCAAGTGGAAGAAAAACTGCGCGCCCGCGGCGCCGACGCCTCACCCCTCGCCGACTTCGCCACCCTCGACGCCGAACGCCGCTCCGCCATCACCGAAGCCGAAACCCTCAAGGCCCAGCGCAACGCTCTCTCCGCAGAGTTCGGCAAACTCAAGCGCGAAGGTGCCGACACGACCGCCGTCAGCGAAAAGTCCAACGCTCTCAAAGCGAAGACCGAAGCTCTCGAAGCTGCCGCTTCCGCCGCCGACGAGAAGCTCCGCGACCTCCTCGTCAACATCCCCAACCTCCCGCAGGACTCCGTCCCCCTCGGCAAGTCCGAGCACGACAACGTCTCCGAAAAAATCTGGGGCCAGATCCCCACCTTCGAATTCCCCGCCAAACCCCACTGGGAGCTTGGCGTCGACCTCGGCATCCTCGACTTCGATCGCGCCGCTAAAATCTCCGGCAGCCGCTTCGTCGTCCACTTTGGCAGCGGAGCCCGCCTCGAGCGCGCCCTCGCCAACTTCATGCTCGATCTCCACACCCGCGAGCACGGGTACGCCGAAGTCCTCCCGCCCACCATGGTCAACAGCAAAAGCCTCTTCGGCACCGGCCAACTCCCCAAGTTCGCCGAAGACCTCTTCCACTGCGACGACAAGGGCCCCTACATCCCCGGCCAGCTGCAGGACTCCGACCACTGGCTCATCCCCACCGCCGAAGTCCCCGTCACCAACCTCTTCCGCGACGAAACCATCGACCTCGCCGCCGGCCCAATCAGCTTCTGCGCCTATACCTCCTGCTTCCGTTCCGAAGCCGGCTCCTACGGCAAAGACGTCCGCGGCATGATCCGCCAGCACCAGTTCCAAAAGGTCGAACTCGTCAAATTCACCCGCCCCGAGGACTCCACCGAGCAGCACGAGCAGCTCACCCGCGACGCCGAAACCGTCCTCGAGCGCCTCGGCCTTCCCTACCGCCGCATGCTCCTCTGCACCGCCGACATGGGCTTCGCCTCCAGCAAAACCTACGACCTCGAAGTCTGGCTCCCCGGCCAGCAGACCTACCGCGAAATCAGCTCCTGCTCCAACTTCGAAGCCTTCCAGGCCCGCCGCGCCAATATCCGCTACAAGCCCGAAGGCGCCAAAAAATCCGAGTTCGTCCACACCCTCAACGGCTCAGGTCTAGCCGTCGGACGCACCTACCTTGCCATCCTCGAAAACTACCAGCAGGCAGACGGCTCCATCCGCGTCCCTGACGCCCTCATCCCCTACATGGGCGGCGAAACCGTAATCACCAAACAGTCCCTCGGACGCACGATAGGCGGTGCCCTTTGAAACTCTTCCGCAACTACTTCTTCTGGGCCTACGAGCGCGGCAGCTTCCACTATGACGTCATGGTCACGCTGATCCTGCTCTTCATCTTCGTCTCGCCCCACTTCATCGACTTTCGCGACAAACCCATCAACACCATCCCCTTCCGCTCCTCCGAAGTCCTCGTCAAACAGGACGGCGGCACCTCCGAAGCCTACCGTTACATCTACGAAATCCGCACCGAAGACCTCCCCGAAGCCGCTTCCGACTCCGAAGGCGACATGCGCGCTTCCCTCATGCGCGTCATCCAGCCCATCGCCGGCAACGTCACTCTAGAGTCCTACGCCCCGGTCACGGACACGAAAGGCAAAATCATCGCCTACGACGCCACCGTCGTCCGCTAACTCTTTCCACACCTCAGAATTGTCATCTCGAGCGAAGCGAAGCGCAGTCGAAGGATCTGCTTTCTACATGCCGGCAACAATTTCCACCAAACCCCATCTAAGTAAGTGGCAACATTGAGGACTATCGCTCCATGAACCTAAGCCGCGCCACTTCGATCCTGGCCATCTCCTTCGCCACCGTCGC
Source organism: Granulicella sapmiensis (assembly GCA_026225395.1). GTDB lineage: Bacteria > Acidobacteriota > Terriglobia > Terriglobales > Acidobacteriaceae > Granulicella > Granulicella sapmiensis. The sequence continues at coordinate 154,284 of JAMFSR010000035.1, forward strand.
TCTACACGCCCAGGCTCCAAAGGCAATCCTCGACCAGCTCGACGCCGCCAGCAAAACCTTCAAAAACGCCCAGGCGAACGTCCTCTCCGACGTCTACACCCGTTCCATCAAGGCCCACGACACCGAACCCGGCAGCCTCTACGTCGAGCGCTCCGGCTCTGCTACCACTATGGGCGCCATTACCTTCGACCCCAGCACCAAAGCCCCCACCAAGATCATCGCCGTCAGCGGCGACACCTACCAGCTCTACACCGTCGGCACCAATCAGGACGATGTTCTCAAGGCGACCACCGACCAGGCCAAGTACAACAGTCTCCTTACACTCGGCTTCGGTGGCAGCGGTTCCGATCTCGCGAGGGCCTGGACCATCAACGACCAGGGCCCCGACACTATCGACGGCGTCAAAACCGAAAAACTCGACCTCGTCAGCAAAGACCCCAGCGTCAGAAACCTGTTTTCGCACGTCACCATCTGGGTCGACCCCACCCGTGCCGTCTCTCTCAAGCAAATCTTCTTCGCCCCCAGCGGCGACAACCGCACCGCGACCTACACCAACATCAAGCTGAACTCCTCCATCAACAAGAAGCCCTACGCCATCAGCAGCAAAGCCACCCGCATCAACCACTAGCCATCAAGCACAATAGCCGGCCATGCAGGCCTTACTCCGCGACCTTTGCGCCTCTCTCCGCGCCCTCTGCGTTAAAACTTTTGCCCTTCCCCACCGCATACCCCGCCAACAAAATCACCACCGGAAAGCACTCCAGCGTATACCGAGGCTCCGAGTTATCGAGCGTCCACAGCAACGCACACCGCAGCACCACAAACCCCACCATCCCCGCAGCAATTCCCCACTGTCCGCTCCATGCATCCCGCCGCCACAACCAAAACCCCGCCCAGCCCAGCCCCAGATACACCGCATTCCAAACCGCATACCCCAGGCTCAACCACGACTGCCACGGATGCGCGCGAAACCGCCACCAATCCACCGGCACCTTCATATACTCTGTCCGCGGTCGCAGCCACATATCCGCCAGCTTCAGCGCCGGCAGCACCACGTAATACCTCACCGGATGCTCCGCAATCCGCCGATCAGCCAGCCGCCCAAACGCATCGTCTACCGGCTTAGTCGAAGCCCCCACGTCGTTGTAAATCCTGTAAAGCCGCGCCGTCTCAGCCAGCTCCGCATCATTATCGAAGGCCCTCTGCGGCAAATCCCCCAGCACCACCGGCGACCCGTCATAGTTCCAATACACATCCACCGTCGCCTTGAAATCGATGGCCCAGGTCCGGTACCACTTCTGAAATCCATAAGGATTCGGCTCTCCCGGGTCATTCGCAAACCGCGGAGCCAGCGGCTGCACCACATGGAACACCCTCCAGTTCCTCACCCCCCAAAGCAGAAACGGCACTGCGATCGCCACAGCCACGGCAACCACCGGCATCACCCCACGCGACTTCGTCTTCCGCCATCCAACCCACGCCATCACCGGAAGCACTGCCATCACCACCAGCGCCTCATCCGGCCGAAGCAGAATCCCATAAGCCAGCGCAAATACCATCGCCACCAGCCACCAACTCCACAGCTTTCCCGCCGACCACCGCTCCAACGCATAAAACGCCAGCGCAACGCAAAAAATCGCCCACGTCTCCGCCAGCGGGATTGCCGCATAGTTCGCCAGAAACGGACAGAGCGCCGCCAACCCCAGCGACCACAACCCCACCCTGCGGCCCATCAACCGCGCCGCCAGTCCGCCGATCAGGCAACACGTCCCCAAATCCACCAACGCCTGCACCCAAAGCACCGGCACAAACTTTCCCACCCCAAACACCGCAAAACAAACCGCCAAAAATGCCGGATATCCCGGCAGCCGAATCAACGTCGGCCGAATCCTCGTCGCCTCGGTGAATCCGAACACATGATGCTGCAACATATTGCCGGCTAGATCCCCATAAAGCAGCGAATCACCCGAGATCCACGGATGCCACTTCACAAAGCCCGTACGCAGCAGCGCTCCCGCCACCAGCAACAGCGCCGCCGCTCCCCATCTCCTCCACCACTGTGCCATTTCCTTGCATCATACTGGCCAAAGCGCCATCCCTGCTTGCTCTTGAGAGTCCAGCGGTTCAGGGACGCACAGCCGACTGTTATACGATTGCGGAGAACCCTTACTAAGAATGAGCAAACAAGTTTTTTTCGACCCGCAACGCAAGCGCTGGAAGCGGCTCAGGCGTCTCTTTGACTCTTTCGCCGTCTTCGGCGTCGTCGTAGGTGCCATCTTCATCATCGGCCTCATGCGCATCAAGCCCATGAACGGCCTCGATCTGCGTTCCGCGACCAAGCGCTACCGCGCCCTTTCGAACCCGCCGGTCAATGAACTCACCTCAAAGGAAAAGCTCAACCAGTCAGCCCACCGTCGCACCGATCTCAAGCCCTCTGACGTCGTCCTCAACCAGAGCGAAGGTCTCCGTGCGGCCTTCTACACCGACGCCGACCCCGCCAGCTACGCCTCCTTCAAGCAGCACGTCAAGCAGATCGATCTCCTCTTCCCCGAGTGGCTCCACGTCGTCACGCCTGACGGCGCCCTGACCGCCATCAACTCCTCCAACGTCGCCTTCCGCGTCGTCGAAGGCAACATCGTCCACGGCGTCGACCGCGAAAACAAGATCGCCAAGGTCATCGACTCCGCCCACGAAGACACAGAAATCTTCCCCCTGGTGAACAACTACTCCGCCACCGACGGCGTCTTCGAAGACTCCATCGGCCAGATGTTCATGAATCCGGCCTCGCGCTCCAACTTCGTCCATCAGGTCGACGCCTTCCTCGCTGCCAACACCCGTTATCGCGGCCTCACGCTGGACTTCCAGAACATTCCCGCCACGGCCCAGCCGGGCTTCCAGCAGCTCGTCCAGGCCCTCTACAATGACTTCCACCCCCGCAACCTGCGCCTCTATATCAACGTCCCCGTCGAAGACCCCGACTTTAACATGACATTTCTCTCGGCCAACTCCGACGGCCTTATTCTCATGAACTACGACCAACATCAGTCCGGCACCGATCCCGGCGCCGTCGCCGGCCAGGACTGGTTCGCCGATAATATCCGCAATGCCCTCAAGGTCATGCCGCGCGAAAAACTCATCTGCTCGGTCGGCAGCTTCGGCTACGACTGGACCACCAGCCTGCCTCCGCCGCCGGCCAAGCTGAAGCGCGGCCAAAAGCCCCCACCGACGCCAGCACCACAGGTCCTCAACACCGTCTCACTCTCCACGCAGGAAGCCTGGCAATCAGCCTCCGACTCCGAAGCCAAGATCGATCTCGACGAAGCCTCGCTGAACCCGCACTTCGCCTACGACGACGAAGATGCCCGCGTCCGCCACGACATCTGGTTCCTCGACGCCGTCACCGTCCTCAACCAGATGCGCGTCGCCCGCGCTCTCGGCATTCAAACCTTCGCCCTCTGGCGTCTCGGCTCCGAAGACGACTCCCTCTGGAAGATCTGGGACAATCCGCTCCACTCCAACCCCACAGCCGTCCTCGCCGCCGTCAGCCCCGGTCAGGACGTCGACACCGAAGGCGACGGCGACATCCTCAAGGTCACTGGCGTGCCCCAGAACGGCCATCGCACCATCACGATGGACGATGACAACACCATCCCCCCGCAGTACCTAAGCGTGATCTCCGAGTCCATGGACTCCTATCCGCTGCCCTACCAGCTAACCCAATACGGCTACCACCCCAAAGAAGTCGCCATCTCCTTCGACGACGGTCCCGACCCCGAGTGGACCCCCAAGATCCTCGACATCCTGAAGCGCTACAACGTCAAAGCCACCTTCTTCATGATCGGAGAAGTCGCTCAGGATAACGTCGGCGTCATGCAGCGCGTCTACCGCGAAGGACACGAGATCGGCAACCACACCTACACCCATCCCGACATCTCCGAAATCTCCGACGGTCAGATTGATCTCCAGCTCAACCTCACCGAAAAGCTCTTCGCCGCCAAGCTCGGCGTCCGCCCCGTCTACTTCCGTCCGCCCTACTCCATCGATCAGGAGCCCGACACCAACGACCAAGCCGCCCCCGTCGACCGCATCCAGCACAAGCTCGGCTACGTCATCGCCGGCAATAAGATCGACACCAACGACTGGGATGAGCATCCCCGCAAAACACCGCAGGAGATCATCAAGGATGTCTTCCAGCAGATCAACGACGCCCAGACCAAGTCCTGGATGCGCGGCTCCATCATCCTTATGCACGATGGCGGCGGCAATCGCCAGCCCACCATCGACGCCCTTCCCCGCCTCATAGAAGCCCTCGAAGCACGCGGCTACAAGATCGTCCCCATCCACGAGCTCATCGGCCAGACCCGCGATCAGGTCATGATTCCTCTCACACGGCGGCAGCGCTACCTCGCCGTCTTCGATTCGATCACCTTCTTCTTCATCGGCTTCTTCAACCACTTCGTCATCTACGTCTTCTTCGTCGGCGACGTCCTCATGAGTTCGCGCCTCATCATCATCGGCATCTGCGCCGTCATCGATCGCCTCCGCAAGCGCAAGAACTTCGCCGGCCCGGACTACAACCCCCGCGTCGCTGTCCTCATCCCCGCCTACAACGAAGAAAAAGTCATCGCCCGCACCATACGCTCCGTGATGATGTCGAACTACAAGAACATCCGCATCATCGTCATCGACGACGGCTCCTCCGACAACACCTACAAGGTCGCCACCGAGACCTACGCTAAGGACATCGCCGAAGGCCGCCTCACCGTCCTCACCAAACCCAACGGCGGCAAGGCCGAAGCCCTCAACTACGCCCTCGCCTCCACCGACGAAGAAGTCTACGTCGGCATCGACGCCGACGGTGTCATCGCTCACGACGCCATCACGCGCCTCGTCACCCACTTCGCCAACCCGCAGATCGGCGCTGTCGCAGGCAACGCCAAGGTCGGCAACCGCGTCAACCTCTGGACCCGCTGGCAGGCCCTCGAATACATCACCAGCCAGAACTTCGAGCGCCGCGCTCTTGACCTGTTCAATGTCGTCATGGTCGTCCCCGGCGCCATCGGCGCCTGGCGCACCTCAGCCGTCAAAGCCGGCGGCCTCTACGCCGTAGACACTGTAGCCGAAGACGCCGACCTCACCATGAACCTGCTCGAGCAGGGCTACTACGTCATCTACGAAGACCAGGCCCTCGCCTTCACCGAAGCTCCTATCAACGCCAACGGTCTCGCCCGCCAGCGCTTCCGCTGGTCCTTCGGCATCCTGCAGGCCATCTACAAACACAAAGGCGCCATCACTCACCGCCGCGCCATGGGCCTCTTCGCCCTGCCCAACATCCTCATCTTCCAGATCCTTTTGCCGCTGGTCTCCCCACTCATCGACCTCATGTTCGTCGCCGGCGTCATCCACTACTTCATCGACAAGCACTTCCACCCCGAAACCACCAATACCGCCGACTTCTACAAGCTCCTCATCTTCTTCCTCACATTCCTTCTCATCGACTTCGCCGCTTCCGGCCTCGCCTTCCTGCTCGAACGCAAACATCCCGCCAGCCGCGGCGACGCCTGGCTCCTGTTCCACATCTGGATCCAGCGCTTCACCTACCGCCAGCTCTTCTCCTGGGTCCTGCTCAAAACAATCAAGCGCGCCATCGACGGCAAGCCCTTCAACTGGGACAAACTCGAACGCACCGGTGAGATGTCCAAGTCTACCGAAAGCTCTACAATCTAACCCTTAGTCTCACTCCTCGTTCCTTCAGCCCTCATCCCTCGACAGACCCCGCCTCTACGGCGCGGTCCCCACCCCGCAACCCCGATACGAAGCATCGCTCATCGAAGGCGGCGGAACCTCCTTACCCCACCCCGACGGCGCCGACCCCATCGTAAACACCAGCGTCGCCCCATCCTTGATCTCTCCATGCCGGAACCACGAGTTCTCGAGCGGCCGTCCATTGAGCGTCGCCGACTGCACATACCGGTTCAGCCCCGCCCCATCCAGGTTCTTCGCCACGATCCGCAGCGTCTTTCCATTGCCCAGCACTAACGAAGCATCCGGAAGACTCGGCGTGCTGATCAGATAAACATCCTGCCCCGCCACCGGATAAATCCCCAGCGTCTGAAAGATCAGCCAGCTAGACATCGCTCCCGAATCATCGTTGCCCGGAATCCCCGCGCGACTATCCGTGAACGCCTTCTCCAGCAACAAATGCACAATGTCCGCGCTCTTATCCGGTCGTCCCGCATAGTTATAAAGCACCGGCATCAGAAACCCCGGCTCATTGGTCACATCGAAGTGTCCGCGCGAAAAGATAAAGTCCATCCGGTTATCAAACATCTCGCGCCCACCCGCCATCTCAATCAACTTCTTCATATCCTGCGGCGCATACAGCGAGTACGTCCAGATATCGCCCTCATACATAAAATCCGGCCACGTCCCACGCACCGTCAGATAAGGCGCAGCCCAGGTTCCATCCGGATTTCGCGGACGCAGAAACCCTTTGAATCCCAGCGCCGTCATGTCCTTGTCCCACAGGTTCTCAAAGTTATGCGTCCGCCCCGCATACAAAGCCGTTTCCTTCGTCTTCCCTAACCCACAAGCCAGTTCCGAGATCGCGAAGTCGTCATACGCATACTCCACCGTCCGCGAACCCGACCGCTCGTCCGCCAGCGTGACATACCCGCGCTCGTTATAGTCCTTCAGCCCACCGCGGCCTTCCTTCTGCGCATCCGCCGGAGGCACCGTCGTATCCTTCACCATCGCCTCAAACGCCGTCTCGTAATCGATCCCCTTCAACCCCTTGATATACGCATCGGCCACCACCACATTCGCATTCGACCCACCCTGCGTCCGCCCATTGTCATTGCCGCTCCGCGCATCCGGCATGTATCCCGTATGACGATAGATATCCACCAGCGACCGGATGATATCCCTCTGCCGGTCCGGCGAAATCAGCGTCAACAGCGGACTCGAGCTCCGGTACGTATCCCAGATCGCATAGTAATCATCGTAGTAAGGCTCGCTCGAAACCCACCCCGGATTTTCCCCCGTCCTGTCCGTCGGCATCAGCATGATGTGATACATCGCCGTATAAAGCTGTCGACGCTGCGAATCCGTCTCCCCACTCAGCTTCAGCTTCCCAAGCTCCGCATTCCATAGCCCCACCGTAGCCGCATGCACCCGCTCAAAGTCCCACCCCGGAACCTCTTCGGAAACATTCGCCTTAGCCTGCTTCGCACTAAGAAACGAAATCCCCACCTTCACCTGCACCACCTGCTTCGCATGCGTCTTGAAGTCGAAGGTCGCCCCGATCGGCACATTGCCCGCTACCACCGCATCCTTCGCATTCGACAACGCACTCCCGGTCCACGTCCGCGTAGAATCCGCCGGCATATCCATGTCGAAGTAGTAATAAACCCTGTACTCACCACCCTTATTCCATCCACCCGTAAACCGAGCCACGCCCTCCGCCTCATGCAACGACGTCACATGCAACTCCGCCCCCAAAAACTTCTGGCTCTCTACACCCGTACCCAACCCAAGCGCATGCGCCACATTCAGCGTCACATGCGCCTGATCGCTCGCCGGAAACGTATACCGATGCACCCCCACCCGCCGGCTGCTCGTGATCTCAGCCTTCACACCATACCGCGTCAACTCCGCCGAGTAATACCCAACCTTCGCTACCTCATCGGTCCGCGGCGTCTTGATGTCGTTGATGTCCAGCGCACCCGTCACCGGAGCCACCAGGATGTTCCCATACTTCCCCTGCGCCCCACTCAGGTGCAAATGCGAAAATCCCAGGATCACCCCGTGGCTCGAGTACCCAAACCCCGAAGCCTTGCCATCGAACGTCTCCATATCGGGCCCGACCTTCACCAGTCCAAACGGAACCGCCGACCCCACAAATGTATTCCCACCCCAGTCCACGCCAATAAAGGGATCGACATTGTGCGTGTAGTCGACCGCCTTCACCTTCTGCGCAGCACCATATACCGCAATCGCAGAAAGACCAAAAACAGCCGCCAATAAACGCACACGAGAAGCACGATACAAAGTCATGAGGCAGTCTCCGCGGAGCGCACACAACGCCACCCCGCTCAAGACTGCCTCACCGCAAGCCTCACGCGCAAGCGCAAGCCGCGAATCTTCACATCCCAATCATCTTCAGCACGCCTTCTGTCGTCTCCACTTCTCCCAATTTCGGAAAGCTCCGCGAAATGCAATTCTCATGGATCTCCGCGCTCATATCCGCCATCGCATCCGATACGAACACCACGTTGTACCCCAGATCGAACGCACTCCGCGCCGTCGACTCCACGCCACTCCCCGTAGCCACACCCACCATCACCACCTGCGTCACGCCGCGCTTCTTCAACTCCTCATCCAGCTTCGTCCCCAGGAAAGCGCCCACCCTCTGCTTCGTGATCAACACATCATCAGGCTGCTGCTCCAAATCCGGTATCAAATCCGCCCAGTCCTTCGGCAACTCACCGCTCATGCGCATCGGCGCATTGGTCCGGCCAGGCGCCCGGCCAGATACATTCACCAGGACCACGGTCTTACCAGCCTCGCGAAACGCCTTCACCAGCTTCACGCCCCGATCCACCACCTCAGGGAGTCCAGCCACTGGCAGCCCAACGATCCCCTTCTGTAAATCAATCACAACCAGCGCAACCTTCTCATCGATCTGTGTCAACGGCATCTTACGTTTCCTTTCCACTACCTGATATCGTCCGTCATCCTGAGCGAAACGCAGCGAAGTCGAAGGACCCGCCACGGCGTTCGTCTTCGCATACTGCCCGTAAGTTTCAACCACCAACTCACACCGCGTGCTTATGCTGAAAGTTCACACTCGACAAAACCGCAAGCACTGCGAAGCCCACAAAGAAGGTCAACATCAACCCATGCGAGCTCATCGGCTGTGACACATGCCAAAGCACATGCCCCACCAACAGGTTGAACAGTCCCCAAACCACATTCACAGGCGCAGACGAAAGCCCCTTACCCGGTGGTTTCGAAAACGGCGTAGGAAACTTGTCCCCGCAAACGCCCTTTACAAAATGCGGAATCGCATTCAACAAAAACGCACCGGCAAACAACGCACCAACATAGTGTCCCCAGCTCATAGCACTCTCCTTTGAAACTCTCTTGACGTTCGACCTAAGCCCGCTGCATCAACCCCATCGCTTCATACACCGGACGCATACTCGCCCGCACGCCCGGCAGCTTCACGCTGAACCACACCGCTGCGACTAAGCAGCACGCCCCCGTAAACATCACTGTCCGCGGTGCTCCAAACAGATGCGCCAGCACACCCGCCAGCAAGCTCCCGAACGGAGCCGCTCCAAAGAACGCCATCGTGTAGTAGCTCATCACCCGCGCGCGCATACCCTCCGTCACCAGCGACTGAATGATCGTGTTGCTCGCACTCGCCGCCTGCAGCATTCCAAACCCGACCAACATCATCAGCAGGATGGACAACCAAAGCACGTGCGAAAACCCAAACAAAATCAACGCCACACCCAGCAGCGCCACCGACACCTGCACCATCCGCGTCAACCCCAGCACCGTCTTCCGCAACGCCAGCGACATCGCCGAGATCACCGCTCCCACTCCCGATGCCCCCGTCAACCACCCCAGCGTATGCGCCCCGCCATGCAGCACACTACCCGCAAACACCGGCAGCAACACCATCCACGAGTACCCCATCAAGCTCACCACCGAGAACAGCATCAGGATCGTCCGCACCGGTTGGAACCCGCGCACATAATCCCATCCCTCGCGCATCTGCACCAGCATGCTCGCCTTCACACGCTTCGCATCCAGCGGTTTAATCCGCATCATCTCCAGCGACGCAATCACCGCAAAGTAACTCAAGCCATCCACAAGAAAGCACCAGCCCTCACCGAACCGCGCCACCACCAGCCCCGCCACCGCTGGCCCCACCAGCCGCGCTCCATTCGCCATCGACGAGTTCAGCGCGATCGCATTGCTCAGGTCTTCCTTGTCCTCCACCATCTGCACCAGGAACGACTGCCTCCCCGGCATATCGAACGCATTGATCACACCCTGCATCGCCGTCAGCGCAATAATCTCCCACAGCGTAATCACGTGCATCAGCGTCAGCACCGCCAGCGCCAGTGACTGCACAGCCCCGCCAAACTGCGTCCACACCAGCATCCTGCGCCGCTCCCAGCGCTCCACCCATACGCCCGCAAACGGCCCCAGCAGGAACGAAACAATCTGTCCCGAAAAACTCACCACACCCAGTAACAGCGCCGAGTGCGTCATCCGATACACCAGCCAGCTCGTCGCCAGCCTCGTCATCCAAGTACCCATGACGGAGATGCTCTGCCCCGCAAAAAACAGCTTGAAGTTCCGGTGCCTCAGCGACCGCCATGCATGAGAGATCGAAGGCTTCGTCATTGCGGATCGCCTTCCGCCATCCGCCGCATGATCTTGCTCGCAGCAAACAACGTCGCCTGCTCTTCCGGACTCAGTTTCGCAATCGCCTGCACCAACCAGCTCATCTTCATCTCGCCGGTCCTCTTGCGTACTTCAATACCCTTCGCCGTCAGCTCCACATTCATCTGCCGGCCATCCGTCGGATGCGGCTTGCGCACCACCAACCCCATCTCTTCTAGAGTCGCCACGATCGTTCCCATCGACTGTGGCCTCACACTCTGTGACCGTGCCAGCTCCGCCGTCGTCGCCGGCCCGCTCAGCAGCTGCTTCATTACCGCGCCTTCGGACCACGAAAGCTCTTGCGACGCAGCAGCCGCCCGCACCCTCCGCACCAGCAACCCAACAGCATGCCCACAATCATCCACAGCAGTTTCAAACTTCGTCCGCGCCATGAATGCAGTCTACGAGATTAACAGTCAAACTTGCAAGTTTGACTGTTAATCTCCAGCGAGACGTTCCGGTGCATAAAGTAATCATCCTGAACCGTTATGACTTGTCATCCTGAGCGCAGCGAAGGATCTGCTATTGGTTTGAGGCAGCAAGTCTCATTCGCTGGCCAACGCCCGCCACCAACGCCAACCCACCGCTAGTTCAACAAAACCGGCCGCTCCACCGAATCGAACGCCATCGGCGCCTCAGCCCGCTCCAGCCCAACCTCCGGAAAGAACACCACAAAGCAGGTCCCACTTTCCCTACCCATCCGGCTCTTCACCCGCACGCACCCGCTATGCTTGCGGATAATCTCCTCGCTCAACCAAAGACCCAACCCCGTCCCCGTAACCTGCTTCGTTGTAAAGAACGCCTCGAAAGCCTTTCGCAGCGTCTCCGCGGACATACCCGTCCCCGTATCCGTTACCGAAATCCTGACGCCCTCGCTCCACACGCCATCCGGCCGCCGCCCACATCCCGCACGCACCCGCAGCACCAACCGTCCTCCATTGGGCATCGCGTCCAACGCATTCCCTACAAAGTTAGCAAACACCTGCCGCAGCTCTCCGCCAAACCCAAACACCTCCGGCTCTCCGCGAAACCGCCGCTCGACCACCACGCCGGCCGAGTTGATCCGCCCCTGGTACAGCTTCACCACCGAATCCAGCACTTCCGCCACCTTCGTAAAGCCTGGCGAGGTCGACTGCCGATAGAACCGCAGCGTCTGCTGCGTAATCTCCGAAACCCGCTCCAGCTCCGCTTCCGCCGTGATCACGAACTCCATGGCTTCCGCGTCGATCGATTCATGCGTCCGCAACAAATAGAGCAGGTTCGTCACTGCTTCCAGCGGGTTGTTGATCTCATGCGCGATGCTCGCCGCCAGCCGCCCTGCGGCAGCAAGCTTCTCGGTCTTCCGCAGCGCTTCCTCGGTCAGCAATCTTTCGGTAATCTCCACCGCAACCACGCCCACCCACTGCACCGCATCCTGCTCCGTGCGCACAGGGTAAAAGTGCATTAGCCAGCTCCGCTGCACGCCCGCGGCATCACGGCTCTCTCCCGCAAGTTCCACATTGCGTAAGGCCTTGCCGGTCACAAACACTTCGGCCAGCAGGGCTTCCATTTCCTTGGCCATCGCCCCCGGAAACAACTCCGTCGCGCGATGCCCCAGATGCGCCTGGATCGGCACATCGTAAATATCGGCCAGGAACTGGTTTAACCGCACATACCGGAACTCCGCGTCGAAGAACCCAAACCCAATCGGCGCGTTCGCCAACATTGAATCCAGCAGCGCCAGTGTCCCCAGCAACCCACTCCTCTGCTCTTCCAGCTCCTGCACCATGGTGTTGAAGCTGACCGTCAACTCTCCGGCTTCATTGCTGGTTGTCACAGGCAGCGGAAACGCTCCATCCCGCTCTTCATCTCGACTCACGTGCTGCGTCGCCTCGCGCAGCCTGCGCAAGGGTCTGGTCATCGTCCGCACGATCAAAAAGATTGGAAGAATATTTGCCAGCAGCGCCAGCAAGCCATACGTCAACGCAATGTGTACCAGCGTGTTTGGCGTGTTCAGCGAAGCCGCATGGTTCGGCTCCAGCCAAAGCAACGCAATCGGCTTCCCACCGTAAAACACCGGAGCCTCCGCTTCCAGCTGTCCATTCTGGATCGCGAAAATGTGCTTGGCGGGCGCTCCAGCCAATACCGCTAACTCCAGCGGATCAAGTCCATGGTCCCGTCCGCTATCGCCCACGGAAAGGGTTTTTCCAGTTAGATCGGTCAGCCGCGCAACTTCGATCGCCGTAGAAAGCCGCGCCAGCTCCAGTGAATCGTGTACCGAATCCATATCGCCCGCAGCCAGTTGTTTGGCGCAAACCCCAGCCAGCCGTTCCAGTTGCAGGTCCAGTCGATGCCGCGTACGCACCTCACCCGCATTCCTTGACGAAACAATGATGTAGGAGAGAAAAACGGCCAGAACCAGTGTCTGCACCACGAGGATGCCGAGCACCAGTTGTCCAAAAAGCGTTTTAGGAAGATTCAGCCGCATCGTGACTAGACAAGAATAAGCCGAAGTGTAAAACAAAATGGTCGAAAACCAACCCACCCTCCGGTAACTCTTGACACACCCTGTAGAATAAAATCAGTAGCCCGGCCCTCAGCCGGGCTTTTGCTTTGTGCGATCCGGCAGCTTTCGCAACCGGCCAAGTCCAAAGCTAACCCTTTATTCCTGCGGACTTTACGAGAAAACAGGGGGGAGGGGGCAACGCCCACCCCGACATTGTCTACGATAGAAACAGCATCTGAAGTCCAGGAAGGTTCCGCATGAAACTCACCGATCTCAAACCCTTCACCAACGAACCCTTCAAAGACTTCACAGACCCAGCCACAACGCAGTCCATGCTCCAAGCCCTCGCCGAAGTCCGCTCCCAACTCGGCCGCACCTACAACGTCTACGAAGGCCAGAACACCTTCCTCTCCACCAATCCCGCAAACCCCTCAGAGGTCATCGGCATCCACGGCGCCTCTACCGAAGCCGACGCCCAAACCGCCGTCTCCACCGCCCAAACGGCCTCCCTCACCTGGTCCAAAACCCCTGTCGCCAACCGCGTCCAGCTCCTCCTCCGCACCGCCCAGCTCATCCGCGACCGCCACTTCTACTTCTGCGCCTGGCTCACCTTAGAGGTCGGCAAGAACTACGCCGAAGCCGACGCCGACGTAGGCGAGTGCATCGACTTCCTGGAGTTCTACGCCCGCCAGGCACTCCACCTCGACGCCGCCACCACTCCCATCCAGTTCCCCGGCGAGCGCAACCTACTCCGCTACGTCCCGCTCGGTCCCGGCGCCGTCATCCCACCCTGGAACTTCCCCTTCGCCATCATGGCCGGCATGACCACCGCCGCCATCGTCACCGGCAACACCGTAGTCCTCAAACCCTCCCCCGACGCCCCCACCATAGCCGCCAAATTCGTCGAGCTCCTCACCGAGGCCGGCCTACCCCCCGGCGTAGTCAACCTCGTCCAGGGCGGCCCCGAAGTCGGCCGCGCCATCGTTGAACACCCGCAGATCCGCTTCATCGCTTTCACCGGCAGCAAAAAAGTCGGTCTCGAAATCCACGAGCGGGCCGCCAAAGTCCAGCCCGGCCAGCGCTTTATCAAGCGCACCATCCTCGAGCTAGGCGGCAAGGACGGCATCATCGTAGCCGCCGACGCCGACATCGACTCCGCCGTCGAAGGCGTCGCCGCCTCGGCCTTCGGCTTCAACGGCCAGAAGTGCTCCGCCTGCTCCCGCGTCATCGTCGAGGAGCCCATCTACGAAGCTTTCCTGACCAAACTCACTGCCCGCGTAGCCGCAATCCAGTCCGGCCCACCCGCCGACAACTTCTACGCCGGCCCGGTCATCAACCCCGCCGCCCACAAGCGCGTCCTCGACTACATCGCCCTCGGCCAGACCGAAGGCCGTCTACTCACCGGCGGCAAAGCCATCGATACCAAAGAACACGGCTACTACATCGCTCCCACCGTCATCGCAGACGTAGCCCCCACCGCCCGCCTGGCCCAGGAAGAAGTCTTCGGCCCGCTCCTCGCAGTCATCCGCGCCAAGGACTTCGACGATGCTCTCACCATTGCCAACGACACCGAGTACGGTCTCACCGGCGCCATCTACAGTAACTCCCGCACGCAGTTAGACCGCGCCCGCAACGAGTTCCACGTAGGCAACCTCTACCTCAACCGCAAATGCACAGGAGCGATGGTCGGCGCCCACCCTTTCGGCGGCTTCAACCTCTCCGGCACCGACAGCAAAGCCGGCGGCCCTGACTACCTAACCCTCTTCACCCAGGCCAAGTCGGTGGCGGAAAAAATCTCTGTCGCCTCTCCTCAAGCAGAAGAGCAGGAGCAAGGCCTCGGCCTCTAAACTTCGCAAGCGCTATCGCGGCTCATGTGTAAGGGAAACTTCAGGGCCAGTACCATGAGAACAACCAGGAAAAAGCATTTCGCTTGCCCTTCGTAACGCTGCCCGAAAAATACAAAAAAGCTCTCCGCAGACAGGAGATAGGCGAAGCACAAAAGGATGGCTCGCAATCCCGGGATCGCATAGTGCATTTCCCATGCGTCAAGAGCGAGAAAACAGCAGATAGCAAAAGGATAGTAGAGATGGACCAGTGTTCCATCGCCTGAAAACGGTGTAAGCAAGATTGAGGCAATCGTCAGCGCCAGTAACTGGTTGACCCACGGAAGTTTCCTGATAAACAGCGCGTATAGTAACAGGCCGCACAGAGCCATCGCCGCAAGGTAAACGCTGGACATTCTTTGCAGCTCGTCAGGCTGATTGTTCCCGGTTACCGCTCCATGAATGACTTTGCAAAACCCAAATAAAGAATGATCAAAACCGGTTTCATCGGGTTTGAAGGTTCCTACATAGTTCGCATCGAAGTATTTCAGGCCGTCAGATATACCGCGATTCGCCACCGCAATAGTGGGTCCGAGAACCGACAGTGAGCCGACAGTGAGCACTACGAATGTGAGAAGACCGAATAACAGTTTCTTGTATCCGCGCCGCGTCAGCAGTAATGCGAGATAGACGAACGGGAAAAGTTTTAGCGAAGCAGCCAGGCCAAACATCGCCGCTGCCGTCCAGTCCTTCCCGCGCGCATAGGCCCATGTCCCAATCGCAAGTGTGACCCAGACAAAGATCTCCACGTTCGCGCGATCGAAAAGCAACCACGCCGGCCATGACAGCACCGCCACAACCACCACGAACATTGCCGATGTGCGCGGCCTAAGTCCACGTTTCACAAGCGCTCGGCCAAAGAGTGCGGCTGGTATGAGAAACGCTAAACATACAAATGCTAGAAAGAAACAAAGGTCGGCTGTGTCACCAAGCATGAAAAAAAGCTTGTAAAGCAACGCCACCGGTGCTGGATAGGTGAATGGAAATCCGGTGGAGAAAAACGCTGCGTGATGAAAGAGGGCAAACTTGCGCTCATAGACCCAGAAGTCTCCAAAACGTTCCTTGGGAAGAAAGAACGGCCAATCATAGGGGTACTGTCTATGAAGACAGCTCCACATGATGAAGCAATAGAGGGTTGATGCCAGCGAAAGCAGACCGGTCAATCGGCAAAAATCACGCAACAGTGGCGGCAGACGGGCAACATGACCAGCCTGTTGCTCACACAGCCCATCCGATTCACTTGTCAAACCCGATCTCCAGAGGTGGTGCGACGATGTTCCTGATACTTACAAGATAAGCCTCTACGCCTCATGATGCCTTGCTCATCGAAGATCATCCCGCGACACTCGATACAGATCATTCGATTCATACGTTGATTGAAACTTGCCTAGATAGTCGAGTTTCAAGCCGTCCGATGCGAGCTTTCGCAGTAGCCATACCTCCGGCTCGTCATAGTTTCCGACTACGTAAAAAGCTTCGTGCTCTCCAATAAATTTATTTAGATCCGCAGTCTGCGAGGGTAAGTCCAGTAACTGTCGAATCTTGTCTTCATTCTCGAACAAAGTGTAATGCGAGTACCTCAGAGCCGCATTTCGATCCGTGAGGTAAAACACGCGCCTTGCTATCTCCGGCCTCTCGCGGTCTGACATCTCCACGAAGGTCATTGGGCTCGCAGCCACAATAGGCAATGAATGGTCAAGACTGCTCAACACGATCGGCATCCGCCCACCATCCATGGTTCCGGCATTTCCCTGTGGACCACTCTCACCTACCATCCGTTGCACCATGTAGCCCACACTAGCGGCAATCAAGAGCACGGCAACAACGCGCGCCAACACCAATCGACGCGCCAGCAACCACGCCCCCAATAACGCCAGCCCGGGCATAGCAGCGAAGGCATACCGCAGCCAGAATTGAAGGTGAAAGATCGCCGCAGGGATGAGCAATAGAAAAGGCAAGAACAACAACGCCAACAGCAGGGCGACATCCTGCAGATTGAAAGTGAGCCTTTTCGGTCGGTTATCGCTTACGTCGAACTCCTTCGCCGTCTCAGGAACAAAAATGACCGTAACTGCAAAAGCACACACCGCCACAATCAAAAGAGTGTTGCCGAAAATTGCCCCGTAGATATCTCCGGCGAGCTTGAAAGAAGGTGCCTGCGATGAAGGAAAAACATTCTCACTCAGGTGGTGCAATTGATAAAAGAAGCCGAGACCGACGAGCGTCGGCAACAGGAAGGCGAGCACCAATGGCCAGTCCATGCGCCTCCGGGAAAGTCCGCGCACAAATTCAGCTACGAGAAACGGGCCAACACACGCGATTCCAATCAGATGGGTCATCAGCATCAGCAACGTGAGGACGAACACGAGTGTTACAGCCCAAGCCTTCCGAGCCGGACGAACCGCCGCATCGCGTCCCAATAGCAAGAGACACAGCCATGCCATCCACAGCATGTACGGCCGCGCCACCCATGCGGAATCCAGCACCGGGCTGAACCAGAAAATCGCTACGGCCACCAATCCAAACACCGGACTGGTCCGCTTCGCGGCATACCGAAACAGCGCGAAACAAACCACCAGCCCCGCCAGCATGCTGGGCACCCTCGCCGCAAGCCATCGGGGCGCCGGCATTGCCAGGGTCAACCGCTCCGCTAGGTAATGCAAAGGAGGATGCAGATCAATTTCACGGGCCAGCGCCAGCATGGAACGCAAGTTTGAGGCCTGCGCGATATGAACACTGTAGATCTCATCGTTCACCAGCAGGGTGCTATGGGCCCTCAATATCCCAAGCGGAGCAAAGCAAATCGCAATCAGGCCAAAGCAAAGCCATACGTTTTCATCCAAAACATCCGCTGCCAAGGTGAGCCATCCGACCAGCGCGGTTTGAACCCGTAGCCATCCTTCATGGCTCTTACGGACCGCAGGCGGCGGGACTCGCTGCGGTCCGCGCGAACCGTGATCGATTCTTCTTTTTTGCTGCTGTGGCCCAACATCTGAAACTAGCCCGAAAATTCCCAATCACACCACCTTTGTTCATTTGTCGCTTTTTTTCTGGTCCTGGGTAACGAGTCGCCTAATTTTTTTTGACGCGGCAATGTCAGGGAAAGCACCAAGCCTGACACCTGCTTTCCACCACAAGGGCCCGTAAACTAAATAAATGGACAAGTTTGTCATCCGCGGCGGCAACCCTCTTCTCGGCACGATCAAGATCTCCGGAGCCAAAAACTCCGCGCTCCCCTGCATGGCCGCCGCCATCCTCACCGAGGACGAAGTCATCCTCGAAAACATCCCCCAGGTCCGCGATATCGAAACCGAGCGCAAGCTCCTCGAATCCATGGGCGCTGAAGTCGAGCTCGGCTATGGCCGTGCGCAGCACCGGACCTCCATCAAGTGTGCCGTGCTGTCCGATCCCGTCGCGAAGTACGAGATCGTCAAGACCATGCGTGCGAGCTCACTCGTGCTCGGTCCACTTATCGCGCGTACCGGCATGGCCCGCGTTGCGATGCCCGGCGGCTGCAACATCGGCGGCCGGCCCATCGACCTGCACATCAAGGGCCTGGAATCCATGGGTGCCGTCATCACCTACGACCATGGCTATCTTGAAGCCCGTAGCCCCAACGACGGCAGGTCGCAGCTCAAGGGCGCTCACATCGTCTTCGACAAGATCACCGTCACCGGCACCGAAGATCTGCTGATGGCCGCGGCCCTCGCCGATGGCGAGTCGCTCTTCGAGAACTGCGCCCGCGAGCCCGAGGTCACCGATCTCGCCGCCATGCTCATCGCCATGGGCGCAAAGATCGAAGGCGCCGGCACATCCACCATCAAGATCACCGGCGTGTCAAAGCTTCACGGAGCGCGCCACCGCATCAATCCAGACCGCATCGAGGCCGGCACCTTTCTCATCGCAGGGGCCATCACCGGCGGCGACCTCAACGTCGACTGCCTCAACCCCGAGCATCTTGGCTCGCTGCTCAGCAAGCTGCAGGAGTGTGGCGTCAAACTCGAGGTTGGTAAGGACGCTATCCGTGTGCGTTCCGAAGGCGCTGCCAGCCTCAAGGCCGCCGATATCACTACCGAAGAGTATCCCGGGTTCCCCACCGATATGCAGGCGCAGTTCATGGCCCTGCTCACGCAGTGCGAAGGCACTTCGAACGTGACCGAAAATATCTTCGAGAATCGCTTCATGCATGTTGGCGAACTCAACCGCATGGGCGCGAATATCACTGTTGCGGGACGCACAGCCACTGTTCGTGGAGGCACCAAGCTTCAGTCCGCCGCTGTGATGTGCTCTGACCTTCGTGCAAGCGCCGCGCTGGTACTCGCAGCGCTTGTGGCTGACGGCGAATCCATACTCGACCGCGTGTATCACATGGACCGCGGCTACGAACGCATGGAAGAGAAGCTTCGCGGAGTCGGTGCGCAGATCAGGCGCATGGGTGAAGTTTTCGGGAAAAAGTAACGCTTATTTGAGGATGGCGTTCCAGCAGAACTGAATCCCGATCACCGAAAGCCAGAGCGACAGCGCCAACCTGAGATTGCGGTTGGGAATTTTGGGCGCGACCGTTGTGCCGACGATCCCGCCAACCACGCCACCGATCGCCATCTTCACCAGGATGTCGCCGGCATAATGGCCTCCAATCATGTGGACGCCTGTACCAACCAGCGCGATCGCCAGCCCAAACGCAAGATCCGTGCCAACCACCTGCGCGGTTTCAAGATTCGTCATGCCGAGCAACGCAACCGTTCCCAATGCACCTGCGCCGGACGACGAAAATCCAACCTCAGCGCCAATCGGAAACATAATTAGCCCGATCAGCTTTGAGCGGTCTCGTACGGGACGCGCGATGCCCGATGGCTTGAAGTAACGGTAGATGTGCCAACCGGAGGTGAAGAGAATGATCGCTCCAAGCGCAAACATCAGCGCCTGGCGTGGCCCATGCGCTGCGACATGTTTGAACGCCACCGATCCGATGATCACACCGGGCAGACCACCTAGAAGCATGAACCCAAGCACGCGATAGTTCACCTGCTTGCGGACAATCTGGACCGGCACCACGATCAACTTCACAATCGCCGAGTACGCCAGCGCCGTGCTCACGGCAATCTCCAGCGGAACATGCAGAAACAGAATCAGCAACGGCGCTGTGATTACTCCGGCGCCCACGCCGGTCAACGCGATCACAACGGCAATCACAAAGCCGATAACAAAATCCATTGAGCTACTTTCTTTCTTTGCGCTCCTGCCACCAGCGCCGGTCGCTTACGACTGAATGTGAATTCCGCACTCTTGCTTTTGCCCCGCCCAGCGGCCCGAACGCGGATCGTTCGGATCAAGCGGCAGGCTTGTACACGGCTCACACCCAATGCTTGTGTAGCCCAGATCGTATAGCTTCAGCAAGGGAATATTGTTCTCCGCTGCATAGGTCCACACGTCTTTCGTGCTCCACTCAGTAAGCGGACTGATCTTGCGAATCTTCTTTCCTGTCGGCAGCGCGAAGTCATCGACCTCATGCAACGATGCACGACTCTTGGCCTGCTCGCGCCGCAACCCGGTGAACCACATTACGTAGTTCTCCAGCGAAGCGAACAGCGGCTTCACCTTGCGCATCCCGCAGCACTTGCCCGGATCGGTTTGGTTCAGTATCCCAAACAACGACTCCTGCTCAGCCACAGTTGTTTCCGGAAGCAGATTGATGAGCTTCATCCCCCACTCTGCTGCCATGCGGTCGCGATACTCATACACCTCGGCGAAGTGATAGCCAGTATCGAGAAACACCACCGGCACGTCCGGCAGAATCGTGCGCACCATGTGCAGCAGCACCATGTCTTCAGCCTGGAAGCTGTTGGTGACGACAATGTCGCCTGCGGCGCTCGCGATCTCGCGGGCGACAAGCTCCTTCGCTTCACGCACACGTTCCGCAGTGGTTGGCACTCTCAGCGGTTTCGCGATCTCGACCGGCGCTATGTGCAGTTCTTCGCTCACTTCGCTCTCCGTTCTTCGGCGTCGAGCACATCGGCAACACGCAACTGCTCCACAAGGTCGCTCACCTTCGCCGTCCCGCGAGCGTTCATAACCGCAAAGCCGCCCGAGGTCAACGCGGCGTCGGCGTCAGCATCCATCGCTTCTTCCAGCAACACGATCAACCCGAGCGCCAGCAGACCGCGCAGCGTCTTCACCGCGGTCACACGAGTCCGCACCACAGCGGCGCCCTTGTTCAGCAACGCACGCTCAAGATCGGCAACGAGTGAACCATCGACCAGCACCACCGCAGCCTTATGCTCCGGCCCAGTTTCAGCCGTAGCGACACCACGGCGAATCATGCCCGCAGCCAGCGTCGCATTGGTATGCGGATCGATGAGGATAAAACTTCCCGAGCCGCGGTTCTCCGCGTAAGGATCGAAGTACAGCGGTCGCGTCAGTTCAATCTCCGCGACACCAATATCGTTCATCCCAAGCGAATTTACGGCTTCTTCCGCCAGTGTCTGAATGTTCGTGCGGTAGAGCACCCGCGTCACGCGGCCGGGCAGCGTCTGCGCGCCATGCTTTACCAGATACGGACGATGTGTCTCTAGCCGCTCTGCATCGAACCATACCAGCGATGCCTCGATCGATGTCGCGTGCTGCGGCTTCCGATCAACCTCCGAAATCAAATCGCCGCGGCTGATATCCAGCTCGTCTTCTAGCGTCAACGCAATCGATAGCGGCGCGCTTGCTTCTTCCAGATCACCATCGAACGTCGTGATTGACGCCACACGGCTCGTGCGACCGGAGGGCAACGCCAGAATCAGATCACCCTTGCGCACCGTACCTGCAGAAATCTGCCCGGCAAACCCGCGATAGTTCTGGTCCGGACGAATCACACGCTGCACGGGCAACCGCAAGGGCTGCGTAGCCACATCAGTCCACACCGGCACATTCTCCAGATGCTCCAGTAGGGTCGGCCCGCTGTACCAGTCCATGCGCGTCGAACGCTCCACGACGTTATCGCCTTCGAGTGCGCTCACCGGGATCGTCGTCAGGCTCGCACTGCCAAACGAACCTACAAGCTCGCGGAAGTCATGTTCGATCTTGCGGTAAACCTCTTCCGAAAAATCGACGAGATCCATCTTGTTGATAGCCGCGACAAGATGCCGCGTCCCCAGCAGCGACGCGATATACGCATGACGCCGCGATTGCACCAAAATTCCCTTGCGCGCGTCGATCAGAATAATGGCAAGATCCGCCGTGGAAGCACCGGTCGCCATATTGCGCGTGTACTGTTCGTGGCCCGGGGTATCGGCGATGATGAACTTCCGTCGCTGCGTCGAAAAATAGCGATACGCCACATCAATCGTGATGCCCTGCTCGCGTTCGGCACGCAACCCATCGGTCAATAACGCGAAGTCGATCGTCGGCTTGCGTTCGCCAACCTGTGTACCAGTCACAGCGCTAACCTGGTCTTCATACACGTTGCGCGAGTCGTATAGCAGCCGCCCGATCAGCGTCGACTTGCCGTCGTCCACGCTGCCCGCCGTGCTGAAGCGCAGCAGGTCCTTCGCGGCCTCAGCTTCGAGGAATTCTTCAATCGCAAAATCAGTTTCCAATTCCAGCTCCTCGATCGGCATTTAGAAATACCCCTCGCGCTTCTTGATCTCCATGGAGCCATCTGTGTCGTGGTCGATCACGCGGTTCGCACGCTCCGACGAGCGGAAGCTCACCAGTTCCGCAATGATCTTGGGAATCGTGTCGGCTTCCGATCGGATCGCGCCCGTGCAAGGGCTGCATCCCAGCGACCGCAGCCGCGACTTCACCATCTGCTCTTCACCCGGCAAGCTTTGCACAAAGCTTTGCTCAACGGGGATCAGGCTGTCCGCCCGCACGATCATCTTGCGTTCTTTCGCGAAGTACAACGGAACGACCGGAATATCCTCAAGCGCGATGTAGTGCCAGATGTCGAGCTCCGTCCAGTTCGAAAGCGGAAATACGCGAATGCTTTCGCCCGGCGAAATACGCGCGTTGTACAGATTCCAAACCTCAGGCCGCTGGTTTTTCGGGTCCCACTGGCCGGCCTTGTCGCGGAAGGAGAAGATGCGCTCCTTCGCGCGCGACTTCTCTTCATCGCGCCGGGCCCCACCAAAGGCTGCATCGAAGCCCCACTCGCGCAGGCCATCGAGCAGTGCGGTTGTCTTCAACAAACCACAGCAACGCTGTGTTCCCAGCGTTACAGGATTGGCGCCATCGGCCAGTGCCTGCTCATTACGCCACACGCGCAGGTCGAGCCCGAGTTCCTTCGCCATCTGATCGCGGAACGCGATCATTTCGTGGAACTTGTAGCCGGTATCGATGTGCAGCAGCGGAAATGGAATCGGCCCTGGAAAGAAAGCCTTCTGTGCCAGCCGCAGCATCACGCTGGAGTCCTTGCCAATCGAGTACAGCATCACTGGCTTCTGGAACTCAGCCGCTACCTCGCGGAAGATCTGGATGCTCTCGGCCTCCAGCAACTTCAAATGACTCAACCGCTTGCCGGTTGAGTCAGGGATCGCCGCTTCGCTGCTCGGCTCGAAACTGGATAATGTCGCCATAGGTACTCGATAAACCTTCGTGGAACTGCCCCGCAGGGCAAATACAAAACCCACTCATCCGATGTCGGAAGGTGGGTGCTTGACTCTTGATTGTCGTGATCGGCTAAAAGCTATCGACAAATGCACCCGCTGGAATATGCCAGACAGCAACAGCAGTTGCAGTTCAACACACACGCGCAGATGCGACAATTTGCCATTCCTTTAAGCCTGAACGACCCAGCTTGATTTGTCAATCAACGCTGAATCACGCCTTGACACTGCCCTTCGTTACATTTACGTTACATCCAGTTATGAATTCGTTTAACTCCATCGCCTATCGCGCCTGTTGCATGTGTTCAACGCAACTGTGTTGCCGCGTCGGTGCGAGTTCCTCCATGATCCTGCCTTCCTGATACTCCTCAGAAGAAGACATCATCGGATTCCCCTCAAACCCACGCCAACCGCGTGGGTTTTGCACTTTCACACAACGTTCGACTCCACTATGAATCGTTTCTCCAACCCGCGAAACTGCCCGCAGACCTCAACAGCCATGAGCTGTTGTTGAGTCGTGAGCCCGCACGCCTTCGTCTTCTCCCTCTTGTTTTCAACTTTCAACCAGTAATGCGCAACCGTTCGCGTCCTTTGTTTCATCTTCAGGAGATTGTCTTGTCTACGCCGTTTCGTTCGCTCGCCCTTGCCGCTTTAGCCGTTTTCACCTCTGCCACTCTTTCCGCCCAGGTCGTCAACGGCACTATCTCCGGCACCGTCACTGACCCCAGTGGTGCGCTCGTCCCCCACGCTCACGTGCTCGTCCACAACGACGACACAGGCGTCCAGCGCACATTAACTACCGGCAACGAAGGCACCTTCGCCGCACCGGCAATCCCTATCGGCTTCTACACGGTCACGGCAGAATCCCCCAGCTTTGCCGCCTACAAGCGCACTGGGATATCGCTTACCGTTGGCCAGACGCTCAATCTCACGCTCGCGCTGTCTCTCTCTGGTTCGGACACCGTCACCGTCACGGACGTTCCCTCCACCGTGAACACCTCTGTCGACCAGACCTCCGGCCTTGTCGATTCGCGACAGGTGAAAGAGCTTCCGCTCAACGGCCGCAGCTACGATCAGCTCCTCCAGCTCAATCCCGGCGTAGTCAACTACACCAACCAGCGCTCCGGCAGCGTTGGCACATCGAACTCCTCGGTCGGCAGCATGTTCTCCATCTCCGGCCGCCGCCCGCAGGACAATCTCTTCCTGCTCAACGGCATCGAGTACACCGGCGCCTCGCTCATCAACACCACCCCCGGCGGCACCTCCGGCCAGCTGCTCGGCATAGATGGCATTCACGAGTTCAACGTCGTCACCGACACCTACTCCGCCTCCTACGGCAAACGCGACGGCGCACAGATATCCATCGCCACCACCGGCGGCACCAACAAGCTCCACGGCAGCGTCTACGACTTCGAGCGCAACAGCTTCTTCGACGCCCGTAACTACTTCGACGGCGCCCGGATCCCTGAGTTCCAGCGCGACAACTACGGCGCGGCCCTCGGTGGCCCCATCAAAAAGGACAAGCTCTTTCTCTTCGCCAACTACGAAGGCTACCGCCAGAACCTCGGTGAATCCATCGCCGCTCTCGTTCCTGACGCTACTTCGCGCGCCCACGCTGTCGCCAGCGTCCAGCCACTTCTCAACCTCTGGCCTGTTGCCAACGGCCCCGAAAGCGCCACGGCGGCCGGAGTCGCGCTCTACACCGGTTCAGCCCCTCAGCACATTCGCGAAGACTTCGGCACGAGCCGCTTCGACTACAACATCAACCAGAACGACACCTTCAACACCATTTACACCATCGACGACTCCTTCGCGTCCAGCCCCTCCGCCGATCCGTTCTCCTACGTCAATGAATCCTTGCGCGAACAGGTTCTCAGCGCACAGGAGCAGCATGTCTTCTCTCCGCGCCTCATCAACGTAGCCCGCGTCGGTTTCTCCCGGTCCAAGTTTTATTTCTACGGATACGTCCCCGCCGCCGAGCAAGCTCTCGCACCGTCGGTTCGCCCCGGCATACCCACCTATGCCATCGTCATCGCCGGTTCAACAGCTTCGAACGGCCCGGCATCCATCGCCACCGCAGGCGCCAATGTCGGTTCTAACAACGGCATCACCCGCAACATCTACACCTTCGACGACCACGCCTACTACACCATCGGCAAGCACACCTTCCAGGCAGGCATCTGGCTACAGCGCCTGCAGTCCAACGACAACCTCGCGCAGGATCAGTACGGTCAGGCCTCCTTCGCTTCGGTAGCAACCTTCCTTACGGGAACCATCAAGACCTTCACCTACGCACCCGCGACCACCGAGCTCAACTGGCACACGCTCTTCGCCGACGCCTTCATCGAGGACGTCTACCACATCACTCCTCGCCTCCAGATCCGCGCCGGCTTCCGTTCAGAATCCTCCACCGGTTGGAGCGAAGCCCACGACCGCTCCTCCGTTTACACCTTCAACTCCGCCGGCGTCATCTCCACCAACCCCACTCCCGGCCTCTCGAACGCCCTCACCAACAACCACGGCCTCTTCCTGCCCGAGCCCCGTCTCGGCATCGCCTGGAACGTCTTCGGCAACGGTCGCACCAGCGTCACGTCCGGCGTGGGCTTCCACCACTCGCTCCTCGACGCGCTCGACTACCGCCTCGATCAAGCAGCTCCCTACAACACCGTCTACTCCTACTCCGGCACCACAGTGGCTAATCCCACCAGCGGCACCGGCCTCGTTTCGCCCTCCACCATCGACACCGGCATCCGCACCCCCACGCTGTTATCCTACGACCTAAAAATCGAGCAACAGCTCGCTCCCGCCACCGCTATCAGCATTGGCTACAGCGGCTCCCACAGCTACCACCAGATCATGAACGGCGATCTCAACGAGCCCGCCTACACTCTCGTCAACGGCTCCGTCTTCTACCCGGCCGCCGGAACTCCCGCTGTGCCCGCAGCCCCCATCAAGGCCAACCCCGCTGTCGCCAACACCACCTCCTGGTGGTCCGGCGCTTCCGGCAACTACAACGCCCTCATCGTCGACTTCCGCCACGACCTCTCACACGGCCTACAGTTCCGCGCCAACTATACCTGGTCCAAGAACCTCGACGACGGCTCAGCCTGGAACACCTCCGTCTCCGCCAACACGCCCGCCTTCGTCGAAGTTCCTTCGCTCCCTCACCTCGACTACGGCCCCGCGGCTACGGACATCCGTCAGCTCGCAGCCTTCAACACCAGCTACGATCTTCCTTTCGGCGCAGGTAGGGAATTCTTATCGAGCACCAATCACGTTGTCAGCCACGTCATCTCTGGCTGGACTCTCTCCTCCATCGCTAACCTCGCTACCGGCACCCCCTTCAGCCCGCAACTCGGCTACAACCCCACCGGCTCCGGCGATAGCCGCAACCCAGTCCGTCCCGACGTCAACCCGGGCTTCACCGGCTCGCTGTACAACCACGGCAGCACAGCCTCGAAGGTCACCCAGTACTTCAACCCAGCAAAGTTCTCCGCACCCAAGGCTGGCTACGTGGGCGACTCCGGTCGCGACAACCTCGTCGGTCCAGCCTTTGCCGACTGGGATCTTTCGCTCCTGAAGTCCACCCAGATCACCGAAGCCGCTCGCCTGCAGTTCCGCGCCGAGTTCTTCAATGTCCTCAACCACACCAACCTCGGCCTTCCCAACGAGGTCGTTTACTCCAACGGCCCCACGCAAGGCACACTCACCAGCCAGAACACGGCCGCTGCGCTCGGCTCACCAGGCAACATCACCTCCACCGCCAATACCAGCCGCCAAATCCAGCTGGGCTTGAAGCTTCTCTTCTAACGCCTCACGCAATTCTTATCGGAGTTAACGCGGGAACAGGTCAAAGTCCGTTTCGTCCTTCACTTTGCTGGTTTAACTCCTTTGCCTTCAAAGACTTCCTCAAAAACAACCACAAGTCCTCCCCTATCCCCTTATCTCTCAGGAATTTACCCCGAAAAGTACGCGGGGGGAGGGGGTGGGGAACGACCACACCTATAATCGAAACGATGCGGTCCCCGTCGAAGCTCCTCGCAAAATCCCTCCTCACCGCGGCGAGCGTCCTCGTGATTGCGGCGCCAATCACGCTTCCATTAGCCGCACAGGAGTCCGGTGGCCGTGTCGTCCTCGTTCTTCCCTTCGACAACCGCTCCGGCAACCCCTCGCTCAACTGGATCGGCGATTCTTTTCCCGACACCCTGAACAAGCGCCTCGATTCCGCCGGCTTTCTGACCATCTCGCATGACGATCGCTCCTTCGCGCTGGATCACCTCGGCCTTCCCGCCGGATTCAAACCCTCCCGCGCCACGACCATCCGCATCGCCCAGCAGCTTGACGCTAACTATGTCATCGTCGGCAGCTACAACGTCAGCGGAGCCAATGGCACAGCACCGGACAAGATCACTATCCAAGCCGAAGTTCTCTCCGTCGATAACCTCACCCTCACCGCACCGATTCAGGATGGCGCCGAGCTTCCGCGTCTCTTCGACGCCGAAAACGCAATCGCCTGGAAGGTCGCCCGCTCCATCGACCCCCACTTCAACGTCGCGGAAGCCACCTTTCTTTTTGCTCCCGGTGGCGTTTCGCTTCCCGCCTTCGAGGACTACATCCGCGGCACCAATGCGCCCACCGCGGACGAACGCACCAAACGTCTGCAAGCCGCAGTAGCGCTCGTTCCCACATACTCCGCCGCATTGCTTGCGCTCGGCAAAGAGCAGTATGCCGCGCGGGACTTCACCTCCGCGGCGGCTACCCTCTCCAAGGTCCCGCTCGCGGATCGGCTCGCGCTCGAAGCCAACTTCTACCTTGGTCTCGCGCGCTTCAATACCGCCAACTACGCTGGAGCCGAACAGGCCTTCGCCTTTGTCGCTCAGCATCTCCCGTTGCCCGAGGTCGTCAACGATCAGGCCGTTGCCAGCAGCCGTCAAAATAAAGACGCCGCACCGCTCTTCCAGCGTGGTTCCGCCGCCGATCCCTCCGACGCGGACTATCACTACAACCTGGCCGTCTCTTTATATCGCCGCGGCGACATCGCCGGTGCTCTCAAAGAAGCCGACGCCGCCCTCAAGCTCAAGCCCGCGGACAATGAAGTTGGAGCCCTGCGCGCACATCTTTCACTCGCTCCCGCGGGGTCCAAGCTCACGCCCACAGCGACCTTCAGCCCGCTGGAACGCATCCGCCGCACATACTCTGAAACGGGCTTCCGTCAAGCCGCCTTCCAACTCGACCAGATGCGCGCCGCCCGTATGGCCACGCTTCCGCCGGACCAGGCAGCTGCTCAGTACACCGATCTCGGACTCGGCTACCTTGCCCAGGGTTTACTTCCGGAAGCCGAGCAGGAGTTCCAGTCCGCCCTCGCTGCCAACTCCAACAGCGCCGCCGCCCACGCCGGGCTCGCCCAGGTGCGTGAAGCCAGCAGCAGCACGCAAGACGCCCGCAACGAAGCCAATGCCTCGCTGCACATCAAGCCCAACGCCCCAGCCTTTCTTGTCCTGGCTCGACTTGATCTCGCGGCGAATAATTTGTCCTCCGCTGCCGGTGATGTCTCCCAGGCCCTCCACATCGAACCGGCAAACTCCGCCGCCGCCGCCCTCCGCATGGCCCTCCAGCAGCGCGGCCAGCAAGTCCCGTGAACGCGGCGTTGCTTCATCTCTCGCCCAACGCTGTCCTTCTCCTTTTCACCCTCGGCATCGGTCTCATCTACCTTGAACTTAATCGCCCCGGCTCCATCCTTCCGGGAGCGGCCGGTCTCTTGCTGGCGCTTCTAGTGGTCGCGTCACTTCTCCATCAACAACTTAGCCCGATCGCGATCCTCCTGATCCTGCTCGGGATCGGCTTTCTTGCGATCGGTCTCCGCCGCACAACTCACTTTCTTGTCGGGTTTGCAGCAGTTCTCTGTCTGTTTTTCGGATTCCTTAATCTCATTGCCGAACCGCCCAATCTGCGCATTCACGCTGTGGTCGCAATTCCCTGCGCTCTTGCCCTCGGCCTCGGAACCTTCTATCTCACCCGTATCGCGCGACGCGCCCGCCTCAACAAAGGTTTAGACTGAATGAGAGCGCGCACTTCGCGCCCCGGAGCCTTCAAGTCTTGATTCGCAATGTCTCGCTTTTCCTCGCCACAGCTCTATTCGGAACGTTCTTGAGCGCCGGCGCTCAGCAAACGACTCCACCGACTTTTCTCGATAAGCAACTCGAACGTCTCGATCTCGGCGTCAACGGCGCTGGTTTGTTCACCCCAACCGTTTCCGGCCCGGTGAACCCCAAGGGCGTTGCCCCTGTAGGCGACACCTTTCTCACCGACAACACCTCTAACACCCTTGGCGCGGTCATCACCATCCGCTACGTGGTAAAGCCCCTGGTGGGCTTTGAGTTCAACTACGGTTATGCCCGCTATACGGAAAACTACTGCTGCACCGCCACCACTACGCAAGGTAACTTCGGCGTGCAGACGCAGGCCGATGAGTTCACGCTGGGATATCTGGTGCAGCCGAACTACACCTTCTTCGGCTTCAAGCCATACGCCTCCGTCGGCGCAGGATCAACGGAGTTCAAACCTACCGCGCACGGCGGTGAAGGTCTTCCGAAGCAGGCCCGCGCGACCTACTACTACAACGTCGGGTTGCAGGATGAACTCTCGCCCCACTTCGGGCTTCGGGCCGGATTCCGCCAGACATTCTTTCTCGTTCCGGACTACGGCCAGAATTACCTGACGATCAACCAGCGTACATCCTCCTATGAGCCGTACGCCGGCTTCTATCTTCGCTTCTAAAGCTTTGTCTCTCACTCCCTAAAGGGTTCGGCGATCTCCCATGAGTCACCTTCTCGACGACGATGACGACGACCTGCATGGTCACCAGAACCACCGCGAACTGACGCTGAGCACCGGGACGGTGCTCAGCATTTTCCTTGGCCTTGCACTGAGCTGGGCCTTGTTCTTTGGCTTCGGTTACCATATGGGCGGCAAGGCACACCCAACAGCCCAAACTCAGGCTTCAGACTCACCCGATCCTGCAACTTCCACCAATTTCAACTCTTTTAAACCTGCGCCCGGTTCGCCTGCGAACTCTTATCCGCCGAGTTCTCCGCCCGCGAACACCGGCTCAGGCCCGATCCAGACCGTCCCGCCCGCGGCAGCCTCACATATTGACTCCACGACTCCGCCTGACCCCACAGCGACCGCGGAAAAGCCTGCACCTATCGCGCTCCATCCAACAGCACCCGCGGCCACGGCGCCACCGTTGTCGAATACAGGCACCTTTGTTGTTCAGGTAGCAGCAGTCTCGCATCAGGAAGATGCAGACCTGCTGGTCGGGGCGCTGCATAGCAAGGGTTACTCCGTCAGCGCCCACCCCGGCGCCGATAACCTCGTCCACATCCAGGTTGGACCGTTCAACAGCCGCAAGGAAGCCGAGTCCATGCGCCAGCAGTTGCTGTCGGACGGCTACAACGCGATCGTCAAGTAGCTGCTACTCCGCCAGCGCTCGCTCCATCGCTCCTCGCACGGCCAACATCAACTCTTCGCGCGTCGCAAAGTCCTTTGGTTCAATCGCCGACAGAAAACGCACTACCGCGACTGACGGCTTGATCTTGAGCGTTCCCTTCGGCATCATCTCGCGCGTGCCCTGGATCACCACCGGGATCATCGGCGCACCGGTTTCTGCCGCCAGAAAGAACGCGCCCTTTTTGAAGGGCAACAGTTTGCCATCGGGCGATCGCGTACCTTCCGGGAACACCGCAATGTGCAAGCCGGACCGCAGCGCATCTTTGGCCGCCGCCACGCTCTTCTCCGCTTCCTCCCGCGAGTGGCCTCGCGATACCGGCACATACTTGCCCATGCGCATAGCCGTCCCCAACAGCGGAATCTTCATCAGCGACTTCTTGAGAAACACACTCGCCATACCCGGAATCACTGGCAGCAGTATCGGCGGATCAAGGTTCGACACGTGATTGCTCATGAAAATGCACGACACCCCAGGAGGAATATTCTCCAACCCTTCCACTCGAACACCAATGCCGGCAAACCGCAACCCAGAACGAATGGACCCCATACCCCACCGGTACATGGTGTCGAAGTTCCCACGCATGGCCGACAACGGAATGCCCACCAGCGCCGCCGGCACTCCCAGCACCAGGAACGCGAACAATAACCTCAAAGAAGCAAACATACCTTCTTAGGATATCGCGCTCGCGACGATATCCTACGTTAACCGTCGATGACAGCCGCAGCTCAATTCGCCATCCGTCCTGCCACCGCAGCGGACATCCCTGCCCTCGAAGCTCTGATCGAGCAGTCTGTTCGCCAACTCCAGGCCCGGGACTACTCGCCCACTCAAATCGCTGCCTCCATCGGCTCGGTATTCGGCATCGACCGTCAGCTCTTAGACGACCAAACCTACTTTGTCGCCAGCCCCATCGACGATCCCGGCACACTCGTCGCCTGCGGCGGCTGGAGCTACCGACGCACGCTTTATGGCAGCGACCAACATATTGAACGGGATAGCGCACAGCTCAATCCTGCTACTGATTTCGCCAAAATCCGTGCCATCTTCGTCCACCCCGCGTGGGCCCGGCGCGGGCTGGGCTCGTTGGTCCTTACGCACTGCGAAGCAGCCGCAGCAGCAGCAGGCTTTACACACTTCGAGATGGCTCCACCCTCACCGGGGTGCCGCTTTATACGCTCAAGGGCTATGCCGAACGAAAGCGTGTCGGCGTACCGCTGCCTAACGGAGAAGCTCTTGAAGTCGTCGTAATGGAGAAGATCTTTTCGCCAGCCCATATGCTCTCAAAGTAAAGTAGCTTGATGGGTAGCTCAACGACTCTCAACCTCTGGAAACAGCACCTGGGACATGTACCCGACACCATCTGGGATCAAACAGAAATTGAAACCCTGATTCTGGCTGACAACGATCTCTCCGAAATCTCCGAGCGTATCGATCGCCTTCACTCACTGCGAACTCTTGACCTCGGCCACAACCTGCTTGCCTCTCTGCCGAGCAGCTTGGGAAGTCTCACCGGTCTACGAGACTTCCTCTACCTTCACGACAATCAATTGACGTCGCTGCCACCTTCTCTCGCAAACCTAAAGCGCCTGCGCTACCTCAACATCAGCGAGAACCGTTTTACAGAGTTCCCGGAGCCAATTACGGGCATGACGAGTCTGCTCGAGCTCAGAGTGACAGACAACGCGATCGCCTCCCTCCCTGCATCGATCGACCGGCTTGTCCAGCTCCGCGAACTTCACCTGCGCAACAACCAGCTGACCTCGCTACCGGAATCCATCGCGGGCCTCCGAGAACTACGCCAGCTGGATCTACGCGGTAATCCAATTGAGCAACTCCCCGAAGCGATAACTCAGTTGCCACGGTTAGAAAAACTGGACCTTCGTTGGGTGAATACCCTAAGGACGACAGCGGTTCTGGAGAAATTAGAAGCTGGTGGGTGTATCGTCTACCGCTAACTCATGAAGCCGTCGCAGCCGCAATCGCGGCCGGTAGTTTCGTATAGATCCCACCAAATCCACCATTCGAAAGAATCGCCACTACGTCCCCGGCTTTCACGCGCGGCACAATCTCTGCCACAATCGCATCCGCATCCACACACAGCACCGCCGGAACATGACGAGCTTTCAGTGCATCGATCACATGCTCCGGCTCCAAACGCTCCAGCACTGGGATCGCCTCGCTCTTGAACACCCCCGCCAACACCACTTCATCGGCGAGCGAAAGGCTCTCCACCAGCTCCCGCTCAAAAACATTACGCCGCAACGTATTCGACCGCGGCTCCAGCACCGCCCACAACCTGCGCCCGGCATACGCACTCTTCAACGCACGCAGCGTCTCGCGAATCGCCGTTGGATGATGCGCGAAGTCATCGATTACCGTGACGCCCGAAACCTCCGCACGAACTTCCAACCGCCGCTTCACGCTTCTGAACGTCCCCAACGCCTTCACAATAGCCGCCACCGGCACGCCCTGGCCCGCAGCCAGCGCGGCAGCCGCTGTGGCATTCAGCGCATTGTGCTCGCCAGCCATCGGCAGCTTCAACCGCGCAAACTCCACACCGCCGCGCAGCAACGTCCAGCTCGTCGTCACGCCCTCATGCTTCATACCCACTGCCTGCCAGTAGGAGCCCTGGGCAAACCCATATCGCTCCACGCTGCAGAACGCCTTCGCCGCGCACTCGGTCACGTTCTCGCTGCCGTCGAACGCCACCAGCCGGCCTCTTCGCGGAATCAGGTTAACTAGCCGCTTGAACGCCGTCTTCACCGCATTCAGGTCCGTATAGATATCCGCATGATCGAACTCGACGTGCGTCAGGATCGCTGCGTCAGGAAAGTAGTGCAAAAACTTAGGCCCCTTATCGAAGAACGCGGTGTCGTACTCATCGCCTTCCAGGATGAACGGACGCGTGCCCTCCTGCACATGAAAGCTCGTCCCAAAGTTCTCCGCCACACCACCAATCAAAAACGAAGGCTTCCACGCGCTGTTCCCTGTTCCCTGTTCCCTGTTCGCTGCTGTCTCATAGATCCACGCCAGCATGCTCGTCGTCGTCGTCTTTCCATGCGTCCCGCAGACCACCAGCGACTCCCGTCCCACCAGAAACTCCTCATGGATCAGCGCCGCCATAGACGTCATCGGAATCCGCTCATCGAGCACCCGCTCCAACTCCGGATTCCCGCGCGAGATCGCATTGCCCACCACTACAAGGTCAGGCCGCGGATCGAGATTCTTTTCGGCATAAGGCTCCATGATCGGGATGCCCATCTCACGCAGTTGATCGCTCATCGGCGGATACGCCGCCACATCCGACCCTGTTACGCGATGCCCCTGTGCCCGCAGCATTCCCGCCAACGACGCCATCGCCGTCCCACAAATCCCGATCAAATGCACATGCTTCGCCATCACGACTCACCTAACTCCGTTCCATCCATCTTCATCCACGCACCCAGGGGCACGGAGCGGTTTTCCGCATCGACATGCCCGCACTTCAAGCCAATCGAAATCGGCCCGTCAAAGTCCTTCAGCGCATGTAGCAGCGCGCCTTCGAGCAGAGCTGCTTCGCTTGGCTCGATGTTTGCACTCATGTCCCCAAAGACAATGCCCTTCACACGCTCCAAGCCACCGGCAAACTTCAGGTGCTGGAGAAACCTGTCCCACTTGTAAGGCTTTGTTCCAATATCCTCAAGAAACAAAATCGTCGGTTCATCGATCTTCAAAGCCCACGGCGTTCCCAGCGCCTCCACTACAATCGACAGGCACCCGCCGAGCAGCCGGCCCTCAGCCTTACCTTCCCGCAAAATTTTCAAGCCATCACGAGCGCCCACACTCCACGCAGTCGCACCTTCCACAGCAGACTGCCATGACGCCACATCGACCCCATCGACCTTCGCCCAATCCGCTGCCACCATCGGCGCGTAGAACGTCGGCAAGCCGCATTCGTTCCAGAACCATGCGTGCAGCGACGTATGATCGCTATACCCAACAAATACCTTCGGATTCGCCCGCACCAGCTCCGCATCGAGCAAGGGCAGCAACTCCGCCGATCCCCATCCGCCTCGCGTACAAATCACACCCTCAATCGATTCGTCCGCAAACGCCGCATGCAGGTCCGCGACCCGCGCCTCGGTCGTCCCTGCGTAATACAACGGCCCCCGATCGAGCGCATGCGGCATCACCACAGGCTCATACCCGGAGCCGCGCAGGCGTTCGCATCCAGCTTCTACCAACTCCGCCTTCGCTGCGCTTGCGGGAGAAACCACTGCCACCCGGCTTCCTTGCCGAAGCTTCGGCCTAAACAAACTCCACCTCGCCTGTGCAAATGATCTCCGCCGGTCCGGTCAGCATCATTTCGCTCTGCGCATCGGGCCAGACCACCTGCTGCGCGCCGCCTTGAGCCACCGCGGTCAACTCTCGCGCCGTGCCACGCAAGGCCATCGACGCCGCACTCGACGCACAAGTGCCCGTGCCGCTCGACGTCGTAGGCCCGCACCCTCGCTCATAAATCCGGAACGCAATCTCGCTTTCGCCGAGCACCCGCACAAACTCCACATTCGTTCCAAACTTGAACAGAGGATCAACGGCGATCTTCGCGCCCAGCTCCTGCCACGTCATGCCGTTGCTCGCAAAATCTTCGCTGTCGACAAAGATCACATAGTGCGGGTTCCCCACATTCACCATCGCGCCATCAATCACGCCATCCACACCAGCGATCTCAATCGCGCGCTTCATTACGCGAGGCACTCCCATGCCGCTCTCAATCCACCACCCCGCACCTTCACTCCGCACTACGCGGCACGTCCGCACCCCGCCATGCGTCCCCAGCGCTACCTCGTTCAATCCCTCACTCGACGCCAGCCACGCAGCCACACAGCGCGTTCCGTTCCCGCTCAACTCCGCTTCACTGCCGTCGGCATTAAACAGCCGCAGGAAAAAAGACCCATCCACGCGCCGGTCGAGAAACTCAATCCCATCGGCGCCGATACCGGTATTGCGTGCACAAAGCTTACGGGCCATCGTCGCATGACGTCCCTTGGCAGCCGTTTCTTCGATCATCAAAAAATCGTTCCCACACGCATGCGCCTTTACGAACTTCACCGTACTCACTCTTCCTCCAAATCCCTGAACGCCACCACCTGGTCCGTCGCATCGCTCGCTCGCAGCTCGTGCAACAGTCGGTCATGTTCTTTCTGCGTGGCAATCACCGTAAACGAAACGCGCTCCAGCCCCGCCACATTGTCCCGGTCCAGCACACTCAGCCGCTGGTTCGCGGAGTCCAGCACCTTAAAGATCGCTCGCTGCATCCTGTGCAGCGAAGCGGTCACGTCTTCGGCCACGGCTTCCGCGCGGTCTGCACCCACGACGTCCTTCGTCAGGATCGCTCCCACGTTTGCTCGTACTTCGTAAATCATCGGGAACATCTTCCAGCCAAGCTTGTTCTCAAACAAGCCCACCGTTTGCAATGCCAGCAGCACCAGCGCAGTGGCAATCGCCGCCTCAATATAAAGGCCGGCACCGCAGGTCATCCCAATGGCCGCGACAACAAAAATCGTCGCCGCGCTCGTCAGCCCCAGCGTGCGGTTCTTCGTGTGCAAAATCAAACCCGCACCCAGGAACCCAACGCCCTGCACAATATTCGAAGCCACCTGTCCGCGGTTGTTCCCACCCTCCCCCGCCAGGATCGGGCTCATGATCGTGAACAGAGCCGCACCCATGCAAACCAGCATGTTCGTCCGCAAACCGGAGTCTTTATGCCTCCACTCGCGCTCCAGCCCAATGATCCCACCCATCGCGCAAGCCATTAGCAGCCGCGTCGTCGAGGCCTGCGACAGCAGCATCTGCTCCCATGTAGAAAAGTGAATGTGACTCGGCTCCATCGAGCCAGAATACTACTCTCCGTCCGCCGATACGAGAAACGACGGTGAGATCCGTTCCCTCCGAGGTTCACCAACCACAGACAAAACGAGGTGCGAGCCACCGGCCCCCACCTCCGCATTCGTGCTTTTTCGTTTCTATGCTACTGGCGCTTCTACATTGATCAGCTTCGAAAGCCGCGTCAGAAGCTCGTCGGCGGCCTTCTCTTCCTGAAGTGTCTTGTCGAGCGAAGCCGCCTCCTCAAATTCCCCGAGGATCTCCGCCCACGTCTTCAGAGTCCCATAGACGGCAATTTCATGGTGCTCGACCTTATTACCGGCCGCAATCAGCAGCACATCGCGAAGCTGCGCATCCGGGGCATCCTTTGCCGAAGAACTCGCTTCGTTGATCAGCGCCGCTGTCGTCTTGCACCTGGTCGAATTTTCTTCCCCTTCGACCGCATCGAGGATCCGCTCCAGTCGCGAGACGTGCATGCGCGACTCATCCAGATGAGCCTCGAAAGCCTCGCGCAACTCCACGTTCGTCGTCTCCTTGATCATCCCAGGCAAACCGTCATTGACGATCTGCCGCTCGCTGCTCAACGCACGTTGCAATAGGTCCTGATACAGCTCATGCAGGTTATGAACATTCGGTGTAAAGATTCCCATGGCCCGATTCTCCTTGGCAACTATGCCTGCAGAATCAGATGCCGCCGCGCACTATCGCGTGGCTCCGCTGCGCTTCGGATCCCACGTCTGCGATTGATACACCTTTGCGCAGGGTTGCCCCATCGAGCAAACGACTTCCAGCTCATCCAATCCTTGTGGATGAGCCTGCACAGCCTTGTCCACCGGATCGCCCACTAAAGCAATCACATACGCCGCGTTCGCCGCGGGATCCTTCAATGCGATCTGCCACGATTGATCGTCGCCCTCGCTCACCATGCTCTTCAGCGTGCGCCCCGCAACCTGCACCGCACCGATGTGGTTGCTCGTCGACATCATGACCGGCACATTGCGCGGGAACTCATCCAGTACCGTCGAAAGCTCATGCTCAAACGGCACCCGCGTCCTGGCATTTACGATGCCTTCCTTCAACACCAGCGGCGTCCTATACATCATCCCCACGCAGTTCATCACGCAAAGAACCATCGCCACCGGCGCAGCCAGCCGCGCGCTAAGCTTCGCCCAGCTCTCCTCTCTGCCGGCAAACCACACCGCTAGCCGCTCCGCCGCCAGCGCACCATAAAGACTCAGCGCCGGCAGCACCTCCATGCCATAGCGTGCGTTGTAATAAGAGTGCGGCCAAAGCTGCGGTATAAAAATCGGCACGGAGCCATACGCGACCGAGTACACATAAAACGGTAACGGCACCCAAAGCAGGAGGATGAAACTTTCGCAGCGGGCCTTCACCTCAGCGGAGGCTCGCCGCTTCCAACTAAGTCCCAGCCCATACAGTGCGGCCAGCATCACGCCGAACCCTGTCTCCCAGAATGCCGCATCCACTTGCGCGGTGCGCGTATAGAACAGCAGCGCCCAGGCCATGTTGTGCCATCCGCGATAGTGCTGTCCGGGCGGCGCGGTCTTCCGTTCAATCTGCTTGGCGGAGTACGGCCCACGCATAAAGTCCAGCCAGTCGTGCTCGAAATGAGCGTTGTACCAGAACCAAAGCAATGGTCCTGCCGCGCACCATACTGTCAGGATGGCGAACATCGGCAGCACCGCCGTGCGCACCTTCGCTTCGGTGCGCCAGACAGCCCACGCGAAGCAACACCAAACCACTGCCCCTACGATCCAGCCGTCGTACCGCGTCATCACCTGCCCAAAGACCAGCACGCCAGCCAGCAGCATCCGCATGCGTGCCGTATGGAGATTCTCCGCGCGCAGCGCAGCGATGCCCTCCACCGTCGCAATCACCGTCCAGATCAGGAGTGCGAGGAACAGAGCCTCGGTCATCGCCGTCGTCGCCAGGTAAAGCAAGTTTGGGTTCAACGCATAGAACGCCGTAGCCACCAGCGCCCACCGTTGCCGCATCATCCTGCGGCCCAGCCGCCAGATGCCCGCGACGCTGGCGGCATAACTCAGCAACGACATCGGAGTGCCCGCCACACCCTTTTGCCACAACTCCATTTTTCCGATGAAAGGCAGCATCAGGATATGGGGCAGCGGAAGCCAGACACCACCCAGTTGCGACAACCCCGGATACCGCGCATCGACAATCCTCCGCGCAATCCCGAGATGAGCGACCGCATCGCCATAGAGCAGCAGATACCCATGCCCGTAGCAAATCACCAGCGCCACAAAACCAAGCACGACTGCAGCGACAAACAGCGGATACGTCTCCCCGCGCGTAACCGGCCGCACCGCTTCGGGATCGCCCGGTACCCACACCGGCTTCTCCCGAAACGATCCACGACGCCCACGCATACCCCGGGGCGCATGCACCGTGCGAGTCGTCGTTACTGTCTTGTCCAGCTTCAGCTCTTCCTCCGCGGTCTCCGCACCCTCTGCGCTCCCGCGCTCCGAGAATCAGGCGCAAACTACAGGTGCGAGATCTCACGCAGCAACGCGAACCGCTCGTCCACATCCTTGCGAGTCGTCTGCTGCAGCTTCTCGGTCCCAAACGCTTCCACCGCAAACGATCCCATCACGCTGCCATAGAACATCGCCGTCCGAAACACCTCAGGTGTCAGCACCTTCTGCGAAGCCACATAGCCGTAGAACCCGCCTGCAAACGAATCTCCCGCACCCGTCGGATCAACCACTTCCTGCAGCGGCACTGTATGCGTCCGGAACGGCCTGCGCTTCACACCGTCTCCGAAGCTCCGATCGCTAAAGTAGGCTGCCGACCCATGCTCGCCATACTTGACAATCACGGTCTTCGGCCCCAGCTTCAACACGCCTTCCGCAGCCTTTACGCCATTGGTCTCGCCACTCAACATGCGCGCTTCGTTGTCGTTGATCAGCAGCACATCCAATTCCTGCAGAACCGGCAGCAGCTTCTCACGATGCGCGCCGATCCAGTAGTTCATGGTGTCGCCCGCAACCATCTTCACCTTCGGCATCTGCTTGCGGACCTGAAGCTGAAGCACCGGATCGATATTAGCCAGGAACAGGAAATCCGATTCCTCATATCCCTCCGGAATTTTCGGCGAAAACTCGGCAAACACATTCAGATCCGTCGCCAGTGTATGGGCCGCATTCAGGTCCGTCAGATAACTTCCAGTCCAATGAAAGCTTTTGCCCGGCGCCCGCTCGATCCCCTTCGTATCGACACCCTTCACCGTCAGCACGCGCTCGTGCTCAGGCAGAAAGTCCTCACCGACCACCCCAACCACGCGAACATCGGTAAAGAAACTCGCAGCCAGCGCAAAATGCGTTGCCGCCCCACCCAACACCCGCTCCCGCTTGCCGCTGGGAGTCTCCAAAGAGTCAAACGCCACCGAACCCACAACCAAAATCGACACTATTATTTCCTCCGCGCCCTTTGCGCTTTCCTCTGCGCCCTCTGCGTGAGAGCTGTTGCAGTTGCTACTTCCTGCCTACCAATATTTTCCGAAAAGAACGTTCAATTTCTCTTTCGTCGCCGCCGGAATCAATGCACGATCCGTCATAATCGCAAACTTCGCAGCCGTCTGCGCAGGGCTGGCGCTCAGGCTATGCGGCATCAACCGCACCGCAGCCTTCACCACCTTCTGCGCATTTCCGGAGTTCTGGTGCATCACCGCGATTACCTGCTCCACGGTCACATCGTCATGCCCTTCACGCCAGCAGTCGTAGTCCGTCACCATCGCCAGCGTTGCATAGCTAATCTCCGCCTCACGAGCCAGCTTCGCCTCTTGCAGGTTCGTCATACCGATGATGTCCGCGCCCCACATGCGGTACAGGTTCGACTCCGCCCGCGTAGAAAACTGTGGGCCTTCCATGCAAACGTACGTGCCGCCCTTCTTGCCGACGACGCCTACCTCCGCACAGGCCTTCACAAATACATCGCTCACAATCGGACATACCGGATCACCAAACCCCACATGCCCCACCACTCCGTCGCCGAAGAACGTAGCCGTGCGATCGAACGTGCGGTCGATAAACTGGTCCGGCACGATAAAGTCCGTGGGCTTGTGCTCTTCCTTCAGGCTTCCAACAGCACTCACGCTCAGAATGCTCGTCACACCCAGCTTCTTCATGGCGTAGATGTTCGCCTTGAAGTTCAATTCACTCGGCAGAATCCGATGTCCTTTGCCATGCCGCGCGAGAAACGCCACTTCGCGCCCCTCCAATGTACCCAGCACAAACGGGTCGCTCGGTACTCCAAACGGTGTTTCGACGACCTCCTCACGGACCTCAGTCAACCCCGGCATGCCATAAAGCCCGCTGCCGCCAATAATCCCAATCTCTGCCAAACTCGTCTCCGGACTGCAAAATTCCGCGCGTAAAAGCGCACCGAACCGAGTATATCGTCTCTCCACCACCTCCCTATCCAGACCGCTCCCAGCTCCCCGAAGATTTAAGTCTGTCTTACCGAATTTATCTTGACACAGACAGGTTTAAGGGTCTACCGTTCCTCCGCTCTACTGATTCCTTCTTCTCCTGCTAACGAAAATACGGCAGTGCCATGCGACTCAGGCCTTTTGTTTAGTGCCTCTTCGGAGATCGCCGGTGGCTCGCCCTTTCACGCCCCGGTGCAGCCTATGCTGCAGCCGCTGACGTCCTTCTATGGAGAAACCTACATGAACCGCAAACCTATCGCTCTCACCTGCCTGACAGCAGGGCTGCTTATTATGTCATCGAACGCACAAACCCTCGCCACCGGCGATTCACGTTCGGTCTCACAACCCACAACCCCTTCCGCCTGCGAAACACTCTCCGCGCAGTTCACCTCTTCCGCGGTCGACGTCAACACTCCCACCACCAGCGACGACACCTCCCGCGTCCAGGCCGCACTCAGTGCCTGTGAAAACACCGGCAAGGCCGTCGTCCTGGCTGCGTCCGGCTCCAACAACGCCTTCCTCACGGGCAAACTTACGCTTGAAACCGACGAGGCCCTGGTCGTCAACTCCGGCGTTACTCTATACGGCAACAACAGCTACAACAGCGAAAGTGAGTTGATCTACACGGCCAGCAGCAACACCGGCATCTACGGTCCCGGAGCTATAGACGGCCGCGCCAACGTCCATACCTTCTCCGATACCCCCCGCCTCGTCCAGACAGACGGTGCCGACAACTTCATCTCCTACAACATCACCCTCCAGAACGCCGCACACCCCAATCTCTACATCCAGGGCGGCAGCGGAGCAACCGTCTGGAGCACCACTATCAATACCGTACCCACCCAGGCCAACGCCGACGGCATCGACATCGACTCCATCGAAAACGTCACCGTCAACGCCTCCAACATCACCGCCGGCGACGACGGCATCGCTGTGAAGACCAACGAATCCGCTG
Source organism: Granulicella sapmiensis (assembly GCA_026225395.1). Lineage (GTDB taxonomy): Bacteria > Acidobacteriota > Terriglobia > Terriglobales > Acidobacteriaceae > Granulicella > Granulicella sapmiensis. The sequence goes on from JAMFSR010000035.1 coordinate 196,502, forward strand.
CCAAGAACATCACCATAGAAAACACCAATGTCTACGGAACTCACGGCCTTTCCATCGGCTCACAGACCTTTGACGGCGTCACCAACATCCTCTTCCAGAACAACTACATCTACGGCAAGAGCAAAGCCGGCACCGCCTCTACCGACGCCAACGCCATCAACATCAAGACGGACGCCGATTGCGGCGGCCTCGTCCAGCAGGTCACCTACAAGAACACCTGCATCCGTTACGCCAAGCACCTCCTCATCGTCAATGCCAACTACGGGAGTTGCTCCGGCACATCCGGTACACCGCAGTTCAAAAACATCGTTGTCGAAGGCGCTGTAGCCGAAAACTCCGTCTCCGGCTCCTACGAAACCATCGCCGGCTACAACTCCAGCAATCTCGCCCAGCTATACCTCGCGTACATCAACTTCGACATCAACACCCAGTCGGGCGACCAGTACGCGACCAACTATCTCGACAACGTCAGCTTCACCCCCTCGGGCACCGGCGTCACCAACTCCACCTGGACCGAATCCACCGTCGGCTACCCATCCTGTTCGTTCTCGTTCTAGTGCGCGACGTATCGCCGACACAGTCGGTGAAGAACCATAACCAGTCGCCGGGCAGCCGAACAACTGCCTGGCGCTCCCCATGTTTCAGGAGGACGAAATGAAGATTCAAATAGCCATAATCGCCGGCGCAGCGTTGCTACTATCGTTCAGCGCCGCAGCCCAAACCATCGTGTACGTCGGCGGCAGCGGAACAGGCCACTACACTACGCTGCAAGCGGCCGTGAACGCCTTGCCTTCCACCGGCGGTGAAGTCCAAATCGAAGCCGGCACTTACAAAGGACAAACCACCATCACCAAACCCAACGTATGGCTGATTGGAGAAGGCAGTAGCGCCAGCTCCACCATTTTGGCCGATAACCTTTCGGCCGCCGGCACCGGCAGCGACAAAGCCTCTTCCACGCTCATTGTCACCACAACCGCCACCGGCTTCTATGCCAAAAATCTCTCCATCGAAAATACCTACGGAGCCGGCAGTCAGGCCGTGGCGCTCTTTCTTCAGGCAGATGAAGCCGTCCTCCGCAACGTCAACATCACCGGCAGCCAGGACACCCTCTATCTCGGCAGCCTCGGCTGCTCCAGTACCACCTGCACCCCGGCAAGACAGTATTTCTACGACTCTTACGTCCAGGGCAACGTCGACTTTCTCTTCGGCGACGGTGCTGCGGTCTTCGACTCCTGCACCCTGCAAATTGACGAGAACGGCTCTCTCACTGGCGAGACCACCGTCACCGCCCAATATCGGCAGTTCACTAACTACCTTAGCGGGTTTGTGTTCTGGAACAGCACCATCCGCAGCAGCCCCGCGACCGGGATGACCAACGACTATCTCGGCCGCCCCTGGAGCAAACTCGCCTACGTCGTCTCTATCAACTCCAACCTGACAGCGCCGATCAACAACGCCGGCTGGATCGAATGGGAGCCGGGCACCACCGATTACCTGGCAACCGCCTACTTTGCCGAGTATGACTCCACCGGCGCTGGCTCCGTCGGCTATATCGACAAGGAACGCGAGTCCCACGCCGTCTACCTTACCTCCTCGCAGATCTCACAATACTCACCGGATACGTTCCTCGCAGGCTCTAACGGTTGGGATCCAACCTCCATCACGCACTAAAGTTCCAGAATGCGTGACGGAGTGTGCAAGCATTCCGTCACGCCTCATTCCGATCGATCCATAAGTATCTTGTTCGTCGTCAGCCCATCCGGCATTTACCATACCCGTAAATCCACCGGAGACAATCCCTGCATGACGAGCAACTCACTCGCCGCCAAACGTCGCCGCCCCTGGCAAATCGTTGTTCTGGCAATGGTCTATATCGCCTCACGCGCAGCCGCGCACATCGCCGGTCTGCGCTTCGATGCCGGCGAGGTTTCCACCTATTGGCAGTTCCTCGATACCGAACTGCTCCGCCACCATCTCCTGCAAAGTCTGTTCTACCTCCACTCTCAGCCGCCGCTGATGAGCGTTTTCTTCGGCGCTCTGATGAAACTTTTCCCCTTCGCATGGCCATCGGCTGCTTACCTTCTCTATTGTGTTGCGGGCCTTTTCGCGTGGCTCGCCATCTTCAGCATTGCTGTCCGCAACGGCGTCTCCTCGCGCATGGCCCTGGCATTCGTCCTGCTCGCCATGTGCAATCCCTCCGCACTCTTATACGAAGCACAGCCGCTCTATACCCACGTTGTTTTCTGTCTTCTCGTCTTCGCTGCATTCTTTTTCGATCGTTACCTCCAATCACGCAGCGCTCTTCCGGCATTCGCTCTGCTAGCGACCCTCACGATTCTTGTCTTCTGGCGTTCCTCTTTCCAGCCAATGTGGTTCGTTCTCCTCGCCGTATGGATCGTCCATTTAGCGTCGCTCCGCAACACGGTGCGTGTCGCATCCGCCGCCGCCGTTTGCCTCGTACTCATCGCCGTTCTCGTCCTGAAGAATGGTCTTCTTCTGGGATCGTTCAATACAAGCAGTTGGTCCGGCATGAGCGTTGCCAAGGCATGGACCTGGTCCATCCATCCTGAAATCCCTCCCCTTGTCGCTGAGAGCAAGCTTTCCCGTATCTCTGCCATCCAGTCCTTCAGACCGGTCGGCGACTATCAATCCCTCATCCCCTCACGCGCCCCGACAGGCATCCCCGCACTCGATGAACCCACGCGTCAGAACGGCATTACCAACTACAACAACTTGGCCTACGTCGACATCTCCAAAGCGTACTTTCGGGACTATTGGAAGGTATGGCGTTACAGTCCCCGCACCATGCTTGCCTTTTCCATTCAGGGATGGATCGACTACCTCAAGCCCACCAGCCAGTACGTCGCTACCTACGACGCCGCAAACGAAAACATCCTGGAACCTTTCGATAAGGTCTATCGAGCAGTCTTCTGCTGTCGCACTCTTCCCATCCACTCCAGCGTCTCACCCACCGATACCTTCCACCAGCGGCTCGGCCACGCCTTCCGTTCTCTCTGTTGGCTGTCCGTTGCAATCATTGCCATCATGTTCGTCATGCTTCTTTACCCGCCCCTCCTACGCTGGGCCGCAGGTGGCTCACAGCACACGCGTCTTCTGCTCTACTTCCTCCTCGTCAACTTTGCTTACAACGCCTTGCTCACCAATCTTCTGGAAGAAGGCGAGAACATGCGCTTCCGGTACGAAACCCACGGCGTCGTTCTTATCGCCACGTTGATTCTGATCGGCCGTTGCATCAAGGCGTTTCGTTCCACACCGGAAAGCCCAGCAGACGCTACTTGATTCCCAGCCCTTCGCAAATGCTGTCCACGCGAGCCTTCACTTCTTTCGGCATCGCCAACATCTGCGGCCACGGACGCGAAAACCCTTCCGCCGCCCACTTCCGCGTAGCGTCGATCCCCATCTTGCTTCCATAGTTGGGCATGCGCGAAGCATGGTCCAGCGAATCCACCGGCCCGAGCGTGAACTGGATATCACGCTCGGGATCGATATTGTTCGCCACCCGCAGCGTCACCTCCGCCACATCCTGCACATCGCAGTCTTCATCCACAACGATCACACACTTGGTAAACATAGCCTGCCCCATCGACCAGATCCCGCTCATCACCTTGCGCGCCTGTCCTGCATAGCTCTTCCTGATACTCACGATCATCAGGTTATGCGCGACACCTTCCGGGGGAATGTTCACATCCACAATTTCGGGCAGCGTCAGCTTCATCAACGGCAAAAATATCCGCTCAATCGCTTTCGCAATCCAGGCATCTTCCATCGGTGGCTTCCCCACCACCGTCGCCGAGTAGATAGGATCCTTGCGATGCGTGATGCACGTAACGTGAAACACCGGATAGTCTTCCTGCATCGTGTAAAAACCCGTGTGATCGCCAAACGGTCCTTCACTCCGCAGCTCGCCCAGTTCCACGTAGCCTTCCAGCACAATCTCCGCACTCGCCGGCACTTCCAGGTCCACCGTCTCGCACTTCACCAGTTCGACAGCCTTGCCGCGCAGAAACCCGGCAATCAAATACTCTTCCACTTCCGGGGGTGCCGGCACGACTGCGCTGAACGTCACCGCAGGATCAGTGCCAATCGCCACCGCAACCTCCATACGCTCCCCGCGAATCTTCGTCACCACATGCTGCGGCATACTACTCGCGTCCACTGCGGCAACGCTTCCGCCCGCCGTTCGCGCCATCAGGTCGATCGCTCCAACCGCATCATCGGTCGCAGCCCGCAGGCGATCCCGCATGTGTTCCGCAGCCACCTTCTGCCGCTGCCAATGCATACCCGTCGTCTTGCCGTCATACACCTGCATCCGGTACATACCGACGTTCCGCTTTCCCGTTTTCGGGTCCTTGGTATGCACGCAAGGCAGCGTGATAAATGGCCCACCATCACCCGGCCACGTCGTCAGCACCGGAAATTTCAACACATCCACATCATCCCCAAGCAGAATCACTTCCTTGCAAGGCGCGTCCTTCTTCCCGACCACCTTCGGAAAGAAACTCCCAACCTCCGCCAGCATCGGCAGCATCTTCAGCTTGTCCATCAGCCCAACCGGAGCCTGTGGATGGAGTAGCACCTCAATCCTTTTCGCGATCTCATCCAGCATCTCCACCTCCAGCGCCATCCGCATGCGACGCTCGCTGCCAAACTGGTTCATCAGCACCCGCGCGCCTTTGTACCCCGTAACATTCTCAAACAGCAACGCTGGCCCACCGGCATCCTTCGTTCCCTTTCCACTCTTCGCGGCACGGTCGGCAATCTCCGCCATCTCCAGCACCGGAGACACCTCCGCCTTCACCCGCTTCAACTCGCCGGCCTTATCCAGCGCCTTCATCCAATCCCGCAAACTCTCGTATCCCACAGTCAACCTCTTCCACTTCTTTTTGAATTGTCATCCTGAGCGCAGCGAAGGATCTGCTGTTCGCCGGTGACGCCACAAAGACATCCGCCTCTTACATCCTCAAAAAAATCTTCTTCCGCCACAACAACCAAATCGGCAGAAAGCAGATCACTACAAAGCTCACCGCGAACGCCAGCGACGTCCACTCATTCGATCCATGGCGAGCAAACACATCTTTATACGCCAACATCCAGAGACTACGCTTCACCCCATCCGCACCTGCAATCTTGAAGAAGATCGCCGCCTTCACAAACACCACCGAAACCGTAAACGCCGCAATCGCATTCGACCCAAATACAAACCATGGCCATGTTGACACCCGCAGCCAAGCCGGCCATGGCTGCTTACGTCCATCCACCAGCCAGTTCAACAGCGCTAGCACCACAGTCGCAATCCCCGCCATCACCAGCACATAGCTGCTCGTCCACAAATTCTTGTTCACCGGAAACCATCGCCCCCACAGCGACCCCCCAACAAACATCAGCCCGCCGAACGTGATCATGCCGTTACGCATCGACCGCCGCTCCCGCTTGCCCTCATCCCACTCCGGCCGCAACATGATCTTGCCCACCAGCGCCCCGATCAACACCGTCGCCACTGCCGGCAGTGTGCTCAGCAGCCCCTCCGGGTCACGCGTCTTCTGATACAGCGTCCCCGTATGCAGCCACTTCAGGGTCCACGCGCTCACCGAGCGGTCCACCCACGCCGTCATGTTCCACATCGGATCCATAAACGGAAAGTCCACTCCGGGATGTCCCGCTCCCGGCACCTTCGCGTATCGCAGCAACCACCAATATCCCACCAGGATCACCGCAACGATCCAAACGACAAACCGCGCCCGCCGTGCCCAAAGTAGAATCAGCGCCCCCACCAGATAACAGAGCGCAATCCGCATCAGCACGCCATAGATACGCATCGTCCAGTGCATTCGTGGAAAGAAGCTAAGTGCCCACGCCAGCAACACAAGCTTCGCAAACCGTAAAAAAATGTGCCCAGCCTGGGTCGCCCTGCAATCACCCTTCGTCTCGCGAGCCTTCATCGAAAATACAATCGACGCGCCCACCAGAAAAAGAAATGTCGGAAACACCGTATCCGTCAGCGTCCATCCATTCCACGGCGCATGATCCAGCTGCCCAAACACATGTCCCCAGTCGCCGGGGTCATTCACCAGGATCATCAACGCGATCGTGATCCCGCGCAGCATATCCACAGAAAGCACACGCCGCGGCTTCACCTTGACCGTCTCCACTGTCATCGTGCTTGCAACCATACCCTCCATCATCTCTCATCACGCATCTTCGCGCGGAACACTTCTCCCCTCCCCGGTGTCTAACGCAGCAATCGCATTCCTCGCCTGAATGCACATCGATACCCGCATCGAGGTGCTCTCATGTTCGAAGAATCGCTCGTGGAATCCACACCACTCCTCCGCACCGGCAACCGCTGGCCCGCGCTTATCTCCCTCGGCACACAAGCGGCTTTCGTCATCGCGCTCATCGCCATCCCCATCCTTCATCCGGAGGTCGTCCAACTCCATGCACCCAAGCTGTCCTTCGTCACCCTCCCTCCGCGTCCAATCCCACCCCCGCCGCCGCCGCAAATCATGCGAGTCGTCACCACCACAACGTCCGCGCCAACCGCGCCATCGTTCCCAACAAACGCACCGGTCCTCACCCACCTCATTCCCAGCACCGACGCAATCTCAGACGCACCCCCCAATCTAAATCCCACCGCCATCATGTCCGGAGGCAATCCGACCAATCCCTTCGGCTCCACCGCCCCCGCCGGCACAGGACGCTCCGTCGTCTCCGTCGCCAGCATCCCCGCCCACCAGGTAGGCCGGCTGCACATCTCCACCGGAGTCTCCACCGGCCTGCTCATCGCCCCCATCCAACCCATCTACCCGCCCATAGCCCGCGCCGCCCACGTTGGAGGCACAGTCATCGTGCAGGCCATCATCTCCAAAACCGGCCATATCGAATCCGCCCACGTCGTCAGCGGCCCCGTCATGCTGCAAGGCGCAGCACTCGACGCCGTCCGCAACGCCCGCTACCACCCATTCACCCTCAACGGCGACCCCACCGAAGTCGACACCACCATCAGCATCAACTTCAATCTCGGCAGTTAAACAAAATTGCCTCGGCTCGCAAACCAGCGAGCCGAGGCACCATCCCTAAAACCTGAAACCTGCTTCTAAACCAGCTCCACCAGATCCAGCGGATATCCGGCATCCTTCCACCCCTGCAATCCACCTCGCAGCGGCCGTACGCGGCGTACTCCCATCCGACGGAGCTCCAGCGCGACCTTCGCACTCGTCTCTTCGCTCGGACACGTGCAGTACAGTACGATATCCCGGTCCAGCGGAATCATCGCCCGCCGCAGCTTCAAATCCTCCGGCCCAATCCGCAACGCGCCCGGCAGCACCAGCGGGTCTGTCAGAACATCCAGCGGGTGCCGCAGATCAACGATAAACGGCTGGTCCTCGCCCGCCTTACGCGCGTCGTCCATCATGGCCAGCAACTGCGCCGGCTCCAGCCGCAACCCGCGCAGCTCGCTCACAAACTGCTGCCGCTTCACCAGCCGGTACACCTGCCACGCTATGACCATCAGTACCACCAGAAGCACGGCAAAGTGCTCCAGTGTGCCAAAAAACTCATTGCTCCGCTTCGCCAGGTCACCGAAGAACCGGCCCGCAAACAGCCACGCGCTGGCCCACATCAGCGTCCCGGCCATGTCATAGGCCACGAACTTCGAATACGGAATCTCAGCCTGCCCTGCAATCGGCGCGGCCATCGTACTCAATCCCGGCACCCACTTCGCAAAAAGCAGCGTCACAGCACCGCGCTTGGTCACGGTGCCCTGCGTCTTGCTTACGCAGGTTGCCGCTTCCATCGAAAACTTACAAAGAATATTCAGGATCTTGCTGCCGTACCGCTGCCCCAGAAAGTACCACGCCGAATCCGAAATCAAACAAGCCAGCATCACAAACGGAAGCGCAAACGCCACATGCAGCTTACCCGCCGCGCTCATCGTCCCTGCCGCCAGCATCAGCGGAACGCTCGGCACCGGCAGCCCGCCCTGCTCGATCAGCACCCACAGAAAGAGCACGGCATACGCGTGGTGTACCAGCAGGACCATCACCGAAGAAAACATAAGCCATCCCTTTCTGCAGCCAAGGCTACATCTGCACCCTACACCATCATGCGCTCTGCTTAGTAGATGCTCCCATCCCGGACCCGTCGCACAAACAAAAAAAGCGGCCCGGAATCGTCCGGACCGCCATTACCTCTCGTCTACACCCTTGGACGCACCACGAAACCACCTGTTAGCGCCACAAAAAAAGAGTGTGGAGAGTAGAGGATAGAGTGTAGAGAAAACTGCCCGGATTTCTCTATCCTCTACACTCTATCCTCTACACTCTGCTCCTACTGCTTCACCGTCACAACCGGCGTGACCGACATTCCCGGCCGCAGCGCGTGGTCCTTGTTCTCCTGGGCCAGGTTCGTAAAGTCGATGCGTACCGGAATCCGCTGCACCACCTTTACATAGTTGCCGGTCGCGTTCTCCGGCGGAAACAGGCTCAGCCTCGATCCGGTAGCCCCGCCAACCTGCGTCACCTTGCCGGTGAACTTCCGTCCACCCAGCGCGTCGACCTCCAGCTTGACCTCCTGGCCCTGCTGCATCTGCTTCAGCTGCGTTTCCTTGAAGTTCGCCGTAACCCACAGGTTATCCAGCGGAACGATCGTCAGCAGGTCCTGCCCGACGCTCAGGTTGTCGCCAACCGAGACGTTCTTTTTGCTCACAATGCCCGAAATCGGCGCCACGATCTTGCCATAGCTCAGGTTCAGCTTCGCCTGGTCAACCTTCGCCTGCGCCTGCTGCACCTGTGCAAAAGCCGACTGCGCATGCGCCTGCTGCACCTTGATCTGCTGCGGTGCCGTCTGGGCGCTCTGCTTCGCCTGGTCTTGCGAGGACGCCAGCCGCTGTTGCGCCAGCTTTACCTGATCCTCGTCCGCCGCAACCGAACGCTGCGCCTGAGCCAGCGCCGCCTGCGTCGCCGAAGCCGACTGTACAGCCGCATCGAACTGCTGCTTCGAGATCACATCCTTGGCTACCAGCGGCGTATAACGGTCCACATCCAACTGCGCCTTCACCGCATTCGCCTTGGCTTCTTCCACATGCGCTTCCGCGGCGGAAACGTTCGCCTGCGCCTGCAGCACCGATGCCTGGCTGCCCAGCACATCCGAACTTGAAGTCGAAACCGTCGTCCGCACATTGATCGCCGTGATCGGCACGTTCACCGTTGCCTGCACGTAGTCGGCCTGCGCCGTCGCCAGGTCTGCATTGGCCTGGTCGAGCGCCACCTGCAGATCGCGAGGATCGATCTCCGCGATCGGAGCCCCGGCCTGCACATACTGGTTCTCTTCTACGTCTACGTGCAACACCTGGCCAGCCACGCGCGAGCTTACCTGGTACAGGTCACCATCGACTTGCGCGTCATCCGTGTCTTCGCTATAGGTCGAGCGCCAGAAGTAGATGCCCGCAAGCACCACCAGCACCAGTACAACGGCGATGACGATGCCCCTCTTGCTCTTCTTCGGAGCCTCTTCCGGCTTCTCCTCAGGCTTCTTCGCATCCTGAGGTGCCGCGCCATCCTGCTTGATCTGCACGGTTCCGCTGATCTGTGCGGTCTGTGTCTTTTGTTCGTCTTGATCGGCCACGCTTACTTCCCTCCCGTAGTTGCCGGAACTGGTGTTCCCTGAAGCAAATAGTCTTTGTAATTGGTCGTCGCCACACCCAGCGCCCGCGCCAAACTCAGTTTGGCTACGTTGTGCTGATAGAGCGCGCTGATGTACTGATCGTTGGCCTGCTCATCGGCAGCCAGCGCCTGCGAAACCGGCAGTGTATCCGCCACGCCCGCATGAAATCTCTGCTGCGCCTCGTCCAGCGCTTCCTTGGCGAGGTCCACATTGCTCTTGGTCGCATCAACCAGCTTCGCAGAGGATTGAATATCCAGAATTGCGTCCCGGACATCCGCATTCACCTGCTGCACCTGGTCACTCAACTTGGCCTTGGTCTGGTCATACTGCGCCGCTGCGACATCTTCATCGCCATGCGTCTTCGCAATCTGCAGAATCGGCGCCGTAATCTCGCCCGTTGCCGAATAGGTCCCATGCGAGTGCCCAACAGTCTCGCCCTGATCGCCAAAGTCTCCGCTAAAGCTCACCACCGGCAACTGCTCCGCAAACGCAGCCTTCTTCGCCGACTCCGCAGCCTTCAGCGACTCCGCCGCCGCGGCCAAATCCTTGCGCTGCTTCAACGCCTGCTGAAACGCAGCCTCCGGATCCGGCGCATCCAAAATCGCGAACGGCGTCGTATCCGTCAGGTCGAACTTCTGGTCCAGCGGCAAACCGATCACCCGCGCCAGCGAAAGCTTATCCTTCTCCAACTGGTTGGTCGTCGAAATCAACTGCTGCTGCTCGTTCTGGTAATCCACCTGCGCCCGCAGCACATCCAGCCGCGGACTCGTACCCGCGTCGTGTCCCGCCGTCGCTTGGTCGAGCGACACCTTCGACTCGTCCATCTCAGCTTTCACAGCCGCAATCCGCGCCGCATCGGCGATGCAAAGCAGATAAGCATTGCCAACCGTCAGCACCACCAAATCCCGTGCATCCTGGGCAGTCAGCTTCGCAGCCTCAAAGTTATGCTTCGCCGTAATGTAGTTCTCCAGCGACTGCACATTCACCAAGTTCTGCGTCAAGTACGCCCGGAAATCCATCACCTGGAACGGCCCGATGATCGGGTTCAATCCCGGAAACTTCAATCCATAGGCCGCCAGGTTCACCTGCTCAACCTCGTACGAAGCCGCTCCGGTCACCGTCGGCAAAAGCGCCTGCAGCTGCTGCAACCGCTGCCCACTCGCAGACTTCTCATTCGAAGTCTGCAAAACCAGCCCAAGGTTGTTCCGCAGCCCGCGCTGCACGGCATCGGTCAGCGTCAGCCCCAGCACGTCGCCGGTAGCCTTGTCGCGAACGATACTGCCCTTATAGCTGGGGTCATCCGAACCCGCAGCCGGCGTCACACTCGGCCCCGGCGTCGACAACTGCGTCTGTACCTTGGTCACCGCGTCAATCGCGCTGCCCGACGAGCCCGCAGAACCCTGCCCATTGCTGCCCGGTCCAGCGCCCTGTGCCAGCACCGGCACCGAGCTTACCGCCAACACAAGGACTCCCGCGCTTACCAACGCGCGCTGTTTCATTTTCACCATATGTCTCATGCTAATCGTTTGGGGTTGCTCTGTCGTAAAACTTTGACCGCGTTGTTGCAATCATTGGTCTTATCTACTAGATGCAACCCGCCTCACGATGTATGCAAAAAATCCGGGGGATTTCCGCCGATTCCCCGTTCCCTGTGCAAATCCAGCTCAAAATGACCGTCCAGTCAGCGCAACCCACGCCTCTTGCTCCGAACCTGTCAAACAGCAGTACGATAGTTCCCATGAGTTTCCCCACCATCCGCACCGCTGTCATCGGTTACGGCCTCGCCGGCCGCGTCTTCCACTGCCCCTTCGTCCACGCCGTCCCGGGTCTGGAACTCTCCGCCATCATTGTCTCCAACCCCGAACGCGCCGCCGCCGCCAAAGCCGCCTACCCTGACGCCAAAATCCTCGCCACCACCGACGAAGCCTTCAACGACCCCGCCGTCGACCTCATCGTCATCGGCACCCCCAACGACACCCACTTCACCCTCGCCCAGGCCGCCCTCAACGCCAACAAGCACGTCGTCGTCGACAAGCCCATGACCACCTCCGCCGACGACGCCCGCACCCTCATCACCCTCGCCGCCGAAAAGGGCAAAATCCTCGCCCCCTACCATAACCGCCGCTACGACACCGACTTCCTCACCCTCCGCAAACTCCTCACCGACGCCACCCTCGGCCGCATCACCCAGGTCATCGCCCACTTCGACCGCTTCCGCCCACTCGTCCGCCCCAACACCTGGAAAGAGGTCGGCTTCGACAACGGCCTGCTCTTCGACCTCGGCCCCCACCTCGTCGACCAGGCCCTCGCCCTCTTCGGCCTTCCCTCCCGCGTCACCGCCATCGACCGCACCGACCGCGACGTCACCGACATCGACGACTTCGTCTCCATCACCTTCGAGTACGACACCACCATCACCGTCGACGGCAAACCCGTCCCCCGCACCCTCCAGTACGAGTGCCACGCCACCATGCTCGCCGCCGACCCCGCCCCACGCTTCCGCGTCCACGGCACCCTCGGTAGCTACGTCAAACAAGGTCTCGACCCCCAGGAACAGGCCCTCATCAAGGGCATCCGCCCACCCGAAATGGGCAGCCCCGAACCCTGGCTCCCCGAACCCGAATCCGCCTGGGGCACCCTCACCACCGCCACCAAACTCACCGAGCCGGTCGAGTTCTCCCGCGCCCCATACCCCTCCGTCACCGGCGACTACCGCCTCTACTACGCCAACGTCCGCGACGCCATCAACGGCGCCGCCCCACTCGCCATCCCCTCCGAGGACGCCTACCGCGTAATCCGCCTCCTCGACCTGGCCCGCCAAAGCAGCACCGAACGCCGCACCCTCGAAGTCACCTTCAACTAACCACCACAACCGACGGCCCATCCTTTCGCGCACTTTGCCGAAGGTGGGTGTCGGCGAAGCCGGGTGCCCCATCTTCGCCGCGCACTTTGCGGCTAAGGTGGGCATCGCGCGATTAGCGCGACCGCCCCCGCCCATGCCAAAGCAAACCCGCGATAGACTAAACCCGTGAAGAAAAAGTCCCAATCCTTCCCGCTGAAGTTCCTGATCGCCGGCGCGCTCGTAGTCGCCACGGTCGCCTGGCTCGCCATCTCCGCCGGGCAGGACTCCAAGCAGTACTACGTCACCATCACCGAGCTTCAGAAGATGGGCAACAAGGCTTACAAGGTAAACCTGCGCGTCGCCGGCAACGTCCAGCCCGGCACCATCGACCGCTCCGGCCCCAACGCCACCTTCACCCTCATCGAACAGGGCAAGCTCCTCAAGGTCGACTACCAGGGCGCCGAACCCCCACCCGACACCTTCAAAGACGACGCCCAGGCCCTGGCCATCGGCACCTACGGCCGCGACGGCGTCTTCCACGCCACCCAACTCCAGGCCAAGTGCGCCAGCAAATACGCCCCCGCCAAACCCGGCGCCACCACCCCCACCGGCAACAAAACCTAACTCAGCGGGCACCATACTTTCGCAGGTGATACTGAAAGTAAAGAACTCCAAAGAATAATGTCATCCCTCCATGCAGGGAGCGACCAACCGCCTTTACGAGCTGTCCGCGCAGTGAAAAGACAGCCCACAAATAAAGCAAGACGTTGCCAATTCGTGTGGCATCTCGCAAAGCTAAATCCGTACCCGATAAGTACTCCGCGGGTAATGCAAACCGCGTGAAGAACGTCAGGTAAAAAATACCGGTCGAGAAAACTAAATAACCAACTGCAAGGGGTACGACATTACTCTTGCCATTTACCTTCTCCACCCATGATGCCTGCAGGATCATCCATACCCTCCCGAATAGCCCAAGAGTGACAACATCCAGCAGCAGAACCCAACCCCAATTCAAAGTGGGGGGCTTTGGATGCATACGGACAGAAGACGACGAAGAGTACTCAGCAGGCGAGGGATATGTGCTCATGGTGCAGCAATTTTAGCCGATGCTTCTTATCTCTTGCCCCTTTTCACTTGTCCCTACTTCCCCAGTGCCTTCAAATAAAGGTAATAAAACTCCACCCCCGAGTAATAAGCCTCCACCCTCACCCGCTCATCCCGTCCATGCGCACGGTCATCATCAAAATCAATCCCCACGCCTCCAATCCCATAGCTGGGAATCCCCGCCGCCATCGTATAGATCGAGTCACTCGCCCCGGCGTTCATCACCGGAATCACCGGAATCCCCGGCCACATCTCCGCAGTCACCTCCCGCAGCGGCACAAACACATCGTCCCGCAACGGCGGCGGCGCCAGGCTCTTCCGGTTCGGCGCCGTAGCCGAAACACCACCCGCATCCGACACATACTCCACCGTCAGCTTCGAATCGCCAAACAGCTTGATCAGCGTCTGGCGAATCTCCTCCTGCGAGTGCCCCGGCAGAATCCTGCAGTTCACATTCGCCTGCGCCAGCGCCGGCAGCGCATTCGGCGCACGCCCCGCGCTCAGCATCGTCGCCACGCACGTCGTCCGCAGCATCGCACTATCCGCCGGATCCTTCGAAAAATCCGCAACCGCCTTCATATCCATCGGCGTCGCCAACACCCCACGAATATCCGCCGCCCGCGACGGCACCGCAATCTTCTCCGTAATCGCCAGCGAAGCCCGCGTCACCTCATTCAACTCCACCGGAAACGGATTCGCCTCCAGCTTCGCCAGCGCATGCACCAGCTCATAAATCGCATTGTCCGGCCGTGGCTGCGAGCTATGCCCACCGGGATTGGTCGCACTCAGCCGAAAGTCCGCATACGTCTTCTCAGTGGCCTCGACATCCATCTCATCCGCCTTGCCGCCCCGCAACTCCACCCCACCCGAATCCGGATTCAGCACAAAATCCGCCTGCATCAACTGCGGCCGATTCTTCAGCAGCCAGTCCACTCCATTCGACTTCCCACCCTCTTCATCCGCCGTCAGCGCCAGCACGATATCCCGGTCCGGCATATACCCCTCGCGCCGCAACCGTATAAAGTCCTCCACAATTCCCGCGTCCGCCACCTTCATATCCTGCGTTCCACGACCGTAAAAATATCCATCCTTCTCGATGAACGTGTACGGATCGGTCGTCCAATCCTCCCGCCGAGCCTCCACCACATCAATGTGCCCAATGATCAAAACCGGCTTCAACTTCGATCCAGCCGCCCCCCGATACCGCGCCACCAAATTCATCTTCCGATCGTTCGGCCCTGCCAGCACCAGATCCTCCGCCGCAAACCCACCCGCCAGCAGCCGTTTCCGCATAGCCTCCGCGCAAGCCGTCACACTCCCATTCGAGTCCTGCGAATTGATCTCAATCAACTCCTTAAAAATCACCCTTGAAAGCTCCCGATCCGCCTTCGGCAACTTCGGCCCCGCCGCCTGCGCCCCATTCTGCGCAATCCCCACTCCAACCCCAATCAACAACCCAAACATCAACGCAACACGCTTCATCACAACCATCTCTACACTCTATCCTCTACTCTCTACACTCTGCCTTTGACCTATACTCGCATAGCAGCATGCCCGCCTCGACCACCCCCGAACCCGTCGTCATCCTCGACCGCGTCTCACGCCTCTACGGCACCTTCGCCGCTCTCCGCGAAGTCTCGCTCACGCTGCCCGCCGGCTCCAGCGTCGTCCTCCTCGGTGAAAACGGCGCAGGCAAATCCACCCTCCTCAAGCTGGTCGCCGGCCTCGCGAGTCCCACCTACGGCACAGTCACAGTATTCGACGACAGACCCCTAGCCGTCCGCGACCGCCTCGCCTACATGTCCCACGCCACCATGCTCTACGACGAGCTCACCGGTCTCGAAAACCTAAAGTACTTCGCATCCCTGAGCCCTGATCCCTCGGCCCTGGACCCCGCCGCAGCCCTCCGCGAAGTAGGCCTCGACCCCACCCTCCCCCGTCGCGTAGCCGACTACTCCCAGGGCATGCGCCAGCGCGCCTCCCTCGCCCGCGTGCTCCTCACCAGCCCCGATCTCCTGCTCCTCGACGAACCCTTCTCGAACCTCGACGTCTCCTCCGCGCAGGCCATGATCGCCCGCCTCCACACCTACCTCGCCACACCCACCACCACCGGCCAACTCCGCACCCTCATCCTCACCACCCACCAGGCCGAACTAGCCAAACCCCTCGCCAACCTGACCCTCACCCTCCAGCAAGGCCGCATCGTCTCCAGATCTTAACTCACAGCTACGCCACTCAAAACTCAAAACTGAACCAAACCCCAAACACCCTCAAACCTCACTCCTCCAGACTCTCACCCCTCTACAAACACCATGACCACGCCCAAGACCAACGCCGCCCGCCTCCTCGACCAGCTCAAAATCCCCTACGAGCTCCGCGCCTACGAAGTCGATCCCAACGACCTCACCGCCATCTCCGTCGCCCACAAAATCGGCCTCCCGCCCGAACAGGTCTTCAAGACCCTCCTCACCACCACGACGGAAAAAGAACACCTCTTCGCCATCATCCCCGGCGACTCCGAACTCGACCTCAAAAAACTAGCCCACGCCGCCGGCACCCGCAAAGTCGAGCTCGCCAGCCTCAAAGAAGTCGAACCCCTCACCGGCTACATCCGCGGCGGCGTCACTGTCCTCGCCGCAAAGAAGCCCTTCCCACCTTTCGCCGACGAAACCATCGAACTCTTCGACCTCATCAGCGTCTCCGCCGGACAGCGCGGCCTCCAACTCCTCATGTCCCCCGCCGACTACCTCCGCGCCACCAACGCCACCCTCGTCGACCTCACCAAGGCCTGAACCCCACTACTCCTCAACCGGTGCCGAGTAGTCGATCGAAACCACGCGCCCGCCCATCTCGCAGTTCACCGAGAACAGCGTCCTGCGCTTCTCGTCCCGCACCACGCGTCGGCCCTCATCCATCTCCGCATTCGATACCCGCAGCGCCACGCGGTCCATCACATACGTCTGCGGCTTGATCGCTGTCACCGCGGTGGCAGACGCCGTAACCGCCAGGATTGCGAGAACGAAATACTCTGATTTATCCATCTCCCTCTCCTTGCACAACGCCTTCACTAGTTCTAGTTATCCAGCTTGAACACCTTGATCTGAATCAGCTTCGACAACGTCAGGTCTTTCAACCCTCTCGCCCGCATCCGGTCCACAAACGGCCGGTCGATCTTGAACACACTCATCTGCACCAGGTCCTGCTCGCTCGGATTGAAGCCCATCTCGCGCGCCACCTTCGCCGTCTCCGGAGTCACCCCAACCGCCTTCATCTGTGTCAGCTTGTTCGCCCTCAGCTCCGGAAACCCAGCCGCGGCCATCGCATGGATGTAGTCCACATCCACATGCAGCGCCCGCAACCCCATCAGCTTGCCGGTCGACATATCCGTTACACCCGCATCCTTCATCTGCTGCACCCACGCCGTCGTGATATCCAGCACCAACATGCTTTCCTGCTTCCTGTCGGTAATTTCATCAAAGCCCATCGACAACATCTTCTGCACAAACGCCGCATCCGGTGTGAACTGATACCGCCCCGCCAGCACACCATCATGCACTGTCCCCGAGCACGTCAGCTCCCCAGCCTCACCCTTCATCACTCCGTTCAACTGCGCGCCTTCATGCCCCAGCTCATCCTGCGAAACACCCGTCCATCGCGCCCAGCTGATGTTTGAGTTCTCCGAAGTCCCACAGTCATGCCCATCCTCGCCGCAACTCTCACGCCGCAACAGCACATCGGCCGTATCCGTATTGCGAACCTTGTTATGCGTGGCCGAAACCATGCACAATCCCGATAGGACCTCCGCCCGCGCAGAGACCGAAAGACCCGCCATCAACAACAGCACTCCGATACGCTTCATCGCACTCCTCCATCCCGTTTCACAACATCGCCTCGTCTTCCGCAAACCCTTAAGGCAAAGCTCCGCCACAAAGGCCACAGGCCCGCTTCATCAACATCAATATGTTCTTCGAATTTAGCCCGGGGGCCTTAGCCCCGGGCCCTCGTCTCAATCAATCAATCCAGTCATTTTCAACTTCACCAGCTTGTCGAAGTCCGTGCTCGTAAACCCATGCGCCTTGGCCTTTGCTACAAAGTCCGCATCCACACCCATCGACGCACCTTGACTCACCTTGTGCATGTCCGCATCCGGAAACGTCTGCTTCACCCACCGCACATACTCCGGCGTCACACCCTGCGCCCGCATCGATTGCAGCTCATGCGAGTTCATCCCCGTAAACCCGACCGCTGCCATCGACTTCGCATACTCCGGAGTCACGCCAACCGCCCGCATCGACACCAGCTCATGCGAGTTCATTCCCGTAAACCCAACCGCCGCCATCGACTTCGCATACTCCGGAGTCACGCCAACCGCCTTCATCGACACCAGCTCATGCAGGTCTGTCACCGGAATCCCCGCACCCTTCAGCTCAGCCACATACTCCGGCGTCACGCCCTGCGCTCTCAGGCTAATCAGCTCATGCACATTCGCCGTCCCGATTCCAAGCGACGCAATCTCCTTCGCATACTCCGGTGTCACACCCACGCTGCGCTCCGAGATCACCTCATGAAAGTCCGTCGGCGCCAGCCCAGACCCACGCAAGCCAGCAAGATACTCCGGCGTTACCCCAACCGCCTTCAGGCTGATGAGGTCATGCAACGTCGGCGTTCCCAGCCCCGCCTGCGCCATCGACTTCGCAAACTCCGGCGTCACACCCACCGACCGCAGCGAGATCAGCGTATCCAGGTCCTTATCCAGGTCCAGCGGATACCCCGCATCCTTCATCTCCCGTATGTAATCCTCGCCTTTCATCCCAGTGCTATCGCCCCGGTGTCCGCCTTGAAACATCGGCATCGGTATCGGCATCGGCGTCACCGCGGCTGTCACCACGGGGTTAGGCGTAGCAACCACATTCACAACCGACGTCACGACGGGATCGACCATCGGCTCCGGAACCTGCGCCGACACCGGGCGCGGCATCGCCGCCGCCACACTCTTGTGCCCCTTCGGCAGCACAGCCGCCACATCCGCCCGCGCCGCAGATACCACCGGCTTCAGCCGATGAGCCAAGTTCAATCCATTCGCTCCCCGAGATCCCAACAGAAGCCCCAACACAATCGCTCCCGCCACTGCTACCCGCACACCGCTTGTCGTCGTCCGCTCCATTGTCATTCCCTCTCCTAAAATCTGTCGTACTCGTATCAGTAAGCTTCCGTTATGGCCCTTAGCAGCCATGGCCAGTTGTAGATGTCTCGTTCGCTGCTCCTCAAGCTGCAGCAAGGCCTCCGCATAAATCACAGGATCCTCACAGCTCCGCGCCGCAACCTCATCGCAACAGGCCTCCCGCAGATCACGCGTGCATCGGCTAACCCACCACACCGCCGGATGGAAGAACAGCAGGCACTCCACAATCGTCTGCAGCAGGTTGTACAGGTAATCCCACCGCCGTATATGCGCCAGCTCATGCGCCAGCACCGCCTCCAGCTGCGCCGGCTCAAGCTGCATCAACGCCGACACCGGCAGAATCACCGCAGCTCTCCAAACTCCCATCGCCATCGGCGAAATCACTTCATCCGAAACCCGCAGCACAACCCTGCGCCCCATCCGCAACCGCTCCTGCACCCGCGCAAAGCTGACCGCAACCTCCGCCGGAATCACCATCCCCGCCCGCCGGCGAATCCGCTGCAACTCAAACCATCCACCCGCCGCACGCAGTGCCAACAGCAGCACTCCACCCAACCACACTCCATCAATCCACGGCAGCAGATGCCGGGCATTGCCCGCAATCCAAACCTCGCCACTCTCTACTACCGGTGCCGCCATCGGCAAGCTCTTCACCAGCCCCGCATGCAACACACCCAGCTGCGACGCCACAACCTCATGCCCGCCCCGCGGCACATGCACCACCAGCCGCTCCTGCTCCACAAACGTAACCGTGGCCGCGATCGGCATCAGCACCAGCGCCAGCAGCGCAACCGCGTAGCGAACCCGCACACCCAACCGCATCGTCATCCGGTCGGCCGCGGCATACAACACCGCAATCAACGCGCCCTGCCAGCAGAAGTGCAGCAGCGTCCATCCCAGCGCGATCAGCTCTCCGTCCTGCATCCAGCTCAGCGTTTCCATATCGCCCTCCGGCTACTGCTTCCTGCGACGCAATAACTTCCGAATCTCATCCAGCTCTTCGTCACTTGCCGGCTCCATCTCCAGCGCTCGCAACGCCATCTGCGCCGCACTGCCTGCAAAGAACCGGTTGCTCAACTCCTGCATAAACTGCCGCTCGGTATCCTCACGCGCCACAGCCGCGCTGTATACATGGGCCCGCTCGCTCTCATCACGTTGCACCAGGCCTTTGTCGGTCATAATCTGCAGCAGCTTCAACACGCCGGTATACACCACCGGCCGCTGCGCATTCACCGCGTCGTACAAATCCCGAACCGTAGCCTGCCCACGATCCCAAAGGATTCCCAGCAGCTCCAGTTCACTCTCAGTCGGCTTCAGAACATCTTGTCTCTTACTCATGAGACAAACCTTATACGAATAAGTTCGTAGATGTCAACGAAATATTTCGTACTTGATCATAAAAATCTTCACTCACCCAAAATTCAGACCTGAACTACCCCACCACGTCGTAGTTCAGATTCGGCCCCAGCCACCGTTCCACCTCGAGCACACTCCACCCCTTGCGCTCGGCATACTCCTCAACCTGGTCGCGTTCGATCTTCCCCAGGCTGAAGTACCGCGACTCCGGATGCGCAAAGTAGAGCCCGCTCACGCTCGACCCCGGCCACATCGCAAACGACTCCGTGAGCACCATCCCGGTCGTCGCTTCCACATCCAGCAACCGCCAGATCGTTCCCTTCTCCGTATGGTCCGGGCAAGCTGGATACCCCGGCGCCGGCCGTATCCCGCGATACTTTTCTTCAATCAGCTCCGCCGGTGTAAACGTCTCAGCTCGCCCATAACCCCACACATCCCGCGCCTGCTTATGCAGATACTCCGCGAACGCCTCCGCCAGCCGGTCCGCCAGCGCCTCTGCCATAATCGCGTTGTAGTCGTCGTTCTCCGCGCGGTACTTCTCGGTCATCTCCTTCAACCCGATGCCGGCCGTAACCGCAAACGCTCCCATCGAATCCGCCAGCCCCGTCTCCACCGGAGCCACAAAATCCGCCAGCGATCGGCAGGGCTTGCCCTCGCGCTTGGTCTGCTGCCGCAGGAAATAGAGCGTCTCGCCCGCTTCCGGCAGCTTCACATCATCGCCAACCGCCTCCGCGCGAAAGAACCCGAACACACCCTTCGCCGTCAGCAGCTTCTCGCGCACAATCCGATCCAGCAGCTTCTGCCCATCGTTGAAAATCTTCGTCGCCTCTACACCATTCGACTCATTCTCAAGTATCCGCGGATACAGCCCCTTCAACCCCCACGTATGGAAGAACGGCGACCAGTCGATGTACTCGCGCAGCGTCTTCAACGGCATCTCTTCAATCACACGCGAGCCAAAGAA
Organism: Granulicella sapmiensis; assembly: GCA_026225395.1. Taxonomy (GTDB): domain Bacteria; phylum Acidobacteriota; class Terriglobia; order Terriglobales; family Acidobacteriaceae; genus Granulicella; species Granulicella sapmiensis. The sequence continues at coordinate 217,631 of JAMFSR010000035.1, forward strand.
CTCCGGCACAGCGAGGTCTTCCGCCTTCCACACAATCGGCGTCCGCCGCTCCCGCGCCTCTTCAAGCGTTGCCATCGGCTGCTTCGGCTGCGAGTAATTTATCCGCAGCGTTTCATACTCCACGCGATACTTGGCCTCAAACTCTTCGCGGCCATCATCGCTCAACAAGCTCGTCGTCACCGGCACCGCACGGCTTGCATCGAGCACATGCACCACAGGCTGGCTGTAGTGCGGCGCAATCTTGATCGCCGTATGCGCGCGGCTCGTTGTCGCTCCACCAATCAGCAGCGGCAACTTGAACCCCTGCCGCTCCATCTCTTTGGCCACATGCACCATCTCATCGAGTGAAGGCGTAATCAGCCCGCTCAACCCGATCATGTCGGCCTTCTCGTCCTTGGCGCGCTGCAAAATCTTCTCGCAACTCACCATCACGCCCAGGTCGATCACGTCATAGTTATTGCACGCAAGCACCACGCCAACGATGTTTTTACCGATGTCATGCACATCGCCCTTCACCGTAGCGAGTACGATTTTGCCCTGCGCCTTCACGATCTCGCCGGCCGCTTCCTGCGCAGCCTTTTCCGCTTCCATATAAGGCGTCAGGTGCGCGACGGCCTTCTTCATCACGCGCGCCGACTTCACCACCTGCGGCAGAAACATCTTGCCCGCGCCAAACAGATCGCCCACCACGCTCATGCCCGCCATCAGCGGTCCTTCAATCACCAGCAGCGGACGCCCCAGCTTTTGATACGCCTCCTCCGCATCGATCTCGATATACGCATCGATCCCGCGCACCAGCGAGTGCGACAGCCGCTCCTCCACCGTCCCCGAGCGCCACTCCTCAGCCTTCTTCTCCGCGACCACATCGCCCGCGCTCGCCACCTTCAGCGCTTCGCCAAACTCCACCAGCCGCTCCGTCGCATCCGGCCGCCGGTTCAACAGCACATCTTCGACCAGCACCTTCAGTTCGGGATCGATCTCTTCATACACCTCGAGCATCCCGGCATTCACAATGCCCATATCCATACCCGCCGCAATCGCGTGATACAGAAACGCCGAGTGCATCGCCTCGCGCACCTTGTTATTCCCACGGAAACTGAAGGAGATATTGCTTACGCCGCCCGACACCTTCGCGTGCGGCAGGTTCTGCTTGATCCAGCGCGTCGCGTTGATAAAGTCGAGCGCGTAGTTGTTGTGCTCCTCCATGCCCGTCGCCACGGTCAGGATGTTCGGATCGAAAATAATATCTTCCGGCGGAAACCCAACCTCATCCACCAGAATCCGATAAGCCCGCTCGCAGATGCGGATCTTCTCCTCAAACGTCGCCGCCTGCCCGTTCTCATCGAACGCCATCACGACAACGGCAGCACCATACTTCAGCACCTTGGCCGCATTCTCGCGAAACTTCTCCTCGCCTTCCTTCAGGGAGATCGAGTTCACAATCCCCTTGCCCTGCAAACACTTCAGGCCCGCCTCAATGACCTCCCACTTCGAGGAGTCCACCATGAACGGAACCTTCGCCACCTCCGGCTCCGAACCCAGCAGCTGCAGATAGCGCGTCATCGCCGCCACGCCATCGATCATCCCCTCGTCCATACAGATGTCGATCACATTCGCGCCGTTCTCCACCTGCTGCCGCGCAACGCTCACCGCCTCTTCGTACTTGCCTTCCTTCACCAGCCTGGCAAACTTCGGCGACCCGGCCACATTGGTCCGCTCACCGATCATCATGTAAACACCCAGCTGCTGCGTAAACGGCTGCGATCCCGAAAGCCGCAGCGGCTTCACGTCTACCGCTTGGGTGGCCCATTCATGCGCGGCTCTATCGCGCATGAATGGGGAACCTCCGCCGTTCGCTTCGCCCCCGCTCAAGCAGCCACCGCCCGTCGCAACACCCGCGGTGCCTTACCCTCAAGCGCCTTCGCAATCGCCGCAATATGCTCCGGCGTATTCCCACAGCATCCGCCTGCAATATTGATCAGACCATCCTGCGCAAAGTTCCCCAAGAACCGCGCCATATCCTCCGGCCCAAGATCGAACCCCGTCACCGCCAGCGGATTCGGCAACCCCGCATTCGGATAAGCCGACACATACGTCTCCGCCTTCTCCGCCAGCTCACTCAAAAACGGATACATCAAGTCCGGCCCCAGCGAGCAGTTCAGCCCAACCGACAGCGGCTTCACATGCTTCACCGCATTCCAGAAAGCCTCCGTCGTCTGCGCCGAAATCAACGTCTCGCCGCCCCGCCCCACAGCCGCCGATATACTCACCGGTAGCTCCGTGCCATCCTCGTCAAACACTTCGCGAATCGCCACCAACGCAGCCTTCGCATTCAGCGAATCGAAGATCGTCTCCACCAGCAGCAAGTCCGATCCGCCCGCCATCAGCGCCCTTACCTGCTCCTTATACGCATGCTTCACCTGGTCGAACGTCACCACCCGAAACCCCGCATCATCGGCATCGGGCGAATTCGAAAGCGACACCGTCAGCGGCCCAATCGCTCCAGCCACAAACCGCTGCCGCCCGGTGTCATTGCCAACACGATCAGCCCACTCACGACACTGCCGCGCGGACGTCTCATTGATATCCCACGCCAAACCGCTCAGAAACTTATCGTCGATGATCTTCTGATAAAACTCCGGATCCTTCCGCCCGCCATGCTCCCGTGGATCATCCACAAAGAACTCGCTCTGCGTAATGCTCGTCGCACCGAACGTGTTCGTCTCGATAATGTCCGCACCGGCCTCCAAAAACCGCCGGTGAATATCGCAGATCATCGCCGGCTGCGTCAGCGAAAAAATATCGCCGTTATTCAGCATGTCCTTGGTCGAGTCCTTGAACCTCTCCCCGCGAATATCCGCTTCCGTCATCCCATACGTACGGATCGTCGTCCCCATCGCCCCATCGATAATGGCAATCCGCTCCTCCAGAACCTTCTCCAAAGGATGCTGTACTTTCACCACGTCCAGAACACCAGCCATCGCAAGTTCCTTTCATCGCGGCAACTTCACGCGTATCGCAACACAGCGAGCCACAAAGGCTCGCCGCATTTAACTCCTGAAACCTCAAACCTGAAACCTGTTTCTAAGCGAGCGTCTCGGCCTGTTCTCTATCCGACTTCGGAAGCCCTGTCGCAACAGCCACCAACAGGTCTTCCTTGCGCATCACCATATTGGTAGCGTTCAAACTCGCCAGCTCAAATCCATGCCCATGCGTAATCGCATCGGTCGGGCAGGCTTCCACGCAATACCCGCAGAAGATGCACCGGTTGTAATCGATGTTGTAAACCTTCGCATACCGCTCAGCGCTCGAAATCCGAACTTCCTCGGTATTCTCCGCCGCCTCGATATAGATGCAGTTCGCTGGGCAGGCAGCCGCACACAAAAAGCAGGCAACGCACTTCTCCAGCCCATTCTCATCGCGCTGCAGCTGGTGCTTGCCGCGAAACCGCTCCTGCAGCACTGCCCCCCGCAGCGGCCCCTTACCATCCGGATAGTTCTCCACCTCGGTCGGCTTGAACGCCTCCCCGAGCGTGATTCCCATCCCCTTTGCGATTGCAGCAACATTGCGAATGATCGACATAGGCATCCAGTATACGACGCCTGTCCACCCACCCCATAACCCTGTCATCCTGACCGAATCCATGGCCGTCCCTTGCCAACTCAACTTTCCTCTAATCCTTAACTACTTACCCTCTACTCCTTGCCTTATCCTTATCCCCATGAAGCTGACCGCGCTCACCCTCGCCGCCCTCACCCTGGCCCTCGCTCCCATGGCCGTCCACGCCCAGGCGCCCATGCAACACGACGATCACCACGACGACGCCATGCCCGCCAAGGCGCCCGTACCACCCTCAAAGTCCCTCAACGTCACCTTCGAAGGCCGCACCATCACCCTCACCGTCGAAGACCTCATCAACATGCCGCAGGTCACCGTCCACGTCCACAACGCCCACCGCAATACCGACGAAACCTACACCGGACCGCTCGTCTCCGACGTCCTCGCCAAGGCCGGCCTCACCTCCACTCGCGAAACCGAGCCCCTCATCCTGCACTCCACCATCGTCGCCACCGGCACCGACCACTACTTCGTCCTCTTCTCCTGCGCCGAGCTCGAACCCAGCTTCACCACCGGTCAATCCATCGTCGCCATCATGAAAGCAGGCCTTCCCGACACCGAAGGCGGCGTCATCCAGCTCATCAACGCCAACGCCGCCAAACCCGCCCGCTGGGTCCACGGCCTGACCAACCTAAACATCATGTCCCTCGCCCCCAACAAGTAGCCACCACAAATGCGGGTGGCCCATCCTTTCGCGCACCCGGGGTCCCCGGCGATCGCTTTTGTTCGCTGGGGTGGTAAGAAAGGGCCCTAAAACGCCGCCTTCACCACCCCAAACCCACCAACCCACTTCGCCAACCCACCTACCAGTTCATTGCCTAATCCCTGATCCCTAATCCCTAGTCCCTGCTTTTCAGCCATCTGAAACCGCCCCGTCCCCTGCACACCCTCCACGGCATCCCGCATCTGCCGAGCGAGCTTCACCTCAAACCCCTCGCTCACCCAGACGCGGTCATCCTTCAGCGTCAGCAGCACATCGCCCTCATTGGTCGAATACACCCGCTCCGAGTCATCCACTTCATCGCTCTTGCGACGCTTCAACCCGTCATACTGCCGCGGCAGCTCTTCCTCAAACACCGTAAAGAAGCTCCGCGCCGAGTCCTCATTCTTCCACTTCGACGCATACATCAACCCCAGCGAAGCCGTCGTTCCCTTCTCCGCCGGCGACGCATTCTTCTTCTGCGCGGCGTAGTAAATTCCGCCATCCCAGTTCGGAGCCAGTGCTTCCGCCAGCGGACGTCCGCCAAACAACTCTGCTGTAATGCGAACATCCAGCTCGCCCATCACACCGACGTCATACGGCTCCCAGCCCGCGGCCGTCAGCATCGGATGGATATCCGGCATACGCATCACCGGCACCGCAGCATGCTGCAGATACTTGTCCGGATGCATGATCTCAAAGCTCGAACTCGGCGGCGAATCCAGCACACCCGTAAACGCCGCCTGCGTCCCCGCCTTGATCAGAACCGTCTGCTCAAACCCCAACCCCGACGTATACGGAAACAACAGCGCCTGCTGCAGCAATAGCGGAGCCCGCGCGAGTACCGGCGAATCCGTCATATCTCCCGCTCCATCCCGCAGCTTGTCCCCCACCTCCGGCATATCCTTCAGCGTCTTGCCCGTCCCCTTTAGCATGTAGTCGGCAAAGCTTACCATCGCCTGGCCTTCAAGCACCGCCTCGCGCGCCGTGTCCGTCTCATCGGTCGCGATGTGCTTGTTGTCCTCGGCGACATCCTTCGCCACGCCTTCCTGCTCCTGGTCTTCCCACTTCGTCAGGCCAACCTTCTGGTCCTGCAGCGCATGCGTCAGCTCATGGGCCATCACCGGCTCCTGCTGGTCCATCGGAACCCAGTCCAGCAGCGTCATCGTCTGGTCCTTGTTGTCGTAGAACCCGGCAATCTGCTCGGTCAGCAAACTCAGCAGAAACGGCCGCATATGAAAGTCCCTGTCGATCAGCCCGAACTTCTTCAGCACCAGCTCATCGCGCTCCATCCGCTTGGCGTCTTTGTCCTCATCGAACTTCTTGCGCAGCATCTTGTTCACTTCATCGCGCGACGTGAACTTGCTCTTAATCGGATGAACGATCGGCAGCCCCGTATCCTTGCTCACAAACTGGAACGTCTTATCCAGCGTCGCCAACAACTGCTTCTGCTGGTCCTTGGTCAGCACGGAGTTCACCGTCACCGTCGTATCGCCCGACTGCAACACCGGCGGCGTAGTCGCGCCCTTAGCCGGCGCACTCTGCGCCCATCCCGACACACCACCGCATCCCAAAACCGCCACCACCACCAAACCACGCCGTAAGCTCAATCTTCCTCCCGAAACACGCATCACTTCCAAGTGTATCTACCACTAAGACTTCTCCACAGCCCAAATCGCTGCGTCCTCGCATCTTCGGCCGTCATCCAACCCGTCCGTAACCTCTTCGGCACACCGCCGATGTACCCTGTTGCTCCCCGGGTCTCAACGAACCACCACACCACGCACCACAACCCGAAAGGACGCTTCCCATGCCCTACATCACAGTCAAAGACGGCTCACAAATCTTCTACAAGGACTGGGGAACCGGCCAGCCCATCGTCTTCTCTCACGGCTGGCCCCTCAACGCCGACGCCTGGGACGCCCAGATGCTTTTCCTCGGCCAGCAAGGCTACCGCGTCATCGCCCACGACCGCCGCGGCCACGGCCGCTCCACCCAGACCTGGGATGGCAACGAAATGGACACCTACGCCGCCGACCTCTCCACCCTCTTCGAAACCCTCGACCTCAAAGACGCCGTCATGATCGGCCACTCCACCGGCGGCGGCGAAGTCGCGCACTATCTCGGCCAATACGGCACCAAACGCGTCTCCAAAGCCGTCCTCATCGGCGCCGTCCCTCCCGTCATGCTCAAGACAGACTCGAACCCCGGCGGCCTTCCGCTCTCCGTCTTCGACGGCCTCCGCGCCAGCCAGGTCGCCGACCGCTCCCAGTTCTTCAAAGACCTCGCCCTGCCTTTCTACGGCTACAACCGCACCGGCGCCAAAGTCTCTCAGGGCATCATCGATAACTTCTGGCTCGAAGGCATGCTCGGCGGCCACAAGCCCCTCTACGACTGCATCAAGGCCTTCTCCGAAACCGACTTCACCGAAGACCTCAAAAAGATCGACATCCCCGTCCTCGTCCTTGCCGGCGACGACGACCAGATTGTCCCCTATCAGGATGCCGCCGTCCTCTCCGCCAAGATCCTCCCCAAAGCCACGCTAAAAATCTACCCCGGCTTCCCCCACGGCATGTGTACCACCGAAGCCGACACCATCAACGCCGACCTCCTAACCTTCCTAAAGTCCTAGCCAGCTGCCTAAAGTCCTAACCAGCTGTTTATAGAAATTGTCATCCTGAGCGCAGCGAAGGATCTGCTTTCCTCCGCATCAGCACAAACCCGGGTGGCCCATTCATCGCGCCGCACTTTGGCGCGATGAATGGGGGACCACAACCGCCCAACCCGCCACCAGTTCCCGTCGCACTTGCTTTTCTTTCTTTCCATTCCGAGCAAAGCGAGCGAACCAGCTTTCCTCCATAGCCGCACAAAACCGGGTGGCCCACCCTCTCGCGTCCTTCGCGAAAGGGTGGTATCGGGCGAAAGCCCGACCGCTCTCCTCCACCCCACCCCAACCCTGTCATCTCGACCGAAGTGGAGAGACTTGCAGCTCCGCCAGCCCCAGTACTCCGCCAGCAGCCTTCCACCACAAACCCGCACCCATCCACCCCCATCTACAATCAAACTCAAAGCATGTCCGTAGAAACCGAACTCGAAGCCATCCGCACCGGCGCCGCCATCTTTCCCCTAACCGACCGCGCCTTCCTCCGCATCACCGGCTCCGACGCCACCCGCTGGCTCAACGGCATGGTCACCAACTCCATCCAGTCACTCCAGCCCGGCGAAGGCAACTACAACTTCCTCCTAAACGCCCAGGGCCGCATCCAGGGCGACTGCACTATCTACCGCGAACCCGGCGAAGGCGAAGCGACCTTCCTCCTCGAAACCGATAAATCCCAGATCGAAACGATCCAGACCCTTCTCGACAAGTTCATCATCATGGACGATGTGGAGCTGACCCCTGCCCTTGAAGACATGAAGGGCTTGCTCATCATTGGCCCCGATTCAAGCAGAATTCTCAAGAATATTGAGGTCGTCCGTCCGGAGGCACTCAAGATCAAACGCATTGAGTCCAGTCGCGGTCCCGTAATCCTTATGACACCACAAGCGGTTCCTAACCCGCTACTTCTAGTCTTCGGCAACTCTAAGACCATCGAAGATATCGAGATCTTCTTCAGCCTCAGCGGCGCCCGAACGATAAGTTGGATGGCTCTAGAAGCCCACCGCATCCTCACCGCCACCCCAAAATACGACGTCGACATCCGCAACACCGAAACCCACAAAGACCTCCCTCAGGAAACCGCCCAGACCCACGCCCTCCACTTCAACAAGGGCTGCTACCTCGGCCAGGAGATCGTCGAGCGCATCCGCTCCCGCGGCCAGGTCCACCGCACCTTCACCGCCTTCACCCTCACAGGCGAACTCCCATCCCTCCCCGCCCCACTCGAAGCCGCCATCGCCGGCCAAACCCGTCCCGCCGGCGAACTCACGTCCGCCATGCGCATCGGCGACACCATCCACGCCCTCGGCTACCTCCGCCGCGAGTTCGCCACCCATCCCCTCACTTACCCCGGCGGCACCGCGACTCCCAAAAACCCCAGCCTATAAACCGACCAAACGGGCCGAGCCAACCAACAAAATCTCCACCATCTTCTTCGCGCTCACCGGCCAATCCGCCGTCGGAGACACCGCCGAAAGCCCCGCCACCGCTCGCAGCATATCCATCCCGTCGACATCCTCCCGTATATCGCCGCTCTCCACGGCCCGCGTCACCAGTAAAGTGATCGCCCCTGCAATCAGCGGTACCGAAGCCGCAAATACTTCCTCCGTCCCGCAAGTCATCAAGTTCAGTGCGGGCAAAATAATCTGCTTCGCCGCCATATAGTCCACAAACAGCAGCATCCACGACCGCAGCGCCTCCATCGGCGGCATCGTCTCCGAAAACGTGGTCGCAGCCGCACTCAACTTTGCCACCTGCGTCCGATACACCGCTTCCACCAGCGCATCCCGGGTCGGAAAGTGCCGATACAGTGTCCCCGGGCCCACCGCCGCCAGCTTCGCGATCTCATCCAGGCTCACATCCGGCCCCGACGCCAGAAACGCATCCTTCGCCACCTCGAGAATCCGCTCGCGGTTCTCCTGAGCATCCGCGCGCAGCTTCCGCGGAGTCCGAACCGCCACAACCTCATCCGCCTTCTTCGCCATAAAATAATGCAACCGGAGAGACTCTCCGGTTATCCTATGCAATGTGGAGATACTCTCCGCTTAATATCCTCCCGCCATCCCGCAGGAATTGCAACACCCAATAGGAGAAAGAACCATGGCACAGACCTTCGGCGCTACCTCGACTACAGAAGACGTCCTCACCGGCATCAACCTCAAAGGCAAACGCATCCTCGTCACTGGCGTCTCCGCTGGCATCGGCGTAGAAACCGCCCGCTCCCTCGTCGCCCACGGCGCACATGTCGTCGGCGCCGCCCGCGACCTCAAAAAAGCCGAATCCGCCACCGCAGAAATCCGTGCAGCCGCAACCGCCAATAACACCACCCTCGAGCTCCTCGAGCTCGACCTCGCCTCACTCGCCAGCACCCGCGCCGCAGCCGACAAACTCCTCGCCGCAGGCAAACCCTTCGACATCATCATCGCCAACGCCGGCGTCATGGCCACCCCCTTCGGCCACACCGCCGATGGCTTCGAGACCCAGTTCGGCACCAACCACCTCGGCCACTTCGTCTTCGTCAACCGCATCGCCTCCCTGCTCGCGCCCGGCGGACGCCTCATCAACCTCGCTTCCTCCGGTCACCGCTTCTCCAACGTCGACCTCGAAGACCCCAACTTCGAAACCACCCCCTACGAACCCTTCGTCGCCTACGGCCGTTCCAAGACCGCGAACATCCTCTTCGCCGTCGAGTTCGACCGCCGCCACAAAGACCGCGGCATCCGCGCCGCAGCCGTTCACCCCGGCGGCATCGCAACCGAACTCGGCCGACACTTGGACCCCGGCGCCATCGACGCCATGCTCGCCAAAATGAACGCCGACCTCGCGGCGGAAGGCAAGGAACCCTTTCAATGGAAGACCATCCCCCAGGGCGCCGCAACCTCCGTCTGGGCAGCCGTCGTCTCCCCTGCCGAAGAGATCGGTGGTCAGTACTGCGAAAACTGCCACGTCGGCCACCTCGTCGCAGACGACGTCGTCATCAGCGCCATCAGCGAAGGCGTCCGCGGCTACGCCCTCGACCCGACAAATGCAGAGGCTCTCTGGAAGAAGAGCGAAGAAATGGTCGGCGAAACCTTCGCCTAAACGCGACCCGCATCATCGACAGAAAAGGCCAGCCATGAGCTGGTCTTTTTTGTGCCCTAACCTTCAAACGCCCGTTCATCGCACACGCAATTGGCGCGATGGGTGAGGAAAGCAAAAACGCCAACCCTCCCACTGAGGTACGCTTTCAAGTGACGCAGTAAATCGCTGCCCTCGGAACCGCATCCAATTCCATCGAGAACCCATATGGCTGAAATCAAAGAATTCGTCGTCAACGACCGTCGCAAGTTCACCGCCGAAGGCGACATTCGCCCGGACGCTCCCCCCTCCGAGCCCAAACCACCCCGCCCCGAAACCCTCCAACCCACCGCGCCGCCGCCGGACCAGTACGACTCCTCCGCGCGCCTCACCGGTCCCCAGGCCGTCCCGGACAAACCCGCGGAAGCCTCCACTGCGGATCTCGAACCCCAACCGGGCGACCCCCAGATGCCCCCGCCCCCCACCGACGAGCAAACCACCCAGGCCAAATCCGCCTACGACGCCACCGTCGACCGCCTCGATACCGCCATCCGCGCCTCCAACCCCGGCATGGAACGCATGCCCGAGATGACCTTCGACCGCCTCGTCCAGTCCGTCTACATGCAGGCCATCCTCCAGCTCGGCGGCGGTGCAGAACCCGGCCAGACCCCGCAGATCGACCTCCTCGGAGCCCGCCAGTCCATCGACATGCTCGAAGTCCTCTCCGAAAAAACCAAGGGCAACCTCAGCTCTACCGAAGACCAGCTCCTCCAATCAGCCCTCTTCGAAGGCCGCATGGGCTTCCTGGAAATGACCCAGCTTCTTGCCCGCCAGGCCGCCTCCAAACAATCCGGACCACCACTTCCAGGCGTCCCGGCTGGCCCCAGCATAGTCCGCTAACCTCCTTATCCTCTTTGCTTTATCTGTGAAACTTGAACTTAAACTTCGCGAACTTTGCGTCAAGCTTTTCCCTTCATCCCACCACCTGACCCAATGGACGCAGTTCTCACATTCCTAGGCTCCGGCACCAGCATGGGCGTTCCCACGCTCGGCTGCACCTGCGCCGTCTGCACTTCGGCCTACCAACCCAGCTCCAAAAACCGCCGTACCCGCCCCTCCATCCTCATCGAATACCCAAAGTCCGACCTCAATCTCGACACCCTAAACCCCAAACCCCAAACCCCCAAACCCGCTTCTGTCCTCATCGATACCGGCCCCGACTTCCACGCCCAGGCCATCCGCGAACGCCTCCTGTCGGTCGACGCCGTCCTCTACACCCACAACCACGCCGACCACATCCTCGGCATGGACGACCTCCGCCCCCTCAGCTTCGCTCGCCCCGAAGGCATCGCCCTCTACGCCGACGACACCACCGCCAGCACCATCGAGCGCGTCTTCGAGTACACCTTCCGCAAGGTCGATCGCTACCCCACCTCCGCCCGCGTAGAAATCCACAGGCTCTCCACAGCCCTCGACACTACCGTCGACCTCTTCGGCGCAACCTTCCAGCGTATCCCTGTCACTCACGGCCGCAACACCATCGCCGGCTACCGCTTCGGCTCCGCGGCCTACCTCACCGACATGTCGGACATCCCCCCAGAGTCCATCCCCCTCCTCCAGAACCTCGACATCCTCATCCTCGACGCCCTCCGCCGCGAACCCCACCCCAGCCATTCTCACCTGGCCAACTCCATCGCGCTGGTAGAAAAACTGGCCCCCAAACGCGCCTTCTTCACCCACATCTCCCACGACCTCAACCACGAACCCACCAACGCCGAACTTCCCCAGAATATGCAACTTGCCCATGATGGCCTAAAGCTTAACTTCGACATAAAGCCAACCTAACCCTAATCCCAAACCCAAACCCCAAACCCCAAACCCTAAAACCTAAAACCTAAAACCTGTCTTTATGCAGATCGCACGCTCCCTCACCGAACTCGAATCCCTCACCGGCCCCTCCGTTGTCACCATCGGCAACTTCGACGGCGTCCACTGCGGCCACCGCACCGTCATCGCCTCAGTCATCGCCCGCGCCAAGGAGCTCGGCATCCGCTCCGCCGCCATCACCTTCGACCCCCACCCCGCTCACATCCTCCACGACGGCCCCAAGCTTCCCCTCATCACCCCACTCCCCGAAAAGCTCGCCCTCCTCGCCGCCACCGGCCTCGACCTCGTCCTCGTCCTTCCCTTCGACGCCGACCTCCGCCTCTGGTCCGCCCACCAGTTCGCCCAGCGCGTCCTGGCTCAGGCCCTCCACGCCGTCGAGGTCCACGAAGGCGAAACCTTCCGCTTCGGCCACAACGCCCAGGCCGACATCACCGATCTCAGCCACCTCGGCCAGGAACTCGGCTTCACCGTCCACGCCTTCCATCCGGTCATCCTTCGCGGCGCGGCGGTGTCCTCCAGCCGCATCCGCAAGCTCATCGCCGCCGGCGACGTCAGCCACGCCCGTGCCCTCCTCGGCCGCCCGGTAAGCATCCTCAGCACCCCAGCCTCCGGACGCGGCTACGGCACCCTCTACGCCGTCCCCACCATCAACCTCGCCCCCTACCCCGAGCTCCTGCCCGCCAACGGCGTCTACATCACCACCTTGACCGTCGGAGCCCCCACACCTCACCCCTCGAGCTCTCATTCCTCAACAGAAACCCCACGCACCTTTCGCGGTGTCACAAACGCCGGCAACCGCCCCACCTTCGGCGCCGACTCGTTCGCCGTTGAAACCCACCTCCTCGACTTCGAGCCCATCGCCCTCACCGAGTCCACCCCCCTCGAACTCACGTTCCTCCACCGCCTCCGCGCCGAGCAGCGCTTCGATTCTCCCGAGGCCCTCCGCGCCCAGATCGGTCTCGACGTCCGCCACACCCAGCGCTTCTTTGCCCTGGCCGACGCCCTCCAAGCCCCCCTCGCCTGAACGCCCTCACCAACCGCCGGCTACTTCTCCGGCGTCCGCACCGTCACCGTTTCGTGGAACTCCTTACCCTCGCTGGCCGACCACACCGTCACCTGGTACTCCGTCCCCGGCTCCAGCTTCTCCAGCACGAAGCTCGGCGCCTCACTCGCCTTGGCCTCCTTCGGAGTCAACCCCATCTCACCCTTACCCGCCTGGTAGATCACCCCACTCCGTGCCGGCTCGCTGGTCTTCCACGAAATCCTCACCGAAGTCGCCGTCACCTCCGAAACCCCGACCTCAGTCGCCTTCAGTGCTCCCGCAGCGGTCTTCTTCCTCACCGCTTCGTCCTTCTTCACCGGCATCAGCGGCCCATCGGTGCACAGCGTCTCCGACGGCTGATGCGCACTACCGACAATGCACCTCCCTGGAGCGTTGCTGTTCTTCCCCGCAATCCCCACCGGCTGGTTGTAGATCGCAATCGTCCCCGGCGCATACGACACCACATCCCCGCAGCTGTCATACGTCGTACACGAAATCGGGTTTGCCGGCGCCGTCACAAAGACAGTTTGCGGATTGATCGCACCGTTACAAGTCAGCGTAGCCGCGGCAATGATCGAACCGCTGCTGTTCTCTAGCCCCGCTTCGCCTAGATAGTACGCAACGTTCTTCGGCGTGCAGGTCGCCGCAATCGTGCATGTTGCGCCTTGGGCATACATCTTGCCGGCCTTGCAGCTCCCTGCCCCTGTGTTCGTAAAGTCCAGTCCCAACGGCGAAGTCGCCGGAGAGCTCAGCACCGTAGAGACCACAACGCTCCCCAGCGTCCCTCCCTGATCGAACACGAACGTCATCGTCTGCGGTGCGCTCGCCTCCCCGATGTACACCGTCCCAAAGTTCACCTGTCCCACATGCACTTTCAGCACCCGGCTGTTGCCCGAATCCGCAATGAACACATCGCCACTCGTATCCACTGCCACGCCCCCGGGAGAGCTCAGCCCATACCCCACTCCCACGCGGCTCGAATAGTTCGGCGACAACGACTCGTACACGCCGCCCAACACCGGGTCGGCCACATACACATTCTTGTACGGGTCGACGGCGACGGCTTGCGGAAACTGCCATCCGACGGCTACCTTCGGCTCACACGATATCGCCACGCAGTTCTTCTCGACCTCCTGCACCACCGCCGGCTGATCGGTGGCCCCCACAAAGACATCTCCGCTCGAGTCCACCGCCAGGCCCTGAGGCTGCAGCCACCCTGTCCCAATGGTCGTCTGCGTGTTGTAGTTGCCATTCACCAGCCAGTTCTCCGTCACGCGATGGTGGGTCTCGTCGCTAAGATAAATGTCGTAGTTCGAATCCACAGCCAACCCCGCAGACGGAATCGGGTTCAACAGCGTGCTCAGCGTATACGTGTTGCCCGGCTTCAACTTAACCAGCGCCGCGCTGTTGTGGTACGCATCCCCGTTCAACACGTACACATTTCCACTCTTATCCGTGGCCAGCGCTGCGGGGCTGAACAGCGTCGAACTGTTCGCCACCGTCGTCGTCGTATACGTATTGCTCCCCGCCGAGCTCGGCGTCGCCTTCATCACCTTGGTCGCGGTCGGGGACGCGAAGTACACATTGCCGCCCGGATCCACGGCCACCGACTGCACGACCACCCCACTCTTCACCACTGTCTGCTGACCGGCATAATGCGCCGTCTGGGCCTCCAGCGAAAGACCAAATCCAACGACCAGCAAACTCAAAAAAAACACACGAAAGCTGCGGCCGAAGCGCACGCGCAAAGACATCATCATGATCTCCAATTGTTCAGAAAGTTTTTTGCTGGCAGGCCCGCGAAGCGTATCCATTTGGAACGAAGCGTACCGGGCATTAAACGGACTGCCCACCACTTCGTCAAGCTAAATCGTTACAGATGAGGAGCCTTCGCTATAGCAAACTCCGTCAAAATCCCCTCAGTTAGGAAACCACCCTCAAACCTCACTCCTGCAGCCCTCACACCTCAATAGGAACCCACACCCACTACCCGTTCGGAGTCGCAGCCTTCGGCGTAACAGCCTTCGGCGCCAGCGCAGGAGGCGTCACCGTCTTCGGCGCTACAGGCGCAACAGCCTTCGGCGCAAGCGGCACACTCTTCGTCCCCGACTCATCCGCCGGAACCTCTTCAGAAGCCGCCGGAGGCGTCACAGGCGCAGCCGGCTTCGGCGCAGGCTTATCCGAGTCATCATCCGAGTCCGAATCATCCGTCTTCGCCGGCTTCGGAGCCAACTGCTCTTCATCCGCCGGAGCCACCGGAACATCCAGCTGCTTCCGCGGTGCTTCGTACTTCGCAAACTGCTCGTTCGGCTTATCCGCTATGGCGACCTTCATAAAGTCCATCCACATCGGCAGCGCCGCTTTGGCCCCGGTCTCTTTGTCCCCCAGCGATTGCGCCGGGTTATCGAACCCGATCCACGTTCCGCACGTAATCGAAGGCGAGAACCCCAGGAACCACGCATCCGTAAAGCTGTTCGTCGTTCCCGTCTTGCCGCCCAACGCATGCTTCATCGAAGCCGCCGCCGCGCCCGTCCCATGCTGCACCACCGCCTGCAGCAGGATCATCATCTTGCGCGCAATGTCGAGCGAGATCACCTCGCGCACCTCGGGCGTCTTCTGCTCCAGCGGCAACCCATCCGCCTGCGCTACCTTGCGAATGTAGTGCGGCGCAATCCGTATCCCGTCGTTCGGAAAGACGCTGTACGAAGCCACCTGCTCATCGAGCGAAATCCCTGCCGCACCGATCGCCACCGGTAGAAAGCTCGGCAGCGGAGCCGTTACGCCAAATCGACGCGCGACAGCGATCACCTTGTTGATCCCAACCTTGTCCGCCAATCGCAGCGCCGGAATGTTCCGCGACTCCGCGAACGCATCGATAAGGGTCATCTGCCCCTTCCAGTCGTTCTCGTAGTTGTGCGGCGTGTACGGCCCATTCGGCGTGTAGAAGCTCGCCGGTCCGTCCAGCACGGTGTCTGTCGGCTTCATCCCGGCCTCAAACGCCGCCGTGTAGTCATACGGCTTGAACGACGATCCTGTCTGCCGCTGCGCCTGCGTCGCCCGGTTGAACTGGCTAAGCGCAAAGTCCCGCCCACCCACCATCACCAGCACTTCGCCGTTCGAGTTATCGACCGCCATCATCGAAGCCTGCGCCCCCGAGTCCTCCTCGAGAATCACATGCAGCGGTGCAGCCGCAGCCACCTTCACATACACAACGTCGCCTACCTGCGCCAGGTCCGTGCCCTTGGTCTTCTGTGTCCACACCCAATCCGCCGGAACCATCGTCGCCTCTTGCGCGCCGATCTTCACCACCATCTTCGCCGCCGTAACCTCGGTCACCAACGCATGGAAGTAGGCATTATCCGCGATCGGCTGCGTCCAGTCCGGATGCTTGTACGAATCCAGATCCGCGCCCACATTCTGTAGCTTGCCCTTCCACCCGTGCCGGCGTTCATAGGTCGCCGTTCCATCCAGCACCGCCTGGTTCGCCACACGCTGCAGGTCGAGATCAAGGGTTGTATAAACCCTGAGCCCCGCTCCATGTACCTCTTCCACGCCGTACTGCTGCTCCAGCTGCCGGCGAACCTCTTCCACAAAATACGGCGCTTCGGTGTTCGCTGGAGCCTCCAGTTTCAACCCCAGCGGCATGGCCTTGGCCTCTTCCGCCTGCTGCTCGGTGATCTTCTTGTTGTTCACCATCTCGGTCAGCACAAGATTCCGCCGCTTCAACGCCCGCTCCGGATGCCGCACCGGCGAGTACTCCTCAGGCCCCTTGGGCAGCGCCGCCAGCAGCGCCGCCTCAGGCAGCGTCAGCTCCCGCGCATGCTTCGAGAAGTAATACTCAGACCCAGCCTCAAACCCATACGTCCCACGCCCCAGATAAATTTGATTGGCATACAGCGTAAAGATCTGCTGCTTGGTAAAGCGACGCTCGATCTCCAGCGTCAGCACAATCTCCTGGATCTTGCGCCCATACGTCTTCTCGGACGATAGGAACAAATTTCTCGCCAGCTGCATCGTCAGCGTCGACGCTCCCTGCGCCTTCCCATGCGAATGCACGTCCTGGTAGGCCGCTCCCACCATGCGCACCAGGTTCAACCCGCCGTTGGTGAAGAAGTCCTTGTCCTCAATCGAAACGATGGCATCCTGCAGCACCGGTGGCAGCTCCGAGTACGGCACCACCACGCGCCGCTCCAACGCAAACGATCCAAAAACCTTGCCATGGATGTCATACAGCTCAGTAGTCGTGCTCGGTCGGTACCGCTCCAGCTCCGCCATCTGCGGCAGATTGATGGAGTACACCAGCAGCAGCCCCACCATCACGCCGAACACAGCGGAAGCGCCCAGCAGCAGATAAAACGCCGCTCGCGCAGCGATCTTGCGGCTGCGGAACTCAGGTTCACGGAAAGGAAAGCTGCGCATCGCGCGCCAGAAAGCGGAGCGGCGAAGGTCCTTCGCCTCTTCCTCGTCCGGTTCTTGTTTTTGGGAGGTCAGCGGGCTCTGCACGGCATTTCCACCTTACCATGCAGAGCCCGCGTTAAACGTGCTTCGTCTAAACCTGCTTTGCCTTCAGCATATCCAACGCTTTGTTCAGCTGATCATCGGCTGGAACCACCGGCTTCTTGTTGGCCGGCGCGGCGATCTTGCCGGGCACAGCCGGTGCCGCGTCATCGTCAGGCGCCGAAAGATCATCCATGCTCGAAGCCACCAGCGTTCCCGGCGTCACGGCATCGTCTTCGATCTTCTTTCCATCCGGCGAAGCGTACTTCGCCACCGAAAGGATCAGCGCCCCGCCGTCGGGCAAGTCAAAGGTCTTCTGCTGCGATCCCTCGCCGAACGTCTTCTCGCCGACCAGGTCCGCACGCTTGTCGTCCATCAAAGCGGCAGCCACAACCTCTGCCGGTCCTGACGTCCCGCGGTTGACCAGCACCACCATAGGCGCCGTCGCGTTCACCGTCTTCGCTGCATCAGCCATAAACGTCTGCGTCGGGAACTTCTGGCCTTCCAGCGTCGCAATCGTGCCCGACTTCAGGAAGAAGTTCGCCAACCGCACCGCCTCAGTCATATCGCCACCCGCCACATCGCGCAGATCGAGAAGGATCTTCTTGTTCCCGGACTTCGTCATGGCCTTCAGCTTGGCCTCCACCTGTGCCACATGGTCCTTGTCCAGGATCATCGGCTTCAGGTCGAGAATCGTCGAGTTCTCCAACATCGTCTCCGCCACCGCCGGCTCGGAAACCACAACACGGTTGAGCGTAATCTTGTCCGGTTCAGCCTTCCGTGGACGAATTACCGCGATCTGCAGCTCAGTTCCCGGCTGGCCTTCCAGCAGCAACTGAATCATCGCCAGCGAAAGGTCGCGCGTATCCTGGGTGCCGATCGACTCGATGATGTCGCCATCGTTCAGGTTTGCCTTATCGGCCGGGCTGCCCGGAACCACCGAAATAATCGTCGCGTACCCAAAGCGCTTCGAAACATCGACGCCAATCTGCGCCTTGCCGCCCTTATCTTCCTTGTAAGCCTTATAATCCGCGGGCGAAAGATAGCTCGAATCCGCATCCAGCGACTCCAGCAGCCCGCGCAGCGCACCGTTCGTCACCGCCGGAATGTTGGGGTCGACCACATAGTCGCTCTGCACATGCTGTAGCACTTCGCCATACACGTTGATCTGGCGATACGCGCCATCCTGCGGCGAGTCATCCGCCGCGCGAACCCCATACGCATTTACGCCCAGAAAAATGCAAAGAACAACGGCAACCGAGGTAGCGAGTAACGAAATCTTGAGGCTCTTGGGCATAAGGTGAAAAGTCCCCTCCATGGGGGTTTTTGCTACTAGCAAGATTTAGACGATCTCGCTGCCAAAATGATACCTGACCTTCAGGAAACCGCGCTCCAGAGCAGGGCGATTGGTGGCGGTGACTGGAATCGAACCAGTGACCTACGGGTTATGAGTCCGTCGCTCTAACCATCTGAGCTACACCGCCAGTGTGGGGAAACCATCATCAAGCGGCGCACACAAATCCCGGCCGCGACGACAGCCGCATCTCCATCATAGTTTTCGTGACTTCGCAGGTCAAACCTGAGAAGCTTTTCATCAGCATGTTTCGCCGCCCCAAGCTTCCGTTCGCAGCCGGTCTCGCCTTCTGCCTCGCCACTGCCGCCGCCCACGCCGACACCCCGGACTGCGGCCTGCACACCAATTGCGGCCTTACGCGCGCGCTTCACATCCTGTATGTGGCCGCTGGCGTCCTCGGAGTCATCTTCGCCGTCGTCCTCGCCGCCGCCTTCTATCTTTACCGCAGGAACAAGCGCACGGACCTGCTCCGCTGATGGCTAACCCACGCATTCTAGGGGTCATTCCCGCCCGCTTGGCGTCGACGCGGCTTCCCCGCAAGGTGCTCCGTGAGCTCGCGGGCCAGCCGCTCCTGCACTGGGTCTATCGTGCTGCTCTGGCATGCCCGCAGTTCGATCAGGTTGTCATTGCTACCGATTCGCCTGAAGTCGAAGCTCTGTGCCGCGAACGGGGCTGGCCTTCCCTGCTGACTTCGCCTGATCTGCCTAGCGGAACTGACCGTTTAAATGCTGTTTCGCAGAGTGTTGACGCGGACATTTACGTCAATGTCCAAGGCGATGAACCGTTGCTGCAGCCGGGGCATATCGATGCGATTCTGGCGCCGTTTGTGCTGGAGCATGTGGATGTGTCGACGCTCAAAGTCCTTTGCCGTCAAGAAGATATCGACAATCCGAATGCGGTAAAAGTTATTACAGCGAGCGATGGGCGGGCGTTATATTTCTCGCGGGCGACGATTCCGTTTGACCGGGATGGGGCCGGTACTGCGCAGATTTGGAAGCACTTAGGGCTGTATGCGTATCGCAAAGCGGCGTTGCAGCGTTTTGCTTCGCTTCCTGTGGGAATTCTTGAACAAACTGAGCGTTTGGAACAGTTACGGCTGCTGGAGCATGGCTTAGCGTTGTATGTCGCGGAGGCTCCGTGCGACACGATTGGGGTCGATACGGAGGAGGATCTCCAGCGGGTGGCGGAGATCCTGCGGGGGATGGTTTAGGTCGAAAACACCACAAATTTTTGGTGCAATTTTACGGTGGTTTGTGGTGAGTTGTGGTGAGTTTGTGGAGTCTGTGGTGTCCAGCAAACTTGACATTTGGGAGAGGCGACTAGATCGTCTCCAACCTCAGCCGCAACCCGTTTTCGACGACCTCAGCCTTCACATGCTCGAGCGTCTCGACGACCCACTCGACTCCCGCGGCACGCAACTCGTCGGCTGAGTGCGTCCCGAGTACCCCGAGTACACGGCAGCCGGCAGCCTTGCCGGCACGCACACCGCTGGGAGCGTCTTCGATGACGATGCAGTCTTTCGGTGCGGCGTGGATCAGCTCTGCGCCCTTGATGTAAGGCTCGGGGTGAGGCTTGCCGTTGACGACGCGGTCGCCGCTGATGATGCGCTCCGGTACTGGAAGATTTGCTACCTTGAGGCGGCCTACGAGGAGGCGGTAGGTTGCCGAGCTGACGATGGCCCAGCGGTCCATCGGTAGAGACTCCAGCAGGTCTTTTACGCCGGGGAGGACAGTGAGATCGGCGACGTCTTTGAGTTCCATGTCTTCGATCAACTTCAGGCCTTCGACGACGTTGATGCCGGGGACTAACTTCTGCATGACGTCTACTGCGCGGGTTCCGTGTTCGATCTCGAAGTCGTCGGCTACAGGAACGCCGTAGTGCTGCGCCCATTTACGCCAGCAGCGGTTTACGCTGCCGATAGAACTTACAATCACGCCATCGTTATCGAACAACAGGCCTGCTGCTTCCACCGTTACCAAACCGCTCAAGCTGCATCTCCCTGCAGGACGAAGGACTTCGCCGCTGCCAACACCTGCTGCACGCTTTCAGCGCTGCAGCTTTCGCAATAGACACGCAACAAGGGCTCGGTGCCGCTGGCGCGCAGGAGCAGCCATGTTTCAGCCGCGTTCGCTTTGCCGGTGCAGGCTGAATTTTCGAGGAAGAACTTGATACCGTCGAGCGTTTCCATCTTTAGAACTTTCAGGCCGGCAATGTCGCTTTCACCAGGGATGAAAGCTTTTGCGCGACGTATTGCAGATTGCTTGAGGGCCTCATCGATGTGCATATCGATGCGACCGTATTGATGCTCGCCGTACTCGGATTGCAGCGCGGCTACAAGCTCGCCGAGGGTCTTGTGCTCGTCGGCCATCACGTTGGCAAGGAGCAGGCTGTTCAGCAAACCGTCACGTTCGGGAAGGTGCCTGGAGATGCCGACCCCGCCGGATTCTTCCCCACCGATTAAGATGTCTTTCTCGAGCATGAGGTCGCATACGTATTTGAAGCCGATGCCGTGCTCATGCAGCGTGCGGTTGTGCTTGGCGGCGATGCGGTCGAGCATCTTGGTGGTGTTGAAGGCGCGCGTGACGTCGCCCGGCCACTTCTTGCGTTCCAGCAGCCACTGAAGCAGGACGGCGAAAATCTTGTGCGCGTCGACCACGTTGCCGTGCTCGTCGACCGAGCCGATGCGGTCGGCGTCGCCGTCGGTGATGAGGCCGGCGTCGCACTTTTCGGCAACGACGGCTTTCTGCGTGGCGGCGATGTGCGGAAGGATGGGCTCGGGGTTGATGCCCGGGAAAGCGGGGTTGAGTTCACTGCGGAACTCGACGAACGGAATGCCGGCGCGGGAGAAGATGCCGGCGATGTAGCCTTTGCCGGCGCCGTACATGGTGTCGATGAGGAACTTGTAGCCGGAGGCTTTGATGGCTTTGAGATCGACGAAGGATTCGAGGGCGGCGATGTAGGTGGGCGCGAAGTCGACTTCTTCTATGGCAGCTTTTTGAGGGGCGTCGGGGAGTGGCTTGAGGAGATAGCTTTCGATGAGGGCGATCTGCGAGGGCTTGCCTGAGCCGCCGTAGCTGGCCTTGTACTTTACGCCGTTCCACTCGGCAGGATTGTGACTGGAGGTGATCATGACGCCGCCGGCGGCCTTGCGCTCGCGGACGGCGAAGGAGAGCTCCGGGGTGGGGGTGATCTTGTCGGCGAAGAAGACGGGGATGCCTGCTGTTGCCATGACTTCGGCGACGACTTTGGCGAAGGAGCGGGAGCCGAAGCGGGTGTCGTAGCCGATGCAGATACCGGCGGTGGGGTCTTCGTGGGCGATGACGAAGTGCGCAATGGCGCGGGCGGCGATGCGGACGTTGGCGTAGGTGAAGTCGTCGGCGATAATGCCGCGCCAGCCGTCGGTGCCGAATTTTACGATTGTGGATTCAGTCATTTGGTGGGTTGTGGTCCTTGCGTGGTGCTTTGTTGATTTTACAGGGGTAGCGGGGCGGGGAAATTTTGCAGGTTCGTTGGAGATCGGGAACGCAGAGGGCGCGGGGTTACGCAGAGGACGCAAAGGGGATGTGGTGTTGAGTTGGGCGGTTGTGGTTCCCACCCATCGCGCCAAAGGCGAGCGCGATGAATGGGGCACCCACGGTTGTGGTGGTGCGGAGGAGAACGGTCGGGCTTTGCCCGATACCCACCTTGCCCGACGGTGAAACTGTCGGTCGAGGATGGGGCACTCAGGGTTGGGTACTCAATTTTTCTGCGGATGGCTGGAGGCCGCGGCTAGCCAGGCGTTGAGGCCGAAGTCGAGTGTGGGGCCTGGCTTTCCGTCGCTGAAGATCTGGGCGGCTTCGAGCTGGGCGATACCGTGCAGGAATGCCCAGAGAGCCATGGAGGCCTCGTCGGCGTGGTCCTGCCCTGTGAGGGAGGATACGTGGCCGGCGAAGAAGATCCAGAGGTCTTCGCGGGGAGCGGATTTTTCCTGCCCGGACGCGCACGGCAGAAGAAGGAGCTCATACAGGTTGGGGTGTTTGCGGGCGAAGGCGAGGTAGGCGCGGGCGATGCCGCGGATGGCCTGTTCAGGGCCGGCTTTCCGGACGATGCGCAGGATCGAGGCGTGGAGGATGCGCGAAACCTCGCCAGCGAGAGCTTCCTCAAGGGCGGCACGGTCGGCGAAGTAGCGATAGAGGGCGTTGGGCGCGAGCTCAAGCGAGGCCGCAAGGGCGCGGAGAGAGAGACTGCGGAGGCCTTGTCGATCGAGTTGCTCGACGGCCGCCGCGAGGATGGTCTCGCGGTCGGTCTTGGAAGGGTACGCCATGTTATTCACTGTACATCTTGACCCGACAACAGTGAAGGTGTACGGTGAACATGTTGAAGATGTGCAGTGTTCCTCTTCAACCAGCTTGGGAGATATGGCATGAGTGCAAAGCGCAGTGTGGTGATTACAGGAGCCTCAACGGGTATCGGCTGGGCTACAGCGAAGGTGCTGCTGGACAAGGGATTTCGCGTGTTCGGGACGGTGCGGAAGCAAAGCGATGCGGACCGATTGAGCGCGGAGTTCGGCAAGGACTTTGTGCCGTTGCTGGCGGATGTGACGGACGAGGCGGCGGTGCGGCAGGCGGCGGCGCGGGTGGGTGAGGTGCTCGATGGAGAGCGGCTGGCGGGCCTGGTGAACAACGCAGGGATTGTGGTTGGCGGGCCTTTGCTGCATTTGGATGCGGACGAGATACGGCGGCAGATGGAGGTAAATCTAGTAGGGCCGTTTATGGTGACGAAGGCCTTTGCTCCCCTGCTGGGGAGCGATCCGGCAAGGACTGGCAAGCCGGGGAGGATTGTGCAGATCAGTTCGGTCGTGGGAAAGATGGGCGTGCCGTTTGTGGGAGCGTATTCGGCTTCGAAGTTTGCGCTCGAAGGGATGTCGGAAAGCCTGCGGCGTGAGTTGTTGCTGTATGGAATCGATGTGATTGTGGTTGGACCTGGCGCGGTGGTGACACCGATCTGGGACAAGGCCGAGGCCGAGGACTTCAGCCGGTTTGATGTGACGGATTATGGACCGATCATCCAGCGCTTCCTCGCGTTCTTTGCCGAAGAGGGCAAGAAAGGGCTGGCACCGGAAGAGATTGGGCGAACGATCTACAAGGCGCTGACGGTGAGCAAGCCGAAGGTACGGTATGCGGTGGTTCCGCAACGGTTCAAGAACTGGACGATGCCTATGCTTTTGCCCAAACGGGTTGTGGATCGGTTGGTTGGGAAGCAGTTTGGTTTGGTGAAGGGGTAAGGGTTGTTCCCCGCGCAGTGGCTGACGCGATGTGGAGGGGAACGGTGGTCTGCTACCGCAAACGATACCCCACCCTTTCGGGATGAGACTCCGAAAGGATGGGCCACCCGGATTTTGGGTGGTGGTTTAGATGAGGTCTTCGCGGCCGCTTTCGTGGATGGCGCGGACGAGCTTGGAGACGTCCTGCGAGCGGGCGCGGGTGGTGATGAGGAGGGCGTCGTCGGTTTCTACGACGACGAGGCCATCGACGCCTAGAAGCGCGACGGTTTTGCCGGGGGCGTAGACGTAGTTGCCACCGGACTGGATGGCGAAGAGGCCGGTGGTTTCGCCGTCCATCACGTTGTCGCGGTCGTTTTCGCCGAGGTGCTCATGCAGCGAGGCCCAGGAGCCGAGATCGGTCCAGCCGAAGTCCGCGGGCAGGCAGTAGATGTTTGAGCGCGACTCGCCCTTGGCGGAACGGCGTTCGAGGATGGCGTAGTCCACCGAGATGTTTTCGCACTTCGGATACTCTTCGGCGAACACTGCTTCGAACTCGGGTGTGCCGAAGGCGGCGGCGATGGCTTCAAGCGGTGCGGCCATGTCCGGGATGTGCTCGCGCACAGCGGCTGCGAGTGTCTTCGCGCTCCAGAGAAAGATGCCGCCGTTCCAGACGAAGTTTCCGGCAGCGAGGAAGCGCTCCGCAGTTGCGGGATCGGGCTTTTCGCGAAAGCGTTTTACGCGCTTTACGGGAATGCCGGCTTCACCGGGGATTTCCGCTCCCTGCTCCACGTAGCCGTAACCCGTTTCCGGACGCGTGGGGGGAATGCCGAGCACTACGATGTTTTCGCCTGCGGCTGCTAGACGCACGCCCGCGCCGATGACCTCGGCGAAGCGCTTGGCATCGGCCACGACCTGGTCTGAGGGGAAGACGCCAAGCACTGTATCGGGCGCGGTGGGTTCGAGCAGGAACGCAGCGAGCGCGCAGGCCGGGGCTGTGTTGCGCGGGCAGGGTTCGGAGAGCACCTGGGAGCTGGGGATCTCCGGGAGCTGCTCGGCGATGACGTCTTTGAGCCAGTGGTTGGTGATGATCCAAACGTCGCTTGCAGAAGCCAGCGGTTGGAGACGTTCGAGCGTTTGCTGGATCATGGTGCGTTCGCCCTGGAGCGCGAGCACCTGCTTGGCGCGGGCGCGGCGGCTGCGTGGCCAGAAGCGCGTACCGCTGCCGCCGGCGAGGATAACGGGAGCAAACCTCGGTTTTTCCAGTTCTTTATTTGATGACATCCATCTTCATTCCCGACCAATATGCGGTCGTCTTGCCTGGAACGGATAAGAGAGCGTGTCCCAGGGGCTAAAGCCCAATTTGTGGCGAAACTCAGTGTCCGGGCTAAAGCCCGGACCTATCTCAGAAACAAAAACTACCATTTTCAGCAGCAAAAAAACGATTCGCCAGATATTGGCTAGTCCAGCTTCGAGAGATACTCCCGAATTCGTTCGACGCCCTTATCGATCACGTCGCCGGAGACAGCGTACGAAAGCCGAATGTGCTCGCTGGTGCCGAATGCTTCGCCCGGAACGGTGACGACGTGCGCTTCTGTCAGCAGCTTCGCGGCGAGATCGCTTGCGGACTTGATGCCGCCCTTGCCGATGAAGGCGCCGACGTTCGGATAGACATAGAACGCGCCCTGCGGCACCGTGCAGGTGAGACCCGGAATGGTTTTGAAGCCGGCCAGTATGCGGTCGCGGAGCTTGATGTAGTCGGCGCGCATTTCCGTGACGCAGTCCTGGCTGGCGGTGAGCGCCGCGATGGAGGCTTGCTGCACCATGCTGGCGGTGTTGGAGGTGGATTGTGATTGAAGCTTGCTCATGGCGGCGATGATCTGCTTCGGGCCGAGAGCGAAGCCTGCGCGCCAGCCGGTCATCGCGTAGGTTTTGGAGAGAGAGCCGAGTACGACGACGTGCTCTTTGCAGTCGGTGAACGAGCCGCCGCTGACGGCTGCGCCTGTGAAGTTGAGGTACACGTAGCACTCATCGAGCAGCACATAGATGCCGCGCTTATGCGCGAGCCGGACGATGGCTTCGAGGTCTTCGGGGCTGACGACCGCGCCCGAGGGATTTGAGGGCGTGTTGAGGATGATGGCCTTGGTGCGGTCGGTGATGGCGGCTTCGATCATCTTCGCGGTGATGCGGAAGTTTTCGGCTTCGTCGCTTTCGACGTAGACGACCTTGCCGCCGGCGTACTCGATGATGTCTTTGAAGCTGACCCAGTAGGGGACGGGGAGGATGACTTCGTCGCCGTGATCGACGAGGACCTGGATGGCGTTGAAGAGCGCGAGCTTGCCGCCGGCGGTGAAGACGCACTCTTCAACGGCGTAGTTGGAGGCGAAGTCGGCTTTGTGGCGATCGACGATGGCCTGGCGGACCTGCGGGACGCCCGCGACGGCGGTGTAGCGGGTGAAGTTGTTTTCGATGGCCTTGATGGCCGCGTCCTTGATGTGCTGCGGGGTGTTGAAGTGGGGCTCGCCCGCGCCGAAGTCGGCCATATCGATCCCGGCGGCTTTCATCTTCAGGGATTCCGCGGTGATGGCCATGGTGGCCGAGAGTTCGATGCGGTTGATCCGGTCGGTGAGGACCTTGGTTGCCGTGAGAGTGCTCATGGATAGTAGTGTTTCAGATTTGAGGGTGGAGATAAAGCTGCGGTGGTGTTGTGCGGTGCCGCGATGTAGGAAGGCGGATATCTCCGTTGGGGTCAAGATTGACTTTGTGCGGGTTTGTTGGAGATCGGGAACGCAGAGGTCGCGGAGGTTACGCGGGGGGCGCAGAGGGAGGTATTGCAGATGCGGGCAGCTTTGCGTTCTCAGAATGAGAATTGTTTGGTTAGCGGCGCTTGCGGAGGACCCAGGTGGTCATGCAGCGGTAGTCCTGCACGATGGTGGTCTTGAGGGGGTCGACGAGGATGGCGTTCATCTGGGTGGTCATGTTGAGGAGGGCGGGTTCGTCGACGAGGAACCACTCGGAGCCGTCGCCGATGCGGTAGATGTTGGCGCGGAGGCGGGGGAAGTCCATGCCGATGCGCGAGCCGAGGCGGCAGAAGAGCAGACCGCCGGGACGGAGGACGCGCCAGAGCTCGGAGACCATGGCGAGGAAGTGCTGCTCGTCGCGGGCGAAGTGCAGGACGGAGTTGCAGAGGACGACGTCGGCAAAGGCGTCGGGGAACGGCATGGCTTCAATGGCGGCCAGCTGGAAGTTCTGCGGCGGCAGCTGCGGGGCGAGCTCGGCGGCGAGGGCGCGGACGTGGGATACGGCTTCGGGGCTGGCGTCGACGGCGAAGATCTCGGCGCCTTCGCGGAGGAGATGGACGAGGTTGCGGCCGTAGCCGCAGCCGGCGTCGAGGATGCGCATGTCCGGGGTGATGTTGCCGCGGAGGATCTGGTCGAAGACGTAGATGTCGATCTGACCGAACTGGTCTTGAAGGCTGAGCGCCTGCGGCAAGGCTGAAGGCTCGCTCAAGAGACTTTGCCTGGAGCTTTGCTCTTGAGGCGCTCGACGACGTTGGGAGGGACGAGCGAGCTGACGTCTCCGCCGAGGTTGAAGACGCCCTTGATGAGGCGTGAGCTCACGTAGGTGTACTTTTCGGCGGGCATCATGAAGAGGGTTTCGAGGTTGGGGTCGAGCTTGCGGTTCATCATGGCCATCTGGAACTCGTATTCGTAGTCGGAGATGGCGCGGATGCCGCGGAGGACGGCTTTGGCGTTCTGCTGGCGAGCGTAGTCGACGAGCAGGCCGTCGAAGGTATCGACGGTGACGTTGCCAAAGCTGGCGGTGGCTTCGCGGATCATCTCGACGCGTTCGGGGACGCTGAAGAGGGGCGTGCCTTTTTCGGAGTTGCGGAGGATGGCGACGACGAGCTCGTCGACGAAGCCGGCTCCGCGGGCGATTAGGTCAAGGTGGCCGTTGGTGAGTGGGTCGAAGGTGCCGGGGTAGATGGCTTTGGTTGGCATCGCAGGATGAGGATACCGTACTGGGGCCTTCTTCGTACGAGCCGTAGAGAGGCATGGTGCGGCGTTGTTGGAGATCGGGAACGCGCAGAGGGCGCGGAGGTTACGCGGAGGACGCAAAGGGGACGTGCCGGAGTGAGTCGATGGGCTAGCGTGCGGACTTTAGGAGTTCGCGGGAGATCACGATTCGCTGGATCTCGCTGGTGCCTTCGCCGATGGTGCAGAGCTTGACGTCGCGGTAGAACTTTTCGGCGGGATAGTCTTTGATGAAGCCGTAGCCTCCGTGGATCTGGACACCTTCGTCGCAGATGCGGCAGGCGGCTTCCGAGGCGTAGAGCTTGGCCATGGCGGACTCCATGGTGACCTTCTGGCCGGCGTCTTTCATGCGGGCGGCGCGCATGGTGAGGAGCCAGGCGGCGTCGAGCTGGGTTGCCATGTCGGCCAGCTTGAACTGGATGGCCTGGAACTCGCTGATGGCTTTGCCGAACTGCTTGCGCTGGGTGGCGTACTTTACGGCTGCGTCGAGCGCTCCACGGGCCATGCCCAGGGCGAGGGCGGCGATGGAGATGCGGCCGCCGTCGAGTACGCGCATGGCGTCGCGGAAGCCGTCGCCGACTTTGCCGATGAGATGGTCTTCGGGGATGAGGCAGTCTTCGAAGATCAGTTCGGCGGTGTCGCTGGCGCGGAGGCCGAGTTTGTTTTCTTTTTTGCCAGGGCGGAAGCCCTTGGTTCCCTTCTCTACCAAGAACGCTGAGATGCCACCGTGTACGCCCTTTTCCTTGTCGGTGATGGCGAGGATGAGCGCGCAGTCGGCGTAGGTGCCGTTGGTGATGAAGGTCTTGGAGCCGTTGAGGAGCCAGCCGTTGTCGGTTTTTACGGCGGTGGTGCGCATGCCGCCGGCGTCGCTGCCGGAGCCGGGCTCGGTGAGGCCCCAGGCGCCTAGCCATTCGCCGCTGGCGAGCTTCGACACCCATTGTTTGCGTTGCGCGTCGTTGCCGCCGAGCATGATGTGGTTGGTGCAGAGTGAGTTGTGGGAAGCGACGATGATGCCGACGCTGCCGTCCACACGTGAGAGCTCTTTGATGGCCAGCACGTACTCTACGTAGCCCATGCCCGCGCCGCCGAGGTCTTCCGGGAAGATGACGCCCATCAGGCCCATCTCGCCTAGCTTTTTGACTACCTTGTGCGGGAACTCGCTTTTCTCGTCCCACTCGTTTACGTGCGGGGCGATTTCGCGGGCGGCGAAGGTGCGGATTTCTTTTTGTAGTTGCTGTTGGTCGTCGGTCAGATCGAAGTGGGACACGCTTGTCTCTCCGGGATGGCAAGCTACCACAGTGGGGGGACGGTTGGCGCTGGTGGGCGTTGTGCGGCTTTGTTGGAGATCGGGAACGCGGAGGGCGCGGAGGTAACGCGGAGGCCGCAGAGGGGACGTGCCGGGCGTGGATACTTTGGCACGCGGGGAGGATAGAAATCCAGGCGACGGTACAGAAGCGAGATCGCTTGAAAATTTTCTAACCTTGGCTTAAGCCATTTCCTAACTTGCGGTGTCTAAGCCAGCGAACGGTCTTTCTGTTTCGACGGTCTTAGCCTCAGCGGAGCGTCCAGCCGCCATCACGCCGCACGAAGGGATTCCCATGCGCCTAACCGCTGTTCTGCTCCTCGCGCTTCCTGCCGCAGTTTTTGCCCAAAAGGCCGCCCCGCCCGCCGCTGACCACGCTACAACGCTGCCGGTCACGCACGTTTCGCTCTATAAGAATGGCGTTGGATTCTTCGAGCACACGGGCCATGTCAGCGGCAATGCGCAGGTGACCATCGACTTCACGACCGCGCAGCTCAACGATGTGTTGCAGTCGCTAACGGCCATTGACCTCAACGGTGGACGCATCTCCGGCGCTGGCTATAACTCCGCCACGCCGCTCGATCAGCAGCTGAATAGCCTGCCCATCGCGCTTGCGCCCGATCCCACGGCAGCGGTTCGGACGCTGGAGCTGAACTCGGCCTCAAGCGTACGGCTGCTCGATACTGACCTTCATCAGGACGTAACGCGTTATCTGCAGCTCATCGCCGGCAATCGGTCGCAGGGGCTGCGGCATCTCACACTCGACGACCGTGGGACTGGCGCTCGTGAACTGCGTGTTTCCTACATTTCCGAAGTGCCCATCTGGAAGTCGACCTATCGGATTCTCTCTAGCGATGACAGCAAGACCGCGACGCTGCAGGGGTGGTCGGTGGTCGACAACACTACAGGCGCAGACTGGCTGAACGTGCAGCTTTCGCTGATCGCCGGTGCGCCGCAGAGCTTTATCCAGCCGCTGTCGCAGCCAATCTACTCGCGGCGACCGGAGATTCCTATCGCACAGGAGGCCCAGCTTACGCCGCAGACGCACGACAGCGGCATGGAAGCCAGCAATAACAGCACTGCCGACATGGTCATGGGC
This sequence comes from Granulicella sapmiensis, assembly GCA_026225395.1. Classification (GTDB taxonomy): domain Bacteria; phylum Acidobacteriota; class Terriglobia; order Terriglobales; family Acidobacteriaceae; genus Granulicella; species Granulicella sapmiensis. The sequence continues at coordinate 248,120 of JAMFSR010000035.1, forward strand.
GGCCCGCTTGACCAGAAACAAGTCGCTCGCCTCGGTGCCGTCGGCCACGGCTCAGGCGTGGCCGGCGGTGTAATGGGCGGAATGCTGGGAGGCTCCGGCAGTGCGTCTTACCTTGCAGCCAAGGCCCCCGCTCCCGTCGATTACGCGGAGGCCGCCGAAGCCTCCATCGCTCCAGCGACCAAAACCGCAGCCTTCGATGACTTCTTCGCCTACAACCTCACCGACCCCGTTACTATCCGCAAAAATGAATCCGCGCTCGTCCCCATCCTGCAGGCTAAGGTGCCGGCCGATGTCGTTACGCTGGTTTCGTCGAACGGCTATGCGGTTCAGCAGCCACTGCGAGCGCTCTGGATTACCAATACGACCAACCTTACGCTCGACCGCGGCAGCTTTTCGCTGATCGAAAACGGAGCGTTCGGCGGCGAAGGCCTGCTTGATCCCATCCATCCGGCTGAAAAGCGCCTGCTCTCCTACGCCGCCGATCAAGCCGTCCACGTCAGCACGGAAAGCCAGAACAACTCCAACCATGTCGACCACGTCACCGCGTCCAAAGGCGTGCTGGTGCTGCATCGCGCTGAGGTCCGCGAGATCACCTACGTGATCCATAACGCCGCCGCGACCAACCGCACCGTTGTGCTGGAGCACCCGGTCCAGAATGGCTATACGCTTGACTCCGACCCCAAGCCGGAGGAGACCACACCTTCCGTGTACCGCTTCCGCGTTTCGGCGGCTGCTGGAGAAACCGTGCGCCTGCACGTTGGCGTGAAGCACCGCGGCGTGACACGGTTCGAACTCACTCGATCGGATGAGGCCCAACTCGCCCTGATCGTCCAACAATCGAACGGTGTTCCGGGGATTGAAGCCTCGCTCGCTCCGATCCTCGAAGCGCGCCGTCATGTGGCCGATGCCCAGACCGCGGTGAACCAGACCAACGACAAGATTGCGGCACTGCGGAACGACGAAGATCGCCAGCGCGCCAACATCACTGCTCTACAAAACGCCGACAAGGCGAGCCGGGACCGGTTCGTCCACGACCTGAATAAGACCGAGGATGACATTGCGGGGGCGCAGGCGGAGCTGGCTACGAGAACGGCGGCGCTGGAGGCGGCAAAGGCTGATTTGGCAAATCGGATTGAGTCGCTGCAGATCGATGACAAGCTTTAGGGTGGTGCGGCGGAGGGATTGTGCAGGTTTGTTGGAGTACGGGAACGCAGAGGGCGCGGAGGTAACGCGGAGGGCGCGGAGGGGTCGTGGCTCTTCCCTCTTCGCCACTCCGTCCTTCAACTTGACCCACTGCACCTGGTTGACGCACGATAAAACCTCACCCGCAGCCAGCCTGAGGAGCCTGATGCTCAACGATCCAGTCCTTGTGAATGAGTGGTTCGCCGTAGCCCGATCCTCCGAGCTTGCTCTGGCCAAGCCGCTCGCCGTGCGCCTGCTAGGCCTGGACGTCGTCCTGTGGAGGTCTGCCGATGGCGTGCATGCGTGGCAGGACTTGTGCATTCATCGCGGGGCGAAGCTTTCGCTGGGCGCGGTTCGCCATGACTGCCTTGTTTGCCCGTACCATGCGTGGGAGTATGCGGCGAGTGGGCAGTGCGTGCTGATCCCGGCGCAACCCAATCAACCGCCGCCGCTGAAAGCGCACGCCAACGTGTTTCGGGCGCTCGATAAGTATGGTCTGTTGTGGGTGACGCTTGGTGAACCTGCGCACGATCCGCCGGATATTCCGCAGCTGCTTGATCCCGGGTTTCGTCAGCTCATTGGGGGCTCTTACGCCTTTCATGCGCAGGGACCGCGCATCCTAGAAAACTTCCTCGACGTTGGGCATCTGCCGATCGTTCATGGGGGTTTGCTTGGCGACCCGGCGCTCGCCGAGATGCCCGCCTATGAAGTCGAAAGCACACCCGATGGCGTGATCGCGCGTGATATCGCCATATGGCAGCCTGACCCTGACGGTACTGGACGGCCCGCGCAGGTGCTCTACACCTACAAGGTACACCGACCGCTGATCGCGAGCTTTGTGAAACTGCACAATGGGCAATCGATGTTCATGGCTTATCTCGTGACGCCTACCGACGAGCAGCACAGCATTGCGTGGGCGCTATTTGCGATGGACTATGCGCATGACATGCCGGCGGAAGAGATCCTTGGGTTTCAGGATGTTGTTATCGCGCAGGACAAGCCCGTTGTGGAGTCGCAACGGCCTGAGCTGCTTCCGCTTGATCTGCGCGAGGAGCTCCATCTGCGCAGCGACCAGACCGCCATTGCCTACCGCCGCTGGCTGCTTGAGCTCGGCATGAAGTACGGCACCGCATGAGCGCGGCCCGGAGCGTCCAGCCGTGGTTCATCCCCGGAGACTTCGATGGGTTCTTCGCGCTCTTTTTTTCGAGCGTCCCTGACCTGTTGCTGGTAGCTACGCTTGCTCCGCTGTGCGGCTTCGCGCCTTCGTTCGTGGAGCAGCGCATCTTGCCCGGGGTTGCGCTGTCGATTGCAGGCGGCAACATTTTCTATGCGTGGCAGGCGCAGCGGCTGGCGCGCCGCACAGGGCGCACGGACGTTACAGCGATTCCGTTCGGCATCAACCTGCCGACGATCTTCGCGTATGTCTTCCTCATCATGCTGCCGGTCTACCAGGCCACGCATGACTCGCACCTTGCGTGGGAAGCCGGGGTCTTTGCGAGCTTCGTCAGCGGCCTTGTGCAAACTGCTGGAGCATTCTGCACCGGCTGGCTGCGACGCCACACGCCGCGCGCTGCACTGCTCTGTCCGCTGGCGGGTATTGCGCTGGCTTATCTGTGTCTTGGTTTTATCTTTGGGATTTTTGAGAAGCCGGGTGTGGCGCTGTTTCCGGCGGTGCTGCTGCTGGCGACGTACGCTTCGCGCATGCGGCTGCCGTTCCGGGTGCCTGCCGCGCTGGTTTGCCTGATCGCGGGAGCGATCCTCGCGGCGTTGCTTGGCCACTTCCATCTGTATGTCGCGCCCGCGACGATTGCGCCGCCTATCGGCCTGCATCTTCCGCATGCGGTGAACCTTTACGAGTTCCTCGTACACTCCGGTGGATGGCATTATCTTTCGATCATTCTGCCGATGAGCCTGCTGGATACGCTTGTCTCGCTGCAGATTCTGGAGAGCGTGAAGCTGATGGGCGACGACTATCCGACGATGCCTTCGCTGTTGACCAACGGGCTGGCTACGCTGGTGGCTTCCTGCTTTGGAAGCCCTTTTCCTACGACGCTCTACTTCGGCCATAAGGCGTACAAGGAGATTGGCGCGGGTGCGGGCTACTCGCTGCTGAGTGGGCTTACCGTGGCGATCGTCTGCATGACGGGGCTTGTTTCTACGGTGCTTCGTTTTGTGCCGATTGAGGCCGTCGGGGTCATCATCGTGTGGTTCGGGCTGGTGATGGTGGCGCAAGCGTTTCAGGATGTCACGCCGTCGCACTGCATCGCCGTTACGTTCGGCCTGTTCCCCATGCTTGCGGCGTGGGCGCTGGGGTTGATCACGCTGGCGCTTACGAAGAGTGGGACGACGCTGTTTGCCGTGGCTCCGAAGTTTGGGGCCGAGTTGCCGGTGTATGGGATGATTGCGCTGAGCCAGGGGGCGGTGCTGGTTTCGATGCTTTGGGCCGCGACGCTGGCATGGATCTTAGATAGGAAGTTTTTGCCGGCAGCGGTGTGGATGGGCGTGGCGGCAGTGTTTTCGTGCGCGGGGTTGATCCATGCGTATTCGCTGACGGCTGAGGGTGTGGCGAATAAGTTGGGGTGGTTCGCGGCGCCGTCGTTTGCTGTGGGGTACGCGGCAGCGGCGGGGGTGTTGGTCGGATGCCATGTGTACGCGAAGAAGGGGCGGAGGCCGTGGGTGGATGTGCCGGTGCGGTCGCTTTCGCAGGATTGAGGCGTGCTATCGGGCGGACGGATTGGTGCGACGTTGTTGGAGATCGGGAACGCAGAGGGCGCGGAGGTCACGCAAAGGACGCAGAGGAGACGTGGCTGGCCAGACAAAGCTACAGGTCTCTCCACTGCGCCGCGCTCCGGTCGAGATGACATGTATTGGTGAGTACAAAGGAACGGCGGCTGACCGAAGTCTGCCGCCGCTTCCTCTACGCTCTACTGTCTGTCCTCTACACTCTGCCCTTACGCTTGCGGCTTCGGCACGAAGAGAACGAACTTCTCCGACACCGCATCCCAGTTGGCGAGAAGCCGTTGGCCGAGCTGGCTTTCGGCTTGCTGGACGTGCTCCGCAATGAGTGCCTTGAGCGCGTCCTGCTTTGCAGGTTCGACCTGCGCGAACGGAACGGCTTCGAGAAACTCCGTGTGATAGCGGGTCTGCGAAAGCATCGTCTGGTCTTCGTCGAGCACCCAGGCCGTGCCGCCGGTCATGCCTGCGCCAAAGTTGATCCCTACGGCCCCGAGGATGACGACTTCGCCGCCGGTCATGTACTCGCAGGCATGGTCGCCCACGCCTTCGATCACTGCGGTTACGCCGGAGTTGCGGACGGCGAAGCGCTCGCCTGCGCGGCCTGCGGCCAGCAGCTTGCCGGCTGTGGCGCCGTAGAGGGCGACGTTGCCGAGCAGCACGTGCTCGTGGCTGGCTTCCGCGGCGCAACCTGTCGCGCGAATGACCAGTTCGCCACCGGAAAGGCCCTTGCCGACGAAGTCGTTGGCCTGGCCGGTGAGCACCAGCTTGATGCCCGCGGCTGTGAATGCGCCGAACGACTGGCCGGCGGTGCCTTCGAGCTCGAAGGTGACGTCGGCGTGATCGACTTCGCCCTTGGCACGGAGGACGGCTAGTTCGCCCGACAGGCGCGAACCGACCGCACGGTGCGCGTTGCTGATCTTCGACTTGACGATGTACGGCTCGCCGGCCTTGACGGCTGCAACTGCGGGCGCGGTCCAGGGATCGTCCAGCGGATGATCCACACCTGGGCGGGCGTTACGAACGCCCATCCAGCGCGTTGGGCTATTGCCCCAGGGCTCTCCGGCGCCGCTTGAGAGCATGGGCGTGAGGTCGAGGTTGCCGTCGAAGCGAACCTGTTCGAGGAGGTCGACGCGGCCGATGGCTGCTTCGAGTGACGGGAGGCCGAACTTTGCAAGCAGCCGCTGTAGGTCGCCCGCAAGCTGCTGGAAGAAGAGCACGACGTGCTCGGGCTTACCGCGGAACTTGGCGCGGAGCTCGGGCTTCTGCGTGGCGATGCCGGTGGGGCAGGTATTGAGGTGGCACTGGCGGGCCATGTCGCAACCGAGCGCGACGAGGACAGCTGTGCCGAAGGCGTATTCGTCAGCGCCGAGCAGAGCGGCGACGAGGACGTCGTGAGCCGTGGCGATGCCGCCATCGGTGCGCAGGCGGACGCGGTCGCGCATGCCGGAGCCACGCAGCATCTGCTGGGCTTCGGCGAGGCCGAGCTCCCAGGGATTGCCGGCGTACTTGATGCTCGAGAGCGCCGCTGCGCCCGTGCCGCCGGTATTGCCTGCGATGACGATGAAGTCTGCATAGGCTTTGGCTACGCCTGCGGCGACGGTGCCTACGCCGCAGCTGGAGACGAGCTTTACGCCGACGGCTGCCTTGGGGTTTACGCGCTTGAGGTCGTAGATAAGCTGTGCGAGGTCTTCGATGGAGTAGATGTCGTGATGCGGCGGCGGTGAGATGAGGCTGACGCCGGGCTGCGCGTGGCGGAGGCGTGCGATGAGGCCAGAAACCTTGTGGCCGGGGAGTTGTCCGCCTTCACCGGGCTTGGCTCCCTGTGCGACCTTGATTTCGATCTCTTCCGCGTGCGCCAGGTACTCGGCTGTGACGCCGAAGCGGCCGGAGGCGATCTGCTTGATCTTGTTGTTCAGGTTGCCGCTGATGCCGACGATCGCGGGAGCAGCTACAAGCTCTGCCACTGCTGCGCCGCCGGAGGATGCTGAAGCAGCGAGTGCGCCGCCGCCGTTACCGCCCTGATCGGGCGTGGTGCCGGCTGGGCGATAGACTGCGGGGTCTTCTCCGCCTTCGCCGGTGTTAGAGCGCGCGCCCAGCGAGTTCATCGCGGAGGTAATCGTCTGGTGAGCCTCGGGGCTCAGGGAGCCGAGCGACATCGCGCTTGCAATGAACTTGGTACAGAGGCTGTCCGGCGTTTCGACTTCGTTGATCGCGAGTTCGGGGCCGGCGGGGCGGATTTCGAGGAGATCGCGGAGTGTGCCGGGCTCACCGACATCGATGCTGCGGCTGAAGATGGCGAAGGCCGCGCTTGGGTCGTCCGCGGGAACGCCTGCGCGTGTGCTACCGACAACTGTCTGTAGTGCCTTTACGTTGCCCGGCTGCCACTTGTGCGGCTCGGCGGCGTCAGCCTTGCGGAAGCGGACCCAGCCGAAGTCTGGGAGATCGGTCGCAGCAGCCGCTTCGCCGGGGATCCAGCTCAGGCGCAGGCGGCGATCGAGTTCTGCGAAACCAATGCCGGAGAGCGGAGCGGGGGTGTTCGGGAAACATCGCTCGACTACGCTGGAGTGCAGGCCGAGGATGTCGAACAAGTGCGCGCCGCGGTAGCTATCGACGACGGAGATGCCCATCTTCGACATGACTTTCGCGAGGCCGGCATCGAGCGCCTTCAGCATCATCTTCTCGCCGTCGACGCCTTCGGGATAGCCTTTTTCGCCGGCGAACGCGATGCCGGTTTCGAGCGCGAGCCATGGGCAAACCGCGCCTGCGCCGTAGCCGATGAGTACACCGGCGTGGTGGATGTCGCGGCAATCGCCGGCTTCCACCGCGATGCCGCAGAGGGTGCGCATGCCTGCTTCGACCAGCGACTTATGGATGGCGCCGGTGGCCATGGCCATGGGGACCGGGAGGGCTGTGGCGCTTGCGCCGCGATCGGTGAGCAAAAGGAGTTTTGCGCCTTCGCGGACCTTTGTCACGGCCAGCGCGCACAGATCTTCTACGGCTTGTTCGAGGGTCTTTTCGGGTGCGAACAGGCAGGGCAGCTCTTCCAGGCGCAGCTCCGCCGCATGCGGATACTTGCCCGCACGCAAGGCTGCGACCTGTCCCAGCGAAAGAAACGGAGAGTCGAGAGAGATGCCCGGCAGCGGGGCGTTCTTTTCAAGCAGATGCGCCCAGGGGCCGAAGCGCGTCTTGAGGCTGACGACGATGGCTTCACGGAGTGGGTCGATCGCGGGATTGGTGACCTGCGCGAACCGCTGGCGGAAGAACGCATAGAGGGGGCGCGGGGACTTTGCGAGGAAGGCGAGAGGTGTGTCATCGCCCATCGACCAGACGGCGTCCTTGCCCGTACCAGCCATGGGCTTGAGGATCATGTTGACGTCTTCTTTGGTGTAGCCGAAGCCACGCTGCTGCGCGGCGACATCGGTTGGCGCGGCGGTAACGGCTACTGGTTCCAGAGGGGTCTTCTCTACCAGCACGGCGTAGGTTGCCTTGGCGTCAAACGCGGCCAGCATCTCGTCGTTGTGGTAGATCGTATGCTCGACCATGTCGACTGCGATCATCTGGCCCGGGCCGAGGCGTCCGCTTTCGATGATCGTCGCGGGATCGAGATCGACCAATCCTGCTTCACTGCCTGCAACTACCAGACCATCGCTCGTAATGGCGTATCGACAAGGGCGGAGGCCGTTACGATCGAGGGCTGCGCCTACGGCGATGCCGTCGCTATAGGCGATAGCAGCGGGGCCGTCCCAGGGCTCGGTACATCCCGCGTGGTACTCCAGGAACGGGCTGTGACCCTTCACGATTGCGGGCGGAAGCAGCATACGCACGGCTTCCGAGATCGTGCGGCCGTTCTGCGAGATCAGCTCGATCGTTTCATCGAGCGAGGTGGAGTCCGTGCCGTCCTTCGTGAGAACGGGCTTGCACTCGACGGGCAGCGTGCTGTCGCGGGCGGCCATGCGCGAACGGTTGCCCCATACGGTGTTGATTTCGCCGTTATGGCCGAGCTTTCGGCCCGGCTGTGCGCGATGCCACGCGGGAAGCGTGTTGGTCGCATAGCGTTGATGGAAGACCGCGAAGCCGGTTACGTAGTCGGTGTCCGCGAGATCCGGATAGAACACGGGCAGCAGGCGGCCGAGGCACATGGCTTTGTAGACGAGGGTAGTCGTCGAGAGCGAACAGACGTAGCCGGTGACTTCGTTGAGCTCGACGGCGCGCTCAAACTGCTTGCGAGCGAGATACAGCCGCCGCTCCATGTCGTCGGTCGCGTCTACCGTGGCGCCGTCGGCTACAAGCACCTGCTTGATCTTCGGCATCGTACTCAGGGCGATTTCGCCGAGGATTTCGGGACGCGTAGGGACGTCGCGCCATGCGAGTATGCACAAACCCTGCGACTCCAGCGCGCTCTCAATCACCTTCTCCGCGCGGGTCTCGTCCTGCGGCAGAAACAACATGCCTACGCCGAGTAGAGCGTCGTCGGCCAACGTTACGCCTGTGGCCTTCAGCAACAGCGCGCGCGGCACGTTCGACATCAAGCCGATGCCGTCGCTCGAAGCGCCATCCGCCGCTACCGCGCCGCGATGCTCCAGCCGGGCCAGCGCCGTCAGCGCCTTTTCCAGAATTCCGTGATTCGTCTTACCAAGCGCAGACGCGACAAATCCCACACCGCAGGAGTCGCTGTCAAAACGTGCGTCGATTAATGAATTCGCAACATCTCTCTTTGGAGACTGCTCTTCGGCGCGCTCAACGGCACGCCCGGTACGTTCTGGTTGAAGCAGGGGCATAGTTCACTATACTTCGGACCACTAGCCAGCGAAAAGCGTCCGAAGGTTCTCCACAAGTAAATTCAGTCACAGGCGGCCAATCCCTTGACGCACCTTTCATGTATATTTATACATAGTAACTGGATTTTTATGCACCGCGCGTGAGGAAATCCTGAATGGATCCTCGCTGCGCGTTTTCCTGCTTTAAAAATCCGAAAGAAAGACCGAAATAACAGGAAAGCAAACCGCAGTCTGCATGAAAAACCAACGCCACAACGCGATCAAAGATCTCCTGGTGAAGACCTCGGTCAGCAACCAGGGAGCCATCAGCAATCAGGATGAGTTGCGGCGCAAGCTTGCCGGCAAGGGCATTCATGTCACGCAAGCGACTTTGTCCCGCGACATCCGCGAGATGAAGTTGATGAAAGGCCCCAGCGGCTACGCCCTGCCCAACGGCATCGATGACAACGACGATCTGCCCTCGGTTGAGGATGTGCTTGAAAATTTTGGCCTTGAAGTGCGGCAGGCGCAGAACCTGCTCGTTGTGCTGACCACCATGGGCGGCGCGCAGCCGGTCGCCGCGGCGTTCGACCAGCAGGAGTGGGACGAAGTCGTGGGCACCATCGCCGGTGATAATACGGTGCTCATTATCTGTCCCGATGCGCGCAATGCTGCTGCGCTGAAGACAAGGATCGAGGCCCACATTGCCTAGCTTGATCCATAAAGACGCTGTGGACGCCTTGCGCACCGCCGTCGTTGGCGTCAGCGGTTATGCCGGAGCCGAGCTCGCTCGCCTGCTCCTAACGCATCCGCGCTTTGCGGGCACTCCCCCGCTCTTCCTCGGCCGCGACGCTGCCGCCGTGAAACTCACGAGCCTGCATCCGCAACTTTCCGGCCTGCCCAACGCCGATGACCTCAGCGTGCATCCCTTCAGCTGGGAAATGCTTGAGCGCGAGCAGATCGAACTTCTCTATCTTGCGACACCGCACGATCAGGCCCGGGAAGCCGCGCCGATTGCTCTCTCGAAGGGCATCAAGGTCATTGATCTTTCCGCCGCGTGGCGTTTGCAGCACGAGCCTAACCGCGCGATCTATAAACTTACCGATGCCGACCCTACGGCTGCTGCGACGATCCAGCTTGCTGCTGCGTACGGCTCTCCTGAACTTCATGGCCCTGTGATCGCACAAGCGCAGCTGGTCGCCAACCCCGGGTGCTATGCGACCTCCATCATCCTCGCGCTCGCTCCGTTGCTCCGCGCGAATCTGGTCGATCTCAATATCGGCATCATTGCCGATGCGAAGTCCGGCGTTTCCGGCGCGGGTAAGGCGCTCACGCATAACAACAGCTTTATGTACGCCGCGGACAATCTGTCGGCGTATGCGGTGTTCGGCCATCGCCACACGGGCGAGCTGCTGGAGCAGCTTTCGCTTACGAACGACCAGATCCAGTTCACGCCGCATCTGCTTCCGATTCCGCGTGGCATTCTTTCCACCATTTACGTGCGCCTCAACACGCCGGGCAGCATAAAATTGATCCAGGACACCTTCGACGAGTTCTATGCGAACTCGCCCATGGTCCGCGTCCGGCCGAGCCCGATGCTTCCGCAAATTCAACACGTGGTCCGCACCAACTTCTGCGACCTCGGCTTCCAACTCTCTCCCGACGGCAGGAAACTCGTCATCATCTCCTGCCTCGACAACCTCTTAAAAGGCGCATCGTCCCAGGCCGTTCAGAACATGAACCTCATGGCCGGCTGGCATGAAACCGAGGGCCTTCTGTAATCGTTTTGTTTTTCTTCCTGGTGTTCGCGCGGGAAATCTGCTTTTCGGAGTTACGTTATGAAATTCGTAGTCAAACTAGGCGGCGCAGCACTGGAGAATTCAACACTCCTGCAGACCTGCGCCCGCTCCATCGCCGAGCTCGCTAAAGACGGCCACCAGGTCGCGCTCGTCCATGGCGGCGGCGTGCAGCTCACCAAGCTCCTCGCGCAGCTGGGCAAGAAGTCCGAGTTCGTTGCCGGCCTGCGCATCACCGATGCCGAAACCCGCGACGCCGCACTAATGGTGCTCGGCGGCCGCGTGAACAAGTCGCTCGTTGCAGCGCTTACGCAGTGCGGTCAGTCCGCCATGGGCCTCACCGGCGGCGACGGCCACGTATTCCGCGCGCGCAAGAAGAAGACCGAGCATGACCTCGGCTTCGTTGGTGAGATTGCCGCGACGGACCCCAAGTGGCTCGACGCGATCTGGACCATGGGAGCGGTTCCGGTTATCAGCTCGATCGCCCTCGGCTTCGACGGCGAGTACTACAACATCAATGCGGACGAGATGGCTTCCGCTTGCGCGATCGCCACTAAGGCCGACGCGCTCGTCTTCCTCACCGACGTACCGGGTGTCAAGGGCGCGGACGGCCAAGTGATGCGCTGGCTTTCGCTCAAGCAGATCCCCGAGCTCGAGCGGCAGGCGGTTGTTTCCGGTGGCATGCTGCCGAAGCTCAACGCCTGCAAGGAAGCGCTCCTCGGAGGCGTGAAGCGCGTGCGAATTCTGCCCGCGGAGTCCGCGGGCCTACTGCCGGAGTTCTCCAGCACACGCATCAACGACGGCACCGAAGTCATGGTCGCCTAAAGTCCGCCGAACAATAACGAACAACATTTCTTAGGAGCCACACATGCCAACCACCGCAGAACTCCAGGCCGCCGAATCCAAGCTGTTGCTCCAGACCTATGCCCGCAATCCGATCCAGTTCACGCGTGGTGAAGGCGTGCATCTCTATGACGAGCACAATACCGAGTACCTCGATCTGCTGAGTGGCATCGGTGTGTGTGCGCTTGGCTACAACCACCCCGCTGTTACGGCAGCGATCAACGCGCAGGCGCAGACGCTAATCCACACCAGCAACCTCTTCTACAACGCCGGCACCACCGAGCTCGCGATGCGGCTCACGGAGATCGCCGGCCTTGATCGCGTGTTCTTCTGTAACTCCGGTACGGAAGCCTGGGAAGCAGCGCTGAAGCTTGCCCGCGCCCACGCCGGCCTATTGCGTTCTGAAGGTAAACAGATTGGTACGAAGTTCATTGCACTTGAGAACTCGTTCCATGGCCGCTCGATGGGCGCTGTTTCCACGACGCACAAGAAGCTCTACCGCGAGCCTTTCGCTCCGCTCATCCCTGGCGTTGAGTTTGTCCCTTTTAACGACGTTGCTGCTCTGCGCGCGGCCTTCAGCAATGAAGTCTGCGGCATCTGCATTGAGGTCGTGCAGGGTGAAGGTGGCATCAATATGGTGAGCGAAGAGTTCCTCACAGCAGCCCGCGAGCTGTGCGACTCCACCGGCGCGCTGCTTCTCTTCGACGAGATCCAGTCCGGCATGGGACGCACCGGAAAGTGGTTTGCCTACCAGCACTATGGCATCCAGCCGGACGTCACCACGTTGGCCAAGCCCATCGCCAACGGCCTGCCCATGGGTGCGCTGCTCTGCACCGAAGAAGCTGCCCGCGCCATCACACCCGGCATGCATGGCACCACGTTCGGCGGCAATCCGCTCGCGCTGGCGGTGGCTATCGCTGTCGTCGACACCATCAAGCAGGACCGCCTGCTCGACCACGTCACCGAGACCGGCAACTACTTCCTCAGCGAACTCCGCAAGCTGCAAAGCAAGCATGACGGCATCAAGGAAGTCCGCGGCCTGGGCCTCATGATCGGCGTCGAGCTTGAGACGGCTGAGCTGGCGAAGGAAATCTTCAACAGCCTTACTGAAGCTCACATCGTCCTGAACCGCACCCACGAAACCGTGCTGCGCTTCCTTCCGCCCTTTCTCATCGAGCGCAAGCACGTCGACCAACTTATCGCCGCCCTCGATCAGGCCCTGCTGATCCGCACCACGTCCGCTGCCCAGGAACTAACAACCAAGAACTAACAACGAGAACTTCGAGACCACTATGGACAACAAAACAATCGTAATGAGCCCCAAGGGCGCCGAAATCGCCAAGCCCGCGCTTGGCATTCAGTCCGACTCCGCCTTCACCGAGACCGCCAAAGGCCTCAACGGCCGCGATCTCTGCTCAATCGCCGACCTCTCCGTGCAGGAGATGTCTGCCATCATGGAGCTCGCGCACGCCGTCAAGGCCAGCCCGGAAGACTTCCGCCACGGCCTCGACGCCAAGCAGATGGTGCTGTTCTTCGAGAAGGCTTCGCTGCGCACGCGCCTCACCTTCGAAACCGCGATGAACACCTCCGGCGGCAACGCCATCTTCGTCGACCAGACTGCATCGCCGCTCGGCGAACGCGAGTCCATCCCCGACATCGCGCGCAACCTTGAGCGCTGGGTGAACGTCATCGTCCTGCGTACGTACTCGCACGACACCATCACGGAGATGGCCGCCAACTCCAAGGTGCCAGTCATCAATGCGCTCTCGGACCTCGAGCACCCGTGCCAGGCCATCGCCGACTTCATGACGCTCGAAGAGCGCTTCGGCTCGGTTGAAGGTCTCAAGTTCACCTACGTCGGCGACGGCAACAACGTGTGCCATTCGCTCATGCTTGCGGGTGCTCTGCTCGGCGTCCACACCACCATCGCTACGCCGAAGAACTTCGCCCCCAAGCTCGAGTTCATCCACAAAACGATCGAACTCGCCGAGCAAACCGGCGGCACCATCACGCTCACCAACGATCCCGTCAAGGCAGCCACCGGCGCTGACGCCATCTACACCGACGTCTGTACCAGCATGGGCATGGAACACGAAGCCGCCAAGCGCGCGCCGATCTTCAAACCCTTCCAGGTGAACGAAGATCTCATGGCGCTCGCGCAGCCTTCAGCGGCCTTTATGCACTGCCTGCCTGCGCATCGTGGCGCTGAAGTTACCGATGCGGTGCTCGATGGGCCGCAGTCGGTTGTGTTTGATCAGGCGGAGAATCGGCTGCATGCGCAGAAGTCTATCGTGCTGATGCTGCTCGGCGGCGCAAAGCGCATCCCGACGCACCGCAACAAAGGTGGCCTGCAGGCAAGAAGCCGCCGCTAAGGATCAGCTTCTAGCCTTTAGCTAAAGGCTAGAAGCTAAGAGCTACGCATCGCCGCTAACATTCGCACCACCATGAAAGGTTCCATGTCCGTAATTCTCGAAACACTTCCGCTCGGCCAAAAAGTCGGCATCGCTTTCTCCGGCGGGCTCGACACTAGCGCCGCGCTTCACTGGATGAAGCAGAAGGGTGCACTGCCCTACGCCTACACCGCCAATCTCGGCCAGCCCGACGAAGCCGACTACGACGAGATCCCCCGCAAGGCGCTCGAGTATGGCGCCGAGAAGGCACGGCTCATTGACTGCCGCGGCCCGCTCGTTCGCGAAGGCATCGCCGCGCTGCAGTCCGGCGCCTTTCACATCACCACTGCGGGCGTCACGTACTTCAACACCACGCCCATCGGCCGCGCTGTTACCGGAACGATGCTGGTGACGGCGATGAAGGAAGACGACGTCAACATCTGGGGCGACGGCTCGACCTTCAAGGGGAACGACATCGAGCGCTTTTATCGCTACGGCCTGCTCGTGAACCCGGACCTCAAGGTCTACAAGCCATGGCTTGACGATGCTTTCATCCATGAGCTCGGCGGCCGTGCCGAGATGTCCGCCTTTATGACCAAGGCTGGTTTCGGGTACAAGATGTCGTCCGAAAAGGCCTACTCGACGGACTCCAACATCCTCGGCGCAACGCATGAAGCGAAGGACCTCGAGCTGCTCACGAGCTCGATGAAGATCGTTGTCCCCATCATGGGCACGGCCTTCTGGCGCGACGACGTCGAGATCAAGCGCGAAGAGATCACCATTCGCTTTGAAGAGGGCTTCCCTGTTGCGCTGAACGGCGTGGAGTATCCCGACCCCGTTGCCCTGATGCTCGAAGCCAACGCCATCGGCGGCCGCCACGGCCTCGGCATGAGCGACCAGATCGAGAACCGCATCATCGAAGCGAAGAGCCGCGGCATCTATGAGTCCCCCGGCCTTGCGCTGCTATTCATCGCCTATGAGCGCCTCATCACTGGCATCCACAACGAGGACACCATCGAGCAGTACCGCGACAGCGGCCGCAAGCTTGGACGGCTTCTGTATCAGGGCCGCTGGTTCGACTCGCAGGCGATCATGCTCCGCGAAGCCGCTCAGCGCTGGGTCGCCAAGCCCATCACGGGCGAGGTCACACTCGAGTTGCGTCGCGGCAACGACTACTCGATCCTCAACACGGACTCGCCCAATCTCACGTTCCACCCCGAGCGCCTCACAATGGAGAAGGGTGAAAGCACCTTCAGCCCACGCGACCGCATCGGCCAACTCACCATGCGCAATCTCGACATCACCGACACCCGCGCCAAGCTGATGACTTATGCGCAAGCGGGCCTGATCAAGCTCAGCAAAGGTACGGAAATGCCGCAACTCAACAGCAGCAACGAAACAAAGGAATAGCAAAAATTTGTTGTTATTCCCTTTTGCCGTCATTCACAACGAAGGAAAAGCAAGCGCCTGATGTCGAACGAACAACAACCCGCAAAAATGTGGTCCGGCCGCTTCCGCGAACCCCTCGACCGCACCTTCGAGCAGTGGCAGCGCAGCTTCCCGTTTGACTGGCGTCTCCTTCCCCAGGAAGTCGCCGCCAGCAAGGCGCACGCGCAGGCCATCGCCGCCGCCGATATCCTCACGCCTGCTGAACTCGAGCAAACCCTCGCCGGCCTCACCCGCGTGGGAGAACGCGCCATCAACTGGTCCAATCGCATCTCCGCGACCTCCGGTCAGGTGGACTACGAAACCTCCGACCAGCAGATCGGTGCAGCCATCGTCGCCAGCGCGCCCCAGGCGGAAGACATCCACCACTTCGTCGAGCTCGAGCTGACGAAGGAGATTGGGGCGCTCGCGCTCAAGCTCCACACCGGCCGCAGCCGCAACGAACAGATCGCCACGGACATGCGCCTCTTCGTGCGCGACGCCATCGACGCCACGACGAACGGCCTCATCGCCTGGGCCAAAGCTCTCATCGTTCTTGCAGAGTCCGCAGACGTTGCGACGATGCCCAGCTACACGCACCTCCAACGCGCCGAACCGGTGCTGGTCGCGCACTGGCTGCTCGCCTACGTCAGCATGATCGAACGCGACCTCTCACGCCTTGCCGACGCCCGCACCCGCCTGAACCTCTGCCCGCTCGGCTCGGGAGCCGTCGCCGGTGCAACGCTTGCACTCGACCGCACCCTCGCCGCCTTCGCGCTGCAATTCGACGCGCCCACGCCCAATAGCATGGACGCGACCAGCGACCGCGACTTCATGCTCGACTTCGCGCAGGCAGCCAGCACGCTCGGCCTGCACATCTCGCGTTTCGCGGAAGAGCTGACGCTGTACTCCACAGCGGAGTTTGGATTTCTCGACCTGCCTGAGGCGTACTCCACCGGCAGCTCCGCCATGCCGCAGAAGAAAAACCCTGATCTCACCGAGCTTGCTCGCGGCAAATCGGCCCGCCTGCTCGGCGCAGCCACATCGCTCGCTACGCTGGTCAAGGGGTTGCCGCTCGCTTACAACAAAGATTTGCAGGAAGGCCAGGAGCAGATCTTTGACATCGCCGACACGCTCGCGGGCCTGCTCAGCGTGCTTCCCGGCTTCACGCGCTCGCTCAAGTTCCGCTTCGAAAAGATGAAGACCGCCGCCGAAACCGGCTATCTCAACGCCATGGCCGCTGCCACGTACCTCTCGAACAAAGGCGTTCCCTTCCGTAAGGCCCACGAGATCATCGGTAACGCCGTCCGCCTCGGCCTCGAACGCAACCTCGAACTCAACGCGCTCCCCCTCGCCGAGCTCCAAACGTTCAGCGAGCACTTCGCTCCGGACTTCTTCGACGCCATCACCCTGCAGGCCACGCTCGACTGCCATGACGTCATCGGTGGCACCGCAACCTCGCGCGTTGCGGAAGCCCTCACCGCCGCGCGCACCCGCATCGCAAGCCTCGCCTCCTCTTCTAATCCGGAGGGCGCCCATGGTTAGCTTCCTCAAATTCCTCTTCAAACACAACGATCGCGAACCCGCGAAGCCCGTGCCTGCCCCGGCAATCCCCGCCCCGGACCCCATCCAGGCTCTCGCAACAACGCCTGAACCCGCCACGCAAAGGAACTCGCCGTCCGCGCAGGACTCCGCGCAAGACGACATTCTCATCCGCAAGGCGCGCGTGCAGGACGCGCGCAACATCTACGACCTAGTCAACTCGCTCTCCGGCGACGGAACGCTGCTCCGCCGCAACTACGCAGAGCTGTGCGAAAACATTCGCGACTTCACCATCGCCGAGCGCCTCATCCCCGCGCCGCCCATTGACGAAGACCACCCCCTCGGCATCTACGCCCAGCCGCCCGATGATCGCTATGAGTTCCTTGGCTGCGGCGCGCTCCATCTCTATGGCCCGCACCTTGCGGAGGTTCGCTCGATCGTTGTCAAGCCGGAAGCCAAGGGCCTCGGCGCCGGCGGCCAGCTTATCCGTGCGCTGCTCGAAGAAGCTGCCGACCACTCCATCATGAGCGTCTGCCTCTTCACGCGCATCCCGGAGTTCTTCGACCACTTCGGTTTCCGCGTCGCCAACCGCGAGGCCATGCCCGACAAGATCTACAAGGACTGCCAGACCTGCCCGCGGCTCTACGCCTGCGACGAAGTGGCGATGGTTCGCGGGCCGCTGCCGAACATCGCAGTGCTTGGACCGAGCAAGATCCAGCGGCCCGAACTAATCCAAATAGGCCAGCTGGCCACCGCCGCACGCTAAACTCAACGCCTTACTGCGCAAGTATTCGGCCTACTTTGCGTAACTTGTCATTTAAACTTTGCGCCCTTTGCGTCAAAGCTTTTGCGGTTGGTTGTTTTCAGTGACAACCACATTCCTCACCACGCATTAAAGTACCCATCCCTCTCACTCAAATGAATCTCCCCGCCAAACAACTCCCCTAGTTTTTCCTCGGTCAGCAGCTGCTTCTTCGACCCATCCCCTACAATCCGCCCTTCGCGCATCATCACAATGCGGTCGATCTCCGGCAGAATGTCCGCGATGTGATGCGTGATCAGCAGAATCGCCACGCCTTGCTGTGCCAGCACTCGCAGCATTTCGCGCAGGTCACGTTGGGCTGCCAAATCCAGTGCGTTTGAAGGCTCATCAAGCAGTAGCATCTTCGCATCGCCTTCAACGGCCGTCCCTGCCAACGCACGCCCGATCATCACGCGCCGCTGCTGCCCTGCGGACATTTCGCCTACAGGCTTAGCAACGAGCTTCTCCGCCCCAACCAGCTTCACAATGTCGCGAGAGCGCTCCCGCATCTCGTCAGTTACAGTCAGGTTCGGCCACAGAGTCGAGCTCGAAAAGAAGCCGGTCAAGATAGCATCGAACCCCGTCGTATGCAGCGTAGCTTTACCCGGCAACTCCGCACTTACCACGCCCATCTTGCGTTTCAGCTGCGTAAGATCCCAGCGCTCGCGGCCCATAATCCGCACATGCGTCCCCGGCTTCACCAACGGATACAGCTCACATGTAGCCGTCTTCAGCAGCGTAGACTTCCCACACCCGTTCGGCCCCAGGATCGCCAGATGCTCTCCGGCTTCCACGCGAAAACTCACATCATGCAGCACAATGTTCTCGCCCCGCGCCACATTCACGTGCTCCAACTCAATGATCGGTTCCAACTCGTCTCCTACTTCCTTGTTCTCACTAACACGCCGAAAATTCTCCACGCCGTCTTCACGCTGGCCTTCAAATTTCCACTAACCTTGCTCTCGCCCGCTACTCTGCACTTGTAATCCGTCGGCAGCTCCACAATCCTCAACCCCATCTGCACGGCGCGAACCTGCATCTCGAGGTTCCAACCGAACGTCCTCTCGGTCATGCCCATGGCTTCCAGCTTGTCACGCCGAATCGCCCGGAACGCTCCCATATCCGTATAGCGATAGCCATACATCAGCTTAACCAGCGCGCCGATCAGATGCGCCGCAAATACCTGGCTGAAGTTCATCGAGCCACGTTCGCGCACTCCGCGAATGCGTGAACCAATGACGAAGTCCGCTTCACCGCGCAGCACCGGCCCTGTAATCTTCGGAAGGTCCGCGATCACATCCGATCCATCGCCATCGAGAAACACCAGCACATCAGTGGTCGCAACGGCGGCCTTCATCCCCGCAAAGCAAGCCGCGCCATATCCACGGGGAGACCGCACGACTCGCGCGCCCGCAGCCGCAGCTACATCGCCGGTGCCATCCGTGCTCCCATTGTCGACAACGATGCACTCAGCAATCTCCGTCCACGGCATCGACGCCACCACAGCCCCGACTGACTCAGCCTCATTCAACGCGGGGATCACGACGGAAACTCTGGACTGCATGGCTCTAGGGTATATCCCCAAAACTGTCCCACAACAATTTCGAATACGCGGATAAGGCTCTACGCTTGCCGCTCCGCCGAAACAAACCACCGCCCCACCGGCCAACGCTTCAACACCAGCGATACCATCCAAGCTACCAACACAGCGCCATACAAAATCTTGTTGACAATGAACATGTTCGGAATCGTTCCATCCGCGAGCGGCGTCGTGAACATGTAGAAGAACATCATCAGATACACCAACACCGGTAGGTTTGGCACCAGCGTAAAGAACGGAATCAGCCAGACGATGTACCAGGGATAGTGCGGTGAAAACAGCAGCATCAACGCAAACGCAAACGCCATCGCCACCTTCACGAATTCGGGTGGCCCATCCTTTCGCGCATTTGCGAAAGGGTGGGGTATCGAGCGAAGCTCGACCGTAGCCTTCGTCCAAGCCCATACCATCAACGCGACAAATATCGCCCCGCAGAACACCAGGAAAGCGCCCACCGGAACACCACGCAACCCACGCACATGCTGCACAAGTTCCAGCAAAAAGTACCGCGTCCCTGTCTCAATGCCTTCTTCCTTCGCATACCCACCCGCAAACCCAAACACCAGCATTCCCACGGACGAATAAATCGCATACCCCGCCGCCGCCATCGCCACCATCACCGCGGGCATCTTCCAATCCTTCCGCTGCCAGAGCGCAGGAAACAGCACCAGCGGATAGAACTTCGTCATCACTGCCGCCCCTAGAAATAACCCCACAAGCCAGGGCTTATTCCGAAACCGAAACAGCAGCGCCAGCGCCACAAACGCCATGATCGCTGCATCGATGTGCCCACCATCGCCAATCTCCCAAACCAGCAGCGGACACCACGCATACAGCAGAATTTCAACCCGCGACCGTCCCATCAACTTCAGCAGAGCCAGCAACGCCGTGGCCGTCACACACTCAAAGCCGAACATCGCCACTTTCATCGCTGTGACGGTCGGCGAAAAGAACGTTACGGCCCAATAGATGATCTGCGCGACCGGAGGATAGATCGTCCGCGCATAATCCCGCCGGTTGATGTTGTCGAAGATTTCCTGGTGCGGCGCCCGCAAAAACGTCAGTGCCGCATTGCCGGGCACATACCGGTAAGGATTGATGTGTGCATGCTGCACAATCCCATCCCACACATAGCGATAAATATCCGACGACGTAAATGGGTCAGCAAACACCGTCATCGCCCGCATCGCCACGGCGAACCCAAGCACAATCCACAACGTCGCGCGGTTCGCCGGCTGCGTCATCACAATCGCTACCGCTGCAACATACAAAATCGCCGACAGCTCCGAGGTCCCATTGAACCCAAGCCAGAAGTGGTCGTACTCCTGCACGAACTGTCGTGCCAGCAGCGTTAGGCCAACGCCTATCAGACACAGTGCGGCGTTGGTCATCCACGCTCGTCCCTCACGTAGACCCGCCCATGTCTGCAGCCGTTTCAAATATTCAACCTCGCCAGCCGCTCCACCAGGAACTCGCGCGTGGCCTTCGCATCGTATCCATCCGTATGGCCGCTGGCAGCGAACGGCGGCCGCTCACCACCCATCAACTCGCGTTCCAGTGTGGCAAGCGTCTCGGCATCATCCACGTCATACCAGACCGGCAGCTCGACGAGCTCCAGCCCCGCGCTCTTCACCTGTGACACCGTTTCCGCATACACACTCGCGGTGCTCCATGTAATGTTTTCGAACGGCTCTACAAACGCCTTCGTCAGCCCGATCAGGTAATATCCACCATCATTGGAGCCACCCAGCACCACCCGATCGCCCGGCCGCGCCAACGCCTCAACCGCCTGCTTCAACGCCTCATGTGGTAGCGTGGGCGAATCCGAATCAATCAAACAAACTGCGCCGAACCCGCAGCTGAGAATATCCTCCGCAGCCAGCAGCAGCCGCTCTCCAAACGCGTCGCCACGCTGCGCGATCAAACCAAACCCATGCGGCAACAGATGATCGAACGCCTCTTCATCCCCCACCGGCGTATAGCAAACCAACCCAGCCGCCCCACCAGCCACAGCAACATCCGCGATGTTCCGCGCCGTGTCCCGCAGGAAACAAACATTGATCGCCGCCGCTCCCTCAAACCCCAGCGCAGGCGCGAGCCTCGTCTTCACCTTCCCCACGCGCGGCGCCTTCGCCATCACCGCGAGCGCACAAATCCCCGCTAACGAATCATCCCACTCGCCCGCTTGCAGCACACGGTACATTTACTCTCCCTCGAACCCGCGATTCCACTTCTCAATCACGCGCGTCTCCCGTTCAAAGCCCAACACACTCACGCTTCCCGTACCCAGCCCGAAGCTCTTGCCGTCTACCGCAGGCAGCCCAATCCACCGTGCCGCCAGAATTCGCAGGATATGCGCATGCGCAAACAGCGCCACGGCCTTAGGACCGTCAGATGCCTCCGCCGCGGCCAACGACTTCGCAATCACCGCATCGGCCCGCGCACCCACCTCGTCCGGCGTCTCGCCTCCCTTCAGCGGGTTGGTCCAAACACTCCAGTCCGGCCCATAAATCTCGCGCATCTGCGGTGTCGTCTTTCCCTCAGCCTCGCCGTAGTTCCACTCCTGCAGGTTCGGCTCGATCACCGCAACATCGCCGTACCCAGCGATTTTGCAGGTTTCGATCGCCCGCTGCCTCGGGCTGGTAAATACAGCAGCAAACTTCCGCCCGGCCAGGAAGTCCCGCAGCTCCTCAGCCCGCTTCCGCCCATGGTCCGTCAGCGGAATATCCGTCGTACTCGTATGCTGCCCGCTCAGAGACCACTCCGTCTCCCCATGCCTCACCAGCCAAAGCTCAACACCCACACCCAAACCTCCTGACACATCTCGGTACCGCCATCTCGTATCCTACAAGGATGGACTTCCAGCTCGTTACCGACTACAAACCCGCGGGCGACCAACCCCGCGCCATCGCCGAGCTCGTCTCCGGCCTCAACGCCGGCGACAAAGACCAGGTGCTGCTCGGCGTCACCGGCTCCGGCAAGACCTTCACCATGGCCTCCATCATCGCCGAGCAGAACCGGCCCGCACTGATCCTTGCGCACAACAAGACCCTCGCCGCCCAGCTCTACCACGAGTTCAAGCAGTTCTTCCCCAACAACGCCGTCGAGTACTTCGTCTCCTACTACGACTACTACCAGCCAGAAGCCTACATCCCCGCCGGCGACCTCTATATCGAAAAAGAGTCCACCATCAACGACGAGCTGGACAAGCTCCGCCTCTCCGCCACGCGTTCCCTCTTCGAACGCCGCGACGCCATCATCGTCTCCTCCGTCAGCTGCATCTACGGCCTCGGCTCGCCGGAGGCCTACTACGGCATGCTGCTGCTGCTCGAACGCGGCCAGAAGATCAAGCGCGAAGACATCACCCGCCGCCTCGTCGAAATCCTCTACGAGCGCAACGACGTCGACTTCCGCCGCGGCACCTTCCGCGTCCGCGGCGACATCATCGAGGTCTACCCCACCTACGACGAAAACGC
>JAMFSR010000036.1 GCA_026225395.1 Granulicella sapmiensis
CGAGCTCGGCGCAGAGGCGGTCGTACTCGGATTGCGAGCCATCGACCCAGTGGATGGCCGCGGGCTGGGTGAGATCGGCCATTTTTTCGACCCAGCGGATGAGGTGCTTGTTGGTGGTGAGAGGCTTGGTCTGGGTGCGGGGCTGGGTTTCGGTCAACGGAGTCTCCTCGGGTACTGGTCGGAGATAAAGATAGACACCGTTGGGTGAATACGGCCTAAATGCGAGGCGTGAAAATTCTTAAGATTTTCCGAAGACTGTAAAGCGCGCCGGATGTGCGGTTTGGCTGGTTGTTGTGGGGTTGGGGTAGGATGTTGATGTTATTTCCGTGTGAAGGCCCTTGCTCGCAAGCTCTCCAAAAGAACTCGTTCGGACTCCCGTCGAGGCTTCTCCCATCGTCTACAGATTCGGTGACTTTCGGCTGGATGAGGTGAACCGTCTGCTGACGCGCGATGGTGAGGAGATCGCCCTGCCTGCGCGGAGCTTCGATTCCCTGCTGATGCTGGTGCGGCGGCATGGTCAGCTGGTGACCAAGGCCGAGATGATGGATGCGGTGTGGGCGAAGTCGTTTGTGGAGGAATCGAACCTTACGGTGGCGATTTCTACGCTGCGGCGGGCGTTGAATGAGGACCCGAATGACCGGAAGTTTATTCAGACGGTTTCCGGGCGGGGATACCGGTTTATTGGGCAGGTGGTGGTTGAGGAGCCGGGGGTTGAGGCTCCGGCGGTGGAAGCTGTCGCTGCGGCATCGGAGGCTTCGGTTGCTCCGAGTGCGGCGGTTGAAGTTCCAAGTGCACCTATCTATAGAGAGCGCCGTGGGATGTGGCTTGTGGTCGCGGCGGTGTTCGCTTTGGGGTTGGTGGGGAGTTGGTTCTGGTGGCGGGCGATGCGGCCGGCGGTGAGGTTGCACTCGATTGCCATTCTGCCGATGACGGGAAAGAGCGTCGACGATTATGTGTTGCTGGGCCTAACCGATACGCTGATCAGCCGCGTGGAGGGCACGGTTGAAGTGAGGCCGATGAGCTCGGTGCTGAAGTACTCGGCTGCGCCGGCGGACCCGGCGACCGTGGGACGTGAGCAGAATGCTGATGGGGTGGTGACGAGTACGGTTTCGCAGGATGCGAATGGGACGAGCCTCAACATTAAGCTGGTGCGCGCGGCGGATGCGAAGACGCTTTGGAGCGATAGTTTCTCGGATGCCGGGCGGAACATGGCTCGGCTTCAGATTGCTGCGGGAAATGCTCTGGATGCGGAGCTGATGAAGGTGGCGGACCATGCGGCTGCGCCGAAGACTCCGGCGAAGGCTGCGGTGAATGACCAGGCTTATCAGCTGTATCTGCGCGGACGGTACTGCTGGAACCGGCGGACGGAAGAGGGTTTGCGGCAGAGTATCGACTACTTCCGGCAGAGCATAGCGGCGGACCCGAACTATGCGTTGGCTTACGCGGGGCTGGCGGATTCGTATGCGCTGCTGGCGTCGTTCTCGGTGGAGTCGGGACGGGCGGCGATTCCGGATGCGCGGGCGGCGGCATTGAGTGCGATCCAGCTGGACCCGACGCTGGCGGAGCCGCATGCTTCGCTGGGGATGATCTACTTCTTTACCGACTGGAACGGGCCGGCGGCGGAGGGTGAGTTTGAGCGGGCGATTGCGCTGAATCCGAACTATGCGACGGCGCACCACTGGTATGCGCTGGATCTGGCGGCGATGGGGCGGTTTCCGCAGGCGTTGTATGAGATTCGGCGGGCGCAGGCGCTTGATCCGCTGTCGCTGATTATCGATACGAATGTCGGTTGGATTGAGTATCTTAGCCACGATTATGATGCGGCGCTGGCGGACTATAAGAAGGTGCTGGAGCTGGATCCGTCGTTTGTAAGGGCGTTGACGCGGCGTGGAATTGTGGAGATTCGCATGGGTGATGCTGGAGCGGCTGTGGTGGATTTGGCGTCGGCTGCGCGGCTGAGTGGTGATCCTTATATTCTCGGGCTGCTGGGACAGGCGCAGGCGGCGAGTGGGGCGACGGCGGCGGCGGCGAAAACTCGGACGCAGCTGGAGGATATGGCGAAGACGAAGTATGTTCCTCCGTTTGCGCTGGCGCTGGTGGATATGGGGCTGGGGCGTAAGCCGGAAGCGATCAAGGAGCTGGGGATGGCGGTTGGGGACCGGTCGACTTCGATGGTGTACGCGAAAATCGATCCTTCGCTGGATGCGCTGCGGGGGGATGTGGCGTTTCAGCAAGTGATTGCGAGCATGCATTTCTAGCGTGGCGGGCGCGTATCTCGATGATTCAAAAGGTTTGTCTTTTTTTTAGCTTTTCTTAAGGACGGCTGGCGTTTGTGGCTCCTAGTGTTCTCGGCGGTTTGGAGGAGATGTTTTCTCCGTAGCCAAAATCCTCCGAGGAATGTGAAGCCTGATGCCTGTGTCGCAAGCCCCTTCCGTTAGCAGCCTGGCTGCGGCACCAAACGATACGCTGCTGCCCGGTGTGGCGACGCAGGATCCGTGGGTTGGGTCGTTCCTGGCAGGTATGGCCGGATGGACGCTGGATGCGTTCGACTTTTTCCTGGTGGTGTTCAGCCTGACGGCGATTGGGCAGACGTTTGGGCAGGATGACAAGCATGTGACCTATGCGTTGTTTGCCACGCTGGCGCTGCGGCCGATTGGGGCGTTCTTCTTTGGAGGGATCGCGGACCGGTATGGGCGGAGGATTCCGCTGGCGGCGAACCTGGTGCTGTTTGCCGTGGTGGAGTTGATGACCGGGTTTGCGCACAGCTTTGTGCAGTTCCTGGTGATCCGGGCGATTTTTGGTGTGGTGATGGGTGGGCAGTGGGGTGTTGGGGTCTCGCTGGCGATGGAGAAAGTGCCGCTGCGGTTGCGCGGGGTGCTTTCCGGGTTGCTGCAACAGGGGTATGCGATTGGGTTTCTGCTGGCGGCGGCGGCTTACTACACGCTGTTCGATAAGCATGGGTGGCGGCCGCTGTTTTTGATTGGCGCTTTGCCGGCGCTGCTGGTGGCGGCTTTTGTGATGACGAAGGTGAAAGAGTCGGAGGCCTGGCTGGCGGAGCGGCACTCGACGTTTGCGGGCATTGGGCGGACGATGGCGACGCATTGGAAGCTGTTTGTTTACTTCACGGTGTTCATGATGGCGATGCATATGAGCTCGCATGGAACGCAGGATTTGTATCCGACGTTTCTGCAGCGACAGTTCCACTTCAACTCGCACCAGAAGGCGGCGGTTTCTGCGATTTCGATGGTGGGGGCGATTCTGGGTGGGCTTTGCATTGGGTGGCTGTCGGACAGGCTTGGGCGGCGGCGGGCGATGGTGTTTGCGATGGTGGGGGCGGTTTGTGTGATTCCGCTGTGGGCGTTTGCGCAGACGATTCCGCTGCTGATTGTGGGCGCGGTGCTGATGCAGTTCTGCGTGCAGGGCGCGTGGGGTGTGGTGCCGGCGCATCTGGCGGAGATGTCACCGGGATCGATACGCGGATCGCTGCCGGGGTTGGGGAATCAGTGCGGCGTGCTGTTGGCGGCGATTGCACCGACGCTGGAGGCGGGGGTGGCGAAACGGACGGGATATCCGGTGGCGATGGCGTCGACGGCGGTGGTGGTGTTTGTGCTGGCGGGGATTCTGACTATGGTGAGAGGCGAGCGCTCTTCCATGGCGCTGAGGAAAGGATGACGATGAAATTGACGCCCACACCCGCTATTGCCCTGATTGCTTTTGCTGCCGCTGTCTCGCTGAGTGCGCAGACCGCGAAGAAGACGGCTACCGCTGCGGATGATTCGCATGCGGTGGATAAGTACATGCTGGATGAGACGACGAAGGCTGTTGACGATGTGCGCTGGCAGCAGATATTGGGGGATATTGCGACGGTGGAGAAGATTGTCTACACCGGGCTGCCGGATATCCATGCGAAGCAGACGGAGCTTGGGCCGCAGCCGATGATTCTGTATGCGTATACGTTTGTGCCGAAGTCGATGGACCGGACGAAGAAGCATCCGCTGATCGTGTTTCTGCATGGCGGGGTGCATGGGAGCACGCTGACGGGAGGGCCGGACAATGATGGGCGGTTGATTAGGGAGCTGGTGGAGCAGGGATATGCGGTGATCTCGCCGGAGTATCGCGGGTCCAGCGGGTATGGCATGCCGTATGAGCGGGCGATGGATTATGGCGCGCGTGAGGATGACGATGCGCTCGGGGCTCGCGGCTGGATGCTGGCGCGGTACACGTTTCTCGATGCGAAGCGCGTGGGGTTGGTGGGATGGAGCCATGGTGGGATGATTTCGCTGATGAATGTGCTGCAGCATCCGGATGGTTATGCGTGTGCCTTTGCTGGCGTGCCGGTGAGCGATCTGGCTGAACGGATGATGTATTCGACGAAGAAGTATCGAGCGGAGATGGCGGAGAGCATCGGCGTGGATGTGGATGACGATAGAGATGCTTATCTGAAGCGGTCTCCGGTGTACTACGCGGCACAGCTGAATAGGCCGCTGATGATCGATGCCGATACAACGGATGAGACGGTACACATTGTGGAGATCAAGCACCTGGTGGCGGCGCTCGATGCAGCACACAAGCAGTACAAGTTGCATATTTATGAGGCTGCCCCGGGTGGGCACTTCTTTAACCGAATCGATACCCCTCTGGCGGTTGAATCGCGCAGAGATGTTTATGCCTTTTTGAAGGAGTACCTGAAGCCATGATGAACCGTTTGAAACCTCTCCTGTTTGTGATTTGTTTTGCTGTTTTTGCCTGCGGAGCGTTTGCGCAGACGACCGGAACTATCAGTGGCACCGTGAAGGATTCGACCGGTGCGGTGATCCCTGGAGCTACCGTGAACCTGACAAGTACTGCTACAGGCACCAAGCGCACGGTGACGACGAACAGCTCCGGCGAGTATGCGTTTCCGTCGCTGGCCCCCGGGACCTACGACGTTGAGTTTACGAGCGGCAGCTTTACGCCCATCGTGCGGCATGTGACGCTGAACGTGACGGAGCATGTCGCTCTCGACACGACGATGGAAATCTCCGGCACAAAACAAGTGATCGATGTGACCTCGGATGCGCCTATTCTGCAGTCACAGGAAACGACGCTGGGACGCGTGGTGGATGGACAGGCAATCAAGCAGCTGCCTCTGGCGACGAGGAACTTTACGCAGATCCTGGCGCTTTCGCCGGGTACGAGCGTGGCGTTGAACAATGCGACGGCGCTGGGACGCGGCACGCAGAACATCTCCGCCGATGGAGCGAGGCCGGGATCGAATGCGTTCTATGTCGACGGTATCGATGCAGTGAACATCCATGTGAATAGCGCGTCGAACAATACGTTTGCTTCGAATGGTGTGGTGATTCCGGCGCCTGACGCGATCCAGGAGTTTAAGGTGCAGACCGGTCTGTATGACGTAACGGCCGGACGCAGCGGTGGCGCAAACGTTGCGCTGGTGACGCGCAGCGGAACGGGTAAATTTCATGGATCGGTGTACGAGTTCATTCGCAATGACGATCTTAATGCGAACCTTTACTTCTTCAATCAGCTGGGAACGCCGCGACCGGAGCTGAAGCAGAACCAGTTTGGTGGAACGATTGGCGGACCGTTGCTGCGCGATCGTTTGTTCTTCTTCTTCGGCTACCAAGGCACGCGGCAAGTGAACGGTGTGGCAGGTTCAGAGTCGCTGGTGCTGCCGGCGATTCCGACGACACGCACGAATGCCACGCTTGGCGCCGCCTTTGCGGGGCAGGCGACGTATGCGGGCGGAACGACGGTGAATGCTTCAGGAAGCAATATCAATCCTGTGGCGCTGGCGCTGCTGAACGCGAAGCTTCCGAATGGGCAGTATGTAATTCCTTCGCCGACTTCGACCGTGGCAACGGGTGTGAACTATACGGTGTCGGAGCCTTCGACGTTCGATGAAGATCAGTATGTGGATGCGATCGACTACAACGTGACGGCGCGCAACCACATCGCCTTCAAATCGATCTTCGCGAACCAGCCTCAGTTCAATGCGTTTCCGTCAGCGACGGTGCCGGGCTTCGGTACAAACCAGTTGTTCAAGGCACAGCTTTACAGCCTGACGGACACGCAGATCATCACGCCAAACCTTGTGAATGAGGCACGCATGGGAGCGACGTTGAATCTTGGTTCAACAGGATTTCAGAACTTGCTCCCGCTGAGCTCCATCGGCATGTCGCGTTTCAACTCCGCGCAGTTTGGTGACATTCCGAGCATTGTGCTGGCGGGTGGATTCACGATTGGCTATAGCGTGAATGCGGACCAGGCAGATGCTTCAACGAACTATCAATACTTCGACACGCTTTCCTACGTGCACGGTAAGCACCAGATGGCTTACGGCGCGGAGGCGCGGCTGTACCAGGACAACTACTACTCCAACAACCAGGAGCGCGGGGTCCTGACGATTGAGAACTTCAACGATCTCCTGATTGGGCTGGCGGGAACTTCGGCAGCGAGCGGCGGCAACGGGAGCACGAAGTCGTACTCGAGCGTGTACACCAGCGCGGTTGCCAGCGGACAGACGAAGCGCAACGACGAACTGCATGACTATGCGATTTTTGCGCAGGACACATGGCGGTTGGCGCCCAACCTTTCGCTGATCTATGGCGTGCGCTGGGAGTACGTTGGCCTGCCGGTGGATAAGGGTGGACGCGATGGTGCCTTTTATCTAAGGAACTATGTGGCGCCGGCGCCGGGAGCGTATACCTCCGCGGGTTTTGTGCAGACGCGCAACTCGCGCAATCCGATTCCGGGCATTCCGCTTGTTTCGGACACGATGACCGATACGGTAGGCAAGAAGAACTTTGGGCCGAGGATTGGCGTGGCGTATCAACCGGTGCGCTGGATCAATGTTCGTGCCGGCTATGCGCTTTCAGTGGACCGCGCTTCAAACCAGCTTGGTTTGCTGGAGGCTCTCTCGCTGCCCAGCTATGAGAAGGTGACGCTCAGCGGGGTGGGAAACACTGCGGCGACCCTTGCGAACCCTTTCCCAATCCTGCCGACGGCTAATCTCTTCCCGATCGTGCCTCAGATCTATGGGGGGCCGATTCCTTATGGCACGGCGTATCCGGTGACGAGCCCGCCGCTGAGCATCTATGCATTCGATCCGAAGTTCCGCACGCCGTATGTGCAACAGTTTGGCATGAACGTCCAGGTGCAGGCGACGCCGAATACCATTGTGGAGATTGGCTACGTTGGGTCGCACGGTGTTGCCCTGCCGGTGGAGACACAGGCGAACCAGCCGCTAATCGCTTCTGCGACGAACCCGGTCAACGGCATCACGACGACGACCGCGGCCAATGCGCAGGCCCGAGTGCCTTACATTGGGTTCTCGGACTCGAACGCGGGGCTGACGTATCTGCAAACACGGGCAACTTCGGTTTACAACAGCCTGCAGACAAGTGTGACGCAGCGGTTGAGCCATGGGTTGCAGTTTCTGGCCTCGTACACCTATGCAAAGTCGATGGATACGGAATCATCGGCGAGCGATGGAACCACATTCTCCGGCTTTGATGGCGATCAGACGAACCTGGCCGGGAACTGGGCGCCCTCCGATTACAACGTGACTAACCGGCTCGTTGTGAGCGGGATCTATTCCATCCCGGCGTTTGGTTTTGCACTGGACCGGACGGCGTTCGGCAAGCGGATGTTCAGCGGCTGGCAGATTGCGGGCGTGGGCACGGCGCAGAGCGGTTTGCCGTTTACGGTGACCGACTCCAAGGGCGCGGCGTTCTATGCGACAGCCGGCACCAACGAGGCGAACTTTGTGGCTGGAGCGAACGCGCACACGGCGAAGCTTTCCGGCGGAACGACGAGCCGACTGACCCATTACTTCAACACGGCAGCGTTTGTGACCTCGGGGAATTACTACGGGACATCGGGGCGCAACATCCTGTACGGGCCGGCGCAGCGGGATATCGATGCTTCGCTGATCAAGGACACGTTGATTCACGACTCAGTGCATTTCGAGTTCCGCGCCGAGTTCTTCAACGTGCTGAATATTGTGAACTTCGCCAGTCCCAGCAGCGCTCTTCAGACCGCCAGTACGTTCGGCGTGATCAGCAGTACAACCGGCAATCCACGCATTATCCAATTCGCGGGAAAGGTGACTTTCTAACCGGGACAGGTGGATTTTGAGAGACTCTGCTGTGCGCTGAAGACGCGCAGCAGAGTCTCTCTTTTTGCGCTTAATTGTGGGCTATAATCAGCGCAGCTTCGCAAACCTGCGGACGCTTTCGGCCAGCTTTTACGCGCTCTTCCGGCTATCACGCTGTGTTTCTGGCCGACTCGACTTCCAGCAACAGCACTTCCAAATTCATCTTGCCTTATGAGTTTCATGAAGGAGCTTCCCATGCGCTGTCCTGACGAACCCGTTGTTCCCTCCACTTCCCGCCGTAGCTTTATGAAATATGCCTCGATGTTTGCCGCTGCGCCGGTGCTCGGCGAAGCGCACTTCGCGAACGCAGCTCGCATGGCCGCCGGTGGCGGCAAGGCCGGAGCCTTCAGCCTGGGGCCGACGGCGACGCCAGAAGATGCGGTGCTGATCAATGCCAATGAGAATCCACTGGGCCCGTGCAAGGCGGCCTGCGAAGCGATTTCGGCGATGGCTCCGCACGGCGGACGCTATGACCTGTATGGATACGAGGAACAGCTGACGAAAACGTTTGCCGGACAGCATGGGCTGAAGCCGGAGAATGTGATGGTGTATGCGGGGTCGTCCGAGCCGCTGCACTACACGGTACTGGCGTATACCGGGCCCAAGAAGGGCCTCGTGATTGCCGATCCTACGTATGAAGCTGCGGGCTATGCGGCGATGGCTTCGGGTGCAGGCGTGTTCAAGGTGAAGCTGGCCGACGATTACTCGCACGATATGAAGGCGATGGTGGCTGCGGATCCGAACGCGGGTGTGATCTATATCTGCAACCCGAACAATCCGACGGGCACGATCACGGCGAAGAAGGACATTGTCTGGGCTTTGGAGAACAAGCCTAAGGGCTCGATCTTGTTGGTGGATGAGGCTTACATTCATCTTTCCGACGGCGAAGATGTGATCGACCAGGTAGCAGCAGGTAAAGACATTATCGTGCTGCGAACGTTCAGCAAGGTGTATGGCATGGCCGGCATTCGCTGCGGCATGGCACTGGGACGGCCTGATCTGCTGAAGAAGCTGATGCGCTACGGCATGAACCCGATGGTGGTGACTGGAGCTGTTGCGGCAGAGGTTTCGCTGCGGGATGCGGACCTGGTGCCAACGCGCAAGAAGATTATCGGTGACGTTCGCGTGGATACGATCTCCTGGTTGAAGCAGAACAACTACAAGGTGATTGGCGACTCGCAGTCGAACTGTTTCATGGTCGATACCGGACGGCCCGGCAAAGGCGTGATTGCGGCGATGCAGGCGAAGAATGTCTACATTGGGCGGACGTGGCCGATCTGGCCAAATGCCGTGCGCATCAGCGTGGGCTCAAAGGAAGAGATGGCGAAGTTCAAGGTAGCGTTCAAGCAGGTGATGGATGCTCCAGCAGCGCCGGTTGTAGCCGAGAATGAAATGCCGATGACACGTGATGGTGTAGTGCTTGGGTAGATTGTGCCTGGCTCTTGCTCTGTTGAGGGATGAGGGCTTCAAGGTTTGAGGAGTGAGGGAATGCAAAGGGAGGGCCTCGATGAGGCCCTCCCTTTT
Organism: Granulicella sapmiensis; assembly: GCA_026225395.1. Classification (GTDB taxonomy): domain Bacteria; phylum Acidobacteriota; class Terriglobia; order Terriglobales; family Acidobacteriaceae; genus Granulicella; species Granulicella sapmiensis. Next base: position 9,683 of record JAMFSR010000036.1, read on the forward strand.
GTTGATGCGTGAGTTCGTTACTTGCTCTTGACGGCGATGACTTCAACTTCAAGCAGAGCGCCGGGAGCCACGAGCGCGGCTACCTGGACGGCGGAGCGAGCGGGCTTGTTGGGCTGGTCCTTGGTGCCGAAGTACTTGGAGAACTCGGAGTTCATGCCAGCGAAATCGATCTTGCCGGTCGTGGGGTCGGCGGCCATGAAGACGGTGGCTTTGACGACGTCCTTCATGTCGAGGCCTTGATCCTGAAGTGCTTTCTGGATCTTGGCGAAGATGCTGGCGGCCTGCGTCTTGGTGTCACCCCAGACGGCGGGCGTTCCCTTAGCCGCATCGGCAGGGGTGACGGGCGTGGCGGTCTGGCCGCTGAGGTAGAAGGTGTCGCCGGCCCAGACGCCGACGGCGATGAAGGCTTTTTCAGTTTGGATGTGCTTGACCGTGACCTGGGAGTGCGCCAGGCAGGAGGCGGCGAGGAAGGCTGCGGACATCAGGACGTTTCTTACTTTCATGGTTCGCTCCGTGTGGTGCGTGATGTTGTTGCCTTTGGTTGAGTGAAGTGTGCCTCTACAAGTGGACAGCAGATCCTTCGCTGCGCTCAGGATGACAAGTCATAAAAGTGGATGACACTCGTTATTAGGAATCGAACGTGGACTTGGTCGGGGTAGCGATGCTGGCGGTTTTGACCTTGTCACTGATCATCTGCACGACGCGCTTGGCGCTGAGTGCGGCGCCTTCCATCCAGGCGTTGATGTTCGAAACGGTGTCACCGGCAAAGTAATAGGGACCGTCGGCTTCAATAAGTGTGTTGTAGCCCGTGCGACCGCCTCCCCAGTTGTGAATCCATGAGGCTTCGTTCCACTTCATGCGACGCCAGCTGAAATAGATGGGGTTGGTGAGCTCGGCCCCGTGGCCGGGATGGAGCTTTTCAACCGACTTTCTGGACTCAGCGAACTTTTGCTCCATGGTCATGTCGAAGAAGGGTGTTCCCTGCTCTTCCATGTAGCCGGCGACGAAGACACCGGTGGGCGCCATGAGGTTGGCTGAAGGGTACCAGAGCGGGCTGGGGCCCTGCGATAGAAATGAGAGGCCGCCGTAGATGTTGTAGTCCTGCTCCCAGAAACGACGGCTTTCCCAGGCGATCTTGTAGTAGCCGGAGGGTGTGCTGCCGTTGACGGCGGCCTGGTAGGGTGCCGAAAGATCGTTGGGGATTTTCTTCAGGATTTCGAAGGGGAGCGCAACGATGCAGTAGGCTGCTTCGATGTTCTTTTCCTTTCCACCCTGCGTATAGGTAACCGAAACACCCTTTGCGATGCGCTTGAAGGACGTGACCGGCGAACTGTACTGCACGACGTTTCCCAGAGACTTTGCGAAGGCGTAGGGGATGCGGTCGTTGCCGCCGACGCATTGCATCATTGTGGCCTGCTGCGGGAACTCTTCGGTGAAGAGGAGGTTGGCCCAGAAGTTAGCGTCGAGCAGCGTCTTCATATCGAGCGGCGGTTCCACAACGCCAACCTGCTTACCTGCTGCGGGTGGGATCTTCCAGCCGGAGCGGCCCAGACCATGAGAGCCGCCTACATACTTGTTGGCGCGATCAAGATCGCCATAGCTGTTGAGGAAGGCGAACATGCGATTCTTGTCTTCAGGCGACAGGTCCTGATCGAGAGCGCCCTGCAAGACGCACTTGGCGAGGAGCTCGGAGATGTGGCCGCGAGTGTCGGCCTCAACACGGCGCTGCGTGATGGGAACGCCGCCGTTGGCGTTGTCGTTCTGCAGCAGCGACGAGCGGGTTGTATTGACTTCTACTTCGAGCTGGACGTTGAGCTCGCGACAGTACTTGAGGATGGTCCAGTGAATGGAAGGGATGCGGCCGGCTCCGATGTTCTGGTAGTTGCCGTCCTTCCAGGCGATGGTTTGCGTGGTGCCGTCCGCGAACTCGATCTTATCTCCGTTGCGGCCAGTCCAGACGCGGCCTCCGGGACGGCTGCGGGCTTCGAGAACGGTGACGTCGTAACCTAGCTTGCGGAGTTCGTAAGCGGAGACAAGACCGCCGATGCCGCCGCCGAGGACGACAACTTTCGTGCCCTTGCCGGAGTTGGGCGGCGCTTCAATGGCCTTCCATTGTTCGCCCTTCATCGGCATGAGGCCGAGTACCTGCATGGAAGCAAAGGCGGCGCTGTAGCCGCCGACCTGTCCTACGCGGGTGAGGAAATCGCGTCTGGTAAAACCCATGGGTGTGCTCTCCGGTGTTTCCTATGGCGGGCCAGCCCCGAAGGGCGGCGTGTGGTGATCTCAATCAGCGGGCTAACGCCCGTTGCTAATTCGTGGTGAGGTTGTTTTTGGGTGACTCACAATTATCGTAGCGCACGCGTGTTACTTGATCGGTGACGCAGGACACATCGCGGCGCCGGTTTTGATTTTTGCGAACGGAGCGGCGACATCGGAGAGGCTCCAGAGGAAACCGTCCTTCATGACGCAGACCACGCGGGTGACATCGTCGATGTTGGTGAGTGGATCGCCGGCGGTGATGATGAGGTCGGCAAGTTTGCCGGGCTCAAGTGTGCCCAGATCCTTGCTGAGCCCGAAGGCCTTCGCGGGCAAGTAGGTTGCTGTTTCCAGCGACTGCCACGGGGCCATCCCGAACTTGACCTGCGCGCGGAGATTGAGATGCAGGCTGGTGGCGGGGATGTCGAGCGGTGAGTCGGTGCCGGCGAGGATGAGGCCGCCTTTGCGATAGTCGTCGGCGACGGTGATTTCTTCGTCCTTGAGGTGCTGGTAGGCCGTGCTTTGATCTCCCTGCTGTGCGTTGTGGACGGCGACCTTGAGGCGGGCGTTCTCCCAGGGCGGCGTGATTCCCTGACGAGGATCGGTGGCCATGCCGGGATCGTCCGCGTATGGTGCTTGCGAGAAAGTGGTGGTGATGGCCCACATGCCGGAGTCGACAAGCATCTTGTGTACGTCCTCATAGCTTCGGCCGGTGAGTGAGCGTGAGTAGGCCCAGCCGTTGCGCGAGGTGGCAGAGATGTGGGTCATGCCGTCTTCGCCGAGATCGACGGCAGTGATGAGGTAATGGCTGGCGGATTGCACGCCCATTTCATCGTGGCCGAACTTTGCGCCTTCGGCGGCCCAGGTGAACGGCAAGCGGACGTAGAGCTTGACGAAGTCGAAGTCGAGCGCTTTGAGGCGGGCGAGCTCGCGTTCGAGCTGCGCGTGCGATGTCGTGGGGATCATCATCGGGTAGTAGACGCGTTCGCCGTCGACGGCTTCACCCGTGTTGAAGAGACGCGGGCCTATAGCGAGGCCGGCGTTGTAGGACTCGCGATGCTCGAGGCCGCGGTAGGCGTTGTCGGCGACGCCCTTGGTTTCGGTGATGCCGTAGGCGAGCCAGAGGCGGCCCATGCGCGAGCCGTAGTAGATGCCGTTGTCGGAGTCGGGGTGCGAGTGGCTTTCCCAAAGGCCGGGCATGACGGTGGAGTCTTTGGCTTCGATGGTGCGCGTGACGCCGGCGGGCGGCGTGGCTGAATGCGGCGTGACGCTGGTGATGCGGTTGTCGGTGATCAGGATGTCGACATCTTTTTGTTCATCGGGACCCTGGCCTTTCCAGAAGCGCGCAGCGTGGATGAGGAGTTTCTGCTGCGGCTTGGCCTGAGTGTAGGTGAGGTTTACCGGAACGGGCGTGATGGCCTTGGTGACGCGGTTGATGAGGTGTAGCTTGCCGTTATTGAGGTAGAGGAGGCGCTTGGAGTCTGCGCTCCACGTAACGGCGTCGGTGGTTTCAGCGTTGAGTACGGTGGCCTTGCCGATGGGATGGCCGGCTTCGTCGACGGGCATGGTGTAGAGCAAGTCGTCCATGACGAAGGCGATCTCTTTGCCGTCAGGCGAGTAGATGGGGCCGTCTTCCGTGCGAGTGGTGACAGACTCGAACGGCGCGGGCGAGAAGGTGTTCTGCTTGCCGGTGGCGAGGTCGATTGTGACGATAGCGCTTGTGCCTTCGCGATAACGCTTGGTGTAAGGCTTGATGGTGGCGATGGCGAGCGTTTTGCCGTTGGGCGAGAAGGACGCGCGGCCAGGGAAGAAGGTGGTGGGATCGAGTGGGGTGATCTTGCCGGTGGCTACGTCAGCGAGGAGCGTGGCCATAGTCTGATCCTGGAAGGCGATCTTCTTGCCATCGGGCGACCAGGCAGGCATGATCTGCGCGGAGGTGCTGGGCGCAGCGCGGCGGTCGGTGATCGAGTCAGGTGAAGAGGTATCGTGCAGGTAGATGTTCTCGACGCCGTCGCGGTCGGAGATGTAGGCGAGGGTTTTGCCATCGGGCGACCAGGCGGGGCCTTGCTTGTAGTAGAGGTCGTTGGTAATGGGCAGCGGCTTGCTGCCGATCGTCATGACATAAAGCTGGTTGAGTGCGACGAAGGCGACCTGCTTCCCGTCGGGTGAGAGCGCGGGCGCATAAATACCTTTGACGGCGTGGGGTGTGGTGGAGTCGAAGTCGTAATGCTTGTAGGTGTACTTGGGGCGGTTGGTGGGGATGGGAGCGGTGAAGACTAGCGGCGTTTCGGTGGAGGCGGTGAGGTCGGTGGTGATAATTTTCCCGTCGCCGGTGTAGATGAGGCTGGAGTTCGAGAGCCACTCGGCGGGGAATGGGAAGGTATCGACGGCTTTGCCGGTGTAGATGGGAGCACCATCGGGCACGCTGACGACGGCCAGGTGCGCTTCGTTCATGAACATGCCCGCGCCACCGAAGAGGACGTAGGCGAGCTTGGTGCCGTCGGGCGAGTAGCTGGGGGCTTCGACGCGACTGGTTTCCGGGTTGACGGAGAGGACAGTGCGCTGAACGCCGGACTTGAGGTCGATGGATTCGATAGACTTGCCGGCGATACCGGTGCCGGAGATGAAGACAAGGCTGGAGCCGTCAGGCGACCAGTTGGGGCCGTACTCGTCGGCGGGGGATTTCGTTATGCGCTTAGGTTCGCCACCGGCGACAGGGACGGTATAGATGTCGTAGGAGCCTTCGAAGGCGCGATCGGAGGTGAAGGCGATGGTGGCGCCGTCAGGCGAGACGCGGGGCTCGCGGTCGTCACCGTGGCCGTTGGTGATCTGCTTGAGGAGCGTGCCGTCCGGGTGCATGGACCAGATGTGGAAGGTGCCGCCGGCGTAGGACTGGAAGATGACCAGACCGGCCTTGGCGGACCAGACCGGGTGGTTGGCTTCCGTTAAAGGCGAGGTGATCGGCTTGGCCGCGCCACCGCCGAAGGGCATGGAGTAGAGGATGCCCTGGATGTCGGCGAGGAGGAGCTTGTGGTCCGGCGAGACGGTGACCTGAGTGTCCGTGACCTGGGAGACGGTAATGGTCTTGTGCGGGACAGCGGCCGGGACGACTGCGTGGAGCGGGGAGGCGGCGAAGAGTAAGGCGGCGAGAGATGCGGCGGAGGCGGAACGAGGCAGAATGGACATTGAAGCTCTCCCTACTTGGGTCTTACAGGGGAAAGCGGCACAACGCGAATATCGCGTTGTGCCGCGGTTAGGACGGGGTGGTTAGAAAGAGATGCGGCCGATGAACTGCAGCGAGCGCGCCTGGTATTCGAAGGGAGCGCCGGAAGATGCAGTAGCACGTCCGTAAGCGTTGGCATTCGGCAGTCCAGTGGCGACTACGATCGGGCCGCTGGTTGCGACCGTTGCGAAGTTGCCGTAGTTGGAGTGGTTGAAGAGGTTGAAGGCTTCTACAGCGACGGTTGCATGGACGCGCTTATAAACCTTGAACGATTCTTGCAGACGGGAGTCGACACGGTTGTAATCGGTGCCGCGGAAGGCATCGCGCTCGATGACGTTGTATCCATACCCTGCGTCGAAGTGGATCTTTGAGAGCGGAGCGTAGACGCAGGTTGAGCCGGTTGGGCAGATTCCGGACGCCGGGAACGCGATGGGGGTGACGCCGGCGGCGAAGGTACGCGTGCTGCCGGAGTATCCATTGACGGTTGTACCGGAGGTGGTAGCGAAGGCGAGACCGGAGCCGAAGTGGTACAGACCCGAGAGCGACAGGCCGTACTTCCACTTGTACTCACCGTTGACCGTGAGTGTGTGGCGTTGGTCGTCGGTGCCGTCGGCCCATTCCTGCTGGATACCGGGCTTGAAGGGCTTGTTCGGATACGCGAAGGCACCGCCGGTGGAGTTCTTGGTGCGTCCCCACGTGTATGCGAGAGCGCCCGTGAAGCCATGGATGGGAGCGTGCTTCAAGCCAACCTGGAGAGCATCAGCGATGACGCCGGCTCCGGGCTGGGTGGAGAAGTTACGGACCGAGCCACCGAACAGCTGGTTGCACACCTGCTTGGCAGGTTGGCCAACACCAGTACCGTTGCTGGGCGCATCGCCGGAAAGGTTTCCGGAAAGCGTATCAAGCGTGATGCCGCCATTGCCGCAGGTACGGGTGGAGTAAGTTGCCGCCGACATGGCCGCGGTCGGGTTGAGGTTTTGTTCCGGATTCAGGGGATTTTGAAGCAGGTTTCCGCTGAGGGCAATGAAGTCGTCATACACGCGCTGATGTACGAGATCGGCGGTCATGGTGGTGTGGAACGGAAGCTCGCGTGCGATACCGAAAGATCCCTGGAGAGCGTAAGGTGTCTTGGCTCCACGCAGGATCGGTTGCGGCGAACTGACGTAGTTTGTTGGGTTCGCAGCGGGATTCTGCCCGGCGAACGGCGAGGGTAGCGCCAGGTTTGTGCCGCTGAGCGTGGCTTGCAGTGCGCGCGCCGTGCTGCTGTAAAGCTCTTCGTCGATCACAGCGTTGGCGACCTGGTCGGCAAAGTAAAGGCCGGCACCGCCACGGATGGAGGTCTTGCCGTTGCCACCGGGATCGTACGAGAAACCAACGCGGGGCGCGAAGTTTGCGTTCGGGTTCGTGTTCGGCGTTAGCAAGCCGGTCGTCGGGACGTAGCTGGTGTTATAAGCACCGAGGTCGTTGTCATAGCGGAGCCCGAGGTTGAGAGTCAGGCGGGAAAGAATCTTCCAATCATCCTGCCCCCAGACACCGATGATGTTGCGCCCGACGCTGATGTTGTAGTTGCCATAGGCTTGCGTATAGATTTCGCCACCACCGCAATAGGCGTTGATAGCAGCGTAGTTCCAGCTGCTGGGGTCGAGCGTTCCGTTAGGGAAAAATGTGTTGTACAGAGCGGATGTTGCCGTCACGCCAGGTGTAGGCGTGCAGGTCGTGAGACCGCCGCGCAGATACTGCGGAAATGCACCGCCATGCAGTGTGTAGAGATACTCACCACCAACGCGGACGCTGTGCTTGCCCTTGAGCCAGAAGAGATCGTCGCGATACTGCTGTGTGTACTGGTCAAAGATTTCGGGCTCGTTGTACGGTTCGCCAACGGTTGCGTTGGGCAGCGTCAACACGATCGAGTTGTTATTGAAGAAGGGAAGATTCTGAAACTGGAAGTAATGGAAGCCAGCATGTAGATCATTGATGAGATGGTCATTGAGATTCCGGTTCCAATCGAAGACATAGCCTGAGCTGGAAACCGACGATGAGTAGGACTGGCTGGGATCGGTACCTGCGACGAAGCTGGTGTTCGAAGTGAAGGCATCGCCGCGCAGCATGAAGTGATTCTTTTCGCTGGGCTGGAAGTCCAGGCGTCCGAGATACTCGTTATTCTTGAGGACTGTCGGATGGCTATACAGGCTGCCTACGCCAGCTGTTACGTACGGGTTGATCGTTGCGGTGTTGGGCTGATGCTCGCCCTCGTAGGAACCGAAGTACCAAAGCCTGTCGGCCTTTATAGCACCGCCGATAGTGCCGCCGTATTGCTGATCGGCAAAGTCGAGAACCTTCTTTGCGATGGGGTCAGATGCGTTGAAATAGGAGTTGCGGAAGTAACCGAAAGCACCGCCATGAATCTGGTTGGTGCCCGTCTTGGACTGAACGTTGACATAGATACCTGCTGAGCGGCCGGACGTGGCGTCAAAACGATTCGTAATGATCTGGAACTGCGAAATGGCGTCCTGCGAGATCTTGGGTTGACCGAAGCTGGAACCGACGGAGTCCTGCGAGTACTGCAGGCCATCGAGCGTGATCTGGAACTTGCCGGTTTCTGCGTCGCCTCCGTTGGTGGATTGTCCAGATGCTGCGGGCGTGTTGCCGAAGGAGTTCGACTTGATGCCGGGGACGAGAGCGGAGAGTTCGACATAGTTGCGGCCGTTGACCGGGACATCCTGAACTTCGGAAGGTGTGACGTTTCCGGCCACGGCGGACGAAGTTGTGTCGATGGCGAGATCATTGCTGGCCTCGACCACGACAGACGTTGTGGCACTGGCGACAGGCAGTGAAAAATCGACGGTTGCGAGTTGACCTACCAGCAGGAGCACTTTCTTCTCGACTGTGGCAAAACCTGACGCAACGGCCGTAATGGTGTAATCGGCCGCTCCAACGTTCGGGATGACATACGATCCCTGAGAATTAGTGGTGGCATGGAAGGAAGCTCCACCCGCCTCTTTTACTTCAACTTTCGCGCCGGGAATGGCGCCCCCCTGAACGTCTTTGACTACGCCGCTTAAACCGGTCTGCTGTGCGAATGCCGGGATGCTGTGGGAGATAAAGCCTGCGATCAGGAGAAGAAGGGCAAGTTTAGAAAACATCTTCATTCGTGAAAACCTCAGTTGGAACTGGTTACAAATCGGCGTTATTCGGGGAGATCGATTGGCAGCGTCGAGGAGCTCGGCAGACGCAATTCTGCGGTCGCGCGACAGAGGTTAGTCTGCGCGCCGAAGTAAGGGTTTCATTGCAGATCAGGTGAACGAAAAGGTCTTGCGGTTCAACGAGTGCGGGGAAAATATTCCCGCAAGGGATACGGCAGATGAAACAACCAGAGCGTTGGGAAGGACCCAGCGGAGCTTTTGTGTAATGGAGACAAGACTAACTGCATGGGGAGCGGCTGTCTAATCAAAAAAATTTAGAGCGTGATAGAAATGTGATATTTTCGTGAAAAGCTTTCATCCTTTAGAGCAGGGTCCGTCGATCCTCCTGGCTCTCTTGATCATCACCAACTTGTAGTTGTCTCTTCCGCTTGCACCCATCGCAGCGGCGCACGGTTTCATCAAACGACCGAGGACACTTCTTTGGATTTCAGGATCAGGCAGTTGCAGTGCTTTCTGACGTTGTCGGACCTTCTCAATTACAACAAGACGGCGCGCGTGCTTTATATGAGCCAGCCCACCATTACCTTCCAGATCAAGTCGCTGGAAGAGGCATTCGGCGTGAAGCTGTTTCTCCGCGACCGCCAGCAGGTGCGGCTTACCGATGCCGGTGTTGCGTTTCGTGAGTATGCCCAAACGATCATGGACACGGTACACTCCGCGCACGATTGCCTGAGCGGACTGCACACACGGCTGCGGTTGCGTGTGAGCTGCGGTCCCGTGGGACAGTTTGTGCTGCTGCCGGCGGTGTTGCGAACGCTGGCTGCACGACATCCGGAGTTTGAACTGGAAGTGATCGAGCTGACGACCGAGCAGATGATTACGCGGTTACCGGAAGGCAAGGTGGATGCGCTGCTGATGGTGGGTGCGCTGCCGGTGACGGGGATGCGATTCGACCCTATTTGCGAAGACGGGTTGGTGGCGATGGTTTCAACACACAGTCCCTTAGCGAAGCAGCAGAGCATCTCGGTGGAGAGCTTGCGCGAAACGCCGATCATTGCTTCACGGATGAAGGATTGCCGCTTTCACCAGCCGTTTCTGCATGCGCTGCTGGCGCCGTTCGGCATTACGCCGCGCATTGTGGAGTCGCCGCAGTCATGCACTGTGCAGTTTGCTTATGCTGCCGCGGGCGAGGGCCTGGCGATTGCAACGGAGTCCATGTCAGCGTGCGTCTTTCCCGATGTCGTGGCAAAGCCGTTCCGGGAGAACTTGCCGAACATGCAGCTTGGCCTGGTTGCGATGAGCGAAAACGAATCCAGAGCTATGGTGATCTTTCGCAAGGTTGTTATGGAGTGTACGGCGGCGGCCTTTGGGAAGCGGGGCGCGGCCGCGACGTCGCGTCCAAAGAGGGTTCACCGTCCTGTTGTGGTGTTCCCGGCACAAAGCCAGGCGAGCTAGCGGAACGAGATCCTGCATGGCGGGACACTGAGACAAGCAAACCAATGATCCGTTACTGCACCGTAACGTTCAGGCTTGTGGTTTGAGTCACGCCTGAGGAGCCGGTGCTCACCACCTGGACCGTGTAGTTGCCAGCAGGGGACGACGGCGCGACGGGAGGGCTCGACGGCCAGTGGAGCCACCACAGCCGGCTAAGGAGCCTGCGACGGTGCATAACAGAAGCAGCATAGCCATCGCGCGCAAAGCAGTCGCGAGCCTGCGACGACGCCTTCCGAGTGCGAGCGCGAGCAAGCTCGGCAATCCGAGTGCTGCTGCCCAAATGGTTATGCGTGAGCTTCCGAAGGGTGAAGAGGGCAACGAAAGACTTGCCACAACTCCGGTGCTGATCGTGACGGTTGAGGTTGGGGTTGATATCAGAACCCTTCAGCAGCTGCTCGGCCACAAGACGCTGACGATGGTGATTCGGTACACTCACTTAACTCAGTCTCACGAGTTGGCAGCTGTAGAAAAACTCTGTCTGCCTGTGGGAGTGACTAGCATCGCAATTAGCACCTAAGATTTTTGCGATCCACTTGAAGCACCTGATTTCTCTTCAAGCGCCTGAAAGTAAAGACCTTATAACAGGTGGGGCCTGTAGCTCAACGGTTAGAGCAGGGGACTCATAATCCCTTGGTTGGGGGTTCAAATCCCTCCGGGCCCACCACTTCCCCATTGGACTCTGCGCCATTTCTTGCGGTTAGTTGTAGCCGAGTTCGTGCGGAGCAGGCCAGGTCATCGTGCCGTCTGATTTGGTCACATACATAAAAATCTTGTGGCCGGGACGCTTGTTCGGCTCTTCGCCGGGAGGCGTCTCAATTCCCTTTTCAAGATTGAGCCGGACGGCGACGATGATGCCGGTACCGAAGGCGCCGCTGCCGTCAGTTTTAGAGATATCGACGTGATGGGACGTGATGGGAGCGTGGACGGGGCTTTCGGTGGTCCAGTCTTCGGTGAAGCGCTTTAGGGGATAGCCGGAGTATTGCTGGGGATGCTGCGCCCAGTTGGGGTCGTTGTAGTAGATGCCGTAGGCCTTGGCGTAGTCCCTGGCTTCGAGCGCGTCAAAAAAAGTGTTGACCCGATGCTCAGTGGGAAGGTTGGTGAAGAACCAGCCGTGGCCCAAAAGGAAGCCCGCCAGGCAGAGAATGATGGCGAGAAAGATAGCGACAGCCGTGCCGATAAGAAGATTGCGGTGGAGTTTTTCGCGGCGTTCATCGTAAGCGGGAGCGTTCAGCAGGGTCATGTCGGCTATCCTTCAGGTGATTCAAGTCCAGGTCTGCGCGCGGTTTCGAAAGCGCCGCGTTCGTCACGTTTTCCATTAGACACCGGAACCGGGGCTTTCAGATGTCGATGCCAGCCAGGAGCCAGCTAGAAACGTGAGGCACGGAAGGAAAAGGCAGCCGGGAAGTGTTCGAATTCGGTGCCCATGGGCAGGATATACACCGAAAGAACGTCGAAACGGAGGGGTACACGGTCACGGTGGCGCTCCGGGAGCTGGCGAAGGTAGGCGGCGGCCATGCGGCGGAGGATTTTCTGCTTGTAGGGGTCGACCTGGGTTTCGGCAGGGGCCATGTCTCGGGCAGTACGGGTTTTGATTTCGAAGAAAACGAGGGTGTCGCCATCCCAGGCGGCGAGATCGAGATCGCCGGGCGTGCGCTCCGACCGCCAGCGCCGGGCGACGATGGTGTAACCCAGCCCGCGAAGATGGAAGTACGCGGCGTCCTCGCCCTGTTCGCCGGTGAGCAGGTGCTGTGGGAGCGGAGACTTTCGGTGCGCAAGGCGCTGCAGCGCGGTGTAGGCGCGGCGTTCGAGACCCAGAGAAAGCTCTGCGAAGGTCATCACGGAAGGATATCGCGACACGGTATCGGTGGAAAACCGGTCGCCGGATAGCTGCGATATACTTGGACGTGCACACCAAGCACAACCAAAATGAACAATTGAAGAGGTCGATGCTATGTCAGCAAAGTACATCTTTGTGACGGGCGGAGTTGTGTCTTCGCTGGGTAAGGGTCTGGCTGCGGCCTCTATCGGTTGCCTGTTGGAAGCGCGCGGGCTGCGCGTAAACATGATGAAGTTTGACCCGTATCTGAACGTTGATCCGGGTACCATGAGCCCGTTCCAGCACGGCGAGGTTTTTGTGACCGACGACGGCGCGGAGACCGATCTCGATCTCGGGCACTATGAGCGGTTCACGCATGCGAAGTTGTCGCGGGATAACAACCTGACGACCGGCCGCATTTACGAGCAGATCATCACCAAGGAACGCCGCGGCGACTACCTCGGCAAGACCGTCCAGGTGATTCCACACGTCACGAACGAGATCAAGGCTGCGATGCGCAAGGTCGCCGCGACCGGTGACGTGGACGTGGTGCTTGTCGAAATTGGCGGAACCGTCGGCGATATCGAATCACTTCCCTTCCTCGAGGCTATTCGCCAGATGCGGCAGGAGTTGGGCCGCGACAATACCTGTTTCGTACACATGACGCTGATTCCCTGGATCGCCGCCGCGCAGGAACTGAAGACCAAACCGACGCAACACTCGGTGAAAGAGATGTTGAGCATCGGTATTCAGCCCGACATCCTGCTCTGCCGTGCGGACCGCGAAGTGCCTCGCGAAATGCGCGAGAAGATTGCGGCGTTCTGCAACGTAGAAACGCAGGCCGCGGTGATCGCGCGCGACGTGCCGAGCATTTACGAAGTGCCGCTGAACCTGGCGCAGCAGGGTGTGGACACACTCGCGCTGAAGTACCTGCGGATCGACGCGCCGGAGCCGGACCTTTCCAAGTGGAAGGACATCGTGCATCGCGCCTACAACCCGAAGGACGAAGTTTCGATCGCGATCGTCGGGAAGTATGTGGAGTATGAGGACAGCTATAAGTCACTGAAGGAAGCCCTGGTGCATGGCGCGCTGGCTGAGAACCTGAAGCTGCGCGTGACGTGGCTCGAAGCCGAAGGGCTTGAGGTCGAGGACTACGTGGAACAGTTGAAGGGTTTCGACGGCATCCTGGTTCCGGGTGGATTCGGCAAGCGTGGCATCGAAGGCATGCTAAACGGCATTCGCTATGCACGCGAGCATAAAGTGCCTTACTTTGGCATCTGCCTCGGCATGCAAACGGCGTGCATCGAGTATGCGCGGAACGTTTGCGGACTGGCGAAGGCGAACTCCGGCGAGTTCGATCCGGCGACGCCGCACCGCATCATTTATAAGCTGCGCGAGCTGATCGGCGTGGAAGAGATGGGCGGCACGATGCGCCTGGGTGCGTGGACCTGCGTCATGGAGCCTGACTCGCTGGCTGCCAAAGCCTACGGAACAACGGAGATTTCCGAGCGTCACCGGCATCGCTATGAGTTCAACCGGGAGTATGAAGCTGTGCTGACCGGCGCTGGGCTGCGGCTGACAGGGTCGTCGCCCGAGGGTACCTATGTCGAGATTGTGGAGATCCCGGAGCACCCATTCTTTCTGGGCTGCCAGTTCCATCCCGAGTTCAAGTCCAAGCCGCTTGAACCACATCCGCTGTTCCATGCGTTTGTGAAGGCGAGCTTTGCCAACCGCGGGCTGATGAAAGCCGAAGCGACGGTGAGAGCAGAGGTAAAAGCGTAAGCAGGATTGTGGGCGGCTAGTACCGGTCTGTCGCAGGAATAATTTTAGTGGAACCGCGTCTTCCGCAAAATGGTTGCGTCTGTATCGGTACGGCTTTGAAACAAATTGACGCGGAGTTCGTGATGCGACGCAAATTAGCAACACTGGCTGTCCTAACAATGTTGGCGGGGGGATTTCTGCTGCCCGTGCGTGTTCTGACGGCGCAGGAACCCGCCGAGCAAGGTGGAGGCGGACGGGGCCAGTTTGCAGGGATGCAGCGTGTTGGCGGCGAGGTAACTGCCATCGCCGGAGCGACCCTGACGATCAAAGCCGAAGATGGGTCCACCGCACAGATAGTAACCACTGACAATACCCGCATCATGAAGGGCCGCGGTGTGACCGTGAAGATCGCGGATTTGAAGGTTGGCGACGGCGTCATGGCGATGGGCAATCTCGACGCGCCGAACAAAACCCTGCATGCCGCAATGGTGATGGCCACCGACGCCGCTGAAGTGAAGAAATTGCGGGAAAATCTAGGCAAGACCTACATCGCGGGAAAAGTAACGGCGATCGATCTGGACAACGCCAAGATGACCGTGATGCGAGCAGACGGTGTTTCGCAGACGATCGGGTTCGATGAGACAACGTCTTTCAAGCGGGGCCGTGCGGGACGTGGTGGTGGCTTTGGCGGCGGTGGTGCTGAAGCGCCGGCTGGGGAAAGCATCACGCTGGCCGATGTGAAGGTAGGCGATCAGATAGCCGGACAAGGCTCGTTGAAGAGCGGTGTCTTCGTTCCGGCCCAGTTGACGGTTGCAACCCCTGGCCAGGGACGCCGGCGCGGCGGCGAAGGTGGACCGAGTGCTGCTCCCGGTGCGCCCCCAGCGCCCGGTGCAGCAACGAACTAAAGTTGGTTGAACCATTTAGAAGCTTGACCGGACAGACAACAGACCGCTGAAAGCGGTAATAGAAGGAGTGTATGTGGAGGGTTGGTTGAGCAGACGAAGAAGAGCAGCCGTGATGATAGTTTTGTTGTCTTCGGGTGCGTGGCTGCTGGCCGCTCCCGCATGGGCGCAGGATGCAACGGCTCCCGCGAACACGACAACAACAGCGGCAACACCCGCAGTGCCCGCGCCCATTCAAGGAGGAACGATTCATGGAACGGTGGTTGCCGGCAAGTTGGGCAAAGAGGGCAACGTTCCTCTGCCCGGCGTGACCGTTACCGCAACCAATACGATCACGGGCAAGAAGTACACGACCGCAACAGACGTCGACGGACAGTTTGCGATGAAGATTCCGCGCAATGGGCGCTATGTCGTTCGGGTCGAATTGATGGGGTTTGCTGCAACCACGCAGGAAGTCGTGTTGACCGGCGTAGAGGTCCAAGCGGCTGAACAGGGGATCACGATCGCGGAGAAGCCGACTAGCTTTGGGATGGAGCTCGCCAGCCGCGCAGCAGCCGACGAAGCACGCCAGACGGCAACAACCAGCGCGACCCTGACTCGCGGAACGCAAAATCTTAGCCTGAGCGCCGGCTCGGAAGACACAACCGACGTTACCGCGTCGACCGGAAACACAGGCACATCGATGCCCACGCTCTCGGGTCTTGGCGATAGCGCCGGTGCTAGCAACGACTCCGTGGCCGTGAGCGGCCAAAGCGGACAGATGAATGGGCTTGCAAGCTTCAGCGAGGACGACATTCGCCAGCGGGTCGCAGACCGTGTAGCAGACGCACGCTCGAATGGACAGCTAGGCGCGGGAAACGACCCGACCGACGCCATCGTGAGCATGCTCGGCGGCATGATGGGCGGAGGCGGCCCAGGCGGCGGTGGACCCGGCGGCGGGGGTGGAGGAGGAGGACGCGGTGGCCGTGGAGGAGGTGGTGGTGGCGGAGGAGGACGTGGCGGCGGCAGTGGAGCGTTCCGGAACTTCAATCCCGCGCAGCCGCACGGAAACATCTTCTACCAGGGCGGGAACTCGGCATTGAACTCAGCGCCGTGGCAGCCGACGTTGCTACCGCAGACAAATCCTTCCGCATACTCAAATCGCTTTGGCGCCAGCATCGCGGGCACGCCTTATATCCCTGGGCTGACCAAGCCGAACACCAAGCAATTTGTGTTCATTAACTTTACCGGACAGAAGAATCTGAATGCCTATGCTCCGCTGCCGGTTCGCGTGCCAACACTGCTTGAACGGACGGGAGACTTCTCTCAATCGGAACAGGTCTTAAATGGAAACGCGGCTCCGGTAACGATCTATAATCCGTCAACGGGTTTAGCGTACTCAGGCGACAAGCTCCCCTCCATCTCCCCGCAGGCGCAGGCGCTGCTGAACTACTATCCCGCGCCCAACATTGTCACCTCCGATCCAACAGCATACAACTATCAAACAATTTCAAACGCCGGAACCAACAACGTCGCGATCAACACCCGCTATGTGCGCACGCTGGGAGGAGCAACGAATACACCGTTCGGCTCTTTCGGCGGAGGCAGAGGAGGTGGTGGAGGCGGAGGCCGACGCAATGGCAACGCCAACGCCCCACCTGTGCTAAGGCAGAACATCAACCTTGGCTACAACTATTCGCACTCCGCAAGCGATCTCAGGAACATCTTTCTGCCTTTAGGCGGTGCAACCGAGAGCGATGGCAACGGATTGAATGTCGGTTACACAGTGAGCTACGGCAGGCTTTCAAATAATGCGTCGGTGAACTGGAACCGTCTCAACTCGGAGACGCGCAACTACTTTACGAACAAACCGAACAACCCTTCGGCCACAGCAGGGCTGACCATCCCGAACCAGAGCGGCGGCTTTGCCGATCCAGAGTTCTATAATGGCCTCCCGTCCCTCAGCATCAGCAACTTCCAGGGACTGTCGAATACCACACCAAACCAGACCATCAACCAGACCATCAGTTACTCAGACTATGTGGCATGGCGGTATAAGAAACACAACATGCGGTACGGATTCGATGTCAGGCGCGTGCATCTGGACCTGATCGGAGGCAATAATCCGCTGGGAGGCTTTACCTTCACCGGGTACGCCACGGAGAGCCCCTCCGATAAGTCGTCGACGACTACAACGGGCAGCGGCGATGCGTTCGCTGACTTTCTGCTGGGGCTGCCCTCGAGCACCGCAATCCAGGCCGGACTTTTCAAAAGCTACCTGCGCGAAAACGTCTATGACTGGTACGTTACGGATGACTGGCGGTTGGCCTCCAACATCACCATCAGCTACGGTCTGCGCTACGAGTACTTCGGTCCATACAGCGAGAAGGACAACCACCTGGTGAACCTTTCGCACGACGCAACATTCAGTACAGCTTCGATCCAGGAAGTGACGCCGGGGACCAATGGTTATAACAGCAGCCTGGTGAATCCCGATCACACGATGTACGCTCCACGGTTCGGCATTGCGTGGCGACCGAAATTCAAGTCTGCGAAGGACACCGTGGTACGCGGCGGCTACGGCATCAACTACAACACTGGGCAGTACGCCGTGTTTGCGAGGTCACTCTCGCATCAGCCACCATTTGCCGCCACGCAAACCAATACACTTTCCTCTGGCTGCACCACGGCCAACATGACGCTGGCCAACGGCTTCGGCTGCTCCACCGGCGAGACCATCCAGAACAATTACGCAGTCGACAAAAATTACCGATTGGGCATGGTGCAGCTCTACAACCTGAACGTGCAGCGAACCATTCCGCTCGATATAGTGCTTAACGTCGGCTATAACGGAGCGTTTGGACGCGACCTCGATGTCGTCGGCTCGCCCAATGGAACGCCGGCTGGCGTTACCACTCCGGGGATTGAAGCGTTCGACTATGAGACCGATGGTGCGGCATCGCGTTCCAATCAACTGGTTGTAAGCGCGCAGAAGCGTCAGCAGAAAGGCATTGCCCTGGGTGCGACCTACACATACTCGCACACGATCGACAACGCTTCCGGCGTGGGCGGTGCGGTTGGCTCGCCAATTCAGAACCTGTTCAACCTGGCCGCGGAAGAAGGAAATTCCAGCTTCGACCAACGCCACAACCTGACGGGCAACTGGGTAATCGAGCTGCCCTTCGGACCCAACCGCGCGTTCTTCAACAAGGGCGGAACGATGTCGCATCTGCTGGATGGGTTTTCCTTTAGCGGAACGTTCACGATCGCGTCGGGCACCTACTACACGCCCTCCTATTCGGGAAGTGAAGCGGAAGCTTCCGGCGGTAATACCTACCAGCAACGGCCGGATCGCGCCTTCGGAGTTCCACTCAAGGGCGCGGGAACGATCAAGCAATTTTTCAACCCGGCGGCGTTTGTCGCTCCTGTTAGCCAGGTCAATGGTGTCTCGGTAACGCATTACGGAACCGCGTCTCCGGGCTCGATTGAAGGCCCCGGAACGGTGTCAACCAATGCGTCCCTTTCACGAACGGTGTCCCTCGGTGAGACTCGATCCTTCGAGGCCCGCGTGACCGCTACCAACGTATTCAACACGGTGCAGTACAGCGGCATCAACACAACAGAGAACAATGCAAACTTCGGCCAGGTAACGAGCGCAGCTGCCATGCGCGCGTTGCAGGTACAGGCGAGGTACAGATTCTGATGCGGCCAATAAGGTATAGCGAACAGCCAGCAGGAGCAGTGATGCAACGAGTAGCGGCAGCTTTGATGATCGGTTTACTCGGCTTCGGCAACCCGATGCTCGCGGCTGCGCAGTCGCAGCAGAGCGACGTACAGGACCAGAACGGACGCAGCGTCATCACAGTAAATGCGAACATCGTGTTGACCAATGTCGTTGTAAGGGACAAGAAGACCGGTGCCTTGGTCACGGGATTGAAGCCCAGTGACTTCACCATCGTCGAAGACAAGAAGCCACAGAAGATTGCTTCGTTCGACTATCAGAACGTGGATGAAGCCGCTGTACTGAACGAGAAGTCGACGACCAGCGGCAAAGCCTCGATCGCCGACCTTCTTGAGAACAACTTTGCAGCCAGCCCCAAGCAGCTTCGCGATCACCGGCTCATCGTCGTTTTCTTCGACCTGAGCTCCATGCAGGATGAAGACATCGACCGTGCCGTAGATGCGGCGAAAGACTATGTGAACAAGACGATGCAACCAGCGGACCTCGTCGCATTGGTCAGCATGTCCACAGGCCTGAGCATGGACCAGGACTTTACGTCGGATAAACCGGCGCTGCTTCGCGGTCTAGCGAAGTACAACGGCAGTGACGAGTCGGGCTTCGCTAACGGCGGCACAGGCTCCACCGACGCTACCAGCGACGACACCACAGCATTCGCCGCCGACGATACGGAGTACAACAGTCTCAACACCGACCGCGAACTTCTTGCCATCCGTGCGATCTCGAAGAGCCTGGAACGCGTGGAGCAGAAGAAGTCGATGCTCTACTTCTCCGGCGGCCTGACGCGCAATGGCATTGAGAACCAAGCCAGCCTGCGCGCAGCAACCAACGAAGCGGCGAAGGCGAATCTCGCCATCTACAGCGTGGACACGCGCGGACTGCAAGCGCTGCCGCCGGTGGGCGACGCCAGCAAGGGGAGCCTGCGTGGCAACTCGGCCTACAGCGGCAAGGCCGCCACGGCGCAGCTCAGCGCGAACTACGCTTCGCAGGAGACGCTTTCGACCTTGAGTGCGGACACGGGCGGCAAGGCGTTCTTTGATTCAAACGACTTCGGGCCGGCGTTCCAGCAGGTGCAGCATGACACGGAGGCCTACTACATTCTTGGCTTCCACTCGACCAACCAGGCCCACGACGGATCGTTCCGCCACCTGACGATTACGGTCAACCGCAAGGATGTAAAGATCGACTACAGGCCCGGCTACTATGCGCCTTCGGACTTTACGCACCAGAAGACGGAAGACCGCGAACTTGCGCTGACCGAGCAGTTGCGCAGTGACTCGCCGGCCACCGATGTATCGATATATCTGCAGGCACTTTACCTTCGGCAGAGCGAGAATCTTTTCTACATTCCAATCAGCCTCATCGTTCCCGGCTCGCAGATTCCCTTCCAGACCAAAGGCAACAGCGATAAGGCCAACATCGATGTGATCGGCCAGGTAAAGAATTCGCAAGGCATCACCGTGGGCACGATCCGCGACAACGTGAAGCTCGCGCTCGATCAAAACCAGCAGGTGCAGCGCAAGAACATTCAATATTCGACCGCATTTGTCCTAGCGCCGGGCAAGTACCACCTGAAGTTTGTGGTGCGCGAAAACCAGACGGGCAATATGGGTAGCTTCGAGACCGATATCCAGGTTCCCGATATGAAGAAGGTCCCGCTCAAGCTGAGCTCGGTGGTGCTGGCAAGCCAGCGTGTACCTAACACGGCAAAGCCCGGACCGGGACCCCAGAATCTGCTCGTTCGCGATGGCCTGCAGTGGATTCCAAACGTGGCACATGTTTTCCGCCAGGACCAGCATCTGTACTTCCTGTACGAGGTCTACGATCCTTCGCGCGAAAAAGGCGCCGCAGGACCGGCGGCTTCTCCCGGGCTAGGACGCCGTGAAGGTGGTCCCGTCCATGTGCTGACCAGCATCGAGTTCCTGAGCGGCGGAACGAAGGTATATGAGACGCCACTGGTGACCGCGCAAACAGTCAACGTGCCGGATCGCGATGCCGTTGCATTCCAGTTCGATGTACCTCTGGCGCAGCTAAAACCGGGAACATACATCTGCCAGGTGAACGTGATCGACGATGCAGGCGGGAGCTTCAGCTTCCCACGAATGGCCTTGCGCGTGACCGCGCCGGCGGCAGCAACGCCGGCAACGGCTTCGGTGACGCCTCCGGTTGCGGCCGCGGCCCGAACTCCCTAAACTAACCTCCATCGCTCTGCTCTTTCCTGGTTGAGGAGCTCCTTCGTTGAACCCTATAAGGCTCATTACATTTCTTGCTTTCGTTTTGCCCACGGCTGGAATCGTTGCACAGCAAACAGTGGCGCCTGCCTCTTCTATTGCTCCCACGCAGCAAAAAACCGGACGCATTTTTCTTGATGTAGTAGTGACACCAAAAACAGGCGAGCCGATGGGCGGCTTGCGGCAACAGGATTTCACCATACTCGATAACAAGGTCGCCCGTCCGATCACATCGTTCCATGCCGTCGGACCGAATGAGGTACCGTCAGAAGTGATATTGGTTGTGGACGCAGTAAACACGGCCGTCGCCGACGTTAGTTCCGCCCGCATCGAGATCTCCAAGTTTTTGCGCAGTAACAGTGGCAAGTTGGCCGCGCCTGTCTCACTGGTGTTTTTCACCAACTCGGGCACAAGCGTTACACCGCTTTCACGAGACGGCAACAAACTGGCCGACATACTCGATCACTCTACGATCGACTTCCGGAAAAATACACCCGATATAACGCTGGTCGCGGAGACAGAGCGGATCGAAACCTCGGTGCAGACTCTAAAGGGGCTCTTGGCGCGGGACACTCCGCTCCCCGGCAGAAAGCTCATCCTGTGGGTGTCTCCAGGCTGGCCCATCCTGTGGGCGCCTGGCAGTGTCGACCTCACCGAGCAACAGCGAATAAAGATATTCGGCAGCGTCATAGAGCTTTCGCAGACGATGCGCGACGGCCGCTTCACCCTGTATGCCATCAACCCTCTGGATTCGGATGAAAACGTGGCCCGCACATTTTTCTACGAGGACTTCGTGAATGGCCTCGCCAAGCTCTCTAACGCACTACCCGGTCATCTTGCCCTGCAGGTACTCGCGCAGCAAAGCGGCGGTCTTGTGCTGCATGGCAACCGGGACATCTCCGGCGAGCTACAGCAGTGTGTCGAGGATACGACAGCCTACTACGGGATTTCGTTCGATGCTCCCGCGACGGAGCGTCCCAACGAGTACCACCATATCGACGTCCAGCTCGCAAGGCCAGGACTGGTCGCGCGCACGCGGCAGGGATACTACGACCAGCCCTAGCCGAGTCTGGCGCTCCGAAATAAGCCCCGAGAAACCCCGGAAAATTCTCTTGACGCTAAGAGTTGCCGGGCGCAGAATGAACTCCTTCCTGAAATGGAGGGTTTTCGATGCGACTTCGCGTTGTACTCCTCACTCTTCTGCTTCCGCTCGCACTGCCTTTAGCCAGCGGTGCTGAAGGCAATCAGCTTCAGCCGCTTTCACAAGCCAAACCAACACCACCCTCTGCACCGGAGGTCTCGAGCGCGGAGCGAATCGCACTCCACAATAGCCCCGACTGGGAGATTGTGGCGCCGCATCTCCCCGACCCGCAGACAGCGACGGCGGCAAAGCTGGAAATGGCTGGCGATATTTTAATGGCGCGCCGCTTTCCTGAAGATGCGCTGGATTACTACGGCTACGCGATGGCCCGCGGAGGCAACGTAAGCGTGCTTCTGAACAAGATGGGTATCGTGCGCCTCGAACTTCGTCAGCCCGCGCTGGCCAGGGAAATGTTCCAGCGAACCGTTCGTGTACAAAAAAAGAACGCCGCTGCGTGGAACAACCTCGGTGTCGCCGAGTACCAGCAGAAGGACTTTCACTCCGCTGCCAGCGACTATCGGAAGGCGTCACATCTTGATCGCCACTCGGCAGTCTTTCACTCCAATCTCGGCATGGTGTACTTCGAGATGAAGGACATGGAAGATGCCCAGCGCCAGTTTGCAATCGCTATGCGTCTCGATCCAAAGATCATGGACCCGGCCGAAGGCTTCGGTGCCGTCGCGCACGTCATGGGAAGTACGGACTATGCGAGTTTGTGCTTTGAGATGGCGACGATGTACGCAAACCAGCACCGGGTCGTAGAGACGCGTCGATGGTTGGCCAAGGCAAGCGAAGGCGGCTACGACGTGCGCGCTGGGATGCAGGCGGATATGGCATTCCATCCCTACCTGAAGGATCCCGAGGTAAAGCAAATATTGATCAACTCCGACCTGCTGCGGAAGAAGACCGTCGCCAGCGCGAACCTGGCGCCATTGAAAAGTGAACCGGCGCCGCAGTAAGTTGCCAGCTATTTGTAGGGGCAGTGACGGCAATCGGAACTGCAGCAGTAGCCTCGGCGCAGATGATAGGCCTCGGTAAAGACAAGGTAAGGGCCGTCCATATAAAAGTCTTCCGGACGCAGGGCTTCGTTACCTGGAACCGTATTTTTCGCAGGCTCAGGGTGCGAAACACGGGATTCGGCATTCGTCGGCTTCCCACGCTGCGGGTTCACGAAAAGAGCCCCGGTGCGACCGCCGGCTGCGCTGGACGCGACACGATGGCATCCGCGCGTAAAAGATCTGTCATGGACCGTTGCCGCTTCGGCTTTGTGACCTGAACGATCGCAGACTCTTCTTCGACAACAACGCCATTGAAGAATTGCACCGTGCGGCCGGGAATCGCAGAAACTCGCTCACCGGGAACCAGAATGCCGGCGAGGTTGAGCGCGTCAGCCGCGGCAACGGTTATGGGGGCTTCGTTGGCGCGGGTTGAAGCTTCACGGCGCGCGGCACGAAGCTGTTCGATAACTTCAGGCAAAGCAAACTGCTCGCCGAACGCGCCACTGACGAAGCGCCCACCACGAATCTCTCCACGGGCTTCGAGACGGCGAAGAATCGGCACAAGATCGCGCCACTTCGGCGCGTTGGACTCGCAGGTAAGAAGTTCGCGGAAGAGGACGCCATAGCGGCAGAGCAGAATGCGGGCATGAGCATCGAGCGCCGCAGCATACCGTTTGGCAGCGGCGATGACCGCCCGCTGCTTCGTTGCAGCATCAAAGGGAGGTGAACCCATAGCAGGCTTATTAGCGTCCGCAGTCTCGCCCAGCAGCGACCACCGGCCGGCGGTAGTTCGTGCAGCAGCGCGCTTGCGCAAGCTGACAGCGGCCGTCTGCGCCACTGCGGCAGACTTGCGCCGCGGGTCCATCATGGCGCGCAGTTGATCAAAGCCATCAGCAGCGGCGAGCCCCGCGGTAGCCAGCTCCCACAGTGCAGTCGTAGTCTGCAGCTTCGTCAGTTCGGAAAGCCGTTGCAGATCGGCAGTAAAGGCCGCACCCCTCTCTGCCAGTATCGCTCTAAGTCGCTGAGCTTCCGGCGAAAGACACTGCACGAGCACCTGCTCCTCGACACACTTCGCATCGAGCGCCTGCGGCAGCCACTCGGCGGACTCGCGCAGGAAGAATGTGATGGGCGCGGCGGTTGTTGGGATAACACGGCGCGGCGCCGTGGCATCCGTTGCCGAAAGCCATGCCGGATGCGGCGAGATGCGTCCCCAGCCGATGACGCCTGCCAGGCAGAGGTTGTCGAGCCAGCGCGGGTCGTAGTTGGCTACACGCGCAGGAAGGATCGTACGCTCCCACTCCACCGCAGGAGCCTCGAACCCCTCAAGCTGTTCAATAGCCGCAAGCACGCCTTCTTCGCCGATAAGTTGCGTCTCGGGAGCGAGATGGTGCCAGTCCATCAGCCAGCGCATGAAGATGACGGGCGTCACAGGCTCAACCTGCTTACGCAGTGTGCCAAGCGTAAGGCGATGGATCCGTTGCAGGATGCGGCGCTCGCACCACTCAATGGCTTGAGACGCATCGTCGGCCGGCTTGGGATGCTCGAACACACCGCGCATCGCAAGCCCCTGCATCTCCATCCCCAACATAGCCTGCAGGATGGAACGCGGATGCAGTTGCACAAGCTCCGCGAGATGCAGCGACGTTGTGGGGCCAAGAATCTGCAGCCAACCCTGCGTGAGTGCAGTGGTAGCTGCATCGCGTGGGCTGATGGTCTGCGCAGGTCGCTCTTCCGTTCCGGCAAGCACCATCGGTGCTTTCTCTTCGTTGGCAAAAACCACGTGCGAAGGCAACGCGATGTCCGGCCAGAGAAGAAGCGCATCGGCAAGCCGCTCCGCTGCAAACCATACCGGTGCACCGCTAATATCGATCAGATGCGCTCGACCTTGCCCAGCAAGGCGTTCGAAGAAGAGCGGCCAGTGTTGCGTGGCGCGAGGCTTCCCTGCTCCCTCAGCATCCAGGAACGCAACGGGCAGAGCAACAAGCTGAAGCAGGAGATCATGCAGCTCATGCTCGTCGCGGATGTCCGGCCATAACTGCTCCCGGACCGTATCGATCGCCGCTTGATCCAGGCGCCCCGCGCCATCGGCCACGGAGTCCGGCAGAGCCTTGCGAAGTGCGACGGCGCGTGTGCGACGTGCAGCGGCATCTTCGTCGTCGAGGAACGCATACGGCATCGCATTGATCAACTCATGCGCAAACTGAGAAGGCACCGGCGTATCCACAGCCAGACAGGTGATCGCTCCCGAGTCGATAGCACGCAGAATCCCGAGCAAGCCCTCGATATCCATGGCTTCTGAAAGCGTATCCTTCATCACCTCGCGAACCAGCGGGTGATCGGGGATCTCGATATCGCCAGACATCGTCTCGGGGCAGGCCGACGCATGCGGAAAGACGCTCGCGAGCAGATCGTCCGCGCGCGTGCGCTGAATCTGCGGCGCGACACGCTTTCCCTTCTGCATGCGAAGCAACTGCAGTGATCGACCCGCAGCCCAGCGCCAGCGGTTCTTGAACAGTGGCGAGGGGATAGATGCTTGCTCAAGCAGCTCCTTCGCCGTGCGCTCGGTCAGGAAGTGGAAGACATCCGCAAGCGGAAAACTATGTTGCTCGGCAAGCGAAATGTTGATGCCGTTATCCGTAGCCGCCGCTTGCAGCTCGAAGTTGAATCCCCGGCAGAAGCGCTTACGCAACGCAAGCCCCCAGGCCTTGTTGATGCGTCCGCCGAAAGGAGCATGCAGAATCAGCTGTTGGCCACCGCCCTCATCAAAAAAACGCTCGGCGATGATCGTTATTTTGGTGGGCACAGCCCCAAGCACAGCGCGACCGGCAACGACGTACATGATGAGCTGGCGCGCGGCGGAGTCGCAAACAAAGCAGTTCGTCTTGAGCCATCCAATCGCATCGGCTACTTCAGGATTAGTAGGATCGACCGCCGTCGGCTTGATGTTGCGTGTGCGCTCATCGATCTCCGCGCGGAGATCGGCAACGCCATCAGACAGAACACCAGTACGCTGCGGCGCTTCGCCTTCCCAGAAAGGAATACTCGGCGGCGCGCCATGCGCATCTTCGACAAGCACCTTGCCGGCAGGATCAATGCGCTGGATGCGCCAGCTCGTATTGCCGAGCAGCACAACATCACCCGGAGAGCTATCGACAGCGAAGTGCTCGTCCAGCGTCGCGATCTGCACGTTCTCCGGCTGCAGCATCACGGCAAAGAGCGAAGTATCCGGAATAGCGCCGCCATTAGAAATAGCAATCATCCGCGCACCACGTCTCGCATGCAGATGCCCCTGCACGCGGTCACGCAGCAGATACGCACCATACCGCCCACGGCTGCTTTCAATGCCATTGTGCAGCAACGCAAGCAGCTCTTCGTAATGCTCACGCGTCAGGTTGCGATACGGCCACGCGCGGCGCAGCACGTCGTACAGCGCATGCTCCTCCCAGCTCTCAGCGCCACACATCGCGACGATCTGTTGCATCAGTACATCGACGGGAGCATCCGGCACTTCAAGCCGGTCAAGCTCACCGGCAACCATCTTGCGCAACAGCGCTGCCTGCTCCATCAGGTCGTCGCGCGTCATCGCGAAGAACCGTCCCTTGGGGATGGCGCCGCGCCAATGGCCCGCACGGCCTACACGCTGCATCGCGACAGCAACAGCGCGCGTCGTCGCGATCTGGCAGACAAGGTCCACGGTCCCGATGTCGATACCAAGCTCCAGCGAAGCCGTTGCAATAAGAATTTTGCACTCGCCATTCTTCAACCGCTGCTCGGCATCCAGCCGCATGATTCGCGAAAGCGACCCGTGGTGCGCCGCCACAGCATCTTCTCCCAGGCGCGCACTCAACTCAAAGCTGATCTTCTCCACCAGCTTGCGCGTATTCACGAAGACGAGCGTCGATCGATGTTGCTGCGCCAGCGCCGCAAGCTTGTCAAAAATCTCCGTCCACATCGCGATGCTGGTGATGGACCCGAGTTCATCCGAAGGCACCTCAATCGCAAGGTCCAACGTGCGCCGTTGGCCGACCTGCACAATCGTCGCAGGCTCCCGCATACCCGGCGCACCCACAAGAAAGTTCGCCACCAGCTCAATAGGATTCTGCGTTGCAGAAAGCCCAATACGCTGCGGCGCCTTTGTCATGCCTGTAAGGAAGGCGCCCGGCGAAAGACGATTCTCTCCACAGACCAGCGCATCCAGCCGCTCGAGCGAAAGCGCCAGATGCGCGCCGCGCTTGTCGTCGACGATGGCATGGATCTCATCGACGATGATGGTCTGCACACGCGTAAGGTTCTGCCGAGGCTTGCCGGCCGTGAGCAAGATGTACAGCGACTCCGGCGTAGTCACCAGGATGTGCGGCGGATGCTTAAGCATCGCCGTGCGTTCTTTCTGCAGCGTGTCGCCAGTACGCACAGCGGTACGAATCTCAGGGCACAGATATCCCCGTTGCATGGCTAATTGCTGAATCTCAGCCAGCGGTCCGTCGAGGTTCTTCTGCACATCGTTTGAAAGCGCCTTGAGCGGCGAAACGTACACCACTTCCGTCTGCTGCGAAAGCCGCCCCTCAAGTGCCTTGCGCAACAGCGTATCGATGCAGACGAGAAACGCAGCCAGCGTCTTGCCGGAGCCGGTGGGCGCGGAGATCAGTGTGGCCTCGCCTTTCAGGATGCTGGGCCAGCCGGCGATCTGCGGCTCCGTAGGCGAGCCGAACTTCGTCAGGAACCACTCCTGCACCACCGGATGCGCCCATGCCAGCGCGGGGTGGGTAAGCTCGGCTTGTTCCATCACGGCAGCCATGGCATATTGTACCGCGAGGTTCGCTCATTGTTCGCCCCGGAAATGGTGCAGCCGATACCGCACGGCAAATGCCATTAGCATCGAATCGACAGACAAGGAGAAACATCATGGAGATCAAACGAGTCGGCACGCAGCCGTCGGGTATTGGGCCGGCCGATTGGTTTACCGGCAGCGTCCGCATCGACCCGCTCTTTCAGGCACCAGACCCGGCATTCGTCCAGGGCGCAAGCGTGACGTTCAATCCCGGCGCCCGCACAGCGTGGCACACACATCCGCTGGGACAAACATTGATCGTCACCGCCGGCTGCGGTTGGGCGCAGCGCTGGGAAGGACCGATCGAAGAGATTCATCCCGGCGACGTTGTCTGGTTCGCGCCAAACGAAAAGCATTGGCACGGCGCCACCGCCACCACGGGCATGACGCATATCGCGGTGCAGGAGAAGCTCGACGGCAAGGTCGTCGACTGGATGGAACACGTGAGCGACGAGCAGTACCTGGCGGGTTAGCTCCGCTACATATTGCCCTGGCCGATATCAGCCTTGCGAGCTTCAGGGTTATCCGCATCGAGATACTGTTCAATCATCTGGTCAAGCACACCCCGCGCGGTAAGGATGAAATCGATGGCATCGCGCCCTGCACCCTGACCACCGGGCAGCGGCGTAATGTAATGCGCGGCAGCCTTCACCTGCGCTCGAGCGTTCGCCGTCGCAATGCTGAACCCAACCTTGCGCATCACCGGTAAATCGATAATGTCGTCGCCCACATAGGCAATCTCTTCCAGAGTGCATCCTTCGTCGGCGAGAATTTTCGTCACCGCATCCATCTTGTGCGCCTGCCCCTGGTACACATGCTCGATCTTGAGATCCCGCGCGCGAATCGCCACAACCTGCGAGTTCCGCTTGGTTACGAATCCCAGCTTGATGCCAGCCAGGCGAGCTAGCGAAACCCCGAGGCCGTCATGCGCGGAGAAACTCTTGACTTCGGTTCCCTTGCCTTCAGCGTTTGGAATGATCGTGATGTCGCCATTGGTCAACACGCCATCGACATCGAAGAGCAGAACCTTTACACGGCGGGCGCGGTCTTGCGGTGAGAGTGAATCAAACATACAGAGATGATAGCGAAGGAAGGGATGGGACAGTTAACAGCGAACAGGTAACAGGTAAGCCCATGTTTCGGCTGTTCGCTGTTACCTGTGTGCTGTTGCGCTGATCAAAAACTAGTGACGCCAGTGGCCCTCAACCCATACATAACCACCGCCGCGGTTGGCCCAGTGACCGTCGACCCAGTGCGCATGCGCATAGGGCGCCTCTACATAGCTTCCCGGGACCCATACATAGCCGTGCCCATCCCAGCGATGGTACCCATTGTGCCAGGCCCAACCCGGATGCTCAGGCGGAGGGGGCGGAACAACTTCAACAGGACGTGGCGGAGGGGGGCCAATACGGACAACAAACTGCGCTCCGGCGGTAAGAGTCGCCGCAAGCATAAGACCGCATGTTGCGGTCACTAGATACTTTTTCACGTTCGTCATGATCGATCTCCTGGCGAGATTACCTCGCACTTGGTACGATCAGACGCGAAAAGTAGGTGGAGAGTTGTGGTGCAAAAGAATCATTTTGCTGCTGCTGCGAATTTACGCGAGAGGCTGGTTATGACCAGGAGCCGAGTGAAGCATCTCCACCAGCTTCGCGGCCAGCACAGGAAGACCGAACAAAGCTGCTGATACCAAGCCCGTAGAAACCAGATCATTGGCATAGAACGGAATGCCCGCCACATAGCACGCACCCCAACCGGCCACGCTGTGCGGATACATCGTGCCGCTGGCCCAGACCATGAAGTTGCTTAGCAGGAAAAAGCTGGTTGCCGAAGCCAACACACCGGCAATCACACGCAGCGGCGTAACCTTGCGCAACAGGCCGCTGCCGATCAAGCACACAGCCGCATACCAGGCCCAGGTGACGAGATACTCGCGCACATGGAACGGGCGGCTATAAACGACCGTCGTGAGATAGATATCCGTGGCCGCCATAACCAGCGCAGCAAGAGCCGACTGCCAGCGAGGGCGACGTGACCCGAAGAAAAGCAAACCCGCACCGACGGCGGTGATGTTCAGACCGACCGCATGCATCGCATGCGGAAGCAGACGGCTTAACGCGGCGAGAAAGAGTACGAGAAATGCAAGCATTATCAGCCTTCAGGAAAAGAAATAACGGCTCAGAACAAGCCTGGATTGATTGTATCCCTTCACAGAGCCGGGAAAAGAATTTGCTATTTAAGGCCGCTGGACTCGACCGTCGAGCGTCTGCTCTACAACGTTACCGTTCGCATCAAGCTCAACCTTCGCCGTCAGCGGCGTGCGTCCGTTGGTGTGCAGCAGAAGCGCGTCGCCCATAAAGCGGGGATCGGCAAACTGGACGATGGTATGGCCCGCCGCCAACGGATCACCGGCTTCGTCGATGCCTGCCGCTCCGCTGCCTGAGGTAATGGTGATAAACGGCATGCTCGACCAGTCGAGAAAGGCGCGACCAACCGGACTGGCCTGCGCGGCAAGCAGCGCTGGACTGGGATTCAGCTTGAGTTGTGTGACCTGGTTGGGAACGAGGGCACCAGTCCTCGAATCAGTCTGGCCCAGCTGGTACAGCGGGCCGAAGTCCGTTACGGTGTACCAGCGGAATGGACTGAGCGGATCCGGACTGGCCAGAGCTCGATGCGCCTGCAGGTAGACCGGAGCCGGATCGGCCGGCGCTGGCAACTGATCGGCGGAGGACCCGTCGGGACTCTGCGTTCCTGCATCAGGCGCGGCGGAGGAGCTCAAGGTGGATGTCGTAGCAGCAGGCGCCTGAATGCTCTGCGCCATGGCGACTTGAACCGCACGATCATGCTGCGTTTCGCGCAGCGTCCACAAGCCGATAATGCACAACAGCGCCGCAACCGACCAGCCTCGTGCGACGAATGACTGACGGCGAGTTCCAACTTCCGAGCTGACAAGGCGGAAGAGCAAAGGAAGAACGATCACAGCCAGAAGCAGCGTGAAAATAAGCGGATCGAAGATGAAGACGATTGACGCAGCGTACCAGTGTGGATTGAACGGGAAGAACGGACGAATGCCGTAGTTGTTCGTGAAGTCGAGCAGCAGATGGCTCAGGAGCGCCAGCAGCGTAAACAAATAAAGAAGTCCCCACCGAACGGGTACAGCCGTCAATCGCTTTACAGCTTCCGCATCCGTCGCCTTGCGAACACGCCAGCGATGCAGCCCATAAATGGCCGCGACGACAACTGCCGCCTCAACAGGAATCGCCACGAAGGTGTGCGTGATACCGCGATGATGCTGGAAACTCGCAACCGGTCCGCGCAGGCTCCAGAGAGTATCGAGGTCGGGGAGCTCCGCACCCACAGCCATCGCCAGGGTGGCATAGGCCGCATGGCGATTGAGCCCTGTACGGGAAAGGCACGCGCCAGTGAGGATGTGCGTGACCGGTTCCATGGTCTGCGCAGATTTAGCGGCTGGTTGCGGATTGCAGCATCGCCGGGAGGCTGATGTCGGTAGGCTGCTCGATGCGCTTCATGCTCGGTGCACTGAGCATCTGCATCTCAGCAGGCGCCAGCATATCCGGACGGAAGCCCGCAATCGCCACATGGCCAGGCGCATCACCCAAAGCTTCGGAGATCTTATTCCAGAAGAAGAAGGGCGAGGTCGTCGGCAGCAGGATCAGCTTCCGTTCGGGCTCCGGCAGGATGAAATAGGTAGCCCATATCGAGAGGGCTGCGGTTGCGCCGAGAGCACCGAAGAGATAGATGGGCGAGTACAGCGAGTGGGCTCCAGTGGTGGAAAACCAGGCTGCCTGAACCAGGCTGACCGTGGCCATAACACCCAGACCCAGGGTGATACCAAAGAGCCGGCTGCGATAGGTGAGACCAAGTGGCTTGGTAGAAAAGCAAACGAACAACAACAGGCAAAGGGTAAGAACGCTTATTCCCTGTTCAATCTGCCCGGTCAGGCGAGCAATAACCATCGTCATTCCGTACCCGGGTGAGACAAAGTGTGGGCCGATCGCTATAGCAGCCGACACCATGACCGAGACGGCAGCCACCCAACGAAAAATTACCTTGCCGATCTGATGGAGACCTTGTAGTGGCTTCATCGCCAGGCTGAATACGCTATAGACGATAAGAATACGAAGGATGCCTTCGGCGGCGAGCGAAAACCAATGGCTATAGAAATACACCTTATAGGCCGTGTGGATTTCGATACCAAGAGTCTGGCGAAAGAAGAGAATGGCGACCGTGATCGATCCGCCGATCGCCTGGATGGACAGAAGCCCCGCTAGCAGAGGAAACTCCCGGACAAGATTCTTCCGGGCCATAACGACGACGATCAACGCACACAAAGCAACGAACGCGATGTCTGAATACTTCAGAAAAACTTCAGTCGTCATTTAAATGGGAACTCCTCTCGCCCTATGATGCTACCCCAGCGAGAGGAGTTCCACAATGAAAATACTAGAAACCTAATACCACGAAAGGGTGAGGCCCTTCAAAAAAGAGCGCTCTAGTGGAGGCCACAGAGGGAGGGGTCGCTCGGCGCGCAGATGGGGGACGACATGTCGCGGGGGGCAGAAGTCAGCTGCTTTGCCTTGGAGGCAGAATGAGCGGAAACGGTGGTAGCACCAAAACCAGCCAGGGCGAGGACGACGACAAAGGCGCGAACGATGTTGTTTTTCATGGGTAATTCTCCTTAGATCTGTTGTTGTTGCTAATTTTGATTCCGAAAAGATTTCGCTGGACAAACCAACTGGTTACAACATAAGGTGTAACCAGAACGCAAGTCCATGATTAGAAATGACATAATCATGTATCAACTAGTAACTATTACTAAGGTAACGATTGCGATGACAGCGGTACCACCAACGAACCTCTAAAGTTGTAGGTGAGTTTCACTGCAATACTGCTGTGAAACGGGCGTTTTTTACAGAGATAGCGCAGGTTATCCTCGCTAGTGATGGCTAGTTCTCCCCAGTCCCGCACAGATCGTGAACTCCTGGCGCGGATTGGCCGCTCGGCCGGCGGAAAGGCCGGCTATAAGCAGCTGGTTCGTGAACTCGGCCTTGGCGGAGGCCGGGAGCGGAGACTTTTGCTGGAGCAGTTGAATGCGCTGGTCAGCCGGCGCGAACTGGTGAAGCTGAGCAATGAACTTTGGGCCTTGCCCAAGGCCCCAGCAAGCTCCGAAAGCCCCCAACGCCCACGAAATGCTGGACCTGCGCGTTGGGATGGTATGGAAGCCGCAGCGCGGTCCGGGCGCGACCGGTTGGTTAGTGGGCGTTTGGATTTGCATCGGGATGGTTTTGGGTTTGTAAGACCGGATGCGGCGGCAGCGGGCGCCGGTAAGGCGGAGGATATCTTCATTCCTCCCAACGAGATAAACGGCGCCATGCAGGGTGATCTGGTGTTGGTGGATGAGGCGCCGCCGGGGCGGGATGGGAGACGGTCGGGGCGGGTTGCGCGGGTGTTGACGCGGAAAAATCCCACGGTTGTGGGCATTTTCCATTACGCGCGAGAGGCCGGCGGACGGTCGCAAGGGCATGAAATGGCCGGTTTTCGGGAGAATTATGTGACTCCGCTGGATGATCGCATCGGCGGGGCGATTGCGATTGCGGAGGGGGATGAGGTGGTCGCGACGGACGATTCGCCGCATCGGATGCTGGGTGAGGAGGCGAAAAAGGCCAAAAATCGTGGTGCAGCTTATGGTGAGTTTGTGGACGTTTCACGGTCTCTGGACGGTCTCGCGGTGGACGTGGAGATCGTGGCTTTTCCACAGCCTGGGAGACCGGCGCGGGGACGAGTGATCGAGGTTCTGGGACCGCCGGACGCCTTCGGGGTCGACGTTGAGATCATCATCCGGAAGCACCATATCCCGCATACCTTCCCGCCGGCCGTCCTGGCGGAGGCGAACGAGCGGGCGGAAGAGACGGTGGCTTCCCTTCCCATTTCGGATCTGGAGACTCGGGAAGATTTTCGCGGGCTGCCGATTGTGACCATCGATGGAGAGACGGCGCGGGACTTCGACGATGCTGTGCTCGTGACCGAGATGGCCAATGGCAATACTGAGCTGCAGGTTCATATTGCGGACGTGAGCTGGTACGTGCGGCCGGGAAGCCCGCTTGATACGGAGGCGCGTATGCGCGGGACGAGCGTTTACTTTCCGGATCGTGCCGTGCCGATGCTGCCGCATGCGCTTTCGAGCGGCATGTGTTCCCTGCTGCCGAACGAGGATCGGTTAGTCCTGAGTTGCGTGATGGAGATCGACCCGCGCGGAGAGATCGTCGGGTACCGCGTGGCGGAGGGCATCATCCGCTCCGTGCGGCGGATGACCTATACGAGTGTGCAGAGTTGTTTGAACGCATCGCCGAGGTGGGAGAAGGAAGCAGGAAGTAGAAAGCACGAAGTAGCGAAGGACTCCGTGGAGGGTGGTGCGGCTGCGAGCGAGCAGCAGGTTCCTCACTTCGTTCGGAATGGAAACCAGAAAAGCAACGACGTCACGCTTGCGAGTGGAGGGAGCGAGCGCGTGACGGCAGAGCCTACGGCCGATGATATCGCGGAGCGGGAGCGCGTAGGACTGGAGCAGCCGGAGCTGCTGGCTGCTTGCGATCGCATGCTGGAGCTGGCTTTGCGATTGAATGCAAAGCGCGTGCGCAGGGGATCGATTGACTTCGATCTGCCGGAGCCGGTGGTGGAGTTCGATCCGGATGGCAACATGAAGGCGATCGTGCGGAGCGAGCGTGGATGGTCGCACCGGTTGATTGAAGAGTTCATGCTGAGCGCCAATGAGTGCGTGGCAACATGGCTGCACGACCAGGGGATTGCTTCGATCTATCGCATCCACGAGATGCCGGACCCGAAGCGCATCGTCGACTTCGAAGAGACGGCGGCAGGTTTTGGGCACTCGCTGGGGTTGGGGAATCTGCCGGTGAAGAAGCTGACGATGAAGACGGACCGTCGCGATGCACAGCGGAAGTCTTCGCGCGGGAGGGACTCGCGTGCGCCGCAGCAGCATGAGGTACCGGCAAGCATTCCAGTGACACCGCAGATGTATCAGAAGCTGGTGCGAAGGATTGCGGGTACGGCTGAGGAGAAGATTCTTTCGTACCTGATGCTGCGTTCGCTGAAGCAGGCGCGTTATGCGGAGAAGAATGAGGGGCATTTTGCGCTGGCTTCGCCTGCGTATACGCACTTTACTTCGCCGATACGGCGCTATCCGGATTTGATTGTGCATCGGTTGTTGCGGGCGATGTTGCGGCGCGGAGCGGATGCGAACGGTGGGCCGATACGGAGTGACGATGCGCAGCCGTGGATGACGGAGTTGAGGCGGACGCGGGGAGAGCATAAATTCGTGGCTGACGACGGCCGGCACCCCACCCTTTCGCAGAGTGCGCGAAAGGATGGGCCACCCGGATCCGTGGAGTCGCCAATTCCTGCTGAAGAGTTGAACGATATTGCGGTGGAGAGCTCGCAGGCGGAGCGGCGAGCGGCGGATGCGGAGCGTGAGTTGATTGAGTGGAAGAAGATGAAGTTCATGGCTGACCGCATCGGCGATGACTTTCATGCGGTGGTGCTGTCATGCACGAAGTATGGGTTCTTCGTGGAGCTCGATGACATGTTCATCGAAGGGCTGGTGCCGCTGCAGTCGCTTGTGGGCGATCACTATACGTTCCGCGATACCGACCGCACGATTGTGGGCGCGCGGACGGGGCATGTATTTTCGCTGGGCCAGAAGGTAGAGGTCATTCTCGACCGGATCGATCGTCAGCAGCGGAGGCTGCAGTTTGCGCTGCTTCCGGGTACGGAGCCGAAGGCAGTTTCGCTGAGGACTCGAACGAAGATCGAGCCGAAGGCTGACAAGGCCGAGAGGCATATGTCTCCCAAGCGGACCGGCAAAGCGAAATCGCGGGCGCGGAATAAGAAGAACAAGGGACGGCGGTAAGAATCTCTGTATCCGGCTGTTGCTCACGGTTGTGGGACCTGAGCGTTCTTCCAAATACGAACAATTCCATGCCGGCCAAAGACGTCGCATAACGTCGTGCGGAAAATATCCTTGACATATTCCCATATGGGTATATTGTTTTGTTCATGGCTAGAGCGAGCACGACATCGGATGCGTTCAACGCGGTTGCCGAGCCGCGCCGGCGGGAGATTTTGAGCTATCTCGCCGGAGCTGAACGGCCCGTTGGAGAGATTGTGGCAGCGCTCGGACTTCCGCAACCTTCCATCTCCAAGCACCTGCGCGTGCTGCACGATGTGGGGCTGGTCCGGATGCGTTGCCAGGGCCGCCAGAAGCTGTACCGGACGAACGCCGCGGCGATACGCCCCCTGCATGAGTGGGCGGGAACCTTCGAGCGTTATTGGCAGCACCAGTTGGATCGAGTGAAGGAGCTTGCCGAAGCGACAGTCCGCCGAAGCTCGCCCGATTTAAATTCCGCACAAATGAAGGACAAGGAGAAATAATGATTGCCACTGAATTGAATCTCGAAAACCTGACTCTTACGATCGACAAGGAAATCCAGGTCAAGGCGCCGATCGATGTGACCTTTGCTGCCCTGCTGGAACAGCTTGGGCCGAGCAATGAAACGCTGGACGGCAAGTCTCTGAGCATGAAGATTGAAGCGTGGCCGGGCGGACGATGGTATCGCGACCTGGGCGAGGACAATGGGCACTTCTGGGCGAATGTGAAAGCGATTATGCGGCCTACGCTGCTGGAGTTTACCGGGCCGCTGTTTGCGTCGTTCCCTTTCGTTTCCAATGTGCAGTACCGGCTGAGCGAGATGAATGGCGGGACGTTGATTAAGTTCCGGCACGCTGCGCTTGGGATCGTTCCTGAAGGGCAGAAGGCAGGGATGGACAAAGGATGGAACTCGATGCACGAACGCGTTCGCCAATATGCCGAGGCCAACCGATAGCAGCCCGCATTGCGACGAGTGCGTCGCGAGTGAGGAGGAACTCATGTGTCCTGTGTGCTTAGCCAACGCAGCTCTGATTGCCGGAAGCGCCACCTCAGCGGGCGGGCTTACGGCAATCGCGATTAGAAAATTCGGCATGAAGAGTGCCGTCGACAATCATCCCGCTCCAACCGCATCGAGCTGTTTTGAAGAACGAGCGGAGCTGGAGAAATAGCCCTGAACTCACAGCAAAGGAGAAGTCAAGATGTCAGCGAAGACGATGGAGAAACCGCAGATAGTGTCGCAAGAGGAATGGCTTGCGGCCCATACGAACCTACTGGCCAGGGAAAAACAGCTCACCCATGAGCGTGACGCGCTGGCCGCGGCGCGGCGGAGGATGCCGTGGCAGGCCGTGGAGAAGCAGTACGAGTTCGAAGGGCCCAAGGGTAAAGTAAGCTTGCTCGATCTGTTCGAAGGGCGCCGTCAGCTAATCGTCTATCGCGCCTTCTTCGAAACCGGTGTGTTCGGTTGGCCCGACCATGCGTGCCGCGGCTGCTCGCTGGGAGCTGATCAGGTTTCGAACCTGACGCATCTGAACGCGCGCGACACTACGCTTGTTTACGCCTCGCGCGCGCCGCAACCAGACATCCAACGGCTTAAGACGCGGATGGAATGGAAAAGATACCCTGGTACACGATCACCGACAGCTTCGACCTCGACTTCGGCGTGGACCAATGGCATGGCCATAACGCGTTTATTTGCGAGGGCGACAAGATCTATCGCACGTACTTCATCAATAACCGTGGCGACGAGGCGATGGGTAGCGTGTGGAGCTACCTCGACATGACCGCGCTTGGACGCCAGGAGAACTGGGAGGATTCGCCCAAGGGCTATCCCCAGACCGTGCCGTACAAGTGGTGGAACTGGCACGACCAGTATGCCGCCGATGCGGCGCCCGACACGGAATGGGGTAAAGTGTCCGACAACGCCCTGGCGATTCTGGAGGCGGACAAGTAGTTCCCTCACCCAGTTCGCACTCCAACACAAAGGCCGCCCGGTATGGGCGGCCTTTGTGATGTGCCGAGACTTCAGTATCCGTTGATGTGGAAGTTGACGGAGATTGTCGTATCGACCTGCGTCGGATTGCCGTTCAGCAGGTACGGCTTGTAGGTCCATTGCCTGACGGCGTCGAGTGCTGCCATCTGCAACTCTTTCGGACCGGAGACCACAGTAAGGTTGGAGATCTTGCCGTCTTTTTCGATGATGGCGTGCAACACAACCGTGCCCTGTATCTTTCCTGCCCTTGCATCGTCCGGATAGACAGGGGCCACTTTGCCGGTGATGTTCGACGCCATGATGCCGGGCGAGATATGCATAGGCTGCGCATCGGTCTGCGGTGCGTCCATTGGAGCTGGGGCGGCAGGAGCCTCAGCTGCGGGCGCGACGGGCGCTGGTGGAGGAACGGCGGCAAGTGGGGCTGCGGGAGGCGGCACAGGCGAGGGTGGTGTGGCGGGCTCGGGCGTCGTGGGCGGCGGGGGTGCGAGCGGTGGAGGAGGAGCGGATTCAGCGACAGGCGCAGGCGGTACGGGTGGAACTGATTCCTCAATGGGGATGCGTAGACCCAGGGCTGAAGCGCAGGTTCCGAGGGCGAGGACGACGCAGCCGGCGGAGATGGCCAAGCGCTTGAGGCCGCGCAGTGGGAGTGTGGTGTGCGTAAGGTTCATGACTCTCCTTTCAAGGTTGTTGGCATCGAAGATCCCGATGGCGTGCAGGACGGGGCGTTGGCTGGGAGTGCAGAGTTTCGAAGCCAGGCGAAGGAGCGAACGTGCGTACTGCTGTCTACCGGCGACAGCTTCAGCAGCGAGTGCATCACATAGGAGCTCGCGGCTTTCCGCCACGCGAGCACGCGTGATCCAGAGCGCAGGATGGTACGCGATGGGGAGCGTGATGAGTTCGTAGAACAAGTTCTTGGCGAAGTCGCGGCGGCGCATGTGGGCGAACTCGTGGGCGAATGCTGCATCGAGGTCTTCGGTACGGAGGGTTTCGAGCCAACCGGACGGCAGCAATAGCAGACGGTGGAAGACACCAATCGTCACCGGACCAGCTATGGCGGATGTGGATGCGAGTTGCGCGTTGTGGACCTGGAACAGATTGGCGCAGCGTTGCCAGCTTGTTGTGCCCTCGGTCGTCAGCGAGAGAAGCTGGGCGCGATGGCGCAGTGCGGACGATTGCCACGCGCGCCATGCGAGACGTGCGCCGAAGTAGAGCGTGACAACGGAGTACGTCGCGAGGAGTACTGGCAGCAGCTTAGCGGGGGACGCGAACCCGCCGCCGTGAGTGGAGACGGGGCTGATGGTTATGGTGATGGTGGTGCCGTGCGGTTCGGCTATGCGGAGGAGGTGATGGACGAAGCTGCCGGCAGATTGCAGGAGGGCGAAGGGATCGAATATGCAGGCCGGCAGTAGAGCTTCGAGCAGGAGAGCGGTCGCCCAGATGCTGTGCTCGATGCCTGCGCCCATGCGGCGGGTAGCGCGGGCGGCAAGCCACGCGGCGGCGAGGAGCAGCGGCGTCTGCCAGAGGGAGTTGACGAAGTAGCCGAGAGCGAAGGCCTTCATGCTTTGTCCTCCGCTGTTTTTCTCTCTTCTTCGGCGAGACGTTTGGAGAGTTCGGCGATCTTTTTGGGGTCGATCTGGCGGCTCTTGAGGAGGCTCATGACCAGCTCTTCGCTGGAGCCGCCGAACATGCGGTCGACGAGGTCGCGGACGGCGTGGGTGGAGGCTTTGGCTTCCGACACCGTCGCGCTGTACTCGAAGGCGCGGCCGCGGAGCGTGCGCTTGAGCTTGCCCTTGCGCTCGAGGATGTTGAGCATTGTCTGCACGGTCGTATAGGCGAGGTCCTGCGCGAGGGCTTCCTGGACGGCAGCGACGTTCGAGGGCCCGAGCCGCCAGATAGCCTGCATGATTTGGAGCTCGAGCTTGGTGAGAGTTGTCTTTTCGGGTTTGGGCACAGCGTCTCCTACTTGATTAGGAGATTAGGCGGGATGTGCCGGCTTGTCAACTAAGCTCTTAGGAGATAGAAAGTTTTATTCTTGCGGCCTAACCGTCGCCGGATGATGATGTCTAAGCGTGAGTCGGGTTCTTCACTTCAATCAAAAATAATCGTGAGGCGCTATGGATCGCAGGAACTTCCTTCGCAATGGCTCTATGTTGTCTGCTTCTTCGCTGCTTGCCGGCTGTGCGCGACGGGTGGTTGCACCTATGGATGTTGCCGCGTTTGCTCCGGTCGATCTGCCGGCTAGTGCGTGCCGTCTGCCGCCGGTGAAGGTATCGGAAGACCGCGTGATCCGCACGGTTGTGGGCCTGCGACCGCACCGTAACTCGGGGTTTCGGGTGGAGCGAGAGCAGCTTGGCGAGACGGCGGTCGTACACAACTATGGCCATAGCGGCGGTGGGATCACGTTGAGCTGGGGGACGTCGAAGCTTGCCGTGGATATGGGGCTGCCGGGATATACGGGGCGCGTGGCGGTGTTGGGGTCGGGTGTGATTGGGCTGACGACCGCGCGGCTGGCGCAGGATGCGGGCTATTCCGTGACCATCTATACGAAGGCGCTGCCGCCGAATACGACCTCGAATATTGCGGGTGGGCAGTGGGGGCCATCGAGTGTGTATGGTGACCCGCGCAAGGTGACGGATGCGTTCACTGACCAGTACATCTACGCGTGCAAGTATGCGTATGAGCGGTTTCAGATATTGACGCAGCCGAAGTATGGCGTGCGGTGGATGCGGAATTATATTGTGCGTCGCAAGCCGTTTCCGGCAGGTTTTGGCTCGCCAAACCCGCTGCAAACGTTGCGGATTGAGCACGCGACCGAGAAGTTGATGCCGGAGATGAAGGTGCTTTCGGATAAGGAGAATCCGTGGCGTGGACTGTATGCGGCGCAGATGGACGGCATGATGATCGAGCCACCGATGTTCCTCGATGCGCTGACCGAGGACTTTCGCATTGCGGGTGGGAAGCTGGTGGTGGTGGAGATGAAGACACCGGCTGAGGTGCAGGCTCTCCCGGAGAAGCTGGTATTCAACTGCACCGGGCTGGGCGCGAAGGCGTTGTTTGGCGATGAGGAGCTGACGCCGGCGCGTGGGCAACTGACGTTTTTGCTACCGCAGCCGGAGGTGACCTACACAACGGGTTTTGAGGACACGTATATGTTCTCGCGGCGGGATGGTGTGCTGCTGGGTGGGACGTATGACGAGGGGAACTGGTCGCTGGAAGTGGATGAGAAGACCGTGGCGGAGAAGATCGCCAAGCATAAGGAGCTGTTTGCGGCGATGAAGGGGTGTTGAGTGGTTTGGGATTTGGTGTTCCCCACTCATCGCGCAAAGTGCGCGCGGTGAATGGGCCACCCGGTATTTGTACAACTACGGGCAAACAGCAGATCCTTCGCTGCGCTCAGGATGACCATTTGGGGG
This sequence comes from Granulicella sapmiensis, assembly GCA_026225395.1. GTDB lineage: Bacteria > Acidobacteriota > Terriglobia > Terriglobales > Acidobacteriaceae > Granulicella > Granulicella sapmiensis. The sequence continues at coordinate 50,560 of JAMFSR010000036.1, forward strand.
ATAAAACGTTTATGAGGTAAAGCAACAAAGGCCGCCCGAGGGCGGCCTTTGTCCGGGGCTGAAGCCCCTCTTGATCTCGGACGGAATTCAGGGGCCTAAAGGCCCCTGCTCCCTCCGTACTATTCGCTGTCTTCGTTCTCGGACTGTTTCCACTTGAGGAGATCGCCGAGGGTGGTGGAGCCGGAGTTGCTGCTCGAGCTGCTGCTCGAAGAACCGCCCTTGCCCTTGTTGCCGCCCTTGTTCGATTCCTTGTAGCTTTCGACTTCGGCGCGGCTGGCTTCTTCGCCAACTGCCTTGATCGAGAGGCCGACCTTCTTCTCTTCC
>JAMFSR010000037.1 GCA_026225395.1 Granulicella sapmiensis
ATCATCCAGCCGATGATCGATCCGATGTACGGCGGCAAGAGCGCGCATGACGTGCTGCAGTCGCTGCTCGATCCTTCAAAGAGTGGCTACGATGTCGTCGTCGAGAACGCCAAGACCTACATCACGGGCGACTTCGCCAAGGGATGGAAGAAGGCGCTGCACGACGGATGGGTGGACGGCACGGCGTTCTCGCCGAAACTGACCAACGCCAAGACGGGTTCTTCCGCCACACCGGTTGCTTCCGGTGGCATCGAGATCAACTACAAGGCAGATCCTTCGATCTATGACGGCCGCTACGGCAACAACGGCTGGCTGCAGGAGCTTCCCAAGCAGGTCACCAATCTGGCGTGGGATAACGCCGCGCTGATGAGCCTGGCTCTCATGGAGAAGCTCGGCGTCGCAGAGAATGAAGCGATCGAGTTGAACCTGAACGGCCGCAAGGTGATTGCGCCGGTGCTGATGGTTCCGGGCCACGCGGATGACGCTGTGACGGTGCATCTCGGATTGGGACGCCGCGTTGAAGCTGGCCGTGTAGGCGCAGGTGTAGGCTTCGATGCCTACTCGTTGCGCACCTCGGACGCGCCACACTCGGCTGCGAACCTGCAGGTTGCCAAGGGCAAGGGAATCTACGATCTTTGCGTAACCAAGGTACACAACATCGAGCACCGCGGGCCTTTTGCGCAGCGCGATCTCGAGCATCCACTTTCGGACAAGGAAGGCACGTACTCGCTGGCTGGTCATGAAGCGATGGAGCGGTCGATCATCCGCTACGCAACCTATGCTGAGGCGGAAGCGAATCCGAAGTATGCGTCGGAAGGTGCGAGCGGAACATGGGTCAACAAGGTTGGCTATAACCCGCAGGGTGAATCGCCGGAGCATGGCGAGAGCTTCTTCCCGGACGCGTGGCGTTATGACCACACGGCGGTTGTCGGCAAGGCACAGGTTGTGGTTCAGAATGCCTGGGGTATGTCGATCGATCTGAACTCCTGCATCGGCTGCAATGCCTGCATCGTGAGCTGCTACGCGGAGAACAATATTCCCGTGGTTGGTCGCGAGCAGGTGAAGATCGGCCGCGATATGCAGTGGCTGCGCATCGATACGTACTTCGAAGGCGATCTGCATGCACCGAAGGCGCACTTCCAGCCGATGGCCTGCCAGCACTGCGAGAACGCAGGCTGCGAGCAGGTTTGCCCGGTCGGCGCGACGGTGCATACGCCGGAAGGCATCAACACGATGGTTTACAACCGTTGCGTTGGTACTCGCTACTGCTCGAACAACTGCATGTACAAGGTGCGGCGGTTCAACTTCCTTCTGTACTCGGACTTCGATACGGAGAGCCTCAAGTTCATGCGCAACCCGGATGTTTCGGTGCGCAGCCGTGGTGTGATGGAGAAGTGCAGCTACTGCATCCAGCGCATTGAAGCGGTGAAGATCGAGGCCGACAAGAATAACCGCGCGATTGAGGATGGCGAGATCATCACGGCATGCCAGCAGGCGTGCCCGACCGATGCGATCATCTTCGGCAACCAGAACGATCCGAACAGCCGCGTGGCCAAGAAGAAGGCCGAAGAGCGCGAGTACCAGGTGCTGGCCGATCTGAACTTCCGCCCCCGCACGACGTATACGGCCGGCGTTATCAACCCGAATCCGGAGCTTGTATAGATGGCAACCCAAGGACCGATTCACGATCCCGAACTTGTCGATCCCATGATCGACCCGCGCACCGGTGAGTACGCGGTCATAGCGCCGGGGCATAACTTCAAGAGCGTGACGCAGAAGATCGCGGGCATCGTGCTGACGGCGAACACACCGTGGGCGTGGGTCGGCGGTTTGTTCCTGGCGGCGACGGTCGCGACCGGCGTGATCATCGCGGTGACCTGGCTGGTGTTGAAGGGCGTTGGAATCTGGGGCGTTACGATCCCGGGCGCCTGGGGCTTCGCCATCATCAACTTCGTCTGGTGGATCGGTATCGGCCACGCCGGCACGTTGATCTCGGCAATTCTGCTGCTGTTCAAGCAGCAATGGCGCAACTCGATCAACCGCTTCGCGGAAGCAATGACGATCTTCGCGGTGTGTTGCGCGGGTATGTTCCCGCTGCTGCACGTGGGCCGTCCATGGCTGGGTTACTGGCTGTTGCCGTACCCGAACACGATGAACGTCTGGCCGCAGTTCCGTAGCCCGCTGGCCTGGGACGTGTTCGCGGTTTCGACGTACGCGACGATCTCGGTGGTGTTCTGGTACATCGGCATGATTCCGGACTTCGGAACCCTGCGCGACCGTGCGAAGCTGCCGATTGCCAAGTACTTCTACGGGCTGCTTTCGCTCGGCTGGCGCGGATCGACACGGCACTGGATTCGCTATGAGTCGGCTTCGCTGCTGCTCGCCGGGCTTTCAACACCTCTCGTACTTTCGGTACACACCACCATCTCCTTCGACTTCGCGGTTGCGGCCATGGCCGGCTGGCACACGACGATCTTCCCGCCCTACTTCGTTGCGGGCGCCGTGTACTCGGGCTTTGCGATGGTGCTGACGCTGGCGATCCCGATCCGCAAGTTCTACCACCTGGAAGACCTGGTGACGTTGCGGCATCTCGACAACATGGCGAAGGTCATGCTGACGACGGGCTTGATCGTGGCGTATGGGTACGGCATGGAAGTCTTTATGGCCTGGTATTCGGCCAGCCACTGGGAGTTCTTCATGATGTGGAACCGTATGTTCGGGCCGATGGGCTGGGCGTACTGGATCCTGATCCTGACCAACATCGCGATTCCGCTAACCACGCTATGGAGCCGCAAGCTGCGTGTGAACGTCGGCTACCTGTTCTTCCTAAGTTTCGTGGTGAACATCGGTATGTGGTTCGAGCGTTTCGTTATCGTTGTGACTTCGCTCTACCGCGATTACCTGCCGTCAAGCTGGGGAACCTACCGCGCGACCAAGTGGGATTACATGCTCTTTATCGGCACGTGGGGAATGTTTACCTTCCTGTTCCTGTTGTTTGCGCGCCTTGCTCCGATGATTCCGATGTCTGAAATCAAGATGATGCTGCCGCAAACCAAGATTCGCCCTGGTGGCGCTGATGCTGAAGTTGTGACACAGGAGGCGCTCTAATGCCGCCGCGCGAAGGAGTTTACGGCCTTCTGGCCGAGTTCAATACGCCGAGTGAGTTGGTGCATGCGACCGAAATGGCGCATCGCGCGGGCTATCGCCGGATGGAATGCTACACGCCGTACCCCGTGGAAGAAGCTGCCGAAGCGCTGCGCTTCCACAAGACGGGCGTGCCCCTGATGTGCCTGATGGGCGGCATCATGGGCTTGATCACGGGTTATGGCATGGAGGTTTGGGTGAATGTGTGGGGCTATCCGTTGAACATTGCGGGACGTCCTCTGTTCAGCTGGCCGGCGTTCGTGATTCCCGGGTACGAGTGGACGATTCTGTTCGCGGGTCTTTCAGCTGCGTTCGGCATGATTGCGCAGAATGGGTTGCCGCAGCTATATCATCCGCTGTTCAATGCGCCGAACTTCCGCGACGGCGCGACGACCGACAAGTTTTTCCTCTGCCTCGAGGCACACGATCCAAAGTTTTCGCCCACCGATACGCGGGCGTTTCTGGAGACGTTTTCGCCGATCTCTGTAGTGGAGGTGGACCACTAATGGAGATGAGGCAGGTTTCAGGTTTCAGGTTTGAGGTTTCAGGGAAAGGCTTTTCGATGCGGACGGCTGCGGTAGGAACGGCGATGCTTTCGGTGCTGATGCTTGCGGGCTGCCGGCAGGATATGCATGACCAGCCGAAGTTCTTTCCGCAACGCGGGACAACGTTCTACGCCGACGGGCGCTCCGCACGGCCACAGGTGGAGAACACCGTCGCTCGCAGCCAGACGCACGAGGATGAGTACTTCTACAGCGGCCTAAAGGACGGCAAAGAAGGCGACGGTTTGCCATTGCCCTTGACGCCGGAACTGATAGAGCGTGGCCAGGAGCGGTACAACATCTACTGCACGCCTTGCCATTCGCGGGTGGGCAATGGTGCGGGCATGATTGTGCAGCGCGGCTACCGTCCGGCGGGCAACTTCCACGAAGACCGCCTGCGCAATGCTCCCCTGGGACACTTCTTCAACGTGATCACCAATGGCTACGGTGCGATGCCGGAGTACGCGTCGCAGGTAACGCCGGAAGATCGCTGGGCGATTGCAGCTTACATTCGCGCGCTGCAGTTAAGCCAAAATGCGAAGTCGAGTGATGTAGCTACTGGTGGGCATGTCGAAGACCTGCACGCCATTGCCAAGGACGCCGGCATGCAGCCGGGATTGGCTGATCCATGGACACTGCCGGCAACGGCGATCTACGGAACGCCGGATAACCAGGACCACGGCATCCCCGGCCAGCCGGGCAGCGCTGCGGCACCGGCCGCGGCAAAGTAGGACGGATTTGAGTACGGAAGGTTTTGAACTTTTGAAGGTCGAAGGCGACTGACGCATGACTGAACACGGACATCACGGAGCGGAAGCGGGACACGCGGAACATCATCACGGCCGCAACGCGCTTCCGGCAATTCTCGGAGCGCCCAGCGTTGTGGCGGCGTGGCGGACACGCGCGGCAATCGTCGCGGTAGTTTTTGGGTTGATCTCGCTGGTCTTCCTTTTCGTTCCGGGAGGCAGAGCACATCTGTTGCGCGCATACCTGATGGGTTACATGACCATCTTCAACTTCTGCGGCGGCGCGCTGGCATTCCTGATGGTGCAGTATGTGTCGGGCGGTAAGTGGGGGCAGATTCTGCGCCGGCCGCTCGAAGCGATGACGCGCACGATCTGGATGATCATCATCCTGCTCCTGCCGATCCTGCTGTTGGGTAAGCACCTCTACCAGTGGATGGCTTTCCCAACCACGCAAGCAAAACTTGATGCCTATCACAATGGCTTGATGACGCACGAGCAACAGCTCACGGCGCAGTCCAAGGTGGCGATGTTGAATCCGACGGCTGCGTGGGTACAGGCAGCGATCGTTCTCGGCTTCATGGTGCTGGTGATTACGATCCTGAACAAGTGGTCTGTGCAGCGGGACAACGATCCGCAGGCCGGCACGCTGGCGAGCTTCGACAAGTGGCGCGTGCGGTTTGAGAACCTCTCCGGTCCGTCGATCCTGTTCTACGTGATCCTGATGACGGACTTCGTGATTGTGTTCGTGAAATCACTGGACGTCACCTGGTACTCATCGGTGTATGGGCTTCAGTTCCTAGTGGCGCAAGGCTATGCGGTCCTTGCTCTCGGAGTGATGACGCTCATCCTGCTCAGCAAGTATGAGCCGATGAAGACGATGTTCCGCACCACCGAGCAGCACGATATGGGCAAGCTGATGTTCGCCTTCACGATGCTGAATATCTACCTGACCTTTGCGGAGTTCCTGATCATTTGGTCAGGCAACCTGCCGGATGAAATTCCCTGGTACCTGCACCGCATCCATGGCGGATGGTGGGTAGTTTGCACTGCGGACGCAATCTGCCACTGGGTCATTCCGTTCTGCATCCTGCTCAGCCGCGACATCAAGCGGTCGAAGGCCAAGCTGATTTGGGTCGCTGCGTTCATGATCTTCGCGCGCCTGATCGATATGTGGTGGCTCATCGAGCCGAACTTCAACGATGCGGCCGGAAACCTGCACCTCGCCGGAAACCTCGGCATGCTGGCCTACATCACGGTGCCGATCTCGATCGTCGCGCTTTGGCTCGCATACTACTTCACCGAACTCATGCGCCGGCCGTTGATCAACGTGAACGACCCGCATACCGAAGAGCTTTTGGAGCCTGAACATGCCCACTAATCACGAAGGACACGACATGGGTAAGCCGGAAGGCGTGCAAGCGCACCCGGCGCCGAAGTTCGACGACAATCACCCTGGCTACGAAATCCAGGACGTGAATGCCGGCGGCATCGCTACGTTCCTGGCCGGTCTGTTCGGGTTCGTGCTGATCTTCTTTATCTTCTGCTTTTTTATGGGCAAGGCGATCAACTACGCCCTGCTGAAGCAGGATGGCGAACCGAACAAGTGGCAGCAGAACCTCTCGCAGGCTGGGCAGACGCCGCACGGTGACAAGCGTGAAGACCTGATGTCGAATGCGGAGATGCAGCAGCGGCAGTTGGCGGCTGTCTCGCAGAGCTTCCCGACACCTCGGCTGGAGATGGATGACGGCAACCAGGATGTGGCCGATCTCCACGCGAAGGAAGATTTGCTGCTCGACAACTACAGCACATCGAGCGATCTGCCGGCAGGAACGATCCGTATTCCAATCGAGCGTGCGATGCAGTTAATCGTGCAGCGTGGTCTGGGTACACCCGCAGCAGCCACCACACCTGCAAAACTGATGGCCGGCGAGACCGCGCCGCAGGTGCAAGCCCCGTTGACCGATGGTTTTGCCCGTACCGGGTACGAACTGGACACCATTGAAGCTCGCGAGCAGAAGAACAGCTACGAGCACGCAGAGAAGTAGAACAGGTTTTAGGAAGAGCGAAACAGTGAGCATGGCGACAACAATCCGGAAGCAGGCGAAGGGCGCGAAGAAGTTTGCGCTGGTGCTTGCGCTGGCTTGTGTGCCGATGATGGCGCAGGTTTCCGGCTATGGCGATAAAGCCCAAGGCGAGAATACCGGCGATCAGCTTCCGCAGATCCTCAAGAAGGTGCAGGTTACGCAGCGCCTGAACCAGGAGCTGCCGCTGAATGCGCAGTTCGTCGATGACACCGGCGCACCGGTTACGCTGGGCAAGTACTTCGATGGGAAACACCCGGCGATTGTGACGGCCGTGTATTACAACTGCCCGATGCTGTGCTCGGAAGAGATGGATGGGCTGGTTAGCGCGCTGCTGATGGTACATCTTGTCCCCGGCAAGGATTTTCAGATCGTCGTCGTCAGCATCGATCCGAGCGAGACCCCTGAGCTCGCCGCGAAGAAGAAGGCTTTCTACCTGAAGCGTTATGGACATCCGGAAACCGCTGATGGATGGCACTTCCTCACAGGTCAGAAACCTGCCATCGATGCGCTGACCGGATCGATCGGATTCGGCTACGAGCGCGTCCCGGGACCGGATGGAACGATGTCGCAGTTTGCCCATGCAAGCTCGATTGAAATTGCCACGCCACAGGGCAGGCTGGCGCAGTACTACCTCGGCGTGGAGTACTCGCCCAAGGATGTGCTGCTGGGGTTGATCGATGCCTCGGGTAACAAGATCGGCTCGCCGGTCGCGAATATTCTTACGTATTGCTACCACTATGATCCGCAGATCAATAAGCACTCACTGATTGTGGCGCGGGTAGTGCAGTTGGGCGGCATGGTGACAGTAGCGAGCCTGGGCAGTTTTATATTTCTGATGTTTCGGCGCGATTTGAAAGTCGGCCGCGAGTATGACTCACACGAACCGGATGACGAGACAACCGGCGGAACGGATAAAGGCTAACGATGGGTATTAGTCCAGTATTGTGGCAATTTTTGGTGAAGTGGCTGCACAACTCAGCGCTGTTCCCGGCTGAGGCGTCCACCATTTCGCCCTACACGGACGCGCTCTATTTCTTCCTGCTGCTGATGACGGTTGTCGGTATGCTGCTGGTGTGCGTGCTGGTGTTTACCTTCTCGATCCGGTATCGCCGCGAAAAGCACCCGGTGGCGACGCAGATTGAAGGCTCGACGCTGCTCGAAGCGACGTGGACGATTATCCCGCTTGCGATCTTCCTGGTCACGTTCGTTTGGGGCGCGCTGTTGTACTTCCGCATCTACGATCCGCCTGCTAACGCGATGAATATCTATGTCGTGGGCAAGCAGTGGATGTGGAAGGCGGAGCATCCGGGCGGACAGCACGAGATCAATGCGCTGCACGTTCCCGCCGGCCGGCCGGTGCAGTTGACCATGATTTCGCAGGACGTGTTTCACAGCTTCTCCATTCCCGACTTCCGCGTGAAGCGTGAAGTGATCCCGGGACGCTATACGACGGTGTGGTTCCAGGCGACCGACCCCGGCACGTATCACATCTTCTGCACGCAGTACTGCGGCACGCAGCACTCGGGCATGATCGGTGAAGTCACTGTGCTGACACCGGACGACTACGAGAAGTGGACGAGGCAATCGACCAGCGGCATGAGCCTTGCGCAGAACGGCGAACGGTTATTCGCCAGCATGGGTTGCAACGCTTGCCACAGTGGAACGGCTGCTGCACGCGGACCAAACCTCGCAGGTGTCTACGGTTCAAAGCTGACGCTGACTAACGGAAACCAGGTGCTGGTGAACGATGCGTATCTGCGTGACGCGATCCTGAATCCTTCCGAACATGTGACGGCCGGCTTTGCGCCCATCATGCCGACCTACCAGGGACAGATCAGTGAAGACGGCTTGATCGACCTGGTGGAGTACATCAAGAATTTGCAGACCAACTACCGGGTGCAGCAGACGCAGATGACCTCTGAGTCCGACAAGGCAGCGCCCCAAACGCCCACTGAGGGCACAACGGAAACGGTGAAGCCATGAGCACCCAAATCTCGAACACGATCGTTCTTTTGCCCGATCAGGCGACCGCGAAACTTCCGAAGCGGAACTACATCAACAACGAGCACGGCTTGTTGAGCTGGCTGCTGACGGGCGACCACAAGCGGATCGCGATGCTGTACCTGATCTCGATCACGTTCTTCTTCTTCATCGGTGGAGCGTTCGCCGGCCTCATTCGCCTCGAGCTGCTGACGCCTGCGCCGGATCTCGTTTCATCGGACACGTACAACAAGTTCTTTACGATGCACGGCATCATCATGATCTTCTTGTTCCTGGTGCCAAGCGTACCGGCAACACTGGGGAACTTCTTTATCCCGATCATGATCGGCGCCAAGGATCTTGCGTTCCCGAAGATCAACCTGCTCAGCTGGTATCTCTACCTGATCGGTGGAACGCTCACCCTCACTGCACTGGTGCTAGGTGGCGTCGATACGGGTTGGACGTTTACGACCCCTCTCTCCACGCATTACCTGAACACGCACGTCATCACGGCAGCCAGCGCGATCTTTATCGCCGGGTTCAGCTCGATCTTCACCGGCCTTAACTTCATCGTGACGATCCACCGCATGCGCGCTCCTGGCATGACGTGGTTCCGCATGCCACTGTTCTGCTGGTCCAACTATGCAGCCTCGATCCTGATGGTGCTTGGCACTCCGGTGTTGGCCATCGCGATTGTGTTGGTCGCGCTCGAGCGGCTGGTAGGCATCGGCGTATTCGATCCGGCGAAGGGCGGCGATCCACTGCTGTTCCAGCATCTGTTCTGGTTCTACTCGCACCCCGCCGTGTACATCATGATTCTGCCGGGCATGGGCGTGATCTCGGAAGTGATCTCGACCTTCAGCCGCAAGCGTGTGTTCGGTTACACGGCGGTCGCGTTCAGCTCGGTCGCGATTGCGCTCTTCGGTTTCTTCGTATGGGCGCACCATATGTTCATCATGGGTGTGTCGAACTACTCGGCGCTCGTGTTCTCGCTACTGACCATGCTGGTTGCCGTTCCTTCGGCGATCAAAATCTTCAACTGGGCGTTCACGCTGCAGAAGGGTTCCATCACGTTTGAGACCCCGATGCTCTATGCGTTCGGTTTCATGGGCTTGTTCACGATCGGCGGTTTGACGGGCGTGTTCCTTGGCTCACTGGGCATGGACATCCATCTCACCGAAACGTACTTCATCGTGGCGCACTTCCACTTTGTCATGGTGGGCGGCATGTTGATGGCGTTCCTGGCGGGCATTCACTTCTGGTGGCCGAAGATGACGGGCCGGATGTATCCGGAGTCGCTTTCGAAGCTCGCTGCAGTAACGACGTTCATCGGCTTCAACCTGACATTCCTGCCGCAGTTCATTCTTGGCTATCTTGGTATGCCGCGCCGCTACCACGCGTATCCGCAGGAGTATCAGGTGCTCAACGTGCTTTCGACGGCCGGCGCTACGGTGCTCGGTGTCGGTTACATGCTGCCGCTGCTGTATCTCGGTTGGTCGCTGAAGTACGGTGCGATTGCAGGCGACAATCCGTGGCAGGCAACAGGACTTGAGTGGCAGATCCAGTCGCCGCCGTTGACCGAAAATTTTGTCACGATTCCTATCGTGGATTACGAAGCCTACGACTATGAGTGGCTGGAAAAGAAGCAGAGAGAAGAGGTGACGACCGTTGGCTAATACAGTCGCACATACCAATCCGCTGGATAAAGTGGACCATCTCGAGAAGTTGATGCCGCATGAAAGCATCATCAACGAAGAGGGTGAGCACGTCGTGCTGCCGCAACACCGGCACCACTTCGAAACAGAAGAGCAGCAGCGCGAAGCAGGCAGCTTCGGCATGTGGCTCTTCCTGTTGACCGAAATCATGTTCTTCGGTGGCATGTTCTTCGCCTACCTGCTCTATCGCAACTGGTACTACCCGGCGTTTGTGGTTTCGTCGAACCAGCTGAACGTGGGCATGGGTGCGGCCAATACTGCCATCCTGATCACTTCCGGCTTCTTTATGGCGCTTGGCGTGTGGGCGGCTGAGGTTCGCAAGAAGAATCTTCTTGTGCTCATGCTGATCCTCACCACTGTCTTCGGTTGCGCGTTCCTTGGCGTCAAGTACTTCGAGTACAAGGAAAAGTACGAGCTGCATCACATCCCGGGCTCGAGCTTCAGCACCGCGATGTTCACCAACCCCGGAGCATACCATCTGAAGGAAGAGCCGCTGGCTCCCGATATGGCGGAGAAGACACAGATTTTCTTCTTCCTCTACTTCGCGATGACCGGCATGCACGCGCTGCATATGATCATCGGAATCGTGCTGCTGTTCTGGCTTACCTGGCGGGCGCATAAGGGTGCGTTTAGTTCAGGCTATGTAGCGCCGATAGAAAACTTTGGTTTGTATTGGCACTTCGTCGATATTGTGTGGCTGTTTTTGTTCCCGCTGTTGTATTTGATCAATCGACACCCGGTTCACTAAAAACAGAGAGTAAAACGTAGATAAGGACTAACGATGGCCCACGAAGTTTCCCACGATCAGGCACACGATCCGTCGAACGTAGTAAACCCGGAGCACGGCGAGCACCATATCGTCTCTCCGCTGCAGTATTGCTTCGTCTTTGGCGCGCTGCTGATTGGCACCGCCATCACGGTTGGTGCGGCGTTTGTCGACCTGCCCGGTGTTTTAAATCCGGTGATCGCTCTCGCTATTGCCTGCACGAAGGCGGTCATCGTCATCCTGTTCTTCATGCACGTGAAGTATCAGTCGCGGCTGGTGAAGCTGACCGTCGGGGCCGGCTTCTTCACCTTCATTGTCCTCATCACCATGACGCTTCTCGACTACATGAGCCGCGCCTGGGGTATGTGGTAGACATCAGTTAACAGCCAGCCAACAGGAAATAACAAATGCCTCGCAGCGATGCGGGGCATTATTGTTTACGCTCGCGCCACAGGATCTGGCGGAGGATGCCCATCCAGGTCATGGCTTCGCGATGGGTTGTGCCGAGTTGCTGGGTGAGCTGCCGCACCAGCGGCTCCGCTGCATTGGCGGGGAAGCGGCGGGTGTAGTCGGTGACGTGCATCACATCGAGCAGCAGCTGCGTCAGGCGCTCGCGGTCGTCGGCTGTGGCGGCTGCTTCATGCAGTGTTGGTATCTCTCTGGAGCCTTCGAGGCCTTCACGCGTCAGCTCGTAAAGGCACACGGCCACAGACTGGCCGAGGTTCATGGAGAGGTGTCTCGCATCTTCCGGAGCGAAGAGGGGAATGGTGAGCAGAAGCGAGCAGTGGCTCAGATGCTCTTTGCTGAGACCGGTCTTCTCAGAACCGAACAACACCGCCACGCGCGGTTGCGGGTCGCTCGTCAGGGACCCGAGAATCTGTGGTGTGGCTTGTTGCAGCGTGAGGATGTCGCGCTGCAGGTCGCGGTCACCGATGGCCGTAGTGCCGGCGACGAGGCTGCAATCGGCGGTAGCGTCAGTCAGGCTGGAAAAGCGCCGCGCCCGCTGCATGACGGAAGCAGCGCCGACAGCGGACTTCGGTGTCGCTGCATCCTCTAGCTGGGCAGCCTCGAAAGGCGCAGCATAGTCATTGACGATGCGCAGGTCGGAGAAGCCGAAGTCCTGCATGGCGCGAGCCGCCGCGCCAATATTGCTGGGGTTGCGAGCGCCTACCAGGACGACGGTCAGGCGGGCACGGGCTGCTGCAGAAAGCATGTATCGATTGTAAGGAAGTAGCCAGGCAGAAGCGCCGTTCGCGGATGTGATTGCGTGGCGCAAAAGAAACGGCTGACGTATTCGTCAGCCGTTTCAAGGAAAACAGTCGTTCTTACCGCTTGCCTTCACGCTCCGCCGGTGCCGGGTGTGCGGCCTTCGGAGGAGCGGGCCGCGAAGCAGCGTTGTGTTTCTGGTTCGCGATCTGTCTACTGTTCTGGTTCTCTTCGTGGTTCACCTGCTGCTTCTGCTGCTGGGTCAGAGCCCCGCCGTTCGCCGTGCGTTCGTTGTGGACCTGCTGGTCAACGCGCGCCTGGTTCGCGTTGGTGCGGGCGGCCTCGGCAGAAGTCTCCTGGCCGCTACGCAGGCCTTGCGCAGTGCGCTGCTGCTGGTTGGCCTCGCGCTGGTCTACTTCATTGGGTTTCACGCTGTTGGCGTTGTGGTTGTCGTTGTAGATCTGCTGGCTGGCGTGATTCTGCTCCTGGTTGATCTGCTGATGTTCCTGGCCGGTGAGCTTTCCACCGTTGGCCGCGCGGTCCGCAGCTGTCTGGCTATCGATCCGCGACTGCGTCGCCGTAGCGCGCGAAGCCTCGCCGGAGGTCATCTGCCCGGAGCGTTCGCCGTTCGCGATCCGCTGGTCCTGGTTGGCTTCACGTGCGTTGGGAGCATAGGCCTTGCCCGCGGTACGGTCGGCAGACGAGATAGGCTGGGCCGACGCGTGCTGTTGGGCGACCTGGTGATACGCGCCCACGTTGGACGCCGCAGGAGTTCCGGGGCGGCCGTGGTTTACAGAGGCCAGCTGACCACGATCCTGAGCAGCAAAGTTCTGGTGCTGCATCTGGTTCGCCGTGGGCTCCATGTGATGCTCGTTCGAGAACCGCTGTTCGTCGGGGCTGGGCGGGTGATTGATACCGCCGGGACCGCCGCTGAAGGCCACGTGGCCGGGATTCACAATGGTGTTGTGCACGATCACGTTGCGGTCAACGTAGACATTCGTTACATGGACGCCGCCGAAGTTGGCGACCGCGCCGTTGTAAGCAAACACGCCTCCACGCCACTCACCACCAAAGAAGCCGACGCCGCCGAAGCCGAAGCCATAGTTCACGCCGCCGTAGTAGCCAACGTGGGGACCCCAATAGCCGCCGTGCCAGCCGTACATACCGCCGGCGAAGCCCCAGTATCCGGGGGTCCAGAGAAGGCCTGCGCTGGGTGGCTGCACCCACACGCCGGGAACCCAGTAGTAGCCCGCGTCACCGTAGGCCCAGTAGCCGGGCGTCCAAAGATAGCCGGGAGCAGGCAGCGGTGGCTGCACATAGACGGGAAGTGCTGGCGGGGCGATACCAATCGAAACGCCGACGAAAACACCGGCATGCGCCTGCGCCACCGGCAGGGCCACGACTGGGACAGCAAGCGCCGCGGCAAAGAGAATTCTGCGAACTGAAGTGAGGGAAACCATTTTTTCTCCTTGGTCCGGTGGCTGCGCGCCGTAGCAAGCGTCCATCGGATGCCCATGTTTGGGGCTCGTGTAGCTGAAACACAGGAGTGTGCCGCATGTTGCTGCGAAGTTTCAGGCGAATTAGGTATTTTCAGCGCAACTTTTGGACAATCAGAAGGTTGTGCCCGTGCCCGGAAAATTTCTAGGGGAGGCAGGAAAGTTCACCTCACCTACACTGTTAAAGAACAGCTATGGCCGATAACTTTGCCCAGACCGTGAAAGAACAAACTGACGTGGTTCGCGTGGTGGGCGAATACATCAAGCTCCGCAAATCGGGTGCAAACTGGTCGGCGCTGTGTCCGTTTCACAAAGAAAAGTCAGGATCGTTTTATCTTTATCCGGCGACGGCGAGCTACTACTGCTTTGGCTGCCACGAGCATGGCGATGTCTTCACGTTCGTGATGAAGATGGAGAGCCTGAGCTTTCCGGAAGCCGTGCGCGCGGTCGCGACCAAGATGAACATCCCTCTCCCGAAGCGCGAGTTCAACTCACCGCAGGAAGCGCAGGCGGCGGGGATGCGGAAGCAGCTGATCGACGTGCATGAAGCGGCGACGCAGTACTTTCAGCAGAGCCTTCAATCGTCCGAAGCCGCGCGCGCCCGCGAGTACATGACCGGTCGCGGCATTACCGCAGACACGATCGCGAAGTTCCGCCTGGGATATGCGCCGGAAAGCTTCAATGACATGCGCGACCGGCTGGGGAAGTTCTTCCCGGAAGAAGTGCTGCGCGCGAGCGGGTTATTCAGCTGGAAGGAACAGGAAGACGGCTCACCCGGACCGATGTATGCCCGCTTCCGCAAGCGGATCACGTTTCCTATTGCGAACGAGCAGGGCAAGCCGATTGCCTTTACGGCGCGCGCGTTGGACTCGGCTGATGTCGACGCCAAGGCGGGCCCGAAGTATATGAACTCGCCCGAGACGACCCTCTATACGAAGGGCCAGGTGCTGTTCAATCTCGACAAAGCGAAGGCTGCGATCAAATCTGCGGACGTTGCGTTGATTGTCGAAGGCCAGATGGACTGCATCTCTGTTTTCATGAGCGGTATACAAGGCGTGGTAGCCACCAGTGGAACGGCGTTTACGGAGTCGCAGGTACGCTTGCTGGGCCGCTTTACGAAGAATGTCGTGCTGAACTTCGATCCTGACTCCGCAGGCGCCAACGCCGCTGAGAAAACCAGCGGCCTCCTGGTCGAAGAAGACTTCAACGTCCGCGTGGTCACGCTCGAAGGCGGACTCGATCCGGACCGCTTCATCAAGGAGCACGGCATCGCCGAGTACACGACCGCTGTTCGCGGCGCTGTTCGCTACTCCGATTATCTGATCGAGCGCGCGCGCGTTCTATTCCCGCAGCGAACGCCCGAAGCCAAGGTGAAGGCGCTGAACTTTCTGCTGCCGCATATACGCCGCATTCCTAACGCGATTGCCCGCAATGATTTTGCGGAAAACGCCGCGCAGAAGCTAGGCATTGAAAGCTCGTTGATGCGTCAGGAGTTGAAGCAGGCAGCGCAACAGCGGTTGGAGAGCGTAAAGCAGGCACAACCGAAAGCCGTGAGTGAAGTCGAACGAATCCTGCTCTGCGCTCTGGTGCTTCCCGACGCGGACTCGTCGCGCGCGAGAGCTGCCGAAGAGTTAGCGGCCAATCCGGAGTGGTACGCAGAACTCCCCACAGCCGCGCTGATCGAGGTGTTGGCGAATGGGCCTTCGCCCGATAGTCCGCTGGAGGCCGCGCCGGACTCCGCATCTCGCTTGTTGCTGGCAAGCGTGCTGCATCAGGCTTCCGGCGAAAGCGACGTCAGCCGCGAGTTGCTACTGGAGCAGGTGGACAATGCGCTAAAGTCGCTCCAGATGCGCCGGTTGGAACGCCGCCTGCGCGAGTTGCGGTTGCTGATTGCCGAGGCGCAACGGCGGGGCGACGAAACGATGTTGCGACAGCTGGCACACGAGAAACTGCAACTGGAGCGCGAGTTGCGGCTGCTGGATTGAGCAATCTTTAGCGGGGTCGCCGCGAACTCACCAGTTCCTTCATCGCTTCGCTGACTGGCGTTCCCAGGCCGTCGAGATCGGCAATCACCCCTGCGGCATCCTGCTCATTACGGTTCTGGCTAACCTTCCACTTGCCTTCCACACGACTCACGACAACCTCAAGCCCAACGATCGCCTTACTCAGCTTCGCGATGAAATCCGGAGGAGCGTCCGCCACTCTCCAGGGAACTTCGGCGATGATCTCGTTCGTATCTGTCAGCGTTCGCAGGTGGGCCAACAGCCAGTTAGGGTCTTCGATGGCCTGCATACGACCATACGCATGCACGGCCACGTAATTCCACGTCGGGACTTCCTTACCGTGAATCGCTTTGCTGGGATACCAGGAAGCAGAAATGTAGTGCTGCGGCCCGGTAAAGATCGCCAGCGCATCCTCGGAGGAAAGGAACTCCTTCCACTGCGAGTTGGCTCGTGCTACATGTCCCCGAAGCACGCCGAAGCCGTCGCTACTGTCATGCAGCACCATCGGAATATGCGAAGCCACCAGGCCTCCACCTGTTTGCGTCACCAGCGCGCAAAGGGGATTCTCCCGCACAAAGTTGCGAAGCGTAGGAACATCCGTTTCGGCATTGAAGCCGGGGGTATACATGTGGTCCCTCTCCATCTGCGGCCGGTTCTCGAATGGCTTCGCAGCTATGTTGCCTGGATAAATTCTATAGAGTTCGTGTCGACCGCCCGATTTATCTACCGGGAAGCGCTATTTGGCTCCAACGCGATACTCTTGATGTCGATATGACTCTGCGTCCCGTCTTCCTTCTCAGTGCATGCTTCGGCGTGTTGTCCCTTCCTCTTGCCGCGCAGCGCATGTATACCGCGCAGGACTATGCCCAGGCCGAGCGCTGGATGCCCTATAACGAGCATGCGCTGGTGCATCACACAATCGAAGGTGTGACGTATCTGCCTGACGGCCGTATCTTCTATCGTGATCCCGGTACGGTCGGCGTAAGCTACATGATTGCCGATCCCCTGCATGGAACGGTCGCAAAGGCGTTCGATCCAACGAAGCTTGTGGCGTCCTTGCGCACAGCGAGCCAGAGAGCGGTTGAAGCCACGCACTTGAAGGATGCGACTTACGTTCCGGACGCTGCGGGCAGCGGCTTCACAATTGATCTGGGCTGGAGCAAGTTTCACTGCGTAACGGATGCGTTGTGTACGGTGGTGTCATCAATCGATAAGGACGCGGCGATGCAGAAGAAGCCCGCGGGCCACAGCAAAGTGCCGTTCGATGTATCGCCCGACAAAAAGCTGGCAGTCTTCATCAAGGACAACAATCTCTGGGTTCGCACGGAGGCGACGGGCGAGGAACACGCGCTTACTACGGACGGCGTAAACGACTACGGCTACGCAACCGATAACGCCGGCTGGCAGCACTCCGATGCGCCGATCGTTGTGTGGTCGGCAGACTCGAAGAAGATCGCTACCTTCCAGATGGACCAGCGCAAGACCGGGATGATGTACCTGGTGTCGGTGACGAACCGCCATCCCGCGCTAGATGCCTGGCGCTATCCGTTCGCTGGCGACAAAGATGTCCCCACCATTGAGCGAGTGGTGATCGACGTGGATACCGCCAAGGTGGTGCGTTTGAAGATGCCGCCGGACCAGCATCGCAGCACGCTCTGCGACGACATCAGCTGCAAGGGCGGCTCCGGCTGGGACGATGTGCAGTTCGCCAGTGATGGCAAGACGCTGGCGTTTGTGTCCACATCGCGCGATCACAAAGACGAGTGGTTTCGCACCGCCGACACGGCGACGGGCGATGTGCGTGAGGTGTACCACACCCACGTACCCACGTACTACGAGTCCGGCCAGGGCATGGTGAACTGGAAGTATCTCTCCGGCACGAACGAGCTGATCTGGTACTCCGAAGAAGATGACTGGGGACAGCTCTATCTGTATGACGCGACGACCGGCAAGCTCAAGAACAAGATCACGCGTGGCGAAGGCTGTGTGACGGAGTTGCTGCATGTGGATGAGAAGAATCGCGTGCTGTACTTTGTGGCAACGGCCAAGGAAAAAGGCGAAGACCCCTACTATCGTCACTTCTACCGCGTGGACTTCGACGGGCAACATCAGCAGCTGCTGACGCCGGAAGACGCCGACCATGCGGTCACGCCGTCGCCGGATGGAAGCACGTTTGTGGATGTGGCTTCCACGCCGCAGACGCCGCAGACCGTGGTGGTCCGCGACAACACGGGCAGGCAGTTGGTGGAACTGGCAAAGCAGGATATCTCTCCTCTGCTGGCTGCGGGCTGGAAGCCTCCTATGTCGTTCACGGTGAAGGCGCGCGATGGCAAAACGCCCCTCTATGGTTTGCTGTGGAAGCCGAGCAACTTCGATGAGGGCAAGAAGTATCCCATCGTGAACTATGTCTACGCCGGTCCGTATGCGCTCTCCTGCGGATCGCGGGCTTTCTCACCCGCGAGTCACGACAATCAGTCGCTGGCCGATCTTGGGTTTGTGGTGGTTTGCATCGATGCCATGGGAACGCCGTTCCGTTCCAAGAGCTTCCATGATGCGTACGCATCTACAGCGAAAGACATGGCCGACGACACGATCCCCGACGAGGTCGCTGGCATCAAGCAACTGGGCGCGAAGTATGCCTGGATCGATCTTGATCGCGTCGGCATCTGGGGGCACTCAGGCGGCGGCAATGCCACGGCGAATGCGATGTTCCACTATCCGGACTTTTACAAGGTGGGCATCTCCGAAAGCGGCAACCACGATAACCGCGTGTATGAGGACGATTGGGATGAAAAGTGGGGCGGCCTCGAGGTCATCGACAAGGATGGCAAAAGCAACTACGACGCGCAGGCCAACGAGGACTTCGCGAAGAACCTGAAGGGGCATCTTCTCCTGGCGTATGGCACGAGCGATGACAACGTTCCGCCCAATAACACGCTGTTAGTAGTCGACGCTCTGATCAAAGCCAACAAGGACTTCGACCTGATTGCCTTCCCCAACTCGCACCACCACTACCTTGAGCCGCAGTACATGATGCGGCGTCGGTGGGATTATTTTGTGAAGCATCTCGCTGGCGGCGTTCCACCCGCCGAGTACAAGATGAAGACCGAAGAAGAGGTCGACAAGCTGAACAACGGACCCGGTTACTGAACGATAGTGGCATCCGGGTTGACGGTTTTCGGGGTTGCAGCAACCTGAACCTGCCAGCCATTGGGGGTGTCGTTCAGAATAGCCGAGGAGCCCCCATGTCCCGTGACTTCAGTAGCCAGCTTGTGGAACTCTGTTTGGGTTTCGATAGCCTGAGCCCAGTCTGGTGCGCCGGTGAAGAAGTAGAGATAGTTGACCTTGGTGGTGGCGCCGGGACGGCCGTTGTTCGGGGTCGCGTCAATGATGGTCTGAACGGCGCGATGGCCGTAACAGAAATTTCCGTACCCAGGGTTGTTGGGGTCGGCCGTCCAGTTGCTCCGTCCCTTGTCGCTCAGGTCGTAGTTGGTGACCTGCCTGCTCGCGACGATGAGTACTTTCTTTTCGTCCGTAGCGCGGACCAGCAGACCGGCGTCGAACAGCGCATCGTAAGGGCCCGTTTGCAGCGTGTTGGAGGTATCGACCTGCACGGGAAAGCGTACAGGTTGCGGCCACAGGCACGAAGGATGCGCGGTGAAGTAGGCGTTGAGAGCAGCCTCGTAGTTGGCGGTGTTGTCGGCGGTTTTGCGGCAGCCGGAGAGCAGCAGCGTGGCTGCCGTCAGGATCAAGGCCGCTTTGGAAGTCTTTTTCATATTGGCTCGCTGTGCCCTTGGATGCAGATTGCGGACTCACCGTTCCTTCAAACCCCAGAACTGGGTAAGACAAGTTTAGCGCGGACGTCCGCTGGTGTGAGGCCGGCCTCGCGCATCGCTCGCAGGGAAAGCGCGTCGTGGCGCTTCGCCAGCCGTTGTCCGGCGGCATCGCGCATCAGGTCTGTGTGGAAGTATGCGGGAGTCTGCAGCGAAAGTGCCCGCTGCAGAAGTATCTGGCGCGCGGTGGACTTCAGCAGGTCACGGCCGCGGACGACCTCAGTGATCCCCATGGCTGCGTCATCCACGACGCAGGCTAATTGGTAGCTGGGTAAGCCGTCCTTCCGCCAGATGAGGAAGTCGCCAAAGTCGACGCCCGGGGTAAAGGATTGCGGACCCGCATGGTTGTCACGGAAGGCGACGGGATCGCCGGCAGCGATGCGGAAGCGATAGTTGCTATTGGACACGAGTACTCGATCCAAAGTCGAGAGATCGGAAGATCCAGGCCGGCAACGGTTACTGTAAAGGGGTTCGTCGTCGTCCTCATGGGGCGCCTGCGTAGCTTGCTGCAGATCTTTGCGGCTACAACTGCACGGATAAGCGAAGCCTGCCTGAAGAAGTTGCCGCATGGCATCACGGTAACGCGGGATGCGGTCCCTTTGGCGCAGTTCGTCATCCCAGGCGATGCCCAGCCAATAGAGGTCCTCGCGCATGGCTTGCGCGAACTCCGCGCGCGAACGAAGCGGGTCCAGGTCTTCATCGCGCAGCCAGAGCTTGCCGTCGTTCTGCCGTGCTCGCTCGTAAGCAATCCAGAAGGTGCGGGCGTGCCCAAGGTGCAGCAGGCCGGTAGGCGAGGGAGCAAGACGTCCGCAGTAAGACGCAGTCCTCTGTTTCTGGTTGTCAGTTCTCAGTGGAGTCATCGCTGCGTGGGACGTCGATTCAAGACTAACAACTTCCCTCTACAGCCATCCACGTGTGCGCGCGATTCTTGCCGCATCGACGCGATTGGCCGCACCCAGCTTGGCGATCGCTTCCGAAAGATAGTTCCGCACCGTGCCTTCGGACAACCGAAGCTCGGTGGCGATTTCGGCGGAGCTGCGCCCGTCGCCGGCGCGTTGCAGGATCTGGCGCTCGCGGTCGGTCAGCGGATCCTCATCGGCTCCCCATGCCTCTGCAGCCAGCGCGGGATCTACAGCGCGCAGGCCGGCGTGGACGCGGCGGATGGCCTCAGCCAGCTCACTTGCAGGGCGTTCCTTTAGCAGATACCCACGTGCGCCCGCATCGAGCGCACGACGCAGGTACCCGGGCCGCGCGAAGGTGGTGAGGATGATGACGCGCGATTTCGAGTCGGATTCCTTCAGCGCCGCGGCAAACTCAAGACCCGTCATCTCGGGCATTTCAATATCGGTCACGATCACATCGGGCGCATGTTCGCGTGCCATCCGATGAGCTTCGCGTCCATTCGCGGCTTGCGCTATCACCGTGATGTCGGGCTCAAGTTCGAGCAGTTGTGAAAGCGCGCCGCGCAGCATGGTCTGGTCTTCGGCGAGCAGAACGCGGATTCTCTTCGCGGTGGCCATCAGGCTGCTGGCTCCACGCGAAGGGGAAGTTCGATCAACAGCTGCGTGCCCTGTTCTCGCGTCAGCGAAAGCTGGCCGCCGATCGACTCCACCCGTTCCCGCATTCCGCGCAGGCCATTGCCTTCGCGCAAAAGCGCGTGTTTGCCATCGTCTTCCACCAGCAGGCGGCGATTCCCATCCTGGATGATGAAGCGCAGACGGCAGGTCTTCGCCCGTGCATGGCGAACGATGTTGGTCACGGCTTCGCGTAGCGCAAGGGCGAGAACGGTCTCCTCGGCGGCGCTCAGAGTGCTGCCACCTTCAGCAGGGAACTCGGCCAGCAAAGTCACGCCAGCAGCGTCGAGCGCGCGTCGCGCGGTCTCGATTTCAGCTGCGAGCCCGCGAGCCCGATAGCCTCCAATCGCTTCGCGAACTTCCGCAAGCGCCGTGCGCGCAGTTCGTTCCACTTCGGCAATCTCAGCAGCGGCACGCTTTGGATCAGTCTCCAGCAATCGCCCTGCGAGCTCCGCCTTTAGCGTGATCACCGAAAGCGTGTGCCCGAGCACATCGTGCAGATCACGCGCAATGCGCTCTCGCTCAGCCACGGCGGCTATGGCTTCAATCTCTTCATGGGCCATGCGCAGCTTGCAGTCGGCACGCTTCTGCTGCGCAAAGAAGATGTTGCCGCCGCCAATCACGAGCAGAAGAAAGATGGCGAACGCTACATTAAACCAGTCGACATGGAAGGCGCCTTGGCGGGGGAAAATGAAATGCTCTCCGACGATACAAAGGCACTCGCCAAAAAAAAGCAGCAGCACTCGCTTCGTGGAGTGAACGCTGAACGGGATGAAGGCTGCGGTATAAACGAAGAAAGTGGAAGCACCCTGGTTCCACGGAAAAGCAACGAGGCCGAGCACGAAAGTAGCAACGATAGCCCAGGTAGGGCGTTGCTGGCCGGCATCAATAATGCGCACGTAGACGACAAAGATCACAAGGAAAATGCCGAGAACAGCAAGGGTGCCGAGCCACATATTGCGGCTTGGCACCATAATAGGTTCGATGAACAGAAACCCGGTATACGCCAGCCAGATGTATGCGAAGGCTTGCTTTGGCTGCTCGAGTTTGTCGACTGAGGCGGTCATATCAGCTTCTTCCATGCAGTGTACGCCGATAGCGTTATGCGTTCTGCTCGCGGCGGCGGAAAGCGATCCACGCGCATCCCACCATCACGAGCGTAAAGCCCAGCAGCCCAAACCAGTGGCCGGCAGTGGTTCCCGGCGCCTGCGCGCCAAGCGACCCATACATCAGCTGCGCCAGATGGTACGTCGGAAACACCGGCGCTATGACCTGCAGCGCATGCGGCAGAAATCTCAGCGGAATCCATAGCCCGCTCAGAAAGCTCATCGGCAGATAGACCAGGTTGGCGATGCCTCCAGCCGAGGACGGCGGTACGCTGAACGCCATCACCAGCCCGAGGCAGGAGAACGGAATCGCTCCAGCGGCAGCCAGGCCCACGATGCGCGCAAACTCGCCCACCGTCAGATGCACATGCCCAAAGCTAACGCCGAGCGCCGTAAGCAGGCAGCAGATGATGACGCTGAAGCACACGGCCATGCAGCACTTCGAAAGCACATACGCCAGTGGCGGCATGGGGCTGGCGCGCTTCAGCTCCAACCACCCTGCGCTAAGATCCATCGAAACACCCACGCCGATGCCAAAGATTGCCGCGCCAAGGGAACCGAACACGGCATAGCCGCCGAGCAGGTACTTCGCCACCAGGACGCCATTGAGGCTCTCACCGCGATTCATCAGCAGCCCGAACAAGATGTAGAACATCGCGGGAAAACCGATCGTGGCCAGCGAGAAGGCGCGTGTACGCAGGGCACGCATCACTTCATAGCGAATCTCGGTGGCGAAGATACGCAGGTTGCGGGTAAAGCCGCCGGTCGATGCTGCGGGAAGGGTATAGGTTGCGGTCGACATGGTGATCTCCTTGAAGCAAGTTCTAGGTGTTAGCGGTCCGAAGTCAGCGCGAGAAAGGCATCTTCCAACAGCGGGCTTTGGACTTCGAGCGAGTGCAGGTTGAGGTCGAGCGCAAGCATCTCGCGCAGCGTGGCCTCAGGCTGCGAACTGGTGACCGAAGTAAGCGCACCCGCAAGCTCGACATGGGTGACACCCGAAATAGCTTCCAAATGTTGTGCGGTCAGCGTAGTCACGCAGCGGATGATCTTGAGGCCGCTCTGCGCGCCGCTATTGCCGGCGCCCGCACCTATAGACTTCACCTCAGCCGGCGTGCCTTCGCAAACCACCTTGCCTTTGTTGATCACGATGATGCGATGCGCCAGCGCATCAGCCTCTTCGAGATAGTGCGTAGTCAGTAGCACCGTCTTGCCGCGCGCGGCGAGCGACCGAATCTGCGCCCACATCGCACGTCGCGCTTCGATGTCCAGCCCAACCGTCGGCTCGTCGAGAAAGATAAGGTCCGGATCGCCGGCCAGCGCAATGCCGAACAGCACCCGCTGCTTCTGCCCTCCGGAAAGCTGTCCGAAAAACCGCTCCTCGATGCCCTCAAGCCCCGCCGCTTTGATGATGTCGGCGTATGCCATCGGCTGCGGATAGTAGCCGCGAAAAATATTGATGTGCTCGCGCACCCGCAGCATCTCGGGCGCTTTGCCCACCTGTAGCATCACACCCGTCCGCAGTCGCGTCGCGGTGTCGCGCGGGTCCGCGCCGAAGATGCGAACTTCGCCCAAGGTCGGCGAACTCAATCCCATCATCAGCTTCACGGCCGTGGACTTGCCCGCACCGTTAGGCCCCAGCAGCGCAATAATCTCGCCCCGCGCCAGGGTCAGCGAAAGCCCATCCAGCGCGACGACACCGTTCGTGTAGCGTTTGGTCACATTGGTCAGGCTGGCTACGGTTTCTGCGGCGGTACGGGCAGTGGTGGTGGCTTCGGGCATCTCGATCACTGTGCTCATCGGGCTTGGCTCCTTGTGCTTACAGGATTGAGTATCCAAGCGCCGCAGCCCGTATGGCAGTGTGCCAAGTCAGCAAAGTGTTGTGACGTTTGTCATGCGCCACGCGCGCCAATGATTTAAGCTCTCAGCCATGGGGAAAACACTGGCGAAGCTGCATCGCAAGACGCGGCACTTTCACGCGCACGAAACAGCAAGGTTCGACGAACTCAGCGGGCTGCCGCTCGCCAGCTTTCGGCAGCGAGCCTGGGCCATGGCGATCGACCTGCTCCTGATCGCGGCGCTGCGGTCAATCTTTGGCTTCCACCATCACTCCGGCGGTGACGATGATGGCCCCCTCACCATGGCTAAACTCATCATGGATGGCATCCACCACATCCAGGAGCTCGTCGAATCCGGTCTGTACTTCGCTGTGCTGCTAAAACTCGGCAACGGACAGACGCCCGGCAAATGGCTGATGAAATGCAAAGTCGTTTCGCTGGTCCACGACGGCATGGGCTGGTGGCCGTCCATCGAACGCGCTCTGGGCTATGGGGCCTCCTTGCTCGAAGGCGGATTCGGTTACGCGCAGTTCTTCTTCACCCGCAACCAGCAGTGCGTCCACGACCGCATAGCCGAAACCATCGTGCTCGACGTAAGGCCGACCGCACGTCGGCTCGCGGACGAAGACACCGAAAAGGTAGACGCGCCGCTGGGATAAATCCGGAGCCTGAACACGCAGTGCAACAGGAGAAACGCCATCGCCAAGCCACGGTTCTACCACGCGCACGAAACGGCACGCGAAGACAGCGAAGACGGCCTGCGCCTGGCAGAGTTCTGGCAGCGCGCGCTTGGCTTCTTCATCGACTGCGTGCTGATGCTGTGCCTCTGGGCGCCGGTCGTCGCCGGTTGGTGGTGGCTTGTGGCTCACCGGTTGCATGGCAGCACGAAGCTCGAAATGAAGTGGGACCCACGCGAGGAACAAAGCCTGATCTTTCTGCTGGTCTACGGCGCGGTCGCAAACTACGTGGGCAACGGCCAAACGCCGGGCAAGTGGGTCGCACGCACGCGCGCGGTCTCGCTCACGCACAACCGTATGGGGCTGTGGCAATCGTTCGAGCGTGCGCTCGCATACGGTGCGTCGTTTCTCGAACTCGGTTTCGGCTTTATCCAGTTCTTCATGCACCGAAACCGGCAGACAGTCCACGACCGCATCGCTGAGACCATTGTTGTCGATGTGAGAAGACATAAGAAGTAGGCGTAGGAAATCGACGTTACATTCGGTTGAGGTTGGCAAACGAGTTATAGGCAGCCGGGAAGCTCGCTCCGGCGTAAGGAGATTTCGCTATGAATCTTGACCGGCGTGACTTTCTGCGCGGTGCAGCAGCCAGTGGTTTGCTGAGTGGAGCATGGCCTCCAATCGTGGCGCAGACAGCGGTCGCAATGGCTGCCGAAACGCCGATTACGGACAAGACCATTGCCCTCAACGGAGATAGCCCTCCGACCACGCACGAAGCGGAAGTCGCAAAGCTTCTCGCGCTCATGACAAAAGGCCCCTATGCAGACGTCTACCTCAAGGGCGGCGCCGTCACCGAGTTCGAGCAGCACATGGCGAAGCTGCTCGGCAAAGAAGACGCAGGTTTCTTCCCCACCGGAACGCTGGCGAACAATCTTGCCGTCCGCCTGCTCTGTGGCGAACGCAAGAACCTTCTCATCCAGCACGAAGCTCATCTCTACCAGGACGAAGGCGAAGGCCCATCGCTGCTTTCGGGCATCAACATGATTCCCATTGGTGGCCCCGGCAAGCCAACCCCTCCGCTCGAAGACTGGAACGAAGCCCTCGAGGTCGCTTCCAAAACCGCCTACTACCCTATGCGCGTCGGCGCCCTCTCTATTGAAAGCCCTGTGCGCCGCGGCAACGGAACCAGCGTCCCTTATCCACTCGCCAAACAAATCACCGACCTCGCGCGCTCCAAGGGCCTCGGCACGCATCTCGATGGCTCGCGCCTCTTCCTGCTCTCCGGCACTCCAGGCTTTGAGGTCAAGAGCTACTGCGCACTCTTCGATACTGTCTTCGTCTCCATCTACAAGTTCTTCGGCGCACCTTTCGGTGCGATCCTCGCGGGCAAAAAGGAGTTACTCGCAGAGGCCAAAGAGCTGCGCCACACCTTCGGCGGACTCATCTACCACGGCTGGATGGCCGCGCTGCCGGCACTCGCCGCATGCGAAGGCTTCGAGGCACGCTTCACCCAGGCCCACCTCGCCGCTGAAAAGCTGCTGAACGGCCTGCAGGCCGCGGGCGGCTTCACGGTGCAGCGCGTAGAAAACGGAAGCAACATCGCGTTCGTGATGGTGTCTCCGGCACGTGAGAAGGGCCTGGCCGACAGGCTGAAAGCAGCGGACGTACACGTCGCGCCGATCGTCGACGGCAAGATGAAGCTCTGGTGGAATGAATCGATTCTCCGCCGGCCCACGGAGGAGATCCTCACGGTGTTCACAGGCTGAGCGAAGCAGCCTACATCCACTCCGTTCCGTACTGCACCGGGATCTGCGTAAACGCGATCCGCGTTGGCGCGGAGTCTCTTGCCGGCAGCATCCCCGCAAAGTGCAGCGTGCTGTGCCCGTACTTCAGGTTCAGCTTGTCCATCGTTGCCGAAAGCTGATTGCGATTGCCGGGCTCTTCAAACAGCATCACCGGCACATCCGCGTCTTGAATCAGGTTCCGCATCGTCACGCCCACAAAGAACGGCTTCTCGTACCCCGGCCCCTGCGGTGCCTGCTTCCATATCCCCTGTAGCGCTTCCAGCAGCGTAAGCGTATCCTGCGCCGGACGGAACCGCGCCTCCATGCCCCAGCCGGTTTGCTGAATGCCGCTCGAGTGCTGCTTCACCTTCTTCTGTTGCGCCTCAGCCTCGGCCTTCTGCTGCCGAGTCAGCGAGTACTTAATCGTCACCGCCATCGTCGCCGCATGGAACTTCTCCATCCGCAGCCGCATCGACGCCTTATGCAGCAGCTTGTGCGCCACAGCCCACGCTCCCTGCGGCGACCGGTGCTCCGGCCCCAGCACATGCGAGTGGCCCAGCGACTTCTGAATCCCGCTATCGACCGGCGCTCCATCATCGCCCGTATCCGCGCCCCGCAGCCAGTGATACAGCCTGTCGCCCCACACCGAATCCCACAGCGCATGCATGCCGTTGCGATCCAGCGCCAGCAGCTCGGGCATCGTCGTTATGCCCTTGGCATGCAGCCTCGCCTCAGTACGTGCGCCCACACCGGGCAGGTCGCGCAGGTCCAGGTGCGCAATCGCCCGCGGCAGCTGCGAAGGCAGCAGCCCAATCAGCCCATCGGGTTTCTGCATATCGCTGGCAATCTTCGCCAGGTACCGGTTCGGCGCCATCCCAATCGAACACCGCAGCGTCTCGCCCACGTCGTCCTTGATGGCCTGCTTGATGTCGAGCGCGATCCTCCGCGCCGCCGGCGGGTTGCGTTCGCGCCCCATCAGCTCGCACACCATCTCATCGATGCTTGGCGTATGCGCCACCGGGCAAACCCGCTCTACAGCCTTCGCAATGTTGTGCGAAAACTCCGAGTACACCGTGTGCGATCCATCCACAAGAATGATGTCTGGAATCAGCCTCTTCGCTTCGCCCACTTTGGTCAGCGTCTTCACGCCGAGCGCCTTCGCCTCATAGCTCGCCGCGATCAGCGCTCCCGTATCGGCCATCGTGCCGCACACGCCCACGGGCTTGCCGCGGTACTCCGGATGCAGCTGCTGCTCCACCGAGGCGAAGAACGAGTTGAGGTCGATATGAAGATGGGTGAAGAGGTCGGGATGAGCCGAGCTGCTCATGGGGCAATTATATTCGCTCGATATTCGCCTTCAGGTGGCCGCAGCCTACCCGGCTTGTACGAAGGACCGGCAGCGCGACCCACCGGCCCTTCTATCCTCAGGGAACAGGGCTCAGTGCTTGGCCTGGAGTAAGAAGCTGAACTCCGTAGTCTTACCCGCGGAGTCCTGTGCCCCTGCATGGCAGGCAACGCAGCCGTCCAGCACGCGCCCTTCTTTGTCCAGTTGGGGCACGAATGTTTCCTGCACCGACGAGGCCATATACTGCGGAACAACCCCGGTAGCGCCGCTGTTCCACTGCGTGCTGATCAGCTTGTAATAGGCCCACGGAGTATTCGCCAGCAACCCCTGAAACGCCGCGTCAAACTGCGGGTTGGTCGGCACAATGTACGAGTTCAACTGGATCTGCGTGGGAAACTGCAGCGGCTTGCCGTCGGGCGCGAGCTCCATCGCATTGGCGTCTGCCGTTGGCTTATTCACCACGCAGTGGTTGTGCGGGTTAGGTGTAGGCGCTGTGCAGTTGGCGTTGAAGAACGAGGTCGTATCGTTGTCGACCTGCTCGAATGTGGACCACGCCCAGAAGTTCTGGCCCTCCGCTTTATGCAGAATATGCAGCCCGATCAGGCCGACCGTCACCAGGCCATCGGGGCTCGGTTTGCCCGATCTCCCGTTGTACACAATGGCTTTTTGCGTGAAGAAGTGCGCAGGATTGTCGTTGGCCCCCAGCACCTTCCAGGCGGCCTTCAGCTCCATGGCGCCCATCGCGTGCGTGGCCGCGTTGCTCACGGGGAAGGTGACGTCGCCGTACGCCGCCTGCCCGGCTTTGGTGTAGAGGTTGTTCTTGTCGATCAGCTCATACTCGTCATGATTGATCGCAATCGAAAACCGCGCGAACCTGCCGTTCTGATCGACGATGGGCAAATCCGTGGATTGAAGGATAGACTTCAGCCGCGATGGCCCGGACTGCAGCAGCAT
This sequence comes from Granulicella sapmiensis, assembly GCA_026225395.1. Lineage (GTDB taxonomy): Bacteria > Acidobacteriota > Terriglobia > Terriglobales > Acidobacteriaceae > Granulicella > Granulicella sapmiensis. Next base: position 28,791 of record JAMFSR010000037.1, read on the forward strand.
CGGACTCGAAAGCAGCAGGTCCTCACTCTTGGAGTCGTGCGACAGAAACAGCTTCACCTCCGGATGAGCCTGCGCTATCTTGCGCACAGCCAGGGGAAGTCGCGCCGTCTCATTCTGCTGCACAGCCGCAAGGCCTTTCAGATTACCGCCTTGGCCGCCGCACCAGGCATCTGGCTTGCCGACCAGCTTGAACACGTCTCCCGGGCTGATGTAGGTCATCCACGTCGGGCTGTTGGGATTGGAAAGAATGCTCTGTCCCGGATCAGGCGCGCAGGTCGTGGGGTTCACCGGCCAGTTCACTGCGACAAACGTGAGCCAGGAGTACATGTCGGCTGCCTCCTGGTTGGTGGCTACGACACCCTTCCCCTCCTGTCTCTTGAACCGGTATGGCGCGTAGGGAATCTGGGCGCAGGTGCTGTCAATGAAAGTGGGAGCCAGTGCGTTAGGGCCGGTTGCTCCCGCTGCCGCACAGCTAACGGTCGTCTGGGCGGAGACGATAGAGCGAGGTTGATGGCGGAAAGAGCTCAACAGAACAACGACGGCGAGAACGCCGCCAACGAGGGTAAGGGGCCGAAGGAAGGAACCACGAAAGCTCAACATAGCTGTGTCCTCAGGAAGTTTTGGGATGTGTTCGGAAGTGCGGGGAATTATCCCACCGAAAATTCCCCCCGTAAAGAGTACGAAAGTGTCGAGACCGTTAGGCTTCGAAGAAACGCCCGGCGTCCTATATAAGCTGGAAAACGAAAGGTACCCTCATGAAACGTTTGGCTGTCCTTCTTTGGGTCGCGGCATTTGCAGCACCCGTAGCGATCGGCAAGGCCCACGCGCAGGATCAACCCAAACAGGCTGCACCGTCCGCGCCAGATAAGCTTAAAAGCATGGGCCTTCCCATCAGCACCAAAACCGCCGAGCACTACACCTGGGGCGACCCCGCAAACCCCTGCGACGGCTGGTATCTCGTGCAGTCCGGCGATCTCAGCGTCATCGAAGAGCGCATGCCGCCAGGCACCTTCGAGCAGCGCCACGTCCACCGCAGGTCGCGCCAGTTCTTCTACGTGCTATCCGGTGAGCTGAGCATGGAAACCGACGGCACGCAGCACATAGTTCACGCCGGCGAAGGCATAGAAATCGCCCCCGGCGTCGCGCACCAGGCCATGAATCACGGCAAAAGTGATCTGCGGATTCTCGTCACCAGCCAGCCGCCCAGTCACGGAGACCGGCAGCCTGCATAAGTTGTGGGTTAGCTGGGGATGACCAGCGTAAAGGTGAAAGTGGCCTTGTCGTCGAACGAGCTGATGCTCTTGGTCTTGGACTTCTTGCCGTTCAGCTCCGCCCAGATCTCGTAATCCGTATTGGGCGAAAGCTGCACAAAGCGGAACTTGCCCCCGTCATCGGAGACGAAGCTCTTGATGGATGAACTCTTGGTGTCCTTCAGATAAACGATCGCGCCCGGGATATGGCTCTGCCCCTTGCCTTCGACCAGGCCTTCCACGACGCGTTGCGCTGGCCCACGCGTTTGGGCCACGGCAGCCGTACCCGAAACCAGCAAACCGGCCGGCGCAGCAGCGAAAACGAGCGTTAGGGCAAAACAGGCAAGCCGGTACGTCGTGGTTGGCTTACTCGTCCTCATCGTCGTCTTCAACGGCAACAGCGTCCTCTTCATCGTCATAACCTTCCTCATCCACCGCGGCTAGCTCCAGCGGGTCGCTTGAAACGACCTCGAGGTCTGTGCCGCACTCATCACACTGGATGATCTCACCTTCTTCGACATCTTCGGTATCGATATCGAGCGGGTTATCGCATTCCGGGCATACAACTGACATAAACGTTCTCCCCCTGCCTTAGTTTCCAACGGCCGCTTGTAGGATGAATACCAGGGCGGCCAAGAGCAGCTACCCTAGTTCTAGCGGGACGCTCGCGACTCGTCAACATGGGACGCGTTTCCCGGCAAATCGGTTACTCGCTCCGACCAGTAACTTCTCGAAGATTTCGTCATCCAACGCAAGACGGCTCGGTACGCACCGTCCTCGTCCCAGGAACGCTGACCGTCCTTTGTGCGGTCAGCCATAGATTTGAAAAGGTTGGGCAACACTTTGCTCCGTTCCAATGGTCCCATTACGCTTTCGCTGCCTCCGTTCCGCGGCATCACGCGCCGGATCGTCCTGATCGGGCTGATTTCGTTCCTTGTATTCGCCGTTCTGGCGGCGTTCCTCAACCCTCTGGAAGCAGCCTTGGTCGGCCTGATCCAGCTCGAACCCAGGCGCGCCGCCCATGGCATGTTCTGGCTGGTCCTGACCTACCCCTTCGGCCCACCCGCAATCGTCAGCGAGCTCTTTTCGCTGCTTTCCGTGTGGTTTTTCGGTTCCACCCTCGAAGACGAACGCGGAAGCCGCTGGCTGGGTGAGTATTTTCTGGTTTCCACCATCGGCGGTGGCATACTGGCCTCGCTCATCTCCTACGCCGTGGCAGCTCGCGTGCCGGCGCTCGACCCCTCTCATACCACCATCGGTCTCTGGCCCTTCGTGCTGGCCCTCCTGCTGGCCTTCGCGCGCTTTCACGGCGACTCTGAGCTGCGCGTCTACTTCGTCATTCCAATCAAGGCAAAGTTCCTCGCCGCCATCTACATGCTGTTCTACCTCGCCACCTCCCTCATCGGCGGCGACCAGTTCGGCGCCATGACGGCCGTTTGCGTAGCGCTCAGCGGATACCTCTACCTGGTCCTCGCCCCGAACCGCGGCGTCCGCCTTGCAGGCTCGGAGCGCTGGTACAGCCTCCGCAACGCCTACTACCGCGCCAAGCGCCGTCGCGCGGCAAAAAAATTCACCGTCTACATGAAGAAGCAGGGCAAGGAAGTAAATATCGACGCAGACGGCCGTTACATCGACCCCACCGGAACCCCGCGCGACCCCAACGACAAACGCTGGATGAACTAGAAAAGTAGAGCAGGCAACAAGAAAGCGGCCCGCTGAGGGCCGCTTTCCTTTTGCCGCGAAACCAACTTACAGCTTCGCAATCTCAGCCTGGGCACCCTCGACAGCAGCCTTGGCCACGTCCGGTCCATACCCAATGCCTTCGGCGCGGATCACGGTTATGTCAGTCACGCCGAGAAACCCCAGAACGCCCTTCAGGTAATTCTCCTGGAAGTCCATATGCGCCGTAGGCGAACCCGGGCCATACTTGCCGCCGCGCGAAGACACGATAATGACCTTCTTATCGCCACACAGCCCCTTGGGGCCGTCGGCGCCATAGCTGAACGTCTTGCCCGCCACGCAGATCAGGTCGACCCACGCCTTCAACTGGCTCGGGATGCCGAAGTTGTACATCGGCGCGCCCAGAACCACGACGTCCGAAGCCAGGAACTCCGCCAGAATGGCCTCGCCCGTCTCAAGCTCGAGCTTCTGTGCCGGTGTCGCGGTCTCAGGAGTCACCCCATACACGCGCAGAACAGCCGTGTAGTGGTTGAGCGGCTCGTCGACCAGGTCGCGGTAGGTCACAGTCGCTCCGGGCTTGCTGGCGAGCTTCGCAGCGGTCTCTTTGGTCAGCGGACGGCTAATGGACTTCGCGCCGGTCACACTGGAATCAATATGCAGAATCTTCATAAATATCTTCCTTAGGGTTGGGGAGCGGGAGGAGCCGCTAGTCTCATCAGTTACTCTAAGTAAGTGCCTCGGATTTCGGAAGTAGGCACTTTGCAGTAACCGATTCGCTGGGAGTAACCGCCATGGCACCACCGAAAGAAGAAAACTACATCAAGCAGACGGAAGCCATCGCCGTAGGTTGCGGCATGAGCGGCCTGCTCGAAATGCTTACCCGCCCCTGGACGCTCCACATCCTCTGGCTCCTCAGCCACAACGGCCCCATGCGCTTCGGCGCCCTTCGCCGTAGCGCCGAAGGCATCTCCGCCCGCCTGCTGACCGTCCGCCTCCGCACGCTCGAAGAACGCGGCTTCGTCGACCGCAGCGTCCGCCCCACCAACCCACCCGAGGTCACCTACATCCCCACCTCACGCCTCAAAGACATGGAAGGCTTCATGCAACAGCTCCATCACCTCTCCGACAAATGGTCCGCCGAAGACAAAATGAAACACGAAGCCAAAGCCGCCTGATCCACTCCACCTCCCAGTTGTCCTTGCCTTTGCTTTTCTTTCCGTCATCCCCGCAGGCAATCCGCTGTTGTCCTTGCAACTGCAACTGCATTTCCGGATTAGCAGTGGCCTTTAGGCCACTGAATCAAGGCCGCCCAGGAAAAGGGGCTTCAGCCCCGGGCCTTCGCTCCTACCCGCAATGATCCGCTCCTACAACGGCACCGGATCCACCTCATGCCGATGCGGCGGCCACCCAAAGAACGCCAGCGTCCCCGCGACACACAAAAACCCGCACGTCAGCACCGCACACCCCGGCCAATGCGCCTGCCGATACACCACACCCGGCAGAATCCCTCCAAATGTCCCACCGATGTAATAGCTGCAGATATAAAGCCCCACCGCCGAAACCCGCGACTCCGCCGGCGAAGCATCCCGCAGAAAACTATTCGCACACGTCTGCGCAATAAACACCCCGGAGCTGCACACCGCCAAACCCACAGCCACAACCACCAGCGAATGCACCAGCGTAATCGCCACACCCGTGACGCACAACGCAATCGCCACCAGAATCCCATGCCGCAGCCCATACCGCGCCAGAAACCCACCCACAATCAGCGTCGCCACAAGCCCCACCAGATACACCGCAAACAGGTAGCTCAACTGCTGCGTCGCCAATCCAAACGGCGGCGCAGCCAGATAAAACGTGATGTAGCTGAACACCGAAACCAGCGTAAACAGCATGCAGAATCCAATCCCGAACGTAGCCAGCAGCCGCGGATTCCGCAGGCTCGTAAGGATAGGCCCAAAGATCTCCTGATGCGCCGCATGTCGTGGCGCCGTCGGCTTCGCCAGCAGCACCTGCGTAATCACAGCGCCACATGCAAGCATCGACCCAAGTATCAAAAACACCATCCGCCAGCTCGTATGCGCCGCAATGATCCCACCGAGAAAGCGCCCCATAAACCCACCAAACACAGTCCCCGCAACATACGCACTCATCGCCCGCGGAACCCCCAGCGGCGGCCACTCTTCGGTCACATAAGTGATCGTCAGGATGAACACGCCGGGCGTCATCAACCCCTGCACAAACCGCCACACCGCCAGCACATCCAGCGTAGTCGCCGTCGCGGTCAGCAGCGTACACACCGCAAGCGTAGCAATCGAAACCACAATCATCCGCTTCCGCTGCAACCCCTGCCCAAACGTCGCCAGCAAAAACGAAGTAATCGCCACACCCACCGTAGACGCACTGATCGTCAGCGCAACATGCGTCTCCGTCGCGTTGAACACCCGCGAAAGCAGCGGCAACAACGGCTGGGTACTGTACAGATCAAGAAACGCAAACGTCCCGCAAAGAAACACAGCAACAAACTGCGAGAACGGACGCGAGACCTGCTCGCGGGATGTTGCAGACGGCATAGTCATTGGATGTCCCATGCCGCCTGTCGGTCTCGCATTAGCTGCGCTTGATGACACGCAGGCTCAAGTCCCTTAGCTGCACATCGCTCACAGGCGTCGGCGCATCGACCATCAAATCAATCGCCTTAGCCGTCTTCGGGAAAGCAATTACCTCACGCAGCGAGCTAGCCCCGGCAAGAATCATCACAATCCGATCCAACCCCAGCGCAATGCCTCCATGCGGAGGCGTGCCATACTCCAGCGCATCCAGGAAGAACCCAAACCGCTCATGCGCCTCTTCATCGCTCATACCTAGGGACCGGAAGATCTCCGCCTGCACATCCTTGCGATGGATACGGATCGACCCCGATCCAAGCTCCGTTCCGTTCAGCACAATGTCATACGCCAGCGCGCGAACCGCACCCTTGTCATTCACCAACCGGCCCGAGGTAATGTCATCCTCGTGCGGCGACGTAAACGGATGATGCGCCGCATCCCACCGCTTGTGCTCCTCATTCCACTCATACATCGGGAAGTCAGTTACCCAAAGAAACTTGAAGTCGGCAGCCGTGCCAGTCTGCGTAAACAGCCCATGCTTGTCCGCATACTTCTTCGCGAGGTCGAGCCGCAGCTGACCCACACGCTTCCATATCCAAAGCCGGTCGTAGTTCCACATCTCCGGCGTTCCCGGCTTCGGCGTAATCACCACAGCAAGGTCGTCGGTCGTAAAGTTCTCGCCGCAGAACACAACCTGCTCCGCATTCAGCTTCGCCCCAATGGCCTCCGCCAGCGGCACAAACGCCTCATTGGTCCGCAGTCGCGCGACATCCAGAAAGTCCAGCCCGCAGTCCCCAAACCCTCCGCGAATTTCGCTCAGCAGCGCCTTGCGCGCCGTTCCGCTCAACTCACCCACGCGCGGAATCGTAAAGCCCAACACCGGCAGCGACGGCGCAATCTTCAGCGTCTCACGCAGCTCCGGCGTCAGCTCCGCGCTCAGATCCACCATCGCCGGCAGACGCATATCCGGCTTGTCGATGCCATACTTCGCAATCGCATGATCGTACGTCATCTGCACAAACGCTTCCGGCCCCAGCTCAATTCCAGCCGCCGAGAACGCCGCATGCAAAAAGCCCTCCACAATCTTGAAGATCGTCTTCTGCTGCGGAAACGTGGTCTCCAAATCAATCTGCGTAAAGTCCGGCTGACGGTCCGCGCGAAGGTCTTCATCCCGGAAGCAGCGCGCAATCTGGAAGTACCGATCAAACCCCGAGATCATCAGAATCTGCTTGAAGATCTGCGGCGACTGCGGCAACGCATAAAAGTGCCCCGGATGCACCCGGCTCGGCACAAGATAATCCCGCGCACCCTCAGGCGTAGACCGCGTCAGCAGCGGCGTCTCAATCTCAAGAAACTCGTTGTCGGAAAGAAAATCTCGGATCGCCCGCGTCACCTTGTGCCGTAGCACAAAGTTCTTCTGCAGCTCAGGCCGCCGCAAATCCAGGTACCGGTACTTCAGCCGAATCTCTTCGTTGGTAATAGGCGCATCGTCCGCAATCGGGAACGGCGGTGTCTTCGCATCGTTCAGCAGCAGCAGCTCCTGCGCGACGACCTCAATATCGCCGGTGTCCATCTTCGGGTTCTTGAGCCCTTCGCCGCGCTCGCGCACTTTGCCGGTAACGGAAATCACATACTCCGGCCGCGCAGCCTCTGCCTTCGCATGCGCTGCAGGCGAAGCTTCTTTATCCAGCACCACCTGCGTGATGCCCGTACGGTCCCGCACGTCCAGAAAGATAAGGTTGCCATGGTCGCGCCTGCGATTCACCCAGCCCATGATGGTGATGGTTTCGCCTGCGTTCGTGCTGCGCAGCGCTCCGCACATGTGTGTGCGCTGCAAGGTTCCTAAAAAGTCGAGAGTCACAATCTGTCTATTGTACGAACTTTGCCGCCCACCCCCAAGACTTGTCATCCTGACCCTGAGCCAGCCGAAGGGGAAGGATCTGCTTTCCTTCACCCCGGCACCGCGCCCGGGTGGCCCATTCATGCACGCTTTTTGTGCATGAGTGGGGAACATCAACTGCTCACCTCGCGGCCTTTTTTCCTTGCTCTTTTGTCTGTCACTCCCAAAGGGAATCTGCGTTTGCCTTTGTCGTTGCTTCTGAGATAGGTCCTGGCTCCCCTGGGCCAGCCTTGTCCACGCCGTTAGACCTTGGTCATCTCGTGTCTCCCCGGCCAAAGCTTCCAGCACCCATCCATCACCAGCGCAATCGCCCCACCCAGCGCCGTATTGAACAGCCGAATATGCGCCGCTGAAGTCTGCGAAAACCCGCCAAAGTGAAACAGGAACACGATATACAAGGTGGTGAACAGCGAAAACACCGCATAATTCACCGCCTGTAGCGCAAAGCATCCCCATGCGCACACCAGCACCAGCGCAAACACCAACGGCGTGTTGAAGCTCACCGTATGCGCCAGCACCAGCGCCACACCCGCTCCAGCCAGCGTCCCCATAAACCGCGCAATCCCCCAGCTCAGCGTAGCCGTCCACTGCGGCTTCAGGACCAGCAGCGCGGTCATCGGCGACCAATACCCGTTGCGCACATGAAAGTGCCGATAGATCGCCGTCGAAACCAGCAGCGTCACCGCCATCCGCGCCGTGTACGACACCGTATCTCCATCGAACCGCGCCTCATCCCGCAGGTTCCGCCAAAGCTCCCGCACCCGCGCCGGAAACCGCTCCCGCAGCGGCGTCACCGAGTCGGGCGCATTCCGGTGCGCAAGCAGATCCGTCATCGCATAGGTCGCCATCTGCATCGCCCCACCCAGCAGCACCATCCCCGTACGCCCCACCGCAAAGTGCAGCCCTCGTGGAAAGTAACTCGCCACAATCACATACACGGCACACTGCTACCCAATCCACCCCGCCGTCGCGCTTACACTTGAAAGCAGCCCAAAGTTCGCCGCCGCCAGCATCGCCACCAGCAACACTGCCCACGTCCAGTCCGCCGCAATCGACCCCGCCAGCGTAGCCGACCCAATCCCCAGCGTCACCATCGCCATACTCAGCATTCGCGAAGCCAATGTCTCGTGGAACACCGCAAACCCAATCGTATAAGCCGCGCCCGCCGCAATCGCCCCGGCCGCCTCATGCCCAGCCAAATACCCAATCAGCAGCGCCACCGCCACGGTCCCCACCGCCGGCAACCCCGCATAAGGCGTCCGCTTCGCCCACGGAAACGCCGTAGTGTCCTGCGAGATATCGAAAAACTTAAGCAATCAGGTGTTCCTACAGGATAGATGCAAGGAACTTGCCTTCGGAGCTATCTTGAAGACGGCACCATTTCGGAGGAGGACGGATGTCTCAGAAAGACCGACTTAAAGACCAAAATGGCAACTATCTGAATTTCACATGCGGCAATTCTAAGTTCAGCACAGATACCAATAAGGGTGCGGCCCATGGCATCGAGACTGCAAAGGGAAGTGCTCTCACTGACCCACTGGCGGAGCATGGCGGATACACGTTATGGCTGGAACATGTTGTTGACCACGGAAGACCTGACAATGAACTCTACTGGCTAATGTGGTATCTGAATGGCATCCCAAAGATTCCGATGAGTGGTGTCTTGAGCAAGGAAGATCTTTGTAGAATGAGCGAAAAGATTAGGACTTTCGTAATCTCTGATTGAAAAGACGTGCTATCAGGAGTGGTAACGCCAGAAATGCACTTTTGGGAGTTCTTTTGCTGTACCGTCATTCAGCGTTACGTTCTCCACGCCCTTCGGCTCAACTTCCCATATTCGTTCTGAACTGGGGCAGCCAATATTAGGTCCAATTTCGACCGCAATTTGGCCCGCGGTATCCGGGACGGTTCTTCCATCTCCGGGGATTTGTTCGATTATGTCGTAGATACAAATTTCATTCCCGAGCATTTGTTTGAAACTAACGCCGCGGGCGTAGGCCTCGTTTGGAATATGTCCGGGATATGTTTGGTAGCTCAAAACCATTCCATTGGCGACACTGGGGGAAGCGGCGACATCCAGGATTATCAGCAGACCTTGGTCTGGAAATGGTCTCTTGGTAAGAAGGTCGAGAGCATGGTAGGAGTCTCCCGAAGCAGTTGGAGCTGTTTGAGCCACAGTTACCGGAGCCTGAGATGGCAAAGACTCTCCTGCTACAGCACTCTGAGATTCCTCAGAAGGTTGCGTAGGCTTAGCGGTCGTTGTCGATTCGTACAGGATGCCCAAAAGAAATGCAATTGCTATTACCAGAACGGACAAAGTCCCGATAGCGATGCGTCTTTTCATAGCTCCCCAAGAACTCCTAGATTTGTCTTCTCAGCAAGAATTGCTCTGCGTCATTGTTCGCATCCTTGCGTGCTTCGTTGAATACCTCTTCTCGTCGGTCAGCGAGAAGGTCATCCGATGCGAAGCCCGTCTTCTGTGCTGTCGCTCTATACTCACGCATCCAGTTCTCTGCCTTGATGACTTTAGCAAAATCCTTCTTCAAGCATTTCCATTGCTCCCCTATAGCAAACGTCTTCACCGTTAGTACCCCACTAGCCACCTCATCCTCACCCAGCAGCACAATACTCCGCGCCACCTTATCCGCCGCGTCAAACGACTTCCGCAGCTTAAAGCTCCCATCGCCAACCTCAACAGTCAGCCCTTCCCGCCGAAGCTCCTTCGCCAGCGCCAGTGCTGCCGCATTCTGCGCCACACCCAGCGGCGCAATATAAGCATCCAGCTTCGCCGCGGCCACAGACAAGCCATCCGCCTCAGCCTGCGCCTGCAGCGTCAAAATCAACCTGTCCTCACCAATCGCAAACCCGATCCCCGGTGCTCGCGGCCCACCCAGCATCTCCGAAAGCCCGTCATACCGTCCCCCTCCGAGCATCGCATTCTGCGTACCCAGCCCGGTCGTCACGGTGAACTCAAACGTAGTCCGCGTGTAGTAATCGAGCCCCCGCACCAGCCGCGGATTCAGATGGTACTTAACTCCACACGCATCCAGCGCCTCCAGCACCGCCTCAAAGTGCGCCTTCGACTCCGCCCCCAGATAATCCGCAATCTTCGGCAGCCCGTTGATGATCTCCTGATCCGCCTCATCCTTCGAGTCCAGCACCCGCAGCGGATTCGTCTCTGCCCGCCGCTGATTATCCACGCACATCAGGTGCTTCACTGGCTCCAGAGCCTCCCGCAGCGCCTGGTTATACCGCACGCGATCCTCCGCCGACCCCACCGAGTTCAGCTCCAGCTTCCAATCCCGAATCCCCAACTCATCCAGCAGCGACGCCAGCATCTCCAGCACCTCGGCATCGCGCAGCGGACTCTCCGCGCCTGAGCTCTGCGGCCCAATCACCTCAGCCCCAATCTGCCAGAACTGCCTGTACCGCCCCCGTTGCGGACGCTCCCGCCGAAACTGCGGCCCAATGTAATACAGCTTCTGCAGCTGCCCGGTTTCACCCAGCTTGTGCTCGATATAAGCCCGCACCACGCCCGCCGTAGACTCCGGCCTCAGCGTCAGCGACTGTGCCTTCTCACTCGCCGCCCGCGCCCGGTCCTCCCACGTAAACATCTCCTTGCTCACGATGTCGGTCTCTTCCCCCACCGACCGCGAAAACAGCGACGTGTCCTCAAACACCGGCGTCCGAATCTCGCCAAACCCATACCGCGCAAACACGCCGCGCGCCGTAGCTTCCACCTTATTCCAAAGCGGAGTCTGGTCCGGCAGCAAATCCCGCGTTCCCCGCACAGCCTTAATCGTAGGACGCGCCTTCGCTGCGCCCGCCTCATTGCCATTGCTCATAGATCTTCTAGTCTATCGAAGGCGCGGTCTCCCGACGATGCCACCTACTGCGCGCCGACCTGGCTCTTATACGCCGCCTCGTCCAGCTCCCGCGTCTGAATCCGCGCATCGATCAACAGCCCAACGCCGATACCCAGCGGAATCAACCCCACGGCCGCGCCGCACAACACATCGCGCTCCTGCAGGATCGTAGCCAGCGCAACAAAGAAAAGAATCAGCCCTGCCGCGCAGCCCAGCAGCACAATCCCCGCGCGCCGCACGTTCCCGCGCCTCCGGGTGCTGTCCACTGAAGGCTTGCCGTGGATGATCGCCAGCTCTTCTACCGTTGGCGGCAGCGGAACGCCCCGCGCAATCGCCGCCAGCCGTTCCTGCGCCTGGATCTCCCGCGTCCGCGTGCCGGACCAAATACCCGCCACCACAATGCCGAGCACCATAATGCACCCGGCCACCGGAACCACAAACGCGCTATCCATTACCGATTCGAAGAAAAGTGCCAAAGCCATGATGAAACTCCTTATAGGCCCCGCGTCTCCCGCGCCGGCCGAAACTTGATGCCCCCTCAGACCGCACCACAACCCGAAAGTTTCAATGGCGCGCATGAAACTTTCGGTTCATCCTGAAGTCTGAGCAAATCGGAGATCAGCGCACAAAGCGAATGCGGCCCAACCTCACATCGCCGGAAAACTTCGAAGCCCTCGTGCGCGAGCACCAGGGCATGGTCTTCCGCACGCTCACCCGCATGACCGGCCCCGGCGCGCAGGTCGAAGACCTCGCCCAGGAAGTCTTCCTCCGCCTCTACCGCGCCCTCCCGCACTTCCGCGGCGACGCCACCGTCTCCACCTACCTCTACCGCATCGTCGTCAACGTCGCACAGGACGAGTGGAAGCGCCGCCGCAAAGAGCGCGAACACATCGCCCCCGAGCCCGCCTTCGACGACGAAGCCGAATCCACCTGGCTCGAAAACCTCCCCGGCGACGTCCTCGTCGAGCACGCCCGCAACCCCGAGCAGCTCCTCTCCGACGCCCAACTCGTCTCCGCCGTCGACGCCGCTCTCCTCGACCTCCCCGAAGTCGAGCGCTCCGTCCTCATCCTCTACCACCAGGAAGAGTGCAGCTATGAAGGCATCTCCGTCGCCCTCGGCCTTCCCATCAACACCGTCCGCACCCACCTCCACCGCGGCCGGAAACGCCTCGCCGAGCTCATCCGAAGTCGAACCGCATCCCCGCCGTATCCAAACAAACCAGGCAGCAGCGATACAATCAATCCAGCAACCAGCAGCGCAAGAGCCATACAGGCAACGGCAGGCAGACTATGACGAACAACTCTCAGCCCGACTTCGAAGCAGCCATTACGCAGGCGCTAGAACTCCGCCGCGAGCCCGTAATCCCTGCCGGCTTCGCCACCCGCGTCATGCAGTCCCTGCCCGCACAAAAGCCCGTCATCCCCCAGCTCCAGGTCGGCCGCACCATCGGCATCGTCGCCGCCGCTATCCTCATGGCAGGCATGTTCGCCCTGGCCCCACACGCCACCCCCAACTTCACCAGCCTCACCTTCGACGTAGAACTCCTCCTCCTCGCCGAACTGGGCGCCCTCGGCTACTGGCTAACCGCCCACCGCGAGGTATAAAACCTCACTCCTCGGTTTCTCTCTCATCCCTCAACAATCCGCACCAAACAACAAAGGCCGCCCACTCAGGCGGCCTTCGTCATTCCTCAAACAAACCTACTCGTCCGCAATCCCCGGATCAGGCGTATCTTCCCCCAGCGCCGTAGCCAGCGCATTCAGGTGGTCCGATTCATCCCGCAGAATCTCGCGCAAATCTTCCGAAAGCGCAAACTGATCCAGCGCATCGGCCTGCTTCACCCGCCGCCGATAGTTCCGGATCGTCTCCTTCTCATTTTCGAGATCGAACCGCAGCATATCCGTAGCCTTGTCGCTGGTCTTCACTTCCTTCGCCGTTACAGCCGGCATACCGCCCAGCAGGTCGATCCAGTAGCTCAGCTTCAGCGCATGCGCCAGCTCTTCCTTGCTGTGTACTTCCAGCTCGTCGGCGATGTTCATATACTGCGCGCCCTTCAGCACCTGCGAGTAGTTCACATACGCAATCACAGCCTGGAACTCGCGCTTCAGGTCTTCATTCAGCAGGTCGATCAGCTTCTCTTTGGTAATGGACGCAGACTTCTTTGTTTCAGACATAGATTTCCTTTCGTTTCCGACAGACGTTCAGATGCTAGCAGATGGGCAACCGTGGCCCGGCGGGACATCACTCCGGCGGCCCCAGGCATCGGATTTAAGCAGTATTAGGAGGAAAAGCCATGAAAATTCGCACAAAAATTTTCGGCCACGTAGTCCTGATCACGGCCTTCGGTTTGTCGGGAAGTGCCTATGGCCAACCACAGTCGAATACTCAGGCCCCATCCACGTCACGGACCCCCATGGCCCCGGCCTCACCCAGATAAATCTTCGTGTAATCCAGATAGTTCCGCGCATACTGCCGTATCAACGCCAGGTCGGTCTCGCCAAGCGCCCGCCGAATCTTCCCCGGCACCCCGGTCACCAGGCTTCCCGGCGGAATCACCGTCCGCTCCGGCACCAGCGCTCCCGCGGCAATAATCGACCCCGCCCCAATGACCGCGCCATTCAGCACAATCGCGCCGATCCCGATCAGCACATCGTCCTCCAGCGTGCATCCGTGGACAGTCGCATTGTGCCCAACCGTCACGCCGTTCCCAATCACCACCGGATACACATTCCGCTGCCCATGCACCACCGCGCAGTCCTGCACATTCGACCCCACGCCGATCGTAATCGAGTTCACATCGCCTCGCAGCACGGCATTCATCCACACCGACGAATGTTCGCCCAGCGTCACATCCCCCAGCACCTGGGCAGACGGGTCGACATACGCCGTCGCCGGCACAATCGGAAACCGGCCCTGGTAGGAGCGAAGCATGCGCTTGAGTCTAAATGCTGCTCTTGATGGCAAAGCCGGCAAAAAACCGCAAAACAGCTTTATGGGTTTCGTATGAAAAAGTTACAGATACCCCTGCATTTTTTTGCACGAAGACCGGGAAGCGGGCTATCCTGATAGGTAGAGCCATTTAGGCACGTTTGGAGGTGTATCAACCTTGGCAGAAGTTCGTGTCCAGGAAGGCGAACCCCTTGAAAATGCACTCCGCCGTTTTAAGCGCAAAGTGCAGACGGAAGACATCATCAAGGAAGTAAAGCGCCACTCCTTCTACCTGAAACCAGGCGAGAAGAAGCGCGTGAAAGAAGCACTCGCACGCAAGCGCAATCGGAAGAAAGTCCGGAAAGAACAGGACTAGTTACCAGCAGAAGGAGGAGATCGGCATTCCGGTCTCCTCCTTTAGCGCATCGAGCGAGTTGGCAACGTTGCAACGTACATACGTATGGATAGCCTGCACCTGGCGTCCTCTCTATCCAGCAAAGAACTTCGGGCCCAAAGTACAGTTTGCACGACAGGCTTGAACCCGCCTTCGGGGGATCTGATCCTAGCAAGACAACCGAGCGCGCTTCATCCTTTATCCCGCACGATGGGAGAAGGCGAAATGGAATTCGTTGACCGACTTTTAAAATGCTGCGATTGCAGCAATGAATTTGTTTTTACCGCCGGGGAACAGCTCTTTTTCTTTGACAAGCAGTTCAAGAACGATCCCAAGCGCTGCAAGCTATGCAAGGCCAAGCGCGCGGGACTGGGACGAGCTGCTGCTCCAGGGGCCTCCGTAGCGGCACTGCCTCTGTCGCGCACCGAAACCCGTACCAAGTGCTCAGCCTGCGGCGTAGAAACTACAGTCCCCTTTAAGCCGACTCAAGGCCGTCCGGTCCTCTGTCGCTCCTGCTTCCAGCTCAAGCGCGTTCCCTCCGGCGTCGCCGCTATGGTCGCCATGGACTCCCCAGCCGAACAGATCGCGGAAGCCAGCGCTGCCCTCGAAATTGCAATCGCAGCCGGTGCGCTTGACCCCGTTGCAGCTTCCACCACCCCAGGTTCCCTCACGGTGGAGCAGATCGCCGAAAGCCCCAACGTTGTCGTCGGCGATACCAGCGGCATAGCCTCTCCGGAGCTACTGGCCGCCGTCAAGGACGCCGCCCAGGCCTAGAAGCGGCCCGCACCGGGTTTAGAAGCGAGTACATCGTCTTCAGACTTGTCATCTCGACCGAACCCTGAGCTTGCCGAAGAGGCAGTGGAGAGATCTGCAGCTTTTCTCTTCACTCACCACAGAAGTCCGGGTGGCCCATTCATCGCGCAGCATTTCGCGCGATGAGTGGGGAACACCAAAAACCCGATCTGCCAGCTTTCCCCTTGCCTTTCTCTCCGTCATCTTCAAAGGTGATCTGCCTTTGCCTTTGCTCTTCTTTCTGTCATCCTCGAAGGGGATTCTGCTGTCAACCGCACAGCGCCCGCCGCCAGCCAGTCCCACCCCTAAAACCTAAAACCTGCCTCTCATGCACCCATCCTCAACCCCCACCGACACCAACCTCGTCCGCGGCCATCACAAGCTAGGCGCCTTCGACCTCACCTTCTGCTCCGACGGCACCTACCTCCTCGATGGCGGCGCCATGTTCGGTGTCGTCCCCAAAACCCTCTGGCAGAAGCGCGCCCCCGCCGACGACCTCAACCGCATCCTCCTCGGCATGAACACCGTCGTCGTCCGCACCGGCTCCACGGTAGTCCTCATCGAAACCGGCATCGGCAACAAGCAGCCCGCGAAGATGAAAGAGATCCACCAAAACCAGGAACTCCTCCCGGCCTCCTTAGCCGCTGCCGGCATCCACCCCGAAGAAGTCACCCACGTCATCAACACCCACCTGCACTTCGACCACTGCGGCTGGAACACCACCCTCCACCCCGACGGCACCGTAACCCCCACCTTCCCCAACGCCCGCTACTTCGCCGCTGCCGGCGAACTAGCCCACGGACGCCTCCAGCTCGATCGCGACAAAGTCAGCTACCTCGCTCCCAACTACGATCCCCTCATCGCCACCGGCCAGCTCACCCTCCTCGACCTCGACGCCACGGGCAACTTCACCCCCACCGATCCCCGCCTGCAAGGCCCAGAACCCTTGCCGTCCATCCCCATCCAAACCTCGGCCCAAATCACCGAAGGCATCTGGGTAGAAGCCTTCCCCGGCCACACGGCCAGTATGCTCGGCGTCCACATCGAATCTGGCGGCGAGCACGCCTGCTACATCGCAGATCTCATCCCCACGCACCATCACCTCGACGCCACCTGGGTCATGGGCTACGACCTCGACCCCCTCACCTGCATAGCGCAGCGCAAGGCCTTCCTCACCCGCGCCATCGCGGAGCACTGGCTGGTCCTCTTCACCCACGACCACCACGTCCCCTTCGGCTATCTGGAGTGGAACGAAAAGAGCAAGCCCGTCCTCGCCCCTAGCGCCCCGTAGACCCAAACCCCGCCACACCCCGTGGCGCCTCCGCCAGCGTATCGGTCTCCTCAAACGTAGCCTGAATCCGTTCCACCACCCGCAGCTGCGCAATCCGGTGCCCCGGCGCGACCATCTGCGTTTCAGCCGCCAGGTTCGTCAGCACAATCTTCAACTCCCCCCGATACCCCGGGTCGATCACCCCAGCCAGCGTCGTAATTCCACGCAGTGCCAGCCCCGAGCGATCTTCCACCAACGCTCCATGCGTACTCGGCAGCTCCAGCGCCAGCCCCGTCCTCACAGCCACCGTCGACCCCTCACGCCCCGCCGGCGCCAGCGTCGCCGCTTCCGCCGCAAACAGGTCGGCAGCCAGATCACCAAAAGGCCCCGTATGGGCATAACGCGGAAGCTGCGCAGCAGGATGCAAACGCTGCACCCGAATCGTAGGAAAATTGCGATCGTCGTTCATCGTTTCGAGTGTCGCACGAACGTCTTTGTCGTCGCTCTTGCTCACAACCGGAAACGCTCCCAGACCACCCTCATCCCTCACTCCTTAAGACCCTCAAACCTCTACAAACCCCATCACCGCGTCGAAGTCGACCGAAACAAATACACCGTCAATACCGCAATCAACGGCTCAATCGGGTGCCGAAACCGCGCCTGCACCGTCACCACATAGTAAGCAAGCGGCACCAGCCCAAACACAGCCGCAAACAACCACGACCCTGGCACACGCCGCCGCAGCATCAACCCCAATCCCATCAACCCTGCCGCCGAAAGGAAGCTGAAGTTCGCAATCCGGAAGATCTCATTCGACGGATGCTTCTCCGCCGGGTGCGGCACCCCCCGCCAGAAGAACTCCACCCGCTCCGCCGTCAGCTTCAGAAACGTAAGCGGCTGCGTCCGCAGGTTGGCCCACCCCTGCTCCCCGCGCATCCGCGCATAAGCCACTTCACCCATCGAGGCATACAGCTTGTACTCCGGGTTCCGCGTATCCAGCGGCACCGCCTGCCCCCACTCAAACACATCGTGATAAAACAGAGAACTTTGATAAAGCTCCACACCAAAGTTGTCCCGCGTCGGGATGAACGCATGCATCGCGCGCTCATTCCGCAGTATCCACGGCAGCAGCGTCAGCGCAAACACCATGCACGCCGCGGTCGCCCCAAGAATCCCACGCTCGAATCCAGTCGCATGCTGCTCGTCATGCGAAAACAGAATCCAGAGAATCGTCGCAGGAAACACCAGCAGCAGCGAAGCATTCGAAAGCGCAATCAACCCCCACAACAGGCCAAACAAAGCCCAGTGAATCAAGTCGCGCCGTGGGTTGGAATTCGCAGGCTCATGTTCACCCACGCCCCGCAGCCGCAACGCCAGCACCAACGTCCACGTAAACAAACACGTCGTCAGCGACATCTCCCATATCCAGTGGATCGCATACTGCAGAAACGCCGGATATACCGCCCAAAACCAAGCCGACCACAACGCCACCGGCGCCACATGCTTCGATGCCCGTCGCGCAATCCCTGGCGCATCGAAACACCGCGCCGCAATCTCATACACCGCCGGTGCCACCAGCGCCGAAAACAAGCTGTTGCACGCCAGTATGAAAAACGCCGCCGCATTCGTATAAAGCCCAAACACCTTGAACGCCAGAGCAATCAGCAGCGGATATAGCGGAGGCAGCCAAGCCGTCGGCCCTGACGGCCCATTGAAGGGATTGGCATACCCCTGCCCCTGCACCAGCGACCGCGCGATCCGCCCGCCTTCAAATCCAAAATTGAAGTGGTCCCCATCGATCCGGATCTTGTACGTATGTCCGATCGCGATAGCTGCCAGCCGCAGCCCAAACGCGACCCAGAAAATCGTCTTCGGAGCACGAAACATTTTCCCGTTTTGGGCTTCAGTCTGCATCAGTTTCACTCTACCCGGATGTCAAGTTTGCTGGACACCGTGCCCATCCACAAAACACCACAGACCCACCACAACTCTCCACAAAAACGCACTCATTTTTTGAGGTAGATCCGGTACGAAAACGGCTGTGCCGGATGCCTCCACCAGCCAATCGTATGCGGCGGTGTCCGCTCCGTGTAAAGCGCATAATTTTCAGCCACATACGCCTCAAATTGAGGCCACCGATCCAGTCGCGCGAAGCTCCTGTTCTGCGTAAAACAGTCCTGATCGGTCACCACCAGCACCTTTGGCCGCGCTTCCTCCACCGCACTCAAAAACTCCTCACGATACCTGTCCTGATACGCCGATGGCTTCGGCTGGAAGGCATAGCAGTCGTACAGATATCCCGTAGCCTGCACCAGCCGCAGGTTGTACAGCGTGATGATGCAACCAGCAGTGTTATCAAAGCACTGCACCTGGTTCTGCAGACTCGCGGGGCTGTTCTGATGAATGTCCGCGCCGTCCTGCAGCTTGCCATCAGAGCT
Source organism: Granulicella sapmiensis (assembly GCA_026225395.1). Classification (GTDB taxonomy): domain Bacteria; phylum Acidobacteriota; class Terriglobia; order Terriglobales; family Acidobacteriaceae; genus Granulicella; species Granulicella sapmiensis. The sequence continues at coordinate 47,919 of JAMFSR010000037.1, forward strand.
CTTCAGGCTGGTGTTGCTCAGGGTCTTCAGGTCATAGGCCAGGCCTCGGTTGAACTCCTGATTGCGCCAGTCGAAGTGGTTCGCAATCGACGCTGAAACAGGGCCTAGGAACAACGCACCCAGCAGGATCGTCACCAGCGCCGCGTACCGGATCCACGTTGTGCGATGCAGCGCATTGAAGGCCAGCAAGCCGATCAGCAGGAACAGGAACGCCTCGGTCGGATAGCGGTGATACGGATAGCCTTTGCCCTGCAGCACATAGCTCACGCAACCCAGCAGCGTGCCCGCGAGCATCAGCTGACCTTGCCAGTGCTGCCACGGCTTCCTTGCAACAAACACCGGCACAATGGGGATCGCAACAGCCAGCAGCACAGTCGGAAAGCTGCCTACGATGAGGTTGATCAAGGGGGGCCTGCCCAGCGCGGCGTGATAGGCACTCAGCCCGGTCATCGTGCTGATGGAGGCTGGGATAGCGCCGTAGTGCTGCAGCCAGCCGAGCATCGCGACGACAGGAATCAGGAATCCGAGCGTCGCATCGAGAAACGGGCCTGTCTTCGCGCGATGCAGTTGGTGCAGATGCATCCAGAGCAGCACCGCAAAGACCACAGCGAACAACGCGCCGGAGGGTTTGATCGTTGTGGCGCAGCCAAGGAAGAAGCCGAACAACGCATAAAGCCAGTTATGCCGCGTACGCACCGCGTACACCAGTGCCGCAACGGCGGGCAGCAGCATGGCTGCCATCATCAGGTCGCGCTGGCCGGTATGTGTGGGGCCATCGCGAAAGTGGATCAGTGCAAACAGCGCCCCGGCCCAGAAGCCCGCAAGCCAATCTGTAGGGCGAGCGATGAGGATCATCGAAAGCCATATCGCGCAGACGAGTAGGAAGTCCGCAAACCGCCAGGCCAGCGGCCCGTCGCCGAGCGCATGTCGCGCAGCCCACTCCAGCGCGTAGGTTCCAGGCAGGTCCATTTCGATGATCTGGGTGTAAGGCGCCTTGCCGTGATCGAGCAGAAACGTCGTGTAGTGCAGCAGCGGCGAATCGCCGACAATCGGCCAGTGGATCGTTCCGATAACCGCCGAAAGCACTGAAGCCGACAACGCAAGCAAGATCGCCGTGCGCAGAATGCGTTGAGAAAGCGGGCGGCGATGGGTGGTTTCAGGCATGAAAGGCTTGCGGACTGATTCTATCGGAGCGCATCCTTTTCATGTGCCGGTACTCGCGGTTGGCTGGAGAATGAGTCTATCGCTCTGTTGGCGAAAGGTCAGGAGGTTTCAGCATGAAGCTTCGGAGAGCGGTTTTGACCGCTGTTTTGGCATCGCTGGGATGCGGTTGTGCGATGGCGCAGGCGGCCGCGGTTTCCGAGCATCCCGTGCTGGTGGAGCTGTTTACGTCGGAGGGCTGCTCGAGCTGCCCGCCGGCTGACGAAGTCTTGCGCAAGTTGCATGACATGCACACGCAGGCCGGAACACTGATCGTGACCCTGAGCGAGCATGTGACGTACTGGAACCACGATGGATGGACCGATCCTTTCTCCGACCAGGCGTTTACGGACCGGCAAAGTGACTATGAGAAACGGCTGGGTGTGAGCGAGGTTTATACGCCACAGGTGGTGGTGATGGGGCAGGCGCAGGTGCTGGGGAGCGATGGGTACAACATACTGAAGGCCGTGGACGCGGCGCGGTCGAACGCGGTGACGCTGCATATCGTTGCGGCTAAGGTCGACGGCAAGAAAGCGGTGCTGACGTTTTCGGTGGATGGAACGCTGCCGAAGAAGGGCGCCGATATCTACGCGGTGGTGACCGACGACACCGATACGACCCATGTGCTGCGCGGAGAGAATAAGGACCGGACGATTACGCATGTGTCGGTGGCGCGGAGCCTGACGAAAGTGGCGACGGTGAAGGATGCGACAGCACACTCGGCTACAATGAGCCTTCCAGCTTCGGGAAGCGGGCACCATGTGGTGCTGATTGCGCAGGAGTCAGAGGTGGGGAAGGTGCTGGCGGTTGAGACGAAGGGGTTGTGAAGTCAGGACACGACCGCCGACCGCTACTCACTCTAAGCCCGCCCATCGACGCCGGCCAAGAGTCGAGATGCGGTTGTTCCAAGAGCTCGGGCCACTTTCACAATGTTTAGAAGGCTGAGATTCCGTTCCCCATGTTCGATTCCACGATATAGGTCCAGTGAAGGCCGGCCCTTTCGGCAAGACCCTCTTGGGAGAGCCCGAGCTTTAGACGCCTCCTTCGACCGTTTCGCCGAGTTGAACGCGGGGATCAAGTACCACGTCCCAATGCTCAATCGAGCAATACTTTGGTTCTAGAGACGATGAGTATTACCATTCGAGCATCCGGCCCGTTTCTCGGAAGTTGGTAACCTATGATGTATAGCCGACAATCACGCGATTTACGTCAAGAGCTGCCACGGAATTTACTGCAAAAACACCCGTTTGCCTTCATGGTCGTAATCCTTGCGCTAGGCTTTTTCGCCTTCGCAGAATGGACCAACGCAAACGCTCCGCAACCTAAAAAACTCGACTACTCGAAGCCGATAGTGACAGGCTATTCGGCGATAATTTGTCCTCAGAGCGTGCTTTCGGACATTCGCGCCGACCACGACGCCAACGCACTATCTGAGGCCTTTTCAGCACTCACCAATAGGGCCCAAAAGGCAGAAGCACTCGGCTGTGAGGTCATACGGGAAGGCATCCCAGTCAAAGCATCAAAGATGGATGACTCCTTTGTTTCGATCAGCGTCAGTGGATTGCCGGGTAGCTTTTTCACGATGGAGGGTGAGCTTGAGAATCCCGAGGGTGCCGTTTCTGTCCGCTCGGCAGACGGTGGAACAGATGCTCTGGCTACGGCTATGGAATCCGGGCGTATCGAGTTTCAGAAGGCGTTCCCCGCGCTCGACAAGTCGATGCCCAATCTCAGGTGGTTTGAGGATCAAATCGGCGGAGATTCTCAAGAGTCAGCTAGCCTCATAACTCCCTACGGCGAGTGCATGCTTCTGACCGGAAATAGCTCAGCGGGATACAGCCTGTTGTTTGGAGGCAACTACTACCATGCTCCCCACGAAAAGGGCAAGATACTGGGAAGCTATCAAGGTCGGTTGACGGCCATTCATGCGGCGGAAGACTACTGTCACAGGTGGTATTTGGCCGAACGAAGCAAGCCGCCCAACGTGGCGCGCGATTCACATATCTGGTTCACCCCTGAAGATGAGGCGATTGGACCAACCGATCAAGCGCACGTCGCGGTTCCAGTCACGGCTCCCATCGAACGCCGCGTGCCGTCGACTCAGATTCCGCAATCCATCGCTCAGAACCGCAACGGCCAGGCCGCGCTCACCGTCGTGGATCGCGCCTTCGGCAATCGCTATTCCTACTACGTCAGCATCGTCGGTGAGACCGTCAATCGTAACTGGTACGGCCAGGAGATCGACGCCAAGTCTTCCCAGGGTAAGAGCGTCACCATCCTTTTCGACATCAACCGCGATGGCACGCCCTCAAACATCCGTGTCGAAACCCCCAGCGGCTCGCCCAGCCTCGATCTTTCGGTGATCCATGCCCTGCAAAGTGTCGCCACCTTCGGCCCACTGCCCACTGGCGACAAACAAACCGTCGAGGACACCTTCACTTACCATCCGCAATAGTCTTGGCTAACCCGAAAGGTGTCCCTCAGGGGCTAAAGCCCTGTTGCATACAAGGCATTCAACGTACGAGCTAAAGCTCGTACCCTTCAAAACGTGAGTTTTCTAGCGGCCTCCTCAGGCAAATCAGGACGCTCTTGTTTCGGCAAATCAGGACACTATTGGTCACAGGGCGATCAGAGGCGGAGGTTGAGGAGTTTGCCTACTAGGGTGGAGAGTTTGGCGAGGTCGGCAGAGGCTTGCTGGCCTAGCTGCTGGGCTTCTTTGCCGTGGTGGCCTTCGGCGGCCAGGTAGAGGATGTTGGTGAGGCTCTGGAGGGGGTTGTTGATGCGGTGGGCGAGCTTGTTGGCCATGTCGGCGGCGGCCGTGGAGGCGGCTTGCTGGATGAGCTTTTGCTGCTGCTTGCGATGGCGGACGGCCATGGCGGCAAAGTCGGCGAGCATCTGCATCATGCGTTGATCGTTCTGGTCGAAGGCCTCGGTACGGCCGTGGGCCATGACGAAGATGGTGCCGCGGGTTTCGTCGACCTGCCAGGGGAGCAGGATGCCGTCGGTGACGAGCGGGGCGGTGATGCCCATGATGTCGAAGAATTTCTGGTTGACGCGGAAGAGCTGCGGACGGCCTCGCTGGAGGGTGACGCCGCAGGCGCTGGGGTAGCGCGGCAGGACGGCGTTGAGGAAGGCGGAGTATTCGCCGGCTGTGGCGACCCAGTGGTAGTAACTTTCGTCGGTGGCGTCTTCTTTGACGATGCTGATGCCGGCTGAATCGGCGCCACAAAGGTTGACGGCTGCGTTTACGAGCTCCTGAAGGAGGGTGTCCGGGGCTTCGACAAAGGCGTGGGCGATGCTCTGGAGCGCGGCCATCTGTGCGGTGGCATCGTGAGGATGAATGGCGCGGGCCGCAAAGCTGTCCAGAGCCTGAAGGTCGAGGACTTCCAGGCCGGTGTCGGCGATTGTCGAGGCAGATGTGCTCATGGAGGATGCTCAAGAACAAGCTGTGCTCATGCAGGTCGTGCCGCAGATTTGCTGGAGCCATCATAAACGAACCCTCAGGCAGGAGGGTTCCAAGCTGACACAGAGCCGGCAAAGCCGAAAAACATTGACCTGAGGGGGGTGTTGGCGATAAACTTCTTAAGTTTGGCGATGCTGCCGGAGGTTCCGGTATGCAGGGTCGGCGGGCAGGCGGCTGAAGGTTAGCTGCGGGGCCTGAAGCCGGCGAGGTTAGCCTCCTCCTGACACGACATTTATAGGAATATCCTGAGGAAAGCCGAGCGTGGCGTTCTGCGCCCTGGCGATGAGGTTTCAAGTTATGTACGCAGTGATCAAGACCGGTGGCAAACAGTATCGCGTAACTCCTGGCGAGACGCTCAGGATCGAAACAACCGCGCATGAGAATGGCGCGCTCGAGTTTTCCGACGTCGTTGCCGTGAGCGGCGAAGAGGGCAAGTTCGAAGAGAAGCTCGAAGGCGCGAAGGTGCTGGGCGAAGTCGTTCGCGAAGGCCGCGGCGACAAGATCCTTGTGTTCCACTTCAAGCGCAAGAAGCAGTACAAGAAGATGCAGGGCCATCGCCAGAACTTCGTTGAAGTGAAGATCAACGAGATCCTGGTGAACGGCAAGAGCTTCAAGGCTGAAGCCAAGTAATTGGCACGAATTTGAACAACGGCCGGTGACTCTGATCCCGGCGTGAAAGAGGCAGAACAGTGGCACATAAAAAAGGTCTTGGAAGCTCTAAGAACGGTCGCGATTCAAACGCGCAGCGGCTGGGCGTGAAGAAGTTCGGCGGCGAAGTCGTCACCGGCGGATCGATCCTGGTTCGCCAGCGCGGCACACCGCTGAAGGCCGGCAAGAACGTCGGTCGCGGCAAGGATGACACCTTGTATGCCGAGATCAGCGGCACCGTGAAGTTTGCCGATCGTGGCAAGCTCGGCCGGTTCGTTTCGATCATCGAAGCGGAAGCTGTCGCCGTTTCGGCTTAGTTTTTCGCGGTGAAAGCCGCAAATGGGAAGCCCCGCAACCTCTTTGGAGGATGCGGGGCTTTTTGTGTTTGTGCTCTAGTTCTAGGAATGATTCCAGAAGGCTTCTTCTTTGATGGTTTGTTGCGCTTCGGCTTGCAGTAGCGGATAGCGGAAGCGCTCGTCGAAGCTGGGGTCTTGCGGAAAGCGGTTGTTGAGGTCGGGGTAGAGGAGTTGCAGGGTGGGTGGCAGCTCGTCGTCGTAGTAGAAGAGGGCGCGGCCCATGAGGTGGTCGACCCACTTGGGGTCGACGGGGCGGAATTCGGCGTCGCGGTTGGGGATGAGGTTGCTGATGCGGTTGGCGGTGAGGTCGATGCCTTCGCGAAGGAGTGCTGCGGCCTTGTTGATCGCGGTAACCGCCACGGTTTGGGGCATGCCTATGGCGATGATCTCGGGTTGGTGGGCTGTGTCGTAGAGGCCGATGGAGTAGGACCAGCCGGGCGTAGTGCTGGTGCCTTTGACCTGCATGATGTGGCAGCCGAACTTCTCGATGTTGCGGAGAATGGGGAGGAAGTCTTCGCCGGGGTGGGTGGCGAGCCACTTGCGGGTGCGGGGGGTTGCGTAGGGTTGGTCTGCCAAGGACTCTCTCGACGATGCTTATAAGAGTTCTAGAAATTCATCAACGGAAAGTCCGGCTGCCCTGATTAGGGAGCGCAGCGTCCCAACGGAGAGCTCTTTGTGCTGCGGGACAGATAAGTTGGCTCGTTGGCCTTCTTTCGTCATAACAAGATGGCTGCCCACTTGACCCATCGTTTGCCAGCCACCGCGTCCGAAGGCCTTCATCGCTTCTTTTCCTGAGATGTTGCCGAGCTTGCCCATGCGCGGTATTCCTCTGCTGCGTGTTGGAGCAATTGAGTCTGTGAATCAGACTGCAACGACGAATTGAGTCTGCTGCGGCTTCATCGCCTTCATGGCCTTTTGATCTTCAGCCCACATCCAAGCGGTGATGGCTTCCTTCACGTTCTCCAGAGCTTCTTCTTCATTTTTGCCCTGAGAGACGCAGCCAGGCAGCGCCGGTACCTCGGCGACGATCCATCCATCTTCGGCTTCTTCCAACGACACATGAAACATCATGGCAGTGGCCCTCTTTGAGAATTGTAATAGGGCGTAGTCGTTTGCTACCGCAAACGATACCCCACCCATCGCGCAAAAGCGCGCGATGAATGGGCCCCCCGGGTTTGTGATGGTGCTTGCGGCTTAGTCGAGGTCGAAGAGGAGGACTTCGGCGGTTGAGTTGGTGGTGGTTAGGGTGAGGACCTCTTCGTTGCTGATGGCTACGCCGTCGCCGCCCTTGAGTTTGGTGGTGTTGTTGAGGGTGACTTCGCCCTGCACTACGTGGAGGAACGCGTAGGGCTTGGTGAAGGTGTGGATGACCGTGGCGTTGGGTTCGAGCTTGGCGGCGTAAAGGTCGGCGTCCGTATGCATGGGGAAGGAGTTGTCGCGGCCGGGCGTTTTGCCGCCGGAAGCGAGCAGGTGGAACTGGTTGGGTTCTTCGGCTACCTGGAACTTGCGCTGGTGGTAGGCCGGGGTGACGTTGCGCTTGTTCGGCAGGAGCCAGATCTGCAGCGAGTGCGACTGGACCTGGCTGCTGGCGTTCTGCTCGGAGTGCTGGATGCCGGTGCCGGCGGACATGTGCTGGAGCTCGCCGGGGACGATGGCGCCTGAGCCGCCCGTGGTGTCGTTGTGCGACAGCGAGCCGGAGATCATGTAGGTGAGGATCTCCATGTTGTCGTGGGGGTGCTGGCCGAAGCCGCGGCCGGGGGCGACGATGTCGTCGTTGATGACGCGCAGGGCGCGGAAGCCCATCCAGGCGGGGTCGTAGTAGTTGGCGAAGCTGAAGGTGAAGTTGGCGTCGAGCCAGCCGTGGTTGGCGTGGCCGCGTTCTTCGGCGGGACGGAGAGTGATCATGGGAATGACCTTTCTGGTGCTGTGTTCCTGTTACGGGATATTCGATGTTATGACAGCGATTTTGGATTCAAGGTCGTGGCGCGCGGACGAGAGCTTTGACGCAGAGGGCGCGGAGGGAGCAGAGTTTCGCGGAGTAAGGCGTGGGGTGCTTATACTTGGGGGAGTGTCTGGAACCCCTTTCGAACCTGATGATTTGCGTGGCGGAGCGCCGCTTGTTTCGGTTGAGGCGAGTGAGGATGCGACGCTGTCGCCGGCAGCGGTAGCGGCGGAGGGTGGCGGCAAGCGGATCAAGGCGTTTCGGCGGGACCAGATTTGGAGCTACTTTGGGCCGGCGTTTGTGGCTTCAGTGGCGTATATCGACCCGGGGAACTTTGCGACGAACATCCTGGGTGGGAGCCAGTTTGGGTATCGGCTGCTTTGGGTGCTGCTGTGGTCGAATGCCATGGCGATTTTGATCCAGTATCTGAGTGCGAAGCTGGGGATTGTGACCGGCAAGACGCTGCCGCAGAACTGCCGGAAGCATTTTTCGCGGCGCAGCTCGGTGCTGCTTTGGGTTTGCGCGGAAATTTCGGCGGTAGCGACCGACCTGGCGGAGTTTCTGGGGGCGGCGCTAGGGTTGGATTTGCTGCTGGGACCGGCGCTGCAGGCGCATGGGGTGTCGCCGACGGGGTCGCTGATGGTGGCGGCGGTGATTTCGACGGTAGCGGTGTTTGGGATTCTGGCGCTGGATCTGGCGGGGTTTCAGTGGCTGGAGCGCGGGATCATGGCGTTTGTGGGCGTGATTGGTCTTTGCTACGGGTTTGAGGTCTTCCTGGTGCATCCGGACTGGCATCGGGCGTTTGTGGCGACGATCCTGCCGAGCTTTGACCGGTCAAGCACGGATGCGTTCCAGGGGTCGGTGTATGCGGCTGTGGGGATGCTGGGCGCGACGGTGATGCCGCATGTGATCTATCTGCACTCGGCGCTGGTGCAACCGCGGTTGAAGGAGCTGGCTCCGGCACAGATGAGGGCGAAGCCGGGGATTTTGCGGCAGTATCTGAAGTTCGAGCTGGTGGACGTGTTTGTGGCGATGAACGGGGCGTGGCTGATCAACTCGGCCATGATCGTGATGGCAGCGGTGGCGCTGGGGATGGGTGTGGGCCGTGGACCGGCGTTTTCGCCGACGATTCAGGATGCGTTCCATACGCTGGGCCCGCTGCTGGGGCGTGGGGCGGCGGTTGTGTTTGCGGTAGCGCTGCTGTGCTCGGGGCTTTCGAGCTCGACGGTGGGCGTGATGGCCGGGCAGGTGATTATCGAAGGTTTTCTGGAGATCAAGTTCCCGATCTTCCTGCGGCGGTTTATTACCGTGGTGCCGGCGCTGGCGGTGATCGCGATGGGGTGGAATCCGCTGCGGATTTTGATTGGGTCACAGGTGTTGTTGAGCTTTACGCTGCCGGCGGCGCTGATTCCGCTGCTGCTGCTGACCAACCGGGCGACGGTGATGGGGGAGTTTTCGAGCGCGCTGCGGACGCGGGTGGTGGGGTGGGTCGTCGCGGGGATTATTGTGGCGCTGAATGTGGTGCTGGTGTGGCAGATTGTGGCGGGGTGAGGAGAGCAGAGTGTAGAGGATAGAGTGTAGAGCGTAGAGAATGCGAGTGGTGGTCGCTTTCGGCTTTGCGGCGATGGGGTTGAGTCTTCCTCTTCCGGCTTAAGCGATGGATCGAGGAAGAACGGGTAACAGCAGGTCCCCTGCGAGGATGACAGAAAGAAAAGCAAGAGCAAAAGTAAAAGGCTCGCATACTGCAAAGCAGATGCGAGCCTTTTAGGTTTTGAAGCGGGTTAGCGGTGGGGCTCCTCGTGGGGCGGGGGAGCTGCGTGGGCGGCCGGAGCAGGGCGTGGTGCGGGGGCTGCTGCGCGGGGAGCTGGTGCTGGGCGAGCCTCGGGTGCGGGACGGGGTGCGGCGGCTTCAGGACGAGCCTGAGGAGGCGCTGCCCGCTGGGGTTCCGGAGCACGCTGCTGGGGTTGAGGAGCTGCGCGTTGGGGTTCTACGGCGCGTTGCTGCGGCTGAGGCGCTACCCGTTGCGGTTCTACGGCGCGCTGTTGCTGTTGTTGTGGAGCTGCACGCTGAGGTTCGACGGCACGCTGTTGCTGCTGTTGCGGTGCCACCCGCTGAGGTTCAACTGCGCGTTGCTGCTGCTGGGGAGCGATGGCGCGGTTGGGTTCGACTGCGCGTTGCTGTTGGGGTTCGGCTGCGCGGTTGGGTTCTACCCCGCGCTGCTGTTGTGGCGCGACGCCGGGGCGGTTTTCAGGGGCGGCGGTGCGTTGCTGCTGGGCCTGGACGTTGTGCTGCTGGATGGCGACGCTGCGCTGCTGCTCCTGGCGGACGGCTGCGGGAGCTTCCGCGATGTGCGGAGCGCCGGCGGGAACGCCAGTAGGACGAGCGAAGGCTGCCTTCGCCGGGCGGCCGTGGTTGTTGTTGAAGAACTGCGCGCGGTTTTGTGAGGCTTCCGTGCGGACTTGGGTCTGCGCGGCGATGGGGCCTACGTGGTTTTCGTGCATTGCCACCACTTCAGCAGGGCGCGGAGCGACGCGAATGCCGCCTTGTCCGCCGTTATAGCTGACGCGGTTCTGAATGCCGCGGCCGTAGGTGACGTTGTTGTAGACCACAGGGCGCTCGTAGACGTTGGTGCGGAAGTTTACGTTGGTGACGGAGCGGTTGTAGTAGAAGTCGTTGCCGTGCCAGTAGCCGCCGAAGTAGCCGGTGCCGATGTAGCCGAAGCCGTAGTCAACACCGCCGTAGAAGCCGATGTGGAGGCCCCAGTAGCCGTGGTGGAAGCCGTAACGGCCGCCGTAGAAGCCCCAGTAGGGAGGCGTCCAGAGAGCGCCGTAATAGGGCGGTGGGCACCAGACGCCGGGGGCCCAGTAGTAGCCTTCGGGGCCGTAGGCCCAGTAGCCGGGGGTCCAAATGTAGTTGGGGTCGGGAGCGGGCGGCTGGTCGTAGTCGGGCAGGGGCGGTGGGGCCTGGTCGGCGTAGTCGGCGACGTCCTGGTTGTTGTAGGCGTCGTTCTGGTCGGGGGCGTTGTTGGCGTAGCCCTGTTCGATGGGGGCGGGCGGCTGCTGGCCGTCTGTGTAGGTTTCACCTTGCTGCTGGGGCTGGTAGGAAGCGCTCTGGCCGAGGACCTGCGTGGGCTGATCGCCGGATACGGGAGCGAGGTTGCCGTCGGCTGCGTCAGGCCCGGCTGCCGCATTGGTGATGGGCGCAGTAGTGTTGCTCTTGCAGGCCGTGAGGCCAAAGGCGAGAATGGTCGCGAGGCCGGCGGCGCCTAAGGGGCGAAGCCAAAGATTGGTGTTGCTGGACGGTTTCATCGATCGAACTCCTGGAGTCCCCTATGTCGTGCCGGGGTAGTCGTAACTGGTTGAGATGCAGGGTACGGGCCACATGGCGTGAACAATCTTTTTGACCCGGTAGCGACATGGGGTTGAACCCCGGGCTGGCGAAAAGTCGTGGGAGGCGTAGAATTCTGGGTATGCCGAGTCGCGCTCATCTAAAGCGCTTTCGCCGTGGACGCCACGACCGCGGTTGGTTGCTGTAAGCAACGCCGCTCTCTGCTACCCTCAACATGTTTTTGCTGCTGGCCGCCGTTGATTTTGCGCGGGGGATTTTGTGGCCCAAGATGCTGGAGCTTCTGCGTTTTTGAACGCGTTCGCTTACGGTGATTGAAGGAGAACGTTTTATGGCAAACACATCGCATCCCAATAGCTTTAAGGCCGCGGCTACGCTGACTTCCGGCTCGCAGACGGTGAACTACTTTTCGTTGAAGGCGCTGGAGGGTGAAGGCATCAAGCTTTCGCGGCTGCCGTTTTCGTTGCGGATTCTGCTCGAAAACCTGCTGCGCTGTGAGGACGGCAAGACCGTTACGCCGGAGGACATCAAGTTTCTGGCTTCGTGGGACCCGAAGGCGGAGCCTTCGACCGAGATTGCGTACATGCCGGCACGCGTGCTGATGCAGGATTTTACGGGCGTGCCCGCGATCGTCGATCTGGCGGCGATGCGCGATGCGATGCGGGCGCTGGGGGGCGATCCGGAGAAGATCAATCCTTTGCAACCCGCCGAGCTGGTGATCGACCACAGCGTGCAGGTGGATGAGTATGGCACGGCCAATGCGTATGACCTGAACGCGGCACTGGAGTTTACGCGGAACCGCGAGCGGTATGCGTTCTTGAAGTGGGGGCAGACGGCGTTCGATAACTTCTCGGCTGTGCCGCCGGGCATGGGTATCTGTCACCAGGTGAACCTGGAGTATCTGGCGCGTGTGGTGTTTACGAAGACGGAAGCCAATGGCTCGGTGATCGCGTATCCGGACACGCTGGTGGGAACGGACTCGCACACGACGATGGTGAATGGGTTGGGCGTGCTGGGATGGGGCGTCGGTGGCATTGAGGCAGAGGCCGCCATGCTGGGACAGCCGGTGTCGATGCTGGTGCCGCAGGTGGTGGGCTTCCGGCTGACGGGCAAGCTGAAGGAAGGAACGACCGCAACCGACCTGGTGCTGACCGTTACCGAAATGCTTCGCAAGCTCGGTGTTGTGGGTAAGTTTGTGGAGTTTTACGGTTCGGGCATCAGCGAACTGCCGCTGGCCGATCGCGCGACGATCGCCAACATGGCGCCGGAGTATGGAGCGACGTGCGGCATCTTCCCGGTGGACGCGGAGACCTTGCGGTATCTGAAGCTGACCGGCCGCAGCGAGGAACATATCGCGCTGACCGAGGCTTACTTCAAGGCGCAGGGGTTGTTCCATACGCCGGACGCGCCTGAGGCCGAATACTCGGCTACGCTGTCACTGGATTTGGCGACGGTCGAGCCGAGCGTGGCGGGGCCGAAGCGGCCGCAGGACCGCGTGCTGCTTTCGCAGACGCCCGCGAGCTTTGCGCAGCAGCTGCCTGCGCTGCAGGGACCGAACGCGAACAAGGCCGTCGTGCGGCAGATGGTGCGCTGGGAGGGTGAAGGCGGGCATGCTTCGGCGTATGGCGACTTGACGGCTTCACTCGGTGCTCCGGCGCCGGATGTTCCGGAGACGGTGGCTGTGCTGACGACTACGCATGGTGAGGTGGCGAAGGCCGGTGGTTCGGTTGCGGTGCAGGAGACGGCGCACTCGGTGCAGGCGCGGTTTGGCGTCGATCCGGATAAGTACCTGGTGGATGGATCGATTGTGATTGCGGCGATTACGAGCTGTACGAACACGTCGAACCCGTACGTGATGATGGCGGCCGGTTTGCTGGCGAAGAAGGCTGTTGAAAAGGGCCTGCGGACGCCGCCGTGGGTGAAGACCTCGCTTGCGCCGGGTTCGCGCGTGGTGACGGATTACTACACGCGTGCGGGCTTGCTGCAGTATCTGGATGCGCTCCGCTTCCAGGTGGTCGGCTACGGATGCACGACGTGCATCGGGAACTCGGGGCCGCTGCCTACGGATGTGTCGAAGGCGATTGAAGAGCATGGTTTGGTTGCGGTGTCCGTGCTGAGTGGAAACCGGAACTTTGAGGGGCGTATCTCGCCGGAGGTGCGGGCGAACTACTTGATGTCGCCTCCGTTGGTCGTTGCCTATGCGCTGGCCGGCCATATCGCGCATGACTTTGAGGCCGATCCGCTGGGGCAGGACAAGGGTGGCAAGGAGATTTTTCTCAAGGACATCTGGCCTTCGCAGAAGGAAGTGAACGATGCGGTGGCTGCGTGCATCGATGCGGAGATGTTCCGCAAGCAGTACTCGACTGTGAGCGATGGCGATGCGAACTGGCAGAACCTGAAGTTTCCGAACGGCGATACGTATGGATGGGAAGCGGATTCGACGTACATCCGCAAGGCTCCGTACTTTGATGGCATGCCGGCGCAGCCGAAGGCTGTCGAAGACATCCACGATGCGCGGGTGCTGGCGGTGTTGGGCGATTCGGTGACGACGGATCACATTTCTCCGGCGGGTTCTATCAAGCTGAATGGGCCGGCGGGCAAGTACCTCACCGACCATGGCGTGAAGCCGAGCGACTTCAATAGCTATGGGTCGCGCCGCGGCAACCATGAGGTGATGGTGCGCGGCACGTTTGCCAATGTGCGGCTGCGCAACAAGTTGGCTCCGGGCACCGAAGGCGGCGTGACGCGGTTGCTGCCGGAGGGTCTCGGCATATCGATCTATGACGCGTCGGTGGCTTATGCGGAGCGCGGTACGCCGCTGGCGATCCTGGCGGGCAAGGAGTATGGCTCGGGCTCGTCGCGCGACTGGGCAGCCAAGGGGCCGAAGCTGCTGGGCATTCGCTTCGTGATCGCGGAGAGCTATGAGCGCATCCATCGCTCGAACCTGGTGGGTATGGGGATTCTTCCGCTGCAGTTTGAGGCGGGACAGAATGTCGAGTCGCTGGGCCTGACGGGCGAGGAGACGTTCTCGCTGGGCGAGGCGAAGGGTGATCTGAAAGCAATGCTCGACGGCAAGTTTGCGGGCGGCAAGAAGCTGAAGGTGATCGCTACCGCTGCGGATCGAAGCAAAAAGGAGTTTGTTGCGGATGTGAGGATCGATACGCCGCAGGAGATTCTGTACTACCAGCATGGCGGGATTCTGCAGTATGTGTTGCGGTCGCTGGCGGCGTAAGAGCAGCGAACAGGTAACAGCCAACAGGGAACAGCGAGCTCTTCGGGGCTCGCTGTTTTGTTTAGGCGAGCTGTTTCGCCTTAACGCGCCTGTTTCTTCTCTCGAAGAACCCGCTGATTACCGCGGCGACCGCCGGGACGATCAGGAGATAGCGGATGGGGAAGAAGTGGATGGAGATGGCGCAGGCGACCATGATGATGGTGAGCGTGTAGAGGCGCAGGCGGAGGTTGGTCAACTCCATGGATTTAGGAATGCGGTCGCGCATGCGGATGAACTCAAGCTTGGCGATGAGCGCGAGCCCGATCGCGCCCTGGTTGCCGAGGTAAAGAATTAAGGCCAGTGGCTCGCTGAAGTGCCGCCCAAGAAGCGTGCTCGAAAACGGAAGGATCGTAACGAAGCCGAGAAAAATGAAGGTGAGGATGGCGGCGTGGTGCGTGAAGCCTTCGGTGAGTTTGAAGACGTTGTGCTGCAGCATCCAGTAACGCGCGGAGATGAAGAAGGTGATGAAGAAGGCGACCCAGTCTTCGCCATCCGCGCGCAGGGCCTCCCAAAGATGGCCATGCACGACATCGGTGGGTACTTTGAGCTCGAGCACGAGCAACGTCATGACGATGGCGAAGATCGCGTCGGAGAGGGCTTCCAGCCGGTGCTTGCTGTACATGATGGGTTTTAGTGTAACCGGGTGGTGGGATTAGCATGGAGAGATGGCCGAGGCGGTGAAAGAACGGACGATGTATCTGCCGGAGATTCTGGCGCACACGCGCGGCGTGGTCGCTGAGCGTAAGGCTGCGGCGGATGTGCCGGCGTTGGAGCGGGCTGCGGCTGCCCACGCGCCGCGTGGTTTTGCGCGGGCGCTGAAGGCGAAGGCTGCGAATGGGCCGGCGATTATTGCGGAGTTGAAGAAGGCTTCACCTTCAAAGGGATTGATCCGCGCTGACTTCGATGCGGCGGCAATTGCTCCGATGCTGGAAGCTGGGGGCGCTGCTGTGCTGAGCGTGCTGACCGATGAGAAGTTTTTTCAGGGGTCGCTGGAGAATCTGCGGCGGGCTTCGGCTGCGGTGAAGATTCCCTGTTTGCGCAAGGATTTTATGGTGGACGAGTTCCAGGTGCTGGAGGCGCGAGCGAACGGTGCGGATGCGATTCTGCTGATCATGGCTGCGCTGGAGGATGCGGAGCTGCGGGTGCTTCGTGATTCTGCGCGCAAGCATGGACTAGATGTGCTGTGTGAGGTGCATGATCGCGAAGAACTGCAGCGCGCGCTGGAGTTGGACTGCGAGTGCGTCGGGGTAAACAGCCGCGACCTGAAGACGTTTGAGGTTTCGCTTGATCGTGCGTGTGAGCTGGCGGCGTTGTTGCCAGCAAGTGCGGTGAAGGTGGCGGAGAGTGGAATTCATACGGCCGCGGATATGCAGCGGCTGCGAGCCGCGGGGTATGAGGCGTTCCTGATCGGCGAGTCTCTGATGCGAAAAGCGGATCCCGGCGAGGCGCTGAAGCATCTGCTGAGTGGGTCGGCGAGTTAGCTATGTGGGTCAAGATTTGTGCGAACACGAACCTGAAGGATGCGCTGCTTGCGGTTGAGGCCGGCGCGGATGCGGTGGGGTTCGTGTTTGCGCCGAGCAAGCGTAGGGTCACACCGGAGCAAGTGGCGGATATCGTCGATGGCCTGCCTGAAGATGTCGAGAAGGTTGGCGTCTTTCACACATCCGATCCGTTTGAAGTGGAGCATTTTGTCGCAGCCACCGATCTCACAATCGCGCAGCTGCATGGCGCGTTCGATCAGGAGATGGTGCGGCTGTTGAGCGCTGAGTTTGGTGGCGAGCTGAAGATCATTCAAACCGTTGCCTACGAGCTGAACGCGCAGGATCGCCAGGCTGCCGATCAGCGTTTTGAGGCGATGCTGACAGCCGCGTTTGCGGAGCCCGCGGTTTGGGCCGTACTGCTGGATGCCGCGAAGTCAGGGGTCTCCGGCGGGTTGGGTGTGACGTACGACTGGGTGCATGTGGCGGAGATCGTGCAGCGCGCCATGGGGGCGCGCGAGCCGCGGCCGCGGGTGATTCTGGCTGGTGGGTTGAAACCGGAGAATGTCGCAGAAGCCATCGCAGCGCTGCAACCGTGGGGCGTGGATGTGGCGAGCGGTGTTGAAGCCTCGGCGGGCGTAAAGGATCCGGGACGCCTGAAGGCCTTTATCGCGAACGCTCGTGCGGCAGGCGATAAAATCGGTAAGTGAGTTCAAAAACCAAGCAGGCAATTTTTATACGTCATGGACAGAGCCGTCAGAACGTCGGTGACTGGAATGGTGGGTTTGCGGAGATTCCGCTGACTGCCGTTGGAGAAGAACAGGCGAGGGCGCTGGCTGAAACCTGGGACTTCACGCCGAGTCTTATTGTTGTTTCGCCTTATCTGCGGACGCAGCAAACGGCAGCCCCAACCATTGCACGCTTTCCCGATGTTCCAGTGGAGACGTGGGAGATCCACGAGTTCACGTTCTGGGACCGGGCGCACTGGGGCGATGTGATGCCGGATGAAAGTTTCGAAGATGTGGCGCGCTTCTGGCGTGTCGCCGACCCGGAGTACCGGCACAAGGGAAGTGCGGACACCGCGGGAGCCGAGAGCTTTGGCGATTTGCTGCGGCGAACGGAAGTGGCACTGGAGCGGTTGAGCGCGATGGAGTTCAACGCGCCAGTGCTGTTGTTCACGCATGGCCATTTCATGCAGGCCCTGCGGCACACGCTGTTGTTTCCGCACTGGACGGCGGAGCAGAAGATGATGAACTTCGTCGCTTATGACGAAGCCAACAAGGTTTTGAATACGGAGTTGATTACGGTGGAGTTTGAAGAGGGGAAGTGGCGGCTGCGGTGAGCCGCCACTCGAATCTTCTATGACCAAGAGCCACGCGGGCCGGTATTAGTGGCGGGGCGTCGCGGAGTGGTCATGCACGGTCGGGGTGTGGTCGTGGACCACAGGGGTATGATCGTGCGGTGTTGCCGGGGTAGTAGAGGCAAACGCAGCAGCAGGGGTTAAGGCCAGTGCGCTTGCAACGAGGATACGGACGATTGTCTGTTTCATCACAAGAACTCCTAACTGCCATATACGACGCAGCAGCCAGGAGTCTGGATTCATATTTTGGGCATACGAAAGCAACCAAATAACCGCGTCGTTACTGGGTTACATCGCCTTCTCTTTTTTTGAAACTTTGCGGTGCTTCGCAGAATCTAATCGACATTCCGCTGTGTTTACTGTCCCGGTCGCGCGTACTCTTCGCGCTTTTTGATCTCGTGATGGCGATGGATCTTGTTGGCGACTACGCCGCCGACTGCGCCTACACCGGCGCCGACAACTGCACCGCCGGGACCACCGACCTTAGCCCCCACAATTGCTCCACCAACAGCGCCACCGGCGACAAACTTAGCCTTGGTGTGGTGATGGTGGTCGTGGGCATGCGTCTGGGCCACGGCGTCTTCGTGGGACTCCTGCGCGATAACGGACAGGGGCATGGAGAGCACGGCTGCGGCTACGGCGGTTGCTGCAAATGTTTTGATTGTCATCTCGCTCCTCGGTAAGCCCGCGTGCGGGCGGTCATGTACAGAGACATCCGATGGCTTCTTTTTGCTTCCAGATGGCCGGAATAAACATATTTATGGGGCAACCACTTGCCGCGAAACGGGACGAGGTATAGGCTATTGCCATGCGTTCGTTCTTCAGCCCGCGCCCGTTTACCTTCCGCTACTGGCCTACAGTAGCGGCCACGGCGGACTGAGCTTAGCTGACGTTTCAGCAAGATTCTCAAGTTACCTACCGAGCCGCGACAGCCAATGTCGGGGCTTTTGTTTTGTGCGATGGAATTTTGATTCATCCGATGGAGAAGCGAGATGAGTGTTAGCCAGTTAACAAGTCCGGTGACGGTGCCCACTTCGAGCACGCCTGGGCGCTTTGGCGTCTATGGCGGCCGCTATGTGCCGGAGACGCTGATGGCGGCGCTGCTGGAGCTCGACGCGGCGTATGCGGAGGCCCAGGCCGATCCGGCGTTCCATGTGGAGCTGGATGGGTTGCTGAAGGATTATGTGGGGCGGCCGACTCCGCTGTACTTTGCCAAGCGGCTTACGGAGACGCTGGGCGGGGCAAAGATTTACCTGAAGCGCGAAGACCTGCTGCATACCGGCGCGCACAAGATCAATAATGCGCTGGGTCAGGCACTGCTGGCGCGCCGCATGGGCAAGCAGCGGATCATCGCGGAGACCGGCGCGGGCCAGCATGGCGTGGCTACGGCTACGGTGTGTGCGCTGTTTGGGCTGGAGTGCGTCGTGTATATGGGTGAGGAAGACATGCGGCGGCAGGAGCTGAATGTGTTCCGCATGCGTCTGCTGGGCGCTGAGGTACGTGGCGTGGCGTCGGGCTCGGCGACGCTGAAGGATGCGATCAACGAGGCCATGCGCGATTGGGTCACCAACGTACGCAACACGTTCTACATCCTCGGCTCGGCGCTGGGATCGCATCCCTACCCGACGATGGTGCGGGACTTCCATCGCGTGATTTCGATTGAGAGCAAGCGGCAGATCCTGGCGCACGAAGGCCGTTTGCCGGATGCGATTGTGGCTTGCGTGGGCGGCGGGTCGAATGCGATTGGCGCGTTCTATGAGTACATCCCTGATACGAATGTGGCGCTGATAGGCGTCGAGGCCGGCGGGCGCGGGACGGCGCTGGGCGAGCATGCGGCGCGGTTTGCGAAGAACGGCGGCGGGGTTCCGGGAGTGCTGCAGGGCACATACAGCTATGTGTTGCAGAACGACGCCGGGCAGGTGGCGGCGACGCACTCGGTATCCGCGGGCCTCGACTACGCGAGCGTTGGGCCGGAGCATGCGATGCTGCATGACTCCGGTCGCGCCACCTACACAAGCGCCACCGACGAGGAAGCGCTGAACGCCGTGAGTGTGCTCTCGCGGACGGAGGGGATTATTCCTGCGCTTGAAAGCGCGCACGCGATAGCGGAGGCGATCAAGCTCGCGCCGAAGATGGGCAAGGACAAGATCCTGATGGTGAATGTGAGCGGGCGCGGGGATAAGGATATTGGGATTATGACGCGCGAGATGAATTTGAGTGGCGTGGAGGCGAAGGGCTAATGCCGATTCGTTTCAACAAGAGGCCGGGGCTGGTGATTTATCTGACGGCTGGTGATCCTGATCTGGCGACGACGCGTGAGATGGCGCTTGCCGCCATCGATAACGGCGCCGACGTCATCGAGCTTGGCGTACCCTTTAGCGATCCGCTGGCAGATGGGCCAGTGATTCAGCGGGCAAGCGAACGCGCTGTGGCTCGTGGCACAAGATTGTCGGATGTCCTCACGATCTGTAAGGAGCTGCGTGCTGCGCGCCCGGCGGCGGGGATCATTCTGTTCAGCTATCTGAATCCTGTCGTTCGGTTTGGCTTGCCAGCGTTTGCGAAGGCCGCGAAGGAAGCGGGCGCCGACGGCGTGCTGCTGACTGACATGATCGTGGAAGAAGCCGGCGAGTACCTGCAGGTGATGCGCGAGCACGACCTGATGCCGGTCTTCCTCGCCGCACCGACGTCGCCCGACGAGCGCCTGAAGGCCATCGCGGAAGCCTCGCGCGGGTTCGTCTATGCGATCTCGCGGGTTGGCATTACGGGCACGCAGACGGAGCTCGCCAGCGACGCGCAGGGCCTGGTCGAGCGCATCAAGCAGTTCACCACGCTCCCCGTCGCACTGGGCTTTGGCGTTTCGACCGCGGCTCATGTGAAGGCCGTTGGGGACTTTGCGGATGCTGCCGTGGTTGGCAGCGCTATCGTCGGGTTGATTGAGAAGACTGCGGCCGGCGAAGAGGCGAAGGCCGTTGGAGAGTTTGTGGCGGCGTTGCGAGGCGGAAATGCAGCGTGAAATCGGGCTTAAACACGTATCATCGTAAAGGTAGATTTTCTTCAGATCGCAGCGAGTTTTGAAATTTGTTGAAGGCAAGAGGACTTATGGAAATTGCTGACTGGCGTAACAAGATTGACGAACTGGATGAGCAAATCGTAAAGCTGATCTCCGAGCGCGCCGCGGCTGCGGTTGCCATTGGCAAGCTGAAGCAGGAGAGCGATGCGCCGATCTATGAGCCGAACCGGGAGCGCGTTGTGTTTGCTCATGTGCGGGACATCAACCCTGGCCCGCTATCGGGCGTGCAGGTGCAGGATATTTACGAGCGGATTATGGATGTGATGCGGACGCTGCAGCGGCCTGTTGAGACGAAGTAAAGAGGCAAAGACTTTGACGCAAAGTGCGCAAAGTTGAAGCCAAGTTTCGCGAAGCAAGGGCGACGAGCCCCAATGAATTAGAAGTGCAAATTTTGGACGGAAGCAAAGGACAATAGTGATGATCGTAGCCATGCAGGACCGGGCAACGGATGACCAGATTCAACATGTGATCGAGCGGATGGTTGAGCTCGGCTTCAACGTGCATCGCACGACGGGCGAACTGCAAACCATTCTTGCCGGCGTTGGAACGCCTTCGCACTTTGAGGTGACGGAGTTTCAGGTGCTGCCCGGCGTACACCAGGCGTATCGCATCTCGTCGCCGTACAAGCTGGCGGGGCGAGGTTTCCGGCCGGAAGGCACGCGGGTCACGTTCCCGAATGGGCTGGTTGTGGGCGGCGATGAGATCGTCATCATGGCTGGGCCTTGCTCGGTGGAAGGCCGCGACCAGATTCGCCTGAGCGCGAAGCAGGTAGCCGCTGCCGGCGCGCAGTTCCTGCGTGGCGGAGCGTACAAGCCGCGCAGCTCGCCGTACAGCTTCCAGGGCATGGGCGTTGAAGGCCTGAAGCTGATGCGCGAAGCCGCCGATGAGTATGGCCTGCTCGTTATCACCGAGGTCATGGAGATCTCGCAGATCGAAGCCATGCTGCCCTACATCGACTGCTTCCAGGTCGGCGCGCGCAACATGCAGAACTTCAACCTGCTGCGGGAACTCGGCCATGTACGCAAGCCGGTGCTGATGAAGCGCGGTATCGCGGCGACGATCGAGGAAGTGCTGCTTTCGGCGGAGTACATTCTGAGCGGTGGCAACTATGACCTCATGCTGTGCGAGCGCGGCATTCGCACTTACGAAACCGCTACGCGCAACACAATGGACATCTCCGCGATCCCGGTGCTGAAGAAGCTGACGCATCTTCCGGTGTTCGGCGATCCTTCGCATGGCGTCGGTATTCGCGATCTCGTTCCGCCTATGGCTCTGGCTTCAGTCGCCGCCGGTGCGGACGGATTGCTGATGGAGATGCATCCCGATCCGAACAAGGCGATGAGCGATGGCGCTCAGTCGCTGTTTCCGGATCAGCTGGAGAAGCTGGTAGCGAAGCTGCGGCAGCTGGCCCCCGTAGTGGACCGTTCGATTGCTCCGGCCGTTTCGCAGGTGCATGCCTAACTTGAAATTCGGGGAGCTGAACTTGCATCGCATCGTTGTCAAACTCGGGACCAACGTCATCATGCGGCCAGACGGCCGTGTGGCGCTTGGCCTGTTGTGCGGGCTCGTAGAGCAGATTGCTGCGCTGCGTGCGGATGGCCTGGAGATCCTCGTGGTCTCTTCAGGCGCTGTTGGCCTGGGCATGGAGCGGCTTGGCCTGACCACGAGGCCTACCAACGTGGCGCAGATCCAGGCGTGCGCGGCGATTGGGCAGTCACGCCTGATGTCGCTCTACGACGACGCGTTCGACCGGCTGAGCTGTCCCATTGCGCAGGTGCTGCTGACTGAGGACGACTTCCGCGATCAGGAACGCCACGCAAACCTGCGCGCCACGCTCGACGCGCTGCTCACATTGGGTGTGATCCCGATTGTGAATGAGAACGACACTGTATCGACGGCAGAGTTGGATCGTCCTGCGGAGAACGGCGAAGCTTCTGAGCGCGAGCGTATCTTCGGGGATAACGATAAGTTGTCGGCGCTGCTGATGAAGCACATCGGCGCGGACCTGCTGGTGCTGTTGAGCGATGTCGATGGGTTATACGACCGTCACCCCGGAACGCGCGGAGCGAAGTTGATCCAGCGCATAGAGGTGATTGACGACAGCGTGCTTGCGCTGGCCGATGGCCGCAGCGGACGCGGGCGTGGCGGCATGATCTCGAAGCTGGAGTCGGCGCGCATTGTGTTGCGCGCGGGTAAGCAGGTCATCATCGCCAACGGCCGCACACCCTCAGTGCTGGAGCGTATCGTTGCGGGCGAAAACCTCGGCACGAAGTTCGCACCCGTGCTGCATGCGGCGGGAGCAGGACGATGAGCGCGGCTGCGGTTGCGTCGCCTGCGAGCGTGAGCTCACGGGAGATTGCGATTGCGGCCAAGAGCGCATCGCGCCTGCTGGCGCCGCTGGATGAAGCACGGCGCAACGCGGCGTTGGAAGCCATGGCCATTGCGGTAGAAGCGGCGGCTGTTGAGTTGATGGCGGCGAACACGGAAGACCTCGCGGTTGCCGCTTCGATGAGCGGCGAGGAGAAGCTTTCTTCGGCGACGACCTCCCGGCTAAAGCTCAACGACCATAAGCTGCGCGAGATGGTCGAGCAGATCCGCTCGGTGAAGGCGCTGCCTGATCCGCTGGGCCGTGCGCTCGATGAGATCGAGCTCGACCGCGGACTGGAGCTCGAAAAGATCAGCGTGCCGCTGGGTGTGCTGGCAGTGATCTTTGAGGCGCGCCCCGACGCCGTCACGCAGATTGCAGCGCTGGCGGTTAAGTCCGGCAACGCCGTCATCCTGAAGCCTGGCCGTGAAGTTGAGCACACCGCAACCGTTCTCGTGCGCGTGTTGCGCGAATCGCTTGAGGCGCAGGGCTTGCCTGTGGACGCCGTCTCGTTGGTGATGGGCCGCGAGCGCATCGCGGAGCTGCTGGGAATGCACGGGCTGATCGACATGGTCATCCCGCGCGGCAGCAACAAGCTGGTGGAGTACGTGCAGGCCAACACGCGTATCCCTGTGCTCGGCCACTCCGAAGGCATATGCCACATCTACATCGACCGCAGCTTCGATGAGGCGCTGGCGCTCGATGTGATCGACGATGCAAAGACCGACTACCCGGCAGCGTGCAACGCGGTGGAGACCGTCCTCGTACATCGCGACATCGCAGCGGAGTTTGTGCCGAAGCTCGCGGCGCGTCTGCGTTCGCGCGGTGTGGCCATGCGTGGCGATGCGGCCGTACGTGGCTTGGCCGATGTTTCCGAGGTCGAAGACTGGCACACCGAATTCGGTGATCTGGAGTTGGCGATTGGGGTAGTGGACTCGATGGATGCAGCGATCGAGCACATCCACAAGCACGGCTCGTTGCACACAGAAAGCATCATCACGAGCGACAAGGCGGCTGCCGAACGCTTCCTGCGCGAGGTGGACGCAGCAGGCGTCTTCCACAACGCTTCAACAAGATTTTCAGACGGTTTCCGCTACGGCTTTGGTGCAGAAGTCGGGGTGAGCACCAGTAAGTTTCACGCGCGCGGGCCTGTAGGACTCGATGGCCTGACGACCTACAAGTATGTCCTGCGCGGGCATGGTCAGACGGCCGGAGAGTATCGTGGAACGAATGCGAAAGCGTTTACGCATCGGCGAAAGGGCTGAGGATGGCGACGCGCGTTCTCATCATCGGGACGGGGTTGATCGGCGCGTCGGTGGGCCTGGCGCTGAAGGCGCAGAAGTTCGAAGGCAGCGTCGCGGGTTGGGACGCCAATCCGCGCGAGCTTGCCACCGCGCTTGAGGCTGGCGCGATCGATCAGGCGTTAGAGGCTGACGAACTATCGGACCCGGACATCGCTGACATCTTTCTTCTCGCCACGCCCGTGCTTCCTATCCTCAACTGGATGCAGCGTCTCGCGCCGAGCCTCGATCACAAGCAGCTTGTTACCGATGTCGGCAGCACGAAGCTGCAGATTGCCCAGATGGCCGTCGCAGAGTTCAACCAGCCGCATCGCGCGCGGTTCCTGCCGGGGCATCCGATGGCCGGCAAGGAGTCCGGCGGCGCGGCGCTGGCAGATGCAACGCTGTTCCAGGGCGCGACATGGTTGTTTACGCCGGTCGACGCACAAAGCTCGGAGCTTGAAAAGGAGTGGCGGGAGCTGGTTGCGGGCATGGGCGCGGTGGTGCGGGATCTCGACGCCGCGCAGCATGACGAAGTCTGCGCGTGGGTGTCGCACCTGCCGCAGATGGTTTCAACCGCGCTGGCGGCGCTGCTGGAAGATACGTTCTCCGGCGACCCGGACGGCATGGCCGCGGTGCAGGCCATCGGCGGCCGCGCGCTGCGGGAAACGACCCGCCTGGGCGCGAGCCCTTACAGCATGTGGCGCGACGTCGCCCTCACCAACACCGAGCCCATCGCCGCCACGCTGATGGCGCTCGAGCAGCGGCTACAGCACATGCGCGAAAACCTGCGGACGCCGGAGCTGCGCGAAGAGTTCGCAACGGCGAACCGGTTCCGCAATAAGCCGAAATAGCCTTCCCAAAATTTTCCGGCAATAACCTAACCGCCATGCCAACCGACTGTCTAACCTCGCGAATGGATGACGTGGAGCAGGAGGCCATCCGGCGTGTCGTCGCCGGCGATCGGGACGCATACCGCGTGCTGATGGAGCGCCATCTGCCTGCGGTCCTCCGTGTCACGGCGCGCATTACCGGCAGTCCGGTCGATGCGGAAGAGGCTGCGCAGGAAGCGTTTCTGCGCGCCTACAACAAGCTTCCGGAGTTCCGCGCACAGGCGGCCTTCGGCACATGGGTGTACCGGATCGCTATGAACTGCTCGCTCAATCTCGTGGAACGCCGCAACCGCGACCTGGGCTGGAACGCTGTGGCGCTCGATGGCGGCAAAGGGCAGGAGAACATCGCGGTATCGCGCAGCCTGACTCCCGAAGCAGCGTTGTTGGACGACGAAGCTTTGACGCTGCGGGAACGCGCGATGCAGTTGCTTACACCGATGGAGCGAACAGCGTTCGTGTTGCGACATATGGAAGACCAGCCGATGAGCGTGATTGCGGAGGCGCTGGGCGTGCCGGTGAACTCGGCCAAGCAGGCGGTGTTTCGAGCCGTCGCGAAGTTGAGGCAGGAACTGAGGCCGATGCGCAAGAACCCCGCGATGGCAATGCCGGGGATTGCGCTGGCAAAGGAGCGAGTGTGAAGACGATCGATGAGAACGAGTTGATTGCGTACCACCTGCGCGAGCTTTCGCCTCTGCGCATGCGTGCGGTCCGCGCGGCGCTGGAGCGCGATGCAACGCTCGCGGCGGAGTCGGAAGAGATTGCGGAGACGCTGCGGGCGTTCGGCGGCGGCCCAGCGCCCGTTGTGGACGAGGCGATGCTCGAGCGGACCTGGCAGAGTATGCGGCCATCGCTTGCGGTGTTGACGCCGGAGGTGAAGCATCGCAACTGGCGCTGGGCGTGGATGCTGGGTGCGGGCCTGGCCGCTGCGGCTATTGTGCTGACGATGGTGTTGCCGGTGCATCATGCTGCACAGCCGGATGTTGTTGCTTTGCAACATCACATGATCGAGCCAGGCCCCAGCGCTTCTTCGGCCGAAGCTGCCAACGTGATTCAGGAACTCGCCGCCACAAACGGTGTAGTTGCAGGTCCGCGCCGGTACAACAATCGTCCAGGACCGCTGACGACTTTGCCGGTGGCCGCCGATCCTGCGCTCGCGGCGCATCTTGATTCCGCGGAGCGGCTGCTCACGCAGGTCAGCCACCAGGAAGGTCCTCTGCCCGTGGAAACTCGCAGAGAGGTGCATCATCTACTGCTGGAGAACGCGATCTATCAGCAATCGGCACAGGCGCATGGCGACCTGGCCGAAGCCGGCGTGATGGACGACCTTGGCCGTGTGCTGGTTTCGCTCGATGCAGCGCCGCCGGAAACGGCCAGCACTGCCGATACGTTTCGGTTGGAAATGAACGTCGGTGGCGTGCTGTTCGACCTCCGCATTTTGAAGAACAACAAGAGTTCAGCTCGTGAGTAACGCTCGAAAGGAAAATCTTATGCAACGCAACTTCATGTTTCTCTCTCTCGCTTCCGTCGTAACGTTTGTGGGTTTCTCGTGTGGCGCGGTTGGCTTCGCACAAAATCCCGAGCCGGTATCCGGCGTGGAGATCGTACAGGCCCCCGGTGTTCCCCCTCCCGCGCCCG
This sequence comes from Granulicella sapmiensis, assembly GCA_026225395.1. Classification (GTDB taxonomy): domain Bacteria; phylum Acidobacteriota; class Terriglobia; order Terriglobales; family Acidobacteriaceae; genus Granulicella; species Granulicella sapmiensis. Next base: position 74,222 of record JAMFSR010000037.1, read on the forward strand.
CACCGCCGGACTTCAACAACGGTCTCAAGGCCATGGACGAAGGCCGCTGGAGCGACGCGCTGAACTCGTTCGACAAGGTGCAGGGCGAGTACGCCGATGCGGCGCTCTACTGGAAGGCCTACAACCTGGAGAAGCTGGGCCGCAAGGATGATGCGCACGCGGCGTGCAGTCTGCTGGCAAGCAGGGCCGCGCAGAGCCCGTGGAACGCGGAGTGCATGGCCCTGCAGGTGCAGAGCGGCGTCGACAGGGCGAAGCTCAATGTGAAGCTTGCGAATCTGAAGACGGCGGACATTCATGTCAAAGCCGATCAGGCGAAGATTAATGCCGATGGGATGCGCGAGGCGGCGAGGGCAATGCGGGACACCAATCGAGATCTGTACCGCGGTATGGGGGACGCGTATAGTGACGGGCCCTACAAGGTCAACGATGCACCGCATGATCCGAACGACGATCTCAAGCTGCTGGCGCTGAACTCGCTGATGGAGCAGGAGCCGGAGAAAGCAATGCCCGCACTGCGCACCTTCATCTTCTCGGATAAGCCGATCGAGCTCCGCCGCCGCGCCTTGTTCGTGCTGGGCGAAAGCAAGGCTCCGGGTTCACGGGAACTCCTGGTCGAGATTGCCACCAAGCACACAGAGCCCGCGCTGCAGCGCGCCGCCGTGCAAACGCTGGCGACCACCGAAGGCAAAGCCGCGGCGCCTGAGCTGCTCAAGATCTATCAGGGCTCGACCGATCCGCAGGTCAAACGCGCGGCGGTAAGTGGCTTGTTCATTGCACAGGATGCACCGGATCTTGTGACGCTTGCGAAAGCAGAGAAGGACATGGACACCAAGCGCTATGTCGTGACCCAGCTAGCGCTCATGCGCGATCCGGCAGCAACGGCGTACATGGAAGAGCTGCTGAAGTAACAAAGCTCGCAGGCCCAACAACGAACGAGGAGGACACAACGATGGCAGCATCGATAGGCACACGTGCGCGTGTAGCGGCGGTCGTCGCGAGTTTGGCGATGGTCAGTATGAGCAGTCTGGCGCAGCAACCAAAGGTAAGCCATGCGGAGTTCAGCGTAAAAAGCGGCGGCTTACAGCAGGCGATTGCCGCCGTGCAGGTTCCTACCTGGATCGGCTACGAGTTCGCAACAACCAGTCGCATACGTTCCGGTTGGAGCGACAATGTGTTGCACCTCGAAGGGGATCGTGACAGGGACGGCCAAAAGCGTGTGATAGATCCAAATGCGCCGATCCCTCCTGGAATGGTGCTGCTGCGCGTGGCTTCGGGCAGAGTGACGAAAGTGCATGTGGACGAAGCCGATCTTGAGATCGATGGCGGCGGCTTGCCGTTCGTATGGCTTTCAAGCGTCAGCCCCGCAGAGTCCGTGAAGACGCTGAAAGAAATCGTGGATGCCAGCGTTGCAAAGGACACATCCGCATCCGGGCACGAGCAGGAGCATGATGCGCGACGGTTGCAGGATGGAGCCCTCGTCGCGATCGCTCTGGGCAGCGCGCCGGAAGGCACTGCAGCCTTGCGATCCTTCACGGCCCCAAGCTATCCGGCGGACGTCCGCGACCGCGCCGCCTTTTGGCTGGCCAACGAACGCGGCGCAGAAGGCTTCACCACCGTGAAGTCGTTGCTCCAGACCGAGCAGGATCAATCGCTGCGCGAGAAGCTGGTCTTCGATCTCACCTTGGTCAAGGGCGACTCGCATAAGGCAGCCCTTGATGAACTGCTCGCTCTGGCCAAGTCCGATCCCTCCCCGGCCATCCGCAGCAAAGCGCAGTTCTGGCTTGCCCAGGTCGTCTCCAAACAACCCGACGGCCGTGTCACTGCGCTCCTCACGCAGCAGGCATCGGACGACCCCAACGCAGCGATCCGTAGATCCGCGGTCTTCGCGCTCTCGCGCCTTCCCGCAGACGAAGGCGTGCCCAAGCTGGTGGAGCTGGCCAGTACCACCAAAGACCCGACTACACGCCGCGAGGCCATCTTCTGGCTCGGCCAGTCGAAGGACCCGCAGGCTCTCGCCTATCTCGAAAAGCTCGTTACGCAATAGCATCAGCGGCGCGAACGATATGATGGGGATGAACTCAACGTTCATCCCCATCATGTTTTCGGAGAAGCGCCATGCAGCGTCTCAGCAAAGCCATCCATCGTTTCCAGTCCATCGCGGCTCTCATGTTGCTGTCGGCCGTATGCGTGGCGGAGTCGCCGCGCATCTACCCAACCGGCGTTACCATCTACGATCCCGCGCGCGCCTATAACTGCTTTGTCGGGTTCAGCAGCCTCGATGGACACATGCACCTGATCGACATGGACGGCAACGAAGTTCATCGCTGGGAGCATCCCGGCAATCCCGGTGAAGTAATCGACCCGAAGCTCATCGGCGGAGCGCGCGGTCATGTGATGCTGCAACTCGCAGAAAATGGCGATCCCCGCGGCGGCATCTTTACGAACAAGACAGTTGGCGAAGTCGATTGGGAGGGCAAGACCGTCTGGCAGTGGAGCGGCGAAGCAACGGATGGCTCCGCACGGCAAAACCACGATTGGCAGCGGCTGAAGAACGGCAACACGCTCCTGCTGGTGACGATTCCGCATGCTGTGCCTGGCCTCGGCACAAAGGCGATCGGCGATCAGGGTATCCAGGAAGTTACACCCGAAGGCAAAGTCGTGTGGAGCTGGATTGCTGGCGATCATCTCGCCGAGTTCGGCTTTCCGCCTGAAGGCATGGCCTATCTTCGCGAGCGCGTGAAGCGCAATCCTCCCGAGCCTTATGGCTATCTCGAGATCAACGACATGCAGGTGCTCGGCCCCAACAAGTGGTTCGACGCAGGCGACATGCGCTTTGATCCCGACAACATCATGATCGACGCCCGCAAGGGCAACGTCGTCCTCATCCTTTCCAAAAAGACCGGCCATGTAGTGTGGCGTCTCGGGCCGGTATTTCCAGGCGACGAGTACTCGCCCGATCAGCGTATCGGGAAAAAGAATGTTCCGCGTCCCGTGGATCAAATCTCAGGCCAGCACAACGCCCACCTCATCGCGGAGGGCCTACCCGGCGCAGGCAATCTGCTTCTGTACGACGATGAAGGCGGTGCGGGCTTTCCACCGGCGGCGCTGGGCATCTATGCGGGTTCGCGCATCCTCGAGATCGATCCCGTGAAGAAAGAAATTGTATGGCAGTACACAGGCGAAAACTCCGGCCGCCCGACATGGACGTTCTTTACGTCATTTGTTTCGAACGCGCAGCGACTTCCGAACGGCAACACGCTGATCGACGAAGGCATGAACGGCCGCATCTTCCAGATCACGCCGCAGGGCGACATCGTGTGGGAGTATGTGACGCCATATGTGGGTAAGTCCACGGCCGACGGCAAACCGTTTGAAAACAGCCTGACGTACCGCGCGCAAGCAGTGCCGTACGACTGGGTCCCCGAAGGAACGCCGCACGCCGAGAAACCCGTGAAGGAACTCGACGTAACGACGTTCCGCGTGCCGTACTAAAGCTGCCCTACCCGCGCCCACGCGCATTCGGAGCCGGCGGCGGATAGTGCGGCTTGCGCTTCGCAGGCGCCTTCACCGGCGGCTCGATCTCAATGGTCCGGTGCAGATCGACGGCTTCCGCCATCGCGTACTTCAGCTTCTCAATGCCTTCGCCGCTCACGGCAGAGATCAAAAACAGCGGCAGCTTCTTGCGCTTGGCAAAGGTCGTCAGCTTCTTCAGCTTCTCCGGGTTGGCGACGTCCGCCTTGCTCGCCACAAGAATCGTCGGCTTCGCCGCAAGCGCGGGGTCGAAGCTCTTCAGCTCGGCGGTAATCACGTTGTAGTTGGCCACCGGGTCGGAGGTTTCGCCCTTCGCGCTCTCGGCCGTGATGGCAGAGTCGGACACATCAATGAGATGAATCAGAACCGAAGTCCGCTCGATGTGTTTGAGGAACTGCACGCCCAACCCTGCGCCAAGATGCGCGCCTTCGATAAGCCCGGGCATGTCCGCCACGGTGAAGGATTTTTCGTAAGGTGGGTCGCCCACCTGCACGACGCCGAGATTAGGCTCGAGCGTCGTAAACGCGTAATTCGCAATCTTCGGCTTCGCAGCCGAAAGCCGCGAGATCAGCGTCGACTTGCCGACGTTCGGAAAGCCCACAAGACCGGCATCTGCAAGCAGTCGCAGCTCAAGCCGCAGATTCAACGCCTCACCCGGCCGTCCGAGCTCATGCTCCCGCGGCGCCTGGTGCGTCGAGGTCGCAAAGTGTTGGTTGCCCCTTCCACCACGTCCACCGCGCGCGATGACGAGTTCTTCGCCGGCGTGGGCAAAGTCGTGGATCAGCTCTCCGGTGTCGTCGTTGTAGAGCAGCGTGCCTACAGGCACCTTAAGAATCGTGTGCTCTCCGGCCGCGCCGGACATATTGGAACCCAGCCCGTGGCCGCCACGCTCGGACTTCCACTCCGGGTTGAACCGGAAGTGGACCAGCGTGTTGTGCGAAAGCGAAGACTGCATGAGGATGTCGCCACCATGGCCGCCGTCGCCACCCGAAGGTCCGCCGCGGGGGACAAACTTTTCGCGCCGGAAGGCCATACATCCGTTGCCACCGTCGCCGGCCTTGATACGAATTCGTGCTTCATCGATAAACATGCAAACCTGCTTCTCCTCTAAGTGTAACGAACGGCGTGGGCAAGGGGTGAGTTTCGAGATCGCGCAGGAGTTTCGACCAGCTTTTTCAACAGGCGGGCGTACTTATATTTCGAGCGCCCATGTTTATATTTCGAGCACCTATTTTGGGGAAACTGCTCGACATCCACAAAAACAGGTGGTACTTTGGGAATTCGTTCCACAATGCAACCTGTGCAATCGCTGAGCTGAGATGAGGCGGGCGGTCTCGATAACACGAGATGCAGGGAAAGTATTTTCTGGCGGTTCCGAAAGCAGCCAACGCAGGGTTTTCAAGGCTGAAACGGGATCGCAAATTGTTTTTTAAGGGGCTTTGATCTGCTCGCGATAGATTGCGAAGGACCGAAGCCAGAAGCACCAACATTTTGGAGGCACTACATGGTACGGAACTTGAAGCAGTCACTGTTTTTCACTTGTTGCCTGAGCCTGCTGTTGCTCGTTGCCGGCGTGAGCGGAACAACGGCGCGGGCGCAGTCCGCCGTAGACGGAGCCGTTGCAGGCACGGTAGTCGATAGCACAGGCGCCGCGCTGCCGAACGCTACAGTTGTGGTCCACAACTCCGCCACCAACGCGGACGTGACGGCAACGGCCGACGCCAGCGGGTACTTCCGCGTATCGCGCCTGGTTCCCGGTATCTATGAGGTGAAGGTGACTGTCGGCGGTTTCTCCGATTACTCCGCCTCGCATGTGACCGTCGAAGTAGGTAAGTTGACCGAAGTAACGCCCAAGATGGGCGCGGCCGGAACATCGGCAACGGTCGATGTGAGCTCGGAAGTTCCGGTCATCAACACAGAGACTTCGGACTTCACCACCGAGTTCAACCCGCTCGCCCTGAGCACGCTGCCGATCAACGGCCGCCACTGGACGGCATTCGCCCTCTTGAGCCCGGGCGTAACGCTGGGCAACAGCGCCTTCGGTCTGGTGACCTTCCGCGGTGCTTCCAACCTCCAGAACAACTTCATGATCGACGGCTCGGACGATAACCAGTCCTTCCAGTCGGTCGAACGCGGCTACACCCGCGTTGGCTACTCCTCTCCGGAAGACGCCATCCTCGAGTTCCAGGTGCTCACCTCGAACGTATCGGCCCAATATGGCCGCGCGGTAGGCGGCGGCGTCAACGCCGTAACGCGCTCCGGCTCCAACCAGTTCCACGGCGACGCCTTCGAGTACTACCGCGATAACGACTTCGGCGCGATTAACCCCTTCAACACGCTGGTCATTCCGGTCCCCGGCAGCACCGCCACCCAGACCATCCACGTAAAGCCTACCGACAAGCGCCACCAGTACGGCGGCAGCTTCAACGGTCCGCTCATCAAAGACAAGCTCTTCTTCCTGTTCGCGTTCGATCAGCAGAAGCGCAACTTCCCCTCGGTCGCTACCCCCACCCCGCAGTTCCTGCTCGACAACGTTGCGGCTGACAACAACTGCACACTCGTTGCCGGTGGCACGACCGATGCAGTTACCTGCGCGGAAGCTCGTGGCGTTCCTGTTGCCGACATCAACGCGGCCATGGCCTACATCAATGGCCAGAGCGGCATTGCTCCCCGTAAGGGCGACCAGATCCTCAACTTCGCCAAGCTCGACTACAAGATCAACGACAAGAACAACGCGTCGATCATCTACAACCGCATGCGTTGGGATTCACCCAACGGCATCCAGACCAACCTCGTCAACCGCCGTGGCATTACGTCCTTCGGTAACGACTTCGTGAAGGTCGACTCCATCATCGGCAAGATCGATACCGTCATCGCGCCGAAGATCATCAACGAGTTCCGCATGGAGTACGCGCGCGACTTCGAAACCGAAAACGGCGACACTCCCTTGGCCAACGAGCCGACGACTACTGCGGGCGGCCTTCCTCCGGGCGTCATCATCAACGTGAACTCGGGTTTCTCCATGGGAACCCCGTACTACGTTCCCCGTTCGAGCTATCCGAACGAGTCCGAAACCGACTCGGTCGATAACGTCACCTGGACCCTCGGCAATCACACGCTGAACATCGGCGGGGAGTATCGCTGGGCGCAGGACAACATCGTCGACGTCGACTACGAGCACGGCTTGTTTACTTACTCGGCGCTGGCGGACTTCTTTACCGACTTCGCCCACACGGCGCAGGCGCCTGTTGTTACCCCGCAGTCTGTCGGTTGCAATGCGCTGCGCAACACCGGAACCGGCGCCCTGCCCTGCTACACCAATCTGCAGCAGGCGTTCGGACATCCGCAGTTCGTGTATCACACCAACGATTACGCGGGTTACGTCCAGGACGACTGGAAGGTCATGAAGCGCGTCACCGTCAACCTCGGTGTCCGTTACGACTACGAGCAGCTTCCTTCTCCGAAGATTCCGAATGCGGCGGTTCCGCAGACCGCCTCCATGCCGAGCGATAAGAACAACTTCTCGCCGCGCGTAGGTATCGCGTGGGATGTGTTCGGCACAGGCAAAACGCTTGTCCATGCTGGCTTCGGTCTCTACTACGGTCGTATCCAGAACGGCATGATCTACAAGGCACTGGCTTCCACCGGTTCAGCGAATGCTCAGTTCCAGCTGAACAGCTCACTGACATCGGCCAACGCTCCGTTCTATCCGAACATCGTGGGCAGCGGTACCCCGCCTGCGGTATCCAACATCACGGCGTTCGCGAAGGGCTTCCAGAACCCCGTTTCGGATGAGTTCAACGTGAGCATCCAACAGGACATGGGCTTCAACACGATTTTGGGCATCGCTTATCTGGGTTCGCTCGGCAAGCAGCTGCCCAACTTCATCGATGCGAACATCGCACCGGCGACGACGACCAAGACCTACACCTTCACCGGTGGCCCCTTGGCCGGCGACTCGTGGACGGTGCCGCTATACAACGCTCGCATCAACCCGGCTTACAACGCTTTGTCGCTGATCACCAGCAACGTCACCACGAACTACAACGCACTTGCTGTAACGCTGGATCATCGCCTCACAAAGGGCGTTCAGGTTGGCGCAAGCTACACCTGGTCGAAGGCGCAGGACTACGGCATGCCGCAGACTGCTCTGGCGGACGCGAACGATGCAACCGATCCTTTCACACAGAAGCCGGACTACGGCATCTCGGCCAACGACATTCCCCAGCGTTTCGTGGGTAATATCACGCTCATGCCGAAGTTCGCTTTGACCAACAAGATCGCTTCGGTTGCGGCCAACGGTTGGACGCTGGCTCCGGTCTGGGTTGTTCAATCGGGTGCGCCTTATAGCTACGGCTTGAGCGGCGGCACGGCAGTTGCCGGTGGCGCCACCACCTACAACGGTTCCGGCGGCAGCGGTGCCGGCGGCGGCGCGTACGTCGACTTCAAGGCATATCCGCAGTATGCGGGACAGGACGTATTCAAGGGAATCTATCCTGCACGCAACAGCGTGCGAGGAACGACCCTCGACGACGTCGATGTGCGCCTGAGCCGTGCTTTCTCCTTCATGGAAAAGTACAAGCTCACGCTCTCGGGTGAGGCCTTCAATATCCTCAACCGTCAGAACTTTACGGCGTTCAACACAGGTGCTTACTCGATCACGGGAACAGCGGCGGCTTACCAGTCAACGTTCGAAACCCCGAGCGGCGCAGCGAACACGATCTTCCGCGAGCGGCAGATCCAGTTCGTTGGGCGCTTCGAGTTCTAAAAAACCGAGTCGTACAACGAGCAAAAAACAGCGGCGGCCTTCGGGTCGCCGCTGCTTTTTTGTTCGCATAGGCCGCGGTCTTACAGGTTGCGCGGATTGCGGAGCGGCCGAAAGAAAAATATTCGATGAATGAGCGTCCAGTAGCAGCCCAGCTTCATACGTGGCTGCTAGGATGGCTCGGTTCAAAGTTAAGCACATCTGCACACCGGACGCGAGAAACGCGCCGGGAGTCTCCCGGCTAACGGGAAGCAGGGCAACACTTTTTACGGGCCGGCTCCATGTATCGATGAGTGTGGGTCGCCAATGTTCAATTTTCAAGGAGATCCAGATGATTCGAATGATGCGTACCAGCAGGCTCGCGGCAGTTTGCGCGGCCGCTCTTTCCGCAGGTCTGTTGCATGCCCAGTCTTCCACGCAGGGCGCGATTGCAGGAACGATCGAAGATGCTACCAACGCTGTCGTGGCGAAAGCTTCGATCACCATCCACAACGATGGAACCAACGCTGAAGAGCACCTGACCGCGGATGACAGCGGCTACTTCAAGGAGCCGCTGCTCGAGCCCGGAACGTATACAGTGACCGTCGTCGCTGGAAGCTTTGAGAAGTACGTCGCCAACCATGTCACCGTGCAGGTAGGCCAGCTCACCAACCTTGCGCCGCATCTCACCGCGGGTGGTTCAAGCGAGACCGTGATGGTGACGGCCGACGCTCCAATCATCAACTCCGATTCGCCTGACTTCGCCTCCAACATCAATCAACGTGCGCTCGAAGATGTTCCGGTAAACAACCGCCGTTGGTCGAGCCTCGCCCTGCTCACGCCGGGCGTCACGGTAGACTCAAGCGGCTTCGGCCTCATCAGCGTTCGCGGCATCAGCACAATCCTCAACAACGTCGAGATCGATGGCGCCGACGACAACCAGGCATACTTCGCCGAAGAGCGCGGCCGCACGCGCGAAGCCTATTCAACATCGGCCTCCGCGGTGCGAGAGTTCGCGGTGAACACCGGCGTATACGCAGCAGAGTACGGACGCGCCGCCGGCGGCGTCATCAACTCCGTCACCAAAAGCGGAACCAACCAGATCCACGGTGAGCTCTACGCATACGATCGCGAATCCAAGTTCAACGCCTTCAACGACCAGAGCACGTTGCCAGTTGTGAGCCCCACAGGCGCGGTCACCAACGTGCCCTTCAAGCCCAAGGACATCCGCAAGATCTACGGCTTCACCGTAGACGGCCCGCTCATCAAGGACAAGCTCTTCTTCATCTACACCTACGACCAGCACAGCCGCATCTTTCCGCTCTCCGGCGTAGCGGGCAATCCCGCCGGCGGCCTCGCCACAACATCCTCGCCCGGCTTCAACCAGATGCCGGACCTCACGCCTCCCGCGGCCTGCCAGAACAACGGCTTCGTCGCCACCACGCTGCCGAACATCCTCGATGGCGAAGCCTGCACCCTCGCCGCTCGCCTCGGCCATCCCGGCAACTATCTCTACGGCTACAACGCCTACACGCAGGGCATCGCGCTGCTCGATACCGACCTCGGTCTCATCCCGCGCGTGGGCTATCAGGAGATCAACACCCCCAAGCTCGACTACCAGATCACGCCGACCGAACACGTTAGCGTGCTCTATCACCGCCTTCGTTGGGATTCACCCGGCGGCGTGCAGACCACAGCCACCGGCGGCTACTCGTTCGATTCCGCAGGCAACGACTTCGTAAAGCTCGACTATGGCGTAGCGAAGTTGACATCGCTGCTCTTCGGCCGCTTCAGCAACGAAGTCCTTTATCAGTACGGCCGCGAGCTCAACGACGAAACGCAACAACCCTTCAGCGCCTACTCTCTCTCGCAACTGCAAACCGCCAACGGCAACATACCGTATGTGGCGCTCGATACCTCCACCGGCTTCTTCGTCGGCTCGCCCTACTACTCCTATCGTCCCAAGTATCCTGACGAACGCAAGTGGCAGATCGGCGACACACTGTATTACAGCCACGGCAATCACAGCCTGAAGTTCGGCATCGACATGGTGCATAACTACGACCTCACCAACGAGAGCCAGTACTACGAAGGCGACTTCATCTACACCACCAACATCGCCAACTACCTCGCCGACCTCGGCAACAAGGGCAAGGCTACGGGCTCGTGCGATGTCAACCAGACCAGCTACGCCACCACCGCGGCTGCCGTCACCACCGGCGCTTACCCTTGCTACAACAGCTACGAGCAGGGCTTCGGCAATCCTGTATTCCAGATCGCAACCATGGACTATGGCTTCTTCGGCCAGGATAACTGGAAGGTCACACCACGGCTCACACTGGAGCTGGGCGTTCGTTACGACTACGAAAGCCTTCCCGCTCCCGTTGCCTCGATCATTGCTCCGGTCGCCGCAACCACGACCAATGCGGCGTACACCCCATACAATGGTCTGGCAAATCATCCGAGCGACAAGAACAACTTCGGTCCGCGCATCGGCTTCTCGTTCGATGTCTTCGGCACGGGCAAGACGGTACTGCGCGGCGGCTATGGCCTTTACTATGGCCGCATCACCAACGGCAACATCGGCACAGCTCTTTCCAGCACCGGCAGCCCGCTTTCGCAGAGCACCGTAACAGTCACACAAAAGTCGGTCGGCCTTGCCGGCTTGCCGATCTTCCCCAACACGTTCACATCGAACCAGCTTGCTGTAAGCATTCCTCCAGCGGGATACTTCCTGAGCCCGCACCTGCAGAACCCGCAGGTGGATGAGTTCGATCTGCAGGTACAGCAGCAACTCGGACATGGAACTGTGTTCCAGGTCGCCTACCTCGGCGGTTACGGACGCACGCTGCCCAACTTCCTCGACGTCAATCTCGACCCTACAACGATCGCAAATATTTCGGTCAATGTAGTGGACTCGACAGGCAAAGGACCGCTGACAACAGGCGTGCATGTCGTGCCGACCTATACCAAGTACGGCAACACCGCGCTGCTCGGTCCTTCGGCCACAAGCTTCACCTCCATCACCGAGTACACCAGCAACGTCAACTCGGCCTACAACGCGCTTTCAGCGGAGATCCAGAACCGCTCCTTCAAGAGCCTGCAGTTCGATGTGAACTACACGTGGGCGCACGCTCTGGACTACAGTCAGAACGCCTCCACAGCGGGCAACGTAAACGGATGGTACGACCCTTACACCAACCCACGCGTGAACTACGGTAACAGCAGCTTCGATATTCCCAACCGCATCGTTGCGTACGCGCTGTATAACCTTCCCGGCATCGGAACGGGCACACCGTGGAAGTACGCCGTGAATGACTGGAGCCTCGATACAAGCTTCCAGGCGCAGAACGGCCTGCCTTACTCGGCAGGCGTAAGCGGCAGTAACTCGAGCAGCGCCATCGCCGCGGACTGGAACGGCAACGGCAACGTCTCCTTCGTTCCGGACCTCGGACACAACAACCTCTTCTTCCCGCGCGACATCGTCGACGATGTGCGCGTAGAGAAAGGCTTCGCCTTCACCGAGCGCTACCGGCTGCAGATCTTCCTGCAGGCGTTCAATGTAGCCAACCATCAGAACGTCACAACAGTAAACACCCCGGCCTACAAACTGAGCGGCGGCGTGGCCACCTATCAGGCAAACTTTGGCACCGTCAGCAAGACCAACAACAGCGGCTTCAGCTATACGCCAAGACAGCTGGAGTTGTCGGCGAAGTTTACTTTCTAACAACGCTGCATGCAGGAAGAAGGGCGGTAGCTTCGGCTGCCGCCCTTTCTCGTTTGGCGACGGTTACGTCTTTGCTCTTCACAAAATCGGCGATCTCGAATAGTCTCCGAAGAAACTCTCTGTGATTTCCGGCGACGCGGCTTTGTTATCGACGGACATAACTTCACCCTCTATGAGATTTAGGTGCCCCGGCCTGCGCCGTTTGTTCTGGGGCGGGGATGCTTTGGTTGAACGTGCGGCTGCTCGTCGGGATTCTGGTGCTGGCTTCGACTCTCGCGTGTAGCGCGCAGGAGTCAACGCCGGCCGCTGGTTACGCGCCGCCGGAAAGCAACGCCTTCGCAATACCGAGTGCAGACGAGTGGGCGCTGACAAGCGACCGCATAGCGGAGCTCCCTGCAGACCCGCGCCTTTGGGAAGGCTTAGCATTACTGGCCTCAAGTGCGAATGAAGCAGTCGTAGCCGCCGGCGGCTCCGGAGACGGCGAAGCAGACCTCGCCGACGGCCGCAACGGCAGCGTGACCACGGGCCTAAGCTACAACGGCATGTCCCCGGCAGAGAACTCCGTCACGCTCGATGGTCTCTCCATGCAGCAGAACTTCCGCGGAGGTTCCCGTGGCAGCGGCGCGCGCGGCGCAACCACAGGCGGCTCCGTCAGCGGTGCCAGCTTCGGTCAGGGAGCGGTGCGATCCTACCGCGTAATGCCCGGCACATACTCAGCAGAGTTCGGCGACGCAGCCGGAGCAGTTACCGCAATCGAGTCTCTCGTAGGAACAGCGGCATGGCATGGCGAAGCAACAGCCTCTGTGCGTTCGAGCGCCTTGGCAGCCTACAACCCCTTCTCGGTCGTCACGCACTATCGCAACGGCTCCATCACAAACTTCCTCGTCCGCCCCGAAGACACCCTTATCCAAATCGGTGGCCACATCAGCGTGCCGATAGGCCAGCTCTTCCCATCGAAGAAGTTCAGAAAGCAGCTCACAATGTTTGCTTCCTTCGAACAAGAGCTCCGCAACGATCCCGCGATCGCTTCCCCCGCGATGGACACGTTCTACGCCCTCACCCCAACGCAAACAGCTCTGCTCGGCAATCGAGGCGTTAATGCAGCTGCCACAAACACCGCGCTCGACTATCTGGACAGCCTGACCGGCGCCGTCCCACGTAGCTCCATGCGGACCCTCGGCTTCCTTCGCATCGACGAGCAGGCCGGCAAGCGCGACCACCTCGTCGGCACCTATCAGGGCAACCGTTTCAATCTACCCGCCGGCGCCGGATTCCGCTCCGCCTCCAACGCGGTAGTGAACAGCGGCATAGCAAGCGTGGGCAACTCCACCATCAACGTAGACGCCGTCGCCGCCCACTGGCTGCACACATTCTCCCCACGCCTCGCGCATACTCTCCGCGCCCAGCTCGTGCATGATCTGGAGTTCGAAACCCCGCGCCCCCCGCTCGCACAGGAGCCTGCCATCTCCGTCGATAGCTACGCCCCGGAAGTCGAGATCGCCCCCAACGGCTTCACCTACGGCACCCCGGCGAACCTCGGCCGCGTGGCCTATCCCGACGAACGCCGCATTCAGCTCGTGGATGAATGGGAGCTCACGCGCCGCAAGCACCAACTCCACGCCGGCTTCGACTGGAGCCGCATCGACGACCGCATCGAGTCCTTCGCCAACCCCTACGGCACGTTCCTCTACGACAGCGGCGTCACCGGCGGCCATGCAGGCGGCCTCGTAGACTGGATCACCGACTACACCTTCGGCGTCAACGCCTATCCCAGTGGCGCCTGCCGCAACGCCGTCGGCGCCACGTTGCACTACTTCTGCTTCCGCAGCTACACGCAAAGCTTCGGCGCCGCTCAAACTCAGTTCGTCATGCACCATCTCGCAGGCTATGCGGAGGATGCCTGGCGTCCGCGCAGCGATCTCCAAATCACGCTCGGCGCACGCTACGAGTACACACTCCTCCCACTCCCGCAAATACCCAACGCCGTTCTGGACCAGGACCTCCAGCAATTCAGCCCCCACGCCGGCCTCACCTCAAGCTTCCCCGAAGATCGCAACAACATCGGCCCCAGAATCTCAGCCGCATGGTCACCCCGGGGCGGCAAGCTGCTCACAGCGCACATAGGCTATGGCATCTTCTACGGCCGTTTGCCGGGCACGACAGTGAGCGCCGCGCTCGCCGATACAGCACTTCCTTCAACAGCACTGCAAATAAGAATCCGCCCCACAACAATAACCGCCTGCCCGCAAAGCACAACCGTGGGCTTCGGCTATCCCTGCGCGTACGACACCCTTCCACCAGCCGCGGTCCAGCAGACGACCTCCGCCATGGTCTTCGCCAACAACTTCCGCCTGCCTGCCATCCAGCGTGCCACGCTCATCCTCGAGCGCGCCCTCGGCCGTCACGGATTCGTGCGCGCCTCCTACGCCATGGCGCTCTCCGCGCAGCTCCCCGGCAGCGTCGATCGCAACATCGCACCCTCAACCACCATCGCCAACTTCGTCCTGCAGGGCGGCGACGGCAAAACCGGCGTGCAGAGCGGCGAAACCTTCGCCGTCCCTCTTTACACAGCCCGCCGCTGGACCCAGTACGGCCCCATCACCGCCGTCACCTCGAACGCCAACGCCACCTACCACGCCGGCACGCTCGAAGCTTCCGCACACGGCTGGCGCGGCCTGGAAATCCGTGGCAGCTTCACTTACTCCCGCGCCATCGACTATGCCCCGCAAATCTCCGGCACGCCGCAGACCAACGCCCAGTTCGACCCTTACAGCAACGGCTACGACAAAGGTCTCTCCACCCTCAACTTCCCGCGCAGGTTCAGCGGCGATGCCATCTACCGCACAAAACTGGAAGCCGGCCCAAGGCTGCTCCATCAAGCGCTGAACAACTGGCGCACATCAGCCATCGCCGTCGCTGCCACAGGCGCGCCCTACAGCTACGAAATCTCCGGTGGACCGTATCTTAGCGGCGGCCACGAAACCATCAACGCCTCCGGCGGCGCCACCTACCTGCCCACAGTCGGCCGCAACACGCTTCACCTGCCCACACGCGCAACCGTGGATCTCCGCATAGAGCGCGGCTTCACTCTTCGACACGCAACCCACCTCAGCACCTTCGCCGAAGCCTTCAACCTCCTCAACCAACGCAACCTAACCCGCGTTGAAACCCGCGCTTTTCTCCCCGGAACACCCTCCACACTCCCCGATGGCGATGCAGGCCCTACGCCCCTTGTTTTCCAGAACGCCGCCGCCCTCGCTACCGAAGGCCTCACCACGCCCGCCTTCGGCCAGCCCACATCCTCCACCAGCGGCGTCAGCCGCGAGCGCCAGATGGAAGCCGGAATAAGGCTGGAGTTTTAGCCAATCGCCGCCCCGCACGCGACCATTCCTGGCTCTTCGTGTTCCGATAGAGGACAACGTTCGCCAATGTTGCATTTTCGGGCAGAACGATCCGCCATCCGTTTGCATCCAACTCAAAACGCTGCAAAGTAAAAGGTAAGGGGTCCCGGGACGATGAATCTGCTCGCATTGGTCACGCATCATGGCTATGCGACCACGATGGTCATCATGTTCCTCGCCGCCTGCGGCCTTCCGCTCCCGCTTTCCATCGTGCTCTTGGCTGCCGGGGCCAACGCCCATCACGGTTCGCTGAACCTCGGCCTGGTCATGTTCTACGCCACGCTGGCATCGCTCCTGGGCGATACCCTCATGTACCTCGGCGGCCGCTACACCGGCTGGTGGCTGCTCGCAGGCATCTGCCGCCTGAGCATCAATCCCGAAGACTGCATCTTCGGCTCGGCAAAGTCGTTCTACGAGCGCGGCCCAAAAACGCTGCTCATCTCCAAATTCGTCCCCGGCCTTTCCACCGTAGCCGCCGCGCTCGCCGGCAGCCTGAACATGCGCGTCACACGCTTTCTTCGGCTCGATGTCTGCGGCGTTGCGCTCTACGTCATCTGCTGGACCTCCCTCGGCTTCGTCTTCGCCCGCTGGCTCCGCGACATCATCGGCTGGCTGGAGCGCCTCGGCCACATCGCCGCCGAAGGCCTCCTGCTCCTCGTCGTCGCCTACTTCTGCTGGCTCGCCTGGAACTGGCTGCACGACCGCCGCTTCAAACACATCGAAAAAGTCGCCGCCCTCGACCTCTTCGAAAGCATCCGCACCTCCTCGCACGACCGCCTCGTCATCATCGCCGACGTCCGCTCCCACGGCTACTACGACCCCGGCATGCAGCGCATCAAGAACTCCATCCGCGTCGAACCCTCCCGCCTCAAGGAAGAACTCATCGCCCTCCGCGAGTTCATGGCCCCCGAGTGCGAAATCTACCTCTACTGCTCCTGCGCCCGCGAAGCCACCAGCGTCCGTGTCGCCTACATGCTCGAACAGGAAAACTGCCAGACCAAGGTCATCCAGGGCGGCCTCAAAGCCTGGGCCAAAGCCGGCGGCCCCATGGAACCCGTCCCCGCCGGCGACGTAGAACACCTCCCCCGCTTCGACTAAACGGAGGGAGCAGGAGCCTTTAGGCCCCTGATTAGGGTCTGCCACAAAACGGGCTTTAGCCCCGGGCCTTTTGCTTTCGCGGCCACAATCAGCCCCTTACGCCACAGCCTTAGCCAACCGCGCCAACAGCTTCGTATGCGGCAACCCATCCGCATACGTCTTCAACACCAAACTCCGCAGGATCGGCGTCCGCATCACCTTGAACCCTCGCTCCGGCGTCGCATAAAAACTCCGCGCCGCGCGATGCGAAAACGCCAGCGTCTCCTGCAATCCCGCCAACTCCCGCGCATACGCCGCCGCCACATCCCCACCCTCCAGCACCGCCGCCGCCGCAGCCTGCCCACTCACCAGCGCCGAATGAATCCCCTCGCCCGTCAGCGGGTCGACCAACCCCGCCGCATCGCCAACCAGCAGCACCCGCCCACGAGGCACATACGCATGCCCACCCAACCCAAGATACTGCCCCGTCACATGCGCTCCAACGGCAGCCAAATCCACCCCCAGCTTCTGCATCGTGTACAGGTTCAACAACGTCCGCGTCACCCTCTCATGCGGCCTGTCGTTGTTCGCCGCATTGTCCGTCCGAGGCACAAACCCACCCACCCCAATGTTGATGTGGTCGCCCTTCGGAAACAGCCATCCATACCCACCCACAATCGGGCTGAAGTCGAACACCAGGTCCAGCGGCCCATCGCCCTCGGGCAGCTTCGTCGGCAGCGCCGCATAAGGTACTATCGCCTCCAGCGCAAACCCCCGCGCATACCACTCCGGGTCCTGCGCGGACGGCGAACCGTTCTCCAGCTGGCTCGCCAGCCGCCGCATCTGCCCGTTCGACCCATCGGCCCCAATCACCACCGGAGCCTTCAGCGTCTCCACCCCGCCATCGCCCACCGCAACATCAACCTCCACGCCACCAGCCACCTCCCGCAGTGCGACGATCCCCTCAATCTTCCGCAGCTCCGCTCCCTGCGCCAGCGTCTGCTTCAAACAAAAATCATCGAACCGCTCCCGCACCGCCATCGCGCAGATCGGGTTCCGCGTCTTCACCCTCACCTCGCGCCCCTTATCAGCCAGCGCTCCAGCCCCCGGCCTCTCTGCAATCTGCAGCACAATCTCCCGGCAAACCCGCTCCACGACCGGCTCAACCGAGTACCGCAGCGCGCCCATCGTCTTCCGCGTCAACCCGCAGGCACAGGCCTTATGCCGCGGAAAGCTCCGCTTATCCAGCAGCAAAACCCGCTTACCCACCCGGGCAAGATCATAAGCAGCCGCACAACCCGCCGGGCCGGCGCCCACAATCAAAACGTCATAACCCTCAAACATTCCCCCAGTTTAGCCCGCTCTTGCCTTGCTGTTGCCTGTTTTCGCCAGAGCGAAGCACCCAGCATGTCGCACACCCCACACCACCGCCCGGGTGGCCCATTCATGCGCGCTCTTTGCGCATGAGTGGGGAACACCAATCGTCAATCAGCAACGTCGTCTTTGTCTTTCCGGTTAACACTGGACACCAACGACTTCGGGTGGGGATCAGGCAGCGCCCGACCGTCTCCTTCGAAGGGATTCACCCGAATCATGGGCCCGCGGCCGCATCTTCCTCAATCCAAAAGGGATAAATTTGGTGCCTTCAAGGCAACCCTAAAATCCCCCAATCATCCGTTAACTCCCATCGTTGCATAGAGTTAGCCGCAAAAGAACCTCCTTCGGCCACTCTTTCCGGCCTCCGGGCGTCCAAGACTAGAACCTCTACTGCTCTCCCACCTTTGGGGGATACGGCAGCGGAGTTCCCCCGGTCGCGATATCCGAATTCCCGGAGTCAGACGCTCGGTTAGCTCAAACACAAGGGAGTAAATGCATGAACATTCAGCGTCAACTTAGAACTACCTGCAGCTTGGCAATCTCCATGGCGGCACTCGCGTCCGTCGGCATCACAGCAGCACACGCCCAGCAAGCTACCGTTGAAGGCTTCGTCATCGGCCGCAGCGGCGAGCAGATGGCGATCAAAACGCCGGACAGCCCCCGCCTCACCGTCATCCTCTCCGACAACACCCCGGCCACTGAAAAAGGCGGCTTCCTCGGCATGAGCCACAAGAACCTCGGCATCGAAGCCCTCGTCCCCGGCCTGTCCGTAAAGGTCGAAGGCTCCTACAACCCCGATCACCAGTTGGTTGCCAAAAAGGTCGTCTTCTCGCGCACTTCGCTCAGCACGGCAAAGGCAGTCGAGTCTGGCCTCTATCCCGTCAACGCCGAAGTCGCAGGCGTCAAGGACCAGCAGCGCTCTGATCGTAAGGACATCGAACAAAGCCAGGCTGACATCGCCAAGAACTCGCAGGACATCGACACCACCAAGCAGGGTCTCGATGCCACCACCCAGGCCACGGCAGGCAATACCACAGCCATCGGCACCACCAACACCCGCATCGGCTCCTTGGACCAGTTCGAAACCAAGGACAGCATCACCGTCAACTTCGCCAATGGCAAAGCCACCGTCAGCAAAAAGGACAAGGATCAACTCGCTGACTTCGTAAAGGCCGTCGCCGATACCCCCGGCTCCATGATCGAAGTCCAGGGCTACGCTTCCACCTCCGGTTCAGCCACGCTCAACCAGAGGCTGAGCCAGGAACGCGCTGACGCCGTCCTCGCCATCATTCAACAGACCGGCGCCGTCCCCATGACCCGCATCCTCGCACCCGCGGCCATGGGCACCACCAACCAGGTCGCAACCGAGCACACCCGCAGCGCCCAGGCCGAAAACCGCCGCGTCGTCGTCACCATCGTCGTCAACAAGGGGATCACCGGCTAACCCTATAAGAGCTTGTTGACATACCACCGTTTTGAAGGGCACGGCTTCAGCCGTGCCGTAAGGCCGCATTGGCATTACGGCTTTAGCCGCTGAGGGGGTATGTTTCGAGCCCGGCTCTACTGTTTCAAAGCCCCAAATGGCGATAGTGCGAAGAGCTTCATGAACTCAAAGCTCTCGCACTATCGCCCATTTTGTATTTGTGTGCGGCAGCCTCGTTTGTTAGCTTGACGTGCATGCCGCAGAATGTTCCCGAAGCCCTCGGCAAAACCATCGAGACGCTCTACCGCTCCGAATCCGGCAGGATCCTCGCTACGCTCGTGCGTCTGCTCGGTGATCTTGATGTCGCCGAAGAGGCCATGCACGAGGCCTTTGCCGTCGCCCTGGACACATGGCCTCAAACCGGCGTACCGGAGAACCCACGCCCCTGGCTCATCTCAACCGCGCGTTTCAAAGCGATAGACGGAATACGCCGCCGGGCGCGCTTCGACAGAACACAGAAAGACCTCACGCTCTACCTCGAAACGCGCATCGACCATGCACCTCTCGCGGGTGAATTCCAGGATGAGGAGATCGAGGACGACCGCCTCCGCCTCATCTTTACCTGCTGCCATCCCGCTCTCCCGCCGGAAGCGCAAACAGCGCTCACGTTGCGCGAAGTGTGCGGGCTCACAACCGAAGAGATCGCCCGCGCATTTCTCGTTACGCCGGCGACGCTCGCGCAGCGCATCGTCCGCGCAAAGACAAAGATTCGAGACACCCCGATTCGGTACGAGGTGCCGTCGGCGCAGGAGCTGCCGGACCGCCTGGACGCCGTGCTCCAGGTCATCTATCTCATCTTCAATGAGGGTTACTCGGCCGCGGCAGGAGCGGAGGTAACGCGGGCCGAGCTAACCGCCGAGGCGATCCGCCTGGGCCGTTTAGTGAGCGAACTCCTGCCGGAGCCGGAGATCCTTGGGCTGCTCTCCTTGATGCTGCTGCAGGAGTCCCGTCGCGCCGCCAGGTCTTCGTCAACCGGAGAGCTGATCCTGCTGGAGCATCAGGACCGCAGCCTCTGGAACCGGGAGCAGATCGCCGAGGGAGTGGCCTTGCTGGAGAAAGCCCTGAACTCCCGCCGCTTCAGCTCGTACACGCTGCAGGCAGCGCTCGCCGCCGTTCATGCTCAAGCCGAATCGGTCGCTGCGACAGACTGGCGGCAGATTGTTGCGCTTTACGACCAATTGTTGCGAATTCAACCGTCTCCGGTCATACAGCTCAATCGCGCCGTGGCCATTGCTATGCGCGATGGTCCGGAGGCCGGCCTGGCACATATCGACGCGGTGTTGGAACAGGGTGAATTGGCAAAGTATTACCTGGCACACTCCGCCCGTGCAGACATGTGCCGCAGGCTCGGCAGGACATCTGAAGCCCGGTCCTCGTATGAAAAAGCTCTGGCGCTGACCCAACAGGAACCGGAGCGGCAATTCCTGCGAGAGCGGATTCGTCAGTTGAACGAAAAATAATTCTGGATGATTGTCGAATTCCAGTTCGGCCGTTCGACTATCTCGTGAAGTCAGGCAGTCGACAAATATCTAAACCCGAAAACAAGTCACCAACCCCAAGGAGATTCCACAATGCGATTCATGGTCATCGTCAAATCAACCCCGGAGTCCGAAAAAGAAGGCGCCCTCCCCGATCCAAAACTCATGGCCGAGATGGGCAAGTTCAACGAAGAGCTCATCAAGGCCGGCATCGTGCTCGCCATGGACGGACTCCATCCCAGCTCCAAAGGCGCACGCGTCAAATTCTCCGGCAGCTCTCGTACCGTCGTCGACGGCCCCTTCACCGAGGCCAAGGAGCTCATCGCCGGCTTCTGGCTCTGGAAGGTCAAGTCCCTCGAAGAGGCCATCGAGTGGGTCAAGCGCTGCCCCAACCCCCACAACGTCGACTCCGAAATCGAAATCCGCCAGGTCTTCGAGATGGAAGAGTTCGCCCCCATCCTGTCCCAGGAGGAGATCCAGCACAAAGTAGCGAAACGGGCTCAGTTGCCGAATCAGACCGCCAACAAATAGCCCAGCCAACTGGCCTACCCGAAGATCGTTACAAGAAAAAGGAGAAGCCATGCCGCAATTTCTGGTTGCGATTCACCATCCTGACAACTACGACCCGTCGCTGGAAGGTGAAGCAATGATCCGCGACATCGATGCGCTCAACGAAGAGATGAAAGCCGCCGGCGCCAGGTTTTTCGCCGGCGGCCTCGAATCGGCACCCAGGGCGAAATCACTGCGCAAGCAGCCCAGTGGCGAGGTCGTCATCACCGACGGTCCGTACCTTGAGACCAAGGAGCACATAGGCGGCTTTTGGATTCTGGAAGCAGTTGATAGGGAGGAAGCGCTCGCATGGGGACGAAAGGCCGTGGTCGCATGCCGCGCCCCGGTTGAGGTGAGGCAGTTTGCTCGCCACTCCTGAGCAATAGAACGCGACTCACTGAGTCACAGCAAGCAAGGAGGAAGGTATGAAATACCTCTGTTTGGGATACCTCGAACCAGGAAAATTCGAAGGCATGACCGACGCCGAACGCAACGCAGTGTTCGACGACTGCTTTGAGCACAACGACCATCTGCGCGCCAACGGCCATCTTCTCGCCGAAGTCCCTCTTCAGTCTCCGCAGACCGCGGTGACCGTGCATTGGAAAAACGGCAAAATCGCGACCACCGACGGCCCCTACGCAGAAACCAAGGAACAGCTCGGCGGCCTTCAAATCCTTGAGGCGCGAGACCTCAATCACGCCATTCAGCTTGTCTCACAGCTTCCAGGATTGTTTAAATACGGACTCGGACCGATTGAGATACGGCCAATGGTGGATTTGACCGAAATCGTCAAGCAAAGCGAGCAGCGGCGGCAAAAAGACATCCCGCAATGACCAGGCCGGGTGGCCCATCCTTCGCGCTTTTGCGAAGGGTGGGGTATCGTTTGCAGTAGCAAACGACCGCTCTCTCCCAGGACCCGCACATACCCTTGCCGCCGCTGTTCACTGTTACCTGCCAGCTGCCTCTTCAATCACCTTCGCCACTTCCTTCGGATGCGAAAGCATCACCACATGGCTTGAAGGCAGCGTTGTCGTCGTTGCCTTCATCTGCTTCGCCATGCTCGCTTCCTGCCCGGGATCGATCATGTGATCGTTCGAAGCTACGATGTACCACGTAGGCTTGTTGTGCCACGCCGCCTGCGTAGGCTGCGCCGCAAAGATCGATCCATGCGTCTCCGGCTGTACCGCCGTGATCAACGCCTGCTCATCCTTGCTCAAGTCCTGTGCAAACGCGGTAGCGATGCCATCCGGCGAGAGCAGCAGAAACCCATCGGCCAGCGGTGCGATCTTCGTCATCCCCAGCGGCACCGGGAAAGGCTTGGTGATCTCCGCAATCGACTGCCCTGCATCGGGCGCGAACGCCGCCACGTAAACCAACCCCACCACCTTGGGATCGTTGCCGGCTTCCGTAATCACCACGCCGCCATAAGAATGCCCCACCAGAATCACCGGCCCATCCTGCGCCGCAATCGCCCGCTTGGTCGCCGCCACGTCATCCGCGAACGACGTAAGCGGATTCGCCACCGAGGTCACCTTGTATCCCTTCGCGAGCAGCAAGGGAATCACCTTCGACCAGCTGGATCCATCGGCAAAAGCGCCATGAACAAGAACGATATTTTTTGCAGGTGTCTGTGACAAGAGAGTTCCTCCGGTAGTGAAAAGGCTTAGGACAAGAAGCGTAAGAACGTGCTTCCAGAAAGGTCGTAGAGTTTGGCGCATAGTGTTTTTGTTCTCCTCGAACGCGAAAAGGCTCAGAGCAAACAGCATCAGTCGCTCGCAGCGAAGGTCGTGCCTGGTTTTTGTTTTGAGTTGCAGACGGCAGGAAGTGCTCTGCCTCGGCCCGTCTGTCATGGATGCCTGAGAGGATTCTCGAACGCGCCGTAGAACGACACAACCCTAGATGGAGGGTTGTTTTCGCACCCCACTTCTGAACCGCGCGGAAAACTTTCGTTACCCAACCCCGCCCAAAGGTATGTCAAGTTTGCTGGACACCATAAAACGCAAAATCAACCAGCAACTCACCGTGCGACTCCACAAAATTGCACGGTAAAAAACCGCCAAAACCTACCCCACGGAAGCCATTCCCATCGCCTCCGCCAGCAGGGAATAACTCCGCAATCTCGCCTCATGCGAGTGCGTAATCGTGTTCACAATAAGCTCGTCCAGCTTGAGTGCAGTGGCAATGGAACGCAGCTGTGAAGCCACCTTCTCCGGCGTACCCACAACATAACGCGGCCATTCACCCTCTTCCGGCGCATCATAGCTGCCGGCAGTGAAAGAGACCAGCGGATTCGGCGCTGTAGGCACAGCACTTAGCTCACGCACAGCCTCATCAGGCGTGGCCACAGGCCGCCGATCATCCATGCGAATCCGCCGTTGTAACAAGCGCACCGAAGAGTGCAAATACTCAGCTTCCTCCTGCGTAGGCGCACAGATAACGCCAATAGCGAGCGTGGCTTCGGGCGTTTTCTGCTCTGCAGATGGCGTGAAATTCTGCTGATAATACTCAATCGCCTGTCGCGTTGCGATAGGCGAAAAGAAGTGCGCAAACGCATAAGGAAGGCCTTCTCTCGCAGCCGTTACAGAAGACCACGTCGACGACCCCAGCAGCCACATCACGGGCGCTCCTGGGGCAGACGGCATCACGTTGATCTTGCGAAATGGATGGTCTGCCGGAAAGCGTTCCGGGTGCAAAAACGCTGTCAATTCAGCAAGTTGGTCGGGGAAGTCGTCGCGCTGCGAGGCCTTCCGATCGCGCCGCAACGCATAAGCTTCCAACTGTCCACCCCCCGGCGCGCGGCCCAGGCCAAGGTCGATGCGATTGGGGAACATCGCATGCAGCGTGCGGAATACCTCAGCCACCTTCAACGGCGCATAGTGCGGTAGCATGATGCCGCCGGAGCCAACGCGGATGTTGTTCGTTGCTGCCGCCGCGCGGCCGATCAGGATTTCAGGCGCCGTACACGCCAGCAGATTCATCGAGTGGTGCTCGGAGTACCAGAGGCGCGTGTAGCCGAGCTTATCGACGTGCTGCGCCAGCGCGAGCGAGTTGTTGAGCGCGTCCGAAGGCGTGAAGCCTTCGGGAACGGGCGATTGATCGAGAACCGAAAGACGAAGCGGGCGCGTGCTGCTCATAGGGATTGGATGAGCGGGGACGAAGATCGACGCGTTTCTGCGTTGCTGGCGGGAACGTTTGGGCGATTGGGACGTCCAATCGGCTAGGCTGCGAAGAATAGACTGCTGGCAGGAGCGCGCGCTGGTGAGTGGGCGACGAGTGATTGGCCGAGTGTGCGGACGTTGGCGGCGCGGCTTGTTGCTTGCGGCTCTGGTGGTGTTTGGCGGCGTATCCGGAGCCTTGGCGCAACAGGATGAGTCCGAGACGCCCGGCGCGGTCAATGTGCTGGACTCGCTGCGGCAGGGGCCACTGGTGATCTGGGTGGTGGGCCTAGCCGCACCCAAGATTCCTAAGATCCAGGGCGCACAGGTCTATCGAGCGCCCGATCCGGGGTATCACGAAGCGACAACCGGAAGCCTGGGGCAAACGGCAGGGAGCTTCGGCCAGACCGCCGGAAGCTATGGTGTAGACGCCAGCAGCCCAACGATCAGTGCGCCGAGTTCGCCGAACATTCCGCGGGCTGACCCTAGTGCGAACACAGCGTCAGGCGCTGGATATACCGAGCAGACTTCGGGAAGCTTTGGTCAGACTTCCAGCAGCTACGGCACGACGGCCAGCAGCCATGGACAGACTGCCGGCTCGCTTGGGCAGACTTCAAGCAGCTACGGTCAGACCTCCGGCAGTTACGGACAGACGGCGGGCAGCTATGGGCAGTCGGCTGCCAGCTTTGGAGAGTCCGCAACGGCTACCGATGCGGATAAGGCGAGGTCTGCGCCGCGAGTCGTGGGAGCGAGTCCGATGTTGCAGGAGCTGCGTTCGCAGATCGGCGATGCGTTGCCGGAGCTGGCGGTGAGTTTCCAGGATGTACCGATTGATCTATTGGCTCAGGACCTGAGGGCCGCGGTGGGGACGGCGAATTACCCGGATGTGTTGATCGGGAATCTGCCGCAAGAGGGGTTTCCGACCGGACTGGTGATGGGAGCGTTGTCGCCGGCGCGGTTTATGGACGATGGAGTGACCGACGGCCAGACGTTTGAGCATCAGTTTGTGGTGCTCAGTGCGGCGCCGCATGTGCGCACGGCGGTAGCGTTTGCGCTGTGGATGGGCGAGCCGTATGAGGAGTGCCCCGGATGCGTGGAGGCCGGACTCCAACCGGATGAGAAAGCCGCGGCAGGCGTAGCAGTGGTGGCGATGCAGCGGTTGATGCAGGGAAGCAGCGTGGGCGAGGATGCCGACCCGCTGATGGCTCCGTTTCCGCCGAACCTGGGACGGTCGATTTTGACGTCGAGCGGCAATCGGGTTTTGAGTGAGGATCTGGCGCATGTGGAGCTGATGCGGGCTTCGACGGCGGGCAGGCTCGCGGCGGTGAGTTTGCGGGTGATGGTTGGGTCGGCGGGCGTGTTTGGTGTGGCGCATCCGCTGGTGGTGTTGCGCAAAGGCGATGACGGCAAGTGGCGCGTGCTGCATGTGTCATTGAACCTGCCGGCGGTGGAGTCGCAGACGCAGCGTGAGGCGCTGGTGGACAAGTGCACGGACACGATTTGCGGAACCGATGCGGGTGCGCTGGCGGGCGTGTCGCTGGCATCGCCAAGAGATGGCGAGCAGCAGCATCCGACGCCGGAGCTTTGGTGGGACAACGGTGGAGGGTCGCGGCTGGAGGTCGTGGAGTGGCAGGGCAATGTGGGTGGAGGTTGGTCGGATGCGCGGCTGTTCCTGGTGCCGGATCGCGGAGCGAAGCTAAGGACACGCGTGACGGCGCAGTTTGCGAGCCGCGAGGCGACGTATCGCTGGCGGGTGTGGAGTGTGGGTGCGGATGGTGCGACGAAGATCAGCGCGTGGCGGACGTTCAAGGTGGCAAGGTAAGCGCCTTCGTCATCTTCGGCAGGGTGAGTGTACCGAGACATGCATTCCGTTGTGGAGCTCAGACATCCGTTACAGGCCCCTGCGGTAGCGATGGTCCGACTTGGACGGTATGAGCTTTGTCAGTCCCCTGGCGATGGACAGCCTGGATAGGCTGTTAGCCTTAGATACCAGTGCCTTCCATTTATATAAGCAAGCTTTTTCATGAGTTACGCGACGAACTCCTTTCGGCGATGCACGTTGCGGTCGAGCGTGAAGTTCGGGCTGGAAAGCCGGTGGACGTGAACCGTCTGTGGCGGACGTTTTCTCGTGCGGCCGCGGGTAAAATGGCCAGCCCGGTGGAAGTCTCCGACCACTGCGTGGAAGCAGAGCGGCCAGTCGTGAAACGGCGCAGGCCGGTCGAGTCTGACGAGAGTTGACCGGAAAGCGTAAGGCGAAGACCCTTGAAGACGGCGTCATCGGCAACTGCCCTTCACGGCTTTAACAGTTGCCGAAACCCGACTTTGCGGGACGTGCGAACCGTATCGCCCTGCTGTAGTGTTGAATATTTTTGCTAATATTCAACAATGCGCGATAGCGGAATTGAACCCAAGCATGGTCAAGTCGACCCATACATCATTCGGAACCGGAAACAGCTTGCCACGCTCAAAGCCGCCGCACGCCAGGAACTGCTCGACGTACTTTCCTCGATGGGGACTGTTTCTGTCGCAGAGTTAGCAACCGCACTGGGTAAGCCAGCCGACAGTTTGTACTATCACTTGCGCATTCTTCAGAAAGCCGGTCTCGTGGTCGAAGACGGCACACGTGAAGAAGCAGGCCACAACGAGCGACTTTACCGTGCTGTCGCTTCGGATCTTCGGCTCGCATACACGCCCGGGCCGAAGGGGAATGCAGAAGCGGTCACGCCCATAGTTGACTCTATGCTGCGGCTCACGTCGCGAGACTTTAAAGCTGCCTTCACAGACGCGACCACGGTGGTTGAAGGACCGCAAAGAGAACTATGGGCAGCACGCACCACCGGCTGGCTTACCGAGGAGCAGGTGGAGGAACTAAACCGGCATCTGGCGTCTATGCGGCAGATAACCGTCTCTTCGCCTCCGCGCGATGGAGGGGAGCGACTGTATGCGTTGACGATGGTACTTGCGCCACTGAACCGCTAAGGCAAATTACCTGCGGGTGTATAGGCAGACATGGGTAGCAACCACGTTTCTCCAACGAATTGATAGAGGCCCAGCTATGACACGATCCGGATGTACAAAACTGCTGTTTGCATTTCTATGGATAGCCATAAGCGGCATTTGCTCTCAAGAAATGAGCGCAGCCGGAGTTCAATCGGCGAACGTCACCATCGGTGATGTTCCGATGGCTCAGCTCACGTCTGAAATCACGAAGACCACTCCCGGGCCGCTGCGTGACTTCTTCGCCGGGGTGCTCGCCGCGCGTGAAGGAAGAGATGATGAGGCCATTCAACTCTTTACGCAGGCATTGCCATCGCTACGCCGCACAGACCCGGACCAGGCTGCGTTCGCCTTGCGCCTTCTTGCGGACGTCTACGACCGAGAAGGCCTTTATGCGCGCTCCAGTCCCTTGTACGATGAGTTGGACACATCCGGTCTTTTGAACAGACTGCCCGAGGTATATCGCCAGGGGGCAAAGGACGATGCCGAATTGGCGCGGGTACTAGCCGGCTCTCCCGTACAAACGATTGCGCGCAACGGGCCGGTGCATCTGGTCACGAGCCGCAACAATCCGCTTGGATTGATTACAACGGAGCTCACCGTGAATGGCGTCCGCTCAGAGTGGATTCTTGACACAGGCGCGAACGAGTCCGTCATCAGCCGGAGCCTTGCATCGCAGCTACATCTTTCCCTTCTTCCGGGTGTGGCCCACACTTCGGGTGGTGTTACGGGCATCGAGAATGAGCTGCACGTAGCGCTTTTGCCGAACCTTCCACTGGGCGGAGTCACCGGCCACAACGTCCTTCTGATGGTACTGGATGACGCCAACCTCACAATTCCTAACGGCAACGGGGGCTCCTACCGCATCGCAGGAATCATTGGCTTCCCGGTGCTTCGCGCTCTGGGAAGCATTACGTTCCATCACGACGGTACGCTTGACGCGACGGTAGATGGCGGAAGTGCGTCTGCGGGTTCTCCCTTGGAACTACACATGCTCAACCCGGTCACAGAGGCGGCAGTAGAAGGCGAACTCATTCCCTTCACGCTCGATACCGGAGCCTCTGGGACGAACCTCTCGGTGCGCTTCTTCGATCGGTTTCAGGTAGAGAAGTCAACATGGAAGAAGGTACAAACGAAGAACTTTGGTGCAGGTGGAGAGACGGCGTCGCAGAGTTATCTTGTCCACTCTATCGCTCTTGAGGTTGGAGGACGCACAGTCACTTTGCAAAACCTCGCCGTCACTCCTGCCGCGCAGCATGCCGATATCGATACGCTCTTCGGAAATATCGGCGAAGATTTGTTCCAGTCTGTGCAAAGCTTTACCTTCGACTTTACGAACATGCGCTTTGTGATGGGACCGCTGCTATCTGCCTCTAACGCAACCAGAAAAGATTAGTCCTGAGAAACGCGCATGTCGTCTGGATCGATTCTGGGTTGGCGGTACATCACCGAGTCACTCATCGAGGCCGGACTAGGATCCATAAGTCGCCTTATCGGAAGTAATCGCCCGGCATTCTCAACCGCGAAGAGCAGGCCGATGCACTCATCGACAGGTCCTTGAGCGTGTTTCATAGACCTCTGACAGTGATTGTCCCCTTGGGCAAACAGCAGATCCTTCCCCGTTGGCTTCGCTCAGGGTTAGGATGACAAGTTTGTGGTGTGACTTTTAGACTCACCACACTCGTATGGTGGGTCTAAAAGTCGTGGCGGTACTGTGCCGGGCCTTCAGCCCTCTTTCTGTGGCGGGCCTCACCTGGGCCTTCGGCCAGGCTGGTATGTTGCCGGGCCTTTGGCCCTTCGTGTTGTGGTTGG
The DNA here is from genome assembly GCA_026225395.1 of Granulicella sapmiensis. Lineage (GTDB taxonomy): Bacteria > Acidobacteriota > Terriglobia > Terriglobales > Acidobacteriaceae > Granulicella > Granulicella sapmiensis. The sequence goes on from JAMFSR010000037.1 coordinate 103,553, forward strand.
CCTTGAAAGTCCCGTCGATCCTGAGGTTGTACCGACATACGCCCCTCGGTTGGCTATGCGACACGAATGACTCAGGACACCCGGCATTTATGGAACAGGCGCGAGCATGGTCGTGGGACGGCGGTTGAATCCGCTATGCTCGGGGTGTGAGTTTCGTTCGACAGGGTGAGGGTCCGGCGCTGCTGGAGGTGCGCGATCTGCGGATTGCGTTCGCGGGCAAGGAAGCGGTGCGTGGCGTTTCGTTTGAGGTAAATCGCGGCGAGACACTGGGGTTGGTGGGTGAGTCGGGGTCGGGGAAGTCGGCGACTAGTCTGGCTATGATGCGGTTGTTGCCGGAGTCGGCGAAGGTGACCGGATCGATTGCGTTGGACGGTTCTGAAATGCTGACGCTGCCTGAAGCCGAGATGCGGCGCAGGCGCGGGCAGGACGTTGCGATGATTTTTCAGGAGCCGATGACGGCGCTGAATCCGGTGATGAAGGTGGGGCGGCAGATCGGCGAGGCGCTGCTGGCGCATGCTCCGAAGATGGGGCGGCGTGAGGTGCGGGAGCGCGTGCTGCAGGCGATGCATGAGGTCGGGCTGCCTGATCCGGAGCGGCGGTGTGATGACTATCCGCACCAGTTTTCGGGTGGGCAGCGGCAGCGGGTGGTGATTGCGATGGCGCTGATCAATAAGCCTCGGTTGCTGATTGCCGACGAGCCGACGACGGCGCTGGATGTGACGGTGCAGGCGCAGATCCTGGCGTTGTTGAAGAAGCTGCGCTTGGAGCATGATTTGTCGATGTTGTTTATCTCGCATGACCTGGCGGTGGTGGCGCAGGTGGCGGATCGTGTGGCTGTGATGCGGCATGGAGAGATTGTGGAGCAGGGAACGGTGGCGCAGATCTTCGGCGATGCGCGACATGAGTACACGCGGAAGCTGTTGGCGAGTGCGCCTTCGATGACAACGGATAGAGATCGGCCTTTGGCGACGGTTTAGGCGAGGGTGTTTCTTCGGCTTCGAACCCGCACCCGGTTCTTGAATTGGAGAGGAATGAGGGCTGAGAGGGGCGAGGATTGAGGGTGGATGCTCTCATGCGCAAAGCGGACGTTGGTTGGAATGGGGTAGACTGACCGTCGGCTCATGCGCGCGTTAGTAATTTCGGACATTCACGGTAATCTTCAGGCTCTCGAGGCAGTGCTCGCGGCAGCTGGGACGGTCGATCAGGTATGGAACCTTGGCGATACGGTGGGGTACGGCGCGAATCCAAACGAGGTCATCGATATTATTCGGCCGTTGGCGGCGGTGAATGTGCGCGGCAATCATGACCGTGTTTGTTGCGGGTTGACGAGTTCGCAGGGGTTCAATCCGGTGGCGGCGGAGGCGGCTACCTGGACGCATGCGACGCTGACTCCGGAGAATTTGCAGTGGCTGCGCGATATGCCCAAAGGGCCTGTGCCGGCGACGGAGCGTGCGATGTGTGCGCATGGATCACCGCTGCATGAGGACCATTACATTGTGTCGATGCGCGATGCGTGGACGCCGCTGCAGCGGATGCAGACCGAGATTACGTTCTTCGGGCATACGCATGTGCAGGGTGGGTTTTCCCAGCGCGATGCGGAGTGGGAAGAAGAACGTCCGCAGTATGAGGAGCAAGAAACAGCGGAAGAAGTAACGATCGATGTCCCCGAGGGGACGCGGCATTTGATCAACCCGGGGTCGGTGGGGCAGCCGAGGGACAGCGACTGGCGCGCGGCGTTTGCGATCTACGACGATGGCGTGGAGCAAATTACGTTCTATCGCATTCCCTACGATGTAGCCGCGGCGCAGGCGGCAATTCGGGCGGCGAAGCTGCCGGAGCGGCTGGCGGGACGGTTGGCGGTCGGGCGGTAGAGGCAGGGCTGGGGGAGAGTGTAGAGGATAGAGTGTAGAGGATAGAGAAAGCGCTTTGGTGCTGCTCTGATGCCGTTTTCTCTATCCTCTACACTCTATCCTCTGCTTCTAAAAGAACTTGCCCAGTGTGAAGACGAACTTGCGTTCGCCGTGATCGCCGAAGGCTGGGGCTAGTGTGATGACGCCGAAGGGTGTTTCGGCTACTAGGCCTACGTAGAAGTCCATGCGGTTGAGGGTGGGGGCGTCGGGGGAGCGCATCTGGGCGAACTCGTAGGTGCCGCCTACGTAGATGGACTGGCCGAGCGGTGCGGGCAGCGTGGCGAGGCGGCGCAGGTAGCCGGGCGTGACGAGGAAGTAGTCCGTGCCGCGGTACTGGTCGATGGAACTGGCGGCGAGGCGCAGCGGGCCGCCGAGGGTGAAGCGGAAGGGCTGGGCTACGTCGCGGTTGAAGAGCGTGCCGCCTTCTGCGTTGGCGAGGAAGGTGTTCTTTTTCGAGATGGTTTCAGCGACCTGGAACTGTCCGGTGAAGCGCGGTGCGGAGGGACTGTCCGGCGTGTCGTAGAGGTAGCCGCCGTTGAGTACGGCGCGAACGCCGAAGCGTGGCACCAACGCGCGGTCCTGGTTGTCAAAGACGTAGCGTGCGCGGGCGGTTTGCGAGTTGCCGCTGTAGTTGGGCAGGCCATCGGAGCCGGTGGTGGTGGTCCACTGGACGTCTTCGTCGTCCCATCCGAGGCGGAGCTCCTGGAACTTGCCGTCGGTCCAACCGGCGTCGGCACCGGCGCCGGCAAACTGCGACTGGCGCTCGGAGATGCGGTAGTTGCCCTGGTAGATGTAGTAGGGCTGGCGGGTGATGTCGGCGCGTGGGGCGAGGAAGTAGTGGCCGAGCGGACGCGGCTTCCAGTAGTACTCGCCTTCGAGTTTTGTGAGATAGCCGATATCGAACTTGGCGCGGAAGCCGGAGCCATAGCCGCCGAGGTCCTGCCAGTTGAGGATGGTGGCGAAGGTGGCGCGAGTGTCACCGCCGGTCTGGGCTTCGATATCGAGGCCTAGGTCGAGGAACGGCGGGCCGGTCTTCTTGTCGTTGACCGAGACGAGGATGATGGGATCTTCGGGGGTGGCGTCCGGGATAGCAGCGGTTTGCGCGGTGGTGACGCCGGAGGCGTCGGTGGTGGGTGCCTTGGCGGCGGTCGCGTCGGGTTTTACCGGCGTGACAATGCTCTGCGGTCCTTTGAGCCTGGTCTTCTTTTTTGCGAAGGCGTAGGGATCGGTGTTGAGGTTCAAGGGGTTGGCGCTGTTGTAGCCGACGGTATAGTCAACGTCGTAGCGGCCGTCAGCGCGGATGATGGCGAGCTTCTTCTCGATCTGGTTGACATCCACGGGCTTGCCAACGAGGGGGTTGAAGACTGTCTGAGTGACGGCGGCTACGCCTGCGTTGGGCGCTTTGACCTTGACCTGGAGGACGTTGCCGGCGGGTGGACGCTCCTTGGATTGCTTGTGTTCGAGGTAGGCGGCCCAGTCGGCATCGGAGACGGCGTACTTGAGGAGCTCGTCCTTGTGGGCTTCGGCTGCGGCGTATCCGCGCAGGGCGAGCTTGTCGGTAGCGAGGTAGTCGTTGGCGGTGAAGCCGTTGATGTCGGGCATGATGACGACGTTGGCGAGCTTCCGGTCGGCGGCTTCGTTGTTTTCGATGCCGACGGCGAAGGCACGCTGGAGGACACCGAGGATGGAGTCGAGATCGCCCTTGCCTACGGGTGAAAGCGGGAGGCTGATGGCGATGACGACGTCGGCGTTCATGGCTTTGACGTCGGCGGTAGGCAGGTTTTGGAGGATGGCGCCATCGACGAACTCGTGGCCGTTGAGCTCAAAGGGGCGAAAGACGCCGGGGATGGAGGCGGAGGCGCGGACGGCGTCCTGGAGCGAGCCGCGGGAGAAGGTGACGGTCTTGGCGGCGTTGAGGTCGGTGGCCTGGCAGCGGAAGGGGATGGGGAGATCGTTGAAGTCGGTCTGGTCGTTGTAGCGGAGGAACTCGCGGTCGAGAAGCTCGTTGAGGCCGGTGTCGGTGAGCAGGGAGTTGCGGAGAGAGACGCCGTGCTTGAGGCCGACGGAGAGGCCGGAAGGGATTTCGCGGTCGTCTTCGCGGCGGCGGTAGTTGAGCGCGGCGTAGTCGGAACCGATGCGGAAGACGCGGTTGACGTTGTCGTTGGTGAGGATGTGCTTCATCTCCTCGGGCGTGTGGCCGGTGGAGTAGAGCGCGGCGAGGATGGAGCCCATGCTGGTGCCGGCGATGACGTCGACGGGGATGTGGTGCTCTTCCATCCACTGGAGGGTGCCGATTTCGCTCATGGCGAGCGCGGCGCCGCCGCCCATGGCGACGCCGATGACCGGGCGGGTGTGAGGGATGTCGGTGGGGGGTGTAGAGGGATCGAGGGGGCCGAGTTTGAGGGACTGGGCGCTGGCGGCGTCTTCACCGGCGGTGGCGGGTTTGGAGGCGGAGGTGTTATCGGTTCCGGAAGGGGGCTTGGCCTGGCCGTTCTGGTTCTGGTCTTTGCTCTTGGTGGGGGTGTCTTTGGAGCCGACGCCGGCGGCGGTTCCGGCGTTGGAGGAGCCCTTTCCCGCGGTGTTCTGGACTGCTTGCTGCGTGTCGACGATGACTTGCCCTGCGGCCGAGCCCTGAGCGTGGAGGTATGGAACTGCGAGGCTGAGGAAAGCGATTGCGGCGAGGCGGAGCGGAGAAGCGGGTCGGGTCAGCAATGGCGTCCTAGCTAGATCGTGCGTTGTTACAGCGTGGTACAGGCTAAGACGCCATTTCGTATAGCGTTGGATGGCTGAGGTGAGGCGGCGCCTGGTGCTAACGGGTGTATTCGGTGAAGAGCTCCGGGAACTGGACCTCGAGGGCACCGATCTTGGGGATGTCGCAAACCTGGATGTAGGGGTTGTGCGGGTTCTTCATGGCGTAGTCCTGGTGATAGTCTTCGCCGCGGTAAAAGGCGACCAGAGGAACCAATTGGGTGACGATCGGCTGGGGGAAGACGTGCGCGGCGTCGAGTTGAGCAATGTAAGCGGCGGCGACCTCTTGTTGCTCGGGGGTGGTGTAGAAGATGGCCGAGCGGTAGCTGGTGCCGATGTCTGCACCCTGGCGGTTGAGTTGGGTGGGGTCGTGGAAGACGGAGAAGAAGATGCGGAGCAATGTACCGTAGGTGACTTTGCTGGGGTCGAAGACGATCTCAATGGCTTCAGCGTGGCCGGTGCCTTCGCCGCAGACCTCGCGGTAGTTGGCGGTTTCTTCGGCGCCGCCGGAGTAGCCGACGGTGGTCTTGAGGACTCCTTTAACGCGCTGGAAGACGGACTGCGCGCCCCAGAAGCAGCCTCCGGCGAGGACGGCGGTTTCGGTTTCGCCGGCGTCGTAGCCGGCCTCGGGAGCGACGACGTCGCGGATCGGGGCGGGGATGGGTTCTTTGCGGATGGTAGCCATACGGAATTGCCTCCAGAGACGAAGGGCGAGCCAGATCAGGGCGAAAACCGCAAAGGCGCGGGCGGCGTAGATCAGCAGGCCGTAGAAGTTCACGGGTATTGGACGCGGATGGGAGGGGTTGCGATGCGGGGGTGGGTGCGGGGGAGTGAATAGTGAAATAGTGAATAAGGCAAAAGCTTTGTGGTTCGAGAAAGGTTGGGGAGATGAGCGGGATTTCGCGGCGGCAGGTGATTCGGGGAGCGTTGTTGGGTGGGGCAGCGATGATGGTGGGGGATGGATTGGTGTTGGGGCAGGCTGTGCCGGCGATTATTCCGCCGAAGGGGATTGAGGAGACGCAGCCGAAACTGCAGGGGATTCGGCGGGTGATTGTGGATACCGATCCGGGCAATGACGATGCGCTGGCGCTGCTGATGGTGATGGCCGCGCCGCAGTTGGTGGTGGAGGCGGTGACGGTTTGTCCGGGCAACATGGGGCAGGAGGGCTACGACCAGCAGGTGCGGAACGCGCTGTTCATGGTCGATCTGGCGGGCAAGAGCGGGCAGGTGAAGGTGTATCGGGGGATGGCGAAGCCGATCCTGAACCGGCCGTATCCGGTGGCGACGTTTATCCACGGCAAGTACGGGCTGGGCGACGTGCAGGTGCCGGAGGTGAAGCAGAAGGTGGAGGCTGAGCACGCCGTCGATGCGATGCGGCGGATTGTGAACGGCGCGCCGGGTGAGGTGACCATTCTGGCGCTGGGCGGGCTGACGAATGTGGCGATGGCGATGCTGCGGGATCCGGAGTTTACGCGGAATCTGAAGGGGATCCTCTTTGTTGGCGGAAAGTATGCCATTCCAACCATGGCGGCGAGCTATAACGTGCTGGTCGATCCAGAAGCGGCGCACGTGGTGATGACGTCGGGCGTGAAGATTACGATGACGGCGGATTCGAGCGGGCGCGACTCGATCCTGGTGGATGCGGACTACGACCATGCGGCTACGTTCCATACGAAGTGGAGCAGGTTCTTTATCGAGTCGAACAATTTGAGGCGGCAGTATGAGACGAAGTACCGCGGGGCGGCGGGGTCAGTGAATGCAGACCCGCTGGCGCTGGCGCTGGCGATCGATCCGTCGATCGGGCAGAAGTTTATGTCGGTGTATGTGCGGGTGGAGTTGGAGGGTGAGTACACGCGCGGGCAGCTGGTGTATGGCGACGATATTTATTCGGGACATCCGGTTCCGCCGGGGAACGTGGATATGTGCGTCGCGGCGGATGCGGCGAAGTTCAAAGAGTTGGTGTTTGGGACGCTGAAGAAGGGGTGATTTGAGGGTGAACCACTGTAGTTAACATCCAGTTCAAGCGGTGGTTTAAGGGTTACTAAGTGGGGTACTGACATACTTGCGTCCGTGGCTTCTGACGGGTCTAGTCGGCGTACTCGTAGTCGGGGTCCTCAATTTTAACGAAACGCCTAGTCTCCACAACGTACTTCCGAAAGAAACCAGTGTTTCGGATGACGTCAAGGCTATCTCGGTATTCAATGAACCCCAGGCAGTAGATCCATCCGTTTTGGCCGCGTCCTTGATCGGCTATGGCTTGCGTGATTCTCTGCCATCCCACCATATCGTGGGAAAGAGTGAAAGGGACAGTCTCGCTCTTTCCGGAGTCCAGAACAAACTTTCCCAAACTGTTCGTCTCCTTGTCGAAATCAGGAGCGTACCCCAAGATGCCGCTGCGGTCGTGGCCTATAGTGAGGTTGCTGCGCGTGATGGTGGCACAACTCCCACCTATATTGGCGATGGTCATCTCGATGATCCACGGATTAATGGCGTTCTGTTTACTCGCTCCCTGAACGAGTCTTATACGGCGAACGAGCAGCTTGGGTCGAAGGGTAGTCTTGAGGGTTTTGTGAGCGGCTATTCCAGCCCATATAGCAGCGCCTACTCCCAGAAAGCCAGCTGCGACGAGCAAGATATTGGCAACCGAATCTATCCACTTGGGGATACTCCACGGTACAGAACGGGGAGCCGCATTGGTGACAATTATGAAGGTCTGATTGCCGGAGGAGGAACCGCTGTTGGGTGCATTCTCCTTGTTTTGACTGGGTATCTCCTTGCCTCGAAAGGGTTGCGCTGGGGGCCGGTGACTATTGGCGTCGCCGCGGCTCTCGTTTGGGTACTGCTGCTCGTGAGCGCGTGCATCGGGTGTTTTCCCGGCAGTTGGCACAGGTGTTTGTGCGACGGCCAAGAACACAGCGAAAACCGCCAGATATTTGAGCATGGGGGCAATCCTACCGCATTACTTTTCCCGCCAACTCTGAGCATGTCGGGCGCCCCGTTGAGGGCCGAAATCCCTTTGGAACCCCGCCACTACCATCGGAAAATTGCGGGTCTGAATCGCAAACCTGTCCCGTCACTGTATCGAAAGCCGTCGTGTCTGATAGCGGTCTAAAGCGTTCTACGTCGACCTTTCCATTTGTGACCTTTATTTGAGAGAGGGGCTGAACACCCTCTTGCTCAGCTGGCCTCCTGACTCCAATCAACACCCCTACCCCCAGAAACACTAAGAGCACAGCCGCAACCCCCGATACACGGAAGAATAGGGACGTCATATCCACCTCTTTTCCAATGGCCTTTATCGTATGCGATAAACTGGATTCTCTACAAGAGCATTTGATAGTTGTGAGATGGGAAGCGAAATTAGTGTCCGTCTGGGCGCTAGGATTCGCGCTTTGCGGAGGGCCAAGGGCTGGCGGCTTAGTGATTTAGCGGCGCATTCGGCCGTAAAGGACGTACACCTGTCCTATGTGGAACGAGGTATGCGCTCAGTGGGATTTGATGTTTTGGCGAAGATCGCGAAGGGTCTGGACATATCGCTATCGGAATTGCTGAAGGATATTGAGGACGAAAAAGGTGAACACTAAGGCTTTTTAGCGGTTTTGCGTGCCTCCTTTTGTCTCTTCAGGCGTTCACGCATGGCTTCAGGCTTCACCTTAAGGACAGTCTTCATCACACCCTCAAACCGCTCCTGCTCCGTTGCTGCCTTCTTTCCCATGCGCTTAGGATAGCGCAATGGACGAAATCCCTGAAGTGGAAGTTAAGTTATGGGAGTTGGTTGAGATACTTCTCCTTCGCGCGATTGCTCAACGAGTCGTGCTGGAGAAGTGGACTGCGGATGATGAGGACTGGAAGCCCGAAGTTGAGCGCGCCGAGATTTTGAACGCTCCAAAGATTCGCTCACACTTTGACGAACTACGGGCATCATTGTACGGATTATCTTCGCAATCCCCTCGCGCAACAGATTGGTCTTCGATTGTGGATCTGATAGACAAAGAGAACTTCTAGCCTCTTGCATCGGGACACACTCCGTGCGATGATTCGCGTAGAGAGATCGAACCGATGACCCCGCCTGGCAGCGGGGTTTTCATTTGCCTAAATTCTATACCCGAGAAATCAGTTCGGCATAGGTGAGTCTCCGCCCCTGAATCCCATGCAGTGCGACATGGTGCCGTTGCTGCTCCGTAAAGCCTCTGCGGACGTTGAAGCGAAACGCCTGCTCGGTGGCGTAGGCTGCGAGGTGTTTTGGCATGACACTAATGTATGTGCCTTTAAGCATCCTTTTTAGACAACTCCAGAAATTTTCGATCGAGTTGGTGTGGTAACGGCCGACGGTATATCCATCAAACCCGTGGTTCACGTTCACATGGTAATGCTTCGTTCCTTTATATCCATGATGCTCGTCGGTTACCAGGACGGCATCGGCGGCGAGGCTGCGATTGATGATCTCGTGAAGAACCTCTTTGTTGCGATTTTGGATGATTTCGGTTTGAACAATTCCAGCTCGCTCCAGCAAACCCAAAATCATCGTCTTTGCCATACCTCCAGTGGCTCTCTTGCTGAATCCTGCACCCACAGGACGCTTGCGCTTGTGCATGTTTTGAATCTTGCCACCAACGAAAGCTTCATCAGCCTCCACGACTCCCGTCAAAATCTGCGGTTCGGCCTTCATCGCCTCTCGTAATCGATGGAGCATGAACCATGCCGATTTTTGGGTGATTCCGATGGTCCTGGCTACTTCGTGGGAACTCATGCCGTTACGGCAGTTTCCGAGCATCCATGCAACTAGCAGCCATTTGCTGAGGGCGATGGGGCTATCCTCGAACACCGTTCCGACCTTCACGGAGAACTGCTTGCGCGGGTGTTTCGCTTTGCACTGGAAGAGGCGGCGCCTTGGCATCCACGTTGCAGTAGTGGAATCACAGGTAGGGCAGCGCACAACCCCGTCCGGCCAGCGGAGCCGGATCATGTAGTCTATGCAGTTTTGAGGGTTGTCGAAGTGGATGATGGCTTCTTGCAGGGTCTTCAAGATCATGACGAGTTCTTCCCTTGCCTTGCTGTTACAGTTTTCGCTGAGGTGAAACGATGGATAAGGCTGTTGCTGAAGAGTTGTGCAAGTTTTTGGATGATTTGTCTTTGTTTGTAACTGAGACCTATCAGAAAGCACAGGCATTAGAACGAATGACAGAAGAAGAAAACTTTACGAAAGAGGCGTTTCGTCAGGCAGAAGGCCGGACGGATGCAGTCGTGCGGCTTGAATCCTTAAGCGCCCACGTCGCAGAGCTACGAGAAGCATTGCATCTGTCTCCGACAGCCCGTCCAACTCTGCCAGAGAAACCGGCTGCACCAGATTTGTCATTTTTGGAAGACTAGATTCACTCACGGAGTCATGTATATCGTTGCCCTAAGTGGTTAATGCTTTGGGTGAAGCGCGACTGCGGTGGCATGCGCGGTTGATTGATAGTGGCTATAAGCCGACATGTCAGGACCGACTACTTTTGCATTTTAGGCTCCGATCCTCTGCCCTTTATTGGGCGATGGACTGGATGACCTCGAAGAGATTTCCCCAGGGATCGGCAAAGAATGCGACACGGAGACCCATTGCGGGTACGTCGTGTGCCTCGCTGGCGATGGTCACGTCACGGCGCTTCAATTCGTCGATGACCGCGTCCACGCTATCGACACTGAAACCGGGGTGATGCCATCCAGACATGTTGTAGCTGTCATGCAGATCTTTATAGGCGGGACGTTCCGCCGCGCCCGGGCCGGCCATCAATTCGAAATGGAAAGCATCGTCCCCGGCTGGATATAGGAAGCCGAAGCTGAGCCCGGCTACGGACACTGTTTGCTTCGACCGAAAATCGAGCTTGTCGGCATACCAGGCAATCGCCATGTTGAAGTCAGGCACACGAATGGCTGCGTGATTGATCTTCAAAGAAGCAAGCGGGCTGGAGGCGGGTGGCGTGCTGAGTGGGGTCATTGTCTTTCCTTAGGGGGTATAGTGCTGTCGCCAAATTACAGCGCCTTCGCTCTGAGCCAGGAACGCATGGTTCCGGTCACTTCTGCCTTGCGTTCGAGAGGCAGCCAGTGGCCCGAACGCAGGCTGTTCACCGTGAGGTCCTGACAAGTGTTGCGCATTGGCTCGCCGGAACGGTTGTGGGTGATATCGCAGAGACCATCGAATTCGCCATTGATGAACAAGACGGGCTGGCACAGCCTGCCTCCATCCGGCGATTCGTGCGCGTAGGCGATGTTGGCGATGTCGTTCAAATACCATGAGTTTCCGGGCCGGAATCCAGTAGTACGGTAGACCTTTACCAGACTGTCGAAGTCAGTGGGAGGCCAGAGTGCGGGATCAGGCTGCATCGCTGGAGCATGATGCACGGAGCCGAACCAACCACCATTGCGCGTAATGATCGCAGACCGGTAGACCTTTCCCACGGATTCGGGATTCCCGCTGCGGTATATCGCCGCTAGGCTCGCCGGGATGTCCGCATTGAAGTCAGTGACCGTCTGGTCGAAGTGAGTCAGGTAGAAGCGGTAATAGTCCCACTGTCCGTCCGGATACTGATTGGTGGGATAGAGTTCGCGGTCGATGAGCGGCAGATGGTTGGATAATGCAAAGGCTTTCGGCGCATACGGAACGGAGATGAAGACAACGCCGCGGCTTCGCTCGGCGTGATGTGCGGACAACGCCCCGACAACGGGACTTCCGAGGTCATGCCCGACCCAGATAGCCGAACTCCCGCCAAGATGGTCATGCAGCTCGACCATATCGGCGGCGATCTCTTTCAGGGCATAGGCGTCTGAGGGGACAGGCGCAGACGAGCCACCATAGCCGCGCATATCCGGCGCAATGCAGTGCCAGCCTTCAGACGCGAAGGCTTCAATCTGTGCGCGCCAGATCAGGCCAATCTCGGGCCAGCCGTGAAGGAAAATCATCAAGGGGCCATCTGCAGGTCCGGCCTGCCAGTAGTGCGTCGTGTGACGTGGCGAACTGAAAGTAGCGTCGGCGAGTGTGAAGGATGTTGCCATTGTGAGTTCCTTTAGGCAGGGCTTACAGCGCGCAGGAACTTCACAAGCTGTTCGCTGACTTCGGCAGAGGCCTCGTGTTGTATCCAGTGGCCTACATTGTCGAGTTCTAGGTTTCCAACGAGACCCGGAAGCCCGCCCCGCAGCTTTTCGGCTGGGGGGTAAAGCGCCCCTAGGTCGTCCGCTTTTCCGGAGATGTAAAACGAGGGCTGGGTGATCTTCGCGCCTTTCCAGGCGGCGGATAGATCGAAATATGGCTCGGCAGCACGATAGTAGTTGAGTGCACCGTGAAAGCCGGTGCGTTGAAATTCCGCTATGTTGTGCGCAAGATAATCGGGTTCTACCCATGAGGGCAGCGGCCCGGGCGCGGGACGATGAAGACTTCGTGCAGGGTCCAGAGGATTCCATCGTGTCTCAGTCGGAGAAGAACCAGACGCCCAATACAAAATTCCTGGAATCGTGACGGCAGCGTCAACCCAAATCTGGTCGGCTTCTGGTTTTATCTGTTCGAACATATAGAAATCGTTTTCATGCCCGGAGGCGCGCATGCGCTCGAAAACGCTGGCATCGCCGCGCGGAAAGTAAGGCACACTCAGGCAGAACACTGCTGTGAATCGATCCGGACGCATCATGGCGGTATTCCATGCATGCGTCGCTCCCCAGTCGTGACCCACGATCACAGCACTGGAAATACTTAGGGCATCGAGGAGTCCGACTAGGTCCCCCGCCGTATGCAACGGCGTGTACAAAGCGGGGTCGCGTGGCGCTGAGCTACGCCCGTACCCGCGCATATCCGGAGCGATCGCTCGATAGCCGGCTGACGCGACGGCTTTCATCTGCTGTCGCCACGTATCAGAAGTGTCCGGAAACCCGTGACAGAAAAGAACGGCCGGCCCCTCGCCGAGCTCTGTCACGTGCAAAGAGATGCCATTCGTGTTGACCTGAGAGTCCTTGACGTCCATCTGTCCTCCATTCCTCGAATTCATCCTAGATATTTGCTTGAACTAAAGCAAATATTTTCTAATATGCTTTTGACAAAGCTAACTCGGATAGGGTGACATGAGGTATGCCAATAGATCATGTCGATCGAGTCGTCGAACAGTGGAGAGCCGAACGGCCTGACTATGACCTGGCTCCGGTTGAGATCATCGGACGAGCAGGCCGCATCATGGAGCACGTCGATCGCGCTCTTGAAGCAAAGTTCGAAGAGTTTCAGATTTCAAGGGCGTCATTTGATGTGTTGGCCGCACTTCGTCGCAGCGGCAAACCTTACAAGCTGACGCAACGCGATCTGATGCGTAGTCTCTTTCGCACATCCGGGAGCATGAGTCTCAGAATCGACGCCTTGCAGAAGCAAGGGCTGGTGAAACGGTCTCCCGACAGTGAAGACCGTCGCTCTGTCTTCGTCACTCTGACTGCCAAAGGCGTGGACCTCCTCGAAACCGTCATTCCTGCGCATCTTGAGAATGAAGGCAGCCTTGTCGCTGGGCTTAGTCGAACCGAACGAACGCAGCTCATTGGCTTGCTCCGGAAGTGGCTGGTCAGCCTCGAAGAGGAGGTAGCCCACGGTCGTCAGCTTTACCTGGGCATGACTTTGCTCGATTCTCGCGCCTCGACGAAGATGCGACGCGCTGTTGGTCTGCCCGATATCCCAGGTTTGCTTGTCAATAAGTTTGCGGCCGGCAGCCGGGCAGAAGAACTCGGGTTCCGGAAGGGCGATCTCGTCACTTCCATCGAGAGACAAGCCGTTACGTCTCTGGTGGACCTTCGCAGGATATTGAATCACTCCGAATCAAAGACGAAGAAGGTTCGAGTCGTTCGCGGAGTCGAGACGGTGGAGTTCAAGCTTACGAGTTCCTCCATATAGGAAGGGCGCTAAGCCAGACAGTGTTCTGCTCAGAAGCTAACTTGATGAGTACCGATAAACGCTCTTATCGTTATTTTGGGCGTAACGGCCTGCCTAACCCGGAGGCCAGTGCATCTGCCTTCCGCCGAGGATGTGGATGTGGAGGTGGTCGACGGTTTGGCCGCCGTCGGGGCCGGTGTTGAGCACCAGGCGGTAGCCGTTGGTGAGGTTCTGGGCGCGGGCGACTTCGCCGGCGGTGTGGAGAAGCTGGCCGAGGACGGCGGTGTCGTCCTGGGTGGCGTGCGCGTGCGAGGCGAGGTGGTTCTTGGGGATGACGAGGATGTGCGTGGGCGCCTGGGGGTTGATGTCCGGGAAGGCGAGAGTTTGCTCGTCTTCGTAGAGGCGGTTGACGGGGATTTCGCCGGCGACGATTTTGCAGAAGAGGCAGCTCATAGCAGTGAATAGTGGATAGTGAATGGTGAATAAAAGCAAGTACACGTCCTGGCCGCGTCAGGCGGAACCCGGCCGTTCACTCGCCCGTATGATCTTCATAAGGAGCCCAACGTCCATGCACCGCATCATGAAGCGACATATCGGTTTACTCGTGGCACTTCTCGTTTTCATCCCTTGCCTGTGTGCGCATGCGCAGACGCCGATCGTGGAGGAACCGAACTATACGCCCACGCTTACCTTCGACGTCGCCACCATCCGCCTTGCGCCACCGCCGGACGCCCATTTCCACGTATCCGTCTCCAGCCCGCCGCACTCCAGCCGTTTTGAAGCCACGAACCTTCCTATGAAGGCCCTTCTTCAAATTGCGTACGGCTTCGATGCCCCGGTTGTCGGCGCACCGGACTGGGTCGCGAGCACGTTCTACAACATCCAGGCCCGCTCGGATGAAGACTCCGATGCCAGGCTGGCGAAGCTCACCACGAACGAGGTGCGGCTGGAGAAGCGGAATGCGATTCGCGTGTTGTTGGCCGAGCGCCTGGGCCTGAAGACGCACCTTGAAACTCGTAATTCGTCCATCTACAACCTCGTCGTGGGCAAAGGCGGCGTGAAGATGCAGCTTGTGCCTCCGCCACCTGCCGGCGAAGCACCGGTCACGCCTCCGCCCGCCGACGTTCAGGCGCATGGATCGCAGCATGGATTGGAGTTCGTTGGATCGAATGCACCGCTGCGGGCTATTACCGGCGCTCTGAGCTCGATGGTAGAAGCGCCTGTCGTCGATAAGACGGGCCTCAATGGAATTTACAACTACACGCTCCAGTTTGGACGCGAGTGGTCCGCAAACGATCCCAACGGCTGGCCTGAGATCTTCACGGCGGTGCAGGAGCAACTTGGGCTCAAGCTCGAAGCTGTGCATGAGTCCGTGCCCAATCTTGTGGTCGACCACATCACGAAGCCGACGGAAAACTGAGACAGAAGCGCCTCCCTTGCGGAGGCGCGATCGGTTTGCAGCGTGGTTGCCTTGGATCAGATCGACTGGTTCAGTACCCGGTTGAGGCGCTGGACGAAGGTGGACGGGTCTTTGAGTGGAACGCCTTCCAGCAGCAGGGCTTGATCGAACAGGAGCCACGCGGCGTCGGCTACCCGGGCGTCTTCCGGGTTGGCGAGAAGTTTCTTGATGATCTCGTGGTCGGGGTTGATCTCGAGCGTTGGAGTGGGCTCGGGGATCTCCGCCTGACCCATGGACCGCATCATTTGGCGCATGCGGGCGCTGGGTTCGTCTTCGTCGGAGACGATCACGGAGGGGCTGTCGGCGAGGCGCGAAGAGGCGCGGACCTCTTTGACGGCTTCGCCGAGGGTGGCTTTGATCTTCTCAAGCAGAGGCTTGAGAGCCTCTGCCTTTTCAGCCGTCGTCTCGGGAGTGGATTCGTCCTTGAGGTCGTCGCCGGCGTTGGACTTGTTGACGGCCTTTAGGTCGATGTCGCCATACTTCGGCACGGAGGAGAAGACGATCTCGTCGATGTCGTCGTCGAGGATGAGGACTTCGATGTCCTTCTTCTTGTAGATTTCGAGCAGGGGCGAGTTGCGAAGCATGCTCTCGGCGCCACCGGTGATGTAGTAGAGCGCTTTCTGCTCGGGTTGCATGCGCTCCTTGGCTTCAGCGAGCGATGTGAGGCCATCGACCTTGGTTGACTTGAAGCGGACGAGGTCGAGGAGGGTTTCGCGGTTGGCGTAGTCGCCGTACACGCCTTCCTTGAACGGACGGTTGTACTGCGTGATGAACTGCTCGTACCTGGCCTTATCGGTTTCGGTGCCGCTGGTGGCGATGTGCTTCAGCTCGGAGAGGATCTTCTTGACGCTGGCGGTCTTGATGCTGGTGAGCACCTTGTTCTGCTGCAGGATCTCGCGCGAGACGTTGAGTGGAAGGTCTTCGGAGTCGATGATGCCGCGGACGAAGCGCAGGTACTGCGGCAACAGTTCCTTGGAGTCATCCATGATGAAGACGCGCTTTACGTAAAGCTTGATGCCGCCCTTGTACTCGGCCTGGTAGAGGTCCGTGGGAGCCTTGGCCGGGATGTAGAAGAGGGTGGTGTATTCCAGCGTGCCTTCGGCGCGTGTGTGGAACCAGAAGAGCGGGTCCTGCCAGTCGCCGGTGATGGATTTGTAGAACTCTTTATAGTCTTCGTCGGTGAGTTCGGATTTGGGGCGCTGCCACATGGCGGAGGCAGCATTGACCTGCTCGGTAACGCGGGTCTTGTCGGACTCCTTCTTCTCGGCATTCCATTCGCTCTTGTCGTAGGTGAGGAAGATGGGGAAGGCGATGTGATTGGAGTACTTCTTGACGATCTCCTGCAGGCGGTAGGAGTTGGCGTAGGTTGCGCCTTCTTCGTTGAAGTGGATGAGGACGGTGGTCCCGGCAACAGAACGAGCGTCGTTGCCGGTGGCTTCTTCGAGCTCGAAGCCGGTCTTGCCGTCGGAGGTCCATTTATAGGTCTTTTCTTCGCCGGCTTTGCGGGAGAAGACTTCTACCTTATCGGCGACCATGAAGACGGAGTAGAAGCCGACGCCGAACTGCCCGATGAGGTTGGAGTCCTTTTTGGCGTCGCCGGAGAGTTGGGCGAGGAAGTTCTTGGTGCCGGAGCGGGCGATGGTGCCGAGATGCGCGACGAGGTCTTCCTCGTTCATGCCGATACCGGTGTCGGAGATGGTGAGGGTCTTGTTTTCTTCGTCGAGGGTAAGGTCGATGCGGGGGGCGTCGATGCCGTTGCCGATGAGTGCTTTGTACTTCTCGTCGGTGAGGGTGAGGTGTCGCAGCTTGTCGAGCGCGTCGGAGGAGTTGGAGATGAGTTCGCGGAGAAAGATCTCCGGGTGCGAGTAGAGCGAATGGACGATGAGTTGGAGGAGCTGGCTTACTTCAGTCTGGAATTGTTGCTTGGACATAACACCTTTGATTATTGCAAAAACCGAGCCCCTGTGAAGAGGGGCAAGCCGGCGTTCCCGGGCCGGGGTGGTTTTGTCGTGGTGGCCTTATTTTGTAGCGCTTAGGACAGTTACGCCGCAGGGGGCTAACTTGGGGGCGGTCACTGACTCGTCGGTCAGAACATCTTTCATCGCGGCCGTCATGGAATTTGGGGGATGGACGGGGTTTCCCGGAATGGGAATTGGCGTTGCGTTTTGACGTCTTATGGCAAGTTGTCAATGAGATACTGGCGGGACTTCTGCGGGCTGGCTCGCACAGGGATCAACACTGAGCGCAAAGGTTTCGCCCTGAAAAGCGAAACGCCTCGGGGTTGCCGCCCCGAGGCGATTTTCCTACAGAAGGAGGTGAGGCCTTTGCGGTCCGTAAGGATTCGCTTTGGTAAGCTTTCGGTGCAGATTCCAGGAGAGATCCTGGTTGCCCTGTGCTCGAAGGCTATGTGGTTGGTGCTGCTATTGCGGCGCTGATCTTTCTCAACCTTCTCCTCTGCGATGCCACTCGCAGGGGAGAACTTGTTTCTATTCTCAACCTTCTCCCCTGAGATGCCAGTCGCAAGGGAGAACTTGTTTCTGGAGATATTGGACGCCTTTTAGGGGCTGGGAGTCAATAGAAATGCGGGCTTTTCACTTCTTGAAGTATTTGGGTTCCATTCCGGGAGTCCAGGGGTTGTAGGCTTTGCCGAAGGCGGCGCGGCGGCCGATGGAGGGATGGCTGAAGGCCCAGAATTCGTAGAAGCGGTTGGGGTTGGGGTCGTCGTAGCCGGATTGGCCGAGGACGTCGAACGCGTTTTTGACGGTGGTTTGCGGGTCGGCGACCAGGCCGTGGATGGCTTCCTGGCCGTAGACGTCGGCGGCGTGTTCGTCATGGCGGCTGAAGCCGTTGTTGACGGGTTCGAGAACGAGGCTGAAGAGTGAGAAGGAGAGCATGAGGACGGCGAAGGCGGCCCAGTCGGTTTGGCCGGGAATGCGCCAGCTGACCCCGAAGCGCGCGATCGCCCATTGGACGAAGCGGTAGCCGAGGAAGAGGGTGATGAACATGACGACGATGCTGAAGAGGATGCCGATGACGATGTGTCCGAGGACGTAGTGTCCGGACTCGTGGCCGAAGATGAAGAGGATTTCGTCGGGTGTGCCTTTGGTGAGGGAGGTATCCCAGACGACGACGCGCTTGGAGGCACCGAAGCCGGTGACGTAGGCGTTGATGGTGGTGACTTTTTCGCTGGCCTTCATGAGGAACATGCGGTCGGGCGGGATGTCCATGTGGCCTTTGGCAACCACTTGTTCGAGTTGCGCGACGAGTTCTGGGTGGTGGAGCTGGAGGGGTTCGAACTTGTTGAAGATGGGCGAAAGGTACGGAACGGCGAAGACGCCGAAGAGTGTGATGGGGATGGAGAAGCCCCAGAAGACGAGCCACCAGCGTTTGGGGAACTTGCGGATGACCCAGAAGAGGAGCATGACGAGCAGGCCGCCGATGATCCAGGCGAGGCCGAAGGCTTTGGCTTCGTCGCCGATCCAGCTGGGCCAGCTTTGGACGGAGAGACCGTAGACGCGGGAGAGGTGCTGCTCGTAAAGGCTGATGGGAAGGCCGAGGAGGGTGTCGACGATGAGGTAGAGAAGGAGAAACAGGAAGCCCTGCGCCCAGCGGTTGGCGCTGGCTTTGACGGCGGTGTCGCGCATCCAGGCGACGATGCCGAGGGCGAGCAGGAGGACGAGCGAAAGGATGCCCCAGACCTCGTCGACGAAGTGGAGGGTGACGTGAATGCGGCTGAGGTGGTGGGACTTGGCGAGGTCTTCGGGCGAGAGCGCGTAGTCGGGAAGGTTGCCATGGGTTGGGGCGGCGGCGAGTTCCTGCGCGGCGTAGGCGTTGGCAGCGTGCTCGGCTGGGGTCTCGGCGGCATGGGCGCGGGTGATTGGGAGAAGGAGGCAGAGGAGCAGAGGCAGGTGGCGTAGGCGCATGGGTTTGTCCTCGGTGTGGTTTAGTTTGCAGGATGTTGGGGTTGGTGGCAAACCGGAGGTGAGTTGGACAGTTGGTGTTCCCCACTCATGACGATGAGACCGTCATGAATGGGCCACCCGGCGGTGGGAATGGGCCAGAAGAAAGCAGGTCTCTTCACTTCCCCTTCGACAGGCTCAGGGTCGGTCGAGATGACAGTCTTGTGGTTGCGCTCCGCTCAGGATGGCAGGGTTGTGGATGTGCGGGAAGGGCGAGAAACTGCGTTGGTGTTAGGACGTCCAATAGAAGTGCAAGTTTCGGTACACTCGGCATACGATCTCTCGTTGCCAGAAATGGGCTCCCTTGACTCTTTCGATGTTTCCTTCTCCTTTGAAACGTACTTTTTGGATGCGTAAACCGGTTGTGCTGCTGGGGCTTGTGCTGGCCGCGGGCAGTGGGCCGTGGGCGGAGACGCCTGCGGCTGGTGGTGGTGCTGCGCCTTCGACGAGTGATCCCGCGATTATGCAGGCGATGTCGAGCGAGCTGGACCGGGCGATGACGTCGTTGGGGACGAGTGCGACGCCTACGGCGGACGTGAAGGCGGGCGCATTGCCGCCGAAGCCTTACTTCCTGAGCTACTCGGTGGCGGATGCGGAGAATGTGAGCATCAGCGCGCAGTATGGCGCGATCATGAACTCGAATGCGGCGCACACGCGGACGGCGGATGTGCAGATTCGGCTGGGGACGCCGGCGCTCGATAACACGCATGGCGACCACAGGACGAGCGCGTTGACGACGCTTCCGCTGCCTTTGAGCGATGACAAGGATGCGATCGAGCGAACGCTTTGGTTTGCGACCAATCGCGGCTATGGCAAGGCTCTGGATGCGCTGGAGAAGGTGAAGACCGAGCAGCAGGTGCGGGCGAAGGAAGAGGATTTGTCGGCGGATTTTTCGAAGGAGATGCCGCAAAGTGATGTGTTGCCGAGTCTGCCGAAGCTCGATGTCGACAAGGCTGCGTGGGAGCAGCGGCTGCGCGAGATTACGGCGGTGTTCAAGGGTTTCCCGGATATTTATTACGACACGGCGATCATGCAGACTTCGAACGAGACGGACTATTTTGTTTCGAGCGAAGGCGCGCATGTGGCGACGCCGAACCAGGTGGCGCGGTTGATCGTGGTGGCTCGCACGCGCGCGGCCGATGGTATGGACCTGTTTCGCGTGGAGACGTTTGAGGCGGACAAGACGGGCAATCTGCCGGCGCAGAGTGAGGTGCTGGAGAAGACTGTCGCGATGGCGAAGAACCTCGATGACCTGCGGGCTGCGCCGATTACGGAGCCGTATAACGGACCGGCGATTTTGAGCGGGCGCGCGGCGGCGGTGTTCTTCCATGAGGTGCTGGGGCATCGGCTGGAAGGACAGCGGCAGCGTGGCGATGAAGAGGGGCAGACGTTTACGAAGCTGTTGAACAAGCCGATTCTGCCGAAGTTTTTGTCGGTCGCGGATGACCCGACGATCCGCGAGTTCGATGGGCATCCGCTGAGCGGGCACTATGCGTTTGACGATGAAGGCGATCCGGCGCGGAAGGTGGATCTAGTGCAGGATGGTGTGCTGAAGACGTTTTTGATGTCGCGGCAGCCGATTGCGAGTGTGCAGGAGTCGAACGGGCATGGGCGCGCCGAGACGGGCAAGATGCCGACGGGACGGCAGGGGAACTTGATTGTCACGTCGACGAAGACTGTTTCGGATGCTGAGCTAAGAGAGATGTTGAAGGCCGAGGCGAAGAAGCAGGGCAAGGCTTATGGGCTTTACTTCGAGGACATTTCTTCTGGGTTCGCGGTGACGACGCGGCGCAGTCCGCAGGCGTTCCAGGTGATTCCGCTGGTTGTTTACCGTGTTTATGTGGATGGGAGACCGGATGAGTTGGTGCGTGGGGTTTCGATTGTGGGGACGCCGCAGGCTGCGTTGATGAGCATTGTGGCGACGGGCGATCATCAGGATATTTTCAATGGCGAGTGCGGGGCGGAGTCGGGGACGATTCCGGTGAGTGCGGTGGCTCCGGCGATGCTGGTGAGCGCGATTGAGACGCAGAAGCAGGCGCAGGGGACGGCGCGGCCGCCGATTGTGCCGGCTCCGCCGTTGGGGCTGAAGAAGGGTGGGGAGTGATGGGGATGGTGCCGGTTTTGAAGAGAGCGGTCGAGCTTTGCTCGATACCCCACCCTTTCGCAAATGCGCGAAAGGATGGGCCACCCGCGTTTGTGGTGGGTGTTGTATTGGTGGGCCTGACGATGTGTGCGAACGCACAAACCCCGATCTCCAAAAGCGAGAGATCGGGGGCACCCAGTGTAGTTGCCAATGCTGAGAGTGATTCGTTGTTGACGGCGATGAAGGAGGAGCTGGCGCGGGAGAAGGAGTTGCTGGTGTTGCCGGGGATGCAGCGGCCTTACTTTATGGAGTACCGGCTGGAAGATATCGATAACTACGAGGCTGTGGCGAACTTTGGGGCGTTGACGCGGGAAGGTGAAACGCATCAGCGGGTGGTTCGGGTGCAGGTGCGGATTGGGGACTATGCGACGGATTCGAGCTCGTCGCGCGGGGACGGAGCGCTGGAGCTCGCGCCCGGGGACGATGATCCGGCGGCGTTGAAGTATGCGCTGTGGACGGCGACCGACGAGGCGTATAAAGCGGCCCTGCGGGCGTACTCGGCCAAGCAGGCAGCGTTGAAGAGCTTTCAGAGTCCGCCAACGGCGAATGACTTTACGCCGGCCAAGCCTGTGGTTCGAGTGGAACCGGTGGTGAAGCTGGAGATCGATAAGGACGAGTGGAAGCAACGGATTATCGAGGCGAGTGGTTTGTTTCTGATCGCGCCTGAGGTGAAGAGCTTTGCGCAGGATGTGCAGTTTTCTTCGGCCAGCGTGAATGGGATTGTAGTGAACCGCTATACGGTGAACACGGATGGGACTGTGCTTCGGCATGGCTATGCCGGGTATACGGATTCGATCAACGTGAGCGGGCAGGCTGATGATGGGATGCAGTTGAGCCGGAATAACGGATCGACGGCGGTAACCGGGGCGGGGTTGGAGAGTGCGGCATCGTTGCATAAGAGGACGATTGAAAACCTGAAGAGCCTGGAAGAGCTGCGGCATGCGCCAGTGGTGGAGGCGGAGGATTATCACGGGCCGGTGTTGTTTTCAGGCGATGCGGCGGCGGACGTGATCAGCAAGTTGTTTGTGCCGAACGTGGAGGCTGATAGGCCGGATATGGGGACGACGGCGAGGACGCAGGGAGCGTATCAATCGAGCCTGCATACGCCGGTGCTGCCCGCGTTTCTGACGGTGGTGGATGATCCGGGGCTGAAGACGTTTGAAGGCGAGTCGCTGGTGGGCGCTTATGCCGTCGACGATGAAGGTGTGCCGGTTGAGCCGGTGACGATTGTCGATAAGGGCAAGCTGGTGGACTTTTTGATTGGGCGGGAGCCGGTGAAGGACTTTCCGGAGTCGAACGGGCATGGGCGTGCGGCGCCGGGGCAGGCGGCGCATTCGCGGGCTGGCGTGATTGAGTTGAAGTCGAGCCAGGAGTTGACTGCAGCGCAGATGCGGGCGAAGCTGATGGCGCTGGCCAAGCAGCAGGGCCGCGATGTGTATGAGGTGGAGACGCTAGGCGGCGAGCTGATCCCGCGGTTGTTGTACCGGGTGTCTCCGGATGGAACGCGGACGCTGGTACGAGGCGCGGCGTTTGATGAGCTGGACCAGCGGTCGCTACGAAGTGGTGTGCTGGCTGCAGGCGGCAAGCCTTATATTGCGCAGAGTATTAGTCCGGTGCCGGAGACGACGATTGCGCCGGAGATACTGTTTGCGGATATCGCGGTGAAGCGGGCGACTGAGCAGCAGGAGAAGGTGCCGTATTATCCGCCGCCGGTGGTTGACGGCAGGGAGTAGCGATAGGGATTAGGGAGTAGTTTTGAGTGCCGCTTAACGTGGCGCTGCCGGGTTTGCATTTTTCTTGTGGGGTTGCGGGATTGAAGAGCTGGATTGAGATTTCCGGAGCGCGGCTGGCGGAGAACTTTCGCGCGGTGCGGTCGGTTGCGGGCGTTGGGGTGGAAGTGCTCGCGGTCATTAAGGCCGATGCCTATGGGCATGGCGCAGCCGTCTGCGCGCCCGTGCTGGTGGAAGCTGGGGCGAAGTGGCTTGGGGTGAGTGATCTTGAAGAAGGCGTGACGCAACGGGAGTTGATGCCCCATAGCGGCGTGCGCGTGCTGGTGATGTGCGGAATGGAAGCGGGCGATGCGGTGGGTATGGTCGCGCATGGGCTTACACCGGTGGTGTGGACCGCGGAGCATGTAATGGCGATGGAGCGGGCGGCGAGAGCCGGTGGGCATCGTGTGCCGGTGCATGTGGAGGTGGAAACGGGGATGGCACGGCAGGGAGCGGCGGTGGGTGAAGAACTGGCTAAGGTGCTGGAGCGGCTGGCGAACTCGCGCTGGGTGAGCTGCGAGGGTGTGATGACGCACCTGTGTTGCTCGGAGGTTGCCGGAGCGGGTACGACGAAGGTGGCGCTGGAGCGGTTTGCGGCGGCGCTGGAGCAGGTTACAGCGGCGGGGGTGAAGCCCGAGTTTGTGCATCTGGCGAATACATCCGCCGTGGATGAAGGTGGGACGATGCGATGGATTCGAGCGAAGGCCAAGGCCATGGGTGCGCGGGCGATGGTGCGGCCGGGGGTGGGGCTTTATGGACATTGTCTGCCGATTGAAGGGGCGGGTGCTGGGTCGCTGGGTTCGAAGCTTGCGCCGGTGATGGAGTGGAAGACGCGGGTGATCGGGCTGCGTGAAATCGAGGTGGGGATGACGGTTGGGTATGGAGCGACGTTTGTCGCGGCGAAGACGATGCGGCTGGCGCTGCTGCCTGTGGGGTATGCAGATGGGTTTCGGAGGGCGGCTTCGTCGGGTGTGGGAGATGGGTGGGTGATTGTGAAGGGGCAGAAGGCCAGCGTGGTGGGGCGGGTATCGATGAATTTGGTTGTGGTGGATGTGACGGAGATTGCGGGGGTGGTTGAAGGTGATGAGGTTTTGTTGCTGGGGAATGGGGTGAGCGCCGAGGATCATGCGCGGTGGAGTGGGACGATCGCGTATGACGTGTTGTGTGGGGTGCGAGGGCGGATGGTGCGGGTGTAGTCATCGTTCCGCGCATCAAGATTAATTTGCTGAAACAGCAAGAAATTCCCTTGATTCTTGGTAAAATTTGGCTGTAGGGAAAGCCACTGAGCGGCTGACACCGCCCAGTGGTGTTAAGTGACTACCAGTACTGCAGCAAGTGCAGCACCACAGCAATCTTCGTCAGCAGGAAGAGAATCACTTCTCCTGGTACCTGCAACGAAAACCGCCTATAGCGAGCCCGCAAGGGTTGAATAGGCCATCACCTCCTTCATAGAGAATCGCCTCGGGGCGGGAACCCCGAGGCATTCGCTTTTTAGGGCGAATCTTGTGCGCTCGGTGTTGCCCTTCTACGAGCCAGCTCTATGAAGGCGGGGTCAGTATCTCACTCTGGAAACGTGCGCGATGACGGGCGCCGTTGTGTGATGTGGTTCGTATTCCCAATTGCGGACGGTAAACTGAAGAGATGTTTTCGAAGCTTTATGCGAAGTGGATGTTTGCCTGGGAAACGGCCCTGACGACTCGCGATGAGAATCGTGTGGAGCGGCCGTTGGAGTGGGGTTTTGATCATCTGGTCGATTTTGGCGGGGATGAGGCGGCGCAGGCTGTGGCTGCCGGTGAGATGTCGGGGTTGGAGGCGATGGTCGCGCTGAATGCGCGGATCGCGGCTGATCCGCACTCGTTCTTCGACTACAAGACGCCGACGGATTTTCGCATCGAGATGCGGCATCCTGAGCTGCATCCGACGAATGTTCGGCCGGAGACGCTGGAGCAGGAGCGCGAGTACAAGCGGCAGGCGAAGGTGGGAGAGCTGCGGAAGGAGCCGTTTCTGCGGTTTACATCGGCGGTGAAGACGCCTTATCCCGAGAATGATGTGGTGAATGCGCGGTGGTATGAAAGTGCAGGGAATAGGGAACAGGGAGTAGGAATTAGGGAAGGCGAGAAGCGCAAGCCGAAGCAGGCGATGATTGTGATGCCGCAGTGGAATGCGGATGCGATTTCGCACAATGTGTTTGGGAGTTTGTTCAATCAGTTTGGGATTTCGGTGCTGCGGTTGTCGAAGCCGTATCACGATACGCGGAGGCCGGCGGAGCTGGAGCGGTCGGACTATGCGGTGAGCTCGAATGTGGGGCGCACGATTGAGGCTTGCCGGCAGGCGGTGGCGGATATACGGAGCTGTGTGGATTGGCTGGAGGCGCAGGGGTATGAGCAGATCGGCGTGCTGGGCACGAGCTTAGGCAGCTGCTATGCGTTTATCGCGGCAGCGATGGATGCGCGGCTGAAGGTGTGCGCGTTCAACCATGCGTCAACGTGGTTTGGCGATGTGGTTTGGACGGGGCAGAGCACGCGGCATATTCACGCGACGTTTGAGCATGCAGGGCTGACGCAGGATGATGTGCGGAAGATCTTTGTGGCTGTGAGCCCGATGGCGTACATGGAGCAGTTTGCGGCGAACCCCAAAAGGTCGCTTGTGGTTTATGCGCCGTATGACCTGACGTTTATACGGGCGCTGTCGCTCGATGTGCTGAAGAACTTCGACAAGTATGGCGTGGACTACGTGGCGAAGGTGCTGCCGTGTGGGCACTACACGACGGGGGAGACGCCTTACAAGTACATCGATGGGTGGTACATCGGGTCGTTTGTGTGGAGCACGTTTCGAAAGCTGGCTGCGACCGGGTAAAGCAAAAGCCTTGAACGCAAAGGCCGCTAAGGGAACGAAGTTTCGCGAAGGGGGTTAGATGGATTCTTCTTCGTCCTTGCGGAACATGGCGACGATGCAGGGAGCTGCAATGAAGGCGAGGAAGGTGCCGGCTACGATGAAATCATGCATTGTGATTCTCCTGGGTGATTGGGCTTACATGCCCTCTCGACTTGCTTAGATTCGCAGCCCGTGAAGAGTTTGATAATTCCACAAACGACAGACACGCGTAACCTCATGGTCATTTGGAGTGACCTGAAAGTGTTACGCGTGAAAAACGCAGCCGGATTGTGTGCCTTTGTTAGGCGGGCCGTGCAAAGGACAGAAGAGCGGCGAAGAGTCGACGGGCGACGCTGGCCGGGGTTTCGGTTTGCACGGGCAAGGTGAAGACCGTGGCTGGAGTTGAAAGCGGGGTGGTGCGGCCGTGAAGCTGTTGCTGGGCTTCGCGGAAAGCCTGGCGTGCGATCTCCTGCTCGACCTGGGCGACGATGCGGTCGGCCTGAGCCTGGGAGTTGCGGCGAGCGGATTCCGGTGTGGAGAACGATGCAGCGGCCGAAGCGGATGCGCGGTTGACGAGATGAAGGCCATGGTGGCGGAGCGTGGCGAACGGCAGAGCCGAGGTGTTCGCCGCGACACCCGACCTCTGAACGGCCTTGTGGGCTGGCGCTGCCATGCCGGAGAACGGAAACGAAATGATTGAAGTTGCCATGAGCGTTCCTTCCCTTACATCGGGGCCCGGTTGCAACTCAGCGGCAATCCGATGAGATGCAAGTGCCGGCGCATTGACTGGCTGCGAAGTAGGTTCACCCTTGAGTGGAGTACGTTCGCTGGGTCTCGACAGATTGAGCATGATCTCCTCGAATGAGAAAAACATCCCCCGAGGAACGTTGGTAATAGACCGTGCGTGTGATGCCCGCATGACACTTACGTGTTATTACCCACCGGGGCTGAGGGTAAAATTGGGATATGCCTATCGACCTGAATGCGACCCTTGCGGCTTCCGATCCGGACATTGCCGCACAAATCGAGAACGAGATCCTGCGCCAGCATGAAGGCCTGGAGATGATTGCGAGTGAGAACTTCGTTTCGCGCGCGGTGCTGGAAGTGGTTGGCACGGTGTTTACGAACAAGTATGCGGAGGGGTATCCGGGCAAGCGGTACTACGGCGGATGCGAGTTCGCCGATGTGGTGGAGAACCTGGCGCGTGATCGCGCGAAGAAGCTGTTCGGCGCAGAGCATGTGAACGTCCAGCCGCATTCGGGGTCGCAGGCCAATGCCGCGGCTTATATGTCGCTGATTCAGCCGGGAGACAAGATCTTGGGGCTCGACCTGGCCAATGGCGGGCATCTGACGCATGGACACAAGCTGAATTTTTCGGGCAAGCTGTACCAGGTGGCGGGGTACAAGGTTCGTCCCGATACGGAAGTGATCGACTACGACGAGCTGGAGGCACAGGCCATTGCCGAGCAGCCGAAGATGATCATCGGCGGCGGATCGGCGTATCCGCGAACGTTTGATTTTCCGCGGATGCGGGCGATTGCGGACAAGGTGGGCGCGTTCTTCCTGGTGGATATGGCGCACTTTGCCGGGCTGGTGGCCGGCGGAGCGCATCCTTCGCCGGTACCGCATGCGCACATCGTGACGACGACCACGCATAAGACGCTGCGTGGGCCGCGCGCGGGCATGATCCTTTGCAAGCAGGAGTTTGCGCCGGGTGTGGATCGTAGTGTGTTCCCAGGGCAGCAGGGCGGGCCGCTGATGCATGTAGTGGCGGGTAAGGCCGTGGCGTTCCATGAAGCGCTGCAGCCGGAGTTCAAGACGTATGCGGCGCAGACGGTTGCGAACGCGAAGGCGCTGGCTGAGGCAGTACAGGCCGAAGGGTTCCGCATTGTGTCGGGTGGAACGGATACGCATTTGATCCTTGTCGATGTGTTTGCCAAGGGCATGTATGGCTCGGAGGCGGAAGAAGCGCTGGGCGCGGCGGGCATCACGGTGAACAAGAATGCGATCCCGTTCGATAAGAATCCGCCGATGAAGCCGAGCGGCATTCGGATTGGAACGCCGGCGTTGACGACTCGCGGTATGAAGGAAGACGAGATGCGGACCATTGCGAAGTGGATCGGGCAGGCGCTCGAGCACAGAAGTGATGGAGCGAAGCTGGCGGAGATTCGCGGACAGGTGGCGGAGCTGGCTGAGGCGTTCCCGCTGTATGGGTTTCTTAGAGGGTGAGACTGGGTGCGCGATGGCATCTCGTGACGGGCTCAACCGGCGCGGGCAAGAGTACGTTTGCGCGGGATCTGACAGCGCGCGTGGGCGGGGTGCGGTTCTCAATCGATGAGTGGATGACTGCGCTCTACTGGATGGATTCGCCCGAGAAGAAGGATTTCTTATGGGCGATGGAGCGGATTGGGCGTTGCGAGGCGCAGATTGCGGCGGTTGCGGTATCGCTCGCGGCGGTAGGTGTGGATGCGGTGCTGGATCTGGGGTTTACGCTGCGGGAGCATCGCGAGGCTTGGCTGAAGCGGGCGCGAGAGGCTGGCGTTGCAGTGGAGCTGCATGTGCTCGATGTGCCGGTGGAAGTTCGGTGGGGACGCGTCTGTGAGCGGAACGGTGGGACGAGCGAGACGTTTTCGTTCGAGGTGACGCGGGAGATGTTCGACTTTATGGAGGCGCGGTGGGAGCTGCCTTCGGCGGACGAGCTGGCGGAGTTTCGCCAGAGGGAAGAGTAATAGTTGCAGCATTTGCAGGAAAACCTCATGGGAGCAGGCAACGTATTCTGTACCCGTGAGATTCGGGATTCTTTTGCGCTACACTCTGCGATGGCTGGGGTTCGACCCTAGAAGACGGAGGCAAGCATGGACTGGGTTCTGTTTCTTGGCGTAGCGACGGGGATGCGGTGCATGACGCCGATGGCTGTGCTGTGCTGGTTTATGTACTTTGCCGCACTGCCGGTATCGCGGCTGAACTTCTGGACGGCGAGCTTAGTTTCGGTTCTGATCTTTACGGTGCTGGCGCTAGGTGAGTTCTATGGCGACACGCTGCCGAAAACACCCAGCCGTAAGAGTCCTGGGCCACTGGCGGCGCGATTGGTGTTTGGCGCGGGTATTGGCATGCTTGTGGTGTCGTCTTTTGGAGAGCCGCTGGCGGGTGGGTTCCTGCTGGGCATTGCGGGCGCGCTGATTGGAACGTATGGCGGTTATTGGGCAAGGATGTACTTCGCCGGGCTGATGGGCAACGACCTTCCAGTGGCCGTGTTTGAGTCGGCGCTGGCCGTAGCGATCAGTGTGGCGGCGATGCATCACATCTGCACCGACTGGGTGAAGCAGCAGCATGAGGCTTCGGTTCTGCTTCGATCCTTCCTGGGTTAATCAGCGGAGCGTGTGGCCAATGCAACACGGGGAATTCCGGCGTAATCGTTGACGAATTGGACATTGGACCAGCTGGCGAGCAGCTGCGTGAGAGCGGCGCTTTGACCGAAGCCAATTTCAAGAGCAAGCAGGCCGTCCTGGCGCAGGCGGGTTCGCGCGGCGGGGATGAGGCGGCGGTAGATGTCGAGGCCTTTCTCGCCTGCGAAGAGAGCCGTGTGTGGCTCGTGGTCGACAACTTCGCGTTGCATGGTGGGCGCGTCGGCGAGTGGGATATAGGGAGGGTTCGAGACGATGGCGTCGAAGTACTCTTCTTTGTCGTCGAGCGCGGAGAACAGATCGCCTTCGAGGAAGCGTATGCGGCTGCCGAAGCCCAGGCGGAGCGCGTTGTCGCGGGCGAGTGCGAGGGCTGTGGGTGAGATGTCAGTGGCAATGATCTCAGCGGAGGATTGATTCGCGGCGAGCGCGATGGCGATGGCTCCGGAACCGGTGCCGATATCGAGCAGGCGAAGAGGTTTGATCTGCGACTCGGACCAGGCCAGCACGGCTTCGACGAGGTGCTCGGTTTCTGGGCGCGGAATGAGGACGGCGGGGGTTACGCGGAAGTCGAGGCCGAAGAACTCCTGCGTACCGGTGAGGTATTGGAGGGGCTCACCGGCGGCGCGGCGATGGATGAGGGATTCGAACGAGTCGCGCTGCGGCTGCGTGAGGACGGCTTCAGGATGCGCGATGAGCCAGGTGCGCTGCTGGTGGAGCGTGTGCGCGAGGAGAAGCTCGGCGTCGCGGCGCTGGATCTGGGTTGCGGCTTCGAGAAGGATGTCGTGGACAGTCATAAACGCAAAGTGTAGATAGTAGACATTAGACAGCAGAGAAGACCGCCTCCGCTTTAATGAAGTCCTACGTCTAACTGTTTGAAGACGGCGCATGCGAT
The DNA here is from genome assembly GCA_026225395.1 of Granulicella sapmiensis. Taxonomy (GTDB): domain Bacteria; phylum Acidobacteriota; class Terriglobia; order Terriglobales; family Acidobacteriaceae; genus Granulicella; species Granulicella sapmiensis. Next base: position 133,586 of record JAMFSR010000037.1, read on the forward strand.
TTCTTTGCGTCTGGCGGCTGAACTAACGAAATTGTCATATCGCGGTGTGGGAATCCGGCATCCCAAGTGTAGTGGGCTTCGTAGAATGAAGCAGGGAGAATTGCATGCGCCGGGCCGGGACTGGATTGGTTGGAGCGAAAGTGATTTCAGAGCGCGTGCGGGCCTGCTTGTTGGGGATGGGATTTTTCGTTGCGGCGGTGCCGGCGCTGGTGGCGGCAACACCGCAGAGTATCCAGACTTTTCAGACACCGCAGGCGCTGCTGGGCGCGATGATTACGCAGGAGAAAGACTCCGCGGCGCACCATGAGCGGTATGAGTATGTATCGATCGAGCGCTCGGACCGCACCGGCGGGCATGCCTGGAAAGAGCGCGTAGTGGAGACTTCCGCCGGCAAGGTGCGGATGCTGCTGGAGGTCGATGGTGTGCCGCTGACGGCGGCACAGGAGCAGCAGCAGCGGGCAAAGCTGGCAGAAATTGTGGCGCATCCGGATGAGTTTTCAAAGAACGAAGCCGCGCGGATGGGCGACGAAGCGCATGCGCGGTTGATGCTCGACGATCTGGATAAGGGATTCATTCTGGAGAATGTGAAGCTCGAAGATGGAGTGTGGCATGTGGACTTCAGGCCGAACCCGGGCTACTCGCCGAGCGGCATTGAAGAGCGTGTACTGCATGGCATGAATGGGTGGCTGGCGATCGATGCGAAAGACCTGCGGCTGGTGCATATTGAAGGCAAGCTGCCTACAGATGTGAGCATCGGCTTTGGAATTCTGGCGACGATCCATGCCGGAAGCCACTTTGAAAGCGATCGCGAGTTCATCGATGGACACTGGCGGACGGTACACGTGGTGACCGAGATCAAGGGCAAGGCGGTGCTGTTCAAGTCGGTGGGCAGGGACAGCGATCTCACACGGTCTGATTTCCACTATCTTGACCCTGATATCACGCTGCAACAGGCTGTGGCTTTGGTGGAATCGCCCTCTTCGACCACCGTCGCTGAGAAATAACCCAAAATAATTTCCTAACCCGAAAACTTTTGCATTCCCGAGGCGCATTCTCTGCGTATAGGCAGATGAGAGCGTTGATGGGAATGGAATCGACCGAGTTTCGGGGCCTGATTGAGACGCACCAGAGGATGGTGTTTTCTATCGCCCTGCGCGTGACGGGCGAGTACGGCGTTGCGGAAGAGGTGGCGCAGGATGTCTTCCTGGAGCTGTTTCGCGGTGCGGATCGGCTTGACGGCGCCGATCATGTGAAGTTCTGGCTGCGGCGCGTCACGGTGAACAAGGCGACCGATTCGTTGCGGCGGAAGTCGCGCAGGCCGGAGGCGGGTGCCGATGAGTGGATTGAAGAGCAGTTTGCGCCTGACGGCGCGGCGCGGTTGGATGCAGGGATTGAGGCCCGTCTTGAGGAGTTGCTGAAGACGCTCCCCGAAGCGATGCGGGTGGCTGTGGTGCTGCGGCACCAGGAAGAGATGTTGCCCGATGAGATTGCGGCGCTGCTGGGTCAACCGGTGGCGACGGTGAAGAGCAATCTGCAGCGCGGATTGCAGTTACTGCGGCGTAAGGCAGCGGTGACGATGAAGGAGTATGTGCGATGAACGAGATGCAACAAGGGCCGGATTTCGATGAGGTTTTGGCGAAGGCGTTGAAGCGGGTAGATGCGCCGGACGGATTTGCGGCGAGCGTGATGGAGCGTGCGGTTGCACCGACGAAGGCTAAGCCGAAGGGCAAGCTGTTGATGATGCCTCGTGTGCAGGCCTGGATGGGTGGAGCGATTGCCGCCGCGCTGGTGATGGGTGCGCTGATTACGGCGCGGGTGCATGTGGTTCACCAGCAGGAACAGGCAGCGTTGACGGAGCGGCAGTTCGAAGCGGCCATGCGAGTGACCAACCAGGCGCTGAATCAGACGCAGGCGCAGTTGCAGCGGGCCGGGTTGAAGCTGGGCGATTAGATATGAGATTTGAATGGGAAGGAATGAGGTGATGGCGATGAAGAAGATGCTGGGCAGTGCGGTATTGATGATGGTGATGGCGGGCTTTGCTGTGCCTGTGAAGGCGCAATCGGCGAAGGAGATTTTGTTCATGGCGGCGGGGGCGTTTCAGGTCAAAGACGATCTGTTTGCCGGCACCGAGCAGTTTGCCAAGGGCGCGAGCGATGTGACGGAGATCAATCTCGATCCGAAGATGATGGGGATGCTGGGCAAGAATACGGGCAACGATCTCGCGCACAAGATGGAGTTCATCGTGGTGCATTCCTATAGCTATGACAAACCGGGCATGTACAAGATGGAGGATGTGGAGGCCTATCGCAAGCGCCTGACGGACGGGAGCTGGAACTGCTTTATCCATTCGCGCGATAAGGATGGGTCGACCGATATCTGCCAGCGGACGGCGGCGGACAACGAGACGCACGAGTTGGTGATTATGACGGCGGAGCCCAAGGAATTGGCGTTCATTCACCTGAAAGGCCGGATGACCATCGACGACCTGCGTAAGTTCAGCGGAGGTATCGGTGTGGGGTCGAATTTTAGCTACAGCTCCAGTTCGAGCTCCAGCTCGAGTTCCTCATCCAGCTCGTCGCACTAGAATGAAGGGCGATGTCCCTTTTGTTTGATGTGAGTGCGACGAGTGATGGCGGCGGGCGGTGGGGTGAGCTGACGCTGCCGCATGGCAAGGTCCAGACCCCGGTGTTTATGCCGGTGGGAACCGCGGCGACGGTGAAGGCTGTGCCGCAGGATGTGCTTGAGAAGCTAGGCAACAGCGACCAGGCAACAGGGGACAGCGAGGCTGGTGGGCGGGGCGCCGAGATCATTCTGGCGAATACGTATCACCTGTATCTGAGGCCCGGACATGAGTTGATCCGGTCGCTGGGCGGGGTGCATCGGTTCATGAGCTGGAACCGGCCCATGCTGACGGACTCAGGCGGGTTCCAGGTGTTTTCGCTGGCGAAGCTGCGGAAGATTTCGGACGATGGCGTGGAGTTCCGGTCGCATCTGGATGGGTCAAAGCACTTCTTTTCGCCGGAGCACTCAATGGAAGTGCAGATCGCGCTCGGGGCGGACATCATGATGGTGTTCGATGAGTGCGTGGAGACGCCGGCAAGTTGGGAGCGGACGCGGGATTCGATGGGCCTGACGCATGCGTGGGCGGCGCGGTCACGGGCGTATTGGATGGAGCATCGGCACGAAGTTTCTTGGGCCACGCAGCGGATAGGGAATAGCGAACAGGGGACATTTTTTGACGCGGGCTACGACGCGGCGAAGTTTAAGGGCAAGCATCAGGCGCTGTTTGGGATTGTGCAGGGCGGCATGTATGCGGACCTGCGCAAGGAGTCCGCCGAGCGGCTGGTCGAGATGGACTTTCCCGGATACGCGATTGGCGGCCTGGCTGTCGGCGAGCCGCGTGAGGTGACGCGCGAGATGATTGCCCGCACGCTGGAGATTCTGCCGAAAGACAGGCCGCGTTATGTGATGGGTGTGGGCTATCCGGAGGAGATTGAAGAGTACGCGCGGATGGGCGTGGACATGATGGACTGCGTGCTGCCGACGCGGGCCGGGCGGCATGGGCTGCTGTTCGTGCGCGAGAACCCGAAGGACCGTACAAGCCCGGTGGTGCGGCTGAACATCAAGAAGCAGGACAACGCGGCGGACCAGCGGCCCATCGATGAAGGCTGCGGTTGCATGGTCTGCCGGCGGTATACGCGGGCGTATCTGCGGCACCTGTTTGCCAGTGGAGAGCCGCTGGCCGGGACGCTGAACTCGATCCACAACCTCCATTTTTATCTGGAGACGATGGAGAGGGTGCGCGGGGAGCTGGCTGCTTCCTGAGGTTGGCCGAGCAAGAAATTGAACCGCTGCCTGGGATTGGCCGTCAAAGAGGGTGAGAATTGCCGTGGGTGACGATCGATGCAGAAGTGGAACGTGATTTCGCGGGTCGGCTGTGTGCTGTTGATGGGCGGCTGCATGTTGCGGGCGCAGGCCCCGATGGTGGCGGCAGCGCCGGCTTCTTCCGCGAGCGTGACCGGGATGGTCGTCTTTGGCGATACACAGCGTCCGGCGAGGTTTGTGCAGGTGGATTTGCAGGCGATTCCTTCGGCGTCGGCTTCCAATAATGATCGCGGTGGGCGCGGGTTCGGGGGTGGTGGCGGATTTGCGCGGACAGGGCTCGACGGCACGTTCACCATTTCGAATGTGGCACCGGGGGATTACTGGGTGTTGGCTACAGCGCCGGGCTATGTGTCCGAGCGCACGCTGTTGCAGACCGGCGCGAACGCTGGGGCGACGGCGACTGATCTGATGACGCAGATGCCTACGGTGCATGTGAGCGCGAGCGGCAGCGGATCGGTAACGCTGACACTGGTTCGCGGTGCGGCGCTTTCTGGCAGGCTGCAGTGGGAGGATGGATCGCCGGCCACGGGCGTGGACGTGGTCGCCGATCCGCCGGTGACGCCGGTGGCGCTGCCTTCGCCGCTGAACTCGCTGCGGGCGTACTCGACGACGCGGGCGGTCACGGATGATCGTGGCGTGTTTCGGCTGCTTGGACTGGCGAGCGGCGATTATGTGCTGGAGGTGCAGCTGCATCCGACGGTGCAGTTTGGCGGCGGACGAGGGCTTGCCAACCTGATCCGCGTATATGCGCCCGGCGTGTTTCGCAAGGCCGAGGCGAAGCCGATAACGATCAAGGCCGGCGATGAGCGCGACGATCTGCGGATGGTGCTGAACCTGAGCCAGCTGCATACGGTGTCGGGGCATGTGAACTCGGCTGCGGCTGGGTTCAATGTGCTTTCGGGGCGTGTGTCTCTGGTGGATACGACGGATGCCACTGTGCAGATGTCCGGGCCGATCAATGCGAACGGGGATTTTCTGATCTCGTATGTGCCGGCGGGCACCTATACGCTGAGTGCGCAGGGAAGCACGCAGGCAATGACGATCGGTTTTCGCGGACGCGGCGGCAACAACACTGCTGTGGGGACAACATTCCAGCCTTATACGCAGACGCTAAGTGTGGGCGAGACCGACGTGACCGGGATGGGGATCAACCTGCTTTCGACGCAGTAGCGCATGATGGTAGCCTCGTGGCCATGGATATGGATCGCGAGTGGGGCAGGCTGCGGCAGTTGTATGACGAGAAAAGCAACGACGAACTGGTGGCTCTGCATGGCAACCGCAACAGCCTGACGCAGATTGCGCAGGAAGCACTAGCGCGGGTAATGCAGGAGCGCAAGATCGATGTGGCTGCGGGTGCAGATGAAGCGGTTGAGGATTCAGCGTCGTCACGGTCGCTGGTGATGCCCGATGTGCTCGCGGAGGACGAGCGCTTGCTCTGGACGTTTGACGATATGTTCCAGGCCAATCGCGCGGTCGAGCTGATGGACGAAGCGCAGCTTGAGTACCGGCTGGTGGATAGCAGCAAGGGAGCCGCTATTTCGCAGCGATACGCGCCGATCAAATGGTTGCAGATGGTCGTCGTCGAGAGGGACTACTCCGCGGCGAGGGCTCTGCTGCACGAGAAGATGGGATTGTTTCCGGAGCGCGAGGCTGGTGCGCCGAACGCGGAGGCTGAACCGCTCAGTGATCTGATGGGCGTGCTGATGTTCGACGCGGAGACGGAGCTGCCGGAAGGCATCGCGGCAGCTACGGCGCTGGCCAAGGCTGGGGTAACGTTTGTGTGGCACGATGGGCGAGACTCACCCGCTGGCCTTGCCGATGCGATGACGGTTGCGATTGAAGTGCCTGAGGCGAACTACGAGCGTGCGAAGGCCATCGTTGAAGCTGCTTTGGCGGTACTGCCGGAAAAACGTTAGGCCGCGGCTTTTACGACGAGGGTCTTGGCTGTTCGCCGCCAGAAGTACAGCAGGACGACGGCTGCGCCGCCGAGGGCGAAGAGCAAGCCCCACCATAGGCCAACCGCACCGAGCTTGTAATGAAAGCCGAGCAGCGCGCCAAGCGGCATGCCAACGGCCCAGAAGCAGATGAGCTGCGTCCAGAAGGGCGCGGTGGTATTGCCTACGCCGCGGAGCGCACCGGTCGCGGTGATCTGGATGCCGTCGACAAACTGGAAGCCCGCGGCTACGAGCAGCAGCGGCACGGCGGCGGCGATGACAACAGGGTTTGGCGTGAAGATGTGGGCGATGCGCGCAGGAATCGCGAGGAAGATGACGGACGCGACGAGCATGACAGTCGCGCCGGCGAGAATGCCGGTCCAGCCCGCTGCAGCGACTTCGTTGAGCGTGCCGAAGCCTGCGCGGACACGGCCGATGGCGTGGCCTACGCGGACGGCCGTTGCGGACGAGATCGCGAAGGGCACCATGAACGTCGTGCTGGCGCATTGCAGCGCGACTTCATGGCCGGCGAGCGGCGCGGGCCCGAAAGTGGCGATGAGCGTTGTGACCAGCGCGAAGATGGCGATCTCAACGAAGATCTGCGCGCCTGCGGGAGCGCCAAGCAGGAAGAGCTTGCGCAGGTGCTGGAACTCGATGCGTCGTGATGTGGCGTGTGAGACAACTTTACGCAGGCCGTAGCTGTGGCGGCGGTCTGCGAGGATGATTGCGATTAGAAGCACGGCCATCAGATACAGGCGGGAGAAGCTGGTGGACCACGCTGAGCCGAGGACGCCAAAGGCAGGGATGGCGAGGGTGAGCCCGCCGAGGTGGAAGCGGTGGCCGTACATCAGCAGCCAGTCGCCGGAAGCGTTGATGATGTTGGCGGAGATGAGCGCGAACGCGATGGAGCGTCCGTGGTTGGCGGCCTGCAGGTAACGGCGCAAGGCGAAGTAGAGCAGCAGCGGAAGCGCACCGTAGGTAAGTCCGCGCAGCGCCGGAGCGGCGAGCGTAAGCACGCTGCGGTCGACCGGAAGATGCAACAGCATCGTGGGTGTGAGCACAAGGATCGCACTCAGTGCGGCGGCGAGCGCAACGGCAAGGACGAGACCGTGGAGCAGCCAGCCGTTGGCCTGATGCAGTTCTTTGGCGCCGAAGGCTTGCGAAATGACAGTGTCGAGCCCGAGCAGGACGCCTCCGATGCCGAAGGTGAGCGTGTTGAAGAGCACCTGCGAGAGTGCGGCTGCGGCCATGGAGACGGCGGAGTTGGGAAGGCGGCCGACCATGATCGTGTCGACGACGGACATGGCCATCCACCCAAGCTCACCGGCGATGAGCGGGATGGCGAGGTGGAGAAGCGCGGGAAGTTCGGCGCGGATGTCTTTGGGTTTGAGTCTGGTTCGTGCTGCGGCGTGCATGAGTCAGGATACGGCGAGAAGCAGTGAATCGTGAGTAGTGAATAGTGAATAAGGCGTGGATTCTCTTAGCTTTCGAGCGTTACCTTTTGTTTGGGACCGTAGATGAGGTTGACCATGTAAGCGTCGGCGTGGGGATAAGCATTGGTGTCGCCGGTGAAAGCGACATAGCCGTCGGGGCGGACGAGGGTGAGGGTGCCGGGGGTTAGCGGCGGGCGGGGTGTGGGTTCGAGTAGCTCGGGGAAGCAGGCGATGAACTGGTCAGCGTCCGCGCCGGGGTGGGCGTAGAGGGCGAAGCGTGGAGTGTCGCCGGCACCGATGGGCAGATCGCCGGTGTGGAGGGGAACGCGGTAGCCGGGTTCGGGGGTGTCATGCACGGTTGAGGCGTCGCCGTTGAGCGGGCTCTTTGGGTAGTGGACGGCCAGTTCGGTGAGCTCGTTGGCCATGGCGTTGCGGGCGGGTGGGAAGCCGAGCGCGAGCTTGACGGCGGTGTTGCGGAGGGCCAGCAGCGCCGGGTTGTGCATCGTGGCGAGCGAGGTGAGCTTGCCGGTTCCACTGAGGACCTGCTCGGCAACCGGGCTACGCTCGGCGGAGTAGCTGTCGAGCAGCAGATCGGCGGCGGCGCACAGCTTGCGATGGACGACGGCGAGCTTCCAGGCGAGGTTACAGGCGTCCTGGATGCCGGTGTTCATGCCTTGCCCGCCGGCGGGGGAGTGGATGTGGGCGGCGTCGCCGGCGAGGAAGATGCGGTTGACGCGGTAGTTGGGGATCTTGCGCTCGTTGATGGTGAAGTTGGCGAGCCAGACCGGATCGGATGCGGTGACACCGCCGATGCCGCGCTGGTCGAGGATGGCTTGTACATCGGCGAGCGTTGGTTCGGGCGTGATTTCGCCGGGCGATACGGTTCCGGTGTTGGCGATCACGCGGGCGCGACCGTCTTCGACCGGGCCGATCGAGAAGATGGCCAGAACGCCGGCTTCGTGCAGAAAGATATGCAGCTCGTTCGGGTTAGGGAGGCCATGGAGATGGACGTCGGCGAGGACCCACTGGCTGGGCAGCGTATCGCCCTCAAAGGGAAGGTTGAGCTGGTGGCGGACCGTGGAGTGTGCGCCGTCGCAGGCGATGAGCCAGGCGGTTTCGAGAGTTTCGGTCGTGCCGCCGGCGGAAAGCAGGCTGCTGGCTACGGAGGTCTCGGACTGGGCGAAGGCGGTGAGTTCAGTGCTGCGTTCGACCTGCACGCCTAGAGTGCGAAGGTGTTCTTCGAGGATGCGCTCGGTTTCCGATTGCGGGATCATGAGCGCGTAGGGGTGAGACGAGTCGACGCCCTCGAAGGTGATGTGGGCGAGAGTTTTGTCGCCGGACATGAGATTGGCGGCGGTGCAGCGCTGACCCGCAGCGAGAAGATGTTCGCCGACGCCGGAGCGGTCGAAAAGTTCGAGGGAACGCGACCAGACGACGAGGGCCTTGGATTTGTCGGTTCGAGCGGCGTTCCTGTCGACGATGCGGACTGAGAGGCCGAAGCGGGCGAGCTCGATGGCCATGGTCAGGCCAACGGGGCCGGCGCCGGTGATGAGAACGTCTGTGGGCATCGGGGAAAGTCTCCTCGGGATAGTTATATGCCGAGGGGTTCACAGATGCACCCCCGGATGGAGGGATGCTCGCTTCGCGGAGGATGAAGTCGACCGGGGCGAGAGGCTGGGGAATGTCGCGGGCATTGATGGTTTTGAGGAAGCGCAAATTCGAAGAGATTTTGTGGTCGCTCCAAGTTGCAACAGGCGTGGCGGGGAATTCCGTCCTCAACGAGAGGCAAACCCGCGATTTCCTTGACATCCGGTGGTTGCTACGCGATGCTTAATCCTCAGGTGTGATTGGCTGGAGACGGCAGACGTGTGTCTGGACCTTTGGGTTCGGAAGCGCGAGTCGAAACCGGCAGGTCTTTGGCGTTTTCAGCGATCGGCTGGAAAGACCAGAGGGCAACAAAATCCCCGACATTTTAAGAGAGACGAAGCCTGCGCTGGCGGTTGCCGCGCCTGGTCTTCGGTAACAGGGAAGAACTTTGAGCATTCTTGCATTGGTATTGGCGTCGCCGGCCGGTTTGTTCGGCAGTCTGGGCGGGCTTCCGCTGCTCGTGATCATGTTTGTGGCGATGTATTTTCTGTTGATCGCACCGAACCAGCGCAAACAGAAGACGTGGCAGCTGATGCTTTCCAAGCTGAAGCCGGGCGACAAGATTACGACCAACGGCGGCCTGCGCGGACAGATTGTGAGCGTGAAGGATGATGTACTCGTGATCAAGTGCCCGCCGGACAACGTGAAGTTCGAAGTGGTGCGCAGCGCCGTTGCGGCGGTCACGACCGATGAAGTGGTGAAGAGTTAAAAAGCAGCGAACAGGTAACAGCCAACAGCGTTATCGCGGCAATGAAGTTTAGGTGTTGAGACAACGAGCGCCGGGAAATTGAAGGAAACAGCATAGCGATGGGTAAGAATCTGGGCAGGAAAACGGGCTTCATTATTGCGGTCCTGGCGATCTTCATCTACGGAATTTTCTTTGGAACGGGCTTGCCGAGGAAGGCATCGCTGAAGACCCTGTTGACGAACAACATTCACCTTGGGCTCGATCTCAAGGGTGGAACGCACCTGGTGATGCAGGTACACGTGGAAGAGGCCGTGAATGCGGCTACCGACCGCGATGTGCAGCGGCTGACCGACGCGCTGGCGGCAACCGGCGCGAAGGCGACCAAGCTCGATCCGGCGCATCCTGAGGTAATTACGGTGACCGGCGCTACGTCCGCCCAGCAGAGCGCGATCAACACCATCATCACGGGCAACGACTATGCGAGCTACGATGTGAGCTCGACCTCGGGTGGCACGGGCTACACGATGACGTTGAAGCCATCGGCGGTGCGCGATATCAAGGACCGCACGGTCGAAACTTCGATCGGGACCATCCGCGAGCGCATCGATTCGCTGGGCACCTATGAGCCGCTGATTGAGCCGTACGGTCTGGGCGCGTATCAGATTGTGCTGGAGCTGCCGGGTGTTTCAAACGATGCCGAAGTGCAGCGCCTGATCCAGGCGACGCCGAAGCTGGCGATCCACCCGGTGGTGGGTACGGACGGCTATCCAGACCTGGCGCAGGCGACGACGGCGGCAGGCGGCACGGTTCCTCCGGATGAGGAGATCTTTCAGGGCTCGAGCGGTATGGGCGGCCCGGATAAGTTCTATGTATTGAAGCGCGGTTCGGTGGTGGAAGGAACGGACTTCCGCGACGCGCAGCCGAGCCAGGATGAGAACGGCCGGCCGGATATGTCGTTCAACCTGACGACGGATGCAGGCGACCGCTTCTACAAGTACACGGATGCGAACAAAAACACGCTGATGGCGATTACGCTCGACAACCGCGTGATTGAAGCGGCGAACATCGAGAGCGCGATTCGCGATTCGGGCCGGATTACGGGCGGGTTCACGCAGGACCAGGTGGTCGCTCTGGCGACGAAGCTGCGCAGCGGATCGCTGCCGGCCTCGATTACGCCGATTGAGACGCGGACCATCGGACCGAGCCTCGGCGCGGACAGCATTCACTCTGGCGTGGTGGCGGCGATCGCTGGCATGGTTGTGGTGATGATCTTTATGCTCATCTACTATCGCGGAGCGGGCGTGAACGCCGACCTGGCGCTGGTGTTGAACCTGGTGATCCTGCTGGGGTTCATGGCGTTCTCAGGTGCGACGCTGTCGCTGCCGGGTATCGCGGGCGTGATTCTGACCATCGGTATGGGTGTTGACTCGAACGTGCTGATCTTCGAGCGCGTGCGCGAAGAGCTACGGCTGGGCAAGACGTCTGCTGCCGCGGTGCAGGATGGGTTCGCTCATGCGTGGACGACCATCTTCGATACGCACGTTACGACGGTTGTTTCGGCGGGCATTCTGTTCATCTTCGGAACGGGCCCGGTGAAGGGCTTTGCGACGACGCTGACGATCGGTTTGCTGGCCAATGTGTTTACGGCTGTGTTCGTGTCGCGGACAATTTTCGATTACCTGCTCAGCAAGAAAGAGCGGAGAGCGGCCCTGTCGATTTAAGAGCAGGTTTTAGGTTTCAGGGATTAGGAAAAGCGGCCCGAGCGGCCGAAGGAAAGAACAAGTGGAACTGTTTCGCAATGCAAATATCGACTGGCTGGGGAAGAAGTGGTACTTCCTTGGATTTTCTTTGATCTTTTCCGTGGCTGGAATCTTCAGCATGCTTTTCTGGCATGGGATTCCGCGCGGCGTGGACTTCAAGGGCGGCACGCAGATTACGGTGCAGTTCAACTCCAAGCCGAATGAGGACCACATTCGCGCGGCGCTCGATGCGGCGCATGTAAGGGACTACAAGCTTCAGAGCGTCTCCGATGTTGGCGGCGGCGGCTCCGGCACGAAAGAAATCATCACGCTGCCGCAGACGACCGCGCAGGACTCCGCGCACGACCAGGGCCGCAGCCAGGTGGAGAGCGCTCTGGCGGCGAACTATCACGACTCTGGGTTCACGATTCAGCAGATTGATATTGTCGGGCCTACGGCGGGAGCGCAGCTGACGCACCAGGCGTTTCTGGCGACGCTGTACTCGCTGATCGGGATGCTGATCTACCTGTGGTTCCGCTTTGAGCTGATCTATGGCGTGGCCGCGGTTGTGGCCGTGTTCCACGACACGCTGATCACGATTGGGTTCTTCTCGCTGACCAACCAGGAGATTACGCTGACGGTGATCGCGGCCATCCTGACGCTGGTGGGGTACTCGATGAACGATACGATCGTGGTTTTCGATCGCATTCGCGAGAACCTGGCGCTGAACCGGCGGGAAAAACTGGCGGACGTAGTGAACCGGTCGATCAACCAGACGCTGAGCCGGACGGTGATTGCGTCGGGGTTAACGTTCCTGACGGTGCTTTGCCTGTTTGTGTTTGGCGGCGAGGTGCTGCATGGGTTCTCGTTCGCTCTGGTGGTCGGAATTTTGATCGGAACGTACTCGTCGATTGCGGTTGCGGCGCCGATGCTGGTGGCGTACCAGGACTGGCGCGCGAAGAAAGCTCCGGCGGGCAAGAAGGTGACGCTGCCGGCGGCTCGTGGTGCGCGGCGGTAAGGCGCTGTGATGGGTATCAGGGGCTTCGGTTTGGGTGTCTTCGCAAGGGCTCCGGGCCGAAGCCCTTTTTCGCGGGCGTTGTTCCGCGAAATTGCACCTGATATGAGGCAGAGTGCGGAAGGATGAAAAATTCATTAGGATTTTGTAGCGACGGGCTTAGCCGGAAGTTGACGGTTTGCGGTAGGATGAAAGCCACGCTCGCCTGTTTTGTACGAAGTAGTTGAAGTTCGACGATCTTCCAACTAAATTTCAGTCTTGCCCCAATATCCGGGAACAATCCTGAACCCCGCGGTGTCTAATCGAAGTATCTCTCTCTCGCGAGACCGAGGTCGCTTATGTTTGAAGATTCAATGATGGAGTCGGGCAACAAGATCAAGTCAAAGACCAAGTACTGGATGATTGCGTCATCCGCGTTCTGGGGCACTTTGCTGCTTATCACGATCCTGATTCCGCTGATTTATCCTGAGGCCCTGCCGAAGAACTCGCTGGCTGCATCGATTGCTGCGCCACCACCTCCGCCTCCTCCTCCGCCACCACCTCCGCCTCCCGCGGCGCCGGTGCCGAAGGTGAAGATGGTTTCGGAGATTGACCAGGGCCTGCACGCGCCGACCAAGATCCCCAAGGACATCAAGATGCTGAAGGAAGAGGCCGCGCCTCCTCCCGCGAGCATGGGTGTGATGGGATCGGGTATGGCTGGCGGAACGGCTGGCGGCGTTATGGGCGGCATGCTCGGCGGTGCAGGCACAGGGCCGGCGATCGTGGTTGCCAAGGCAAAGCCCACCGGACCGGCACGTATTTCGGGCGGCGTTATCGCGGGTAATATCCTGACGAAGACGCAGCCGATCTACCCGCCGATCGCCCGTGCGGCGCACCAGGGTGGAACGGTGGTGCTGCATGCCATCATTTCGAAGTCTGGCACCATCGAGAGCCTGAGCGTTATCAGCGGGCCGGCGATGTTGCAGGGCGCAGCGACCGATGCTGTGAAGCAGTGGCGCTACAAGCCGTATCTTTTGAACGGCGAGCCTACCGAGGTCGATACGACGATCATGGTGAACTTCAACCTGAACGGCGGCTGATGTTCGCCGTCGCATGAATCTCTTCTGAGATCGCGGAAGCGGCTGTAAGCAACCGGGGTTTCCAGTAACCGCATTTTTACCTAAGCACGACCAAGTTCACCAGGAGGAAAGAATTTTGATTCTCGCTCATCTCACCACTCTCGCTCATCCTCACGTTGCTTCGCTCGGCATGTTCTTCCAGGCGGACGCCGCAGCACCCGAAGTCGGCTTCAGCGCTGTTCAGCTGTGGACGAACATGGGCTACTTCGCCAAGGGCATCGTTATCATCCTGTTCATTTTCTCGATCTGGTCGCTGGCTGTGATCATCGATCGTGCGCTGTACTTCTCGGCGGCACGCAAGCAGTCGCGTGAGTTCGCTCCCAAGGTTGCGGGCGCGCTGAAGGAAGGCCGTCTGGACGAGGCGATCAAGGTTGCCGACCGTTCGAAGAAGTCGCATCTTGCTGAAGTTGTGACCGCCGGCCTCACCGAGTTCCGTTCGTTCGGTTCGGGCGGCGCGATCACTGAAGAGCAGGTGGAGAGCTCCAAGCGCGCTCTCGAGCGCTCGGAAGCGATCGTTCACGCGAAGCTGAAGAAGGGCCTTGGCGGTCTCGCGACCATCGGCTCGACGGCTCCGTTCGTCGGTCTGCTCGGCACCGTTATGGGCATTCTGAACGCCTTCCAGAAGATCGCACAGACCAAGAGCTCAGGACTGGGCGCTGTGGCCGGCGGTATTTCGGAAGCTCTGGTTACGACCGCGTTCGGTCTGCTCGTCGCCATCCCCGCCGTTATGTGCTTCAACTACTTCACCAACAAGGTAGAAGCCTTCGACGTCGAGATGGACAACAGCTCGTCGGAACTCGTCGACTACTTCATCAAGCAGTCGCACCGCTAGGGAACGGCTGCGCCAAAAGCGCGGCTGGCTTCACCTGGTACACCTGCGGGAATCTGACTGGTTCTCCGGATGCTGCAAAAGCGAGCAGCCTCCGGAGAATTGGCCTATAGAGACCCGATGTATGACCGCCAGAACTTTGGGCAAGTCTTCCTGAGGAAGGCGCCCGGACGGAGCAGATTTTTATGGCAATCTCAAAACGGGAAGAAGGCAAGAAGGTCAACTCGAACATCAACGTGACGCCCATGGTGGACATCATGTTGGTGATCCTGATCATCTTCATGGTCATCACGCCGATGCTGAATAACAAGGTGAACGTGGACCTGCCGAAGGTTACGGCCGCGGTTGTTATGGACAATGCGAACAAGGAAGATTCGATCACTGTCGCAGTGACCCGTGACGGCTCGACGTTCCTGGGCGGCGACAAGGTCGCGCTCACGGATCTCGGCACACGCGTTGCCGATCTCGAAGCGAAGAAGACTGACCCCTCCGCCGACAAGGCCGTATATCTACGCGCTGATGCGCGCTCGAACTACGGTAAGGTGATGGATACGATCGATGCGATCCGTACCGCAGGCGTGAGCCAGCTGAATCTTCTTACCAGCATGGAAACCGGCATGTAGCAGCGACGGGCGCGAGCACTTCGCGCCTGGGACTACAGCAGATGCAACAGACAAAGGAGTAATCGTATGGGAATGAGTGGCGGTGGTGGTGGCGGCGGCCCAGTATCTGATATGAACGTAACGCCGATGATCGACGTATTGCTCGTGCTGATCATCATCTTCATGGTCATTCAACCGACGACGCCGAAGGGTCTTGAGGCGCTGGTCCCCCAGCCGCCCAAGAACAAGGACACGCCTCCGCCCGACAACGACCGTACGATCGTCGTTCAGGTGCTTGCGGGTGCGGTGCCGACCTACAAGATCAACGACCAGACGTTTGCCAAGAGCGATCTGACCTCCGAGCTGACGAAGATCTTTTCGACCCGGCAGGAGAAGGTCATGTTCGTGAAGGGTGATGCGGACCTGAACTTCTCGAGCGTTGCGGAAGTGATCGGATTTGGCCACGCGGCTGACGTGACCAATATCGGTATCATTACGCCACAGGTTGCGGCAGGGCACTAGAAGCAGGTTTTAGGTTCGAAGTTTTAGGAGATGCAGAAGCTCCATCCGTTGGCGATTTCGTCGCGGATGGGGCTTTTTGTTTTGCGGGATTGAGGTGCGTGGGCCATTTCTTTGGGCGGCGGTGTCTAAAGGAAAGAAGGCTGTTGCCTTTGGGTCTCGCCGACCCTTTGCCGATGTTGCTGGATTGAGTGCTCGCACACTGAATTTTCTTTGAGGTAGTGCGATGGCTTTCTCTGCTGGTCCTTCGGGTTGCTCTTCTGAAATCAATGTCACGCCGTTGATCGACGTGCTGCTGGTGCTGATCATCATCTTCATGGTGATTGGGCCAACCCCTCCACATGGACTCCACAGCTCCATACCATCGGATTCGCCGGCGACAGCTAGCCAGAGCAAGGAGCCGGTCACGGTGAGCGTTCTGGAGGGTCGCGCGGGCGGAGCGACGCGCTACCGGATCGGGCAACAGGAGGTTGCGTTTGCGGAGCTCCGACCGAAGCTACAGGAGATGCTTGCAGCACGTGCGGACCGCACGCTGTACCTGGAGGCCGACCGTGCGTTGAGCTATAGGGAAGTGGCGCTGGCGGCAGGTGAGGGCCGTGCGGCGGGCGCGGAGGCTGTGGCGTTGACGCGTCGCGAGCGGTGAAGGGTGAAGACGAACAATGCAGCGCAAACAACAAAGCCTCCCGTGATGGGGAGGCCTTGTTGTGAAGCTAAGCGGTACTTACTTGGACATATCGATTCCACCCTGGAGCTTCTTCTCCTTGGCGGCTTCGTTTGCCTTGCGGGCGCCCATGGCTTTCTGGGTCCAGCTGTCGGCCTGTGCGAGATCGGCCTTGCGGGCGGAATCGTCGCCGCATTCGGTATTGGCCTTGCGGCGGTAGACGAGGTTCATGTAGTCCATGGCATCGCCGTAGGTGGGATTGATGGCGACGGCCTGCTGGAGGTTCTTGAGGGCTTCGTCGATCAGGGCGCTGTTGGCGGTCGCGATCTTCTGGCAAACGTCTTTGGACTTCTTGACGGTTCCCATTCCATCGTCGGTGAGGCCGGCCGCCTGGAAGATGGCGGTTTCATTCTTGAAGGCCTGGGTGAAGTCGATGACGGCGATCATGTCGTGCGCTTCCGCATCGTTGGGGTCGACAGAGAGGACCTTGTTCTCGTCGGCCTTGGTCTGGTCGTACTGCTTGATGTTGAAGTGGATCGAAGCGATCTGGCGAAGGGCACCGAGATCATCAGGCTTATCGGCGAGCACGGAGTTGAAGCCGTCGATGGCCTTCTTGGCGATCTTGATGTTTTCAGGGGTATCGAGGTTAGGGACGACTTCATACGCGTAAGCCGCTGCGAGATCAAGACGCGCTGTGGGGTAGTTCGGGTCAAGCGCAACGGACTGCTGGAAGTGATTCACCGCAGCCTCGTATTGACCGCCCTTGAACGCGTTGACGCCCTTGACCAGCTGATCGCGTGCGCGCAGTTTGGCACAGCCAACGGTGCTACCCAAGACCAGCAGCAGCGCGACGCTGCCAGAAATACGACCACTAAGTTTCATGAGAACCCTTCCCCTTCAAACATTTTTGCCGTAGGCCTCGGATCAGAGAGGCACAAATTGTGCGAACAGAGTTTTATGGCGTTTCCCTTCTGATTGTAAAGGGAGAACTGCCGGGATGCCAAAGGCGAACATCTCAATGCGCTGTGTTCGAAGTCTATCGCAAGAGCACTGCAGATTGAAGCAAGGATATTGAGGCCGCAGCAGCCTCTAAACCGAATACAACTGTTAAGACGTAACATGTGACGTCTAAGCCGCTTGTCGAGATTACCGAAGTGGGGCGTCCGGCGCAAACGGTGGACAGCAGTTGATAGCATCAGAGGGACGGCAAGCGCGGGTAACAGGGCGCACGGAGAGAACGAAATGGCTGCAGAAGCGAGTTCGGCGAAGTGGAATGTGGCAATGATCCCGCCGCAGGCGGGGAAGATGGCGCTCGTGACGGGCGCCAACAGCGGAATCGGCTATCAGGCGGCGCTGGAATTAGCCCGCCACGGCGCCCATGTGCTGCTGGGCTGCCGGAGTGCTTCCAAAGGACTTACGGCCTTGGAGCGGCTGCGCAAGGAGGCTCCGGGGGCGCAGGCTGAGGTGGTGGAGCTGGATATGGCGTCGCTGGCTTCGGTGCGGGCGTTTGCGGAGGCCTACGTTGGCACCGGAGCGCCGCTGGATCTGCTGATCAACAACGCCGGCGTGATGGCGCTGCCGACTCGGGAAACGACCGTGGACGGCTTCGAACGGCAGTTTGGCACCAACCACCTGGGGCATTTCGCGCTGACGGGGTTGCTGGTTCCGGCGTTGCTCAAGGCAGACGCGTCGCGCGTGGTGACGGTGTCGTCGCTGGCGCACCGTAACGGGAAGATTAATTTTGATGACCTGCAAGGCGCGAAGAAGTATGTGCCGTGGGACCAGTACAACGAGTCAAAGCTGGCGAATTTGATGTTTGCGCTGGAACTGGAGCGCCGAGCGCGGAAATCGGCGAGCAAGCTGGTGAGCATACCGGTGCATCCGGGGGTCTCGACGACGAGCATTTTTTCCAATGGTCCAGGTACGAAAGACCTGAAGGCGATCATGGTCGGCCTGCTCGCGCCCCTATTGTTTCAGTCGGAAGAGGCGGGCGCCTTGCCGACGCTGTATGCAGCGACCTCGCCTGCGGCGCGTGGCGGCGAGTACATCGGGCCGGATGGCTTCCAGGCGCTCAAGGGCGCGCCGGCGGTGGAGCAGCCCAGGCCGCAGGCGCTCGATGAAGCCGCCGCGAAGAAGCTGTGGACGGTGAGTGAAGATCTGACCGGGGTTGTATTTCCGCCGTTGAGCTAATGGGTTGGGATGAAAACGAATGTGGGCCGCGGAGGCCAGGGTCGATTTCCCCTGCTACCCGCGGCCCATTTCGTTTGGAACGCTCCCTGAGAACTCGCTAGCGTTTTGACTTCTTTTTTGCGGCTTTCTTTTTTGCGGCTTTCTTTGCGACGACCTTCTTAGCGGGAATCTTCTTGCTCCCGATGGCCTTCGTTGCAGGCTTCTTGGCGGCTGCAGCAGACGCTGGACCGGCGGCGGCGCTGGAGAGGCGCTGGAGCTTGGCAGCGTGGGTTTCGAGCAGCTTTTCGATCTGGCGGAGCAGGACGGCGGTCTGCATGGGCTTGACCAGCATCTTGTCGGCGCCCATGTCTTGCCATTCGTCTTCATCGACGGGGAAGGCGGTGAGCAGCGCGACGGCGGGGTGGTAGGGCGCGGTGCGGGCGGCCTGGATGACTTCGCGGCCGGCGGCGTCGGACTCCATCCGCATGTCGGTAATGATCATCTGGTACTCGCGCAGCTTGATCTTGGACTTGCCTTCGCGCGCGGAGGCGGCGGTATCGACATCGAAGCCGGAGATTTCGAGAACGGCTTTCATGGTGAGCAGGACAGTAACTTCATCGTCGACGAGTAGAACGCGGCGCTTTGCCAAGGTGATTCTCCTAGAGGTATTGACGGTGCGATTGGAGCGCGCAGTCGATCCAGCGGCTGGGGCTTGCTGCACTGGGTATCGGAGTCATGTTCGCAGTTTGAGAGCGTTGACGCAAGCACAGCGGGGACGAGGAACATCGGCACAACATCGAAGGGCAGGCTCAATCCGGCGCCGTACGACTATCTGAATGAACCGCCGAAGTACTTTGGCGCGCCGATGTACCGGATGGGCTGCGGATCTAGAGCAACTTCCCGTTGCCGTGGAGTGGATACATGGTGCAGATCCGTTTTCCTAAGAGAAAACGGCATTGATACCCAAGCCCCCTACATCCAGAGGGAATTTGCTCTAGCGGATTTCCGCGGTCGTTTCTGCCGGCGGGGTTACCCTGGGACGGAGTGGAGCCGGGTTATACAAAGCGCAGCAGACGCGGTTGCGGCCGGCGGCCTTTGCTTCGTACAACGCCTTGTCCGCCGCGTTGATGAGCTGGTGCCGTTCTCCTATGGTCCTTGGGACCGTAGTAGCTACGCCGCAGGAAACGGTGGCGACGATGGAGTCGACGCCAAGGCGCGAGGTTTCGATGGGCGGGAAGCCGGCGACCTCCACGAGGCGGCGCAGGCGTTCGGCGACGAGCATGGCCGCCGGCTCGTCCGTGTTGGGAAGAAGGATGACGAACTCTTCGCCGCCGAACCGTGCGGCGTGGTCGCCTTCCTTGCGCAGGGCCTCGAGAACGAGGTTGGCGATGCGTTTGAGGACTTTGTCGCCGTAAAGATGGCCGTAGTTGTCATTGGTCTTCTTAAAACGGTCGACGTCGACCATGATGACGGAGAACAGGGTACGGTGCTGCAGGGCTTCTTGCCAGGCCTGCAGAAATCGGACTTCAAATCCGGCGCGGTTGGCCAGGCCGGTGAGAGAGTCGCGCTCGGCGACATCGGCCAGCCGCTCGTTGGAGTGATGCAGGTCTTTGACCATCAGCTCTCCGCGCAGGCCGATGAGGTAATTCAGGCGCTCTTCGCGGTTGAAACCGTAGTTGGCAATGAGGGTTACGGCTGTGGTGATCAGCGCAAGCGTGAAGCCCACGATCTTCTGTTGTGGGAGAAGCAGCGTATCGAAGCGAAGGAAGACGAGGTCGCCGGCAAGGAGGGTTGCGGAAGTCACGAGCGCGTAAACGAAGCGCATGCGGACGAGCGTATTGGCGAAGACGAGCGTAGCCAGCAGGCCGACCTGGGCGTAGGCGGAGTTGACGGCGGTTTGACCGTGCTCCAGGAACAGATGGGTGAGGCCGGCGACGATGGTCAGCGCGCATAGCGAGGCTTCGCGGAAGAAAGCTCCCGGATTTCGCCACATGCGGAGATTGACCAGGATCCCGACCGGTGTGATGAGGCCCAGACGGATGATGAGCGCGCGGTGGAAAGCCACCGGCGAAACCAGATGGTCTGCGGCGAGGGAGAGATCGAAAAGGATGAGAGCAAAGATGCCTTCGAAGGCGAGCCGCGTCGAGCGCCGCGCGGACGTATCGGTCTCGAAGCGGGCTTCGAGTGGCGACGGAAAGTTCAGCCACTGGAAGTAGAGTCCGGAAAAACGGTCGATTTGTGCGCTGACTTGCTCGATCAACGAGGAAATCCTGACGTAGAAGATGGAGACCAAGAGGAGAGGGGGTCGATCGGGCGGGCGACGCCGTAGCGATCTCCCTGCTCCTTCTAGGATGAGCCCTCGCGGGCAAAGGGCGCGAGATTCCTTCTGCCACTTTCGTGCAGTTACCCGGAGAAACGGTCACATTTGCATCGCCAGACGATACAGTCAGGCGACCACTTCAAAGGGCCGCATCATGTCATTGGCTTCATGTTCCAGGATGTGGCAGTGATACAGGTATTTGCCGGTGTAGCCCTCAAAGCGGACGATAATGCGCGTCACGATGCCTGGCGGGCAGGCGACGACGTCCTTCCAGCCGAGCTCGTTGGGGGCGGGCGGCACGGCATCCTGCAGGTATCGCAGGCCCTTACCGTTTTCGTAGCCGAAGACGTCGAAGACGCGACGGTCCAGCACCTGGAAGCGGACCAGGTGCAGGTGCATGGGGTGCGTGTCTTCGGTAAGGTTCACGAACTCCCAGATTTCGGTCGAGTTCAGGCGCGGAAGCTCGGTGACCGGCTCATGCCAGCGCTTGCGGTTGAGCACCATGATCATGGAGTTGCCGTAGCGGTCCAGGTGCTCGTTGAGCGTGATGGTGCGGGTCAGGGTGGCACTCGATTCGGGAATGCGCGGGACGGGTCTCAGGCTTGAGGGAAGACTGACCGGGTGATTGTGCGAGCTTGTAGCGGGGGCAACGCGGAATTGAAGGATGTCCAGCAGACCGCTGACCAGGTGCATGTTCTGGCCGGCTGAATGCGAGAAGTCGATCAATAGGTCGGCACGCTCCGCAGGTGCGAGGAGGAGCTGTTTGAGCTCCAGCGGGCTGGGGAGCAAGCCCTGGTCGGTGCCGATCTGGTGAAAGGGCTGGCCGCCGGTGAGCGAAAGGTTGAAGAACCGGCTATTGGCGGCGTTGAGGACGCGGAAGCGGTAGAGGCGGGGTTCGACCTCGAAGTAAGGCCGAATTTTGCCGTTGAACAGGATGGCGTCGCCGGCAAACTCCGAGACCCACGGATGGTCGGGGTCGCCGGAGTCCGGGTAGTAAAGCTGGCCGTCCGCGGTGAAGTTGCGGTCGAAGATCGTGAGCGGGATCTCGTATTTGCCAGCAGGCAGGCCGAGCGCGTCCTCGGTTTTATCGCGAACGATAGCCATGCCGAAAAGGCCGGCATAGATGTTGAGGCGATTCAGACCCATGGCATGGTCGTGATACCAGAGCGTGGCGGCGTCCTGCTGGAGCGGGTAGGTGCTGGAGCGGGATCTTCCCGGAACGAACCAGTCTTCGGGCTGGCCGTCGTCTTTGGACGGCGTTCGGGCGCCGTGCAGGTGGACGCAGGCGCGGACCTCGGGGATGTCGTGGCCGCAGCCGTGGAGGCTGAAGTCGACCGGCAGGAAATGCTTTGCGGGGAGCTGGTTCACCCAATCGACGTGCAGAGGCTGGCCGGAGCGTGCCTCGATAAGCGGTCCGGGGACGGAGTCGCCGTATGCCCAGAAACGCGTGGGTGGCAGGTCGCGGTGGACCTTTGCGTGGATCTCGCGCATGGGGATGCGAAGGTGTCCGGCGGCGTTGGGGCGAGCGACTGCGGGGATGGGCAGCGCATCGACGAAGGGCGTGAGGTTCGCGGAGCGCAACATTGACGGCAAGGGCTTCGGCGGGCTCGCTGGAGCTTGTGCAGTGGAGGGCATGGGCATCGATCCCATGGGGTGGGACATCTGCTGCGTGAGGCCACGAGCGGCGCTCCATGTGAGGCCGAAGGCGGAAGCTTGCTGCAGGAAAGCGCGGCGCGTGCGTGTGGTTGAGGGGAGTTTCAAGGCGGAGGGCGGTGCTTTCCTGAAGCAAAAAATTGAGCACGCACCCTTGTTTGAAGGTGCGTGCTCCTCAGGTTAGGACAGTGAAGTGAAGATGCCGTGAATACCGCCTAGTTACCGCTGGTTACGGCGCCTGTAGTCGCGTTCAGCAGAACCACATTGGGGTTGGGAAGAGCGCCCGCGGTGGTGGTGAAGTTGAACATGTTCATGAGGCTGCCGGCCACTGTGTCGGACGAGCCGCCACCAATGCGCGTGCTGCCCAGGAAGATGTCTTCGATAAACCGCGTGACCGAAGACTGATCGGTGATGGTGTTATCCACGTAGTTCTTCTTCGCCCAGGGTGAGATGACCATCAGCGGCAGCCGCGGGCCATAGCCGCAACGGCCTTGCACCGGTTTGGTTGTGGTGACGCCACCCAGGGACGGCACGGTGCCGCTGCAGAAAGCTGCATCGGCGGTGGTTTGTGAGCCATTGATCAGGTTGTTGAGATGGTCGTACCAGCCGTCGGAGTCGTCGTAAGCGATGATGATGGCGGTGCTGGACCAGAAGGGCGAGTTCTCAAGGGCATTGATTTCGTTGACGACGAAGGTCTGTTCATCGAGCGGATCGGAGTAGCCGGCGTGACCGTCCTGGTAGCCGGGAGCCTTCAGGAAGCTGACGGCGGGAAGGTTACCTGCTGCAAGCGCGGCGTTGAAGTCGAGCGTGTCGTACTGATGGTTCGCAGTGCTTGCGCCGGTTTCGGTCCCGATAGCAGCGACAGAAGCAGGACGGATGTGCGTGGGGTTGGCGGTCGAGGCGTAGTACTGGAACGGCTGGTGGTGCGGAATGTAGTCAGCCTTGAGCGGGTTTCCGGGGATGTTGACAGCACCCGTAGCGCGGCTGCCGGTGGCTTCGCCGACCAGGCAGCCGGTGCCGGAAGCGATGACCCCGTTGGCGTTGACGTTGGTGATGCCGAGATTGAAGCCGCCCTCAAAGAAGCCCCAGCTGACGCTAGCGGTGTTGAGCAGGTCGCCGATGTTCTTGCCGGTCATCTGGACGGTGGCGCTGGCCGAGGAGCAGACGTCGTTGGCGGGGTCTTCATCGCCGATGAGGGTGGACCCACCCTGTCCATCGGCAACCACGCCGGAGGCCGCGCCCGGAAGCGTGACGACCGCGCCATTGGTCTGGCCGGAGACGAGATTGATGGCTCCCTGGGTGGACGCGCCGAAGGTTGTGCCGAAGGAGTGATCGTTCATGGCGTAATGCTGTGCGTAGTTCCACAGCGCGGTGACGGTGTTGCCGTCGTAGTAGCCCATGGTGAGGGCGGTGGTGTTCGCGATGGCGGGAGCACCGGTTTCAGTGGTCAGGGTGGTGCCATCGGCGGTGCCGACCGAGAGCGGGAACATATCCATTTTGCCGCCGTCGAAGGCGACCTGCTCGGGACCGTAGTTGTGGTCCTGATCATTGGTGCCGGCCTGTTCGGGCCCAAGACGGAAGGGATCGGCAGGGATGGAGTTCGAGGCGGTGACGAGGTTCGCTGCGTTCTGGTTTGGATTGGCCGTAAGCAGGCTGGGGTTGGAGATGTAGTTGTTGATGTTGGTGGGGGTTCCGGTGGCAGCGGTGAAGGTGGTTCCACCGGTGTTGGCGGCGTTCGGGTAGGTGCCGAAGTAGTGGTCGAACGAGATGTTTTCGCCGAAGATGACGACAGTATGCTTGATGGCCGTAGAGGGCGCGACGGCTACCGGTGTGGCGGCCGGCGGAGGGTTGTTGATGCTTCCCGGCGTAGTGAGATTGCCGGTGCTTCCGCAGCCGGTGAGCACAAGGGTTGCGACCAGCGAAAGAGCTGAAATCCTGCGAATCATTCGATGCCTCGATAGAGCGGTGAATTGAGTTCGCTCCAGTGTTAGCCGTGTTCGGTGAAACTTCGTTGAATAGGCTGTGACGGCAGGCTGAATATTCGGTTGGGACTGTGGATATGGGCGTACTTAGCACTTCCATTACAAAACAGACAGGAGACATGGCTTGCATCGACGGTCCCTCGGCCGTTGGGCAACGCACAACGATGGCGAATAGGACCCTGGCAAATCTCCGGTGGGCAAATCAGAGCCTCAGGCAGGGGTGCCTTGTTTGGGTGACTATATACTTGACTCACCAAATCCATCTGGTCTGAGCAAGCGATAGACCCACCGAGAAAAGCTCCTAACCTAGCCACAAACAAGAAGTGGAGAGGTTAGATGAGTAAAGAAAAGCTTGAAGATCAATATTTTTTGACTGCCTGATAGCAGACCTGCGACCATCTGGGGTATGGCTTGGTTCAGCGACTTCCGCGCGTTCCTCAACTCTTTGTGGGAAGAGTGGAAGATGCTCTTAACAGGCGGCAGCATCAGTGCGATCCTTGTCTTATACGGCTCTTGGAGCGGGAAGTCGTTAGCACACCTAGCTGGACTATCGTTCTTAGGCTTAACGCTCCTGCGCGCAGTGTTCCTCTCGTGGCGAAAACAATGGAGAGAGGCAGCAAAGAACTTTGTAGATATAAGTCCGGCTAGTTTGATAGAGCTAAGGGAAGGCAAGACCTCCCCTCTTGCTAAAACACTTCTAAGGCCCTATATCGGCAAGAGAATGAAGGTCACAGGAACCTTTTACGATGTGAGCGACTTTCTCTTTTGGTATAAGCTTGTGCATCTCTACAGTGGAGGCGCACTCATAGCAGCACAAGTGTCTCACTGGTCTGCTAAGAAATATATTCCCCTTCCAAAAGGCATAGTAATAACGCTCACAGGAACTATCGCAGCGATAAGTGATTCAGCTGTTAGTTTGAGTGGAATCGAGCTTGTCGCTAATTCTTCGGACGTTGTAGCAGTTCCATCGATTACTCAGGTGACATCGGCATGAAACCCTCACCTGAGTTCAGCAAGCTCAAAGACTTTGTTAAGAACATTGTCTCTGTCCCCAAGTCCGAAATAGACGCGATCAAAGGTTTGGAGAACTTCTGGTCGCTGTTGAAGCGCGGTATCAACGGCACCTATGTATCGATAGAACCCTTTCACCTACACCGCTACTTGGATGAGCAGACGTTCCGTTACAACAACCGGAAGAACATGGGTGATGGGGCTAGGTTTGTGAAGGCTCTTAGCTGCATCGGTGGAAAGCGGCTCACCCTCGCAGAGCTAACAGGCAAGGAAGCAACTAACTAAGTTTGGCCTTGGTCGACGGCTTCTTGGAAGCTACCTTGTCTTTCTTCTCTTGGTCTAATCGCTCCATTATTCCGGTTGGGGTCTTTCTACTCATAGCCGCGAGGAGACCAGCTGAGTATCGCTCGCCGATGGGTTTGAGTTGTCAGGGTGCGAAGGCCAGTTTCCGCTGGTCACCCCGGTTTCCGTGCCGATGATGGCAGTGGACGCGGGACGGATGGGTTCCGGCGGCAGCGGTGAAGATGGTGCCGTTGGTGTTGGGATGGGGCCGAAAGAGTGGATAGAGGCGTGACAGTCGCCGGACGCGCAAAAGCCCTTTCTCTTCGTAAAAGTGAAGAAAAAGGGCCAGAGACGCGGGAAACTAGCGGCAGATGCGGTGGTGGTTGTGATAATGACAGACGCGGCGGTGGTGAGGGTCAGCGTGGGCAGGGACGACGGCGAGGCTGAGAACGGCCAAGCCGAAAACGGAAAGCAGAATCTTTTTCATGGAAATCTCCTGAGAACGAGGTGCGCTGGACGTGGTGCTGAGTGCGCCGCTTGGTAGCGGTACATCATCTGGGACGCCGGGCCGGAGGCTGAAGTCTCCGCGGTTTTTGTCTTATTTTGGGTGTCAAAATGGTTGCCCGTTACATCGAACGGATGTATGGCTTCGCGGGCAGGCTAAATCACCTGCTATACTCGCGAGTGCTTCGGTTTCTGCCGCGCCGCAACGAGTGCGGGTTGATTTTTCGGCAGGAGCACAACTTTCCCCTAACAACATGGCCGCACGAATGCGCGCCGTGGAGGCTGCTTATCCCACCACTCGACAAACGCTCCGCCAAGTCCTTTATCCGCACCAATGAACGTATCCGCGCCCGTGAAGTTCGCGTGATTGACGAAAATGGTGAACAGCTCGGCGTGATGGCGCCCTTTGAGGCGCTGAAGATGGCCCGCGAGAAGTCGCTGGATCTCGTGGAGATCTCGCCCAATGCGACCCCGCCCGTCTGCAAGATCCAGGATTACGGCAAATACCTGTACGAAAAAGACAAGAGCGACCGCGCCGCGCGCAAGAAGCAGAAGGTCATCGTCATCAAGGAAGTCAAGTTCTCCGTAACCGTGGATGAGCATGACTACCAGACCAAGAAGAACCAGGCCGTCCGCTTCCTCGGCGAAGGCGACAAGGTCAAAGCCAGCCTGCGCTTCAAGGGCCGTCAGATGGCGCATCGCGACCTGGGCTACAAGATCATCAACCGCCTGATTATGGACATCGGCGACGCCGGTTTGGTCGAATTCATGCCGCGCATGGAAGGCACCACGCTGCACGCGATCCTCGCGCCCAGCAAGAAGGCCGAAGTGCAGCAGCCGCCGGCAGCGCCGAAAGCTCCGAAGCCGGAAGCTCCCTTGGCAGCGCCTGCTCCCACCGCTTCCTAAAAACTTGCAATAGGAAACGTCCGCGGCTTTGGCCTGCGGACGTTTTTCGTGCGGATGAGTTTACCGCTCCAATCCCCACTCGTTCACCCAATGAAATCCGCGATCCAGCAACGGATAGTGCGTCGGCAACGGGACGCGCGTAAGCGTGAGCACGCCGGCGGTCTTGGCCTCCTTACCGGTGGGCGTGAGCACAAGGTGCGAGCCGTCTGGCTGGGTGACCGCGTAGTCGATGAGGCCAGCGAACCCGGAAGCGAGCGTCAGAATGTGCTTCTTCTCGTCGTACTTCGCGTGGGCGCGCCACAGCACGGTAGCGGAGTCGCGCAGCATTGTCCGGCCGCTTGGTTCGAGGAACAGGTCGGTCATCGGTAGGCCATCACCGGTGGGGTATGGCTTGGGCTTGCCGTCGAGTAGAGCGGAGTCCACATGCCACTGGCCTGTCAGCGGCGCTGGATGCAGCATGCTGGCGCGCTGATGCCACGCGGACTGTCCCAACTCGGCGCCCGCAGAGCCCACCGCGAGCAGCGTGCAAACGCCGATAATCAGCGTGTCCTGGCCCATGTGTAAGCGCTTGATCGGCCGCCTCGGCCATGGCGACCACGGCGCTGTGGGAGCCGTCGGCGTGTGCAGCCAGAAGAACCCGAATAGTGCTCGTAGATCCGGCACGACCACGACCAGTGCCATCAACAGCAGGTGCGCGGCGTAGAGCTTTACCGGCACGTCGAAGAAGAAGTTGTACAGCACGACGTTGGTGGCGACGAACGCTGTCAGCAGAGTTCCGGCGAGGGCCGTGCGGCGAAAGAGGATCAGTACGCCCGCAAGGACTTCTGCCGCGCCGCAGATCATCTCGTAAAGCGGGTTGTAGCCAATCATCGTCCACAGCAGGGTCATGGGCGAGATGTTGCCGAACGGTTCATTCAACACCGCCAGCGAAGGTGGCGCCATCTGCAGCGGGAACAACTTCGCCATGCCGTAGTTCAACATTGCGAAGCCGAGCGTCAGCCGGATCGTGAAACGAAACCAGCCGAACAACTTTGGGTACGTGGTTCCGCGTGGCTTCGACTCATCGACGATAGTCCACACCAGAGTGGCAATAACGGCGACCACCGCCATCACGCCGAGTGCTATCCAGGCTATCGCTGTGTCACCCGAGCCGGTGTTGTGCAGCTTCGCACCTACGCCCTGGATATGAAACACATGCTGCGCCAGCCACTGTCCGGCATGGGTGAAAGGCCAGTTGAACCAGTCCTCAAGATGTTCGCCGATGTGAAACGGAATGATCTCCCAAATCGTCGCATTGCCGCAGCACAGCGCAAAGAGCATGAAGTAGCAGAAGGCGAAACGGAAGGCGAGCCGCGTGAGTGGCGACCACTGGACAGGCGCAGCAGGAGCGTCCGGATCAGGCGGAAACGGCGTCAGGGCGAGGTCTGGAGCAATCTGTGAAGACAACGGAAGGCCTTTCGCGCAACGCCTTATTTGGGATGGCTCGATTTTGTCGATTTATTCCGGGCGCGTCAACGAGCTTCTACTTCTTCGAGAGCGATCGCAGCGCGGCCTCTGCGGCAAGATGGCCGCACATGCCGTGGACGCCGCCGCCGGGAGAGGTTGAGGAACTGCAGAGGAAAAGCTGTGGGTTGCTTGTGCGGTAGCCGCGAGCGGTGGGACGGAAGGCGAGCTGCGTCAGCGTCATCGCGCCGCCGGTGATGTCGCCGCCGGCCAGGTTGGGGTCCCACGCGGCGAGGGCGGGCCCGTTGCTGGCGCGGCGCGCGAGGATGGCGTCGCGGAAGTCCGGTGCGAAGCGGGTGATCTGGTCTTCAATGACCTGCGTAAGGTCTGCGGTGCTGCCCGCGGGGACATGGCAGTAGGCCCACGCGGTATGTTTGCCCTCCGGCGCACGAGTGGGGTCGAAGAGACTCGGCTGCACGAGCAGAAGGAAGGGACGGTCGTTATTACGGCCGTAGAATGCGTCGTGCTCGGAGAGGGCGATCTCTTCGAGCGAGCCGCCTACGTGGACGGTCGCGGCTCGTGCGCAGGCTGCGTTGCGCCATGGGATGGGAGCACTCAGCGCCCAGTCAAGCTTGAAGATGCCGGTGCCGGATTTGAAGCTGCGCAACCGGGTCAGGAAGTTGGGTGCAAGCGCGGAGCCGGCAATGCGCGTCAGCGCGGTGATCGAAGTATCGAAGAAAATGGCGTTCGCGGACGGGAGCTCGTCGAGATGCGAGACCTCCGCGTTCAGGACGATGCGGCCGCCGAGAGACTTGAAGTAGCTCGCAAGCGCGTTCGAAAGCGACTGCCCTCCGCCGGCCGCGATGGGCCATCCCGTGGTTTGTCCGGCCGCACCAAGGACCAACCCTGTAGCCGAACTCGCAATGCGCGATAGCGGAAGAACCGAGTGCGCCGCCAGACCGGCAAAGAGCGCTCGCGCCGGTTCGTTGCGAAAGCTTGTCCGTGCCAGTGTGCGCGCGGGCAGCATGGCAGCCAGGCCGAAGTTGGCCATCGCCACAGGATTTCGCGGGAGGCTAAGCAGCGGATGCATGATCGCATCGACGATCTTGGGCCAGTCGCGAACGGTAGGGTTGAACAGCGACCGCCACGCGCGCTGATCGTAGGGCAGGAACTGGCGCGCTGTGTCCTTCAGCGAGTGCTCGAGCAGTGCAGCAGTTCCATCGTCGAACGGATGCGCCAGCGGCGCGGGTGGCTCGATCCAGCGGAGCCCATGTTCGGCCAGCGGCAGCGATGTGAAAAATGGCGAGCAAACTCCGAGCGGATACACCGAAGAGCCGAGGTCGTGATGGAAGCCGGGCAGCGTGATCTCGCCCGTGGAGCACGCGCCACCGATCTGGGCGTTACGCTCGTAGATCGTCACGGCCACTCCGCGCCGCGCCAGCGTGATTGCCGCCGCAAGGCCGTTGGGTCCGGAGCCGATGATGTTAGCGGTTTGCAAGGGCTTCCTTGTGGTGTGGCGTGGACTTAGTGCGCGACTGCAGCGGAGCGAAGATCAGCCGAGATAGGAGCAATGGTGAAGATGCTCAGAAAAATGGCGACAGGTAAGAGCACCAGGAAGCCAAAGTGAGGATAGCCGAATGCACCGAAGGCTCCGCCGAGGAAGAAGAGTCCAACCAGGAGCGAAAGCAGTAACAGGTGACGGCGGTCTGAATGCACTGCGGGCTGCCGTCCGGACCGGTTCCAATACAAGGCCCTGCCGATTTCAATCCCGATATCCGTAATCATGCCGGTGACGTGCGTGGTCCGAATCTCGGCGTGCGAGATCTTGGTGATAATGGCATTCTGCAGCCCCATGCTGAAACTGAGAATGCAAAGCGTGAACCACGTGCGGTGTGAGACTGCAGGAAGAGCGAGCAGCGCGAGCAGGAAGGCTTCAACGAGCACCGGAACGGCAAACAGGCTTTCGCGGTTGCGCCGCCTCTCCCAGTTGATGACGAGGGCACAGAACGCGGCGCCCGCAACGAAGCAACCAAGGATCATCGCCGGTCGAATCACGGCATTCAACCCGCGATGATCAAGATCCGCAGCCATGGCCGCGACAACTCCAGACATATGCGAGGTGAACTGTTTTAGCGAAAGAAAACCGCTGACATCGGCAGCCCCGGCCGTAAAGGCAAGCAGCGAGGCCAGCTGCCAGTTGGCTCGTGGGCTTCGATTTCTCGCGGTTAGTTTGCGTAAGGGCATTCAGAACGACCATGCCTTCCGTTATGCCGTCCACTTAATGCGGACGGTCTTCTTGCCCAGGCGAATGGTGCCGGTTTCGCCGAACGCTTCGCGCGAGAGCACCTTGCCGATAAACTTTTCGCCGTTGATGGAGACAGCGTTTTCCAACAGCTTGCGGGTAGCCTCGCCGGTGGAAGCAGCCAGCCCGCAGAGCTGCAGCAGCTTGGCGACCCGCAGCTGCGGTACCCCGCCGCCATCGACCTTCGGAGCGCTGAGGCCCTCACTCGAGACGGACACACTGACCTCAGGCAGGTCTTCGAGGCTGCCCACACCCTTCTGCTGAAACTGCGTAGCCCAGTTCTCGGCGGCAGCAGTGGCTTCTTCGGCACCATGGAAGCCTGCAGTGATCATGTGGGCGAGGTTCTTCTTCGCCTGCATGGGATGCAGGTCGCCGCGCTCCACGGTGGCGCGCATGGTGTCGATCTCAGACTGCCGAAGATCGGTGAGGAACGTCCAGTAGCGCCACATCAGGTCGTCGTTGATGCTCATCAGTTTGCCGTACATCTCGGCAGCGGGTTCGTTGATCCCGATGGCATTGCCGAGTGACTTGGACATCTTCTGCACGCCGTCCAGGCCTTCGAGGATCGGCGTCATCAACACAATCTGCGGCTTCTGGCCGAAGTGCTTCTGCAGGTCGCGTCCACGCATCAGGTTGAACTTCTGGTCTGTGCCGCCAAGCTCCACGTCGCACTCCAGCGCGACGGAGTCGTAGCCCTGCGCGATCGGGTAGACGAGCTCGTGCAGCGCAATCGGCTGCTCTCCGTTGAAGCGCTTATGGAAGTCTTCGCGCTCGAGCATCTGCGAGACGGTGAACTGGGCGAGCAGCTTGACGAGGTCGTAGTAACCAAGCTCTTCGAGCCACTCGGAGTTGTAGCGAACCTCGGTCTTCGACTCGTCGAGGATCTTGAAGACCTGCTCTTTGTAGGTCCGTGCGTTCACATCGATCTCTTCCGGCGTGAGCGGCTTGCGCGTGACGTTGCGGCCCGTTGGGTCGCCGATCAGTGCGGTCGAGTCGCCGATGAGGAAGATGACGGTGTGGCCGAGGTCCTGGAAGTGCTTGAGCTTGCGCATCAGCACGGTGTGGCCCAGGTGAAGGTCGGGCGCGGTAGGGTCGAAGCCGGCCTTGATGCGCAACGGCTTGCCGGTCATGCGCGAGGTTTCAAGCCGCGTGATCAGGGCATCGGGCGCGGTAGAGCCGGCCGCGGGGATGAGCTCGGCAGCGCCCTTGGTGATCAGGTCGAGCTGCTGGGCGATGGGCAGGAACTCCTGCTTTGCGGGCGCGGCTGCGGGCAGCACTGCTGGTGGCTGGGCGGGGGTGGAGAGTTCGGTAGATAGGATTTCTTCGGACATAGTGGCATCTCAGAGTATAGAGAAGCCAGCGGCTGGAGGGGTCTTGCAGGAAGCTGAAGAGTTACAAACGAGGCTGGAAGCGGTGATTCTGCGTCTCCTGAGGGAGCGCGCTGCGGGGAAAACCATTTGTCCCAGTGAGGTGGCGAGATCGGTCGCGGGCAGCGAGGTGCGATCGGTATGGGAGCCGCTGATGGGGCCGACGCGGCAGGCAGCGGGACGTCTGGTTGCAGAAGGCAGGGTGGTGATCACGCAGCGTGGTCGTGTGATCGATGGCGGGACTGCAAAAGGGCCCGTGAGATTGCGACTGCGCTGAAGCGAAACGCTCGCTGCTGTCTATGGAGAGGCTTGGAACAGCTTCTAAGGGGAGATGGCAACTGTGAAGAAGTCGACAAAGAACAACACGGGCGGTGGACAGGCTTGTTGGCCTGGGTTCAAGCGCGTCCCGGGCACGGAGGCCGGCAGCAAGGGTAGCTGCGCACCCAAAGCGCGGAAGACCGGCGCGGAGAAAAGGGCTGATAGTCGGGCCGCGGCAGCGAGCAAGCGCGAAAAGGGATTTGAGTAGCCGGTTGGATAGCCGCGAGCCAGCGGACTTATACTTTGGCCCATGGATGTCGAGCGAGCACGGACATTTCTGAAAGCGCTGCCGTACGTCGTGGAGACGCAGCAGTGGGGCGACAACCTTGTGTACTGGGTGGGTGATAAGGCAATCGGCGGCAAAATGTTTGCACTGATTGACCTGAGCGGCGGCCTGGCGCATGGGGTGGGGATGTTTTCGGCCGGGCCGGAGCGTTTCGCGGAGCTTGTCGAGCAGGATGGCCTGATACCGGCGCCGTATATGGCGCGGATCCATTGGGTTGCGGCGGAGCGTTGGGACGCGTTGCGAAACTCCCAGTGGGAAGAAGGGTGGGTGGCAGCACACCAGATCACGCTGGGCAAGCTGCCGAAACGAGTGCGGGAGGTTTTGGCAATGCCGGCGAAGGAGCAGGCGAAGCTGCTTGCGGATCGCAGGAAGGTGCTGGCGGAGAAAGCCTGCGTGGAAGAGCCTGCGAAAAAGAAACGGCAGCCCCCGAAGTAGATTCGGGACTGCCCTCCTGGCTCGAGGCTTAAGCCGTCGGCGTTGCTTTGGTGGTAAAGATGCCCGCGAAGTTGGCGCGATAGCCGTAGAGGACGACCAGCCAGAGAACCGTCGCAACCAGTCCGGCAGCGATTCCGACTCCACCGGTCAACAGCAGGTGGAAGCACAGGATGTTGACCAGCACCGGCGCCAGAAAACAAAGTCCCAGCGGCGCTGTTCCGCCGATCAGGATTAGTAGACCGCCGAGGAGTTGAAACACGCCGACGACTTTGATCCAGCCGCTGCTGGCAAAGGCAGTAAAGAAGTGTCCCGCCAGCGAGTCCGCCGGAGGTGGGGGTGGTGCAGGAAGGAAAGCGTGAATAATGTTAGCCCCGAAGACAACGAACATGAGGCCAAGTAGGATGCGGCAGATGAGGACGACGATCTTCATAGCGATAGGCTCCTGAAACGCAAGATGCAGATGGGGGCCCATACCGGCTCCGGCGGAACTGGTACGACGAAAATAAGATGCCCACCTTTATAGCAGGGTGCAGATAATTTGCTCCATATCAGTTACTTACGGGTAACCACTTACCGCTGGGTAACTGGTCAGCCGTGGGTGGGCCTGATAGCGTTTGTGTATGACAGAGAAGACATTAGAACCCGGCGTGCCGCTTTCGCTCGCAGGCAAAGTAGCGCTGGTGACAGGTGGATCCCGCGGCATTGGCGCCGCTACTGTAAGGCTGTTCCGGCAATCTGGCGCCCGCGTAGTGTTCAGCTATCGCACGGCAGAAGAGCAGGCAGCGGCGCTGGTGCAGGAGTGCGGCGGAGAGGCGTTTTGCCGCTCGCTGAGGCAAGAGCTGGCGACCGTCGAAGATGGCCAGGCCCTTATTGAGGCGGCCGCGGCGGTTTTTGGCGGGATCGACTGTCTCGTGGTCAACCACGGCATCTGGCCACCGCAGGACGTCGCGATCGCCGCGATGAGCATAGCCCAGTGGCGCGGCACCATGGGCGTCAACCTCGATAGCGTCTTCGGGCTCGTCAGCGCAGGCGTGAAACAGATGCTCGCGCAGCAGCTCGG
The DNA here is from genome assembly GCA_026225395.1 of Granulicella sapmiensis. Lineage (GTDB taxonomy): Bacteria > Acidobacteriota > Terriglobia > Terriglobales > Acidobacteriaceae > Granulicella > Granulicella sapmiensis. The sequence goes on from JAMFSR010000037.1 coordinate 167,694, forward strand.
CATCAAAGGTATACGAGGCCACGTGGTGCTCGTCGCCTCTACCGCTGCCCAGCGCGGCGAAGCCTTCCACGCCGACTACGCAGCCAGCAAAGGCGCACTGCTCTCGCTGACCAAGAGCCTTTCCAGCGAGCTCGCCCCGCAGGGCATCCTGTGCAACTGCGTAGCGCCAGGCTGGGTCAGCACGGAGATGTCGGCTGGAACCCTGACCGACCCAGCCGCGTCAAAGAGAGCGTTGGGCTTGATTCCTCTCGGCCGCGCGGCTGACCCGGAAGAGATCGCCGGTCCTATTCTGTTTCTTTGCACACCCTGGGCCGGATTCGTCTCCGGCGAGGTGTTCAATGTGAATGGTGGAGCTGTATTGGTCGGTTGACGGGCCAAAAGAGAAAGATGGGTGCATGAAACATCGATTGCGGGATTTCGGTTTGGGTGCAGCGGCGATGCTGCTGAGCAGCACAGCGCTGTGGGCGCAGGCTTCCGCCATGCCCAGCGCGCAGGCCGGGCCTGAGGTGCAGGGCGAAAACCGCGGCAGCAAGCTCATCGCGGAAATGATCCAGGCCCTCGGCGGCGATGCCTGGCTCAATCGCAAAGACTGGCACATCGAGGGCCGCGCCGCAACCTTCTACAAAGGAGCGCCGCACGACGACGTTCCCCTGTTTGAGGAGTACTACCGCACCAACCCCTTCGGCGAGCGCGTCATCCTCGTTTCGCACTACGGCATCTTCATCGCCACCGACCACAAAGACATCGCCGAAGTCTGGACACCGGACGACGGCTATGAAGTCACCTTCAAGGGTAAAAAAGAGCTGCCCGCCAAGGACGTCGACGAGTACAAGCGTCGCCGGAAGTACTCGCTCGACGCCGTCGTTCACGATTGGCTGAAGCAGCCGGGCGTAGTCGTCACGTACGAAGGCACAGACATGGAAGCCCGCCACCTCGCCGATAAGGTCAGCGTGCTGACCACAGACAACGACGGCGTGACGCTCCAGCTCGATGAAAGCACCCACCTGCCGCTCAGCCTCACCTTCCAGTGGCGCGACCCGCTCTATCACGACCTGAACACGGACGTGGAGCAGTTTGACGACTACCATGCGGTGCAGGGTATCCAGACGCCCTACGCGATCACGCGGCTGCACAACGGCGATATGACCGGCCAGCGGTTTGTGACGAAGGTGGCCTACAACTTGAATCTCTCCGCGGACCTGTTCGATCCCGACCGGCCGCTGTCCAAAAAAGCAAAGTAACCAGAGCCTCGGTGATATTCTGGGCCTCGCTATGAGTGAGAACCCCGAACTGCCCGAAGGCGCCTCTGCTGCGCCGGTTGTTGAGAAAAAGACGCTCGATATCGTCGAGATTATGGCGATCCTGCCGCACCGCTATCCGTTCCTTCTGATCGATCGTGTGATCGAAATGGAAGCCAGGACGCGCGTCGTCGCGATCAAGAATGTGTCGATGAACGAGCCCCACTTTCCGGGCCACTTCCCGGACTTTCCCGTCATGCCCGCCGTCCTGCAGGTGGAAGCCATGGCCCAGGCCGGAGGCGCGCTGTTGCTCGGCGAGTACACCGCGGAAGAGCGCGCCGAGAAGCTGATGTTCTTCACCGGCATTGAAAACGCCCGCTTCCGCCGCCCCGTCACGCCGGGAGACGTCCTCCGCATCGAAGTCACCGTCGAAAACTGGCGTTCGCGTGCTGTGAAGATGAGGGGCGAATGCACCGTCGAAGGCAAGCTTGTTTCCGAAGCGGTCTTCACCGCGCAGCTCGTCCCGCGCGTTCGCAAGCCCGCCGCCGAAACGCCAGCCGCATCTGCGGAATAGTTCTAGCGAAGAAAAGAATCGAAGGGGCACGGCTTCAGCCGTGCCATCAGTCTCAATCCAGGAAGCGGGGCTTTAGCCCCTGAGGTACGGATTCTCGTGAGCAAGCCCACCAACGCGAACATCCATCCCACAGCGATCGTCGCCGAAGGCGCCATCATTCCAGCCAGCTGCGTCGTGGGTCCTTATTGCACCATCGGCCCGAACGTTGTCCTCGGCGAAGACTGCGAGCTCGTCTCGCATGTCGTGCTGGACGGCCACACGACGTTCGGGCGCGGCAACAAGGTTTATTCCTTCGCCTGCGTGGGCATTTCGCCCCAGGACCTCAAGTACGCCGGCGAACCCACCCGCGTGGAGATCGGCGACGGCAACTCCATCCGCGAATACGTGACGATCTCACGAGGAACCAACGGCGGTGGCGGTGTCACGCGGATCGGTTCCGACTGCCTGATCATGGCGTACGTTCACATCGGCCACGACTCGACGATCGGTAACGGCTGCATCCTGCCGAACGGTGCAACCCTCGCGGGTCATGTCACCGTGGAGGACTACGCCACGCTGAGCGCGAACGCACCCGTACATCAGTACTGCACCATCGGCAAATATGCCTATATCGGCGGCGGCACCACCATCACGCAGGATGTGATGCCGTACTCGCTTACCTCCATCGAGCGTGACAACCACGCCTACGGGCTCAACAAGGTCGGCCTGCAACGCCGCGGCTTTACCGCCGAGCAGCTCCGTGAGCTCACTACCGCCATGCGCCTGCTGACAAGCGGCAAGAAAAATACAACGCAGGCGCTGGAAGAGATCAACGACATGCTCGAGCAGGGCGCGGGCGGGGAGCATGTCCGTTATCTGGCCGAGTTCGTCCGCAAGAGCGAGCGCGGAGTCATCAAATAAAATAGTCATGTCCTATATCAAATTGGATATACTTAACCTGAAGCCACTGAAGTTCTGTGGTGACTCCAGGAAATCGCTAAAGACTTTTCCCGCCGCGGCTCAATCGAAATTGGGCTCCGAGCTGAAAAGAGTTCAAGCCGGCTTGCAGCCCAGGGATTCTAAGCCAACGAAATCGATTGGTCCTGAGGTAGAGGAGATACGAGCATGGGTCGAATCCGGAACGTACAGAGTGATCTACATCGCGAGAAGACCGGAGGCGGTCTACGTGTTGCACGCGTTTCAAAAAAAGTCGCAAGCGACAAACCAAAGCGATCTCGAACTGGCACGAAAACGACTGGCCGAGCTCTAGTAACGTCAGGCCGCAACGGCCAGCCGGACTACGAAGAGTTCGATTCGGTATGGGAGGCTTTAGACTTCTCTCCACAGGAGGCCGCGAACCTGGAAGCCAGGTCTACGCTGATGATCCAGATCGAGAAAATCATCGCGAAGAACGGCTGGACTCAAGCAGTCGCTGCAAAACGGTCCGGCGTTTCCCAGCCGCGAATGAATGATCTGCTGCGTGGGAAGATTGAAAAGTTTTCTATCGATGCCCTCGTAAATATGGCAGCGACCCTGGGGCAAAAGGTTCACGTCTCTCTCAAAGCCGCATGAACACCCTCGGCCTCATCGCCGGCAACGGCCGCTTCCCATTCCTCCTGCTCGACGCCGCACGAGCCCACGGTCTCCGCGTCGTCGTCGCGGCCATCAAGGAAGAGACTGACCTCGAGATCAACGACCGCGCCGCTCGCGAGCCTGAGTTCATACGCGTGCACTGGATGTCGCTCGGCGAGCTCTCCAAGCTCATCGAGATGTTCCAGCGCGAAGGAGTCACGCAAGCCGTTATGGCCGGCCAGGTCAAGCACAAGCAGATCTTCTCCAGCATCCGTCCCGATTGGCGCCTCGCCAAGCTGCTACTCAACTTGCGCACCCGCAATACGGACATGCTGCTCGGCGCCGTCGCGAAGGTCCTCGAAGACGAGGGCATCACGCTGATCTCATCGACCGCTTTTCTCGAACCAATGCTGGCCCCCGCAGGCACCCTGACCGCACGTCCACCGGACGACGTAGAGCACGGCGACATCGACTACGGCCTGAAGGTCGCACGCGGCATCGCAGGCTTCGATCTCGGCCAAACGGTCGTCATCGCCGCCGGCGCATGCGTCGCCGTGGAAGCAATGGAAGGCACCGACGCCACCATAGCCCGGGCCGGTACGCTCTTCGCCGAAATGCCGGACGACGTCAGTACTCTCTCGCGGCATCTCACGGTGGTCAAGGTCGCTAAACCGAAGCAAGACATGCGCTTCGACGTCCCGGTCGTCGGCCTTCCGACGATCGAAACCATGCGCGCCGCCGGAGCCACCTGCCTCTGCGTCGAAGCCGGCCGCACCCTGCTGTTCGACCGCGAGGCGATGGTCAAGGCCGCCGACGCAGCCGGAATCGCCATCTTCGTCGCCTCCGTGACAAAGGAGTGACAATTCTGCAAGCCAACGCGTCGGCACAGCGCGTAAGATTGCAGACATCCGGCAGCGGACCAGCACTGAAAGCCGCACGCCCATGGAGGAGATTCATCATGCTTCGTACAGGAAAGATCGTAGCGGGATTCGCAATGGGGCTCTCATGTATCGCAATGCTGGCCCCGGCAACGGCCCGGGCCGCTCGCGACATCGCCCCCGTGGGCGCAGCAGCGCCGGCGTTTACGCTGCCCGCGCAGGACGGCAAGCCGGTGTCGCTGGCCGACTACAAGGGCAAGTGGGTCGTGCTGTACTTCTACCCCAAGGACCAGACCGCCGGCTGCTCGCTCGAAGCGCACAACTTCCAGCGCGACCAGGACAAGTACAAGGCAGCCAACGCTGTAGTGCTGGGCGTTTCGCTCGACACGGTCGAGAGCCACGCCACCTGGTGTACCAAGGACTCCTTCAGCTTCAAGATGCTGGCCGATCCCGAACACAAGGTTGTCGATCAGTATGGCGTGCCGTTGATGACCCGTGGTCCGGCCAGCTACGCGCAGCGCGACACCTTCCTGATCTCGCCCAGCGGCAAGATCGTCAAGGAATGGGAAGTGAAGGACATCCAGAACCACAGCGAAGACGTCCTGACCACCATCGCCTCCATGAAGTAGCCGCAGTCAGGCACACGCAAAAACGCCCGGGCCTCGTGAGAGGTTGCCGGGCGTTTTTGCTTGCCTTGTACTGCGGTTGAACTACTTCTTGGCGGCCTTCTTAACTACCTTCTTCGCGGCCTTCTTGACAGCCTTCTTAACTACCTTCTTCGCTGCCTTCTTAACTACCTTCTTTGCTGCCTTTTTCGTTGCCAAGGTGAAACCTCTCATAGTTGATTTTTTGGTGCTTGTGCTCTTGTTGCCAACTGCCTTTTTAGGGGCAGCTTTACCGCCGCGCAGAGCACGTGAAGACTTCGCGGCAGAACTTGTAAACTTTTTGGCCGCCGATTTCTTCTTGGCGGAAACTTTCTTGGCCACCTTCTTGACGGCTTTCTTCACCGTCTTCTTGGCGACAACCTTCTTGGCAGCTTTCTTGACCGTCTTCTTTACGGTCTTTTTCGCGACGGCTTTCTTCGTTGCCTTTTTCACCGTTTTCTTTGCTGCGACTTTTTTCACGGCCTTCTTCACCGTCTTTTTCGCAACGGTCTTCTTCGCCGGAGCTTTCTTGGCAACGACAGGAGGTGCCGGTGCGGGCACGGGCTCCTCAGAAAGTTTGGTAGGTGGCTCGTAAGGAGCTACGGGAGTGGAAGGAGCTGCGAAGAGAACGGCATCTTCGGAGTGAGTGCTCGTGGCCACCGGTACTTCATCGAAATCGTCTGACGCGTTCAGCTCTTCTTCCTCTTCTTCGTCGTCTTCATCATCGAGATCGCGATCAAGTTCTTCCTCGTCGTCCGATTCGTCGTATCCAGCTGCGTACAACTTTATCGTCTCGTCGTCGAAAGCCATTCGAAACTCTCCTGATCGTCCGCAAAAGTTTAAGCTCTTGCATCGAACCGTTTGCTCGCTTTGAAATTTTCACAGACCGTGTCTGTGGTAGCACACTTCAACGCAGAGCCATGAACAGGATTACCCCACAAGCACTTAATTGCAAGCACCTTTTTTGGTGCAAGCGAATTTTTATTGCCCAAGCCCCATGTGGAACGCTTCAACAAATGGGATGACGTTTCGTCCGCGCGCGTTGTCGAGAGCGATGAAAATGCGATCTCACCTTGCGATCGCTATCGTGATACGCCTTAGCGGGCGCGCTTTTTCGCAGGAAGCTTGATCGGATGAGATGGCGCGTTGGACTTCGTTGCAGCATGTGCGCGTGCAGATTTCGTTGCTTTCGCCGCCGGTCCGTACGAGGCGCGCGTCGCACGATTATGTGAAGTGGTGTGCGCGCGAGCACGCGAAGACCGCATGCCGGGCGCGAGACGAATCGGTTCGGTCACGAAGAGCGAGCGTCCCGGCGTAACGCGATTCGCCGTGAGATGGTTCCAGCTGCGCAGCTGTTCCACGCTGATACCGAAGCGATCGGCAACCGTGACAAGCGTATCGTTGCGGCCAACGGTGTAGCGCTGCTGCCCTGTGGCTGAGGCGCTGACCCCCGCCACCGGTACCACCAGTTCGTCGCCGGCTTCGATCGGCTGCGCCGCCGTCACGTCGTTGTACTCGGCAATCTCTGCAGCGTGGCCATGCAGCGCGGCTGCAATCTCTTCGAGCGTCTCGCCGTCCTTCACCACGTGGAAGCGCCAGCTCGCGCGGTTCTCTTCCGGAACATCTTTCAGGCGATCCACGAACTCGTCATGCGTACCCGGCGGCAGACGGAGGTCATAAGAAATGTCGCGTGGTGTGGATAGCCGCAGCAGCGCGGGATTCAGCGCCACGATATCCGCCACCGTGGAGTCAGAAAGATCCGCAACCAGCTTCAGGTCGATCGCATAGTCCGTCGTCACCGTGTCGTAAAGCATGGGAGGGTCGAGCACGACCTTGTCGAGGCCATATCTCTCAGGGTTCTTGGCCATGATGATCGCGGCCAGGATCTGGGGCACGTAGGCGCGGGTTTCGGCAGGCAGGCCTCCACGGCGATAGAGCTCCCAGTAGTCGGCGTAGCCCGTGCGGCTCACCACGCGTTGCACATTGCCTGGGCCCCAGTCATAGGCCGCCATTGCCAGGTACCAGTCGCCAAACTGGTTATAGAGCGTTTTCATGTACTTCGCGTAGGCAATCGAAGACTTCTCCGGATCGAACCGCTCGTCGAAGTACCCATTGCGCGCCAGTCCGTAGTTGCCGAACGGCATGAACTGCCACATGCCCCCGGCGCCGGAACCGCGGTTCATCGCCTGCGGTTGAAAACCGGACTCGGCGACCGAAAGATAGATCAGATCCTGCGGCACACCTTCTTTGGCGAGAATGCGTTCGATCATCGCCTTGTATCTGCCGGAGCGTTTCATCGAAGCGGCCATGTGGGCGCGGAAGCTGGTCGAGTTGGAGAAGACGCCGATGTAGCCGGCAACCTGGTCGTTGATGACTAGCGGCAGGTCCGAGGTGATATTAAGCTCGGTCTTCAACTTGGCGACGAGTTCCGGGTTGGCGGGGAAGGTGATGTCGTTGGCCAGGTCGAGCGGCGCCGCTTCCACCTTCGGCGAAAATCCGTTGCCCTGTTTGAGTGCCACCATCTCCAGCGAGTTGATTGCCGAAAGCAGATGGTCGAACTCGTCGGCCAGTTGCGGATCGTTTTTCAGGTCTAGCCCGCTCGAAAGCATCCCATCCACGGCAGCGTCGAAGTCCAGTCGCGCCGCGTCCAGGTGATTGGCGTTGTAGTTCTCCACACCGGACCGGTAATTGGCCTCGGATCGGTCGATCGCATCCTGCACTTTCTTCGCATGCTGCTGCGCCGCGACCGCGGCGGCGTTCTGTTGCTGCTGGGCAATCTGCGCCGCGCTCGGCGTGGTGGGAGCGGTAGCCGCAAGCGGAACGCGTCCCGGAGCGGCGTTGGAGTTAGTTGCATCGCTGGGACAACCGGCAAGCGCAACAAGCATCGGAACGCAGGCAACGGCAAGCGCGCCTCGAAGCAGCAGGGTCGTGTTTCGGTGGCTCGCCATCAACCTGCTTATTGTACGGGTTTGCGCCCGCGCTTGGCTTCAGCTCGCCCGCCCGCGATGCTACCCTAGAGGTTCGAGGCTTTCTGCCTCCCGGAAGAGCATGGACCCCAGCCACATACGTAATTTTGCGATCATCGCGCACATCGACCACGGCAAATCGACCCTCTCGGACAGGCTGCTCGAGCTCACAGGCTCGCTGACCTCCCGCGAGATGCAGGCGCAGGTGCTCGACGCCATGGACCTCGAGCGCGAGCGCGGCATCACCATCAAGGCCCACACCGTCCGCATGATGTACAAAGCGCACGACGGCGAAACCTACCAACTCAACCTCATCGACACCCCCGGCCACGTCGACTTCAGCTACGAAGTCTCGCGCTCCCTCGCCTCCTGCGAAGGCGCTCTGCTCGTCGTCGATGCGTCACAAGGCGTAGAAGCCCAGACACTCGCCAATGCCTACCTCGCCATCGCCGGCGGCCTCGAAATCCTTCCCATCATCAACAAGATCGATCTACCCAGTGCCGACATTGAGCGCACCAAGGCGATGATCGAAAAATCCGTCGGGCTACCTGCCGATGACGCCGTCTGCGTCTCCGCAAAGACCGGCCTCAACGTAGCCGACATCCTTGAAGCCGTCGTCACGCTGCTCCCGCCGCCCCAGGGCGACGCCGAAGCCCCACTGCAGGCCCTCATCTTCGATAGCTGGTTCGACGCCTACCGCGGCGTCATCGTTCTCGCCCGCATCATCAACGGCCGCCTCCGCAAGGGCGACAAGATCAAGATCATGTCGAACGGCAAGCAGTTCGAGGTCGACAACATGGGCGTGATGACGCCCAAGCCCCTTGTGCTCGACGAACTCTCGGCCGGAGAAGTCGGCTTCTTCGTCGCCACCATCAAGAACGTTGCGGACACCAAGGTCGGCGACACCATCACCCACGTCGACCGTCCCTGCGCAGAGGCTCTCCCCGGCTTCGAAGACATCAAGTCCATGGTCTTCGCCGGCCTCTACACCGTCGACTCGCACGAGCACGGCATGCTCCGCGACGCTCTCGAAAAGCTCCGCCTCAACGACGCCAGCTTCAACTTCGAGCCCGAGTCCTCCGTCGCCCTCGGCTTCGGCTTCCGCTGCGGCTTCCTCGGTCTCCTGCATCTTGAAATCATCCAGGAGCGCCTCGAGCGCGAGTACAACCTCGACCTCATCACCACCGCCCCCGGCGTGCAGTACAACATCACCATGACCGACGGCTCCAGGCTCACGGTCGACAACCCCTCGCGGTGGCCCGATCCCACCGAGATCGAAATGATCGAAGAGCCTTTCATCCTCGCAAAGATCCTCACCAACGAGGAGTACGTCGGCAACATCCTGAAGCTCGTCGAAGACAAGCGCGGCCGCCAGCAGAACATCGAGTACGTCTCCGAAACCCGCGTCATGCTCACCTACGAGCTCCCACTCAATGAGATTGTTTTGGATTTCTACGACCGCCTCAAGTCCGTCTCCCGCGGCTACGCCTCGCTCGACTACCAGCTCGCCGGCCACTGGATCTCCCCCATGGTCAAGATGGATATCCTCATCGGCGGCGACCCTGTCGACGCGCTCTCCATCATCGTCCACAAGGACGCCGCCTACGACCGCGGCAAGCTCCTCGTCGAAAAAATGCGCGAGCTCATCCCTCGCCAGATGTTCGAAGTCGCCATCCAGGCCGCGATTGGCTCGAAGGTCATCGCGCGCTCCACGGTCACGGCCATCCGCAAGAACGTCATCGCCAAGTGTTATGGCGGCGACATCAGCCGCAAGAAGAAGCTGCTCGACAAGCAAAAAGAAGGCAAGAAGCGCATGAAGCGCATCGGCAAAGTCGACATCCCGCAGGAAGCCTTCTTAGCGGTGCTGAAGGTCGGCGAAGAGTAACACCTTTTATCCTTGTCATCCTGACCTTGTGGAAGGGGAAAGATCTGCTTTCCTTAGACTCGCCACGACAACCGGGTGGCCCATTCATGGCGCGTTCTTTGCGACATGGGTGGGGATGCACAACGTCCAACCAGCGAGCCTTTGCGTTCTGTCATACTTCTGCTCGCAATCCGAAAAGACTGCACGGAAAGCAATCAATTTCCCGCGACTGCATTTTTCGCGCAACATCTAAGCCACAGAAAGAGGACACCACATGGCACTCGCAAAGATCGTATACACCGCACACGCAACCGCCACCGGCGGTCGTGAAGGCACCGCCAAAACCGACGACGGCAAGCTCGACGTCAAGCTCGACCCACCCGCGGTCATGGGCGGCCACGACAACGGCACCAACCCCGAGCAGCTCTTCGCCGCCGGTTATGCAGCCTGCTTCATCGGGGCCATCAAGTTCGTCGCCGGCTCGCACAAGATCAAGGTCTCCGACGACATCTTCATCAACTCCAGCGTCTCCTTCGGCCCTCGCGTCGGCGGAGCCAAGGGTTTCAGCATTGACGTCGCCCTCGAAGTCCACATCCCCGGAATCGACCATGCCGAGGCCGAAAAGCTCGTGCATGAAGCCCACGAGGTTTGCCCTTACTCTAACGCCACGCGCAACAACATCGACGTCACCCTCACCGTCGCTTAGCCAACAACACATCCACAAACAACAACGGAGGCCCGAAGGCCTCCGTTGTTGTTTCTAATTCTGTATCCGACCTACTACTTCTTCGGGGTCGTGCTGGTCGAAGGAGCCGTGCGGCGCGGTGTGGGTGTCGGCGCCGAAGGCGGCTGAGCCGCAACACCCGAGCTCACGTTGTACGCATTCACAACAGCCTGCGAAACATCCGTAGCCTGGTTCCACCACAGAACGGTGGGCAGTGCCTGCTCCTGTCCGCTGCCGGTGTTCAGCAGCAGCGTAAAGCCGTTGTCGTTCGCATACTTCACAGCGACCGGGCCAACCTTCTGCATCAACTTGCCGAAGCCGTCCTGGAAGTCGCTCTGCTCTTCCTGCTGCAGGTCCTGCGCATCCTGCTGCAGACGCTTGTCCTTCAGGTCGATGTCCTTCATGCGCTTGGCACGCTCTTCATCGGGAGTAGCCGGAGGCAATGCCTGCAGCTGCTTTTTCAATGACTCGAGCTCAGTAGCACGGCCCTGCAACTCGGTGTTCTTGGTCTCATACTTCTTGCGGAGGTCGGAGACCAGCTTCTGGCCCTCGTTGGTTCCACCGGCAACCTGCTCGAACGCGATGATCGCGACCTTCGCGGGAATAGCCTGCGGTGGTGCCGGGGCGGCGGGTGCTGCTGCTGCGGGGGCGGGGGCAGCGGCTGCCGGAGCAGTCTGCGCGACAAGGGTCATAGTTGCCAGCCCGGAGGCCAGCACGGTAGCGATTGCAAGGGTACGATTCATGCGGTGTTTGTTGCTCCTTACGAAGTGGGAGAAATCGATTTGCGCACCCGATTGGGTGCCCCCGGCTTGGGCTCCCCGTTTTGAAGAAGGAAGGGGTCGCGGGCGCGGGGTTCGGTTGGCTGCCGTCCGTTGTGGGTTGGCTGTGCCGATTATAGGAGAGCCATCAGGGTCGGTCAATTCGCGCAAGCCCCTTTCGACAGCCCAAATAAGGCCAGGTTCTTCCGGAAATCGGAACACCGACCTGCGAATCTCCGGTTTTTGGATTGCTTCGGTGCGGTTTTCTCGGGATGTCTCCGGCAAACCATTGAAACAAAGGGGTAATGCCATTTTGGAACTTTGGCATCCCGATTGCTCTACACAATAGCGTTCGAAGTGTGCGCAGTACGCCCGGGGGAGTTCCAGCAGAGGTATCCGGAACCCGTTAGGAAGCGAGCCGCAAGAATGTTCGGATACAGAGCATGAAGCAGCACCGATAAGAGGTGCGCCGGCTCCCGAACGGCTCTCCAAACGGATGAGCCATTATTTGGAGGCCAGCGACTGGCCGTTGAGAGCTCAGGGCTATCTTCCGGGGAGGGGAGATAGCCCTTTGCTTTTTTTGTCCATGTGCATCCTATGATTAAGCCTGTATAAGCGGACGCAAACGAAACACTTGCGTCCGGTACACCCCGGGCGTAGTATCAAGTCTGTTGATTGCGGAGGCTTCCTCCAGAGGGTATCCGGCGATGGGCCGGTGGATGAGGCAGGAACGCCGGAGGTTGATTCCTCGGGTTATGCGAGTTGACCCTTCCGCTATGGGCAACTACCGCGAACGCCAGCCGGAACAGATTAGGTTCCGGGTTGAGCCTACAAAAGACGATAAGGTAACGGTAAGAAAACGGCGGTTTGTAGATAAAGAGCGGTCGAAGCCGAAGCAGATTTACCCAGAGAACCGACAATTATCGTAGGATTTTCGAAAGTGTAACGAATTTCGAGCTTATTCCAGATTCCCAGTGTGTTTGGACGAGCTTTCGTCAATGCCGCACGGCTCCGCAGCAACAGGGAGCGCAGAAGCAGCAATGCAGTGCACAGATCCGCTCGCCTGGCTGGCGAGTGGGCCGGTGAGAATAACGCAACCGAACGCAGGACAGCGATTTGCAGCTTGCCAGACCGTTTCGATTTGCTGGAGCCTCACCAGGCAACGATTTTCAGGCCTTTATTCGAGTTAACGCTTGAGACTGTCTCCAAGGTATTACCCACGGACTTTTAGCTGTCTGCCTCCCCGCAAGGGAGTTAGCAACGCGGAGCTGTGCGCGGGTCAAGCTGCCGGAGATCAGGGTTCACGCACCCAATCGCAAGGGGAACCAACAGCACCATGTCAGAGCAGAATGTAGTGGAGTCTTCGTCGCACCAGGCGACGGAGCAGTACGACGGCGGCGATTTCGGCAACAATGATTTCGACGGAAACGACAGCGACAGTGGAAGCAACGAAGGCGGTGCCGGCGTTCCTCCCGGCATGGGCCAGAGCAAGAGCAGCCGCCGCCGCCGCCGCAAACGGAAGAACAAGGTAGCCGGTCCCGGCGGTGGCGCGGAAGCCTCGTCCGACTCCGGCGAGGACTCGCAGCCCGCTCCCGCACCTTTCGTCATGGAAGGCGAAAGCATCGCCCTCGCAGCCTCTGCCGCTCCCGCACCGCGCAAACAGCAGGGCGGCCAGAACAATGGCGGCGGACAAAATGCCCAGGGTGGCCAGCAGCAACAGCCCGGCCAGGGCCAGGGCGGAAAGCGCTGGAAGAAGAAGTTCCGTGATCGCGAACGCCGCACCGGTGGCCCCGGTGGTGGGCGCAGCGAGAACCCAGGCAACGACTTCCGTGCCGACATCAACGCCGGCGCCTCGAACGGCGGCGGCGGATTCTCCAACGGCTACCGTGCCGATAGCTTCGGTAACGGCGGCGGCGGCTTCAAGCGCAAGAACAAGGGCGGCGGTGGTGGTGGTCAGGGCCAGCGCAAAGACCGCGGCGGCTTCGTCGGCCCCATGGACCACAGCTATCGCGAAGTGAACGGCAATGCCCACGATGCCGGGGCCTCAACGGTACAGGTCGGCCGTCGTGGCGGCCATCGCCATCACGGCGATTCGCAGCCCATCGACCACTCGATGCCCAAGCCGATCCCAATCCCCGAAGACGCGCAGACGCACATCTACTTCTTCATCGAAGAGCTGTTCTTCATCGCCAAGATCCAGGAATCGGCCCGCAAGCTCGGCGTCAAGGTTGCCTTCATCAAGAACGATAAGGACGCCATCGCAGAACTCCTCGCCGGCGACGACATCAACAAGCCCGCGCTCATCGTGTTCGACCTGAACAACGCGAATGCGAAGCCGCTGACGCTCATCCCGAAGATCAAATCCAAGCTCAAGCGCTCGGTTTCGATCATCGGCTTCCTCTCTCACCTCCAGGGCGACCTGAAGGCCAAGGCTGTAGAAGCCGGTTGCGACACCGTCATGCCGCGTTCCGCGTTCTCACAGAACCTACCGAATCTCCTGCGCCGCTACGGCGTCGAAGAAGAGGAAGAAGTCAACTACAACTACTAAGAAGCAGAGTGTAGAGGATAGAGTGTAGAGCTTAGAGAAAGCGCTTCGTCGCCCAAACGGGACGAAGCGTTTTTGTTTTCTCTATCCTCTACGCTCTATCCTCTACACTCTGTTTCCCGCATCCAATCCCTTTGAAGGAGAACCACCATGCCCACCACCCAACACTCCGCCGCCGCCGAGCGCCACATGCAGGCAGCCCACGCGCATGAAGCCGCGGCAGCTTCGCATACACAGAACGATCATCTCGGTGCCCACGAGCAAAGCCGTCTCGCGCAGGAGCGCTCCCGCGAAGCCCACGAGCACACCGAACAGCTCGTCAAGTCCGCTGAAGAGAAGAAGTAGTGGCAAGACATTAGAGAATAGAGTGTAAGGGATAGAGAAAGCGTCATCCCGCTTTCTCTACACTCTATCCTCTACGCTCTACGCTCTACACTCTTACTCATGGCGAAGACGCAAGAAAAGCAACGCTGCGCATGGTCTCAGAACGATCCACTCATGCGCCAGTATCACGACGAAGAGTGGGGCATTCCCATCCGCGATAGCCGCGAGCTCTGGGAGATCCTGATGCTCGAAGGCTTTCAGGCCGGCCTCTCCTGGCAGATCATCCTCCGCAAGCGCGAAGGCTTCCGCAATGCCTTCAAGAACTTCGATCCGAAGAAGGTCGCGAAGTTCACCGAAGCCGACATCGAGCGCCTCATGCAGGATGAAGGCATCATCCGCGCCCGCGCCAAGATCCAGGCCACCATCCATGGCGCAAAGATTTTTCTCGACATGGAAAAGTCCGGCGAAAGCTTCTCTAGCTTCATCTGGAACTTCGTCAACGGCAAACCCATCCAGAACAGCGGTCCGCTTCCGGCGAAGTCCGAGCTCTCGGAAGCCATGTCCAAAGAATTGAAAAAGCGCGGCTTCAAGTTCGTCGGTCCTGTCATCGTCTACGCCTTCATGCAGGCCGCCGGCATCGTCAACGACCACGCCCCGGACTGCTTCCGCCGTAAGGCAGTGGTACGGTCTTCATAGTTCCTCGTAGATTATTCGTGATCGGTGCTGATTATGTTTTCTAGCTCTGCTTTCTTCCGGTTGAAAGCAGTCTCTTTCGAGACATCGCGCAACATACTGAGAGATGACGAGAGGGCCTCGAAAAACTCAGCTTGATCTTCTGCCTCAAAGCGGGCGGCGAAGTGAACAAGCATGGCCGAAATGCGGAAGACATCGAGTGGCAAATCGGATTGGGTGACGTGCTGTGCCTTAATCGACACGAAATAAACTCCTCACACGTACGAGATATTCGTCTTGCGTGAATGTAGTCCTTATGACGTCACGGCCCCCTCTAACGTTGCGCGATTAAGCCGCGCAACACACCGATTCTCGACGCGCAAATTGCATGCAAAATGCTGCATGCGCGACGTAAGATCATCGCGAGAGTCTTTGGTAACCATCCCCGATTCCCGCCGATACTTCCTATGAGTTACCACGCAAGCGATGGAGAACACCCTCACAAAATACTGTGTCATCTAAGCCCCGGGATCTATCACCGAGAAGTTCTTTATCGTGAAAGTGGGCCGGTAAGAAAGAGGTCGATCGCGACGTCTTTGTCCGCCTTCCAGAATAAAAAGCTTGGATCCTTCAATCCCCATTGGATATAGGGAACCACAAAATGGGCTTTGGCCGATGCGCTCGTGCCCTCAAGATGCACAAGCATCGGCAGAGTGATTTCGTGAGGTGTACCCAGCAGTGTGAAGATCCCTGTTACCTGAAGGTTGGAGTCGCCCGATGGAGCGAATGCACCGGTATAACTCTTCGGCTCAAAAGAAACAGTGGCTCTCTGTTCGGCCTTAAGGATGTCCTTGGTCATCTTCTTGTCGCGACTGTCGTTGCCGGTCTTGCCGCTGCCGGCCAGCACGACTACCGACCCCGAGATCTTTGCAGTGCTGCGATCAAACTCAATCGATCCGGACTGGATACGAAAGGTGCCGTTGACGATCTCATGCGTTGTCCTGAGCGTCATCTTAACCTCGCTGGCATCGGGATTCACCACGAACGTCTGATGCTGGGCAAAGACGGCTGGAGCGAGGAGGATAGCAAGACCAAAAGCGGCGAAAGATTTCATGGCATCACTCCTATGGCCTATTGCCTGCGAGGGTGTAGGTGGAACTCAGTGAGCCAATGCATCCGGCGCAACAACACCTTGCTGTGCGACTCGTGTCAGCTTTGCCGTTACTCGCATGACGCCCGGCCAGACTCTCAGGCAAAAAGGCAGCACAGCGCGTGCGAAGGAGTTATTCAAGCCGCCCGCAGCGAACTCGGCCAGGCGCATCTGTGCCAGCAGTGCGGACCGCATCCTGGCCTGGAAGATCGGAGCCGGTTCGCCCGCAAGATAGGCAGCGACGGCACAGCGCGCAGTATGCAGCGCGATGGAAATACCATCACCGGTAAACGATGGGATAACGGCCGCCTGGTCGCCGATGCAATAGAGCCCGTCCTCCGTTGTGCGGCGGAGGAACCCATACGGGATATGGGTAATGGCGATCGGCTTGGCCAGCAAAGGCTCCGCGCCGGCAAGTCTCATCGCGAGGTGCGGGCAGTCCCGCTGCATTTTCTCTAAAAAGCTCACCCAGCGATCACCTCCGCTGGGCAGATGCTTGTGTTGAACGACACAGCAAAGGTTTGCTATCCCGTCTTCAACCGGCTGAATACCGCCATAGCCTCCGGGATAAAGCATCAGCTCAGAAGCACGCGACAATTCAGCCGTCTGCCCCGGCGACAGTTTGAAATACATCTTGAAAGCTACCCATCGCTGCGGATCTGCCGGCCGGCTATGCCCACGCAGATCGTGCTTGCCCGTGGCGAGAAACACCGTGGATGCTTCGCGAGTGGTGCCGTCGTCGAGCGTTGCTTGCCAAACGTCACTCACTCGCTGTAGCCCTTGCACGCTACGTCCGCGCTCTACCTTAACTCCTGTGGCCACTGCCTCGGCAAGCAGCGCCGTATCAAGCGCCTTGCGCGTAAGCGAGGCTGCAGGGAAAGGCAGCGGAGCTTCCGCAGCCCGCCGCGCAGCCGCAAGGCGAACATGATCGATAGGCGCGGCGCCAAGCGAGGCCACGTCGATGCCGAGAGCATGCAGGTCCTCAAGCGCCTCACCACTCAGGAACTCTCCGCAAACCTTATGCCGCGGCGTGGGTTCGCGTTCGATGAGAGTAACGCGATGTCCTTTGCGAGCCAGCGCAATCGAAGCAGCACACCCCGCTACACCACCACCGAGGATGAGAACTTCGTCGTGCAAATCAGTCCGGTGCTGAGTCAGTTGAATGGGAGCCATGCTTCCTTTACGTTCTACTGAAATTCTATCGCTCACGACGAGCACTCCATGACGACGCTGTAATTCAAGCGTGACGCCGTTCGTGGGATCCACACAATCCGCGCAAGCGTTTGACGCGGCATAGTTGAGAAGAAGGCCACCGCATCAGCAACGTGGCGTATCCGTGCTCAGCCACGATGAGTCGTAAGCTCGTGCCAGTTAAGCCCAAGCTCCACAATCAGCAGCGAAGCCAGCGTGAACGCGATCACGCCCACCGCGGCCAGGCTGTCACCAAGATGGCTCCAGTAGCGCGGCGAGAGATTCAGCACCCTGCTGGAGACGAACGTAAACGTCACCGCATAAGAGCGGATCATCCATTGGCGGTGTTGAACGATCTGCCGGTTGCGCGCCAGTATCACTGCGGCCGTCGTGCAGATCATCCACGCGGCGGCCTGCATCGAAGTCCCCGGCAATCCCGGCCGTCCGCGGGCCAGCGCGATCCCCGTGAAGGAACCCACAAAAACGGACACGACGTAGATGCGCCCAAGCACACGATGCAACTGCAGATGACGCTGCCGAATCCGTGACGAGAAGTTAATCGGCCCAATGAGTAACGCCAGCGTCCCGCAGATCGTATGCGGTATCAGCAGATGACGGTCGGCGATCACCTGCAGCCGGTACGCGTGGTACATCGGATAGTCCGTGACGAGCATCACTTCCGACGTAATGAAGACGAAGAGTGCAGTCAGTCCGAGAAGAATCCAGAGAATGGTCTTGAACCTGGAACGTGCAATATGAGGTTTGGGCAGCGCGGTCGTCGCCATGACTATCCTCCCAGGTATACAGATGTGAGACGTGCTGCAACGTCGATAGGTTCGCGAGGCTTCATGTTTCTAAGCTTTCCACGAATCTTCAAGCCGCATATTACGTCTCTGTCATCTCGAACGGAACTCACAACAGCTTCGAGTCCGCCGCATCCTTCAACCTCACCCCACTGGCCCCCAACGCCTTCGCTCCACGCATCAATCCCACCACGCGCTCCGCCGCTTCCACATAACCCAACCCACCGTCTCTCACATTCGAAACACAATTTCTCTCCGCATCCATCCGTCCCACCCTCGGCTCCCATGTCACATACACCCCCAGCGAATCCGCCGCACTCAACCCCGGCCTCTCGCCAATCAGCATCACCACCACCTTCGCTCCGAGCAACTCCCCAATCTCATCTCCCACCGCCACGCGCCCCTGTGTGACCACACAAACCGGCCCCACAGTCCACCCATCCAGCCTCTCCCGCACCGCATCCATCAACCCCAGTGCATGCCTATCCACAGCCAGCGCCGATAGCCCATCCGCCACCACAAACACCACCTCCGCAGCTGGCAGGGAAGCAATCTCACACAACATCTCCCGCGACTCCACCGCCAGCCGCCGCCCCAGATCCGGCCGCCGCAGATACTCTGTCCGCCCCCCTGTCACCGCACTCCGCAGCACGACACTCTCAACCTCACGCTCTCGCACCCCCCGCACCAGCAGCGCCGCATCCATCGCCGCATGCACAGCATCCCGAGCCAACGCATGATCCATCTGAAACCGCAGCTGCTCTTGCGTAGAAACAGCCCCCGAACCCGCCCCGAGCGACAACCGCGCCGCCGTAATCTCTCGCAACGGCCTCTCGATCTTGCCGCTCACTCCGCACCACCCAGCAACATCCTCGGCTCCGCCACCGCTTTCAAACGCCCAAACCCATCCCCCGCCAGCCACGTCTCAAACTCCGGAGCCACCTTCAACCCCATCACCTTCCTCAAGTACAGCGCATCCTGAAACGACGTGCTCTGATAATTCAGCATCACGTCATCCGCTCCCGGTACGCCCATAATGTAGTTCACCCCGGCCGCACCCAGCATCGTCAGCAACGCATCCATGTCGTCGCCATCGGCCTCCGCATGGTTCGTATAGCAGACGTCGCACCCCATCGGCAGCCCCAGCATCTTCCCGCAAAAATGGTCTTCAAGCCCCGCCCGCAGAATCTGCTTCCCGTCATACAGATACTCCGGCCCAATAAATCCCACCACGGTATTCACCAGCATCGGCTTGTATCTCCTCGCGACGGCATACGCCCGTGCCTCCATCGTCTGCTGGTCCACCCCGAACGCCGCGCCCGCGCTCAAAGCACTCCCTTGCCCCGTCTCGAAATAAAACACATTCTCCCCACCCACCTCCGCTCCAATCCCACCGCGCTTCAACTCCCTTGCCATCGCATCGGCCTCCGCAAGCAACTCGAGGGTCACACCAAACGAAGCATTCGCCTTCTCGCTCCCCGCAATCGACTGAAACACCAGATCCACCGGCGCCGCCGTCCTTCCGGACGTAGCCCGCATCGCCTCCATCTGCGTCGTCACATGCGCCAGCACACAACTCTGCGTTGGAATCGCATACCGTACCCTCACCGCATCGATCATCCGCAACAACCCCGTCACCCGCTCCACGCTATCGCTCACTGGGTTGACCCCCACCACCGCATCGCCCGACCCCAGCAACAACCCATCCAGCATGCTCGCCGCAATCCCCAGTGGATCATCCGTCGGATGGTTCGGCTGCAGCCTCGTCGCGAGCCGCCCCCGCAACCCCACCGTCGTCCGAAACCGCGTCACCACCTCAATCTTTCGTGCGACAGCAATTAGATCCTGCACCCGCATCAACTTCGAAACCGCGGCCACCATCTCCGGCATCAACCCCGGAGCCAGCGCCGCCAGCCGCTCCCCCGTAGCCGCATCGGAAAGCAACCAGTCCCGGAACTCCCCCACCGTCAGCCCGCTCACCACCGCAAACGCCGCCTGCCCAGCCTCACTCGCCCACCCATCCACGATCAACCGCGAAACCGCATCTGCCTCATATGGCACCACCAGCTCTTCCGCAAAGCGACGCAGCGGAACTTCCGCCAGCGTCATCTGCGCCACCACCCGCATCTCCGCACTCGGCGCGGCCACACCCGCAAGCTCATCCCCGCTCCGCGCAGGCGTTGCCCAGGCCAGCAGCCGCTTCAAATCCTCAAACCGATGCGTCACGCCGCGGATCGTCAGGCTGTAGCCCATAGCGCCGATTCTAGCCGTTCCCCTCGACCGGAAATGTCCTATACTCATCGTCTGATGAAACTGTTTCTCCGCTATCTGGAGTTGATCCTGACCACCGTCGGTGTGGTCGTGGTCCTCGTGATCTTCGCCGTCTTTCGCAACTCATACCCTTGGAAAGCTGCTGCCGTATGCGCCGTCGCGGTCGCGGTCGTGCATGGCCTCATCTTCTACGGCGTGCGTTCCAGGCAGCGCAAAGCCCGCAACAACGAAGTTTTCTCCATTCGCGAAATGCTCGACGACATGGTCAACAACCGTCTGAACACGGTTCTCTATCCGCCCGAAGAGAACGATGATTGGCGGGTCCGTGCGCAGCTCGCTCTCTATGAGATCCAGGCCCGGCTCAACTTCATCGAGGCCGAAAACCTCAAACCGCGAAACTTCAATCCACCCAAGTAATGATTGAGGAAGACGATTGGCGCATCTCAGCGCGGTAGATCGTAAAGTGGTATAGCGACGACCTAAGCCAACAAACGATAACCCGCTAGCCTGGAAGGATGCATGATGAAGGCTCTGGAACCTGCACCGAAAACGTCAAAAGCTCAAATGGTTGGGCGCGTTCTGCTTGGACTCATGCTAATCAACGCCGGAGTGTCACACCTCACCTACGCGCGCCTACCCTTTCAGGCGCAAGTGCCACCATGGGTTCCGCTGAATCCCGACCTTGTCGTTCTACTCTCAGGTTGCGTGGAGATACTGCTCGGGCTTGCCCTCTTAGCCCTCTATCGACACAAGGCATATGTAGGAATCGTCGTCGCACTGTTCTTTATAGCGATCTTCCCCGGCAACATCGCGCAATACACCGAACACCGCCCTGCATTCGGGCTCCAGACGGACACGGCTCGACTCGTGCGGCTTTTCTTTCAGCCTCTTCTGGTCGTCTGGGCGCTCTGGAGTACGGGCGCCTGGACAGCCCTTCGACAATCCTTCGGCAGAGAGTAGAAGTTGCCGGAAAGTAAAAGATTTGGAGGCAGGAACGGCGAGAAAGTAGAGCGGCAGGCGCAGCTCACTGACTATTATTGACTCTATTCAGAATTATTCTTGACCGCAGTCAAATTTAGGCACACAATTTGACCATGTTCAAGAATAACGTTCCAACCACAAAAGGGGAGCAAACCCGCTCCCACATCTTCGACTGCGCCCTCGACCTCTTTCGCGATAACGGCTTCGACCCCACCACCATGCAGGACATCGCCAACCGTGCCGAGGTCGCCAAGTCCGCCGCCTACTACTACTTCCCCAGCAAGGAAGCCATCATCCAGGCTTACTACGAGTCCCTGCAATCCCAGCAGGAGAGCCTCTGCGCCGCGGTCTTCGCTGAAACCAAAGATCTCAAAAAACGTCTCCACGCCACGCTGATCTCCAAGTTCGATCTCGTTCAGCACGACCGCAAGCTTCTCGGCGTGGTCTTCCGGTATACCGGCGAGCCCACGCATCCTCTCTCCTGCCTCGGCAAGGGGACAGCCGAAATCCGCCGCCGCGCTACGGTCCTCTTCGCGCAAGCCCTTGAACTCGAGCGCCTTCCCCAGGATCTGCAGCAACTTCTTCCGCTCGCTCTCTGGTCACTGCAGATGGGCCTGCTCGTCATGTTCCTTTATGACAGCTCACTCGGCCAGAAGCGCACCCGCCAGCTCGCCGCAGGCTCGCTCGACTTCACGCTCAAAATGATGACCCTCGCCAGGCTTCCCGTCCTCAAGCCCGTTCGCACCAAGGTGCTTTCGCTGCTTCGCGAAGCCGATCTCATCCCCGAACTCAACTAACTCGCATCGCCAGGAGGTTCCATGAACCCGCCCCTCGATCCAGCCGAAACCAAACCTCGCTTCGCCCCCGCACAAATCACCCTGGCGCTGCTGATCCTCGCCTTTGGGGTCTGCTCTATCCTTTACAAGTTTCTTTTCTCTCACGACCTCGGTCATACCTCAGCCACCTTCATCGGCATTCCCGCCTTGCTGGCGGTTCTCCTCGCCCTCGCGCCGAAGCCCCGCAGCGCCACTGGGGTCATCCTTCGCGGCATCACGATCGCGCTGCTCATCGTCGCTCCTCTCTTGGGCGAGGGCTACGTCTGCATCCTCATGGCCACTCCGTTGTTCCTCATCGTCGGTCTCATCATCGGCCTTATCGTCGACTACAGCCGCAAGAAGCGCGGCGTCACGGTGAGCTGCATGGTGCTCGTCCTTCTTCCTCTTTCGCTGGAAGGCATCATCCCTGCTCTCACCTACGACCGCCACCAGACCGTCGAAGCCACGCAGATCGTGAACGCCCCGCTATCGTCTGTAGCCTCTGCCCTCGCGCAAAGCCCGAACGTGGCCGCCACGCTGCCACGCTTTCTGCGCCTGGGTTTCCCACGCCCCCTCGCTGCCTTCGGATCGGGTCTCGCGCTCAACGACACGCGCACCATCCACTTCGCGGGCGCGGAAGGCGACCCTCCGGGCGACCTCGTCATGCGCATCACCGATCGTCGCCCCGGCTACGTTCGCTTCGCCACCATCAGCGACAACACCAAGCTCACGCAGTGGCTCCGCTGGCAAAGTTCGGAAGTTCTCTACGCCCCGCTCGACGCCACCCACACCACCGTCACTTGGCGCATCTCCTTCGACCGCCAACTCGACCCTTACTGGTACTTCACACCCTGGGAACGCTACTCCGTCCGCGAAGCCGCAAAGTACCTCATCGCCGCCAACGCCACGCCATCCGTCCGTTGATCTTGCCTGGAAGGGAAGCCATGTACAGCCCCATCGTCGTCCGCATCACCGCGCTTTACCTTCCCGTCACCGCGGCGGCCATCGCCGCTCTCATCCGCCGTCCCCGCCCGCGCCAGTTCGCGGCCTGTCTTCTCAGCGTTCTATGGGTGCTCTGCACGCTCCTCGTGCTGCAGCACCTCAACCAAAGCCAGTTCCTGTGGCGCCTTAGTGACAGCGCTGTTTCGCAGGCCATCCGAGCAAACCCGGCGTTACAGCAGCGATACGGGCAAGCCAACTGGTGGAGCTTTGCGCCCTCGCCCTTTAGCATCCTCTCCATGCCGCTCGAGCTCTACCTTGGCTGGGCAGTCCTCTGGGGTCTCGTCCCGCAGCTCGCGTTTCATCGCCTCGATCCCCCGGAGGTGGCCGTGCTCATGGGTGCTCTCGATCTTTGGATGATGCCATTCTGCAGCCCCGTCGTGCGCCTCAATCCCAACTGGCTCACCGGAGAAGCCTTCATCCTCCTGCTGGTTCTTCTACCCGCGCTCTACATCGCTCGCTGGACTCTCAACGCCACCCATCTCAACCTCCGCGCCGCGATGCAGGTAACCCTGGCCGGCCTCACCTTCCTCCTTCTTCTCCCGGAGATCATCTTCGCTGTCCGCCCCGGCGCCGGTTGGCAGCCTCTGCTCCAAATGCCCTCATGGCAACGCCAACTCCTCATCCAGCTCGTGCTGCTGCTGGCCGTTCCGGGGATCAGCGCCGTCATGGAGTTCACCCAGCGCGGCCACGGCACGCCCATACCCTACGACCCACCCCAGCGCCTCGTCACCAGCGGCATCTACCGCTACTGCGCCAACCCCATGCAGTTCTCTTGCGCTCTCGTCATGCTGCTCTGGTCCGCGATGCTCCATAACCTCTGGCTCGCCCTCGCCGCCATCATGGCTACGCTCTACAGTGCCGGCATCGCGGAGTGGGACGAAAAGCAGGACCTCGCCCAACGCTTCAGCCCCGCTTGGCAGACGTACCAGGCCTCTGTTCCTGCCTGGCGCATCCGTTGGCGGCCATATCACGCTGGCCCTCCCGCCAGGCTCTACATCTCTCGCACTTGCGGCCCATGCAGCGAGCTTCGCGCGTGGCTCACCGCCCGCCGCCCCCTCGGCCTCGACTTCATCGACGCCGAAACCCTCCCCTCTGGCTCCATCCACCGTCTCCGTTACGATCCCGCCGACGGCGCTCCGCCCGTTGAGGGCGTCCGCGCCCTGGCCCGCGCCCTCGAACACCTCAACCTCGGCTGGGTCTACTGTGGCTCTGTCTTGCGCCTGCCCATCCTTTGGCAATTCGCCCAACTCCTCATGGACGCCAGCGGCTTCGGCCCCAGAATTCTAGGCGAGGACTTCAGTCGCCAAGCCTAAAATTTTGTCAACCCCCTCACAGCCTCAACTCCATCAAAACAAGCGACTTATAGCTTGCATAGTTACTCCTCCAACCCGCTATAATGGAATCATCCCGGAAAACAAGCGAACGGCTTTCCCGGAAAGCCAAGCGTCGCCCATAACTCCTTTAGCTGCAATATTTTGCGGCTAACACTTTTAGAAAGATACACTTGCGAGATATCCCTGCCTTGGGGCCGCACATTCTAAACCACTTACGTCCAAGATACCCACTACATAGGGGGAGGGGGGTACTCCCCAACAACCCACATCCTCTCCCCGATTCGCACAGCACCCCAATTTCGCCCAAACTGCGATACTCAAAACAGCCATGCCCGAACCCTGCCCCATCTGCGACGACTCCGGTCTCCGCCTCATTGACCGTCCCGACGGCAACCGCGTCGCGGTCGAGTGCGTCTGCCGTGCCGCCCGCCGCACCCAGCGCACCATCGACCAGGCTCGCATCCCGCAGCGCTACGCGCACTGCTCGCTTGACGAGTACGTCACAAACTTCGCCGGCGCCAACCGCTCCCTGGGCTCCGCCCACATGATGGCCAAAAAATTCGTCCAGAGCTATCCATTTGAAACCAACGGCAACGGCCTGCTCCTCACCGGCTCCATCGGCGTCGGCAAAACCCACCTCGCCGTCGGCATCCTCCAGGCGCTCATCGCCGACCGCGGCGCCAAGGGCCTCTTCTTCGACTATCGCGACCTCCTCAAGCAGGTCCAGAACAGCTACAACCGCAGCGTGAACGCCACCGAGCTCGAAGTCCTCAAGCCCGTCTTTGACGCCGAAGTCCTCGTCCTCGATGAACTCGGAGCCTCCAAGCCCACCGACTGGGTTTGGGACACCGTCGCCCACATCCTCAACACCCGTTACAACGACCGCAGAACCACCATCATCACCACCAACTACCCCAACCTCGCGCCCGCCGCGGGCGAACTTTCCGGCCCCCGCGCCGCCGTCCGAGAAGAAACGTTGGGCGATCGCATTGGCGAGCGCATGCGTTCACGGCTGCAGGAAATGTGCGTCGTCGTAGAAATGAACGGCCAGGACTTCCGCCAGCACGTCAAACGCGCCAGCTTCGCCTAAAACCTAAAACCTCTACAATCTCCCCATGAGCACAGCCCCGAACTCACAACCCGGCATGTTCGCGGAACCACCGGTGGAACGCGCCTTCCCGACGACCGCGGTAGCCATCGCCTCAGTCGCGGTCGTCATCCTCGTCGCCGTCCTGGTTCTTCTAGGCCATCGCCACGCCGCTCCACCCGCGCCCAACAGCCTGCAACCGCAGGCCGCGTACGCGAGCAACCTCACCCTCTCCAACATCCAGATGAGCGAAGCCGACTCGCAGCTCGGCGGCAAGAGCACCTATATCGACGGCCACATCGCCAACCACGGCCCCTCGGCCGTCACCGGCATCACCGCCCAGGTCCTCTTCGCCAACGACGAGCAGCTTCCGCCGCAGCTCGAAACCACGCAGATGCTGCTCATCACATCGCGCGAGCCCTACATCGACACCGGCATGATCAGCTCAACGCCCATCGCCGCGGGCACCGAAGCCGACTTCCGCCTCATCTTCGAAAGCGTCCCAGCCAACTGGAACACGCAGCCACCGACGATCAGACTAACCGCCATCAGCACTCGCTGAAATATTTTGCATATAGAGCCAATCCATCCGGCTTTGCCAGCCGTTAGACAGATAACTCTCCTTTTGGAGAGAACCAAGGCAGATTGGCCTCCCAGAAATGGGAGGCCCTTTTTTGCTCTGAATCCGAGACCGTTAGTTCACGGCCGCATGCACCGCAAGCAGCGTCTCCAGGACGCCCTTTAGCTTGTTCAGGTGCAGTGCATTCGCTCCGTCGCTCTTGGCTTCGGCGGGATTGTCATGTACCTCCAGAAACACACCATCGATGCCCGCGGCAACAGCCGCGCGCGCCAGCACGGGGATAAACTCCGGCTGTCCGCCGCTTACGCCCTTGCCCGCGCTTGGCGTCTGGACCGAGTGTGTTCCATCGAAGATCACCGGCGCAAACTCCCGCATGATCGGCAGTCCGCGCATATCCACCACCAGGTTGTTGTAACCAAAGCTCGCGCCGCGCTCCGTCAGGGAGACGCGCTGGTTGCCGCTGTCACGGATCTTCTCCACGGCATGCCGCATATCCGGAGGAGCAACGAACTGGCCCTTCTTCACATTGATCGCACGCCCGGTTTCAGCGGCGGCAATCAGCAGGTCCGTCTGCCGGCAGAGGAACGCAGGAATCTGCAGCATCGCCTCCACATCGCCCAGCGCCTCGCTCGCAGCCTTGCACTGCTCGGGCGTATGGATGTCGGTCAGCACAGGCAGCCCATGGCTTTCGCCGATAGCGCGCAGGATCCTGCAGCCTTCTTCAAGGCCCGGTCCGCGAAAGCTATGGATGGAGGTACGATTCGCCTTGTCGTAGCTTGCCTTGAAGATGTAGGGAACGCCGAGGTCGGAGGCGATGCGCTGGATGGCGTCTGCAAGCCCCCGAGCGTGGTTTTCAGACTCAATGACACAAGGCCCTGCAATCAAGAAGAGCTTGTCGCCGCCCACCGAAACGTTCCCTAAGTTGAAGCTGGATGTATGACTCACAAACTCTATTGGAGCATATTCAACAGACAGTTAGAAGCAATGCCTGCAGACAGCAACGCCCGACCGAAGCCGAGGCGTTGTTGTACTTCCTATTTCTTGCTCTTACGGATTCACGATCGACTGAGCGTGCGATCCGTTCGCCACCGCGACGATGCATGACGGCAGTGTCGAAGTCGGGAAGGGCGTATTCGCAATTCCGGTCATCGCGCCGGTGCTGGCATTCATCTGCTGGCCCGTGATGGAACCGTCGATCAGGTTCGAGGTGTAAACGTAGATGCCGAGTGCCGGCTCAATCGTTACGCAGGTTGGGCCCGTTGCCGTGGTGGCTGCACTGGTTCCAGCAACGCCACCTAGCGAACCATCCGCCGTGTTGATCGTGTAAGAGCCAATCGTGTTCGAGTTATAGTTGGCCGTCAGAAGGAACTTGCCGCGTGGATCGATCGTCAGGTTGATCGGATAGAGTCCGGTGTTGGTCGGGCTGCTCACCAAGCCGGTCAGGTTGCCGGTGGAGTTGCTGGCAATCTGGTAGCCCAAGATCTGGTTGGTCAGCGCGTCGGTCACATAGACATAACGCGATGTCGGTTCAATGCCAAGTGAGCTCGGTCCAACGCCCGCCGCATAGCCCGTGCATACGGAACTAGCTACCGTGTTGCAGGAAGTACCCGACAATGCAGTCAGCGCGCCCGTTGTCATGTTCTGCGAGAAGCCAAGGATTTGCGGTGGTGCCGTTGAAGGCGTGTTGGGGTTTGGGGCGGTGGAAGGAGTTGCCTCATCTTCCTGGTCGAGCACATAGGTGTATACGACGTACTTGCCGGTACCGCTGGTGCAGGCTGCATTCGTCGTAACCGCTCCCGTTCCCGAGTAGCAGTACGGTGCTGAAACCGCGACACTGATGGGGTTGTTGCCCACCGGAACAACGGTCGGCGTGCCCAGGTTGCCCTCTTGATTCGTGGAGGAAACCGAGCCGTTATTGCAGGAGCTGGAGATGATCGGGAAGATGTCGATCGCACCCTTGCCCGGAGCCGCGGTTGTATAGCCGGTTTGCAGCTTCACGGTGGCGTAGAGGAAGCAGCCTGTGGTGTCGATAGCGGCTGCCGTGGGGAAGCTGCCAATCGTGCTGGGCGTCTGCTGGCCATAGAGCTTGCCGTCGGTGCCTACAGCATAAACCGAGATGCTGCTGGCCAGGTTGTTCAGCATATAGATGAACTTGCCGCTGGGCGACGCCACTACGGCTACAGGAACGCCGTTGGTTGCCGAACCGGCAAACGGCGATCCGTTGATCTGGGTCAGCGCGCCTGATTGATAATCCACGGCAAAGGCCGCAATCGAATTGTTCGCTTTGGAGATGGCATACACATACGCTACCGTGTAGTCGCGACTGCACGCCGTGGCGCCGAGCCCGATGCCCAAGGACAGTGCTGTGGCTAGTGCCGCGCGACCGATATTTTTCAACTTCATGAGCTTCCCTTACGTCCCGGCCGCAACTGCGGCCTTTTGAATGGGTACCACCGCAGCGGCCCTTTGAATATGCCGGCTTACGCAGCCGGAAACTTGAAAATCTGGCCGCCGGGTCACGCCCGGCGGCCTATGCTTTAGCTCACAGCACCACTTAGCACCAGGCAGCTTGCTTCGCCGCTGGCGGTAAAAGTTGCACCACGCGACAGATTGGAGATGTTTCCGGTGGTTGGATCGATCACCTTGCCTGTTATCGTGCCGTCGTTGTGGTTGGAGATATAGATGTACTGGTTGGACGTATCTTCCACCATGCAAGCCGGCCCGGAACCCACCGTATAGGGCGATCCCGCAATCACCGCCAGCTGGCCGTTAACCGAGCTCACCGTATAGGCAGTGATATTGCTGGCTGGCACCGGTGTCACGGTGTTGCTGTTGTACTGGTTCAGCACATACAGATACTTGCCGCTGTTGTCGATCATGGTGTACTGCGGATCCACGCCACCGGTGTTGATTACGGCGCCGCCGATCACGCTGGTCAGCGTGCAGCTGGAGCCGATGGTGAAAGGGTAAATGTAGTTCGTGGCCGAACCGTTGTTCGAGTCGGTCACATACACGTAAGTGCTGTTGCCGTTGATCGAAGTGGCCGAGGTCGTGTGCAGCAGCTGGGTACCCGTCTGAACGACCGTGAGCTGGCCGTTGGCGCCCACCGAAAAGGGCGATACCGACTGGTCACCCTGGTTCAGGGCGAACACGCAGCTGCCGGCGACCTTGAGCATGCTCGGGGAGGTGCCAACTTTCCAGAAGTAGGTATTCAGGTTGCCCACCTGTGTCTGGGAGTTCGTCACCAGCGACAGACGGCCCGTGCTCGGGTCGGAAGAGAACACCGTAATGGCGCCGCTCGTGCTCGGGAGCTTCGTCGTCGGGTCGACAGGCGCATACTTATCCAGCACCATCAGGTACGTGCCGGTTGCGTCCATCTGGGCCCACTCCGAAACGTAGCCTTGCGTCTGGTAGGTGTCCTGGTAGGTCAGGGTTCCATCGCCACCGACCGCGTACTCGACTATGGCTTGTCCCGAACCTGCAGCAGTGTTGCTGCCGCCCGTGCCCTGGTCGATTACGTACACATAGCGACCACCGGTCTTGACGACGATGGAAACCGGAACAGCCCCGCCCGAAGAGAACGGAGAAGTCGGAACCGTAGTCAGATTTCCGGTGTAGTCATCGATCTTAAAGCCGGCGATCTGGTTGTACTGCTGTCCCAGAACCCACATATAACCGATCGTACCGCCGCCGCAGGCGGTCATACCCAGTCCTAATGCCGCCGATGCCAACAAGGCCATCGTCAAACGGCCAAACAAACTCAACTTCATGCGCTTCCTTCATCACCCGTCCCAACACCCGGTTTGGAGGTGCGAGATTCGGGGAAACCTGTCTCGGGGAGGAGTACAAACCTTCCTCCGATTGTAGAAGGTAGCGAGCGTTTATGCCAATTTTCCAGCGGTGCCGGCTCCTAATAGATTAGCTGTTAGACCGCAAATAAAACTCCCCGAGCCTAAGGCCCGGGGAGTTTCTGTGCTAACGCCTCCGACACTTACCAGACGCGGCAACCGCCATCGGCAGGCATCATCGGCTGGCCGGCCTTGCAGCCGAACGCCTTGCCGAACTCGTCGAAGTTCTGCACCGCGCCTTTCACGCGCCACTCGCCGGAGCTGTGCGGGTCGGTTTTCGCGCGCAGCCGTGCCTGGGCCTCCGTTTGGTTCTGGCACCAGATCTGCCCATAGGCAAGGAAGAACCGCTGCGACGGTGTGTAGCCGTCGATCTTCGCATCCGCGGCAGCGGGATCGCCGGTAAGCGTGCTCCTCAGCGCCTGGTAGGCGATGCGCAGGCCGCCGTTGTCCGCGGTGTTTTCGCCCAGTGTGAGGTGGCCGTTGAGGTTTTGACCGGACGCCACGGTGAAGCCGTCGTACTCTTTGGCTTCGCACTCGGTGCGTTCCTTGAACTTGGCGAGGTCTTCAGGCGTCCACCAGACTTTGACGTTGCCGTGGAGGTCATACTGCGATCCCTGGTCGTCGAAACCGTGGGTCATCTCATGGCCAATGACGACGCCTATGCCACCGAAGTTGACGGCCGCATCAGCCTTATTGTCATAGAACGGCGGCTGCAGAATGCCCGCGGGGAAGTTGATGTCGTTCTTGTCAGGGCTGTAATACGCGTTCACAGTCGGCGGCGTCATGCCCCACTCCTTCTCGTCCACGGGCTTGCCGTACTTGGCGAGATCGCGGTTGGTTTCAAAGATAGAGTTGCGCTCGCGGTTGCCGATGAGGTCATCGCGTTTGACGGTGAGCTTCGAGTAGTCACGCCAGTTTTCGGGATATCCAATCTTGTCGCGGATGGCGTTGAGCTTCTTCTCAGCCTCGACTTTGGTGGCCGGGCTCATCCACGCGAGTTGCTGGATGTCCTGGCCCAGCGCGGCTTCGAGCGCACGCACCAGCTTCTCCATGTTGTCCTTGGCTTCGGGAGGGAAGTACTGCTTCACCCAGTCCTGGCCGACGGCTTCGCCCAGCGCGCGATCGGTCATCGCAGTGCAGACCTTCCAACGCGGCTGCTCTTCTTTCTGGCCGCCGAGCGTCTGCTTGAAGAACGCAAAGTCTTCCTGATCGAATGGCTTCGAAAGGAACGGAGCGGCATTGTGCAACACATGCCAGCGCAGGTAGCTCTTCAGCGCCGGAAGCGACTCACTGACCAGTTCCGCATTCATCGCTTCTTCAAAGCCCGGTGAGCTCACGTCGAGCGTCGCAACCTGGCCCATGCCGATGCCATCGAGATACTGCTTCCAGTCGAACGCCGGCGTGAGCTTCTGGACCTCAGCGATGGTCATGATGTGATACGTCTTGGTGGGATCGCGTCTTTCCACGCGACTCATGGAGCCCTTGGCCAGGGCGGTCTCGATGCGCAGCACGGCGGCTGCTTCTTCGGTGGCCTTCTCGGGCGAGTCGCCGAGGAGCACGAACATCTTGGTGACAT
This sequence comes from Granulicella sapmiensis, assembly GCA_026225395.1. Classification (GTDB taxonomy): domain Bacteria; phylum Acidobacteriota; class Terriglobia; order Terriglobales; family Acidobacteriaceae; genus Granulicella; species Granulicella sapmiensis. The sequence goes on from JAMFSR010000037.1 coordinate 199,070, forward strand.
GGGCGACGTACTGCGCGCGCAGCGTAATGCTGCGGTCGTCCGTGTTCAGGTAATAGTCGCGATCGGGGAAGGAAAGACCGCCCTGATCGACACCGAGAATCTGCTTGGTTGAATCTTTCTGGTCCTGCTCGACGCTGGCGTCCACCAACTGCTCGGCACCGAACTCCTTTTCAAGCTGAACGTTGAGCGCGGCGAATTCCTTGCCGCTGCGCAGATGCTCGATGGCTTTCAGCTGCGCGTCGATGGGCTTTGCACCGAGCGAATCGGCGAGGTCCGTATTCATGCAGGCGGCAAAGTAGTTGCCATACTTCGTCTGCAGTGGAGTCTTCGGCGCATCGGCCGCAGCTTTCAGCTCCGTGTAGAGGAGATAGTTGTTCCGTTCGGACACCTCGTTGAAGCGTCCCCAACGCGTCTGGTCCGCGGGGATGGGATTGTTCTTCATCCAGTTGCCGCAGGCGTACTGATAGAAGTCCGTGCAGGGATCGGCTGTTTTGTCGATGGCCGTAACGTCAAAGCTGACGGGGCGCTTCGGCGCCGTCGTGGGTGCGGAGAGCGTATCGGCGGCGGCAAAGTTTTGTGCCACACAAAGCGGCGCCGAAAGAACGAGCAGGGAAGCAGTCAGTAGAATTCGCACGATACTCCTTGGATGGATGCAGCAGTGGCTGCACTCCAAGCAAGCATAGTCGCACGACGGCCCACGATGGAAGACCGCGGGCTGGAAGGTGGCTAAAAGATTTTCAGATGGATGGTCAGATATTTCTTCGGGTCGGAACGAATGGTCGTGACCAGATCATTGCTGGAGACCAGCAGCTTGTTCAGATTGTTGTAGGCTGCGTCGTCGCTGGCAAACTTGCCCAGCGTGCCCTTGCCGTTGTTCACGCCGCTAAGCAGCGAATCGAGATTGGTGACCGTGTCATCCAGCTTTTTCGCGAACGCCGGATCTTTGGTCAATAGGCCCAGGCTGCCCCTACCCGCATCGGCTTCAGCCAGGAGCGAGTTCGCATGCGCTAGCGTTGCGTTCAGGTTGTCGTACATCTGGTCGTCCTTCAACAGCTTGCCGGCCGAGCCCTTGCCGGCGTTCAGGTCGGTGGTAATCGCGTCGAGTTTGCCAGAGGCATCATTGAGGCGGTCGTAAAGCTGGGTATCGTTCAACAGCTTACCTACCGAGCCCTTGCCGCTGTTGATGTTCACAATCAGCGTGTGCAACTCATCCACCGTCTGCGTTGCCTTGTTGTAGAGCACGGGGTCGGTAATGAGCTTGCCGACCGAGCCCTGCCCGGTCTCGATGCTGTCCACGATCCGGTTCATCTTGGCGAGGATCACGTTCAGGCTTTCGACCGTGCCCTGGCTGGCCTTCACGACATCCTGCAGGCTCGGCGTTTCCAGCGTCTTCAGTTCGTCGCCGTCCTGCAGCTGCGGCCCGGTTGCGACCTGGCTGTTGATGTCCACTACTGTATCGCCCAGCACGCCTACGGTCGAAAGCGAGGCAGTTGAGTCCTTATGCAGGCTGGTGCTGAACTTTGGGTTCAGCTTCATGATCACGTACACCGGCGTCAGCTTGCGCTTTGGATCGGTCGAAATCAACACCTTTTTCACTTCGCCGATGGTCACACCTTCGAGGTTTACCGGAGCTCCGGTCTTCAGTCCGGCGGAGTTCTCAAAGTAGGTGGAAACCGTCAGCTCTTTGTGGAAGGGACTCAGACCGGAGGCGCTCGTCATCAGGAAAAGGAGCGTGGACAGCAGCACGACCGCGACCAGCACGATCAAACCCACCTTCAACTGCGACCACTTTACTTCCTGCTGACTCGGCATAGCACTCCCTCACACTCCGAAGAGAAACCGGCTGATACCACGCAAATGCGGGTGGAACCTACATCGTAGCAGCGGTTGGTCTCCAATTTGGATGCAACTCGCAGCTTCCGGTTGCAGCTTTCCTAGTCCTCGGCAATTACCACTGCCATTGAGAGCTCTCGGGAGTGCGTAAGGCTGAGCGAAAGCCGCTTAATGCCTAAGTGTTCGGCAATCTCCTGTGCCCGGCCTGAAAGATACAGCTCGGGACGCTGCCCTGGCTTGCGCCGCACCTCGAACTCCCGCCAGCTTACCCCACGGCTTATGCCGGTGCCCAGCGCTTTTGCCCCGGCCTCTTTTGCGGCGAACCGGGCAGCAAAGCTTTCCCCGGAGTTCTTTTTGGCCTGGCAGTAGGCTACTTCTCCGGGCGTAAACACCCGTTGCAGGAATGCTTCGCCGAACCGCGCAATGCTGCGTTCGATCCGGGCGATTTCCATCAGGTCCGTCCCCACGCCGAGTACCATTTCGTCTGCCCCCGGCTTTCAGTGTAGGTCCAGCCAGACCGATCCTTACTCCCAAGATTTGTGTTATCAGCTTCCTAGCCGCGGCGCACTCTCGGACACTCGTCACATTTCCCGCGTCTGCTCCGATAACAAGCTGGAGACCGGAGCATCATGCATCCTCGACTTCCATCCATTCCTGCGCCTCGCGCCGAACCCGCTGCAGACTCGCGCAATCTTCTGTTGCAGTCGTTTAGCTACGAAGGACGCCGCGTCATTCTGCCCGCGCTTGCCGACGCCATGACCCACTGCGGCTGCTGGCTGCTGGAGCGCAAAGTCGTTTCCCTTAGTCAGCTCGAGTACATCTTCGAGGTCCAGCAACGCGCCGTGCTTGACCTTTACAGCGGGCTTATTGGAGCCGGGCTCGAGCTTACCCGTGGCAGTCATTTGGAGCTTACCGGCTTGTGTGGGTTGCTCAAGCATGACCTCACCGCGGCGGCGCGGCGGCGCATCGTCCACGTACAGCTGGAAATCAGCTTCCTGGAGGAACTCGACCTCAAATCCATTCTTACCCCGGGTGCTGCACTCGCCTGAGCGACTCCTGCCATGGATTTGACCTCACTGCGCTAAACTTGAGCTCGTGCCAACGAACCCGATCATCGAAGCCCAGCACCTCGGCAAAACCTACCGCTCCGGCAAACTTTCCGTAACCGCCCTCCGCGACGTCAGCTTCACGATCGAGCAGGGGGAGTTCGTGGCCATCGTCGGCCCCTCGGGCTCTGGCAAGTCCACCCTTTTCTATGTGCTCGGCGGTCTGACCTCGCCCACTGCGGGTTCGCTGACCATCCAGGGCCAGGACTTCTCGCGCCTCAACGACGCGCAGCGCACAAAGCTCCGCCGCGCACAGATCGGATTCGTCTTCCAGCGTTTCAACCTGCTGCCGACGATCTCTGCCTATGACAACATTGAGCTTGCCCACGAGATCGCCGACAACGGCAAGCCGCTCGATACCGAGCTGCTCGACCATTTGGCCGGCCTCCTCAATATCAAGGGGCGGCTCAAGCACCGGCCGAATGAGCTATCGGGCGGCGAGCAGCAGCGGGTCGCGATAGCGCGTGCGCTGATCACGCGGCCGGCGATTGTGCTGGCGGACGAGCCGACCGGCAACCTCGACACGGTGAACTCCGATGCTGTGCTGGAGATGCTGCGCAGCTCCAGCCGCGAGTTGAACCAGACCACGCTGATGATCACGCACAATCCTGAAGCCGCGCAGATTGCTGATCGCATCCTGCATATGCGGGATGGGCAGATTGTGAAGATTGAGGCGGGGCGGGGAAGTGTGGTTACGGCGTAGTCGGAGTTCTGTCACCTCAGAAAATTGAAGATAGTTGTATCCACTGATTTGCGAACCGCGAATGCCTAAATTTCTCCGCATTTTCCCAATTTTGGGTCTCACTTCCGCCGCGGTCTTTGGCCTAGCTAGAACTCCCATATACGCCCCACTCGACCTCAATACGGCGACTACCGCGCAGCTAAAAGCTCTGCCCGGTATGGGGGACGCCTATGTGCGGCGCATTATTGAAGGGCGCCCTTATACCGCCAAGAACCAGCTCGTTACACGAGGTGTGTTGCCGCAGGCGGCCTACGATAAGATCTCGGGCTTCGTCATCGCCAAACGTCCCCACGCCCCTTTGCTAGAATCAAACTCGCACTAAAAGTCGTCTGCAATACTGTAAAGCCTCCATTCCTGAGCGCATTTGGGCAGGGAATTCGGGTACATTTGGGCAATACCTTCCGTGCACCAAAGTTTGTGCAACGCGCGAAACCAGAGAACACCGCAGAACGAATGGCCGCCAGACATCTTCATCCCGGTTCCCGCAGGCGCAAACAAGCTCTCCAGCTCGGCGCTCTCGCGGCCTTGCTTTTAGGCCTGCCTGGGTGCCAGAGCATTGAGGTCACCAGCACCAACGTCGCCGAGATCCGCGTGATTGAGGCCTCGCCTGACCCTAACGTTCCGGGCCTGGACTTCTACCTGAACAACACGGCGCTCGCCTATAACGTGGGCTACTCGACGATCAGTTCCTATATTCCGGTTGTCCCTGGCGCCTATACCGTCACGGCAGACGGGGATAAAACGACCACACCGCTCGTTTCTGCCACCGCGACCCTGACCAACGGCAACTCCTATTCGGCCATCGTCGGCAACCAGCTGGCGAACCTCTCCGAGACCATCCTGCAGGACCAAACCCAGCCGGCGCCTAGCGGCGAGATTTCGGTGCGCTTCGTCGATCAGGCCAGCAAAGTAGGCGCAGTCGATGTTTACCTGATCCCCACGGGCTCCACGCTCATCACCACGCTCCCGTTCCTCACCGACGTCACCTTTACTGAGAACACCGGTTACCTCAACATCCCGGCCAACACCTACACGATCGCCATTGTCCCTACCGGCACTGTTCCGCTGGCAACAACGTTGACGCTCTATACCGGCTCGCAGGTCACCTACGCCGGGGGTGCGGTCCGCACCGTCATCTTGGTCGACCAGCAGATCACCACGGTGCCAGGGTTGCAGGTCATCGTGGCCAAGGACGTGAACTAAAGCAGGGAACAGCCAACAGGTAACAGAAAGCAAAAAGCCGCCGATCATCTCGGCGGCCTTTCTGTTCATTGTTGGCTGTTCTCTGGTTCCTAGTACCGGTAATGCTCGGCTTTGTACGGTCCCTCAATCGGAACGCTGAGGTAGTCGGCCTGCTTCTTGGAGAGCGTTGTCAGCTTCACGCCGATCTTCTCCAGGTGCAGGCGAGCCACTTCTTCGTCTAACTTCTTCGGCAGGATGTAAACGCCGACGGCGTATTTGTCCTTGTTGGCCCAGAGGTCGAGCTGCGCCAGCGTCTGGTTGCTGAAGCTGTTGGACATCACGAAGCTCGGGTGGCCGGTAGCGCAACCCAGGTTCACCAGGCGACCTTCCGCCAGAACGAAGATCGCGTTGCCGTTGGGGAACGTGTACTGATCGACTTGTGGCTTGATGTTCAGCTTGACCGCATCGGAACCATCGAGCTGCGCCATCTGGATTTCGTTGTCGAAGTGGCCGATGTTGCAGACGATGGCCTGGTCCTTCATCTGCTGCATGTGCTCGAGCGTGATGACGTCGACGTTGCCGGTGGTGGTGACATAGATGTCAGCGCGGCCGAGCGTCTCTTCGATCGTGGTCACTTCGTAGCCTTCCATGGCAGCCTGCAACGCATTGATCGGATCGATCTCGGTGACGATCACGCGAGCGCCAAGGCCACGCAGCGAAGCCGCCGAGCCCTTGCCCACATCGCCGTAGCCGCAAACGCAAGCGACCTTGCCGGCAACCATGACGTCGGTTGCGCGCTTGATGCCGTCGACCAGTGACTCGCGGCAACCGTAGAGGTTGTCGAACTTCGACTTCGTTACGGAGTCGTTGACGTTGATGGCTGGAACGAGCAGCGTGCCTGCTTCGAGCATCTTGTAGAGGCGATGAACGCCGGTTGTCGTCTCTTCCGAAACGCCGCGCCATTCCTTGGCCACACGATGCCAGCGATCCTTGTCCTCAGCCAGTACAGCTACAAGCAGCTTTTGGATGACAGCTTCTTCGACCGAACCGGCTTCGCCGTCGACAAAGCTGCGGTCGCCGTTCTCGAGCTCATAACCCTTGTGGATCAGCAGTGTCACGTCGCCGCCGTCGTCGACCACAAGCTGCGGTCCAAGGCCGCCTTCATGACGGAGCGCCTGATCGGTACACCACCAGTACTCGTCGAGCGTTTCACCCTTCCAGGCGAATACCGGAACGCCGGCAGCCGCAATGGCTGCAGCAGCGTGGTCCTGGGTGGAGAAGATGTTGCAGCTGGCCCAGCGCACGGTTGCACCGAGAGCTACGAGCGTCTCAATCAGCACGCCGGTCTGGATTGTCATATGCAGCGATCCGGTGATGCGCACGCCCTTGAGCGGCTGGCTGGGAGCATACTTGCGCCGGATCGACATCAGGCCAGGCATCTCCGCCTCGGCAATCGTGAGTTCCTTCCGGCCCCATTCGGCCAGAGTAATATCCGCTACCTTGTAGTCCTGTACCTTCTCCAACGTCGCTATCGCCATGAGTTCTCCTAAAGTTTCGATCTCTAGGATATCAAACTGGAAGCGCTGAGTGCCTATTGATCACACCTGAAAGCATCCTTCGCACCTCGATAATCCTGTCTCGTAGCGAGTCATGCGCCGCTTCGTCGATAAGCTACAAGTCTCGTGCCAGCAGTATTTGATATTCGAGTTCCATTCCCATACCGCGTGCCTGCCGCAACCCGCTGGCATAAGGTTCGCCATCATCCCGACCGCAGGCTTCGGCGATCTTCATGGCGATACTGCTGGCGCAGCGACGCATCGACATTACCAGACCGAAACTTTCGCTCTTCGGAAAATCCTCAGTCAAACGATAGATAGTCAATGTAAGCCCGTGAGCTTTGCTCCAGGCATCAAAGTTATGAAAGTCACGCATATATCTCTCCAGTGACGAGTTTGTAGAGGTTTGAGAGCCTCAGGGATGAGGTAAGAGAATTAAATCTCATACCTCATGCCTTTCTCCCTCATTCCTCTACAAATACCAAAATCACCACCCGAAGCCCAATTTAGAATCAACCCACGCCGTGCCTACCGCAGACACCTTCGATCCGCAGCAAATCGCCCTTCGCCTCGCCGTTGCCGCTCTTGTCGGCATGCTGATCGGCTTTGAGCGCGAGAGCTCGCACAAGGGTGTCGGCATTCGCACGTTTTCGCTCGTAACGCTGCTTGGAACGATGTGCGCGCTTCTCGGACAGGCCTTTGCGCTGGAGGCCCTTGGCGTTGTTGCCGTGCTCACCCTCGCCATCAGCCTCAGGACAAGCTCTACCGGTACCAACAGCCTTGGTCTTACGACGGCCATCGCTCTCGTAAGCACCGCTGTACTGGGTATGCTCATCGGCTTCGGGCACACGTTTACACCGATCGCCGCGGCCATCATCATCACCATGCTGCTTTCGCTCTCCGAGCAGTTCCAGCGCATTACCGATGGCGTCAGTTCCAGCGAACTTCGTTCCGCCGTGTTGCTCGGGCTCATCGGCTTCGTGATCTACCCGGCGCTGCCCAACCACGCTATCGACCGCTTTTCACTGCTCAACCCGCGCGAAGCCTGGATTACCGTCATCGTGGTTGCGACGATCGGCTTTGCGAACTATGTGCTGCTCCGCATTTACGCGCGCCGTGGCCTTTACTACGCCGCCGTGCTCGGAGGCCTGGTCAACTCCACCGCGCTCGGAGGCCTGGTCAACTCCACCGCGACGATTGCGGAAGTTGCCCGCTGGGTCAAAGCCGATACCACCGATCCCGTCTCTATGGGCGTTACGCTTTCACTGCTCACCGTTGTTGCGATGTTCTTGCGCAACTTCGTCATCCTTGGCATCTTCTCTACGCGCTCGGCGAAGCTTGCCGCAGCGCCGCTGTTGCTGATGAGTCTGGCCTCGATCATCGCCGTCTACCGTGGCCGTCACCGCGGTGAACGTACCCCTGGTGAGCTCGATCTCGACTCACCCGTGTCACTAGGCAAGGTCCTTCGCTTCGCCGCGCTGTTTTTGCTGATCCAAATATCGGGCACACTGGCCCAGCGCTGGCTCGGCAGCTTCGGCTTCATCATGGTCGCGCTTATCGGCGGAACGGTTTCGAGTGCTTCTACGGCCGCGGCTGCGGCGCATCTAGCGGCCCATGGCGAGCTCACGCCTCAACTGGCCGCGACTGGCGCAGTGCTGAGCTCGATCACCAGCGCGTTGATCAATATCCCTGTGCTGCAGCGCGAAACCCGGAACAAAGCTCTCGCGGTCCGCCTTAGCGTGGTTACGCTGGGTATTGCCGTCGTCGGAATCGCGGTCTCGATTGTGGAGTTCAAACTCAAGCTTCGCTTCTAGTTTGCGTGCTCCATCTCCAGCAGCCGCTTCTTGCGGTCCACACCCCAGCGATATCCGGTGATCTTTCCATCGGCTCCCACTACCCGGTGACAGGGTACGACTACGGCCAACGGATTTGCCCCACAAGCCGTCCCTACGGCTCGCACGGCAGCCGGTGAGCCGATCTCCGCGGCGATCTCCGCATATGTCCGTGTCTCGCCTCGGGGTATCTCGCTCAGCGCCCGCCAAACCCTCAGCTGAAACGCCGTCGCCCGTGCGTGGAACGGCATTGCCGCCGCGCTGGAGCTTTCCTTCATGCGTCCGAGCACAAACTCTACCGCCTCGCGCAGGTCTTTATCGTCGCGCCGCAGCACGGCTTGCGGAAAGCGCTCGCGCAGATCGACAGCCGCTTCGGCGTCATCGTCCGCAAACAGAACTGCGCAGAGTCCGCGATTCGTCGCTCCGACCAATACGCGCCCGAGCGGCGAGTCGGCCATCGCATAGCGGATCGTCTCGCCTGCGCCGCCTTCCTTCATCGCCGTTGGACTCATGCCCAGCATCGCGTCTACGTCTTCATATAGCCGGCTCGATGAACCAAATCCCGCTTCATATACTGCGTCTGTCACCGGAGATTTACTCACTCGCGCCGAAGCCCGAGCCTGCACCCGCTCGCGGAATCGTTCTTTGCGCTGCTCGCGCGCGAACTCACCAGGCGTTACGCCCAGCACACGCTTGAAACCGCGCAGCACGGCAAACTTGCCCACGCCCGCCGCGCCGGCCAGCGCATCGAGCGACGTCCGCTCGCCTGCATGAGTGCTCAAATACTCCGCGGCCTTCGCGATTGCTTCAGCCTGAGGGTCGGCCTTTGGCGCAATGCGTGTGGGCTCACAACGCAGGCAGGCGCGGAAGCCTGCTGCCTCGGCCATCTCATTGGTGGGGAAGAAACTTACGTTCTTCCGCTCCGGCCTGCGGCTGGGGCAGCTTGGCCGGCAGTAGACCCCTGTCGACTTGACGGCATAGACAAACTGGCCGTCTGCCGCGGCGTCGCGTTGCAGCACCTGCTGCCACGCCTTGCCCGCAAATACCGCGGGAGCAACTGCCATGTTCTTCTTGCCCTTCGCCATGAAGCTCTCAATCCCTGTCGCCGCCGCAGCGGTCGTCCAACTTGTAGTCGCCATATAAGTATCGTGCATCACGGCTGCCCGCGGTCACACTCCGTCTATTGCGGCCAAACTACTTTCTTAATTCACCACCGGCTTCTCGTGGCGCAACATATATCTGTCCAGCATCGGAAGCGCGATCAGCAGCAAAAGAACCATCGCCGCCAAGGCCGCGCCGCCATCTACATACAACATCGCATTCAGACCGTGCGCGTCGTGCATCCAGCTATCCACCGCGGTCATGCTGCTGATGGGGATATTCGCCGAAGCCGTGAGCACGGCCATCATCGTGCCGGAAAGCGCGTTCTTCGGGCCGATGATCTCCATTTCCAATGCCGTAAACGATGTGTAGTTGAAGCCTTGGAAGAAGTTGTAAACCAGCAGCCCTGCGGCGTAGGGCAACAGCGTCTTCGGAGCCCACGCCATGCCGGCGCAAGCCGCAGCCGCGCCTGCCCCAGAAAGCAGATAGATCGATCTCCTCCGAAATCTCCTGCATAGTGGAATTGCCATCAGGCAGCCAAGCGAACAGGCCACCGCGACCCCCGGGCCGTTCAGGCTTGTCACTGCCTTCTCTGACGCATGAAAGTCCGCTCCCAGCGAAGAGAACAGGTTCGTTAACGAAAAGCACACCGGCGATATAAAGATGAGCAGACCGATCCACACGCGTCCCTCGCGAGCGACGCGCTTCAAGTCCCGTCCCATCGCCCTGAAGTTCGCACCCAACTCCCCCTCTGGTTTTGGGGCGGCAGGGAAGTAGCGCAGCAGCGTCGTGGGCGCAAAGACGAGGAGCGCCAACATGATCGCCACCAGCGGCAACGGCAGTACACGCACAAAGACCACGGCCAGCGCGCTGAAGACACCCGCCGCGCCCAGGTTCGCTACATTAAACCAACCGCTGATCGTGTCGTATTCCTCATTCTTGCAGAAGTCTGGAGCCCATCCCTGCACGGCGCTCGAGTACAGCACGATCGCCGCGCAGCTCGCCGTGAGAGCAATTGTGAATACTGTGAGGTTGGTCAGCGACAGCACTGCAACGGCCAGCAGCAAGGCCGCAGTGGTCGCTAAGCCATATGCGTAAGCCTTCTTGGTGAACCGCACATCCAGCATCGGCGAAAACACCCACGCCCAGAAGGTCGGCGAGAATGCGATCGCCGAAATTGCTCCCACTTTGCCCACGGAAACTCCGCGCGAAACCAGCAGAATCCCGAATGTAGTGCTGATAAATCCGTAGACAAACCCGGTCGGCATATTCGCCAGTCCCATCGCCCACACCGGCAACTTGCGCTTGGAACTCTCTTCATGAGGCATGCCGCTACTCTATCCTGCCATCGGCTCGGGTACACTTGAGCGCAACCGAGTCACCCCCTTTCGCCGGAGCCTCATGCGCCTAGCAGCTTCTCTCCTCCTCGCCACCGCAGCCCTCGCTACCCAATCCGCCAACGCCGCCGATTCCCGCCTCGGTGATAGCTACAAGTTCGCGCAATCCGGCTGGACTTATGTCCATCTCGCCGGCACACCGGAGCAGATCGGCTTCCAGCACGGTTCATTGCTCGCGCGCGAGATCGAAGACAACGTCCATGTCTACGCCGTGGAAGCTCCGGTCCTTACCAAGCGCGACTGGGCCTTCTATCGCGAGACCGCTCGCACCATGTTGTGGCCGCACATCGAGCCCGAGTACCAGGCGGAACTGCAGGGTATCGCCGACGGGCTCAAGTCGCAGGGCTCCAAGCTAGACGTCTGGGACGTTGTCGCCCTCAACGCGCAGGAAGATCTTGCTACCTATTACGTCCCATGGCTCGATAAGAAAGAGAAAGTCGCCGATCCGCCGAAGCTGGCCGCGCCCTCTCACTGCTCGGCGTTCATTGCCACTGGCTCAGCGACTAAGGACGGCAAGATCGTCATCGCCCACAGCAACTGGTCCAGCTATGCCGAAGGCGAACGCTGGCACTATGTCTTCGACATCGTTCCCAAGCATGGCGAGCACTTCTTCATGGACGGATCCGCAGGCATCATCACCTCGCAGGACGACTTCGGCGTCAACGCAGCCGGCCTCATGATTACCGAAACCACGCTGCCCACCACCGTCGGTTTCGACCCCGACGGCATCCCCGAGTTCGAGCGTTCCCGCAAGGCCATGCAGTACGCCACCTCTATCGACGAGTACGCTGCCATCATGCGCAAAGGCAACAACGGCGGCTATCAGAACTCGTGGATGATTGGTGACCGCAAGACCGGCGAGATCGCTTACCTTGAGCTCGGCTTGAAGCACACGCCGCTCACGAAGAAGACCGACGGATACTTCGTTTCCTCGAACTTTGCCGCGGATCCCGCGCTTATCCGCGACGACACTCCCACCTTCGATCCCACCGACAATCGCAAATCCTCCGTCGCGCGCCACGCCCGTGCGGAGGATCTCGTCCAGCAGCATTACGGCGAAATTGACACCACCTTCGCCCAGCAGTATCTCTCGGACCACTACGACGCTACGTCCAAACGCGTCGGCGGCTCGTTGCGTACGCTCTGCGGCCATATGGAGATGTCTTCCGAGTCTGACCCGCCCTTCGACTCCTTCGGCGCTGTCAGCGGAAAGGTCATGGACTCCGATATGGCTGCCAAGCTCACTTTCATCGCGCGCGCTGGCCACCCCTGCGGCGAAGACTTCCATGCGGCTCCATTCTTCGCGGCCCACCCCGAGTTCGCCTGGCAGAAACCCATCCTCAACGACATGATCGCTGGTCCCTGGACTTCGTTCCACGCCGGCGAAAAATCTCCAGGCACGGTCGTCGGCGCGATGGAGAGGTAGAAGTCGACGTTGGTGGAAGCGGCGGGAGTGGAAGGTGACTGACTCGACGTGTCTCGCGAGGGCCTGTCGATAGCGTTCGCTTCAGGACTGTTGGCGGGGCTGTTCCTTCCATGTGTCGGCCAGGCTCCTGGGCATCACATTGGTTGGTTCGCGGAGAAGGATGGAGGCCGGCTCGGTTTGTTCGACAACGCAGTTGCGACCGAGGTGCTTGGCGGCGTACATGGCGAGATCGCCGCGCCGACGAAGGCTGGCCCAGGTGTCATCGGGTTCGGCGTAGAGTTGCGCGACTCCAAAGCTGGCAGTGATGCAGATCGGCAGGCCATCTGCGTAGGGGAAGCTGGTAGTTTCGATGCGTAGACGAATGCGTTCGGCAACCGCGCGGGCGGAAGCCAGTGGAGTCTGGGGCAGAAAAACGAGGAATTCTTCGCCGCCAATGCGGGCGAGAAGATCTTCCAGGCGCAGCTCGGCGAAGATCACGGAGACAAGACCGCGAAGAGCGGTGTCTCCGGCGTCATGACCTCGGGCATCGTTGAGGTGTTTGAAGTAGTCGATGTCGAGGACGATGAGTGAGGCTGTCATGTTGTGGCGGCGGCAGCGAGCGATTTCGCGCTGTGCTTCGAGGTCGAGTGCGCGGCCGTTGAGTGCGCCCGTGAGGTTGTCGGTGTGGGTCTGCAGGCGGAGCGTGCCCTGGATCTCTACGATGTAGAACCAGATGAATGAGGTGACGAAGCAGGCATCCAGAATGATGAGGACCAGCATGGTGACGAGCACGTGAGGGTCAGGCAGGGTGCCGACTCTGGAGCCCAGACGCGCATTGTTATGCGCGATGACTACGGCCCGGTAGCCAGTGAAGCCCAGGAATAGGACGAAGACGCATGCCGTGACCCGGGCTACCGCCACGAACTGCCTCCTGGGGCGCGTGAGCAGAAGATGAATCGAGGCAATGGCGGCGATGATGGAGGGAAGAACGCCGAGCGGAAGGCCGCTCCAGGGGCCGAAGAATATCTGGGACGGATACAACGTCATACTCAACAGAATGAGAGTTGGAACAAGTTTGCCTCTTGGCCCTTGAGAGACAAGAAAGCGACGATAGCCGAGGAATATCGCAAGGTAGACCAAGGAACTGATGGCGTTTGCACCATAGGTGCAAAGCGGCGCAGTCACCGAGAGAGGCGGATGCCCGCGAAGCTGCTCGATGGAGGTGCGGATGATCCAGAGCAACAATGCCGCTGAAAACCAGCGCAGACCGACCAATTTGCGATTGCTGATAGAAAGACCTATCAAGACGATCGCAAAGAGAATGCGTGAGACCAGATTCGATACGAAAAGAGTGTGGTAATCCATAGGGCCCGGTGCTGCCATCATACTTGCTGCGCAAGGGACGAAAGGATAGTTGTGCTACCACAAGGGAGCTATTGCAGCGACGCGAGGGCCTTTTCGAGGCTCGTGGGGTCTTCGATGTTACTCGTGGTCAGGGAGCGGTCGATCTGGCGGTTAAGGCCGGTGAGGACTTTGCCGGGGCCTACTTCGAGATAGTTTGTGGCGCCGCTCGATTGCAGGAGCCGGATGCATTCAACCCAGCGGACGGGGCCGGTGACCTGGCGGATGAGGGCGTCGCCGACTTCGGGGCCACGGGTCATCAGGCGGGCGTCTACGTTGGAGGCGACGGGGAAACAAGGGTCGTGGAAGATGACCCCTTCGAGTTGCCTGGCGAGGTCTTCCTGCGCGGGCTGCATGAGGGCGGAGTGGAAGGGGCCGCTGACAGGAAGCATGACCGTGCGTTTAGCGCCGGCTTCTTTGCAGGTTTCGGCGGCGCGTTCCACGGCTTCTTTGGCGCCGGAGATGACGGTCTGGTCGGGGGAGTTGAGATTGGCGGGCTGGACGACGCAGGAGACTCGGCTGGCGGCCTGCGGCATGGTGGTGGCGGAGTTGTTGGGGTCCGTGAGGGCGTCGAGGGCGGCGGCGGTCTGGCCGGAGGGGCTGGTGGCGTCGGCGGGTGGGGGTTGGGTGAGCTCGTCGGAGATGCGGGCGCAGATGTCGTTGATCTGCTCGGCGGGTAGGCCGAGGATGGCGGCCATGGCGCCTTCACCGGCGGGGACGGCGTTCTGCATGAACTGGCCGCGGAGGCGGACGGTGCGGACGGCGTCGGCGAAGGTGAAGGTGCCGGCGGCGACGTGCGCGGAGTACTCGCCGAGGGAGTGGCCGGCGGCAAAGAACGGGGTGATGCCGCGGGATTTGAGTTCGGGTTCGAGCACGCGGAAGGCGGCGATGGAGACGGTGAGGATGGCGGGCTGGGTGTGCTCGGTGAGCTTGAGGGTGTCTTCGGGGCCTTCGAAGATGATTTTGGAGAGTGGGAAGCCGAGGGCTTCGTCGGCTTCGTCGAAGGTGGCGCGGGCGACAGGGAAGGTGTCGTATAGGGCGCGGCCCATGCCTACGGCTTGCGAGCCCTGGCCGGGGAAGAGAAGAGCGAGCTTGAGGGGGGTGGTTGCGGCGTCAGTCATCAGGGATAGTTTAGCGACTCCGGGGTGTTGGATGCTTGGGGAGGGTTTGTGGAGGATGTGAGGCGGTCGGGGTCGGTCGCGGATGCGGGCTGAGTCAGTTCCGCGGTTGCTCGCTGGGACTGTCGTCGGTATGCTTTTGGAACCGTTGCTGCTGCGCACGTAAGGGAAGTGCATGATGACGAAACGAAGCTGCTGGATGTTGTCGTTGCCGTTGTTTTTGGTTGCCGGTTTTGCGGAGCAGGTCCACGCGCTTGCAGGGCAGACGAGTGTTGCGCCGCCGACGCCGGAGATCTTTGCTCCGGGTGTGATCTCAGGGCCGGCGAACGATGGTGCACCGACGTTTTCGCCGGATGGGTCGACGCTGTTTTTTACGCGTAGCGCGGCACAGTGGACGGTGATTTTGGAGTCGCACAAGGTTAAGGGTGAGTGGACGAAGCCGGTGCTGGCGCCTTTCTCGGGGGAGTGGCCGGACTCGTCGCCGGCGATGTCTCCGGATGGCAAGTTTGTTGTGTTTCAGTCGTCGCGGCCGATTGCGCCGGTGGTTGCCGCGGACGATCACGCGAAACCTCATGCTGTTTCGAATTTGTGGCGCGTGGATCGCGTAGGTGCTGGGTGGAGTGAGCCGAAGCGGCTGCCGGAGGCGGTGAATCTTCCGGGCGAGTCGATCTGGAAGCCGAGCGTGGCAGCAGATGGCACGATCTACTTTACCGGCATCGACGCGAAGGGGCAGAAGCGGCTTTATGCGTCGGCTTATAAAGAGGGCGCCTATCAGCAGGCGGAGCCGCTGGCGTTCAGCGATGGAACGACGCTGGATGTCGATCCGGAGATTGCGCCGAATGGATCGTTTCTGGTGTTTGTGAGCGCGGGTCGGATGGCCGGGAATCCGAAGGACCATCTGTTTCTGGTGTTGAAACAGGGCGATGGGTGGGGGCCCGTGACGGCGATTCACTTTGCGGATGAAGAGAAGACCGGCTACAGCACGGACGATGAGCCACGGTTGGGTGTGGATCATCGGACGGTCTATTTCAGCAGCGACCGCGTGGTTCCGGTGCATTTTCCGCGGACGCAGGAGCAGGCGCGGAAGGATCTGGAACGAATGGATCTATGGGACAACAGCAACCTGAATGTGTGGCGGGTTTCGATCTCCGGTTGGGTGGGGAGTGGGGCGAATGCTGGTGGGGTGGTTCGCGATTAGCGGGCATGCAACGGGTGATTGACAAACCATAACCGTTTGGTTATGGTTTCGATTGTGCCAATGGAACCTAGTCTCGTGTTCAAAGCGCTTGCGGACCCTACGCGGCGGGCGATCTTTGAGCGGCTGACACGGGATGGGGAGTTGACTGTTCATGCATTGACCGATCATGCGGGGATTTCGCAGCCGGCAGTGTCGAAGCACTTGACCGTGCTGAAGCGGGCGCGGCTTGTGCGGGACCGTCGGCATGGGCGGGAGACGCATTACAGCGCGCAGCCCAAGGCGCTGGAGCCGATGGTGAACTGGATGAATTTTTATGGTGCGTTCTGGCGGGAGAAGTTCGACCGGCTGGAAGCTGTTCTGGAGAGGATGGAGCCATGAGTGAAGCGGGTGCTGCGACACGTTCGGTTGTGTTTGAGAAGGAGTTTGCGTATCCGCCGGAGAAGGTTTGGCGAGCGCTTACGGAGGGCGACCTGATCCAGCAGTGGCTGATGGAGAACGACTTCAAACCGGTGGTGGGGCATCGCTTCCAGTTGCGGTCGACGCCGATGCCGCAGTGGAATGGCGTGATCGAATGCGAGGTGTTGCTGGCTGAACCGCATGAGCGGCTGACCTATAGCTGGGAGGCATTCGGGTTGGAGAGTGTTGTGGCGTGGACGCTGGCACCGACGGATGGCGGGACGTTGGTGCGCATGGAGCACTCTGGTTTTCCTGCGGATCGGGAAGCTGCTTATAAGGGTGCGGGCTATGGGTGGCAGAAGTTTATGGCTGGACTGGATGGTGTGCTTTCAACGATGGAAGGAGCGGTGTAATGAAGAATGCTTGGTATTGGGTGTGCACGGTGTTGGTTGTATTTTTTATGTTGCCGGGCGGGATCTTTGAGGTAATGCGTTCGCCGCAGGCTGTGACGGGTATGAAGGCCCTTGGATATCCGGTGTTCTTCGTGGTCTTGCTGGGCGTTTGGAAGATACTGGGGTCGATCGCGTTGCTGGCGCCGAAGTTCCCGGTGTTGAAGGAGTGGGCATATGCGGGTATCTTTTTTGACCTGACTGGGGCGGCTGTGACGAACGCGGCGAACCATGGGCCGGCGTGGCATGTGGCTGCACCGCTGGTCATTATTCCGGTGTTGTATGGATCGTGGGCGTTGCGGCCGGGTAGCCGCAGGCTGGTGGGGTAAGTTGGCCGAAAGGAGCGGGCGGTTGTGGTGAGTGGACGACAAGCAGGTCCTTCGACTTCGCTGCGCTCCGCTCAGGATGACAACTATATCGTAAATAAATATAAACAAGCAACTTAGTATTTTGATATCATCTGTACAAAGCCTGCACAGATATGCAGGTTCAACAAGATGCAGAAAAAACCTACACAGAATCTGCACACAATGAGTCTAAACAGCCAGAGGCGAACATGGCATTCGTCACCGACAAATCGGAACTCAAGCCGGGATTAGTCCTCTTCCGGCGCGGCGATGTGGACCACCGGATGTGGTACTGCCGGATGAAGATTCCCAAGGCCGACCGCTACAAGACAGTTTCCCTCAAGACGACCGACATCGAGGTAGCGCGGGAACGCGCCTTCGATCAGGACGCAGATATCCGCTTCCGCTTAAAGCACGATGTCCCGGTCTTCAATCATCCCTTCCGCGAGGTAGGAAGAGAGTATCTGCTGACGCAGGAAGCTCGAGCGAATCGCGGAGAAATCAGCACGGCGCGGCCTAAGAAGATCCGCGCCATCATTGAAGGAGCCTTGGACAAATACGTAGGCTCCACCCAAGTTCATCTGATCGGGGATGAGCTGTGGGGCGGATATCCGGCATGGAGGCGTGAGAACGGCGCGGGACGCAACCGTCGCAATGGCGTCCGCGAGGTCAGCGAGGAAATGGCCCAAGCCTTCGCCGACAAGGAAGCCGAGCGCCGCACCAAGACTCAACACTCCCTTGGCATCCGAGTGCTGAAGCCGATTGAAGTCAAAGCGTCCGAGGAGCGGACGGTTCCCTTTATCAGCGATTCCACCATCCGCTTTGAGATGTCCATCTTCGGTGCGGTGATGAACTACGCGATCAAGAAACGCTACGTCCCTGCGAGTCAGCGGTTCGATGAACGCCCTAAGCTCAAGTCCATGCGCCGGGATGAGTTCACCCTGGAGGAGTACCGCAAGCTCCATACGGTCGGAAGGAAATGGATTGCGGAGGCAGACAAGCCTGCCAGCGTCTGGTATCGCACAGTCACCTACAACATGATTCTCATTGCCTGCAATACAGGCATGAGGCCATCCGAGATGAAGAACCTACGCTGGCGTGACATTATGCCTGCAAAGGATCGCGAAGGCCGCGAGATCGTCGTTCTGTTCGTGCAGGGCAAGGGCAAGTCGCGCAAGCTGGTTGCTCCCAAGAGCGTCGGGGATTATCTGGAGCGCATTCGCACGATCTCCAAAGCTACCGAACAAGAGGACAGAGTCTTTAGCAACATCGTGGGCAAGCCCGCGAAGACTCTCTACATCTCCCTCATTGCCGATCTTCTCGACAAGGCGAATTTGCGCGAAGGCACGCAGGGCGTGCCTCGCTCCACCTATTGCTTCCGTCATACCTACGCCACGTTGCGTTTGCAGGAAGGTGTTGATGTGTACTTCCTCGCGGAGCAAATGGGAACGTCTGTCCACATGATTGAGACCCACTATGGGCATGTGAACACCATCAAGCATGCCGACAGGGTGTTGCAGGGCATGACAGGATGGGAAGTCCCACATACGGACGACGCCCAGGCCAGGGCGTCGAAGGCAGCAGAGACCCACGATAAGTCCAAACGAGGTCAGCGCAACAAGCTGCGCTGACCCTATACCCACGAAGCCGTCCTTAGCCGGAGCCGCTGGCGGAGGCTGGCGAAGGGAGTTCGATATCGAGTGAATACCTTTGGATACGAGTTCTGATTTGCCGCAGCCCCGCTGGGGCGTTCTCAGCGGCAAATCTCCTGCACGAGCCGCCGCTGGCGGCTGTTCTCCGTGCAGTCCAGTTCTTGCATGGCGGAAGTGATCTACGACCCTAGTCACGCGCCTTTATCTTCGTTCCCATAGAGTTTCACGCGGGCCCCGGTTTCGATGGCGGTTCCTTTGAGGCTCGCTTCAAAAGCGAAGAACACCGGCAGAAGCTCAGCGGGATAGACGTCGTCAGAACCGCTTCGCAACTCCACCCAATAGGGCCGCTCGCTATCGGGTAGGCAAGGAAGTACACAATCGTAAAGTTCCTCGTTCGTCGGACCAGTGTATTTACCCGTCAGCCGCGATCCGGAGATGGACGCCAAGTCAATTTCGACTGCCATGCGCGCAACCTCCCGCAGGGTCTCCGGTGACGCGAGTATGGCCGCCAATAACGTCGATTGCTCGAACGAAAAACTGGCGGTGACTTTCAGATTGACACTCACCTCGAAGTCCGCATAGAAACGCAACTTCACGGGTGCAGGTACTACGTCGGAAGACAGTTCCATCGGCCCCTCCAAAGTCCATTTTCCTGCCGAGCACTCATGCTGTCACTCCTTCATCACTGCATCGGACGATCTTCCTCTTCAATGTTCAATGCATAGCGACGATGAACTTTCATGCCTGCTGCGGAAAGAACTGTGCGTAACGAACGAGCGGTGCGGCCTTGCTTTCCGATAAGTTTGCCTCTGTCGCAAAGAGCCACATGCACGTTGAGCGTTGTCAGCGTCTCTTCCTTTACGCAATTTATCTGGACAGATTGTTCGTCATCCACTAGGCTTCGGACGATAGCTGACATGAGCCTCAGTACAGGGTCTTCTCCGGCGGCAAGCGGCTGGGACGTTGTCATGGTGCTCTCCTTGTATAGGGTCAAAGCGAGCGCGACGGCTTTTGGGAAGCGTTCATCGCTTTCACCATAGTTGCAAAATCAGATAAAAGATCAAGGTCAAGGCGCGTTCGCTTTTTGGACATCCGCTCCAAAGCTTCATCCCAGAACATCACGTCAGCATACGGCCGAGGCTCCGTCATCGCCGCAAACACATCGCAGAGCGTGACCATTCTGACGGGCCAGGATATCCGTCCACCGGTCAGTTTCCGCGGATAGCCCGTTCCGTCAAGCCTTTCGTGATGGTCACGAACGACCGAGAGAAGAATCTCATCTGTCTCGCCTGCTTCTAGCAGTAACTCATATCCAAGCTGCGGATGTGCGCGTACGATCGAAAGTTGTTCGGGCGTGAGCGGCAATGGCTGCCTAAGGAGGGCTGCCGGAACCTTGATCTTTCCGATGTCATGCAGAAGGCCGGCTCGCCTCAGCGTGTGCTGCTCGGCCTCAGGTCGTCCCAGAAAGGCTGCGAATGATGCCGCCAGCCTCGAAACCATGATGCTATGACGATATAGTGCGGTGTCGTGGGCACGCGCAAGGTCCATCCATTTCGAGACCCGGCGAAGTTGATGATTGGTTCTGGGAGGGATCACGCTCAGCTCCTCGACCGGCCCTCAGAAACAGATCTTCACGATGCGTCCGCAATGCCGACAGCACAAATCAAGCCGTTTGAGTGCCGACCATTATCGTGTGCAAGTTTATCATGGGTGGACACTATCGTGTGCAGGTTTTCACATCAATGAGTGCGCAAAACCAATCACAGGCTGTTATTCGGAATGAGACTACGAGAGCTGCGCCTGGAGCGTGGTTTGTCCCAAGAGAAGCTGGCTGAAATTGCGAACGTACACCGGAACTACGTTGGCGTCTTAGAGCGTGGCAATCAAAGCGCGTCGCTCGACGCTATCTGCAAGTTGGCATTCGCGCTTGGCGTGAAGCCTGCAGAACTTCTCAACACGCTCCCATAATCCTTTCCCTACGGCCAGCAAGCCCCATTTTTAGTGTACCCGTCTTCCCCTCGTGCGTTGCTCCTGCATGGCAGGAGCGCCTATGCCCGCCCTCCCGACGGGCTCGATATCATAAATAGTCTGTATTTCATTCCTGGATCGTGCAGAATACGTGAGATCAACGAGGCTGTCAGACAACCTGCAAAAAAAGAGAGGTCCGCCGGATGAAAGAGCGATACAGGGAAAGCGTTGCGGGCTTTGTTCTCGCAGGAGGACACAGCCGACGTATGGGACGCGACAAGGCGTTGCTCTCTTATGGGCATACGACAATGCTGGGTCACGCCTTGGGAGTCCTGCGCGCAGTCTGCGACGAGGTGGCGATTGCGGGCAGTCGGGACGATCTCACTTCCTTTGCATCGGTGGTTGCGGACCAGTTCATAGATTGCGGCCCGCTCAGCGGGATGCACGCAGCTTTGCAGCACTCGAAGTCTGACTGGAATATTTTTCTTGCAGTAGACCTTGCGCGCGTTGAGCCTTTGCATGTGAAACTGCTGCTGAAGCAGCCTCGCTTGTCCGGCACAGTAGCCGTGATCGCAGAAGCAGATGGACAGTTACAGCCGCTGCTCGGACTTTACCACCGGAAGCTCGCCGGACCGATTGAGCGGGCGCTGCTTGCTGGAGAACGAACGGTGATTCCGGTGATTGAGTCCATCTGCGCTCCGAATGGTCTGCTACGCGTAGTGTTTCCGGCATCTGCGCTGATAAACCTGAATACGCCGGATGAGTTGGCAGCACTATTCCCATGACTGCGCCATCCATATAAGGCTTGTTCAATTCCCATCAGCACACAGCGCCAGCCATGGGATGTGGAAAGGTGTCGATGTTGTCAGCGTCGCTGCGATCCAGACATGCAAAATCTTTCTCCACGCTGATATCTAAAGTGCCGTGAAGACCGACATCAATCTTGGCGTAAATTCCTACCCGGTCGGTCTCTGCCCATGTTACTGCCTCCTCTTTGGGGACAACAATCGCCACTTCCGATGACCTATATCGGATTTGTGGGCTGTTCAACGCGGCTTCGGATACAAGCGCGTATGTCAAACTGTATTCCGCACTTGGAGCAAAGTAGACTGTCTCCTCAATGCGCCCTGCCGCGATCAGCTTCAATACCTCCGAGCGAGTGATCCGCAATCTTATGGAGTTACCTTTAATTCGTAGCTTCACATGGCACCTCTGCTTCCCCCAGGGAACGGGAGTATAGCTTGCTCTGGCGTTACGAGAACACCCATTAGCTTGGCAGGTTCGTTGCTGGTTTCGTATTAACAATCTGGCTTGCCAACGGTATTACCGCACTGGCTACTTCACCGATGATTTCTTCGGAAACGCCCAACTCGCCCAGCGTTTCCACCAGGTGGGTGGCGACCAGATCAAAATGACATTGTTCGATCGCCAGTTTAGCGTGGGCCTTCTGCATCGAGCCGCCGTTATATTGCTTCGGTCCGCCCAATGCCGGAGAAAGAAAGGCCGCCTGGTGCGCCTTCAGCCGTGGCATGGGGACGCCGACGAAAAAGTGATTCAGTTGAGTATCCGCGAGTACGCGTTCATAGAAGCGATCCACGGCGGCATTAATCGCCGCTTCCCCGCCGATGCGTTGATACAGGGTTCCTTCGCTCATGTCTTTCTCCTTTTCGTTGCTTCAGGTTGACCTACCTCCCGCAGGCAGGCAACCATCGTTCGGTCGATCCATCTGCCTCCACCGCGTCGGATTCCTTCAGTCGGCCGCAAGTACACCGTCGTCCGCAAATGCAACTTCACATGGCGTGTCCGAATGGGCGCGACCACCGGAGCTGACCCAGGTCTTAGTCCAACTGCGGGAAACGACACGCATCATGATCAAAATGAGGAAGGCGAGCGCGGCGTAGCAGATCCATCCCAACCGGTAACTGCCGGTATGCTGTTTGGATTGTCCGAGAACGTTGGGAAGAAGGCCGCCTCCGAGCGCACCAATTTCGCCAATCATTCCGCCTGCAACTGCAGTGGTGAGGGGCCAGCGCAGAGGAACAAGCTGGAAAGTTGCTCCATTGCCCGCACCGAGCGCGGCGAAGCAGAGCATGAAGAGCAGCGTTGTGGCTGTGAGCGAGGGGGTCGTCATCAGGCCAAAGAGACCCGCAATGGCGATGAGAAAGACGACGGAGAGGGTGGTGATACCGCCGATCTTATCGGCAAACCAGCCGCCAAGTACGCGCGTGAGGCTACCGGTGAGCGTAGCAAAGACGGTCAGTGTTCCGGCCTGTACCTTCGTTACGTGAAACTGACTGTAGTAGAAGGATGGCAGGAAGGTGGCGAGTCCTAGAAAGCCACCGAAGGTAATGATGTAGATCATGTTGAAGTACCATCCATCTGCTTCAAAGAGGCAGGAGAGATGCTCGCGAAGTGTGGCGCGTTCGATGTCTGGCGGCTCTTTGGCGAAAAAGATCATGACTCCAAGTGGAAGCAGCATCATCGCGGCGGCGAAGCCATAGACGTGCTGCCAGCCGAAGTGCATGGCCAGACGCGGGGCGAAGAGCGCGGCGAGAGCGGTGCCACTATTGCCGGCTCCTGCAATGCCCATTGCAAGGCCTTTGTACCGCTTGGGAAACCATCCTGAACCCAGCGATAGGGCAACGCCGAAGCTCGCTCCTGCGATGCCCAGTAAGACGCCCATCGCCAGAACGTCGTGATAGGTATGCACGAAGAAAAAGCCGTAGAGCAGCGCGATGACGATGGCTGACATCTCGACAATGGCGGCGTTCTTGCGTCCGATATATTGTGAGATTACGCCGAGCGGGAAGCGCATGAACGCGCCCGCTAGCGTTGGCACAGAGACCATGAAGCCTATCTGTGCCGGAGAGAGGTGAAAGTTCTGGCTGATGAACGGACCCATGGCACCGTTAAGCACCCAGATCGCGAAGCTGAAGTCGAAGTATAGAAAGGCGGCGAGAAGTGTCGGCGGGTGGCCGGACTTCATAAATGCTTTGTAGCTTGCCATGGAAATTCCTCCGGAATAAGTTGGTCGTGCTGGGTGTGTCGGGCCTTGGAAGCAACGTCATGGTTGCTTCCTGGGCTGGCAGACACCGGCTGCTGGGCCGGGGGAAATTGATGCCACTTAGACAGCGGCTGTTTTCTCGATGCGAACGGCACACTGCTTGAAGTTCGGCTCGCGCGAGATTGGATCGAATGCTCCGAGGGTGACTAGATTCGAGTTGGTCTCGGAGAAGTGAAAGGGCATAAACACTTGGCCGGGTGCGACGATCGCGGTGATACGCAACTCAAGGTTGGCGACTTTGCTGCGCCGGGAAATAACAGTGACGCGATCATGCGAGCGCAACTTGAGACGACTGGCGTCGAGAGGATTCATCTCCAGCCATGCGTTGGGCACCATCTTGTTGAGCATGTCCACCTGCGCGGTCTTTGTGCGGGTGTGCCAATGCTCAACGGTGCGTCCGGTGTTGAGGATGAAGTCGAATTCGTGGTTGGGTTGCTCGATAAACGGCTCGCATGGGACGAGGTGCAGCTTGGCTCGACCGTCGGCTGTGGGGAAGATGCCGTCTGTATAGAGGCGTTCGCCGCCCCACTGCAGCCCGCCAGCAGATTCAATCTCATCCCATGTGAATTGGCTGTAATCGCACATGCGGCCCGCCGAGATGCGCTGCCATTCAAGAAAGGCGTCATGTGTTGTTGTCCAGCCGGGATAGAGCATCTGCCGCACGCCAAGCCGCTCCGCTAGATCGAGGAAGATGTCGAAGTCCGCACGGGCCTCTCCCGGCGGAGCGACGACGCGATTCGCTTTGCTGACGCGGCGTTCGGAGTTGGTGTAGGTGCCTTCCTTTTCGCCCCATATGGCAGCAGGCAGAACGAGATCGGCAAAGTCGCTAGTGGGGGTAGGATGGAAACCGTCCTGTACAACGAGAAACTCAACATTGTGTAGGGCTTGTTCGAGCAGCCGGTAGTTGGGGAAGGACACGGCGGGATTGGTCGCGATAAACCACAGCGCCTTGATCTTTCCCGCGACAGCGGCCTCAATGATGTCTGGATATGCGAGTCCGCGCGCCTTTGGGATCGAGCGTACATCCACATTCCAAAGTCGGGCGAGTTCTTCGCGGTCCTCGGGGTTGTCGAACTTGCGATAGCCAGGCAGAGAGGAAGTGAACCCGCTCTCGCGAGTGCCCATTGCATTGCACTGGCCGGTGATAGAGAACGGCGCAGCGCCGACGCGACCGATGTTACCGGTGATAAGAGCCAGGTTGTTGATCGCGGTTACGGTGACCGCGCCCTGCGTTGAGTGATTGACTCCCATAGTCCAGCCGATGAAGGCCGCCTTGGCGCGACCATAGAGCACAGCGACATGCTCGATTTGGGTGACGCTCAGGCCGGTGACCTCCGCGACGTGTTGCGGCGTGAAGCTTTTGACGAAAGCGGCCAATTCGTCGAAGCCATTGGTGTGCTTAGCGATGTAGTCGCGATCGATCAATCCGTCGCGAATGAGGATATGAGCAATGCCGTTGATGAGCGCGATGTCGCTGCGTGGCTTTACTGGAAGGTGGATATCCGCCATCATCGCGGTCTTGGTGACGCGGGGATCAACGACGATGAGCGTCCGTTGCTTGTTGCGTTCCAGCCGGTTGCAAAGGATTGGATGATTGTCGGCGATGTTCGCGCCGATCAGCAGAATTACGTCAGCAGTCTCAAGATCGACATAGCTTCCGGGAGGTCCATCGCTTCCGAAGGAGAGCTTGTATCCCGAGACGGCGCTTGCCATGCAGAGCGTCGTATTGCCGTCGTGGTTGGGCGTACGAAAGCCGAGTTGTACGAGCTTGCCGAGTGTATAAAATTCCTCGGTAAGCAACTGGCCGGTTCCGACGACACCGAGCGAGGGGAATCCATACTTCTCTTGAATCGAGCCGATGCGCTCGATCATCGTTTCGAGCGCTTCTTCCCATGAGACGGGTTCGAGTTTGCCATTCTTTCTCAGCAGTGGCTGTGTGGTCCGCCCCGGCGCGGCGAGGACATGATGTTCGCTCAATCCCTTGGGGCAGAGCTTGCCGCGATTCACCGGATGGTCAGGATTGCCGCGAGCTGCGACAGCTTTGCCGTTCTTGACGCCGATCAACATGCCGCAGCCGACCGAGCAGTACCCGCAGGTGGTCTTGACCCACTTGTCAGCAACGCGTGACTCTGAGATATAGCCGTAGCGCGCGTCCTCGCCGTAGGCATAGCGAGCTTGGGCGGTGTCAATGCCGGCCAGGCGGCGAAGTTTGCTCAAGATACTCATGCGGCCCTCGTACGAACGAAGGTGAGTGCCATATTGAGCGGCACGACCGATACAAAGAAGAGGTAGCGCGCCAAGAGTGCTCCGGCCCAGCCAAGGACAAGAGCGAAGACCGGATGACCCGAGGCAATAAGGACCACACTAAGGGCGACAAAAACAAAGGAGGCGATAGTGCGTGGACGGAGCAGGTCGCTGGAAAGTAAGGAAAAGGCTGCGCGAGCCTCAAACAGCTTCGAGCTTTGCAAGCGATAGATACGCAGCGCTTGATTCAGCATCCATCCCAAAGCAGAGATGCCGGCGAAAAAGGTAGGCAGCCAACCTGCGATTAGCGTGGAAGGGTTTTCCGGCAGCGACGTTCTCGCAACCAGAGCCTGCGGAAGATTGCAGAGCACGGCGGCGAAGAGTGAACCCAGAAGGGCTGCGGTCAGGACAAAATCGACCGGAGTGTGTTGCATGTTCCACGAGGGGCGCGCAGGTACGAGATAGATATAGGCACTAGCCAGAGTCCCGGCAATGCCAAGTACCGCAGTAAGCCATGTGAGCTTCGTAATAAGGGCGGAGGGCAGCGCATGATGAAGTTGACCGGCCCCGGTACAGAGGGTTACTGCGGTGAGAGTGAAAAGGAATAGCGTGAAGAGCAGTACTTCGCGGCTAAGCCAGGAGCGGCGCCACATTTTGAGCGCCCGCCACGCATAGGCGGGCCTGCCGAGGTGCATGGTGGAGATTGTGAGCGCAATCGCCGCGACCAGGAGCAGGATACTGAGGCGAATCGTGTCGAGCTCGTGGCGTAGCAGTAAAACGAAGAGCGCACCGGTAACGGCCTGCATCAGAGTTGTCATGAATACCAGCGAGAGATGCGCGTGCTCAGGCCGTATCTGGCCGCTGTCAACGCGCTCCAAGGCAGCTCCGGTATTTTCAGGCAAGGTTATCCGCGTAGTCGATACTGTATGGCCTGCGGATGGCATACCCGGACTGTCGGCGCTGGTGAAGTTCTCACGCCACTCCGCCATGTTCACAATTTCGATCTCGATCGCGGCTTCGGGACAAGCGTTCACACAGGCGGGTTCAAGGCCGTCTTCGAGACGGCCCTTACACATATCGCACTTGCCGACGACACCACGTTCCGGGTTGAACTGAGGAACGCTGTAAGGGCAGTTCCACACGCAGTACTGACATCCGATGCAGGCATCGGTAGAGTGCATGACGATGCCGGTGACTGGGTCTTTCTTGTAGGCATCGACCGGGCAGCCCTTCAGACACTCGGCATCCAGACAATGGTTGCAACCCATCGAGAGATAGTGGCGTTGGGTGTCGGGATAGCTGCCGCCTTCGAGTTCGCCGATGCGACGCCAAAGGATATCCGCCGGGTTGCCGTTTTGCTCGTTGCACGCGACCTCGCAAGAGCGGCAGCCGATGCACTTGGTCATGTTGAAGTGAAAACGATACTGTTCGCCTTCGGCCAGCGGTCGGTCGGGAATCAGCGAAGGAAAGGCCGCGATCTCAACCCGATCCACGAAGGTATTTGCAAAGGAGTGCGTAGGTGTTGCGGGGCCAAAGACCAGACCATTCTCGGTGAGCCGCACGAGGTTGTCGCTCTGACCGTCGATCGCTCGTTCGTGGAGTGGCAGTGGCACGGTGACCCTCTTTTATCTGTATCGGTGGTTCATTACTGGGATACTTCAGTAAACGTCGCGCTGATAACGATGCTGGTCCTTCAATGTCTGGATGTAGTCCTGTGCGGCTTCATGATCCATGCCGCCCTGTTTTGCGACGATGCTATGCAGCACTGCGTCCACATCTTTTGCCATGCGGCTTGCATCTCCGCATACATAGATGCTTGCTCCCTCCTGCATCCAACTCCAGAGCTGCACCGCCTGTTCGATCATCCTGTCCTGTACATAGACCTTGCGTTCCTGGTCGCGGGAAAAGGCTGTGTCTAGGCGCGTCAGGTGCTTGTCTGTGAGCATCGCTTCGAGTTCTTCGCGATAGAGGAAGTCGGTGGCCGCGCTGCGCTCGCCGAAAAAGAGCCAATTTTTGCCTGTCGCCGCGAGCGCACGCCGTTCATGCAGGAAGGCGCGGAAAGGAGCTATGCCTGTGCCTGGGCCG
This sequence comes from Granulicella sapmiensis, assembly GCA_026225395.1. Taxonomy (GTDB): domain Bacteria; phylum Acidobacteriota; class Terriglobia; order Terriglobales; family Acidobacteriaceae; genus Granulicella; species Granulicella sapmiensis. The sequence goes on from JAMFSR010000037.1 coordinate 227,146, forward strand.
ATCATGATTACAGGGGTCTCGCCGGAGGTGGGCAAGCGGAATTTCTTGTTCGGTTGGATATAAATGGGACGGCGGTCGCCGGTTGAGGTGCGATCCGCAAGCAGCGTTGAGCAAACGCCGCCGCGTTCACGGTTGTGCGAACGATAGCGGACAATGGCGACGGTAGTGTGGATTTCGCCGGTGTGGGCGCAAGGGCTCGAAGAAATGGAGTAGAGCCGCGGCGTAAGTCTGGGCAGCATCGCGACGAGGTCTGCGGGATCGTGCAGAATTCCGGGATAGTTGTGGAGAAGGTCGATGAGACCGCGGTCCCAGGTGTACTTTTCAAGGTGTGCTTGCTGCTCAGGAACGAGCAGACCAAAGAGAGGCTGGCAGTTACCGATGGTGGCGTATGCCTCGATCATCTTGCGTGTAAGGCGGGTTATCTGCAAGTGGTTAGTGAGGGCATCGAGGAGCGTTGTCGCACCTGATTTAGGGAGCTGTACTGGCGCCTGGGGGCTGAAATTCAAGGTTGCGATGATGTCTTCGACTAGCTGCTGGTCGTTTTGCGGAACCACGCCACAGGCGTCTCCGGCTTCGTACTCTAGGTTCGAGTCGGCAATAGAGAACGCCATATGCATCGTAAGTTTGCTGGAGACATCATGAGTGAGCGGGCGCTTGTCCACCAATGGCGCAAAGAAGGGATTGTCGCGGGTGTATGCAGAACTGTGGCCGTTCCTCGATAGGGACGAAGGCTCGGAATTCGGGTGAGTGATAGCGACTGAAGAGGATGTGGTGTTGCTGACTGGGTGCGTGGCGACGATAGATTCCAGGCGAGAATAGAGACCCTCTTTCCAATGTGCAAAGGCATCGTCCAGGTCTACATCGCAATCCACGCGATCACAGAGGCGGACAGCGCCGAGTGAAGCCAGCCTACTGTCAAGATCAATGCCGAACTTGCAGAAGTACTCGTAGTGCGAGTCGCCAAGGGCGAGCACGGAGTAGGACAAATCTTGATAACGCGGAAAGTGTTCGACGCAAAGCTGCTGGTAGAAAGGCTGGACTGCATCGGGGGCATCGCCGTCGCCATAGGTGCTGGCGACGAAGATGGCGTAACGTTCCTCAGCCAGAGCCGCGGGGGTGTAGTCCTGAAGCGAAGTGAGTGAGGCAACGTGGCCTCTTGACTTGAGTTCTTTGGCAACTTTGCGAGCGAGGCCTTCGGCGGTTCCGGTTTGCGAGGCATAGAGAACTGCGATTTTCAGCGATGGCGGCTTTGCAGCGGCCTCAGCCGGCGGGGCTTCGGAAAAGAGACCTGTCAGGAAACCGTTGAGCCATGCACGCTGTTCCGGCGTGAACGGAGCGGAGTTGGGAATGAAAGGGACATGCGGCATGGGACTCATATCTCCCTTCCTGAGATAGTTGCAGGGAGTTGCGCGAACGAGCGAAGGTCCTCGATGGAATGGCGGCGGGTGAACGAAAGAAAGGTCTCTTCCTCGGAAAGCCGTCTTCGATCGAATGCCTCGAAGAGGCGCTCCATCACAGGGGGGAGATCGTCGAAGCGGATGGCCGAGACCAGTTCGCGGGCAAGGCCCTTGTCTTGGTCCGAGCCGCCGCCGAGATTTACCTGGTAGCCCTCTTCGCCGCCTACCTTTGTGCCCAGGAGGCCGATGTCGCCGATGTAGTGCTGCGCGCAGGAGTGTGGGCAGCCGGTTACATGGAGATTGATCGGTTGTAGAATCCGAAACCGCTGGTCAAGATGATTGGCGAGCGCAACTGCGTGGGCCTTTGTGTCCGTTGCAGAAAAGCGGCAACCTTGATTGCCGGTGCAGGCGACAGTGCCGGAGAGGATGCGGCCAGCGGTGAACTGCAAACCGATGGCGAGCAACGCCTGCTGTGCGGCTTCAAGATGCTCGGTACGCACATTGGGCACGATCAGGTTCTGCCATACCGTCAATCGCAGTTCCCCGGAACCGAAGCTATCGGAGATATCGGCCAATGCTCGCATCTGCTCCACGGGAAGGCGGCCAACAGGCACTAATATGCCGATATAAGAGAGCCCGGATTGCGACTGTGGGTGAATACCCAGGTGACCGGCCCGGTCGATTGGCTTGCGCGCCTCGCACTCCGACACAGGGAAGCGTAGCAGTGGAAACGCGAGCAGCTTCTCAGTCTCTTCAAGAAACTTTTCGATACCCCAGCGATCAAGGAGATACTTCAGCCGTGCCTTCTTGCGGTCGGTGCGGTCTCCGTTCTCGGAAAAGACGCGGATCATTGCGGCGGCTACGGCTACCGCCTCATGCGGACGGAGAATGACGCCACAGTCGCTTGCGAACTGGCGATGCCCGGTGATGCCGCACAGCACGACGCGAAAGTAGACGCCGGCTGGCAGTTCCTTTCCTTCGCCGACTCGCACCGCAAGGAAGCCGATATCGTTGGTATCGGCGACTACGCTGATCGTGCCGCCATTGTCGAAGGCCACATTGAACTTGCGTGGAAGACCGTACAGGTCGCGCGAGTTGAGGATGTACTGATTGAGCGCCTCGGCATAGGGAAGCACGTCGAGCAACTCGTCGGGGTCCAATCCCGAGATTGGCGAAGCCGTGATATTGCGGATGTTGTCAGCGCCCGAACCTCGCGAACTCATGCCCAGCGCTTGCACTTTGTTGAGCACACGAACGATGTCGCGCGGTTGAAACTCGCGAATCTGCAGATTGGCACGGGTAGTGATATCGGCACGACCAGAACCCCAATCGGCGGCCATCCCGGCCAGACCACGGAGTTGTGCCGAAGTAAGGACCGCCCCTGGGACACGGAGACGCAACATGAACGAGTCCTGCGCGGGAGCGACGTAGAAGAGCCCATGAAATTTGAATCGGAAAAGGTCGTCAGCAGCAGGTGCCCGGTCTTCATTGGCATGAGCGAGCAGCCTATCCCAGATATCGAGGGGGTTTTGGTCCCGCTTCCAGAGTTCTTCGCGGCAAAGGTCCTCAACCGGCGTGCCGTGGAACATCTCAACCTGAGCAGTTGCGGCATTCGGTAACCCGGAATCTGGGTCCGCGGTAATGTGTCCTGAAGGTGTGTGGCCTACGAAGGGCGTCCGCTGCCTCACCGCAGCGAAAAAGCCTTCAAGATATTGCTTTTGTTCCGTCGTGAAGGACTCGTTTGGCTCGGACTGGAGAGCGTCCGATACACCGGGTTTTGGGATGATCTGTGATGACATGCTCAAGACTCCTGAGAAAACAGGGACGATGGTCTGGGTTCGACGCCGCCGGAGAGTGCTTGGCATTCTCTGCGCAGGGACACAGATACGTGCCAGACTGTACCCCGGAAAGGGATGTCGTGGATTCAGGGCTCATCGCGGAGCATGATGTCAGTGCGAGTGTGGTGCAGGATCAACCTGCGGAAGAGACAGCATGGTCTCATTCCGGGACGGCGACCAACCATAAAACTGTCGCCGATGTGCCGATGATAGCGGGAGTTTGGCGCGAACGCAAGCTGTAGCAGCGAGTGCAGTCTAAAGCACCGCGCAGAATTCGCTTCTACGTGTTGGGTGACAGCAGTGCAACTGGTTCATGTCGTTTGATCTCTTCGTGTAGGCGCTGGTCGCCAGAAATAGAAGCATCGCCGGAAATGGCATAGGCGACTGCGGCCCCGATGAGAGCGGGAATGATAAAGGCGTGACCCCCGGTAGCTTCGGCAACAAACACGACAGCCGCAAGCGGTGTCTTATACGCGGCGGCGATAAAGGACGCCATGCCAACGGCTGCATAGAGCGCAAACGACGTGCTGTGTACGACCGATTGGGCGAATGCGATACCGAGTCCGCCACCGGTCAGAAAGAGTGGAACGAACATGGCGCTAACCCCACCGGCACCGAGTGTGAAGGCAGTCGCCGCTAGTTTGAAGATGGCGAAAACAACGAGTTCTTTGGAGCTATGGCTTTGGTTGAGAATTTGGCCGACAGCCTCATAGTTTGGACCGAGCGGAATGAGCGTTCCAGGGTAAAACTGTAGAAAGAGCAATCCGCAAAGGCCGGTTAGAAGACCACCGAGCGTCAACTTGATCCAATGAGGCGCTGTCCAGTTGATCACAAAGCTGCGGAGACGGCGGAAGGTGATGACAAAAGCCATTGCCAGCAACCCGATCAACAGTCCAAGAAGGGCGGACCACAGGAGATCGCGCATGGTGTACGTGCCGGAACTGCTGAAATTGAAGAGCGGCTCGCTGCCTAGAAATGCGCCGAGCGTCATGTAGGACACGACGGAAGCGATTAGCGACGGCAAGAGTGCCTCATGGGCCAGGTCGTCTTTATAGGGCATCTCCAATGCGAACACGATGCCGGTAAGAGGCGCACGGAAGACGGCAGACATGCCGGCCGCGGCCCCACAGATCAACATGATGCGGCGATCACGCTGGGTGAGACGGAAGCGCCTCAGACCTTGCAGTCTGGTCCAGAGCCACGATCCAATGGCCGCTCCGCCGTAGATACTCGGACCTTCCAAAGCTGCACTGCCACCGAAGCCGACGGTAGTAACAGCTGCCAGTAGCTTTGCGGGGAAAGCACGCATATCGATAGCGCCCTGGTGCTCATGGTAGGACTGGATGACCTCTTCCGTCGAGTGCCGGTTGGGGTCTCCCGTCAGGTATTGCATAATCAGGCCGGTAATGGCACAGCCGAGAACAAGGCCGGGGACAATGGCCCCATGATGATGAAGGTAATACGCCAGAACTGCGGGCCACATCTTGCGCAGGATAATGACCGCAACTGCTGTAATCGTAAGTCCTGTGGTGATGCCGATAAGCGGCGCAATCAGAAGCCATTTGTGAAGATTGCGCGCATAGGTCGCGGTCAGGTCTTCGTGGACTTTCGGAAGATAACGGCGTAGCAAAGGGTGTTGTGTGAACTTACTCATCGGTTTCTGGCACTTCACTGTCAGTCTCCATTGGGCCGAATGCTGAAATGCATAGTTTTCAGGCGGTAAAGGTCTTGAGCGCCTGGATAAGTTGCGGGCCAAGTTCGTTCAATTCGCGGGAGTGATCCGCGGAGAGTTCTTGCAGGATTCGACTGCCCTCAGGAGTTAGTTTCAGCACGACTTGGCGGCGGTTATGCGGATCGCGCTTCCGCACGATCAGGCCGGCTTCCTCGCAACGATTGCCGAGTTCCACAACGCTGTGATGGCGCAGCGCCAGCCTGTCCGCGAGATAGCCGACTGCGGTCACGGTTCCTTCGGGCGCGCCCGCTATCTGGAGCAGGAGTTGATGCTGTTGTGGTGCGAGCCCCGCTCGGGTTGCAGCCTCTTCGCTGAAGTGCAGAAACCTTCGGAGAGTAAAGCGGAACTCGGCGAGTGAGCCGATGCGTAAGGCAGAGTCATAGCTTTGGGGTTGTTTCGTCACTTCAGATATCGTATCACGATACGTGAAATAGCAACTCGAGAGCTGAGTTTGAACTCGGCGGAGACCGTTGACGGGTGCCAATCGCTACCGCAGCCGAGACGGAGAGTTTCTTGCATTCTGGTGAATGCCGTGTTACTTCTCAGTACAACCCTTGTTGAAAACGCGACCCCCCGATGCGTCGCGACCTTGACGTCGGCACCCCGTGCGGTAGCATTGACGTCCCCTTGACATAAATCCATGGGCGTTCTCCGTCACCGGGCAGACCGCTCCTTCAGACCCCAACATTTTCAATGCCCCATGCTCATCGCCTCGCAGGCGTAACGCCATGTGCTGTTTTTCAGGCGCTTGAGCATCAGGAGGTCCTTACTTACTCGTTTTTCAACCCGATCTAACCCGAGGGAAAGCGCATGACCTGGAAGCACCTTGCACTCTGTGTGTTTCTCGTATCTCCCGCCATCATTGCCAACTCAGGGTGGTCGCAAACGTCCAACGTGCCATCTGCCGTACCCGCGTCTGCCTCCTCTCCGGTCAGCATCTCGGTGTTCGACCGCACGCGCACCGATGCCAACAATTGGTACGGAGATCCGCCTTACACCACGACATACCCCTATGTGGAGCAGCTACTCCGCATCAGCGTTGCACAAAAGATCAAACACTTCGACTGGCAGTTGGAGGTTTCGCAGAACGATGTCTTCGACGTGCCCACGACTTCTGTTTCGACTGTGACGGCACAAGGGCAGCTTGGCCTTGGGGGCACCTACTACGCCGCCGATGGCAGCAACACAATGCCTGTTGCAGCTTCTTTCCGGCAAGGCTTCTTGCGCTATCACGGAAGCGGCCCAGATTCGACCTTGCGCCTCGGTCGCTTCGAGTTTTTCGACGGCCAGGAGACGGTCCCGAAAGACACGACCCTTGCCTGGCTACAGACCAACCGCATAGCCCAACGTCTGATTGGCAACTTCGGATTCTCTAACGGTCAACGCAGCTTCGATGGAGCCGACGGTCACTACGGCAAAGGTAGTTGGGACATCACGGCGATGGCTGGCCGCGCCACACAGGGCGTCTTCAACATGAACGCCAACCCGGAACTCAACGTCGATCTGCAATATCTTGCCTATAGCAAGTCCGACTTCGGCCAGCATCTTCTCTGGCGTGTATTCGCGATCGATTATCACGATGGCCGCACCGGTCTTACCAAGACCGACAACCGCGCACTTGCCGTGCGACAGACCGACCATAAAAACATTCGCATTGGCACCTATGGAGCCGATCTCGTAACGTCGATCCCAGCGGGGCCGGGGACGTTCGATTTTCTGTTCTGGGGAGCCTTGCAAAATGGAAATTGGGGTCTACTCAATCAACACTCCGGAGCCGCGGCGATCGAGGGCGGGTATCGGCTCACAAGCGTCGTCTCAAAACCATGGTTGCGGGGCGGGTTCTTCCGCAGCACCGGTGACACCAACGCCACCGATACCCAGCACAATACCTTCTTTCAGATACTTCCTACGCCGCGCGTGTATGCACGCTTCCCCTTCTACAACCTGATGAACGACCGCGATGAGTTCGTTCAGTTGGTGGACAACCCCAGTAAGAAACTGGAGATCCGTTCTGACCTGCACTTCCTGCAACTGACATCGAACACGGACCTGTGGTATGGCGGTGGCGGTGCTTATGACAATCTTGCATTCGGCTACACGGGACGCCCTGCCGTTCTGCACAACAGCTTAGCCTCGGTCGCTGACATAAGCTCAGACTATCAAGTCACCTCTTCGTTGGCGCTGAATATGTATTACGCGCATTCCTATGGCAAGTCGGTAGTCAAAGCAGACTATCCGGCAGGCGCTACCGCGAACTTCGGCTATCTGGAATTGGTTTACCGCTGGGGTGTCAAACAACGCGCGTTGCCAACGAAGTGATGCTGCGTCGCTGTTCTGTCGGTTCCCTTCGAGAAGTGGGGCGTGGCGTCGATACTGAAAACCCACGGTATACTGATGATTAGCAGCCCTACATTTCGCTGGAAAACCATCTTTGACAATGTTTTGCAGGACAGGTTGACCTTAATGCAAACCTGCAAGGAGCAGCTTTGTGGGGCCATATAGGATAGCAAATGGCACATGCGAGTTTCGACGGCCTCAGAGTTCTGTCTCTGGAATCGCGTCGAGCAAAAGAGGTGGAGAAACTCATTCGCACCTATGGGGGCGAACCCTTTGTTGTGCCTGCAATGCGCGAAGTCAAGTTGGAGTCCAACCGCCAGGCGCTAGATTTTGCCGATCGTCTGCTAAAGGGTGAAATCGACGTTGTGCTTTTTCTCACTGGCGTAGGCGTGCGCGCGATGCTGGAGATTGTCGAGACAAAATACGACCGCGAAATATTTCTGAAAGCGCTTCGAGCGACGAAGATTGTAACGCGAGGCCCCAAGCCCGAAGCGGCTCTGCGCGAGTTGAAAGTGAAATCCCTTGCCTCAGCACCTGAGCCAAGCACCTGGCATGAGGTTCTCGCAACCATGGATCGAGCCTTCGGCGAAGAACTGAAGTCTTTGCGCGTGGCCGTGCAGGAGTATGGTGCTTCCAACCCTGAACTGCTGGCCGAGCTCACCGAGCGTAGCGCCGAAGTAATCAAAGTGCCGGTGTACCAATGGGCGTTGCCCTACGATCTTCAGCCTCTCCGCGAGACGGTGCAAGGCATCGCGAAGACAGGGATCGATGTGGTCTTATTCACCACCGCCGTTCAGGTCATTCATCTGATGATGGTTGCACAAGAGATGAACTGCGTCCCAGACCTCATGCGCGGGCTGCGTTCCATCGCAGTGATTTCCGTAGGGCCGACTACCAGTGCTGAGCTGCTTCATTATGGCATTACTCCCGATTTCGAGCCTTCACGACCGAAGTTGGGTTTTTTGGTGAATGAGGCGGCACAATATGCTGCGAAGGTGCTCGAACAGAAAAGAGCCCGTGCAGCCACGCTGGGCCTGGAACTGCTGGCAGAGGAGATGCCGCTCGAACAGAATTCGCCTGACGGCGCAGTCACGAAGGCCGTACCGCCAAGACACGGAGTGCGGAGGGTGGAGCAATCAACCCCTACAATGGCAGGCTTCCGTGACGGACTCAATTCCTTCGAGTTCCTGCATGAGATCAGCAGCCGTATCGCCGCTGCAGACCCGCTTCACACAGTACTCGACCGAATCGTTGAATTCGTTACCATGGTGATCCCGTGCGACTCTTGCTTCATTTATGTGTTGGAGAATGACAAACTCGTCTTGCGCGCCTCCCGCAATCCTCACTCCGATCTAGTGGACCGCCTCGATTTGCAGATGGGCCAGGGCATCACTGGCTGGGTCGCTGAACACCGTGAGCCGGTCGCCATCGCCTCCAAGGCTTCTGATGACCCGCGCTTTATCCCTTTCAAGAACGTGCCGGAAGATACTTTTGAAGCGATGCTCTGCACGCCGATCTTATGTGCGAGTAAGGTGGTTGGCGTCATCAATCTACAGCATCGTTTGTCTTACCGGCACAGCGAAGTCGAGGTGCGCCTTCTCTCAACTGTCGGCTTCCTCGTGGGTGCCGAGATTGAGCGTGCCCGGCTCGAAACCGAAATCGTTCAACTGTCCGACCGGCTCGAAACACGCAAGGCCGTCGATCGGGCCAAGGGGGTTTTGCAGCGCGAAATGTCCTTGAGCGAGAGCGATGCCTATCGCTTGATGCAGCGGGAGAGCCGGCAACGACGCAAATCCATGCGCGAGATCGCAGAAGCGATCCTTCTTAGCGACGACCTAAAGAAACAGAAGAATTGAGGCATATCTCCATGGCCAGATGAGGCATATGACAAGGGGCGTCTACCGGATTGCTCATTGTCCGGCAAACCGTCTCGCTCATTACCGCGAGGCCGTACTGTGGGCGAAGGCATAAGAATTAGATCCCGTTCATGCCAGTTGCATCCGGTGCATACAGTGAAGACAGAGGCGAACTCGATGCCCACCATGGAAGTGTCTACCCAAGAAGCCGCAGACCTGTTGAACGTATCCCACTCTGATGCAAATGCTTGATGCGGGGGCACTGGACTTCTGCATAGTTGGCACTGAACGTCGCATCCGTGTTGAAAGCCTGATGGAGCATAAGCAAAAACTTGGTTCCGACCGGAGAAGCGCACTGGCGGAGCTCTAGCCTACGACCAGGAGATTGGCCTCTGATTCCGTGAGCATCTCGAATCGCAAGGGTTTGTGCGTTCCGTTGCAAAGCTACGGCTGGCACCCATTCTGACAGCCGATCTGATGTGACGTAGACTGCACGATCTCCTATTTGCACGTTTTCTCGGCCACCGCCTCGGTGCAAGAGCTGCGCCCATCGGCTCTGCGTTCAGAACTCGCGTACCGCGCCCTTCGGGTGTTGGACTCCTCCCCCCCTCGCAGGCTCCGGGTCCCTTTCCAAAAACTTCTTCTCTTGGCAACGCGGCCATGCCGCGACTTGGGAGCAGCGCACCTTTGCGCCCTTTGGGATGTGTCCCGATTGACCGGGCAAAAAGGAGAAACACCATGCAGAC
>JAMFSR010000038.1 GCA_026225395.1 Granulicella sapmiensis
AGAGAACGGCCACCGTCCCTCTCTTATTACGCCGTGGAGAATCGGAGGCATAAAGCCTGCATGTTCAAGGTCGGCGACAAGAGCGAGTCCGTGACTGCGGACAGGGACGGGAGCCGAGGCCGAATCTTAACGCCGGAGGCCGTTCATGAGCAAGCAATCCATACAGGTCCAGGAAACAATGTACTGTGGCATTGATGTCAGTGCCAAAAGTCTCACCGTGGCGATTCAGCGCGTACATCAGCCAGTCGAGCAAAGGAGCTTCCCTAACACTTCAGTTGGGCACAAAGCTCTTATCGTCTGGGTGCGGAAGACTAAATCACCGGTTCGAGTGTCGTTGGAAGCAACGGGAATTTACTCTCTGGACCTCGCGTTTGCACTTGATGCAGCGGAAGGGATCGAAGTTGCAGTCTTGAATCCCAAGGTCGCCAATCGATTTGCTCAAACCATTCGACGGTCGAAAACTGATGCGGCAGACGCCGAGGTGTTAGCTGAATACGCTCGTCGGATGCCGTTCACCGCTTGGGTCGCCCCTAGTCCCGGTTCAATGCGACTGCGCTCAATTGTCCGCCACATCGAGAGTCTGTCTGTGCAGAGCGCTCAGAATCAGAACCGTCTTCACGCGGCACACGGCTCCGTTTTCACCCCCGGCTGCATTGTTCAAGATTTGAAGCGCTCCGTGGCATCCCTGGAGCTTCGTATCCACAAACTTCGGCGCGAAGCAATGACACTTGTCCGAGAGGACGATTTGCTTCGCAAGCGATTTGAGCTGTTGGTAAGCATTCCGGGCATCGCACAGGTGAGCGCGATGCAATTGCTTGCGGAACTATCGACACTGCCGTCAGACCTTACGGTGCGAGAATGGGTCGCACATAGCGGCCTTGATCCTGCGCATGAAATATCAGGAAGCTCAGTGAGGAAGGCGTCTCGCATCAGCCGTGCGGGAAATCGTCACCTGAGAAGAGCACTTTACATGCCGGCACTGGTCGCATCTCGTTGCGATCCCCACGCAAAAGCCTTTTTCGAAAGCCTGCTGGCTCGCAAGAAAGCCCGTCTGCAGGCACTTATTGCGGTTGCCAGGAAGTTGCTACACGCCATATATGGGATATTTCGGAGCGGCCTGAAGTACGAGGGGACAAAGCTGTTTCCAAGGATCACGTTGTCCTGACCCGATCTCCTTCAGAAGCGCGCGTGTTTCGGCATAATCCAGATCTGACCGAATTGGCGGTCACAAACCGGAGTGGATGAGTGCATTGGCCTGATGGCAACAACTGAGGTCTGGTAGGTCGCCGATGGAAAACGGTTTTCAATCGCGGGAATCAAGTCGTCAAGCCGCTTGTTCCCTGCTGCCGTTCGTAGACCTCTAGCCCGCGCACCTCAACCCGCCAGACCCATAGGGGCATCCAGGATGCGCCTGGCAGAATAGATACGTCTGTGCCTGCGCTCTCGGTCCTGCGAGGTAGGTTTGGAAAGAGGGGCACGCGCCCGGCCTCGGCGGTGGTGGCGGCGGATTTACGATGTTGTCGATCTCTTCAACGCTGTGAAATTGAGCGTGATGCGTGGTGGCCAGCATGTTGGCCGTCTTGGCGGCGATGGTGTTGGAGGAGTTATCGGCTGAGGCGCGGCGCAGGTATTGGATAGCCAGCGCGCGGTCGTGGGGGACGCCGTTGCCAATTTCGTAGTCGATGCCCAGGCGATGCTCGGCGATGGAATGATGCTCGTTCGCGGCCTGCTTGAGGTAGAAGATAGCCTTGGCTTGGTTGTGCGGAACGCCGTTGTCGCCGTCTTCATACTCCATGCCAAGATAGACGGCGGCTCCGCGCTGGCCCTGGGCAGCGGCCAACTCGAGGAGGTTCACTCCCTTGACCGCATCGTGTCTTACGCCATCGCCACCCATGACGTAGGCTGTGCCGAGCGCGCCTTGGGCTGGGCCGTAGCCCAGGTTGGCGGATGCGGTGAGATACGCGATGGCCTCGGCGAGATGGCGCTGGTCCTGCTGTTTGCCGAGTTGGTAGAGCTGCTCGCCCGTGGCGCCGGGCGGGATCGGAACGTCCACGGGACAGACGCCGCTATCCTCGTGGCCGCAAGGTGCGCCATGGGGGGCGGGCGGGACGTTGTTCGGACGATAGTATCCACCCTGCTGCTGCGCGATGGCCATCTCGTTCGGGCCAGCCATCGTGAACTGTATCGGCAGCGTGATTCCCGGCAGCTCAGCACGCTGACTGGAGACCGGAGTCGCTGTTTTGCTGGAAGCGGGAACGATAAGCAGAATACAGAAGAGAAGCAGCGGACCGGCATTTGGTTGCATGGGTGAGTTTCCTCGATAGAAGAGATGATGCCGCCGCCGCACACGCGCGTCAATATGGGTGCTGATCTGATCTATTGAACTGTCAGACTGTAGGTCGCCGTGTGGACCGTAGAGCCTGCGGTCGCTGTGACCGTGATCTGTGATGTACCCGTCGGTGTCGTGGTCGTCGCGGAAGCGCCATGGCCACAACCGATCACGGCAGAAGTGAACACGAAGGCGGCTACCAGACCCATCTGCAGTAGCCATAGCCTGGGGTCTTTACGGCGACGGCGCAGCAGAAGCAGTCCCAGGCTTCCTCCGGCAAGCATCGCCAGCGAGGTCACCCCTCCCGGTGTGCGGAGCGGCTTCATACTGAGAGCTGCCGCCTTCACGTCGGTCGCGATGGTCAGGGTGGAGGTGGACGTAGCGGTTCCGTTGGGCGTGACGGATGTGGGACTGAACGTGCAGGTGCTATTCGCCGGTAGGCCCGAACAGGCGAGACTTATTGCCTGACTGAACCCTCCGGATGGCGTGATGGTGATGGTCGATGTAGCAGAGGCTCCCGGACTCACAGAACCCATGGAGGGATTCAAGGCGATGGTGAAGTCGGCGGCTGAAGCTGCCGTGATGGTGACAATAACGGCAGAAGAGGAAGATGTGGCGTTGGCGGTGTCGCCGCCATAGGCAGCGGTAATGTTGTGGGTGCCGACAGTCAGCGACGCAGTCGAGAAGGTCGCGACGCCGGAGGCGAGGCTGCCGGTGCCGATCGACGTGGAACCGTCAGAGAATGTGACAGTGCCGGTAGGAGTCGCCGTGCCGGACGTCTCGCTTACGGATGCCTTGAAGTTGATCGTTGTTCCGGAGGAAGCGGTAGTGGGCGAGGCGGTGAGCTGGGTTGCAGTGGGGGCGAGTGTCGGGGCACTGCCAATGGTCAGGTTGTCGGCCGCCGAAACAGAGGCGGCATACGTGGTGTCGCCGCCATAGGAGGCTGTGATGGAATGCGTGCCTGCTGCCAGGCTCTCGGTGAAGGAAGCCGTGCCGGAGGACAGCGTTCCGGTGCCGAGGGTGGTGGTTCCGTCGAGGAAGGTGACTGTACCGGTGGGCGTGCCACTTCCTGTGGATGGTGCCACGGTGGCGGAGAAGTTGACGCTCTGGCCAGCAGTTGGTGCCGCCGGCGATAGAGTCAAGGAAGTCGTCGTGGGAGCGAGGGTCGTGGAGGCGGAACCGAATTCGTTGAGCGAGGTGACCAGGTTCTCGTTCGTGGCGAGGAGCAGGTCTGGGCGGCCATCGTTGTTTAGGTCGGCAAAGCCTACGGCGTTGGTGGAGGGCCCGATGCTGATGCCATAATTTGCAGCGAACGTTCCGTCGCCGTTGCCAAAGGCGATGCTTGCAAGCGTATTCCCGCAGCAGGCGCCGATCAGCATGTCCAGATTGCCGTCGCCGTTGACGTCGGCCGCAGCCAGAGACACGAGGGCCTGGCCCCCAAGGGTGGAATTGACGCCTGCAGCGAAGGTGCCGTCGCCGTGGCCCGGATACGAGGTCAACGAAGAGGCGCCGGTATTGGAGTTGGACGTGAGCAGGACGATGTCGGGTTTACCGTCTTTGTTCACGTCAGAGACGATCATGTCGGCGGCGTCCGTCAGGGATGCGGCGACGGTCACGGGCGCGGCGAAGGTGCCGTTACCCTGGCTGAGGTAGACGAGCAGCGAGTTGGTGAAGGTGATTGGATTGACCTGCGTGCTGGTGAGAGCGACGATATCGGCCTTGCCGTCGCCGTTGACATCGGCGACCGCCAGGGCTTGGAAGCCGTTCTCGGTGTCGATCAGGACGGGCGAGGCGAAGGTTCCGTTGCCGTTGTTTTCCAACAGATAGAGAGAGCCGTTCTGGTAGACGACCGCGTCGGGCTTGCCGGTCGCGCGGGTATCGCCCAGGGCGAGATTCGAGGAAGAGAAGCCGCCATTGGGAGGTGGGGTGCCGACTGGATAGGAAACCGGTGTGGCAAAGGTCCCATCGCCATTGCCCTTAAGGATTACGAGGGCCAGATTGACGTTCCCAGAGTTATCCGTAGTGGAGGTGAGGGTGACTGCGTCGAGTTTGCCATCTCCGTCAATGTCAGCGGCGGCGACGAAGCTCGGCACGACACTGGTGTTAATAGTCTGCGGTGTGAGCGCGCCTTTTCCGTTGCCGGTGAGTAGTTGCAGGCCGGTGACGCTGTTTCCTGCGCCGCTCGCCAGGGTGAGTACGTCGACGTTGCCGTCTTTGTTGAAGTCCCCCGCGGCGAAGGCGCCGTGATAGCCGCTGCCCGCAGCGTGTGGATAGTTCGCCGCTCCACGAAATGTTCCGTCGCCATTGCCCATCAGGAACATGATGATGCCCTGGCCGTTTTGCGGAGGAAGGTAGAGGCCGCTCTGTCCCTGTCCAACGACAAGGTCGAGATTGCCGTCGCCGTCGATGTCGGTAACGTCCAGGGTGTACGCGCCATAAATGCCCGCATAGGTTGGACCGGTCGCGGTGAAGGTGCCGTCGCCGTTGCTAAGATAGATGGAGATTCCCTGAGGCGTGTAGGCGGCAAGATCGTCCTTGCCGTCCTTGTTGAAGTCGCCGATAGTGTAGTTCAAGACGGAAGCGCTGGCCGCTGGAGCAGCCGGCCCCTGGGTGAATGTGCCGTCGCCGTTGCCGAAGTAGATGTTTCCGAGCAGGAGATCGCGCTTGCCATCGCCATTGAAATCGCCGGTAAGCGGTAGCGCGGCTCCGGCTTGTGCGGTGATGCTGGTGATGGGCGCGCCGAAGGCGCCGTTGCCAGTACCCGGCAGCACAGTGATTGCCGCGCTGGAATAGGTCTGTGCCGTGAAGACGAGATCCTGCTTGCCGTCGCCAGTTACATCGTCTACGACGAAGCTGAACTGCGGGTAGGGTACGGCGATCTGCACGGGGGTATCGGACGCGCCATCGGCGTGAACGTTGATGGTGAAGAGCTGGTAGGTGGGGTATCCGCCGGTCGGGCTCGCCACATAGTTTTCGACGAAGAGCTGCCGGACACCCTCAGAGTTGACGTCGCCGACGGTTACACCGAAGACGTTCGTCAGCGAAAGCCTGGTCGCCGTGTATGTTCCGGCAGTGGAGTTGATCGCGCCGATGTATAGATTGTTGCTGATGTCGGTCGCGGCACCTACATAGACGCCCGCGGATGTCAGCGCGAGCAGTGCGGCGGGTTGTAAGCCCTTTCCGGCCGTTTTATCCGTGCAGCCGTTGGCAAACGTGCCCGCCGTGGTGGTAAGGCCGGAAAGGGTGTGCAGCGTGCTCCCGTAGTTGGGCGTGATGGTCGAAGTAAACGTGCCCGAGAACGTGCCGGTATAGCCGTTCATGCTGGTAAGGGCGACATTCGTAAACGTCACGCCCGCGACGCTGCAGTCGGACTGGCGCGCAAATACAGTGCCCGGCACGCCGGCCGTCGTGGCCGTAGCGTCGCTCGCGTCGTTCGCCTGGCTTGTGTAGTTGCTTTGGAAGTCGATGGCAGGGGGAAGCGTTCGGTCCGATCCTGGATTGACACCGACGAAGGGTGAGAGGCCGACTAAGAAGACCTTGAGGCCGGTCTCGCCCAGACATCCGGTCAGGAAAGCGATGGGCGCAAGGGCGATGACGCACGATCCCAGCAATGCCAGGCCACGAAGCCGCTGGCGGCTTATCAGGTGGCCGAACAAACGACTCAGACGAGAAGTTCCAAACCGCGAGATATGGGCAAGCCAAAGGGCATGGGAAATTTGACGGGGCCGAGGGGAACCATTCCTGGAAAACATAGTGTCACCGGTTGGGAGAAGATGCCTGCAACTGTAAGTGGGGCCTGGGTGCGAAATGTTATATCGCGATTTCGGAAGATCTCCGATAACTAACTCATTCGGAAATACTTACTCATTCGGAGAAAAGCTTCCGGCAGATTCGTGCTGTAAAGTCTTTACAGATAACACTCTGCCTTTGGCCATGACTTACCTTCGCAACCTCGTTGCTCACGCCGTTCTCGGTTTTGGAGTGCTTTCCCTCTTCGCGGGTGGCGGATTGCCCTTGTTTGCGCAGGGAGCAGCACCCACATCAGAGCATTCATGTTCCGGCGGCGTGCTGGAGGATCCCGGCGGCTGCGTTGTCACGCTGGCTCCGGGGCAGACGATGAGCTTGTCTCTCGCGGTGGCGAATGGGAAGGTGAGGATGCTAACGGCAGAACAGGTGGATGGGGCCATCGAAGTGCGTTTGGCGTCGGCGGTTTCCAGCGCAACAGATGCGTTCATAAACCAAGCCGGTGTGCATTCTCGAATATCGGTGCTGGTCACTTCGGGCGATCGGACTATCCTCAGTAATCAAGCGAAGGATAAGCCCGCGAAAATCGTACTGACCGCAAGCGCCGAGCGTGCCGCGGACTCCAACACAGAGCTGGAGCGTGCGGCGGAAAGGGCCTTTGCGCACGCGGAGCTGCTGCGTATCCAGGACACGCATGACCACTCTGCCGCGATCAGCGCCTATGACGAGGCGATCGCGAATTGGCAGAACGCCGGCAATCGATCGGAGTTGGCACGCGCAGTCATCTGGAAGGCCGACTACATCGTGAATAACGAAGGAAAGGCACCGCTGGCGCTGCCTGTCATCGAGCGTGCAACGCCGATGCTGTCTGACCTGGATCCGATCGAGGCCGCACACTACTGGCTGGTGATCGCGTTTATTCACGTGGTCCATGGAGACTACGACGTGACACAGGACGCGTATCGCCGTTCGCTGGCGCTGTATGCGGCTGCGGGCGACACCGGCCACCAGGCCAAGATTCTCGACAACTCCGCGCGCGTGGAGTTGATGGAGGGTCACTCCGACGTAGCCCTCACCGATGAGAAGCACGCGGCTGAGCTGGCTGCAGCTGCGGGCGACGCACGGCGACAGGCGTTCGTCCAGGAGGAACTGGCAGCCATCTACTCCACGGAGGGCGACTCTGAGGCAGCCTATCGCGCCTATGGCGAAGCGCTACAGGCATTGAAGCGTCTGCCTCCGGAGCCGCGCGGGGAAGCAGCTATCTGGGTCGGTCTTTCCGACCTCTATATGACGTTAGGAGATTTCGCCAGGGTGCAGGACTCGCTCGATCAGGCGACCGCGATCTGGAAGACCACGGATTATCCAGTCGGTATGACCGATACGCTGAACAACTATGGCGACCTGTATCTGTTGAAGGCTTCTCCGCGGGAAGCACGCAAATACTTTGAGCGCGGCCTGGCGTTGGCTGAGAGCGTCGAATATGAGCGCGGCAGCATCGCTCTCATGAGCGGCCTCGGTGATAGCTATCTCTATGAACATGATGCGGTTCATGCGGAGCAGGTGCTGAACAACGCGCTTGCCAGGGCGAAGAAAGCACAGCAGACCGATAGCGAGATGCAGGTCCACTGCCAGCTCGGCGATCTCGCGTTGCTGAAGCACGACGTCAAAGAAGCCGCGGAGCAATACGCGACGTGCAACAAAGAGGCAGTCGCCGCGAACGACGTGTACACCCGGATTCGCGCTGAGGGCGGACTCGCCCGTATCGCACTGGAAAGTGGAGCGCTCGATGATGGGCAAACTCATTGCGAACGTGCGCTGGGCATGATCGAGGCGATTCGAGGTGAGTTGCGGAACCAGGACATCAAGACGAGTTTCTTCGCATCGCAGCACGCCTATTACGATCTCGACATTCAGATTCTGGAGCGGATGGACAAGGAGCATCCAGACGAGGGCTACGCCTGGCAGGCATTCCTCATTGCAGAGAGGGCACGTGCACGCACACTCCTCGATCAAGTGACTGCAACAGACACTCATGCCGAAGCCTCGCCAGCCCTGCTCGCACTCTATGAGGATGTCCAACGAAGAGTGCGGCGGCTGGAGACTTCGGCGGCCCTGCGGCAGGGTGATGCTCAGACAAGTCAGGCTTCAAAGTCAGTCCGCGCAGCTATCGAGCGACTCACTGTGTCAGAACATCAGCTCCACGATGAAATCGTTGCCGCCGACGAGCCAAACGACTCCGCTAAACCATCCCACCCGCTGACCCTAGAGACTCTCGAAAACGCTCTGCCGGATCGCCGTGCCACGCTTGTTGAATACTGGAGTGGGGAGGAGGCGAGCTATGCGTGGAGCATTACTCCCACGGGCATTCGCAGCTTTCGTCTGCCGCCTGCAGCTGAGCTTAACCGCCAGTGTTCGGGTTTCCGGAAAACGCTGCTGGCGGCGGTTTCACCAGACCCGACCCGGACAGCGGAACAAAGAGCAGCGATGCGATTGGCGCAGGAGGAACAGTTGCGGAAGCTCGGCATTCAACTGTCTCGCAATCTACTTCCACGCGGCATGCTGGCCCCTGGAACAACAACAGTGTTCCTTGTGGCAGATGGGCCGATCGAATCCATACCGTTTGCGGCGTTGCCGGATGGCTTGAAAGCATCTCTCCGCGACACCGTTTTCCTCAATGAGCCGTCAGCAACCATCTTCTCAATCCTTGAGAACAATTCCATCACTTCCCATCCCATGCGGCTGGCGGTTTTTGCGTTGGGTGCGACGTCTCCCAGTACCCAGGACGGAGAGACCCACTCCGCCCTTCAGAGCAATGGGCGAAATCATTCGCAGGAGTTCTCCTCGTTGCCGTTCGCAGGAGATGAAGCCATGATGATCCGTGCGACCATGGGAACCGAGGCGACGCAGTTGTTTTCAGGCGCAAGAATCGACGAGACAACGCTGCAAAATCTCAATTGGAACGAATTCAGCATAGGCCACTTTGCGATGCACGCGATCCTGAATCAACAGTATGCCGAACTGTCCGGGCTTACGCTCGGCCGAGAGCGAGGACCCGGCGCCGGGTCCGGGAATTTCCTGTGGTACGGCGACGTACGTCATCTACACGCGAAACTAGACCTGGTCGTTCTGAGTGCATGCAACACCGCCTTAGGAGAGCAAGTGCCCGGAGAAGGGCTACGCGGACTCACGCAGGCGTTCTTCGCCGCCGGATCGCAGCGGGTTTTGGGAACCCTGTGGGAGGTCGACGATCAGGCCACCAGCGAGTGGATGAGGCACTTTTATCAATCGCTTAAGAAGACCCGCTCACCCGCAACGGCGCTTCATGATGCTCAGAAAGCAATGGCTGCGGACCCGCAATGGAGCGCGCCCTATTATTGGGCCGGCTTTGTGCTTGCCGGAGACTGGCGACCTTTACCGTAGATGGCGAAGGGCCAATCCATACCGAAAGTTGATGCGAGAGTTTCCAGGCAGCGTCATATTACGCGTGAGAATTTCGCATCGCTGCTTGCTGCATTGGGCGACACCCCTCCAGGGGGAGCCCACTATGAGCAACTCCGGGCCAAGCTCATTTTTTTCTTCTCCCGAAGGCTGCTTGCTTTTCCGGAAGACCTCGCCGATGAAGTTCTAGATAGGCTTGCCTACCGGCTATCGCAGCATACTGAGATCGCTTCAGCCGAAGCTTTCGCACTGGGGATTGCGAGACATGTCGCACAGGAGCAGAGCGGCAGGAAAGATCAAACTCAAAATGTCGACCACGCTTTTTTCGATAACGTTTCGGCCCCAACAGTCACTCTGAGTAACGAGGAAGAGATTGTTCACATGGAGCACTGTTTGAAAAAACTACCCTCTTCCGATGCCCGCCTGCTTAGAGGCTATTATTGTGCGACCGGGAACAATCAGATCAAAGCCCGCAAGAGTCTGGCCGAAACATTGGACGTTTCAGCGATTGCATTGCGTCAGCGTGTACTTCTCGCCCGGCAACGGCTGCGGAAGTGCATGACAGCGGCTCAAGATAAAAACAGAAAACAAGGTAAGAACGGAAAATAGGAGAGGCGTTCTCACAGCGCGCGCCATTGAATGGAATGAAAACGGACCAACAGCAATTACGCGATTACCTGCTCGGCCGATTGCCGGAGGATCTGGCAACCGAGATGGACACGCGTCTATTTGCCAGCAACGAGTTGAACCGTGAACTTCAGGATGAGCAGGACTCGCTCATCGAGGATTTCGTCTACAGCCGGCTGACGTCTGTGGAAGAAGATGCTTTTCAAGCGCAGTGTGCGCGGTCGCAGATGCTGCAGGAAAAGGTGAGGTCTTTTCGCGTTTTCCTCTCCGCAATCGAGAGGCTGCCCGATGCAAAACCGTCGCCTCTCACCCTTCGCTTCCAGCAACTTCTCGGCATCCTTTCGCCTGCACTGGCGCTCCTGCTTTGTTTCGCGAGTTTCCTATATACACGAGAGCTTCGCAGGAACGCGCTCCTAAGCTCTCAACTTCTGGCGTCTTCACGGACGGACGGATCGAACGCGGCGACCAATGAAGACGGGCGCGCTACTGTTGTCGCCTTTCTTTCGGCCAACGTTCCGCGAGGCGCCTCCACCGCGCCAGAAATTAAGGTTCCGGCAACAGCCCACTTGCTTGAACTACAGGTCGAACTACAGCCTTCCCCCTCCGAGGAAACCGATTGGGACGTGGAACTGCTGCACGACACCGAAGTCGTCTGGACGTCCGCTCACGTCCCATTGCATCGAATTGGGCAGGAAGCCTTTCTCTCTTTGCCGATCGATACAGGCTCCATCCGCACCGGCTCGTACGTCGTTCGATATTCGCTGCACGCAGACCACGGAGCAGCCCAATCCCGGCCATTCCATTTAGTGAAGTAAGTGAGAGGGGTGCCTTCGAATGGATTCGGAGCCGACATGGCACCTGTTGCACTCATTCCTCAATGTCGGGAACTCGGAAGTTTTCGATCACTTTTCTCGACGAGCGCATAATCGCCGAGTCACTCATTGAGACGTGATCGGCAAGCAGAAATCGTCTTCTGTCAGGGAAGATCTCTGGCTGAGATCAGCAATTCGTCTGCTTTCAGGATCTCGCTGTGCTCCCTCTGAAAGAGAAATATCCCCTCTGGACACCCCTAAAGAGAAAGAAAAAGCCTAGACAAGCGAGAGAGAATCTCTGCGGACCTTTCCCGCCCGCAACGCCCACCCTATAAATTGGGTGCGCTTAGGCGCACGTATAAGGAAACCAAGCCTCCCTAGTGGGCTCCGCCCCCCGCGCGGCGACAAGGGCTTCCCCAATCTTCCGCGCTTCGCTTGTGCAGACCTTCGCTGCGCTCGCCCTCCGCTTTGCTCCGGGTGGGGAGACCCGTCCCTTGCACCTTGCTACCCCCGCCTTCGCCAGGTGGCGTTCGGCATGTACATGCCGCGTTTCTACGCGGAAGTGCAAAAGCCAAACCAGGGAGCAAACACCATGAAGACCATCGCCACCATCGACAGCAAGAAGCCCAGCACCAAGCAGGAATTGATTGCCACGAACATCAGGCTGCTGATTGAGCAGTTGGAGGCCGGACACTCCGAAGCCCTCACCAACTACCTCACCGCCATGAGCCGCTTCCGCACGTATTCGTTCGGGAACGTGCTGGAAATTGCGCGGCAAATGCCCGAGGCCACCAGAGTAGCAGGGTTCTGGACGTGGAAGAATCTTGGCCGCAGTGTTAAGGCGGGACAGAAAGGCATCCGCATCCTTGCACCCATCGTTGGCGTGCGTAGGAAGAAGGACGCTCAAGCAAACAAGGACATTACCACGCAGAATGAACGCGTCTTGCTTGGCTTCCGTAACGCCTACGTCTTCGATATCTCGCAGACCGAAGGCGTAGAACTGCCTTCCTTGCGGCAAGTCACCGGCGACCCAGGCGAGAACATCGAACGGTTGATCGCCTTCCTCAACAGCAAGGGCATTTCTGTCAGCTATAGCGAGAACATTGCGCCAGCCCTCGGTATGAGTTACGGAGGACGCATCGCCATCCTAGCAGGACAATCCAAGGCGGAAACCTTCGCCACGCTGGTGCATGAGGCGGCTCACGAACTGTTGCATCGCAGCGAACGCCGCACCACTACCACCAAGATCGTGCGCGAGACGGAAGCCGAGGCCGTGGCGTTTGTGGTGGGAAAAGCCATTGGTTTGGTCAACGAAGAGGCCAGCGCGTCGTATATCCAGCTTTACCATGGCAACGCTTCACTGTTGGCCGAATCGCTCGAAGTCATCCAGCAGGCCGCCAGCAGCATCCTTGCCGCACTGGAGTCGCCCATCGCGGAAGAAATAACCAACGAGGAACTCGAAGAGGTCGCGGCATGAAAAACACGCCCATGGCCATGTAACAATCGGACGACACAAGAGAAATGGCAGACGGGACGCATACGATCCCGTCTGCCATTTCAGCAGCGCGGGAGACACCCTGCGGGTTTCTCCCGGCCCTCTTCCAGCGATGAGAAAAGTGTCATTCCGGCTGAATTCTGCACATTTGTCCTGCACAATTCCTACACAGGCAAAATCTGGCCTCTTAGGTCAAATGGAATCAAAAGTTTCTAAGATCTTTCTCACCCGCTCAGGATGACAATTCTGTTGGGCAATGAACAGGGCCGAAGCCACTACGCATCCGGTTATTGGATGGTGCCGGTGATGAATTGTTGCTCGGCCTGGGCGGTGGTTAGGCGGTAGAGGGCGAACTGGCGGGTGGTTTGGGCGCGGACTTCGAAGAGGAGGTCGGCGCGGTGGCTCCAGTCGGGATCGACGGCGTCGATGGGGCGGAGCCAGGGGGTGCGGTCGAGGTGGGCGGCGTCGGTGACGTTGGAGAGGGCTACCTGCATTTCTCCGGAAGGAAGGCGTTGGGCTACGAGGGTGATGTAGACCGGGCCGCCGACGGCGATGGGGGATTGTGCCGTGTAGACGAAGGTAGGAAGGCCGCCGTAGCTGAGGGTGTAGGGGGCTAGTTGCTCTTCAAGGAGTGTGGGTGGGGATTGGGTTTTGGGGATTGGGGGTTGGGTTTTTAGCCGGTGGGGCGGTGTGGGGGGTGAGGCGGGTGTTAAAGAGGGTGCGGACAGGTGCCAGGTGGCGAGGTATTTGGCGATGCGGGGCTGGGCGAGGGCTTCTAGTGCGGTAAGGGTTTCGGTGCGGTCGGTGGGTGAGTCCCATTCACGGGTGAAGATGTGGGGTTCGCGGTTGACGGCGTCGGAAACGGCTACGACCTGGTGGAGGTCGAGTGGGAGGGTTTTGAGCTCGGGGGTGGTGTCGCCGCCGGCGGGCTTGCCGCGGCGCATGGTGGGGCGGTTGGGGTCGTCGTTGAGGGACGTGGCCATGGGAATGACGGCTGAGTCGCTCTGTTTCTG
Source organism: Granulicella sapmiensis (assembly GCA_026225395.1). Classification (GTDB taxonomy): domain Bacteria; phylum Acidobacteriota; class Terriglobia; order Terriglobales; family Acidobacteriaceae; genus Granulicella; species Granulicella sapmiensis. Next base: position 13,459 of record JAMFSR010000038.1, read on the forward strand.
TTTCTTTGGTTTGCCTTCGGGCTCGGGATCGCGGTGACGGAGGGTGGGGCGGTCGGGGTCCGAGTCGGGGACGGAGCCGGTGTCGGTTGATGCTGTCGTGGTGGAGCTGTCGGTGCCGTCGCGGCGGCCAAGGTGGGGGCGGTCGGGGTCATCCGAGGTTGTTGTTGAGGAGCCGGTGGAGGATTTGGTGGGGGTGGGGTTGTCGTCGGGCTGGTTGGGTTGCTTGCCGACGAAGTGAGGGCGGGCATCGTCGTCGTTGACGCCACCGACGATCGCGGAGGGATGCGCGGAGGCTTTGAGCGGGGTGGGTTTGGACGGCGGCGGGAGCGGGGCGTATTTGCCGTAGCCGTACCAGGCACCGATGGCGGCTACATCGGCGGTAGAGCCCGGAGGGAGGATGTTGCGGGCGTAGTCGATGTCGACGGTGCCCTGGGCTTTGCCGGCCTGCTCAATGGAGTAGACGTCGCCGGTCTGGAGAGCGAAGGGCATGGGCTGGGTCAGGTAGGTGCCGGCTTCTTCCATGTGGCCGTTGATGAAGAGAGTGACGGGGACGATGCGGGCAGCGGTGGGCTTGGCGAGGTCGCCGGTCCACTCGTAGACGGCGATGGCGCGGGTGACTTTTTCGGGCGGGGCGACCTTGTGCATCTGGGCTGTGGCGGCGAGCGGCGCGGCGAAGCACAGGAGGGCGGCGATGGAGGGGCGGTGAGGCATTGTCCTGATGTTAGACGTGTGGTGTGGGTTTCGTGTTCACTGGCGTTTCGATTGGACGGAGGCGGGTGTAGTGGCACTGAATGTTACCCGGCGTTGAAGGGTGGCCGCGCGGGGGCGGATATTGTGTTGAGATAATGTCTTACGGACTTTAGGAATTGTGCGGACGATGGGCGAAAGTGTACTCGAACCCGGGATTGCGGAGGTGCGGCCTGTGTTGAGGGCCGGTGTGCCGCTGTGCGTGGACCTGGATGGGACGCTGGTAAAGTCCGACACGCTGGTGGATACGGTGTTGGCGATGGCGCGGCAAAGGCCGATGGAGCTGTTGCGGATACCGGGGTGGATTGCGCAGGGGAAGGCTTCGTTCAAGAAGCATTTGACGGCTGCGGTCGCGCTGGATGTGGAGCATCTGCCGTATAACCATGTTCTGCTGGATTGGCTGCGGCAGGAGGCTGGTGCGGGGCGGGAGATTTACCTGGCGACGGCGGCGGACATGACGCTGGCGGAGCGGGTGGCGGCCTTCGTAGGGATTTTCAAGGGTGTGCTGGCCTCGGATGGATCGACGAATCTAGCGGGTGGGAACAAACTGGCGGCGTTCCAGGCGCGGTTTGGGAATGACTTCTGCTACATCGGGAATGCGCTGCCGGATGCTCCGCTGCTGGCGGCTTGCGTATCGCCGATGGTGGCCAACCCGGACAGGGCGCTGCGCGTGGCGATGAAGCGCCAGGGGACCGTTCCGGTGACGGTGTTTGAAGACAAGACGCCGATGGTGAAGGGCTGGCTGCGGGCGATCCGGCTGCACCAGTGGGCGAAGAACACGCTGATTTTTGTGCCGCTGCTGCTGGCGCATGCGTGGAATCCGGGAACGCTGATGGGTGCGGCGCTGGCGTTTTTGAGCTTTGGGATGTGTGCCTCGGCGACGTACATCATCAATGATCTGCTGGATATTGAGGCCGACAGGCGGCATCCGCGGAAGAGGACAAGGCCGTTTGCGGCGGGGGATATTTCTCCGATTGCCGGCGTGATGGGGGTGGTGGTGTTGATGCTGGCGGCAGTGGCGCTGGCAATCTTGTTGCCGCAGATCGTCGATAACATGGCGGGTTTTGGGGAGCTGGAGAAGCCTTATGGGTTCCTGGGCTGGCTGGGGCTTTATACCGTGACGACGCTGGCGTACTCGCTCTATTTGAAGCGGCAGCTGCTGCTGGATGTATTTGTGCTGAGTGGGCTGTATACGGTGCGGTTGCTGGCGGGCAGTGCGGCGACCGGCGTGATGATGTCGCCGTGGCTGGATGGGTTCAGCGTGTTCTTCTTCCTGTCGCTGGCGTTCGTGAAGCGGTTCTCGGAGCTGGAAAGCCTGCGGGAACGCGGCGCGGCTGTGACGAACGGCCGCGGGTATTTTGTGTCGGATCTGGAGCAGCTGCGGGCGTTGGGGACGGGTGCGGCGTATGCGGCGGTGGTGGTGCTGACGCTGTATATCAATAATCCCGAGACGATCATGCTGTACAAGCATGTGACGCGGCTCTGGCTGGTGGTTCCGGTGCTGCTGCTGTGGCTGAGCCAGGTTTGGATGCTGTCGAGCCGCGGGGAATTGCACGATGATCCGGTGGTGTTTGCGATTACGGATAAGCGGAGCTTGTTGCTTGGGGTGTTGATGGCCGCGGTCGTCTGGTGGGCGCTGTAGGCAGGAGTTAGGGATTGGGGATTAGGGCGTAGAAAGCACGCGACATCATCCGTGGCGCAATTTGATAAGGTTGAAGGTGCAACGGCGGTGTGGATGGACACACTGAGGAAGCCCGGGAACGGTGGATGAGCACCGCGGGCATACGGCGCGCGTGAAATTCGCGCACGGAACTGATCAAGAGAGCAAGTCGGACCTTCCGGCTTATCTCATCCCCGCCGCTCGGCTGGATTGAAGGGATTGCCGAGCATAGCGACTCATGTAGCGGTGCGGGGAGCGCTCTCATAGCCGGTATCGAGTCCGGCACGTTGCGAATTTATTCTCACTAGCAGTTTGTAAGGCTGCTCAGAAAGCTGCGCTTTGACGATTCCGCAACTTACCGATTACACCGAAGCTTCCTTGGATAAGGCATTCTCCGAACTGAATATTGAGGCGGATCGTGCATTAAATTCTGTGACGGCTGACAATGAAACACTTCGGTTGGAGTGGCTTGGGAGAAAGCAGGGTCGGCTCAAGACAATTTCTGATTTATGGCTCAAGGCTGCACCTCCCGAGGCAAAGCGGCTGATCGGCCCGCGATTCAATGCGCTTAAGGAAAAAATCGAAGTTGAGTTAGAACGCAGAAATAGCAGTCTGCCTGGTATCCGGCAGGCGAATATTCACGCGGGGAATATTGTTGAGTCTCAGATCGATGTGACGTTGCCGGGCAGTGCGCAACGGATCGGCGCGGAGCATCCGCTGATCAAGACTATGGCTGAGATTGTGGGTGTGTTTCAGCGGATGGGGTACTCGGTAGGGTTGGGCCCGGAGGTTGAGAACGACTTCAATAACTTCGAAAGCCTGAACTTTCCACCGAACCATCCGGCGCGCGATACGCAGGACACGCTGGTGCTCGCCGGGCAGGAGCAAAAGCCGCTGCGCGAGCGGTTGCTGATGCGGACGCATACGTCGCCGGTGCAGATTCGCACGATGCTGGAGCAGGCGCCGCCGCTGCGGATCGTGATTCCGGGGAAGGTGCATCGGAATGAAGCGGCCGATGCGACGCACTCGCCGGTGTTTCACCAGGTTGAGGGGCTTTGCGTTGACACGAATATTACCTTCAGCGATTTGAAGGGGACGCTCGATCATGCGATGAAGGCGTTCTTCGGGTCGGCGGTGAAGACGAGGTTTTTCCCGAGCTTCTTTCCGTTCACGGAGCCTAGCGCGGATGTGCAGATATCGTGTATTTTCTGTGGCGGAAAAGGGTGCCGGAAGTGTAAGCACTCGGGATGGATTGAGCTGCTGGGGTGTGGGATGGTCGATCCGGCGGTGTTTGAGGCGGTGAATGCTCGGCGGATTGAGCTAGGGCGTGAGCCGGTGTATGACACGTCTCGGATTAGCGGTTTCGCTTTTGGGATGGGTGTGGATCGGATTGCGATGATGAAGTATGGGATTAGCGATATTGGTTTGCTGTATTCAGGCGACATGCGTTTCCTCGAACAGTTCGCTTGATCCGGTTGATTTGATCGAACTTTAGACAAGTTCGATGCGAAGGCCTCGTCCGATGGCGTTGGCGGCGCGTGTGAGGGTTTGGAGGGTGACGGCGCTGTTGCCTGGATCGAGCAGGCGATCGAGTGCGGCGCGGCTGGTGTTCATGCGGCGTGCCATCTCGACCTTGGTGATGTTGTCTTTTTCCATCGCCTGTTGAACCTGCCATGCGAGAGCTTCCTTGATCGCGATGGCGCGGGTTTCTTCGAGGATGCCCTCTTCCTTAAGGAAGCCGTCGAGCGACGAACCTACGTGCTTCTTTTGCTTCTTCACTTCTTTACCTCCAACATTCTTCGTTTTGCGAGCGAGAGGTCATCGGCGGGAGTCTTCTGTGTCTTCTTGATGACCCCGTGCAGCACGATCAGCGTTTCGTCGTGAAAACAGAGCAGCACTCGGGCGATTCGCTGGCTGGGAAGGGTGGAGCGGACTTCCCATAGTCCATCCTTGAGGCTTCGTACTAATGGCATTCCGATTGGCCAGCCAAACTGAACACGCATGAGATCGAGCCCAATGGCCCTCCGATCGCCCCTGTCGAGGCTGCGTAACCATTCCAGTACAGGCTCTTTGCCTACCTCGGTGCAATAGAAACGGACGGGACTTCAGGAGAGGATGCTCGGCTCATTACGACTTCTGCCGATAGTGTACCAAAAAAGATACATAAATTTGAACTGCCATCGTTATGACAATTACGAAGGCCGCCGAGGGTATCGGCGGCCTTTGCGTTTTCCGGGAGGGAAGTTGGTGGCTACTGCTTGTCCATTTCGACGTCGATGGTGATTTTGACTTCGTCGCCGAGCATGGGGGGAGCGAACTTGGGGCCGAAGTTGAAGTCGGCGCGCTTGACTGTGGTGGAGGCGGAGAAGCCGCTGATGAGGCCGCCCTTCTGGTTCTTCTGCGGGGTGGCGGGGCCGTCTACGTCTAGGATGACGGGCTTGGTGACGCCGGCGAGGGTGAGGTTGCCTTCGACCTTGAGGTGGCCGGCGGCGCCGGTGACCTTGGTGGACTGGAAGTGGATCGTCGGATACTGGGCGACGTTGAAGAAGTCAGGGCTCTTGAGGTGGGTGTCGCGGGCGTCGACGGTGGTGTTGATGGTCGTGGTGTCGAGATCAGCGACTACGGAGGACTTTGAGGGATCCTTTTCATCCCACTCAACTTTGCCGGAAATCTTGGAGATGGAGCCGCGGACGTTGGAGACGCCCATGTGGCGAATCTCGAAGCCGGATTGAGAGTGCGCTGGGTCGATGTTCCAGGTGCTGGTCTGGGCGGCGGCGATGCCGGTGGCGAGCAGCGTAGCGGTGGCGAGAGCGATCAGGCGAGATTTCATGTGAGTCCTCGTAGAAAAATTGGTCTGGCTGCGCTCCGGAGGATGGCTCACCGTTGGCGCATATGAGACTGTATCAGAATTGATGTTCAAACATCGATATAGATGCAGAAATTATTCGGCGGGTTCGGGCGGGGTGTTGGTTTCGCGGGAGGCGTTGAGGAGTTCGTTGAGGGCCCGGAGTTGGGTTTTGGAGAGGTTGGGGAAGAAGTCGCCGGTCATGGTGTCGACCTCGGCGCCGATCTGCTGGAGAAGGCGCGAGCCGGCGGAGGTGAGGTGGACGCGGAGGACGCGCTTGTCGGCCGGGTTGGCGGAGCGGCGGATGAGACCGGCGGTTTCGGTGCGCTTGAGCAGGCGGGGAACGTCGGGGGTTTCGGCGACGAGGCGGCCGGCGATGTCGCATTGGGAGATGCCTTCGGAACCGGCTCCGGCGATGATGCGGAGGACGTTATATTGCGTGGCGGTGAGGCCGAACGGCCGGAACTGTTGTTCCATGCGGTGCCCGAGCACGGCGGCGGTGCGGGCGATGTTGAGCAGGACCTCCTGCTGGAGCGAGGCGAATGGCTTGCTCTGGCGGATTTCTTCCTGAAGGGTCGGCGTCATCGTGTTGTCCAGTATATGGATGCTTGGGGATGGGGATTGATGCGGATGCGCAGGAAAAACCGGGTGTACCGAATTTCACGCGCTGAAATGGGATTTTGCGGGCGCTGGCGACGTCCGAAACAGGCAAGACATCGTAGTAAATGTGAGGAATCGGGCCATGGAGCATAACGGTGCAGGAAAGATCGAGCGTGGGGAAGTCGTTGTTGTTGAGGACAACATGTCGGTGTTGTGTTCGGAGGATGTGTTGCGGTCGGTGCTGAAGATGGCTCAGATCGTGAGGAAGGCTCCGCAGAAGAAGTAGTCTGTCGCTGCGTGTAGGTGGGCGTTGGGGTAAGTGTCTGCGACAATGGAGGTTGCGGCGTGTTAGCGCGGCGACCCCATTTTCTGAGAGCTTTTCCAACGATGAATGTACTGACGAAGTGGCTGCGCTCGTATTTGCCGGAATTGCCTGTCGATGACCGGCAGCTTGCTGAAGACCTGACCCTGCGTGGGATCGCGGTGGAGGGTGAGTTCGATGCAGCATGCGGCGGTGCGCTGTTTGAGATGGACATCACGACCAATCGCGTGGACGCGATGAACCACTATGGCGTGGCGCGGGAAGTGGCGACGATTTATGGGCTGGAACTGAAGCCTGTTCCGGGATCGGAGCCTGTACCCGGGTCCGAGAATCCGGACCCGGGGCACCCGAATGGTTTCCCGGTAAGGATTGAGGCGAAGGATTGGTGCGGGCGGTTTACGGCGCGGGTGATTCGTGGTGTGACCGTGGGTGTTTCTACGGGATTGGTGGCGGAGTACTTTGCGGCGCTGGGGCAGAAGCCGATTTCGGCTCCTGTGGATGCGACGAACTTTGGATGGTTGGCGATGGGACAGCCGACGCATGTGTTCGATCTCGACAAGATTGAAGGCGGGATTGTGGTGCGGCGGGCGAAAGCTGGGGAGAAGCTGCGACTGCTCGATGGGACGGAGCGGGTGCTGGTGGCGGATGACCTTGTTGTGGCTGATGAGGTGAAGGCGCTGGGGCTTGCGGGTGTGATGGGTGGATGGGATTCTCGGGTGACCGAGGAGACGAAGAACATTCTGGTGGAGGCGGCGTGGTTTGATCCGGCGCCGATCCGGGCGAGCTCGCGGCGGCATGGGCTTCATACGGACGCGTCGCACAGGTATGAGCGTGGTGCGGACTTCAATGGGCCGCCGGTGGCGAGTGCGATTGTGACGCGGTTGGTGCTGGAGCAGTGTGGTGGAGCGGTGGTGGGGCCGCTGGTGGATGTGGTGGTGCCGGAGGCTGCGGCGCGGACGGCGGAGCGTAAGCCAATTGTGCTGCGAGTGAGTGAGGTGCAGCGGCATCTGGGGACAACGGCGGATGGGCTCGGTGTGTCGGCGGAGGTGGTGGAACAGTATTTGTCGGCGCTGGGTTGCGGGATGGATGCGACCGATGCGGGCGAGTATAGCGTGGCGCTGCCTAGCTGGCGGCTGGACCTGGAGCGCGAGATCGACCTGGTGGAAGAGGTTGCGCGCGTCTATGGGTACAACCGGTTTGCGGATACGCTGCCGGCGTTTGCGGGTGAGGTGGTCGAGCAGCCGCATGCGGGGCAGGAGCGGGTGATCCGCGAGACGCTGCGGGCGCTGGGGTATAGCGAGGCGGTGTCGAGTACGTTTACGTCGGTTTCAGAGGCGGAGCTCTTTGGCGATGCGAAGGCGGGCGTTGTGGCTGTGGGGAATCCGCTGAGTGAAGAGGCGGGGATGCTAAGGCCGACGCTGGTGCCGAACATGGCGGGGATGCTAGCGCAGAATCTGCATCGCGATGTGAGTGTGGTGCGATTGTTCGAGATGGGGACTGTGTTTATAGGGTCTTCTGTTGAAGTGAAGGAAGAGACGGGGATTGCGATTGGTGCAACGGGCGCCGCGGTTGCGACTTCGTTGTATAAGGCTGAAGATGCGCTGTTCTATGAGGTGAAGGGGACGGTTGAGGCTTTGCTGGCGAAGTTTGTTGGCGTGGTGACGTTTGATGGAGAGGGGCTGTCGAGCTGGATTGAGGCAGGGCGCGGGGCTCGAGCGCTGCTTGATGGCAAGGTGGTTGCCATGTTTGGGGAGTTGAATGCCGCTGAGGCGCAGAAGCGGAAGCTTCGTCAGACTTGTGTGCTGGGTGAAGTGAAGGCGCAGGCGTTGTTCGAGACGGCGCTGAAGTCGCCGGTGGCTAAAGATGTTTCGCGGTTCCAGGCGGTGGAGCGGGACTTCTCGTTTGTGTTCCCGGATGCGGTGCGTTGGGATTCGATTGAAGGCGCGTTGAAGACGTTGGGGATTGCGGAGATGCTGCGGGTGTCGCCGGTGGAGATTTTCCGGGATGCCAAGGGGAAAGCTGTGGCTGTGGGGAGCTACTCGTGCCTGGTGCGGGTGGTGCTGCAGTCCGGAGAGAGGACGTTGACCGAGGAAGAGTTGAGTGGGTGGTCGGAGAGGATTGTGGGGGCGTGGACGGGGTTGGGTGGGGTGCAGCGGGCATAGGTTGGCTTTGGGGTTCCGTGGAAACCCCGATCTCCAAGTGCGAGAGATCGGGTGTACCCGATTGTGCTAGTTGCTAGACGGCTTTGAGGTAGGCGAGAAGGTGCTGGAAGTAGATGGCCTGGTCGTCCCACATGGCCATGTGGCTGCCGTTGGGGCAGATGGCTGAGGTGGCGTTGGGCATGAGGGTGGCCATCCTTTTCATGTCTTCGGGATCCATTTCGTCGTAGCGGGCACCGAGGGTGAGGGCCTTGACCTTGATCTCGTGGAGGCGGTCCCAGCGTTCCCAGTCTTTGAAGTTGCCGGTGACCTGAAATTCACTTTTGCCCTGCATCTCGTTATAGATTTTGAGGTTGGCGAGGCGGAAGGCGCGGGTGATGGGCTCAGGCCACGGCTGGATGCGGCAGATCATTTTGGGATAGAGGTCTTCCATCATGATGCCTTCGTACTCGGGGTTGTCGTAGTCCTGTTTGGCTTCGAGCGCGTTGAGCCTGGCGAGTTTCTCGGGCGGGAGAAGCGTGTTCTTGAGGGTGATGCCGCGCTTGATTGCAGCCTGGACGCCGGCTGCCATGTTGGAGATGACGAGGCCGCGGAGATGCTGCTGGTACTTGAGCGCATAGTCGATAGCAAGCATGCCGCCCCAGGAGTGGCCGTAGAGGATGAAGTTGTCGAGGCCAAGGCCGCGGCGGACTTCTTCGACCTCTTCGACGTAGCGGGGCAACGTCCAGAGCGCGGGGTCGTCCGGGATGTCTGAGTTTCCGCAGCCCAGCTGGTCGTAGTAGTAGATCTCGATGCCGGCCTGCGGAAGGAAGGACTCCATAGCTTCGAGATAGCTGTGGGTGAAGCCGGGGCCACCGTGGAGCAGGAGGACCTTAATGGGACCGCTGCCAATCTTTTTGGTCCAGACCTTGTACTTGCCACCGACGACCGCGATCATGCGGATGCCGGCGACCTTGATGCCGGGAGGGTTGAGGGCATCGGCTGGTGGTGGCGGGTCTGAGGGTTCCAAGGCTAGCGCTTGTGTGGGCCTGAGGGTGAGCGCGGCGAGAGCGCTGGCGGAGGTGAGAAAGTTTCTGCGGTTCATGGCGATCCTTACGAAGGGCCGGGTTCAAGTGAAGGTACCATGCGGCGCAGGGATGAAAAAGATGCGTTTGGTGAATCGGGATTCGAAATCCTCGATGCGAATCGCTATACTTCGATTTGATTGAAGTCGTTGTGAAGGAGTGGGGCAGATGGGGTCATCGACGATCAGTGTGGACGAGTTTCAGGCGCTGGAACAAAAAGTGCTGCAGACGGTGGAACTCATCAAGAAGGAGCGCGAAGCTCGCGCGGCCGCGGAGAATGAGCGCAATGCGGCTCGGGGCGAAGTGATTGTGCTGCAGGAAAAGCTGACCGCAGCGGAAGAGAAGCTGGCTGTGGCGAATGAGAAGCTGACAGCGACAGCGGAAGAGTTGACTGCGGCAAGCGCGGCGCAGGCGGAAGTGGATAGTCTGCAGAAGGAACGGGAAGCCGTGAAATTGCGTGTGGAGAAGATGCTGGCGCAGATGGATGAGCTTTTGTAGGGCAGCGAACAGGTAACAGGGAACAGGGAAAGCGGCGGAGTAGTATGGCGGAGATGCAACAGAAGAGTGCGGCGGAGATGTCGCGGAGCGAGCTGGCGGCGCAGGCTGCGGGTGCGGTTGTGGTTGAAATTTATGGGCAGGTCTATCAGCTTCGTGGGACTGATACAGCGCATATCGAGAAGCTGGCCGGAATTGTGGATACGAAGATGCGAGCGGTTTCGGCACACGGAGCGACGGTGGATTCGCTGCGGGTGGCTGTGCTGGCTGCTTTGAATATTGCGGATGAGCTTACGGCGCTACGGGCGAAGTTCGATACGCTGAACAGCTCGGTGGCGCAAACGCATACGCTGCAGACGATGCGGTCGCGGGCAGGCTCCCTGGCCGGGATGCTGGATGCGGTGTTGGACGAGCGTAAGGCGGGGTAGGTCGCGGTTTTATATTTGGGCTGGGCATGGATCTGAGTCGGGCTTTCAGCCCTCATAATTTTGTTGCGACCGTTACCTGGGGCTTCGCCCCAGGCTGGGATGAGACGGGCCTTTGGCCCTCAAATGACAGTCTCGTTGCTACTTGTTCAGGGTGTGAGAGTTTGGCCGGGGCCAGCTATGCCTAGCTTTACATCGTCCACGGGAACTTCCATGGCGCCGATCTTGTCGCCGAGGGTATCGTGGACGCCGAAGCGGAAGAAGTAATTGCCCTTGGCGGGGATGGCGAGCACCTGTTTGGTGGCGAGGACGCGGTGCATGACATCCTGGTACGTATTGGGTTTGAGATTGAGGGTGATGGTGGTTTCCTGGGAGTTGATCAGGGTGCCCTGGTCGTCGAAGACGATGGTGACGAAGTGGAACTCGCCGTGGTGGATGCCGTCGGGCGTGGCGGTGAAGTGCAGTGAGTTGGGGTTGATGGCGAAAAGAATGCTGTAGTCGCGCAGGGGTTTCTTGAGCAGGGCCGGGGGAAGGTCTTTGGCGGATACCGGTGGGGCTGCTTTGTCGATCTTCTGGACGCTTGTGCCGGGAGAGAGGCTGGCAGTGAAGATGATCTCCGTGGGTGGGATGGCGCCCAGCTGCATGGAGCTGACGAAGTTGCCGTTGGGGCCGGGACCGATTTGTGCCGACTGGAAGTTGGTTGGCGTGGGAGCTTTGGCCTGTTGCGATGCGGCGATACGGCGGAGCGCGGCTACGCGGCGGATCTGCTGTGGGGTTTCGTTATAGGCGAAGTATCCGCGTCGGTACTCGAGATGGAGACCCGGTTGAGACGTCTCGATCTTGATGTTGCGATAGCTGCCGTTCCATTTCTTGTTGGTGGGCGTGTAGGCGATGGTGTAGAAGTTGGAGCCGCTTTCGAGGACTTCGGCCATAGCCTGCTTGAGCCCATTGGTGTTGTAGAAGGCCTTGCCGCCGGTGCGATCGGCGACATCTTCAATGTCGGAGTGGTCGAAGAAGCGGCGTGTGTTGAAGTTGGTGGAGCTGTTGATGGAAGGCATGCGGCCGTTGGCGGCGCTGAAGGCGGGATCGGTTTCGAGGCCGCGCGCGTCGATGGGGTAGACGGCGACGCGGCTAAGGGTGAGGGCGTCGGTGGCGTTGGCGATCTCGGAGACGAAGTCTTCAGCGTCCGGGAAGGGGCTGCCGAGATCCCCACCCCAGTATGTGCGGGGGATGGAGCCGCTGAACCAGATGAGATTTTTACGGCCCGGGAAGCCGGCGAGATAACGTCCCATGGACTGCAGCCCGTGGTTGAGCGTGTCCTGCCGGACCAGGTGGGCGACGTAGCCGCGCTGACCGATGGGGATGAGCGGAAGGGCAATGCTGTCGCGCTTGCTCTCGGCCGCCTGGAGGAGCACGGCGGGATCGGCCGAGAAACCCTGAATAAGGCGCATGCCGGTGCTTTCGAGCTGAAAGATGGCGACGGGGTTGCCGGCGGGGATGTTCTTCATGAAGTCGATGAGCTGCGAGCGCACGTAGGACTGGACCTGCGGTGTGTTGTCGACGGCATCGATGAGGATGACGGTGTAGGCGTCGGAAGAGCCGGAGGGGACGAAGTTGGTGAAGCCGTTGGGCGGAAGTTGAGGAGCCTGTACCGCGCCGGTGGCGGTGAAGGTGTGTTCGTGGAAGCTGTTGAGGGTTTGCGGCTGGCCGTCTTCGACGAGATGAAAGTCGGACTTCTGGAGGCCGTGGACGACATGGCCTTTGGCGTCGGTGACGACGACGTCGAGGACGACGGCGCGGGCGTTGGCGGTGATGACGGCGGTTTCGGCGGGGTCGTGCTGCAGGAGGGGTGGGACGGGCTCCTGGTCTTGCGGGGAACGCTCGATGGGTGCTGGGTGCTGCTCGGCGGGAGCAGGGGGTTGCTGCGCGATGAGAGATGTGCCGAGAAAAAGGCCGATAAGCGGAAGTGCGTAGCGGAGAACGGGTTTCATGGCGAAACTCCCAACTGTGTATGACGCAAGCCTGGAGGAAAAGACCCCCGAAGCGGGGAAGTGTTGCGGGTACTCAGGCGGAAGGAGATGGAAAGGGTCAATTGCCGTCAAAGTTGCGCTTTGCAGCGTTGCCCGATAGCATCCAAGGCAGAGACCGATCTGCAAAGCAGGTACGGCGACTACCGCAGGTTGAACCAATATTCTTTGAACAGGGGTTCGGCTCGTAAACATTGCTCGGTGTGCTATGTCGGCCAGTTCCGAAAGCCTAAAGAGCGACGGCTGGATCCCACCGCTTACACGCGGGTTC